>JAWKLX010000035.1:0-99067 GCA_041392505.1 Saprospiraceae bacterium | reverse complement strand
CGTTAAAGGGCGTGCCGCTCACGAAATGATCCTCGATGTTCGCCCGTTCAAAGAGTTTTGCAGCGCCGAGGACATCGCCAAGCGCCTGATCGACTATGGCTTCCATGCCCCGACCTTGAGCTTTCCCGTCGCAGGCACCCTGATGATCGAACCGACCGAAAGCGAAAGCAAAGACGAGCTCGACCGCTTCTGCGATGCCATGTTGGCCATCCGCAAAGAAATTGACGAAATCGCCTCTGGCCTTTTTGCCAAAGACAACAACCCACTGCACAATGCCCCTCACCCGATTGAGCAGATCACGGCGAATGATTGGGACAAACCTTACTCCCGCGAGAAAGCAGCTTACCCAATCCCTTATCTGAAAGAAGGGTTTAAATTCTGGATTTCTGTTGGCCGCGTGGACAATGCATTTGGGGACCGGAATTTGGTCTGTACCTGTCCGCCCATGGAGGCTTATATGGAAGAGGAAGTGTCCGCTGGGTAGGATGTGTGGTTTAGGAAACAAAAAAGCCGACCGCCTTTGGGCGATCGGCTTTTTTTGTTTTTGCAAAACCCCTTTTTTAAATTTTACAATTTGAAGGAAAGGTTGCCCTTCGCTGGCAGCAGTTTCCTAACTGCTGTCTTTTATTTTTAATGTCTTTGGCATTTACCCTACTCCTTTTTAATAACGTCTCAGACGTTTAAATATAGGGTTTTAGTTTGGAAACTAAAACCAGCGGGGGGAAATTTATAAGTTGTCACTCGAAACTTACTACTTCACCCAAACAATTCCCCCAACCCCATCTCAAACCCCACCAACAGCTCCGAAGTCAATTTACCCTCCTCCTCTAAAAAAGCACGCAATGCATATTTATTATCTGTAATGGTAAAAATCTCTACCGTCCTATTCGCAGGGTCGATAAGCCAATATTCCTTAACAGCGAATTTTTCATACAAATCTTTTTTCTCCACCCGATCCCGTTTAACAGAACCGGGGGAAATAATTTCTACGACCAAATCTGGGGCACCGTTAATGTACTCCCCGTTTTCGATGATAAAAGATCGATCCTTAGCCACAAAAGAAATATCGGGAACGATCCCGTTATAATCATCCAAATAGACGTCGGTTGGAGCGTAGAAGTACTCGCCAATCGGATTGCCAGAAAGGAACTTGCCCAAGGCTTCAGTTAATTTTCGTGAAATACGTTGGTGCGTGATGCTCGGAGACGTGCGTTTCATAAGGATGCCGTTGATCAGTTCATAGATAAAGTTGTCTTGCTCACCTACTTCCATTTCCCGGAACTCCTGCCAGGTCATTTTTTTCTCTAATACAGCCATATTGTTATGATGATTTTAAAAAGGCTACTAATTTACCAATAAATATTTGAATAAAAAAGGCTACCCCGATCAGTTGAGGCAGCCCATCATTTTTCGCCAATTAATATAACAACTCATTAGACTTTACTCGGTGCATTAGAACAACAGTGTTTCAGGTTGTCGGCGGATAAATTGGATATTGTTTTCATTTTAGTTGGTTTTATTGTTTGTTTTCAGATGGTTTTTCGAAGACATGTTTTCAAGTGGTTGTTTTAAAAAAATTGTTTTCAAATGGTTTTTATCAGTTGTTTTGGATTGTTTGGAATTGGTGATGCAAAGGTGGGGTGGACTGGTAGCAGATAAAATAGGAGATGATTCAGCGCTTAGTTGATATGTGTGGAAATAGCTATTTATTGAGTTTGCCGAAAAACACCTCCTATTTTCCATCCACTCAAAAAATCGGTCCTTTCACTCAAGATAAGGCCTGCCCACTCAAAGAGGAAGAGCTTTCACTCATAATATGGTCACGTCCAATCGGAAGGGTTCTTTTATTGTTTTTATAAACAGTATTATTGTTGGTGAAAAAACAGTTGGCCTGGGTGTATTTCAAAATTTCGGTCATTGTATCGCCGAACTCCAGTTCGGCGGCTGGCGATCAGGAAATCTCCAGTACATTGACCGAAATTTTGAAATACACCCGTTGGCCTTTAGGCGTTTTGCTTATCCATGCTGAAACAACAATTCATATTGGTTTTGATTTTCATCAACGTCTTGGCGAACCTGCCAACGCTGGCCCAATATGTTTTTGAAAACCCTAAAAACCTGACAGTGAAAGACGGCTTGCCGAGCAACAGCATCCGGGCGATCACACAAGACATGGATGGGTTTATTTGGATCGGCACGGACGAGGGAATCTGCCGGTATGATGGGTCACAGATCAAACTTTACCAGAACCAACGGGACAACCCCAATTCGCTCATCGATGATCGGATTCAGAAATTGATGATCTGCCCCGACCAACTCTGGATCGCTACTTTTATGGGGCTGTCGGTATTAGACCTGCATTCCGACAAATTCAGAAATTATGTTTTCAGAGACCCCAAACTCAACGACCCCGCCAACCTCAGTCACCCCAATCTCGTAAGTTCTTTTCTGTACGACCGGCAAGGGGAAATTTGGGTCGGGACGGCTGATATGGGCCTTTGCAAATACCTGCCGGACCAGGATACATTTGAGCTATACCGCTTCGATCAAAAGAAAGTGGCCGCCGTTTTACAAAACCCAGAAGGCGTTGACCGGATCTATGCGATCGAACAGGACATTTCCAACGACTCGATTATTTGGGTCGGGACGGGGGCAGGTTTGTTGGAACTGAACAAGTATTCCAAACAAATGGAGTGGCATGTTTTCCCACAAGAAGACAAATTATACGAGCTCAGTCTCAACAGATTTAGAAGAATGTACCTGCACGAAAACGGACTCCTCTACGTCGGCGCATGGGGCACGGGGGTCAATGTTTTTAACCAAAAAAATAAAACGTTTACCCCTTTACCTTTTAAAAAATCCGACAAAGACAAACTGATCGAGAGAACGTCTATCGGCGACATTCGCCTAAAAAGCAAAAACGAACTGTGGGTCACGACCTCTGCTGGACTTGCCGTTTACAATATCCCCAAACAGGAAGTGGTCATGTGGAAGCGCAATCAATTGAAGGAAAAAATATTTTACGGAATTGACCACTTGGATGGGCAGGGCCGCATTTGGGGCGGATCACCTTCTGGCGTTTTTATTTTTGACCCGACCGTCCAGCAATACGTCATTCATTCCTACGAACATTTAAACCCTGAAAACAGCGGTTTTGCATTTTATACCTACCAAAACCCAGCGGACTCCAGTCTGACGGTAGTGCCAAGGGCGGCTGACCAGTTGTTTCATTTGGATTGGCAAACCAGTGAATGGAGCGGCATACCGATCCCCAAGCAATTTTTAGAATCCGATTTTGAGTCTTTTTCCAGCCGGGGCATTTCTGTCGACCCCAATGGGAATTTGACGATATCCTACCAACCGGGCCTAATGACCTACAACCCAGCCAATGGGAAACTGACCCCTTTGCTGCCCGACCTCGACCTTGCATTTGATCAGCTAGCGGATATTCTTTGGGATTCTCACCAGCGCCTGTGGATCAATGCCTTTGAGGACGGGCTGATCCGTTGGGACAAATCGGCGAATTCCCTAAAGCGGTTCAAGCAAGAAATGGAACCTGGTGCCCCTCCGCAGGAGGCGAGGTTTTACAGCAATTTGATCGAGGATAGCCGAGGCAATATTTGGATCAACCGACATGATGGGTTCAGCGTATACGATCACCAAAGGGATACTTTTTTTAATCACCTTTTTTCAGAAAACTCCACGGCTACTTTTCAAACGCCCATTTTTTTTAGTGAAGACCTTCAGGGCAGGGTGTGGGCATGTACAGCTGGGCAGTTGGGGTATGGCTTGGCCGGGCAACCAGAAAAGGGAATTGTCCAGAAATACGATGTCTCCCACCTCATCGGAGAGCGGGGATTCAGCGGCATGCAGACTGACCAGCAGGGGAATGTTTGGGGATGGACCGATAAGTATTTGCTAAAATTAAACCCGGTCAACATGGAGATGAAGACGTACAGTTTTGAATACGGTGCGAACGGGGGCGATTTTTTTTCCTTCACTATTTTGCCGACTGGCGATTTTGTTTTTGGCGGTCGGAACAGCGTTTATATCACTCATCCGGACAAACTGCAACACAACCAAGAATTGCCGATCCCTTATCTTTTGGGCATCGACGTTTTGGAAAAACCGTGGGAAACGGACACGGTTAGCCACAAGCTTACAGCCCTTCATCTCAAACATTGGCAAAATTTCTTCTCATTCAGTTTCGCCGCATTGGGTTTCACGTTGGCGGAGCACAACCAGTTCCGCTATCAGTTGGAAAATTTTGACGAAGACTGGATCGAAGCCAAGGGCCGTCGCTACGCCAACTACACCAATGTGCCGAGTGGCAACTATTTATTTCATTTGCAAGCGGCCAATAACGAAGGGATTTGGAACGATGAAATATTTACTTTACCGGTCACTATAGACACACCCTGGTGGGCGGCTTGGTGGTTTCGGCTGTCGGTGCTTTATTTTATCGGGCTAATTATTTATGCCATTTACCGATTCAGGATTTCACAAATAAGAAAGGAGGAACGGTTGCGGACAGAGTTTGAAAAAAAATTGGCTGGCCAAGAAATGACGGCGCTCCGCGCACAAATGAACCCGCATTTTTTATTTAATTCCTTAAATTCCATCGATAGTTATATTATTAAAAATGAAACTCATAAGGCGTCTGAATATCTCAATAATTTTGCGCGTTTAATTAGGTTGATTTTGCAAAATTCCCGGTCCAATTATGTCAATTTAAAAGACGAAATAGACGCCCTTGAACTATATATGAAAATGGAGTCGCTCCGCTTTAAAGATAAATTTGACTATGAAATAAAAGTGGACGAAAATATCGACGTGGAAAGCATAGACATCCCGCCCATGCTCATGCAGCCTTACGTTGAAAATGCGATATGGCATGGTTTGATGCACAAACAAAACGGGCAGCCAGGAAAAGTGACCCTCTCCATCCAAAACCAAAATGACGCCCTCCATTGCATCATTGTGGACAATGGAATCGGTCGGGAACGGGCCATGGAAATCAGGGCCAGCCGTCCCACCCGTGGAAAAAAATCGGTCGGTATGGAAATTACCCAAGACCGCATTTCTATGATTAATAAATTGTACAACACCAATACTTCGGTTAAAATATTCGACTTAAAAGATGAAGATGGCCACGCAGCAGGGACGAAGGTGGAATTGGTGATACCAATAGAATAAATGGTTAGATGGTTGGTAGGGTAGCAAATTGAAAAATAATGAAATGCGGAGCAGGATAACTATTGCATTTGGCAATGTTCCAACTGCCTGCCCCGAATTTACTTCGGGGTGCTCCTCAAGGGGTTCTAAGGGGCGGCGTCGGTTCTCAAACCGACGCCGCCCCTTAGAACCCCTTGAGGGCCGAGCAGACCGATGGCAAAGGCTCAACCGACCCTTCGGCCCGCATGAAAAGACGTTGATTTTTGTTCAAATTATTTATTTCCAATTTGCAGAACTATTAACCGTCTAACCATCCAACCATTTAAAAAATGATCAACGCAGTTATCCTCGACGACGAACACCATAGCATCGAAACTTTGCAATGGAAATTGGAAAATTATTGTCCAGAAGTGAAAATTATCCAGACATTTAATGAGCCTATTAAAGCAGTGGAATATTTAAAAAACAACCCACCGGATTTATTATTTCTCGATATTGAAATGCCGATGCTCAATGGCTTTGATGTGCTGGAGGAACTGGGCAGACAGTTGACTTTCGATGTCATTTTTACAACCGCCTATGACCAGTTCGGCATACAGGCCGTAAAAGCCAGCGCATTGGATTATTTATTAAAACCAGTGCAAAACAAGGAATTAAAAAATGCGATAGATAAATATAAAATAAAAGCCAGTGAGGAAATGCGTTCCAATAAAATTGAAGGTTTATTGGAAAATGTAAAATCCGCCCGTAATGGAGGGCCGACCAAGATCGCTCTGGCGACCAAGGAGAGTATTGAATTTGTGGAAAAAGATGATATTATTGCTTGCACATCGGACAGCAATTACACTATGGTTTTTTTAGCGGGCAACCGCAAAAAATTAATTTCCAAAACCTTAAAAGAATTTGAGGAATTATTGGTGCCAATGAATTTTTACCGCCCCCATAATTCGCATTTAATTAATCTGGAAAAAGTGCAGGAATTTGTTCGGAGCGATGGCGGATATTTGGTAATGGAAAATGGAATGAAAATACCAGTTTCGAAAAATAAACGGGAAGGTTTATTGGGGCAATTGATGTGATGTCAGGGTTTGTTTAAATGTCGAAAATATGATGATGTAATTTGCCGAAATCCATTTTTTAATTCATGTTTAAAAACCTATTAATCGTTATTTTTTGCAGTTTAAATTTTGCCAAAATTTTATCAGAAGATTTTATCACTATCCGTGGGCAATATTTTTTATAAAAACAACCAGCCTTGCCACCTCTAACACCAATTTCAGTATGGGATGAACTGCATCCAGTTACTCTATAGCACCGCCTAAGGTTGTTACGAGAACTTGACCACTTAAATGCGTTAGGCATTAAAACCTCCAATTATGGCGGCCAGCGAAGGGCCCGATAACGAGCTCTGGCGCATCGTGCCTTCCTTCCAACGGGAACCGTAGTATTTATAATGAAGACTTTATTGGATGGTTTGGATTTCTTGCTTTCGGAAATGTCCAAACGGGACATGCACGCCGTTTTATGTTTAAATAATATGTGGCCATGGTCGGGCATGGCGCAATACATGGCATGGGTTACAGGCAAAAATCCTTATCCACCTCCGGCAGAAAAATGGAAATGGTTAAAATTTATGAACTTTTCTGCCCGCTTTTTTTCGGATAAAAAGGCGGTTGATTTATCGCACGACCATCTCCGTTTTATTTTAAAAAGAAAAAATAAATACACCGGCATTAATTACGTAGACGACCCAACCATTATGGCTTGGCAGTTGGCCAATGAGCCACGAGCCATTACCAATACAACAGCCTATTATCAATGGATCGATAAAACCGCCGCTTTAATTAAAAATATTGCCCCCAATCATTTAGTTTCTATTGGCAGCGAAGGCAATGCTTTTGTACCATTTAGCCGAAAATTTAAAAAAGAAAATAAATGCCCTAATATAGATTATGCGACGATGCATATATGGGTGCAAAATTGGGGTTGGTACGATCCAGAAAAAGCAGTTACCAGTTTTGAAAAAGCATTGAAAAAAGCAAAAAAATATATCCGTCGACATGTGCGCTCCGCCAAAAAATTAAATAAGCCAGTAGTGTTAGAAGAATTTGGAATCGCCCGGGATAGCGGTAGCCATGACCCGAGCGCAAGCACTATTTGGCGAGACCGCTATTATGCTGAAATATTTTATTTTATAGATGAATTGATAGAAAAAGGGGAGTCTATTGCTGGCGCCAATTTCTGGGCGTGGGCTGGAGAGGGGAGGCCAAGGTTGCATAAAGCTATTTGGCAGCCAGGCGATGACTTTACGGGTGACCCGCCTTTTGAATACCAAGGTTGGTATTCTATTTATGACCAAGATATTTCAACATTGGCAATAATAAAAAAATATGCAAGAATATGGGCGGTTGGAAAAATCCGTGAGTAAGGTATTTATTTGTTTTTTTAAACTGATATGACAATTGCTAAACGTAAAACAAAATGCCCCAGAGGGTTTTCCTCCAGGGCATTTTGTTTTGCGTACAATTTCTTTTTAAACCTTTAAACAAACAATTTAACGCGGACTGCATTGGGACCTTTAGCCCCCATTTCTATTTCAAAAACGACCCGGTCACGTTCTCTCACTTCGTCCATTAAATTATTTGCATGGACAAAAATACTTTCGTTGGTGTCTTTGTCAATGATGAAACCATATCCTTTTTCTTCATTGAAAAATTTGATAGTTCCTTTTCTAATCGGATCTCGCTCCTGTTCCTCTCCTTGTTTAGGGACGCTGATCTCAATGTCTTCTTTTTTGAATTTTTTCTTCTTGGCAGGGTCCGGAGGAGTTGGGGTGAGGTTGCCAAATTCATCCACATACATGATCATGTCTTCGAAGCTCTTCTTTTCACCGCCTTCAGCTTTGCGTTCTGCTTTTTTTTCTGCTTTGTCTTTCTTCCTTTTTTGTCTTTTCTTTTCTCTTTCTTTTTTTGAAAATGATTCTTGTGATCTGGCCATAATTGAATTTTAAATGAAAAATACCGCCTGCTATGGTCAGAATTACACGGAAAGGTCTTGTTGACGGATCAAAATAACACTGAAAATAACTGGAGAGGACGAAGATAGGCATTTTTTCTCGGTATACATTAATTGTATTTACCCGCCCCTTGTTTTTGGCGATGGTTAAACTACTGCACAATATTCAGAATTGCCAATATTCTTTGTATCGATTCAAAAGCAACTAACATTATGGCCATAGGTCTTTTTAGCAAGGTATTTTGTAATCATTTTGGGCATTGCGTCGTCAAATTCCCTATTAAAAGAATGTTGCAATATATTGTTTCAAATATTTTAATGCAGCCTTCAGCCATAAAATGAACACAACCATGAGGTACAAAGAATTTGAAGTGTCTTCCCATTTTTCCCAGCATATAGAATGTTATTGGGAGTTGGAACTTGCCCCGGACGAGTTGGACAGCCCTTTTGAAGCACTTTCTCCCGATTGCACATTTGATATTGTATTTGCTGATACTATTTTTAATATGCGGGGATTTTCAGAAAATGTATGGAAAGGCATTAACCCCGGAGCAACTTTTTTTGGCCAAAAAACAAGCGGTGTAAATTTTGCGGTTCACAAAGCGATAAAAATATTTGGAGTCCGCTTCAAACCGTTTGCCTTTGCTAATTTAATTAAGACACCTCTGTTCCATTTAAATGATCAAGTGTTGCCTTTGGAAAAATTATTTGACTTAAATGTAAATGATCAACAATTGATACATAAAATTATTACCGCTAAAGAAGTCAAAGAAAAAATAGGATTGACCGAAACATTGTTTAATAATCTTTTTAAAAATTCCTTTTCCATTGACCAAAACCTCCGTGCACAATTAAATTATATATTAGACCGAAAGGGGGATTTAAAGGTAAAAGAATTATTTCCTGTTTTTGGTGTAAGCAAAGCTACTTTGCACAAACATTTTATTCATAAAATAGGCTTATCACCTAAAAAAATATCCTGTATTTGGCGGATTAATTATTTTCTGCAATTGCAAAATAAATATCCGAATTATAACCTGACAGAATTATCATTGGAAGCAGGGTTTTACGATCAGGCACACTTTATTAAAACTTTTAAAGCCTATTTCGGGTCATGCCCGCTCCGCTTTTTCAAACGGGAAAACCAATTGATTAAAATTTCCCAAACAACCATAAATAAAAGATTTTCTAACCAATACGACCCAAGGTAATTTTTACTTTTTTACAATTTTCGGTTGCCCCCCACCTAAATTTGTTAGGTTCTAAAAAAATTAATTGCATTAAAATTTCTAAAAAATAATTATGAAACAAATCTTCACCTCAGCATTTATCCTGCTATTTTTCTTTTTATCAAATGCCCAAGAAACAACGATCACCAAAGAATTTAAAGAGAAAACAGTTCAGCGTTTGAATGAATTGATGATCGATCATTATGTATTTCCCGATGTAGCAAAAAAGACAGCGGAACATTTAAATCAACAATTGAAGTCTGGACATTTTGATGAATACGAAACAGCTGAATCTTTTGGTGCTGCGTTGACAGCATCCGTACAAACCATCAATAAAGACAAGCACATGCGAATTCGCCCCGTCCCTCCTTTTCGGGCGACTGAAAACACCCCGGAAAGTATGGTAGAAGAGCGATTGCATCAAATAGCCCAAAGCCGGGAAAGTGTCGCAGGTTTTCGGGAGGCAAAAAAACTGGAAGGCAACGTCGGATACTTGGACTTGCGGGGCTTTGCTTCCGTGGAAAGGGGCGGGCCAATCGCTGATAATTATATGAAATTACTGTCCACTTCCGATGCTATGATTATTGATCTGAGAAAAAATGGCGGCGGAAGCCCGGGCATGGTCCAATATCTATGCAGCTATTTTTTTGACAAACGTGTGCACTTGAACAGTTTATACTGGAGAGAAGGAGACACTACGGAAGAATTCTGGACTTTGGACAAAGTTGGTGGTGAAAAAATGCCCGACGTTCCGTTGTTTGTTTTAACGAGCAATTATACTTTTTCTGGTGCCGAGGAATTTTCCTATAATATGCAGACCCAAAAAAGAGCAACGTTGGTGGGCGAAACAACCGGTGGCGGTGCCAACCCCGGCGGTGGTTTTCCAATCAATGATAAATTACAGGTATTTATTCCTACGGGTCGTGCTATTAATCCAATCACAAAAACAAATTGGGAAGGTGTTGGGGTCATACCCGAGGTGAAAACAACTGCTGACGAAGCGTTGGACAAAGCACATGAACTGGCTAAAATACAGGCGGAAACTTACCGGAACAGTTTAAAAGAAAAATACAAGGCGCTATTTGCCGACTTGCAAAAGAGCCTTGATAGTTACAGTGCTACCTCCAACGAAGAGCCGATTGTTCATCACTTAAAAAAATGCCTCCAAGCAGGTTTGTTGGAAGAGTGGACGATCAACGCCATGGGATACGATTATTTAATGGGCCATAAAAAACCAGAGGTAGCCGAGGTGATTTTCAAAAGCAATACTTTGTTGTTCCCGCAATCAGCCAATGTTTTCGACAGCTATGGAGAGGTTTTGGCCCATAATGGAAAAATGAAGGAGTCAGTTGAAAGTTACGAGAAAGCTGTTGAGTTGGCCAAAGCGAGTGGTGATCCAAATTTGGATTTATTTGTCCAAAACTTGAATAATGTAAAATCGCAAATGGAGAAAAAGCCATGAGCTTAGCCCAGCAAATTGAAAATTAAATTTCTCGTAAATAAGCCGGAGGTTGCAAAACCTCCTCTACATTCGTTTCATGGCTGCAACCCAACGATAGCGAAGGGCCTGGGTAGAGGAGGTTTTGCAACCTCCGGCCTTCTAGCGAAAACGAATTATTAAAAACTTATTTTCGGCGGTATTAATTTTCAATTTGCTGCCCTAAAGTTGTGTTTTGACAAAGAACAAGTTTACTCCACTCGTTTTAACGACTTGCTACAATCCAAGTCAAAGAATCATAAAAATAAAAAATCCCGGCTTCCATGAATTCATGGAAAGCCGGGATTTTTTTTCTTACCAGTCTTACTATTTTATACAGCCGCAGGCACAGTGCCGTTCGTAGATTTCGCTGGTTCCATTTCACCTAGATTTGTCTTTCCGATAAAACGGTTGCGGTCAGCATTGTTCAGGTTTTTACGGCAAACAATCTGATAAGCTGTAGAGCTTCCTTGCCGTGCGATATAGACTGACCAAGCGAGAAAGACCGAGTAAATGCGGAAGGTTTGCTCCCCGTATTTTTCCAATACTTTTTCTTTATTGCGCATCCAGTTGTCATACCAGTAATGGATGGTTTTCCCGTAATGGATGCCAATGTTTTCGACACTGTGGACTTCGAATCCCACTTTTTCAACGCGCTGCAAATCCCAGTTCAACGGCATACTTGCATCGGCACCAGAGAAGATATATTCATTCATAAATAATCCCCACACCAAGTCTTCCCGGTCTTTTTTCTGGAAAAGGTGCCTCCGCTCGCGGATGGCGGCAATCTGCATATAAAAAAGCCCGTCGTCCTCCAGCATATCATAAATCTGCTTCATGAATTTTTTGAAATTCTTGATGCCGACGTGCTCTGCCATTTCGAGACAGGTAATCTTATCATATTTTTTGTTGCGGGGAATATCGCGGTAATCCATTCGCCAGATGCGGGCCTGTTCAGGCGATACGCCGTATTCTCCGATTTGCCGAGTGCCCCATTCTGCACCTGCTTGGGCAATGGTTACGCCCGTTGCGTCCACCCCATAGTACTTGGCCATGTGCGCCACCAACGTACCCCAACCACAACCGATATCCAATAAGCTTTCGCCTTTTTTGAGCTGCATTTTCCGGGCGATGAGGTTCATTTTATTGTCCTGCGCCGCTTCCAAAGTTTCATTTTGGTTTTCAAAATAACAGCTCGTATAGATCATGCGAGGGCCGAGAAACCAGTTGAATAAATCATTCTTGTTATCGTAATGGCTGCGCACAATCCGCTCGTCCTGCTTTTGGGAATGGCTCACCACTTCGGGGATCATGCGGGAGAAGAAAAATTTATAGTGGTGCCAGACGTAGTCGTAATTAAATATCTCGTCCTTATGTTTCAGCATTTCGAACAAGTCCATGTTGATGTCAATCTTCCCATTGATATAGTCTTGTACGAAATGACCTGCTTGCGCTTTTTTATTGCGGTACCGGGCCCCCACTTTCGGGTCTTTGACTTCGATAAAATCAGATACTTTCATGTGTGTTTGTTAGTTGATGTTTGTTGATTGATCAGCAATAAGCAAGGATAAAATACTAAGATGGCAAATAGCATTTCCTTCCCCTATTACTCAAGTGTACTGTTTCCTCATCCTTTCCATTCTCATGTTATGGGTCCGGCAAGAAGGGATAAATAAACCTAAAACATACACCCGTAATAAATACCAGGCGAAGTTCTTCTCATTTAAACGGGGGTCAATTTTGGGGGCGATCTGATCGTGCTTTTCCCTTAGCCTGCTCCAGTGAATGCCCGGTGACATGTGGTGAGCGGTGTGCAGCCCATTATTTAATAATAAGAAATTCAACAGTTTCCCCGTCATGTTGCGGGAGTGGTTGAAATCCGATTCTTCGTCGGCGTGTATGTGCTGGATATAATTGAAAATAAGGACGGTGAACAGGGAAACCTGCTGGGGAATAACGACATACAACAAGGCTTTTTTCCAATCAACCAACAGAGCAATCAATATCCATGAAACGAGGGAAACAATCTGTAGTAAATGAAAATAGAATTTGCGCCTGTTTTCTTTGTACAAATTGGTGAAATAGTTCCCGACCGCTTTTTGCTGTTTGAACCCGCTGAGCGATGGATAGGTCAGCAGCGTCAACAAATTATTTTTCTCCGAAGCCATGTAGGTCTTCGTGTAATCTTGCTCTTTGTTCACATGAACGTGGTGGTTGGAATTATGCGTCGGGATCCAGGCAAACACTGGAAAGCCGTAAAACACAGTAAGGAAATTATCGGTGAGGACGTTGAGCCATTTGACTGTCCACATGGCCAGGTGCTGGTGGTTGTGAACGATGGTGGACACGATGACCGCCATCAATAATTGCAGTCCGTAACAGAGAATCCAGATTGGTTGGGACATGTCACTGCCATATTGCCATAAAATAATGAGCAATGCAGCCGTGATGACCATAAAGCTCAATGAGCGGATGTCAGCTTGGTATCTTAGCATTAGTTTAAATTTGTTGCTTGTGGAGGTGTATTGGAATTAAGGAATAGGCGGTAAAGGTATCTTTTTAATCAGGATAACCGAAAAAAATAAAAAAAATAAAAAGACAGGGTAATCAAGGACAAATAGGGCAATACCCCAATGTTTACAGGCCGATTTCACCAATTAATGGTCAAAAAATCCTGATGATTGGCCCAAATAGACCTCCTGAAAAATAAAAGAATTTGTCGGGATGCAACAATACTCAAATAATAGCTGTTTATTTGCATAGGTTTAAAGAACTCAGATATTCAAAACAGGCCTTTTATTCGATAACCCGCAGTTTTATAGCTTTCCTTCCTTCCGGTCCGCAAGTCTTAAAATTTCCAGTTTATCTTTTAATTATCCTTCTTTTTGTTGATGTTCAATTCAACTGATTCCTTTGTCTGGCATTATTGCCAGAAAATTCATGGTCAGTTGCGAGGACGATCACTTCTGCGATTTTTAGCTAAGAATCAATAAAATAAAAACCTGTAAATGGCAACCAACTGATTTTCAGGCCCTTTGCTTTTCGATTTTATTTTTTCTTGTATTTTTTTTTATCATTTTTAATTTTTTTTCAATGAATATTTTTGTTGCAAAACTCAGCTTCGACACAGAAAGCGAAGACCTGAGAAAAGTTTTTGAACAGTACGGAAACGTATCTTCTGCCAATGTTATCATGGACAAATTCACAGGTAAATCCAAAGGGTTTGGCTTTGTGGAAATGGATGACGATGGAGAAGGTCAAAGCGCCATCAACGACCTGAACGATTCAGATTTGGATGGCCGTACGATTGTCGTTAAGAAAGCTGAGCCAAGAGGTGAGCGTGGCAGCGGCGGCGGTGGCGGTGGCGGTGGTCGCCGTGGCGGCGGAGGAGGATATGGCGGCGGCGGCGGAAGCCGTGGCGGTGGAGGCTATGGCGGCGGAGGCGGCGGTGGAAGCCGTTGGTAATCAATGACTCTTACAGTCCATCTCGGTTTTACCGAAGATCGACCTGAACGGATATATGCCTCAGAAGGAAACTTCTGGGGCATTTTTTATTTGCCTCCTATACCCATCTCACCCACAAGATCTTCTGCCCTATCCTACCCTGCTTTCTGCACTACTTTCAATTTTATTTAAAAAAAACAAGAATCCTTTAGGGGGAAACCCCTGCCTCCGTTGTCTGGTAATCAAACAGCAACAACCTATCCTTTATGTAATTGACCTTTTACCATTTTTTAATCTAAATTTTCAAACATGTACAAAACCGCTGAAAAGGCTGCGCAGGCAGTTTTCGTCCTGATCCTTTTGTCAAATTTGGTAATAGGTCAAACCTTCCAACACAATTTCGATGACGCCAAGAAATTGGCAGCAGAAACCAACCGTCCCATTGCGCTGGTTTTTTCTGGCTCCGACTGGTGCAAGCCCTGCATCCAACTCCGCACAACTGTTCTGGAGGATAGCTCCTTCGTTGAGTTTGCCGATAAAAACCTTGTCTTGGTGGAAGTCGATTTCCCTTACAAAAAAGCCAACCGCCTATCGAAAGAGCAACAGGCCCACAACGAAAAATTGGCAGAGCAATACAACAAACAGGGGGCTTTCCCACTGGTCGTACTGGCCGATGCAACGGGAAATGTAAAAGGGGAATTTGGCTATGACCAACGCCTGCCCGTCAGTGGTTATATCCAAAAGATTGAGAAAATGATCGGCGGAGAAGCTTCCATTGTAAAAACAGATGCCACCGTTTCCGATTCTAAGTGAAGCGACCTCAGTCCTGAACTACCCATTTTCAAATCCTTATAACACCTTTTTTCCATGCAAGCCACACTTTTGAAACCTGTTGCGAGACAGAAGAAAGCGCACCACTATGTCATCAAATTGATGGGCTGCCGCTTTGTGTTCACCGCTATCCACGAAGACCCACAAGTCGCTTGGGACGGCATCCGGGCGGGTGTCGCTGAGACCGAACGGATCGAAAATTTGATCTCCTCCTGGAAAGACGATTCCTCCACCAGCAGGATCAATGCTATGGCGGGCGTCGCCCCGGTGGAGGTGGAGCAGGAGCTTTTCGACCTCATCAAGCGCTCCCAACAATTGTCCAAAATAACGAAAGGGGCCTTCGATATCAGCGGTACGTTGTCGAGGTATTATTGGAAATTCGACGGCAAAGAAAGCATCATGCCTTCGCCGGAGAAGCTCGAAGAACTTCGGCGCCTGGGTAATTACCATCATATTATTTTGGACGAAGAGCGGCGGACGGTTTTTCTAAAGGAAAAAGGTATGAAGATCGGCTTCGGCGCCATCGGCAAAGGCTACGCTGCTGTGCGGGCCAAAATGGTCATGCAAAACATCGGTGTCGAAAGCGGGCTCGTCAATGCTGCCGGGGACCTGCTCTGTTGGGGGCAGCCACTGGCCGACAAACCTTGGTCAGTCAAAATTTCTGACCCCGAAGCACCGGAAAGGGCTTTGGCTGAATTCAGCATACCGCATGGCTCGGTCGTCACGTCTGGCGGCTACGAAAAGTTTGCCTTGGTAAACGGCAAAAAATACTCGCACATCATCGACCCCCGCACCGGCTGGCCAGTGGAAGGCCTCAAGAGCGTTAGCATCATTTGCCCCAACCCTGAACTGGGCGATGCACTGGCCACCGCCGTTACCGTGCTGGGACAGGAAGAAGGGCTCGCCCTCATCAGCCAACTGAAAGGCGTGGAGTGCCTTCTGGTCAACAATAATAATGAATTGATTTATTCGAAAAAATAGTTGTCAACTGCTCAATGCCAACTGTTAACTGCTTAAAATACCATCATGAAAAAGACACCAAAAATGATTCTTCTTTTTGCTTTAGCCATGTCGGCCATGACATCGTGCGTATCGGTCAAAGAGTACCAAAAAATGTACTTGAACGATGCCGAGATGGAACTGGCTGCCCGCAAAGTGGAATATTTTGAAACCAATTTTCAAACATACCGGGAAGGTGCCTCTGGAGCAAACGGGGGTAAAGTAGGAGGAGGTTGCGGATGCAATTAACCATCATCAGCCTGTTTTTTTGCCTCTTCCTTTTTGCGCAGGAGGTAAAGGCTCAACTCCGGAACATGCCCCTTTTTCCAGAAAAAGACAATAAGAAAAAGGGTACTCAGATCGAATTGGATTCAACGACTTACGACCCGTCACCACCAGACCCCATAGAGCTCGATTTCCTGACCAGCTACTACGCGCAGGACGGCAACAATGGCGCCGTGACGGGTGGCATCGGTACAGAAAAACTGACAGATTACACTTCGAAGGTGATTTTGAAAATCCCTATGACGAAGGAGTTGGGACTGAACGTTGATGCGGGTTTTGACTATTATTCCTCTGCCTCTACTGATCTGATCGACAATGTGTTCTCTGGTGAATCCAGTTCTGATATGCGGGTGCATGGCAATGTGGGCGTTTCCTATAAATTGTCGCCGCAACAGACCTTTGGCTTGCGGGTCGGTGGTAGCCGGGAGTACGATTATACCTCTTTCAATACTGGCTTTAATTATGGCTGGGAATCGAAAGACCACAACACTTCCATTGGGGTGAGCGGGCAGGCATTTATCGATAAGTGGAAGCTCATTTACCCAACCGAACTACGGCGACAAGGGGCATTGGTGCCAACGGACAAGCGGCAATCTTACAATGGCTCCTTGACCATTTCCCATGTGCTCAACAAGCGGATGCAGGCTTCAGTACAACTCGAAGGCATTTATATGAACGGCCTGTTGTCCACTCCGTTTCACCGGGTCTTTTTCCAAGAACAGGATGCCGCCAAGGTCGAGCAATTGCCCGGCACAAGGCTGAAAATCCCCATCGGTGTCAGGTTCAATTACCATGCGACGGATTGGTTGATCGCCAAACTGTACTACCGCTATTATTGGGATGATTGGGGCGTGACGGCGCATACGGCAAGTGTGGAGCTGCCCGTAAAAATCAACCGCTTTTTATCGGTTTACCCATTTTATCGGTACCACACGCAGACGGCGGCGGATTATTTCCAACCTTATAAACAGCACACCCTCGACGAGGAGTTTTACACCTCTGATTACGACTTGTCGAAATTGCAAAGCCATACCTATGGCGCTGGCATCCGGTACTCGCCCGTCAACGGTTTGGCCCGGATGAAGTTGCCCTTTAAAGAGCGTCCCGTTTTGATGGTGAAAAGTATTGATGTGAAATACAGCCATTACGACCGAAGCACGGGGCTGAAAGCGGACATTATTAGTTTAGGTTTGAGTTTTAGTTTTTGATATAATTGAAATCCAGGTTGTCTCGTATGTTGGAGTGGAACATGCGAGGCAGCCCTATTTTGAGATATATTTCGCAAAAACAAAATACCCCACCCTCTTCTATTTTTTTTGAAAAACGATATGTAACAACACCCTTCCAAAAAGTTGGAAGAGTAATGGCACAAAAAAGGCGAAAAAAATAAGGTCACCAAACCATTTTCGCCATGATGAAGTAAAGCTCAAGGATTTGCAATCGCAAATACCCGTTATCAGAGAAAAAACTAAGCCAGTTATTATTGGTTTGCACCTGCATTTGGCAGCCCAGACCACTAATTTAAGTGCGGCAGCAAAGCGGATGGGCAAAAGTTTTGGATGAAAAACTCGGAAATTCAACCGCTTATAGCCCAGTTTGAAACGCTTTTTCAATCGGGCAGCACCACCAGATGTTTTTCAGTTTGCCTGCATTTGGTGATCTTCAACTTTTCTTTTATAAAGCCCTGATTGCTACCTACTTTTAGACCGGACCAATTGGAAGTACGGAAAAACGCACATCAACCTGTTGGTTATCGGTCTTTTGTACCGTGACGTTTTCGTCCCCTGGTTTAGCTTGACCTGGGGCATGCAGGAAACAACAGCTGCAGGCAGCGCTTGGATTTGTTGGATAAATTGATCGATATATGGTCTTTATCCGATGTTCCGATGCTACAGCTCCATATTGCAAGGAGACCGTGAATTCATTGGCTTTGATTGGTTTAGGGCTTAGAAAACGGGGCGTTCAATTTGTCATGCGCATTCGTGCCAATTTCAAAATTGAACTTTGGCATAAAAAGAGCAAAATCAAGGACAGGAAATTAGGGCTGAAAGTTATCCGGCGCTATTTATCCGCCTCTTGCAAAGCTATGTCGAAGCGGTTTTGATGTCGGAACTGATCGTTAAATTGACAGCTTTCCGGTAACGATTCATCCAAGGGTAAAGCAGGTTGCATCTTCCTGATGACCAACATGGGGGACATGGAAGGAAGCCTCGAAATTTTATCGGAAAAGATATAAAATCGAAATCTGCTTTAAGCACCTGAAAAAGAGCGGCCTACGATTGGAGGGCTTGCCCGTCCAAAGGGGCAACATAAAATTGATCTGATGTTTGCCGTATTGACCATTATTTACGTTATGGCCATCCAGAAAGGCATCGTTCATTTTTTGAACAAGTTGAGCCACAGGAAATGAGGATATTTTATGACTGGGTAGCTTTATAGCCCCTGCGAAATCCGTCTTTATGCAAGGTTTTTTGAAAATTTATTTATTGGCAGAGGTTTTCTCTTTTGAAGAATTCATTGGGGAAATTAATGAATTGATTCATTGGAGGGCAAGACCACAAAATCCTCTGTATCAGCATTTTACACTTTAGAAAAATCTATTGTTCAGTAGAATACCACCCTCTTCTATTTTTTTTGAAAAACGATATGTAACAACACCCTTCAGAAAACGGGGCCAAAGGCATGCAGCTTGGCTATTATAGCTAAAATAAAAAATCATTTTGTAATAAATAAAAGAGAATGCCGTAGCTTCAAGCCGATTTTAAAAACGACAAACCAATTTCAACTTCATGCAACAACGCTTAAACTTGCTGGATTGGTCAATCATCATTGGCTTTTTTATCCTCACCATTATTATCGGCTTGGTCGCCTCCAAAAAGCGGGCGAGAGTTATTCTGATTTTTCCTGTCTGGCCGCAACATGCCCTGGTGGCTGCTGGGCTTTTCGATGGTCGCCACAACCTTCTCTGCCGATACACCCAACCTGGTAACGGATATCGTCCGCAAGAATGGTGTTTCCGGCAACTGGCAGTGGTGGAGGCTTTCCTGCTTACGGGTATGCTTACGGTGTTCGTCGCCAAACTCTGGCGGCGGAGCAGTGTGCAGACCGACCTCGAATTTTATGAATTGAGATACGGCCTGGCAAAACCGCTGCATTTCCTCCACAGGTTTGAACGCATCTATCTGGGCGTATTTTTTAATATTATCATCATGGCTACCGTATCGTTGGCAGCCATCAAAATAGGTGGGGTAATGCTGGGCCTCACGCCTATCCAAACGATCCTGATCGCTTCCATTGTAACGGTGACCTATTCCTCTCTGGGAGGTTTGACGGGTATCATCTGGACGGATTTTTTCCAGTTTATCATTGCCATGGTCGGCATCGTTGGTGCAGCATACGTGGTCGTCAACCTGCCACAGGTAGGCGGCGTCGCAGCGATGCTGGAACATCCCAATGTGATTGGAAAACTGAATGTCATCCCAGATTTTAGCGACATGGATGCACTGGTGCCTTTTTTCATTTTGCCACTGGCCGTACAGTGGTGGAGCGTTTGCAATGCCGGTAGGGCGGGCGGTGGTGGCTATATTGCCCAGCGTATGCTTTCGCCAAATCGGAGAACCACGCTATCGGGGCAACGATGTTTTTCAATTTTGCCCATTATGCGCTGCGACATGGCCTTAGTTTTGGTGGCATTGGCATCGCTCATTGTGTTCCCCGACCTCGCTTCTTTGAAAACGGCGTTCCCGCACCTTTCCGATCAAGTCATCAACGACGACTTGGCCTATCCAACCATGATGACTTTCTTGCCACATGGTCTGCTCGGTTTGGTGTTGGCATCTTTGATAGCGGCGTTCATGTCGACCATTTCTACCCAACTAAATTGGGGGTCTTCTTATGATCAACGATTTTTTTATAAAAAGATTTGTAAAACCAAGCTAGTGAAAAGGAGTTGGTCAATGTTGGCCGTATCTCCACGGTATCATTGATGGTGTTGGCTGGGCTGGTTGCACTAAAATGGAAAGTGCCCTTAGCGGCCTTCAATGTGATCTCTTGCAGATCGGCGCTGGCACTGGCCTCATTTTTATCCTGCGCTGGTTTTGGTGGCGCATCAATGCATGGAGCGAAGTTGCGGCATTAGTCAGAACTTCATTCTCGTTGCCCTCTATTTTGGTCCTCCAGCCCGAAGTTTTGCACACGTCAGGTTGCTTTCCGGCATTGCCGTCACGACGGCAGCTTGGTTGGCCGTCACTTTTCTTCCCAGCCCACTGAACACAACACGCTGTTGAGTTTTTACAAGCTCATCAAACCACATGCTTCTGGATGGCAGGCAGTGATCCAGCCGGCCATTTCTTCGGGAATTAAAAGCGGAGGAAGTTGCTCCTGGCAAATTGCCCCTCGAACTGGTTTGCATGGTAGCAGGTTGTTTTCTGGATTACAGTGTTTTATTTGGCGTGGGCTTTTCCTTTATGGTGATCTTGGAAAGCAATGATGGGGCTGGCCGTTGCGCTTGTTACCGGATTTATTTTAATAAAATCCTGGAGCAAGGTAAAGGGAATGATTGAAGTTAATAAGCTGTCTGCCTATTTGGCTGGTGGTTTTTTTCAATTAATATTTAACAAAAACACCTGGTAGGTTTTAAAACCTACCAGGTGTAATTTTATGAAGCATCAAAAATATAATAACCAAGACAATCCAGTGTTTTCCATTTCGACCGACCCGTCGTTATTGGACACCCATTTATCCATCAATTTCTGACGAAGAATCATATTGGGAAAAAGAAGCTAAATTATCGGAAACGGAAGATTTAATAGAAGGAGAATTATGCTTTGGGTTATTTTATGAAAAAAACAGATTGGTTTTGCCAGCGTCACCTCCGATTTTTTTTAGTTATGCTTATATCTCCGACGTTTTTGTAATTGAAAAATACCAAGGGCAAGGTTTAGCGACCTGGCTGCTTGAATGTGTGTTGGCCCATCCCCAATTGCAAAATATGGAAAGCTGGATGCTCCTGACCGACGACGCGCACGGGCTGTATGAAAAAATCGGCTTCAAACGGGTTTCCGGCAGTGCCGACCAAATGATAAAAATTAATCCGAATTTTGTTGCCGAGTGACATGATTTTTAATTTCCAATTAATTTTTTCCTTTTGAAAATAAACGGCCAATCCTACCGCACTATTTGGGTAAATAACGATGACCGACAGTTGTTCAAATCATTGACCAACGACCATTGCCGCATGAATTTATTATAGAAAATTTACGCTCACTGGAAGATTTTGAAATAGCTATCCGGGACATGCATGTGCGGGGTGCGCCACTCATCGGTTCGACTGCAGCCTATGGCATGTACGTCGCCGCTTTGCATATTCCTGAAAATAATTTTAATATAAAAATAAATGAGGCAGCCCAACGTCTCAAAGCGACCCGCCCGACAGCGGTCAATTTGGCTTATGCGGTGGATTTAATTTTAAATAAAATAGATAAAATAAATGGCGATAAAAAAGAAAAAATAAAAGCCATTCTTGAAACGGCTCACGCCATAACAGAGGAAAGTGTTGAGCATTGTAAATTAATTGGTGAACACGGTTTAAAATTAATTGAAGAAATATTTGCAGGGAAAAAAAATAAGAATATCGCTGTTAATATCCTGACCCATTGCAACGCAGGGTGGTTGGCCTGCATTGATTATGGCACTGCCACTGCGCCCATTTATGCTGCCCACGACAAAGGCATCCCCGTGCATGTGTGGGTGGACGAAACCCGACCCCGCAATCAAGGTGCACGCATTACTGCATTTGAATTAAAAGAACATGGTGTGCCGCATACGGTAATTGCCGACAATACTGGCGGGCATTTAATGCAGCATGGGTTGGTGGACATGGTTATTGTTGGGACCGACCGAACTACCCGCACCGGTGATGTCGCCAATAAAATTGGGACTTATTTAAAAGCCTTGGCTGCAAAGGATAATGGAATTCCTTTTTATATCGGTGCGCCGTCCTCTTCCATAGATTGGGAATTAAAAGATGGATTAAAAGAAATCCCGATTGAAAAAAGAGATGAAAATGAAGTGAAAAAAATATGGGGTTTAAATAAAAATGGCCAACAAGAAAATGTGTTATTGACACCTGCCGAAAGCCCTGCCGCTAATTATGCATTTGATGTGACACCCGCCCGTTTGGTCACGGGGTTAATTACGGAGCGGGGTGTTTGTGATACGAGTGAGGAGGGATTATTAAAGTTATTTCCTGAAAAAATAATTACATGATCTTATTAAATGCCTGATCGTACTGTCCAACAGAATTATTCCAGTCATATTTTTTTACAAATTTTTCTCCTACAAAATTCTTTGTTGGCGACCAGTTAGAAACACGTGCTTCCAGCGCTGTATAGAAATCATTTTCATGGTCGTAGAAATGATCGTCGTGTATTTCTTTTGGTAAATGTTCGGGAAAGGCTAACCGTTTTGGCAGGATAGGAAAGCAGTTGCAATAAATAGCCTCTACGACACTTCCTCCAAAAAAATCTTGCCGACTGGTAACGGGCGTAATATCAGCCTGACAAATTAACGAAGCATATTTTTCAAACGTATCTGCATAGCCAAAATGAAGAATATTATCAGCTAAATCTTTTTTCGCTTTATTAAAAATAGGAGGGCTTTTTTTATAGGATTCCCCGAGGACAATTAAATTAAAAGTATGCCCATTGTTTTTTAATTTAATTAAAGCGTCAAAAAACAGGTCAGGGTTTTTGTCATATTCCCAGCGGTGATTCCAGAGAAGGGTTGGTGTTTGGTTATTTTTGACTGATTTATATTTATCGAAACGATGCAAGTCCATGCCAAGCGGCAAAACGGTACTTTTATTTTTTATTGTCTCTATGTTGTCCATTCCTTTGTGGTCGGGAAATTGGCCGAGGAATGCTGGAAGCGCTTCCAAAAAAGAATTCCTGTGAAAATTAGAATTAAAAAAAATATGATCAGCAACGAGGACACTTGTGTAATTAATAAACCCATATTGGTTGTTGCGCCCGAGGGCAACATCTGCATCATCGGGCGACCAAGGATAAGTAACTTGGTTTTCGTGAAAATAAATAGCTGTGGGGATGTCGGCGCTTGATTTTTTGGTAAGTGCCAAAAAGGTTGTGAGGTCAAGCATGTCGGTCGCCAATATTAAATCAGGCCGTTCTTTTAATTGATTAAATTGTGCAGCCAAGGCAACTGCACCACCATACATGCGCCATTTCCAATGACGGCCTGGCAACGCAAGGATTTTTATGTCATGCTGACTATGGCTTTGCAGGCCTTCCGCCCAGCGCTGGTGACTGCCAGATAAAAAAGGTTCAAGGAGGAATATTCTCATCCAGTAAAATTATAATTACTTGATGATTTTCGGCAACAGGAAAAGATTTAAAATAGCAGAGGAATTCAAAATTGAAAATATGGTCTCAAATACCAAACTTATAACCAAGACCGAGAACCGTTCGGATGTATTGCTCGCCAATTTTATTTTGCAGCCTCAATAAATATTTTTTGATAAGCGAAGCATCTAATTGTTCATTATGCTCGAGTTGTTTTTTGATTTCATGAATATTATAAATTTTTTCGGGGTCGGAAGCCAGTAACCATAAAATGTCAAACTCTACGTCTTTTAATTTTATATGCTTTTTAAGGTGGGTAAATTCTTTGGTTATTTTATTTAATTCTATATCGTCGAACTGTAAGATCAATTTTTCATCGCTTTTTATTTTGTTTAAACGCTGTAGCAGGGCTCTCACTCGCATCATAAACTGACTCGGAGGCACAGGCTTTAGTAGGTAGTCATCTGCATGTGCTAGTTCCAAAGCATTTTGCGCAAACCTTGAACTCCCCGCAGTCAAGAACATAACCAATGAATTGTTGGTGCGGCGGCAGTGTTTTAGACGATGACAAACCCGTATCCCATCACATTCGGGCATCATGATATCCAATACCACCAAGTCGGGAGAGAGGCGGATCGCTTTTTTGATGGCATCTTTTCCATTACTTGCCGTATGGGTTTCGTACCCAGCTTTGACAAGGTGGTAGCCAAGAAAGTCCAAGATGTCTGGTTCGTCGTCAACAAGTATTACCTTGATAGGCTTTTGGTATTCCATTGGTTAGCAGCTGAACTGAAATCAGTTAGCGTTTTTTTATGGTATAGGATTTCAGCAATTTTAATTCAACAAAACGTAACAACGTGCAATAGTGCACAATAGAGGTTAAGCGAGAATAAAGTATGTATTAAGGTTTTGCAAACAAAAAAATTAACATTTGAGAGAAAGGCCTGCTTTTTTTAGCCATGCTTGACCGGGCAGTTTTTCACCTGGTCGCATAACGTTTTTAAAAAATAAATTGAACGAGGCTTATTAACGATACAGTAACCAACCTTTAACAGCATTTAACAGCAATTATATTTTTATTTGTCACTCTATTTTTTTGAGTAAAAGTATTGCCTGCCACATTATCGAGCCTAACGCTCGATCCTTTCCATTTAATAATTAAACAATTGTTTTTATGAAAATGCCTATTTACAATTTCGGCTTGCTGGTTGCAATGGTTCTTTTATTTAACTGCCCGTCAATTGCACAGGGATCAGAAAAATCTGTGCCCAAAACAACGCCAGAGGAGATATACGAGGATGATTTATCTCCATACCCTTTTGATAAAAAAGAACCGGAGAAAAAAACGTTAGGACAAAAAATAAAAGAAAACCTAAGCGAGGATCGATCAACTAAATCCACTCCTACAGAAACGGCTCCGTCTGAGGAATATATCCGGTTTTATGAATTCGAAGACATAACTTTTGCGGATAGGGAAATAGCGGTGGAAGAAGAAAATGATGTGATCGGCCCAATTGAAGATTACAAAACAGTGGAGGACACTTACACTTATAAAGAGGAGTATTATAAAGACGTCACGTTTGAGGAGGAAAATAAATTGAGGGAACAGGAAAAAGCGGGGTATGATGACCAACCATTTTTACCTTACCAAAAAAATAATACTGCTGAAATTGAAAAAGCGTCAACACCCAAGGTTCCTGCCAAGCCTATCGAAATAAAAGGCGAAGATTTTTACCGGAAAGATTACATCAATTATTATTATCACCGCAAAAAGAAAGGGAATGGAACACCCGATTCTCCACCTTCTTTTTCCGATGAAATAAATAAATCGAAAAAATTAATCTGGGATCGGATTAATGAAAAAAGGGCAGAACGGGGAAATTAGGCATTTGTTCATCTATCTTATAATGTTTTCAGGAATCATTAAATAAAAAAAATAACAATGAAAAATATAAAACTAATAATCGTTTCCTTTTTTTTAGCAATTTTATTTTCTCATAATATTAATGCGCAAACGGCTGATGAGAAATTTTTTGCGCAAGTGGATCATTTCCGCTATTTGTTGAAAGAAGATAAAAAAGCCGTAAAGGCTATTTATGAAATGCAGCTAATAGAAGCCGATGATTATTATGGATATGAAATTGGGCAAGCTACGGACGAATCGGAAAAAAAACGATGGGAAGAAGCTTATGAAAAAACAAGGACGATCATTTATAAAATTTATCAGGAAGAACTAACTAATCTGCAAAACGCTTTTGACAAGGCACTTCAACAACTGGAACATAAGTATAAAGAATCCAAAAGTACTTCCAGTAGGAGCAAAACAAAACGAGGGTGACTGTAATATTCGCCCTAACTTTAGCTCCACTCCATACTTTCATTCGACCTTGCTTGCCAGATGCTTAGCAAAACGATCGCCATTCCAACCATGATGGAAACATCCGCCATGTTGAAAATCCCCGTTTTAAAGAGGCCAATATCAATGTGTAGAAAGTCGGTCACCGAGCCATGTACAATCCGGTCGTAGATATTGCCAATGCCACCACCGATGATAAAACTCAAGCCAACAACGGTGCTTTTGGGAAGGTGTATCTTGGTCAGCACAGTGAACAGGATAGCCAGAATAGCCAAGGAAGGTAAGAGCGAAAGAAAAATACCTTTTAAAGTTGGTTCGAGGTCGGACAACCACCCAAAAAAGGCGCCAGGATTTTCCACGTTAGTCAAGATAAGGTTGTCTTGGTACAGTTCGATCCATTCTTGATGGTCTATATTTTCGCGGACGATTGATTTGGATACTTGGTCGCAGCCAATGTTAGCTGCGATCAAAATGAAAATAAAAAGGGTGCGTATTAGTTTATTTGCAAACATGGCTATTTATATTTCATCGTTCTAAAGGAGATGCAAGATATGGTTTTTTTGGCGGCTGAATGAAAACGCCCGTGAAGGTGTTTTGTTGCTTGGTTTTAAAATCGAAATCGTCAGTTATTCTATATTTACATCCCACCATAAAGAATGTTTCTCATGAAATTATTGCCCACGCTTGCCTGCATTCTGCTATTTCGTTGCCCTGCCATTGCTCAAATATATTGGCCCAATGATTTGGAGTATTTCAAAACAGAGCTTCCCAAACGGCATAAAAACCTGTTTTTTAAAATGCCCAAGAATGAGTTTGAGGCAAGGGTAGATGCCTTGATAAAAGAATCGATGGAGTTGCCCCCAGCAACAATAGGGGTTAGGTTGCAACAGTTAATGGTTGACTTAGGGGACTCCCATTCTGGCGTTTCGTTTCACACATTTTTCAATAATAAAGAAATCTTGCCCATCTATCCTCATTGGTTCGATGATGGTTGGTCGGTGTTAATTATTGACAAGGATCAAGAATATGCTATTGGTGATAAAATACTCAAAATAAATGGCCACGAAATGCAAGAAATTGTTGATAGCCTTTCAACAATTTTGGTACAGGATAATGATGCTACCAATAAAGCCTATTTGCCCGATTATATGTTCCGGGTTGGGCTGATGGAATATTTTGGATTTGTCGATCCTCAGCAACCAATTATTTATACTTTGGAAAATAAAAAAGGGGTATATCCTGTAGTTTTTGACCCGCCATTTAATAAGGAGCGAGGCTTTGCTATATTGACAGAAAATAGAGGGATCGGCTATCAAAATGAAGGCGCTTTTTTTTGGGATAAATATATAGAAGAGGACAGTATTTATTTTGTCCAATACAACCGGTGCAACAGCAAGGAGATGGAAAGAAAATACGGAAATAAAGAAAAGGCAAAAGACCTTCCTTCTTTCAAGAAATTTGAAAAAAAAATACTTAAAACCATAAAAGAAAAACCCATCAAAAAATTCGTTTTCGATATGCGGCATAATGGAGGAGGCAGTTCCGTACAGGGCACTCAGTTGGTAAATGAATTAAAAAAAATAGACAAAATAAATCAAGAAGGAAAACTTTTTGTCATCGTGGGAAGAAAGACCTTTTCATCTGCCATTATTAACGCCATGGATTTTAAACAAAAAACCAAGGCGATAATTATTGGGGAAGAGACAGCCGGAAGCCCTAATCATTTTGGGGAAGTAAGATCATTTAAACTGCCTACTTCTGGCCTTCAGGTGCGTTATTCCACCAAATATTTTAAGCATGTTGATGGCGCTGGTAAATCTATCATTCCTGATATTATTGTATCAAATACATCGGCAGATTATTTGGCTGGCCGAGACCCATTTTATGAAACAATTAAAAATTATCATTAAAATAAAAAAACGCTAACGAGGGCCATAATTATCATGGCTACGGCCATAACCCCCAAATAAAAAATATTAGTCAATAGAAATTTCAATATCGTTTTTCCCCAGCCTTGTCCGTAAAATCTTTTCATGGCGAAAAATAAATAAACAGCAAGCAGAAGCAAGGCCCATGACAACAACTCATATCCGACCCAGAGGCCCAACATCAATAAAAGGCTATAAAATAGAAATAGGAAAGTATGGGTATGAAAAGAAAAAATAAGGTGCTCAATATATAGGTATGGATGACGGATATACAATAATTTGAGCACCAACGCCAACATCGGCATCATGAGCAATACCATCCAAAGAATATTACTTATCGTATAAAACAGGAAATTTTTTAGGCTCTTTTGGATGCGTATATTTTGCAAAAATATTTGCCTTTCCCACAATCCTTTTACCCCATATTTATCTGCCAATGCGTCACCATTCATATTGATCAGATCGTTCAGTGCTACCTTTTTAGCGGCCTGCCTCCCGGAATTTCCAAAATTAACGACTTCCGATATTTCAACACTGTCTTTGGTAGCAGACTGATGATTTTTAGCAAACCGTATTTGTAAAGAATCAAATGCTATGGCTACGATCGGCTCATTTATTTCTTGTTCTACATCCAGACTTATCGTATCTATTTCCGTGATTACTTTTTTTATAAAATAGGATTGTTCCCTGATTTTCCAAACTTTATCCACTTCATCAATTTTAGACTTTGACACAACAATAGAAAGCATGGCAATAAATAAAGCACCTGATAAAATAAATAACCGCACAGGATGGTAATAGCGGATATGTTTTCCTTCAAAAAAATTCTTGGTCAATTTACCCGGAACAGCCAATGCTGCAATGGTCTGAAAAATGCGCCCATCAAAATTGAGGATGCTTTCAAAAAAATGCCCAATTAATTCACGGAACGTGACCCGCCCGTCGGTGTTCCGTTGGCCACAGTTGGGACAGAAATACGAATTGGGGGGCAACGGTGCTTGACAGTTACGACAGGCTTGCTCTATTGATTCTGATGGTTTTATTTCTGTCATTTTATTTTTACCAAATAGTGAAGGTAGTTTTGCAAAGCCACCAAGTTACCTCGCTGACTGTCTGTATGCAGCATACAACTATTTCGCAGGAAAAGTTGTATAAGATTTCGTTCCACATTTTTCACGCTGTCGATTTGTTTTGTTGGATATATTTAACTTTAAGCATTTATTTGACAGTGCAAGTTTAATCAATTGCGAAAAGTAATTAATGACTTTACCCTCCCTTGTTTTTCATTTAGGGGTGTTTAAAAATTGATTTTTTATTTTATGAAAAAGGAAAGTGCAATATACGATCTAATAATTATCGGCGGTGGACCGACCGGATTGGCCTGTGCCATTGAAGCCAGAAAAAAGGGGCTCGATTATTTGGTGCTGGAAAAAGGCGTTTTGGTCAATTCTATTTTTAATTTTCCGGCGAATATGACTTTTTTTTCCACCTCCCAAAAATTGGAAATAGGGGATGTCCCATTTATTTCGCATGTGGACAAGCCAACCCGCCGGGAAGCCCTCGAATATTATCGTCGCATTTATGATAGCTGGAAATTAAAAGTGCGGTTATACGAAGCCGTGGAAACTATGGAACGGCAATCGGATGGTTTTTATAAAATTATGACTTCAAAAAATAATTACCTGACGCATTCTGTCATCGTGTCGACTGGCTTTTACGATACGCCGAGGTTGATGAACGTGGTTGGCGAAGATTTACCGAAGGTAAAACACTTTTACGACGAGGCACACCATTACGTAGGGCAAAAAGTACTCGTGGTCGGAGCCGCCAATTCAGCCTGCGATGTGGCGTTGGAAACCTACTACAAAGGGGCTGAGGTAACAATGGCCGTGCGGGAAGACAAAATTTATGAAAAGGTGAAATATTGGATTCGGCCCAATATTGAAAACCGGATCGCAGAAGGCAGCATCAAGGCTTATTTTAATTCAACCGTAAAGGAAATTAAAGAAAAAGAAGTTGTTTTAAATACATCTGGAGGAGAGGTGGTTTTGGAAAATGATTTTGTGCTGGCCATGACGGGGTATATGCCCGATTATGGTTTTTTAAAAACAATTGGCATTGAAATAAAAAAAGATGAATGGCAGCAACCTCAAATGGATGCTGATACTTTTGAAAGCAATTTGCCTAATGTTTATCTGGCAGGTGTGGTGCAGGCAGGTATGCATACCAGTAAATTATTTATTGAAAATACCCGCCATCATGGGGAAGTGATTATTGAACAGATAATGCGAAAAAAGAAATAGAATTCATTCTGAAATTAGAAATTGGGAAATTAAATACCTGGTATTTATTGCTTAATGCCGCCTAAAAAAACTTTTGTTACACAGTACTTAATACCGTGTAATTTAAATTTGCTTTAATTTTTCCCCTGCAAGTGGGCCGGACGATTCACCTCGCCTTGAGGCATGAGACTGCTCGGCCCAACGGGGTTTTAAGGGGCGGCGTCGGTTCACGGGCAGAGCGCCGCCTTAAAACCCCTTGAGGAGCACTTCCGGGCGTTGCCAAAAGAACGACTTTTCCTGCTCCGCATTTTTTAAACATACTTAAATTACACAGTACTTAATTTCCCAATTTCTAATTTCAGAATAGTTATTTATTATCATGAAAAACAAAAAATACGAACTAATTATCTGGGGCGCTTCCGGTTTCACAGGCCAATTGGTGGCTGAATATTTATTACAGCAGTACGGGATTGGCAAAGGGCTCAATTGGGCCATTGCTGGCCGGAACAAAAATAAACTGGAAAATATCAGAGCGGAATTAGGCGATGAAAATATACCCATCCTGACCGCCGACAGCCTCGCCCCGCAATCGATCAATGCGTTGGTGCAACAAACAAACGTGATTTGCAGCACCGTCGGCCCTTATGCCAAATACGGGTCGTCACTGGTGGAGGCTTGTGTCAACAACGGTGTGGATTATTGCGACCTCACGGGGGAAGTTCAATGGATTCGGCGAATGATCGACCAACACCACGAACATGCAAAAAAGAAAGGTGTGAAAATCGTCCACTGCTGTGGGTTCGATTCGGTCCCTTCTGATATGGGTGTTTATTTTTTACAAAAATCGGCCAAAGAAAAATACGGTAATTACTGTCGGCACATCAAGCTTCGGGTAAAAGGGGCGAAAGGTGGCCCCAGCGGTGGCACCATCGCCAGCCTGAATAACGTCCTGGAAGAGGCTCAAAAATATCCAGCAGTTTTTGACATCTTGGAAAACCCATACAGCCTAAACCCTACTGGCGAACAATCCGGCAATGACCTCCCCGATATTTCCCAAGCTGTTTTTGATAAAGATTTTAAGGCGTGGATCGGCCCGTTCATCATGGCTGCGATTAATACAAAAGTGGTCAGGCGGAGCCATGCTTTGGCAGGGTATCCGTACGGAAAAGACTTTAGGTACGATGAGGCCACTTTTTGTGGTTCGGGTTTTAGCGGGAAATTAAAAGCACAGTTGTTGTCGTCGGTCACTGGAATCATGTCCGGGGGAGACCCGAATTCGATGCTAAAAAAGTTGGCCAACCGATTTTTGCCAAAGCCCGGCGAAGGCCCTTCGAAGATACAGCGGGAAACGGGTTATTTCAATTTAGCCTTGTTGGGGAAATTAAACAACGGCATTACCATCAAAGGGAAAGTGAAAGGTGACCGTGACCCGGGCTATGGTTCGACTTCAAAGATGCTTGGGGAGAGCGCAGTCTGCCTCGCCAAAGACCAATTAATTTCTCCGAAAATACATGGTGTGATAACGCCTTCCACCGCAATGGGAGATGCGCTGTTGACCCGCTTGGAAAATAATGCGGGATTAACGTTTGAGATCGTTGATTAAGGGTGGAATGTAGGCGGTTATTTTTTACACAAATCAATTCCTCACCCGAAACGGCAACCCGATCGTTTTCAGTTTCGTCCCCTTTTCCGTTGCAAATTCCTCAAACGTGTTGTTGCTTTTATGGTAGGGGTGCTGTTCCAAGTCCTCCATTTCCAAAATAGGGGCAATGCAAACATCCTTCCCCTGAAAAAAGCCCATCCAAGCATCCCGGGTTCTGGTTTTAAATAAACCCTCTACTTCTTTTTTTGGAAATAGATGATTCAGCAAGGCCATCTCATGCTCCCGCTTCCAAGTGGGTTGGCTGAGAAGGTCGCAGATGTTATTCCAAAATTTTAATTCTACCGCTGCAACGGACAACCATTTGCCGTCGGCGCATTCATAGGCGGCATAATTGACGGCTGTTTGGCCATTCAAAATATTGAATTGGCGATGGTCAATGCCCATGCCATGCAGCGCAAAAGGCACCGCCATAAACGGCATGACCGCATTGCAAAGATTGACATCCACATAAGCGCCCTTGCCCGTTCGGTATTTTTTCAACAAAGCTGCCTGCATTGCCATGACAGCCATATATGCCCCGCCGATGTCTGCCATTTGAAAACCGGGAACGATCGGTTTCCCCGTTTCATCTTTCAACAAACTCATGATGCCAGAATAAGCCAGGTAGTTGAAATCATGGCCTGCTTCGTTTTTGTAAATGCCATCCTGCCCGTAGCCCGTCAGGGAAACATAAACGATGCTGGGGTTGATCTTTTTCACGGCCTCGTACCCCAAGCCCCAAGCATCCATGGCGCCAGGCCTGAATTGCTCAATCAGGGCATCTGCCCCCTTGATCCATTCCAGCAGTTCGGCTTTCCCTTCTTCTGTGGAATAGTCCAGCATTTTCAACTGCTTGTTGTGGTTAAGTTGGTGAAATAACAGGCTCGCTCCATCCACTGGCGGCCCACTCGTTCGGACATAATCCATGCGTTTAGAGCTTTCGATCTTGATGACCTCCGCCCCCATTTGCGCCAAAAGGTGGGTCGCTACTGGTCCGGGCAGCAGGCGGGTAAAGTCGATTATTTGGATGCCGTTTAAAAGCACAGCAGTCTATTTTCCAAAATCATGAATGGATTTTCCGGCAGCGGCCAAAGCCCTTAGACTATCGGGCACGGCCCAGCGTTCTCCATATTTTTCCTTGAAATCATCGCAGTCGGCGATAAACTTATGCATATCCACAAAATCAATATAGGACAATGCGCCGCCCGTGTAGATCGGAAAACCCCAGCCCAGCACCGAACCGATGTCGCCATCGGTAGTAGAGCGCAGCACGCCTTCTTCGAGGCAGCGGAAACCTTCCAAGGCCTGTCGGTGCAGGAGGCGTTGGGCGACGGTCTCTTTATCGAGTGCATCCACCCGGGAGTTGTAGAGTTCGGAGAGGCCCGGCCAGAGTTTCTTTTGTCCACCTTGCGGGTAGTCGTAAAAACCAGCGCCGTATTTTTTGCCTTTACGCCCGTGGGTGTCCACGAGGTTTTTCAGCAATTTGTAAAAACGCTGCTGCTGTGGTTGTTTGATGGGCGTTGGGTCGCTCTCGTAAACATGGACGCTTAGCGTTAAAGTCACTTCATCGTGGACGGCCAACGGCCCGACGGGCATACCTTTTTGCTTCGCCATGTTTTCGATCATCGCCGCGGGGACGCCTTCTTCCAGTAAAAACATGCCCTCGCTGACGTACGTCCCAAAACAGCGGGAGGTAAAAAAACCACGACTGTCATTGACTACGATCGGAATTTTACCAATGGCAACGGTGTAATCCACTGCCGCTGCAATGGCCCGGTCGCCCGTTTTTTCACCAACAATAATTTCCACCAAAGGCATTTTGTCCACGGGGGAAAAGAAGTGGATGCCAATGAAATTTTCTGGCCGCTCCGATGATTTCGCCAACAACGTGATCGGAATGGTCGAGGTGTTGGAGGCGTAGATTTTATCCGCAGCCAAAACGGCTTCCGTTTCTTTTGTCACCTTGTCTTTCAAAGTGGGGTCTTCGAAAACGGCTTCGATCACGAGGTCACAACCGGACATCGCCTTAGGGTCGTCGGTCGGATGGATTTTCGACAACAGCGTCGCTGCTTTTTCAGGGGTAGAACGGTTTTTTGCAATGGCTTTGTCCAGCAGCATTTTGGAATAGGCTTTCCCTTTTTCGGCCCCTTCCACCGTCACATCTTTTAGCACCACGTCCATACCTGCTTTCGCAGAAACGTAAGCGATGCCAGCGCCCATCATGCCAGCGCCCAGAATGCCAAGTCTTTTGACCTCGTATTTGGGCTGGTCTTTTGGCCTGGCCTTTCCCTTCTTCGCTGCCTGCATCCCCATGAAACCCGTGCGGATCATGTTTTTAGCTTCCTTGCTTTGCAGGACTTTGGTGAAATACCTGGCCTCGATTTCCAACGCCCGGTCGAAGCTGACTTGCAGCCCATCGTGGACGATGCTCAAAATGTATTGAGCAGCGGGGTAATTGCCGTGCGTCATTTTTCGCACATTGCCGATTGCTCCGACCATTGTTTGAGCGCCTGCTGGCGTCATCAGCCCGCCACCGGGGATGCGGTGCTTTTTGTCGTCCCAAGGTTGTACAGGGTTAGGGTTTTCCAAAATCCAATGTTTGGCTGCCGCCATCAATTCCTCTGGGGTATTGGCGAGTGCGTTGACCAAACCGTCCTTCAAAGCTTGAGGTGGCCGGGCTTCCGTTCCCTGCAATAAGTAGGTCAGCCCGGTCTGAATGCCCATCAAATAAGGGGCTTTGGCAACACCACCGCCGCCCGGCAACAGCCCTACTTTCACTTCTGGAAAACCTAATTTTATTTTGATGTCATTCAAAACGATCCGGTAGTGGCAGGTCAGGCAAAGTTCTAATCCACCGCCCATAGCCGTCCCATTGATGGCCGCTACAAAGGGTTTGCCGCTCGTTTCAATGGCCCGGAACTGCAGGTGCATGGCCATGATGTCGCTGAACTGTTTGGCTGGATCAGCCCCCATCGATTTCAATTCACGGAGGTCGGCGCCGGGCATGAACATACTTCTGCCAGAAGTGACGATCACTCCTTTTATTTGGTCGTCAGCGAGGGCTTGTTGCGCTACTTCCAGATAGGCTTGGATAAATGCCGAACTGAACAGGTTGGTCGGGTTGTGTACCTGATTGATGGTCAGGACGCCGATCCCGTCGGGGTCAATGTTAAATTCAAAAGATCGTTTTTTATATTGTTCATTGTTGTCTTTTTTAGAAGTCAGAGGTCAGAAGTCAGAAGTCAGAGGTCAGACCGCCTTCGGCTGTCAGAAATCAGACGGGCTGCTGTCTGATCTCTGACAGCGTAGCGATCTGACCTCTGACCTCTCTTTATACCCGCTCCACTATAGTTGCGATCCCCATGCCGCCACCGATGCAGAGTGTCACCAACCCCGTCTGCTTGTCTTGCCGTTCCAATTCATCGATCACTGTCCCCAGCAACATACAACCTGTGGCACCGAGCGGATGGCCAAGCGCAATCGCTCCACCGTTTACATTGACTTTATCAATCGGCACGCCGAGGTCGTCCATGAACCGCAAGGGTACAGCTGCAAACGCTTCGTTGACCTCGAAAAGATCAATGTCATTTTTATCCATGCCAGCTTTTTTGAGAGCCTTGCGGCTGGCAGGTGCAGGCGCAGTCAGCATGATTGTCGGGTCGGCTCCAGCTACAGCAACAGAAACGATCCGGGCACGTGGGTGCAGGCCCAATATTTTCGCAACGTCTTTATTGCCAATGATCGCTAACGCCGCCCCATCCACAATGGCCGAGGAATTGCCCGCATGGTGGACATGTTCGATGGATTCCACCTCTGGATAGCGGTCGGTGGCCACAGCATCAAAGCCTGCCATTTGCCCCATCATTTCAAAAGCAGGGCTCAGGCCCGACAGGGCCTCCAAGGTGGTGGAAGGGCGGATGTTTTCATCGGTAGCCAATATGGTGATGCCGTTGATGTCAACGATGGGCATGCGGGAAGCGAAACGGTTATCCTGTTCCGCAGCAGCGGCGTTCATTTGGGAGCGCAGGGCAAACTCGTCCACATCGTTGCGGGAGTAGCCAAATTTGGAAGCGATCAAATCTGCTGAAATGCCCTGTGGGACGATGTTGTGAGGCAACGCCACAGCGGGGTCCATCATCAGTGCGCCGCCGTCGGAACCCATTTTCACCCTCGACATACTTTCCACCCCGCCCGCAATGATCAATTCGGAAAAACCGGATTTGACGTAAGCCGCCGCCTGGTTGACCGCTTCGAGGCCGGAGCCACAAAAGCGGTTGAGCGTCACTCCGCAAAGGTGGTCGCCATAGCCCGATTGTTGGGCCGCCGTTTTGGCGATGTTGGCCCCTTGGTCCATGATCTGGGTCACGCAACCCAAGATCAGGTCTTCGACCAGCGCCGGGTCAAATTGGTATTTGTTTTTAAAGGCTTTGAGCAATTCGGCCACCAAGTAGGTCGGGGTGATGCCGTTGAGTGCCCCTTTTTTATTGCCCTTGCCCCGCACAGTGCGGAGGGCGTCGTAGATATAGGCTTCCATGTTTCGTTGTTTTAGTATTCAGCAATAAGAGGTTAGGTTGTTGGCCTCGTTTTCAAATTTGCCAAAAGTAGTAGAAATGGGGATTGTAGAAAAGGATCGGGCTTTTTCTTTGGGGAGGAAATCGGGGCAAAGGAAAAATTGATAAACATTGGGGAAACTTCGGTATCCTTAGAAGGTAGAAGAATGTCCATTTTTGCAAAATCAAACAAATCCATTCTCCTTGCTGTTTGGTTTCTCATTTTAATTCACAACTGGTACCTCTTTGCATGCAATACGAATTCAACGACCCCGCCACAGGCGGCCATTTCTTACTGACCACCAACGACCCGCACCTCCATCATAATTTTTTTCAGGAACCACAGGTTCGGCATTTGGCCATTGCTTGGAACCGGGGACAGCAACAAACCGTAACCATCGACGAGGTAGATGTAGAATTTCCGAAAGATCATTTCCTGACCCTCATGTCCAACCAGACTTTCCGGTTTGAAAAGCCTGAGGACATTGTGATCTGGCAATACAACCGGGAGTTTTACTGCATCATTGACCACGACCAAGAGGTGTCTTGTGCGGGCTTTCTTTTTTATGGGTCGCAGGGGGCTATGTTCATCAAACCTGCCGAGGATGAGGTGCGCAAATATGAAATACTGTTGGAGGTCTTTAAAGATGAATTCGGGTCGCGTGACAATATCCAAGGCGAGATGCTCCGCATGTTGCTCAAACGCCTCATCATCAAACTGACGCGGCTGGGCAAAAAACAATATCTCGAAGAACCCCTGTCGGGAAATGAATACGATGCGGTACGGCGCTTCAATTTATTGGTGGAAAACCATTTCAAAAAACTCCACCAAGTGCAGGATTATGCGAACTTGCTCCATAAATCACCCAAAACGTTGAGCAACCTTTTCTCCAAATACAACAACCGGACACCTCTGCAAGTCATCCGGGAGCGGATCGCTTTGGAGGGCAAACGCCTGCTCCTGTACACCGACCAATCAGCGAGTGAAATTGCCTATGAATTGGGTTTTGAAGAACCTGCTCACTTTAGCCGCTTTTTTAAAAAAGTAGTGGGAAAAAGCCCTTCAGAATTTAAAAAGGAATCGAGAAATTAATTCCTGTTTAATTATGAAGCGATTTAAACTTTTATTTTTTAAAGGGAAAACGTGTCGGACACTTCGTTAAATAACCTCCTTAGAGGAAATTAAGCAACGTAGTCTATTGCAGAAGAAAGTGTCCGACACGTTTTTGAGCCAAATCTTCCTCAATGAAAAAAGTTTAAATCACTTCTATTTTTCATTTCACAACTATTCAAAAAAATGCAATCAAAAATCATCATACTCGGAGCGGGATTGTCAGGGTTGACATTAGCCTATTATTTACAAAAAGAAAATATCCCTTTTTTAATTTTAGAAGCGAGGAATAGAGTTGGCGGACGAATTAATACTTTATATGGCGATGGTGGAAAATCCGTCGAAATGGGCGCAACATGGTTTGGTAAAAAACATCAGCATTTAAATGAATTATTGCAGGAATTAAATATCGGCCATTTTCCGCAGCACACATCGGGCGTTAGTTTGTTTGAAACTTTTTCTTTTGCGCCGCCACAAAAATTTACCATCCCTGATGGAGAGGAAGAACAGTCTTATCGCATTATGGGAGGGTCTAGTAATTTAATCAATAAATTAATTGAAAAAATAGATGCTAATTTAATTCAATTAAATACCCAGGTCAACACTGTTTTATTTAAGGAAAATACAATCAAAATAAAAACAAATAAAGAGGAACTATTTCATTGTGAAAAATTAATCTCCACACTCCCACCCCGGCTGTTGACAGAAACAATAAATTTTGAACCTGATTTACCAGAAAATATAAAATCCTTATGCCAACAAACCCACACTTGGATGGGCGAATCCATCAAGTTTTCTTTAACTTACAAAATACCATTTTGGCGGAAAAATGGCTATTCTGGCGCTGCCTTTAGCCAGTCAAGTATCAGTTCCGAAATGCACGACCACACCAATGAAAATGGTACTTTCCACGCCCTAAAAGGTTTTTTTAACCCCGGCTCAGTCAGCATGTCGCAAGAAGAAAGGAAGAAATTATTGCTCGCTCAACTGACCAAATATTATGGGGAAATAGCACAGGAATTTATTGCTTACGACGAAGCGGTCTGGTCAGAAGAAAAATACACCTACGTCCCTTACGACGGCTATATCCGTGCCCACCAGAACAACGGACACGCCTTATTTAATTCATTTTATTTTAATGGAAAATTGCGCATCGCCGGCTCGGAAACAGCCACTCATTTTCCGGGATATATGGACGGGGCTGTTTGTTCGGCGAAGGAGGTTTTTGAACAATTAATGTCAGAATAAAACACATTTTTTTATTGTTCAAATTTAATTAGTAAATTTTAATAATAGCACACGTCGGCAGTGTTTTACTGCCGAAAATTGAAAATTAAAATTTCTCGTAAATAAGCCGGAGGTTGCAAAACCTCCTCTACATTCGTTTCATGGCTGCAACCCAACAATAGTAAAGGGCCTAGGTAGAGGAGGTTTCGCAACCTCCGGCCTCCTATCGAAAACGAATTATTAAAAATTTATTTTCGGCAGTATAAACACTGCCGACGTTTTATCATTAATTATTATACAGTAATTTATCCGCTCAGAAAATTAAAATCAACCCACAATAATTATTTTGTGCAAATTATTTCAAAAAGGAAAAATTGATAAATATATGGGAAGCATCGGTATACTTCTGCTCCGTTTTTACCCCCAATTTTGTGTCATCAATTTAAACAAGAATTTCTAACCATTAAAAATTTAAAAAAGATGACACCATTTAATGTTCCAACCAGAGATGAGGTATCCGCCAACAACCAAGCGATTTTCGACAACCTCCAAAAAGGCCTTGGCTTTGTTCCGAATCTTTACGCCACTTTTGCCTATAGCGATACTGCCCTCGGCGATTACCTTGCTTTGCAAAACCGTAAGAGCAGCCTCCGGGCGAAGGAACGGGAAATCATCAACCTCGTCGTGAGCCAGGTCAATGAATGTCCCTATTGCCTCGCTGCCCACACTACACTCGGCAAAATGAACGGTTTTACGGACGATCAAATCCTTGAAATACGCAGTGGGGAAGTGAGCTTTGATGCAAAGTTTGATGCGTTAGCCAAGTTTGTTCAAGAGACTACGATCAATCGAGGTAAGCCCTCTGCCAGTGCAGTTGAGAACCTTTTAGCTGCGGGCTACGACAAAGGCAACGTCATAGACATCCTCATCGTCATTGGTGATAAGATCATTTCCAATTTCCTGCATGGGGTGACGCAGATTCCTATTGATTTCCCGGCGGCAGTTGAGTTGGAATCAGCAGTTGCTTAAACTTTTTTGTTGGTTTAAACATTGGAAAATACTTTCAAAACCCTCGGTACAAAGAAATGTGCTGGGGGTTTTTTGTGTCCAAAATAGTGTCAGCAAATTGTTGGATGAGACGTTTTAGGAGAAATCTATTTTCTTTCAACCATTTTCTCTAAGGTGTTTATATTCCGCACTGTCACACTGCTTTTATATTTTGCTTTCGCAATAATTTTAGCAAAAGGTACATCAAGGGTTTGACCTTTTGGAACTTTCCAATAAAGTAAGCCGTCACCATGTTTTATATATTTGGATTCTTCACCCAATTCGGCAGCTATGTTTTTTAATTCTTCGAAGGCGGCTTCTGTGTCAATAAAAATAATATAAGCGTGGTGCGTTTCTTCCCTTTCCATTGGATATTTTAAAATAATATCCTCCAATGTTTCAAATAAATAAAGTTGCACAAATGCTTCGTAATGAAACGTTTCAAAAAGTCCTTTTTCCAATTTATTTTTTAAATCATTTATAGGGAGGTCAGCATTAAAAACCACGTTGCCCGTCTGCAAATAAGTCTGCACATTTTTGCAACCCATATTTGCGAATGCCAATTTAAGGTCGGCCATTTTAATACGAATTTTACCGACGTTGATGCCCCGTAAAAAAGCGATGTATTTTGTCATGAATATTTATTGAAATCTGTAAAAATTTTATTGATAAAATGCGGGGCAGGATAAGTTGATCTTTTAACAACTGCCCAACGTGCCCCTCAAGGGATTTTTAAGGGGGAAACGTGGCAATGCCACGTTTCCCCCTTAAAAATCCCTTTGGGCCGAGCAGCCTGATGCCTTAAAGCGAAATTAATTTTCCGGCCCACTTGCATGAATGAAAATGTAAATATTTTTTTCATACAACATTTATTTCTTCATCAAAGATATTAATTCATTAATGATGCGTTCCAATTCCGCTTTGTTTTTATTTATCGCTTCCATGTCTTTAAAATAAACCATTCGCCGGTCTATATAATCGCCTTCCAACAATGGGGAATTAATTTTCGGAATTAAATGATAATGAAAAATAAGATGAACCTGATCTGTCTTGCGGTGATTAAAGGTCAGGAAATCTTCTTTTATATAATAGCTTGGGGCGTTCCATTTTATGCGTTCGGAAATAGCTGGGTTTGTATTTTTGATTATTTCCCTCAATGCCTCAATTTCTGCTTTTAATGGATGCTCTAATTGCTGCATATATTGAGCGACCAATGCATCATCGGGAAGTTTTGTTTTTGCCATTGTCTAAATTTAATTTTAGAAAAGAGGCTGTCCCTTAAGTCACTTTTTAAAAAACATAGCAGAATTTAATTTCAACACATAGCCACATAGGACACATAGGCAGAATACTATGTGTCCTATGTGGCTATGTGTTGAAATTAAATCCTGTATTGAACATTACATCTTTACTTTTGAGACAGCCTCTTAAAACTTGAAAAATTAATTTGCGGATTCCGCATATTTTTTAAAATTATCCATAATAGACTGCCAGCCTTGCCGCTGCATTTCTACGGGGTTCATGCTTTCCGCTTCAAAGGTCTCCATAACAAAAGTACCGTTGTCCACTGGCGAAAAATGAATCTGGACTTTTCGGCCATCCACAATGGTGTATTCGATGGATTTATTTTCGACGACTTCTTGGTAAATTCCTGTAAAATCGAAACCCATGCTGCCATCTTTAGATTCCATTCTCGTATTGAACGAACCACCTACCCGTAGGTCATTTTCTGCGCGGGGCGTATGCCAGTCATCCGAGGCATTGTTCCACTTGGTAATGTGTTCTGGCGAAGTCCAGAATTGCCATACTTTTTCGACGGGTGCATGAACAGTTGCTTGTACCGTGACAACGGTTTTGCTCTCGCCGTTAGCGGCTTGGTGGAGTTTTGCAATATCGATTTTTCTCATCTGCATCATGACCCCTGCAGCCCTTTGCGCCCTTTCTGGATCGGGGTCGGATAGCAGTTGGAGGAGAGGTCTTGGGGTGACTTGCCAAGAGACGCCGAACGGGTCTTTCAGCCACCCGCACATACTTTCCTCCCCGCCGTTGGCGGTCAGTTTTTCCCAGTAATAATCCACTTCCTCTTGAGTGTCGCAGTAAAGGACAAAGGACGTGGACTCATTGAATTCGAAACCGTGCATGATGCTGCTGTCGATGACCATGAACACATTGCCATCGAGGCTGAATTGTGCATGTTTGATGGTGCCTACTGCCGGGTCGCCCTCGCCTTCTTCATATCTTGCGATGCCCGTGACATGGGAATTGTTGAAAATGGAAGTGTAAAGGTTGATGGCTTCCTCTGCCCGGCCAGCCTGCGCATCCGTAAACATCAGCAATGGGGAAATTTTTTGTCCAACTGCTGCAATGCTGCCCTGTGATATTTGCCAAGAGACACCATATTTATCGCTGAGCCAGCCATATTTTTCACTCCATGGGTATGTGTCCAAAGGCATCATGACTTTTCCTCCTTCTAATAATTTTTGCCAAACGGCGTCCGTTTCCTCTGCTGTCTCACAAACGGTATAAAAGGAGACAGTGGGGTTAAAAGTGAACATCGGTCCGCCATTGAATGCGACGAACTCCTGCCCGTCGATCGAAAAGGCAATGGTCATGATCGCATCTTCACCGATGCGCTTGATCTTGTCGATTTTAGAATTGGAAAAAATGGAAGTGTAGAGGTTGACCGCTTCTTCTGCTTGATTGTTGAACCAGAGGAATGGGGTAATTTTTTGATTAGTTGGCATGACGAGTGATTTTTTATTTTTGAAGTGATTTAAACTTATATTTTTTAAAGGGAAAAGGTGTCGGACACTTCATTAAATAGCCTCCTTAGAGGAAATTAAGCAATGTAATCTATTGCAGAAAAAAGTGTCCGACACGTTTTTGAGCCAAATCTTCCTCAATGAAAAAAGTTTAAATCACTTCTTTATGAAAAAGTGGTTGTTCAATTATTCTGTGGCACATATTGGAGCACCACCACACCGCAATCGAATGCTTGGGAGCCGGTCAATGTCAGCGTTGTTTTTCCTTTGAAAATGGACATTCCAGCCCCAATCGCCGCAGGGTTAATAAAGAGGTACAATTCGTCGATCAGTCCTGCTTCGATGAGCGATGAGACGAATGTGCCGCCGCCATAGGCGATGATGTCACCGCCCGGTTGGTTTTTTAAATTATTGATCTCAGTGGCCAAGTCGCCCTTAGCCAGTTCCGTGCTGTCCCAGTTGTGCGTATCCATTGTTTTGGTGAAAACGACTTTTGGGGTGAAAACCATTTTGCGGATGGACTCTTCGTCTTCGATGGATTTTTCAGGGTTCTCCAACTGGGAAGCCCAAGCTGGGATGAAGCCTTCGGCCAATTTTCTGCCCAAAACGATGAGGTCGACAGCATCGGTGAGGCTGGTGACGTATTCTTTCAGGTCGTCGCTCCAGTTCCAGGTCATCCAATCCATTTCACCATTGGGCCCGGCGATGAAGCCGTCGGCGGACATTTGTACTTGCAGTTTTAACTTTCTCATTCTTAATATTTTATAAAATTAATGGGTGCTATTTTTTTGTTTTTATCTTAGATTGCTCAACCCTGAAGGCAACGATTCTTGCAATCAAATCCAGCGGCATCGGCTGGTCGAGCGGGAATTGGACCGAACCTTTTCCTTGTTTATAAATGGACAGATCATCGGCAAATGCTTCATGTCCTGTAGGAGTGGCGTAAAAGCCAATGTGGCTTTTATAACCAGCGAAATGCACCAGGTTTTTCCCTTTCATTTTGAAAGTCGGCATAGCGTAGCTGATTGCTTCCTCTGCTTCCGGGGCGGCAGTTTTGATCGTCGACCGGACTTGTTCTAAAATAGCTTGGACTTCCTTCGGGAAGTTGGAGATGTAATCATCGATACTTTTTGCCTTTTCCATTTTTTTATTCTTTTAATTTCACCATACACCACAGGTCTTTTTCAGTCATGTAAGCTTCCAAACAAAATCCATCTTCGGCGATGCGGGGGTCGGTGAGTAATTTCGCAAAAGTCGTTTTTATCCCCGGAATATTATTCCGGTAGTCTTTCAATATCTCGTAGAGGTATTGTCCTTTTTTTATGGTAAATGATTCGAGGTCATCGTGTTCCATTTCGCTATCATCCAAGATGGTAGAAGCTGCTTTGTAGACGATGCCGCCGTTTCCATCACCCCACGAAACGCCATAGTAGGATCGGTCGTTGGTGTAAGGGATGATGCTGTGCAATTTTTGGTGCGCAGCTAAAATCCCATCTGGAAATGTTTTGGCAGGTATGCAGACCACTTTGACGTCCTTTTTGATGGTATGTATTTCCATTTTTTTGTTTTAAAAATTGATAGTGCAAAGCTAAATTGTTTTAAAAAACTAAAAAAAGGGGAAAAATGACAAACGGGGGGGTGAAAACGTCAAAACTTTTTGTTTAGATTTGTCTTATGAAAAATATCTCCATCCTCGTTCCTGAGTCAGCTGTTTTACAAGCAATCTGCGATCCTCAGTATATGTTCACTGCCGTTAACAATTTTCTGATGACGGCTGGCAAACCTGCCTTGTTCGATGTCAAGCTCGTCGGTGAAAAAAAAGAAGTGAAGCTTACCAATGGCCATTTCTCCGTCCATCCGGATTTGTTGTTGGATGAGGTCGAACACACCGATCTCATTTTCATCCCAGCCCTTTTTGGCGACATGAATTTGGCTTTGCAAAAAAACAGAAACCTCTTGCCTTGGATAGTAGAGCACTACCACAAAGGTGCTGAAGTCGCCTCGCTTTGTGTCGGTGCATTTTTGCTTGCCTCGACTGGCCTCCTCGAAGGGAAAAAATGCAGTACTCATTGGCTCATGGGTAACGAGTTTCGGCGCATGTTTCCCGGGGTGGAATTGGTGGATGGGCGCATCATTACCGAGGAGGAGCGGATCTATTCCAGCGGTGGCGCCAACTCCTACTGGAACCTTCTTTTGTATTTAGTGGAAAAATACACCGACCGCGCCACGGCCATTCTTGCTGCCAAGTTCTTTGCCATTGATATTGGCCGGAGCAGCCAATCGACTTTTGCCATTTTTCAGGGTCAAAAAGCGCATACAGATGAGGAGATCAGATTGGTGCAGCAGCATATTGAAGAAAATTTTACCGAAAAATTCACCATTGACGAATTGGCCGACATGGTCGCCCTTGGCAGGCGCAGCTTCGAGCGGCGATTCAAGGCTGCCACCAATAATACAGTGGTTGAATACATCCAACGGGTAAAAATTGAAGCGGCCAAAAGGAGTTTGGAACTGGAAAGAAAGAACGTGAGCGAGGTAATGTTTGAAGTTGGGTACGGTGATGCCAAGGCGTTCCGGGATGTTTTCAGAAAGTTGACAGGGGTGACGCCGGGAGCCTACCGCGGGCGGTACAGCCGCCAAAGCCTTTGAGGTTTTTGAATTTAAAATTGATAGAAGTCAGCTCTTGATAATGGCTAAAATTGGGTTATTAGCCTCCTCCGCTAATATTTTTCCCTTTCCCTGAAACAAGCGTGTAAATAATAGGTTATTTCGATTGTGGATAGCATGAATACTGTGTAATTTAAGTTTGCTTTAATTTTTCCCATGCAAGTGGGCCGGACGATTCACCTCGCCTTGAGGCATGAGACTGCTCGGCCCAACGGGATTTTAAGGGGCACTTCCGGGCGTTGCCAAAAGAGCGACTTTTCCTGCTCCGCATTTTTTAAACATACTTAAATTACACAGTATTAAATCAACACTACCAAAATGTCTTTCTTAGAAAAAATATACCTGGCCCATCAGTCGCCCAAAACATTGCCCGGTGTGGAGGAAGTTGAGCGCTTTCTGGCCAACCTGTTGCAGTTTTTGTTTCCCGAACTCAATGACAAGCGCCTAAATTCCCGGTTGGCGGTGGAAGCACATTTCAAGATGTTGAACCTTGAATTTGAAAACCTGCTGCACAAAACAGAAGCCTGCGAGAAAGCGGGGGTGCGCAGTGTTTGCAAACATTTTTTCAAAGATTTGGAAACGGTGTACGAGCTTTGTTTAGAAGACAGCAAAGCCATCCTTTTGGGCGACCCTGCCGCTGTTGATACTAGAGAGGTCATCCGTTCCTATCCGGGTTTTTATGCGATAGCTGTCTATCGGATTGCCCATTTGCTGCTTACACTGCAAGTACCTTACTTGCCGCGGATTTTTACTGAAATAGTCCATTCCAAAACGGGTATCGATATCCACCCCGGCGCCCAGATCGGTAGGCGTTTTTGTATCGACCACGGCACTGGCGTCGTAATTGGTGAAACAACCGAAATCGGCGATGATGTGAAAATATACCAAGGGGTTACCCTTGGTGCCCTCAGCGTCAATAAAGAAGATGCGCAAAGAAAACGCCACCCGACGATTGAGGACGGCGTGGTCATTTATGCCGAGGCCACCATCCTTGGCGGCAACACGACCATCGGGAAGAACAGTATCATCGGCGGCAACGTTTGGCTGACGCGGAGTGTGCCATCTTTTTCAAAGATTTACTACTCGCCCAAAGAGGATATGAAGCAGACTGTGATGAGTGAGTAGCGGGCGCCTGAACAAAACCCACATAATTGACTGAAAGAGAGGGGCTGGGGAAATGAAGAATTAAAAAAAAATTCATTCCCCCATCCCCTCTCTTTCTGTTTATAAATTCGCCAAAGGGTTTGCCCAATGGCAAAAATTAACTAACTATACCTTTACTTTTTTTCAAATGTGAAAACCATTCTAACCGCTAATCACTAACCCAAAATGAAAAAAAACAGCATAGCAAAGCTCATTGGCAAGACGCCTTTGGTCAAGATCAAATTACCCGAAATCCCTGAGCACGTGAAACTATATGGGAAGTTGGAAGGCAACAACCCCGGCGGGAGCGTTAAGGACCGCCCGGCCTATAATATGATCAAAGAGGCCTTGGATCGGGGGGAGATTAATCAAAATACCAAATTGGTCGAAGCTACCAGTGGCAATACGGGCATTGCGTTGGCCATGGTGGCTGCTTCATTCGGGCTGGATTTTACGCTGTTGATGCCCGAGAATTCCACCCAAGAACGCATCGATACCATGCGGGCTTATGGCGCAAAAGTGATCTTGACCGATGGTTCCCGTACCATTGAATATTCGAGGGAAGTAGCGGATGAGATGGTGGAAAAGGAGGGCTATGTGATGCTCAACCAATTTGCCAACCCTGATAATTACTTAGCGCATTACAAAACAACTGGCCCGGAAATCTGGAAGGATACCAAAGGAAAGATCACCCATTTTGTTTCAAGCATGGGCACGACAGGTACGATCATGGGCACCTCGATGTTTATGAAAGAACAACATACCGATGTGCAAATCATTGGTGTTCAACCAGAGGAAGGTTCTCAAATCCCGGGCATCCGCAAATGGTCGGCTGAGTTTTTACCAAAAATATACAATCCCGAATGGGTGGATGCCATCCGCTACGTCACCAAGGACCAAGCGACGCAAATGGCCCGGCGGCTGGCTGCTGAATGTGGTATTTTTGCTGGCATGAGCAGTGGCGGAGCAACCTATGCTTCGGTGCAGCTGGCGCAGGAATTAAAAGAAAAATCACTATTGGTCTGCATTCTATGCGACCGGGGAGACCGGTACTTGAGTTCGGATTTATATCAATAAAAAAACCAGGGGAAATTAGGCGCCCCCCCCTCTTATAACTGACTATCATGAGCCCTATTTTCCAGCAGATCATCCAAGATGCCGTAGAGCAGCACATTAAAAAGAAGCGCCCCGGCTCTGACATTACTCCCAGCCTCATCAAGCGGGAGTCCCGTAATGTGGAAGTAGAGGTTGTACATTTTATCAAAGACGCCCTGCTGATATGTGCAGGGGTGGCCGCCGCTGCATTTGGCTTAAACAGCTTTTTGCTACCAAACGCTTTTATCGACGGCGGGGTAACGGGTATCTCTTTGTTGGTGGAGGTAGTAACTGGCATTTCCCTCTCCTATCTGTTGATTGCGATCAACCTTCCCTTTTTATTGATGGGCATCCGGGTGGTGAGCCCTCATTTTGCGGTCAAGAGCGCTATTGCCATTATACTTTTGGCGGTGGTGGTGCATTTTGTTCACTTCCCAACGATCACCGAGGACAAACTGTTGATCGCAGTGTTTGGCGGTTTTTTTCTCGGACTTGGCATTGGCCTTTCCATCCGGGGAGGGGCCGTCATTGATGGCACGGAGGTCATGGCTGTTTATCTCAGCCGCCGCACCAGCCTGACCGTCGGTGATATTATCCTTCTTTTTAACATCATTATTTTCTCATTTGGTGCGTACATCCTTTCGATCGAAACGGCGCTGTACGCTATTCTTACCTATATGGCCGCCTCCAAAACAGTTGATTTTATCATTGAAGGGATAGAAGAATACCTTGGGGTGACGATCATTTCTACGAACAGCGACGATATCCGTTTTGCCATCATTGAAAAATTGGGGAGAGGGGTCACTGTTTTCAGCGGAAAAGGTGGCTTCGCCAAACGTGGGGAGCCACTGCGGCATACCAATGTGCTTTACACCGTCATCACTCGTTTGGAATTGTCCAAACTGAAAAAAGAGGTGGATAAAATAGACCCGGACGCCTTTGTCGTTTTTGGGGAAATAAAAGACATCAAAGGCGGGGTGATCAAAAAACGGCCGTTAAAAAAATGAGGCGGCTTCCATTGGTCGAGAATTTTACAAAAGAAAAGGCACTCTGCCTGCATTGTCTTAATTTCGCCGCTTTATTTATCACTTGTCACTGTTGAAAAACGTGCGTTAATCAAAAAATTCAATGTCCATACTTGTCCCGTTTAAAGCTTACCGCCCCACCCCAGAAAAGGCCAAACAAGTTGCCTGCCGACCTTACGATGTGTTGAATGAAAAAGAGGCCCGACAAGAGTGTGAAGGAAACCCCGATTCCTTCTACCATATCATCAAACCTGAAATTGATTTCCCCGACGATCACGATCACTATGCCCCAGAGGTTTACCAAAAAGGGAAAGACAATTTTGACCAATTGGTGGCTGATGGTACGATGGTTCAGGACGGAACCGCCAGTTTTTATATTTACCAATTAATCATGGATGGGCATGTGCAAACAGGGCTGGTTGGCTGCTGTGCTATTGATGATTATTTTAATAATGTCATCAAAAAACACGAGCTCACCCGGCCGGACAAAGAGGAAGACCGCAAAAATCACATCCGGGCGAGCAAGCTCAACTACGAACCGGTATTTTTTTCCTACCCCAAAGTAGACGAGATAGACAACTTGGTAGAAGCGGCAAAAGCTGCCTCACCAGTTTATGACTTTACGGCCGACGATGGCATCCAGCATACCCTATGGGTGGTCAGCGATCAGGCGTTAATTGCGACTATCCAACAATTATTTGCTACGGACGTCCCCAAAATTTATGTGGCCGACGGCCATCACCGCACCGCCGCCGGAGCGTTGGTCGGTAAAGAATTAAGGGATGCGAGGGGTGGACATCCTGATGACGGGCATCGAGACAATTATTTCATGGCGGTCCTGTTCCCCGACAATCAAATGAAGATCCTTGATTACAACCGGGTGGTAAAAGACTTAAATGGGTTGACTTCCGAACAGTTCATCCAGCTCCTCTCCAAAAGTTTTGACGTAGAAGAAAAAAGTAGCGCCGTACGGCCCGCTTCCCTGCATTCTTTTGGTATGTACCTCGATGGAAAGTGGTATCAATTGACGGCCAAAAATGGTACTTACAACGGTAATCCTATCGGTCAATTGGACGTGACCATTTTATCCAAACATTTATTGGAGCCTATCCTAAACATCGTTGACCTCCGTACCGACAAACGCATCGATTTTGTCGGTGGCATGCGCGGTCTCGGCGAATTGGAGCGCCGGGTCGATAGTGGTGAGATGAAAGCGGCATTTTCCATGTACCCCGTTTCCATGGAGCAGTTGATAGATATTGCTGATAATGATTTGATAATGCCGCCTAAAGTGACTTGGTTTGAGCCCAAGTTGCGGAGCGGTTTGTTTGTGCATAGTTTGGAGGGCAAATAACCCATATTACGCAAAAACTAAAATAACATTCGTTCATGAGGGCCGAACAATCACTCAAGCCCTTATCATGACTTTGCTCGGCCCTCCAAAGGTTTCAAAGGGGAGGTCACGGTTTCATGAAACCGTGACCTCCCCTTTGAAACCTTTGGAGGAGCATTTGGGGGTGTTGACAAAAGAACAGGTTTTGCTACTCCGCATTTTGTAATAAGTCTTTTGTGTTACATCGGTAAATGAAACAATATCGTTCGCTTCATGAGTAAAGCAACCATCACTAAACATCTTAAGCTGCCCTTTCAATTTGATGAAAGTAGACTGCTGGCCGATCTCGCCATATTAGAGGATAGCCAATGGGCTCTTCATTTCAATACTTATGGCTATGAGGGAGACTGGAAGGTGATTGCGTTGTATGCTATCGGAGGCCAGTCTTCCAATATCTTTGCTGATCCAAATATCCAAGGTGCTTTGGAGGAAACGGAGGCCATCAAAGCTTGCTCCTATTTTAAAGAGGTGATCAGGCATTTCCAGTGCCCCTTGCTGTCTGTCCGTTTGTTGCGCTTGAACAAAGGTGCAGTTATAAAACCTCACACAGACAACAATCTGGGCTATGAGGATGACTGTTTCAGGCTTCACATCCCCATAACTACCAACCCCGATGTAGAATTCATGCTTGATGGCGAAATGCTTAGGATGCTCCCCGGAGAGTGTTGGTACACCAATGTCAACTATATGCATTCCGTTGCCAACCGAGGGGAATCGGACCGAATTCACCTTGTGCTGGATGGCCAGCGCAACGCATGGTCCGACCAGTTGTTTTTCTCTTTAGCGCCCCAAGAAAGTTTTTTCCCACAGGTTGAGATCAGTTACTCTGCAGAGACAATACAGCAAATGATTCAGCATTTGCAATTGTCCGACACGCCAGCCGCAGCAGAATTGATTGCCTCTTTAGAAGATCAACTAAAGGATATTAAAGTCAAAGAACAATGATCCGAAAATACCAACCCACCGACGAAGACGCTGTTGTGGAGGTTTGGTTTCAAGCCGCTTCCCTTGCCCATCCTTTTGTCTCTCGGGAATTCATGGAGTCCGAAGAAAAGAATACCCGGGAGATATACCTGCCCAATACTGAAACTTGGGTTTATGTTGAAGAGGATAAAGTAGTTGGCTTCATCGCTATGATGGGAAATGAAGTAGGCGCTATTTTTCTGTTGCCATCCTTTCACGGAAAAGGGATTGGGACAAAATTGATGAACCATGTTGCTCAATTCCACGAAATATTGGAAGTGGAGGTTTTTGAAAAGAACAGGATCGGAAGGGCATTTTATGCAAAGTATGGTTTTGAGTTTATTAAAAAACATGTGCACAGCGTGACGGGAGAAGTGCTGCTGCGGTTAAGATATTCCTCCTGAGTTTCTTCCTTATCTCATAAGAGCTTTTTCCAAAAATTAGAGAAGTTGCGTTAAACGGCCATGCCGAGTTCATGAAGTTTGTGTAGCAAAACGCTTCAATTTTCCTCCGATCTAAAGTTCCGTCCACTATTCCTGAAGGTCTGGTTACTATGCCAGTCCATCGATACCACTTTTGACTATCCTTTACATTTCGCAAAGAACCCAAAAAAATTCCCGAGACAACCCTTGTATTAACGTGAGGTATGGATTAGACCCCACTTTATCAAACTGGTAATCAGATTATTACATTTTTTCGACGGCGGTGGTGGCTTCGCTGCCACCGCCGTCGAAAAAAATCCAGGGGCAAGGCAGGATTGGCTTTCGCCAATCCTGCCTTGCCATTTAAATCCATACCTCACGTTGTATTATCCCCTTTACCCCAGGGCTGATTGGTTCTAAAATTCAGTGTCAATTTCAAACAAATTGATTAGTTCTTTGACTTTATTGGCGAATTTGGCAAACGTATCCCTGATAGGTTTATATCCAGCCATTTTCAAGACGCTCAGGGCGATGTTGTTCATATAGACAAGGAGGAGACCATATTTTTATCAAGCAGGGCCATATAGTCTTCGTTCAGGTTGACATCCTTGACCCAATGCAGGTTGTTTTCAATGCCCCAATGTTGTTGGACTGCTTGTGCCACAAGGGCGGCAGAGTTCAAGGGTTTGCTCAGGGCATAGAAAGTGACCTCGTGAAAGTCTTTTTGGTTGTGTCCCCCAACGGCGCACCTTGACCAACCGCTGGATACCGTTCCAACCTTTGGGGAGTTGGGCTTGGTTCTCATAAAGCTCCACCCGCCGGCAGACTTGTCTGCCATGCCCCTCCTCGTAGTATTCACAAGTGGAAATAGGTTGGGCAAGGGCGGTGTACAAGGCGATTGTTTCCCATAGCTTGCGGCAGTTCCTTTTCACCTGTACCAGAAATGGCACTTCAGGGACAGGATTACGTCAAATGTTTTTTTTTTGAATGGGCGGCATCCATGGTGAACACCTTACCGCTCAGCCCCTGGTCACTGATAAGTTCACGCAGGGCCGGCACTTCCCCGCCCTTGCCGTTTTCAAAGACCTCATCCCGTACACGATGCCACTTTGGTGGCCAAAGGCGCTGACAACCGATACGAAATTCTGAAGCTCCGTATTGCCGCCATGTACCGTAGCCTTGACGGACTTACCATCCATGGATATAAAGTTGTCGCCCAAGCTGGGATAGTACCGACGCATCCAGTCAATAAAGCGCTGGGCAAGAAACTGCTCGTTAAGCCCACTGAAGATGGCCTGGAAGGTATGGTAGCAGGGGACCCATGCTTGAGTTGCAATGCCTAGTCAGCTCCTCGGCATTGTTTGCGGCAAAACGGGCAAAGCCCCGAAGCCCTTGATGGCCGCTCAGTATGGCCATAATCACGATGGTCAGCACATTTTTCAAGGTGTGACGCTGACCTTGCCCACGCCTTGGGTCGCTAAGGCCCGACATAAAATCAAACAATTTGTAGTGCATGATTCGCCATTTTTTTGTCAAAGAACGGATTATTTTTTAGAACCAATCAGCCCTGCCCTCAAGGGGGACTTGACCCTCGCATGTCGCAAAGGCAGATTGGATTCGAAAAATCAAGGCTTCAATCAACCCATTTTCTGGAAACTGACAACAGGCTTTGATGTCATCCCTTGTGGGGTCATAACCCTTGCATGATGCGTATGAACTTAAAGAATTAAGGCTATTTCCAACTCATTTTCTGATAATAAGCAATGGCCTGCGATGTCCCCCCTTGAGGGGGGTAGGGGGGTGAAAAACTCCAATTTTTCAAAAAAGTCCCTACCTTGTTCACACTGATTTCAAAAACAATAGCTCATGAGAAACCACCATTACAACAAAAAGCTCCGCCCCTACGCAAGAGAAAATAGAAACACCAGCACCAACGCTGAAATCCGCATTTGGTGTGAACTCCTTCGTGACTGTCAGGCGGATGGCTACCGTTTCCTCCGTCAGCGTCCTGTTCTGCATTACATCGCCGATTTTATGTGTAAAGAATTAAACCTGATCATTGAGATCGATGGTATTACCCACGACTCAAAGGATGCATATGAGAAAGATGAAAAACGCCAAAGGGATTTAGAAAAGGCGGGTTTTACGGTGCTGCGTTTTTCGGATTGGGAAGTGAAAAACGATATTGGTGGCGTCGGGGTAATTCTGCACGGTTGGATTGTAAAAAAAGAGGAGGAGCATCCGGCACTGAAAGAGCAAAAGCGGGAAAAACGGCCATCAAGAAGCCAGAAGGAAGTAGGTGATGAGTTGGAATGATCAGTGTTTTTGAAAGGTTCACCCCCCTGCCCCCCTCAAGGGGGGACTTGACCCTCGCATGATGCAAAGGCATATTGAGCCTGAAAGATAAAGTTACAATCATTCTGTTTTCTGGAAATAAGCAATGGGCTGCGATGTCCCCCCTTGAGGGCAGGGCTTGACCCTCGCATGTTGCATAGTCATATTTAGCTTGAAAAATCAAGGCTATAATTATTCGATCTTATAGAGATATGCAACAGGCAGCGATGTCCCCCCTTGAGGGGGGCAGGGGGGTGACCCACCCATTTTCTAAAAAAAACTCCATACCTTCCCGCCTCCAAAAATTCACCATTCATCGCTAACCATTTACCATTAAACTATGTCCGACCTTGCCAAAAAACTCATCGAAAAAGAAAAAAAGGAACGCACTGGAAAGCTCGACCTTGGGCACTGTGGCCTCACTGATTTGGAGAAGGAGGTGCCGGAGTTGTTTGAATTGGTGTGGTTGGAGGAACTTGTGCTTGGGAATTATTGGTACGTTTGGTTGGAAGAAAAAAAATATTGGGAAAGTAACAAATCGTTAATCGAAGGTAAGCAAAACCAAATTCGGGATATTCCAAGAGGGATTGCCAATTTTCCACGGTTGGAGAAATTAGTTTTAAGTGGAAACAAAATTTCAAAGTTGAAGAATCTACCTTCGTGTCTAACTATTTTAAATGTTGGAAATAATGAAATTAGTAAAATAGAAAATTTGCCTTCTGGCCTTTCCATTTTTGAAATTACCGGCAACAAAATAACCAAATTAGAAAATCTTCCAAATGGCCTTAAAGTACTTAATTTAGGCGGTAATCAAATCAGAAAGTTAGAGAATATTCCACCTACAATTAATACCCTTTATATAGGGGGTAATAAATTGACCGAGATAGAGAACCTCCCAAAAGGTCTTGCCACACTCTACATCAACAATTCTATAACAGTTAAACATGAACAAGAACCTGTAATAACTGTAAAAAATAATAACAAGGTAAAAAAGTTAGAAAATCTTCCAGATAACCTTACTACACTTTTAGTAGCTGGTAATCAAATAGAAAAGTTAGAGAACCTTCCTGTAAATCTTACAACATTTGACATCAGTCATAATAGAGTAGAAAAGTTAGATGATCTTCCATGGAATCTCTTTTCACTGGACATTAGCTACAATCCGATACAAAATTTATCACCAGCATTAAATATTCTAAAAAAAGGTATTCCAATAAGTTTATTCTGGGGGACAAGGTCAAGAGTCTGTGTAGAAGGATGTCCTTTGGTAACGCCTCCTATTGAAATTGTAAAACAGGGCAACGAAGCCATCCTCAACTACTTCCGTCAACTCGAAGAAGAAGGCCAAGAAGACTACCTATTCGAAACCAAGCTCCTCATCATCGGCGAGGCGGGGGCAGGAAAAACCACGTTTGCAAAGCGCATCCAACAAGCAAATGCCGCCATGCCCGGCGAGGGCGACAGCACCCACGGCATCAATGTGGACAGATGGGAATTCGAAGTACCAGCAGGCACTTTCAAAGAAATTAATCATCGGGATGCCAGCTTCCACGTCAACCTCTGGGACTTCGGCGGGCAGGAAGTATATCATGGTACGCACCAGTTTTTTTTCAGTAAAAAATCGCTGTACGTGCTGCTCTGTGATACGCGGGAGCAAAAGACTGATTTCCGCTATTGGCTCAACACGGTAGAGCAACTCTGTGGTGAGGACGCCCACCTGTTCATCCTCTTCAACCGCCGGGAAGAGCACGATTGGCAATTGGATGCAGGCTTTCGGGAGCGCTTCAAACAACTTATCAAAGAGGAATACTCGCTGGATTTGTCCATCGTCGAGTCCATCCCCGAACTGCAACGCCGCATCAAAAGTCACCTACAAAAACTACCCGACGTAGGCCAAAAGCTGATCCAAAGCTGGGTGGACATCAGGGAGGACTTGGCCAAAGAGACCGCCAACAATATCAGCTTCGACCGTTTCAAGGAAATCTGCGCCGCCCACAACCGCACCCGACCCGAAGATATCGAAAACATCAGCCGTTACTTTACCCGCATCGGAGTGTTCACCCATTACATGGACGACCTTGTGCTGCGGGAACGGGTCTATCTCAACTCCAACCACCTTGTCAAGACCATTTACCAGCTCCTCGACAATGCGGAAATAAAAGCCTTTGACGGTCGTATCGGTAAGGGCAGTATTGAGCAAGTGTGGAAAAAACTGGGCTTTGAAAAAGAGCGTCTCCCAAGGCTATTAGAAAAATTTGGCTTGATGTACGAAGTACCGAAACAAGACAAATACATCATCCCAGAGCATTTGCCAGACGGCGCACCTTATGTGCATTGGTCGCACGAAGAAATACAGCCGCAATTGCATTTCCGCTATGAGTTCGACAAGTACATGCCGAAGGGTTTGATGTCCCGACTCATTGTGGCGCTGCACCACTACATCGGCGATCACTCGTTGGTCTGGCGTCGGGGGGTGAACCTTTCGCATGGCGGCGCTTATTCCGAAATTACCGAGTCGCTCGGTGGGGTGAATCGCTTCGATATCCGCATTGTGGGGGATTTCAGAAGAGATTTATTGGTGATTATAACACAGGCGTTCGATCATATCTTGAGCGATTTTCAAAAATTGCCGGTAAGCCGGGAGGTGCGGTGTCCGTGCGCTGAATGCGTAAACGATAAAGAACCTTATTTCCATAAAATGGAAAAGATAGAAAATGCCATTTTAAAATATGAAAAAAGCGATCTCAAAGTAACTTGCGATAAAAGTTATGAAACCATCCACGTGACAGAATTATTGGGTATGGTGAATTATAAATGGGTTTTAAACCAAGTAAAGGAAAAAGACGAGCATGGGAGAATCTATTCGAAAGTGACTGAACTACTTGATGTGGTTGAAAAAAAGGTCGTTCCAAAAATTAATAAAATAAATAAATCAGTTGAAAAATTACACGAGAAATTTGATGCCTTATATGATTCATTAATTGCTGAGATAGATCAATCAAAGGGAGATTTTTTTGACTCAAAAAATGAGATTTTATATTTTGAAAAAAGAAAAATTAATTTCCGAAAATAAAAAAGACGAAAAAAATGAAATAATTAAATGGCATGACCAGCCATTAAAACACAAAATTAAAAGTCACACTAAAACTCCCTTTTGATATTTTAAAATACGAGGCGGAGATGGATGTCAGTAATTTTGAAAGACCAAAAACCTGGAAAGATTTCAAACGCTGGTTCCTAAAAGAAGGGTAGCCACCAACGCTTCGTTCCCAATAATCACCGCTTCAATTCATTTTCCCACCGCTTTGATGTCATAAAATTTCTACTGCCAAAAGGAGGGGTAACTTTGTGTTCTGAAATACAAACACTTTCACCATCATCCAACCTTTAGCCATGAAAGCCATCCACTTCTTCTACATCGGTGCCGGCATTGACATCCTTGCTTTATTGATCGCCATATTTTTTGTCATTCAGGACATGGGCAGTTCTTCGGGCGGTACCAACAATCCCACTATGTACAAAGCGCTATTGGTTATGGGGGCACTGATTGGTGCGGCATTTTGGCTGAAGCACATCGGCAAATTGGGCTACGCCAACACCCTGCTGTGGATACCGGGGATTCCCTTGGCGGGCTACGGGTTGATGATTTTGTTGTTCATCATTTTTAAACCGGACATGCGGTGATCCGCTCACCGATTATTTAACATGAAAGCAATTCACTTCTTCCACGCTGGCGTGGGACTGAACCTCTTTATCCTTTTGTTGGCCATTTCCAATTATATCGAATGTGCCAAATTTTTACCAGAATACACTGAAAGGTATGTGCAGGGCGGGCTGGTTGTACTGCTGTTCTTTTCGGGTTTACTTGGCGTGGCGTTTTGGCTAAAAAAACACGATAAAATGTTGGTCGCCAATGTCTTGGTTTGGATTCCGGCATTGCCGCTGCTGTTTGTTGCGGGGTTGGCTCTGCTGTTCATTCTATTTGGTAAATAGTGTCGATCAATCATGGACCTAAAGGACAAAATCTATCTCGGCATCTGCCTCATGTTCGTTTTCGGTGGCAGCCTCTTTGCCTTCATTGCTTGGCGGGAATGGAACAGCACGGGGCGCATCATCAAAATGGGCGAACAAGCACAAGGTATGGTGGTCGAGATGGCCCGTCGGCCAAAGAAGGTCGGGGAGCAAGGAACGCCCAACTCCTTCGGCCCGGTCGTACTTTTCACAACCCAAGCAGGGGAGCAGGTAAAATATTACAGCCAATTTTATTCAGCGCTTCCCCTTTACGAGGTCGGCCAGCAGGTGGATATTTGGTATTTGCCGGGTGACCCGCAGAAGGCTACTCTGAAAGGTGGCGACGCGTGGATTTTGCCAGTCGTGTTCGGTGTTTTCGGGTTGGCCATGTGCCTGATCGGTTACCCTTGGTTGCTGCGGATTTTGTTGGCTTTTTTCAAAAACAAAACCTGAATCATGCTCACTTTTTTAGAAAATACGATCCTCCAGCAAATCGATGGTTTTGAAAGAAACTGGACGGTGCCGGAGCTGCTCGAAACGTACAACCCGCTGGCCGGAGAGCCGTTGGCCGTCCGCAACGAGGCCATGAAACGCTTGTTGCCAATGGCCGAAATGGTCTATGACGAGCTGTCGGAAGCGGCCATTTTGCGCTATGAATTCTGGAAACAATTGCAGCCCCGACGCATTGAGGAGCACCAATATAAGTACTCGGTGAAAATCAGCCAGGCCTACCAGTGGGAGCTGACCCTCCATGCGGAAGGCCTATTTTACAAAGACCTTACGCCCCAATTTGGCCAGACACCGGGCAAGGTGCACGAGCAGTTGTTCAGCGATTTTTGGTTCTACGGGCCGCTGAAGCCGCTGCCTGATTTGAGCACCCGCAAATGGCTCGTGGCCCATATCCGCAATGCTTTTTTGCAGGTTGGCCCTGTTTCGCAAAAACATTTTCAATTGTTTGAATACCCCAACTTAATCGACACCCCTAAGTGGGAGGAGGGGGGTGCCGTTAGCCAAGATTATGTCATCATGCGCCCCTTTGGTATTGAATATGGTCGGTCGAATTGGCACGATGGGTTGGTTTACACTGGGTTCATTTCTTTCGAGCGTTTCTTGGCCGATCCTGTAGCGGTGGAACATCTTATTTCACCAGCAATAAGGACGGAATTGTTGGCATACCTGACCCCAAAAGCATACCCGCCCCCAAAAAAGGAAACCACAGCTTGGGAGGAACGATTTACTGTCCAGCCTTTAGATCCCAAACAGCTTTTCATGGAAAGCGGCGGGAATATCCACAACATCGGTCGGGACGGCAACCTGGACAGCTACCATGCAACCCCGGCTGAGGAGGCACTTTGGCGGGCAGAATTGATTGAAAAATATACCGAGCGTTTGCAGCTGGAAGAAAACGAAACAGTGCTCAGGCTTCTCGCCCAGAGCTTGGAATATAACAGTGTTAAAAATATAAGCGACCTGCTTTACGAAGCAGGGAAAAACGCCTCACCTAAGCAGCAGCAGTCCATCGCCCAACTGCTCATCAAGGAATACGATATCGAAAAAGGGGCAACCTTGCTGATAACCATGCTCGGTTATGAGGACGAGGAAAGCTATTGGAGGAATTATGTTTTCAATAGGATGTTCCGGATGCGGGATAGCAAAACAGTGCAGCACTTTATCGTCGAGTGTCTGAAGGGCAACGATCAAGCGCATTTTCAAAAAGCCGTTGACGTGCTGCAAATGTGGGGTATTCTCGGGGATAAGTCTTTCACGGACAGGGATTTACTCGGCAGCCTGAACTGGGTAGACGCCTGTGCTAACGACCCCAATTTTCAGCAAGCCTTGAAAAAGGCCGAGCGGATCATCCGTCGTGAATTTTAACCTACTTAATAGGGGCGTTAAAAGAAATTTTTTGACGCTGATTTTTATGATGCTTATGGTTGATTTATGCCGCCGGAGGCGGCTGGTTGTCATAAAAAATCATAAAAAACCAGCGTTATCAGCGTCGAGAAACAAGCGTCAGCATTTCTCTTAACACTCCTAACTTCCTATCAATGGAGCTGATTTTCAAAACCGTGGTCGGGGTCTTGTTGCTTTTGTTTTTTACCCAATGCACCCGCAAAAAAGCGGCCGAACCAAACCTGCAAAATTGGTTGGATGGCCATTTCCCCGGCCGTTTTCAGGTGTTGTCGACCCAGACCGACGATGCCATCCGCAATCTTAGTTTCAAAGTAAAAAAATCGGTGGTGGTGGAGGCCGCTGATACCATGGTACAATCACTGGTGCGATGGGACTTGCGTCAGCCAGATTTGAAGTTGACGACCGAGGGGGTAATAGCCCAATTTGAACGGGCTGCCGGGGAATGGGAGGACGCTCAGTCATTTCTCAAAACCTTGAAAAAGAATGGTTTTGAAAACATATCTATCAGCGTTAGGAATGGTAGGGCAGTGGTTTTGGACTTTGAGGAACCGACACCCGAACGTCGGCACAAGCGGATTTTGCAATTGGAAAAAGCCCTCGCCGAATGGCCTGTTTCAAGCAATTATGATAAAGAATTGGCTTTTATGGACACGACAGCGAGCGATAAAGATTTTGGTGACTTCGTGCCGCTGGCCTACTGGGAACAAGCCGATGTGCCCTACCAAAAACAAAAAGTTATTAGTGTTTTCTGCCCATACAACGACACGTTTTCGGCTGCTGAAATGGCGCAGACGTGGGTGTTCAATACCGGCAGCGACCGCTTCCATGTTTTCTATAAAAAAGTAAGGGAGGAATTGGAAAAATGGACGGAGCGTCATTTTAAAAACGAGCTTGAACCCGTCTTCGAAATGATCGAAGTGCGGCAAAGCGGGGAAGCCCCGCTACTGTTAATATTCAAAATTCCATTCGTTGATAAAAGTGCTGAAAGCAATGGTTCGGATGACTCCCATCTGGGATATTTCATCATTGAATTTGATGTAGATAGACAAGAGGTTGAAGCGATCCGGCAGCTGGACGAAACGCCGGAAGAAGAGTAGTTTTTTATCAAAAAAACACAACCCATGCGATTCCTATTAGGCCCAGAACTCCTGTGGCTGCTCTTTTACGGCGCTGCCAATCTCGTCGCCAAAGTGAACGTGCCGCCCAGCAAAGCGGTAGAAGATTTCATCGATAAAAGCTGGTTTTATGTGCCCATGCTGGTGCTGTTGTGTTTTGCCCTCTGGTGGGTGCCGATGGTAGAAAAAAACTGGCTGCTGCTGCGGGTCTGGGTCTTCAGTATCATCGGTGGACATTATGTTTTGGAAAAAATCTTATCGGCCCATAGTACCCAAGGGCCGGGTACCGGGACGGCGTGGATAGTGGGGATGATGTTCCTCCTCGTGGTACTGTTTTTCGGGAGCATTTTCATAAAAATCAAATTTTAAACCATGCAAACTCTTATCCTTTGCTGCAATAGCTGGATGTGTTGGGGCGGGTTGGGCGTTCGCTATGTACCTCAACACGTTTTCCAATCCAAATTCTTTTGGGTCGCCCTCATCGTCATGATATTGGCCATCCTTTTATATCATAATAGATCATCAAAAAATGGAAAAAACAGGTATCATTGACAAAATCATGTCTTTCTTCGGAAAGGACAACAGCGCCGCTAAAATCTTGTATTCCAGCAATGGACGGAGCGGCTTTGTTCATTACAAAAGCAAGGAGGGGAATTTCGACCTATACTACGAATTCGGCGGTGGCAATGTAGTAGCAACCATCCAAGTGCCGAGCGAAAAAGACTGGGTGGCTAAAACGGGCCTCCCCCTCGAAAGACGTGAGGAGGTGTTGCACTTCATCGGGCAGCGGGTCGTAAAAGACCAGACCACCAGCGGTCGTGGGTCTTATAAGATCGAAGGCAACTGGCTCAACATTTATAGTTGAGTATGCTGCCTAATCGAAGTTGTGGTAAATTAATAATCCAAAAAATGCGGGGCAGCGAGTGTGGCTTTTCATTGCAACCACCCAATGCCTGTCCCGAACTCGCTTCGGGATGCCCCTCAAGGAATTTTAAGGGGGGACGGGAGCTTTGCTCCCGTCCCCCCTTAAAATTCCTCTGGGCCGAGCAGAGTGATGCCAAGTGATTTGAACAATATTCGGCCCGGAAATGCTGAAGTATGATTCATCGCAATTTGCCCGCCCCCATTTAAACAGATTTTCCAATTCCTTCCATCCCCGCTTCATTTCCTTTTTCCCACGGCTCATTTAATATCTGGCCGGGGTCGCTTCCAAAAAATTGTTCCTTCCCTACTCCTGCCCCCATCTTTGGCTCATCAAACGAAATTAATCATTCAAATAACCTTTAAAACAATCTAAATCATGAGCCTTACAACCCACTTCAACGTACACGAGCAACTGAGCGGATTTATGAAAACAGCCCCAAATTTTGACGGGAAAACAAAGAAAGAAATCGAATCATTTTTTGCCTACTGCATGGAAGGCATGGACAACGATTCCGAAAAATTGCTCGCTACTTTGATCATCAAAGCCCTGAACAAAAAAATCAATTCCGAATTCATCGGCGAGAACATCTATCTCGGTAAATATGAAATTTCACAAATCCAATTGTTCAACATCCTGATAGAGAAATTCCCATTCGTCAAGTTCAGCCAGCACATCACCAACACTGCCATCAACGAAGAAATGAAGGGCTGCCAAGAGGTGACCCTCGTGGACATCGGAATCGGACAGGGTACACAAGTGATGAACATCATCGAAAAGGCAAAATACTTGCCTCAACTCCGCAAGCTGAACGTGGTGGGCATCGAGCCTTTTGCCGATGCATTGGCAGTGGCCGAGCGGAACATCCTTGCCATGAACGAGAAGGTCCTGTTTGAAATCAATTTCACTGGAATAAATGACTTCGTGGAAAACGTGGATTTTACCACTATCCCAAATGTGAGCGGTAAAGTTATCGTCAACGCATCCTTGGCCCTGCACCACATCCAGTCTGATTTGAGCCGTTCGGAAACCATCAACCGGGTGAAGGACATGAACCCTGGCGCTTTCATTTTGATCGAACCAAATGTGAACCACTACGAGCCTGATTTTTACCAAAGGTTCAAAAACTGCTACCGTCATTACCACCATGTTTTTCAGGTGATTGACCGGATAGAAGATATCAGCAACTCTGATAAAAATGCCCTGAAATTGTTCTTCGGCAGGGAAATCGAGGACGTCATCGGCAAGGAAGAAAAAGACCGTTTCGAGAAGCACGAGCCTGCTACCCACTGGATCGAAATGTTGAAGGAAAACAATTTTACCATCAAAAACGACTTCCTAAAAGACCCGGTCGAGGCAGGTTGTGGAGTGGAAATCAACTACCACCGGGAGGGCTTCCTCGGCTTTACCCACGGCGACGAAACCGTATTGGCAGTCATCTGCGCCAATTGAAAAATAATATCTAAATACCCAATACCCTAATATCTAAATTTCTAAATACCATCATCCATGACTAACCTATTTTTCAACGAGCTTTTACAAAATGCAGAAAGCCGGATCGCTCCTACCAAAAAGACCAGCAGTTTATTGCTCGATAAAAATGAGCAGCCCGATGATGTGGACGTTTCCACCAAAAAGAAGGTGCTGGACAACCTGATGAACGCCGCCTGGAACCGCTACCCTTCTGCCGACAACAGCGACGTTGAAGCCCTCGTGGCCAACTACTGCGGCCTCTGTCCCGAGCATGTTGTGCTTGGTCCTGGATCGGCCAGTTTCATCACGACCTTGCTCAATTATTTTGCCCTGAATGGCAAACGGATGGTTATTGCGCAGCCGACCTACACCCTGTTTGATTACCACTGCAAGACCTACAATATCCCTTACGAACCTTGGATGTTAACCTCTGATTTGGAATATGATTATGAAAATATGCCGACGTTAGGCGATGGTAGTGTGCTGATCGTTACCACGCCGAACAATCCAGTTGGCAATTCTATCAAGCGGGAAAAACTGGAGGAAATCCTTTCCTCGAATCCCGAATCTCTGGTCATTCTCGATGCGGTTTATGCGGAGTTTGCCAAGGAGGATTTCACGCAGCTTGTCCGCAAGTACCGCAATTTGATTGTCTTGCGCTCTTTTTCCAAAGGCTTCCCCATCGCTGGCCTGCGGCTTGGCTACCTCTGCGCTGCACCCGAAACGGCGGCCATCGTCAGAAAACTGATGCTCCTGTTTTCCATCAACCATTTTACGCTGGCTTTCGCACGGGAAGTGCTGTTCACACAGAAGTTTATGGAGCGCTCCGAGAAACAGGTCCGGTCGCTCATCGCCGAGCGGGAATGGATGTACAAGACCTTGAATCTTCGCTTTGATAATCAGGTGCTGAAGGTGTACAAATCGGAGGGCAATTTCCTCCTCGTGCGTATTTTCGACGATGCCACTTTTACCAAGGTCTTGGCGAGTTTTGAAAAAAATGGGGTCAAAGTACTGAACACTTCGCCTTCCCCACTGCTCCGAAACACCTTCCGGGTGTCCATCGGCACATCAGATGAAAACGAATATTTTATGGATTGCCTGCGGGAGGGGCTGAGGAAAGAGCGCCCCGTTGGCGAGGCATCCCAAGCGGGTCTGCTGGTAAAAATGGAGTCGAGGGTTGATTTGTCCCAATGCCAAGCCGTTTGCAGCAATTGAACCAACCATAAAATAAAAAACTAAATACTATACACATGCAACATCAAACCTTCCGACCATACCAAAACGATGGGCTGAACCATCTCTACGAACTCCTTTTTTGCGACAACGTGGTCGCTTTCGCAAACAATGAAGCGTTTCCTTGGCCAGTTATTTTTGCCGACCCACCAGATTTGTCGGCCCTGCTCCAATTGGCCAATGATACCCGTTACGAAAGTCGCTTAAGGGCGTTGGCAGCCACTCGGCTCAAAGAACTGCAGGGTGGTGCGCCCAAACCCGAACTGTACGGGGTCATTATCGAAGTTGCAATGGAAGAAGGGTTGGATGTATTGGCAGCTTTCAGTGACGGGACAGCCCGCTACCTCAACCACGCTGAAAAGGCCATCGTTTTTGATGCCCCCAATGAAACCTCCAATTCGCATATCCAAAACTTGTGGCAGCACAGCATCAATGTGGTCAATAAAATAGGGCCGTGGGACAAACCCCGCCTTGAACCACCTTCCACCAATATGGTCAGATTGAGTTTCTTGGTAGCTGGACAGCTATACTTTGGGCAAGGACCGATGGATGTCTTTTTTAGGGATCCAATGGCTGGGCCAGTACTCACCGCCGCAACGCAATTGATGTCGTATCTGACACAGCATGCAACGCAGAATTGATAAGCACCAATTTGAGCTTTTGACAATCGTTTCATGGGAGAGAAAATCGGCAGAGCCGATTTTCTCTCCCAAAAAGGTTTCATTTCCCCGCATCCTTCCACGATTTCCGAACTATCAGAACCCTCATTAAAAAACAATTCAACCGCAAATGGCAAACATCAAAACCAAAATTGACGAATGGGAAGTACGCGACTTGGAAGACAACGGCGTACTGAGGATTTATGTCGAACACAATACCGAAATGGGCAACCGGGGCGTACCCGGCATCCAGGTCTGGTACACCATAGCTGGCGGCACATCCATCGTAAACTACGAACCCGTCCACGTTGAGCGCTGGGCCTACCAAGCGCAAAAGGCTGGCGAAACGGAGTACCTGTTGACCGATTATTCGTGGATAAACCACGAGGACACGTACATCAAGAACAGTCTTGTTTTGGGTGAAAAATTAAAGGCCAGTGTGTCGGTGAAAGTGCGCAACAAAAAAGAGCCGATCACGAAGGAATACGAGCTGCCTTTCACCCTCGAATAAAATGGTTGATAGAAATTGACAGGCGTTAAGTTATCAACCCTCATCAACCTCTATCAACCCTCATCAACTTCTATCAACCAAAATATGATAACCATTGGGAATTTTTTCCTTGTCATTGCTGCATTGGTTTTCCTACTAATGTGCAACCTGATTTATTTTACCAGAATGCCCGGTGGCGATGCCGTAGTCGGTTACGCTTGGTCGCTCATTTTTGGCATTCTGGGATTCTCCATCTGCCTCGTCATTGTGACGGCCATCATTGGTTGGCAGGGCGGATTTGGTTGGGTGGGTTCGTCGGGCGGCCAGCGTACCTTGCTGGTGGTGGGCGGTGTTGTCTTGATTTTGATTGGGAACGGCTTTTTTATGGCGGGTGAAAACCCCAGTGATATGCCAGCAGTGCTGCGCCCCATCCTTAAGGCCATACCCGCCATCTTACCGCCCTTATTGCTCGTGGGCGCTGCCATTTTGTTAAATGGAAAACAAGCCACTGTCCCTGCCATTGCTTACAAACTGCCCATTTACGCAGGGCTGCTTGTGGGGGCTTTGGCAGTTGGCATTTTAATGCTGGCCAATGCCCAGCGCAATGCGGCCATCCTGCGATCTAAGGCAGATTTTGTTGACCGAACCCATCAGAACCACCTGAACAATATCGACTCGACCGATGTGATGAAGAACGGGGTGTTCCTCTACGTTTACACCGATGCGAACCACAAAGAAGACGTGCGGGAACGGGCTTTGGCCAAAATAAAATCCCGCCCCGATTGGCAGGAAGAGCTTGTGCGCCGCCTGCAAAACGATTGGGCCCCAGAGGCTTTCAGGTTTCTCGCCTCCAATGAGGTGGACGATAAAAACCTGTTTCCCGAGGCAGTTCGGCAGGGCATTTTGATCCAAGCAAAACTCATCCGGGAAAGCATCCGTAGGAGTCGGGGCGACTACGACTTGTATGCGGGCAGGTTCTCTTCCGAGGTGGATAAGGTATTGCGCACCGTGGACAAGTTCGAAGGTATGGGTGTGGACTACCGCCCCGCCATACAAGAACTCCGCAATGCCCTCGACGAACCGACGAGTTTTGAGGAAACCTCGGCTTTCTGCGAAGGGGACGTTGGATAGGTGGTTGAAAAAGCATTGAGATAATTCTCTTTTTTCAACAAACACTTAAAAGTTGATCGTCCCTGCCTCATTTCAATTCCACCCGCTTCATGTAAATAAATGCCTTCCAACTTGCCCGGTCTTTACCTTCGCCTTACTTATCGGCCATGCTTCAATATTTTGTGGTATGGCTGGCTTTTTTACCAACCAATTTCCAATTATGAAAACCATTTTTCTTTCCCTACTTGCTTTCTTAATTTGGGCTGTCCGCCCAAACCCCTCACCGAAAACTGACAGCCTGTTCCAGCTGATTGCGGCAAATAGCAAAGGCATGGGCAGCATTTCCCTCTCCAATGTCAACGGGGAAATTTATGCCCGTAGCATCGGTTTTGCCGATTTGGAACGGGGCACTGAGGCCAATGCCACCACGAAGTACCGCATTGGCTCCATCTCCAAAATGTTCACGGCGACCATCATCATGCAATTGGTGGATGAAGGGAAGCTCAAATTATCAGACTCGCTTGCCAACTTCTTCCCAGCCATTCCAAATGCCAATAAAATCACGGTCGAACAAATGCTGAGGCACCAAAGCGGGCTGTTCAATGTCACATCTGCTGAGGATTATCTGACATGGAACACCTCACCTATTTCCAAACAGGAAATGCTCGACAAAATCGCCAAAAACGGCAGCATCTTCCAACCTGGCGAACAGCAGGAATATTCCAACACCAATTATATTCTGCTGTCTTTTATAGCCGAGGGCGTCACGAATACTGAATTTCCGGAGCTATTGCAGGAGCGCATCATCAAAAAATGCGGCCTACAAAACACCTATTATGGCGATAGGATCAATTCAGAAAACAACGAGGCTTATTCCTATTCCAAAAAGGACAATTGGGAAATGGAAAGCGAAACGGACATGAGCATCCCGCAGGGTGCGGGCGGGGTAGTTTCCACGCCGCACGATTTGAATGCTTTTTTGAAAAACCTGTTTGGCGGCAAACTAACCTCGGCCACTTCATTGGAAGCCATGAAAACCATTGACGGGGAATTTGGGTTGGGGATGTTTACCCTGCCATTTCATGAAAATTTGGCTTATGGCCATACTGGAGCGATTGATGGTTTTGCTTCGCAGGCCTTCTATTTTCCGGCAGACGATTTGACGCTATCCTACATCTCGAACGCGGTTGATTTTTCACCGAACACCATCGCCGTTGCTATCCTGAGCGAATATTTTGGTAAAGAATGGGAACTACCCAATTTCACCGTTTTTGAAATGGATGCTGCTGCCTTGAACATATTTACGGGAACTTACAGCAGCCCCGACATTCCCCTCAAGCTAGACATTTTTACCCAAGAAAATCGCCTCATGGCGCAAGCGACGGGTCAGGCAGCTTTCCCAATGGAGGCCACCTCTGCCACTACTTTCAAGTTTGACCCAGCGGGCATCGTCATGGAGTTTTTGCCAGAAGAAAATAAAATGCTGCTGAAGCAGGGAGGGATGGTGATGAATTTTGAAAGGTAAAATGCCCATTGCTACGCTTCATTTCAAAATCACTACGCTTCAATGAAAAAAACTCCGTTTCCTTCTGTCCAACACGTATTTTCGCCCGATGCACCGCCTGTTCCACATATCCATTTTTTGGTTAGCCTTCCTGTTGGGGCTGGTCTCTGGTTTTGCTCAACAAGAGCCACTCTTTTCTTTGGAGTATTTTGATGAAAACAAAGGGCTGAACAGCAATGGCCTTGCCGATATTTTCCAAGACAGGGAAGGTTTTCTTTGGTTGGCTACGCCGGGAGGGTTGGTTCGTTTCGATGGGCATTCTTTCCGGCATTTCCGCAACGTTCCGGGCGATAGCACGACGATTTTTTCCAACAATATCCTTTGCATCAACGAGGATGCCGAGGGGGACATCTGGGCTGGATTGGTGCGGGGCGGGGTGAGCCGCTACGACCGGGAAACGGGGCATTTCAGAAACTACCCTTTTACAGAAAAACTGAAAATAAAGACCGCCTCCATCTGGCGTATTATTTTTGACCAGGATGGTGAGGTTTGGCTGGGTGTTTCCACTTATGGATTGGTGCATTTGGACAAGGAAACTGGTGATTTTCAAATCTTTGAAATCGTGACTCCTCAATCGGCCCCGCATCTGACCCCCGAGGTGTTGGCTAATTCCAATTTAGTGCAGGATATTTGGCAGGACGAGGACGGCCTCCTTTGGTGCGCCACGGCTGACGACATCTATAGTTTTGACCCGGAGACTAAGCAGGCGACTTCGCACCGCTTCGAAAAATTGGCTTTTGATGGCACTCCCTTAAACGGCTCTGCGACCCTTTGCCCAGAAGGAGATTTCTTGTGGGTCGGTGGCTGGTCCAGTGGGCTACGGCGCTTCAACCGCAGAACAGGGGAGTGGAGGCAGTTCATGTTGGTTGAAAACCCGGCATCTCCCGATGCGGTCAATGTCATCAACGGCATTCTCCCTAAAAATGAGCAGGAACTATGGGTCGCCAGCGGCGACCAGGGCTTCGGCGTTTTTAACAAAAAGACCGAAAAATTTCACTTTTTTGCGCAGGACACGCTCAAATACCCCGGTTTCCCAGATGCTACCACCAGCAACTTGCTGCGAGATAAACAGGGGAATATCTGGCTGAACCATAAGTCCCAATTGTTACGGATACAGTTGAAAGAGGAGCAATTTCATTTTAACTCCACCCAATCAAGAAGGCGTATTAGTACGAATGGAATGTCCCCGCTTTCGGCCCTGCTGGACGACCGGGAGGGGCGCTTCCGATTTGTCGGCTTTTACGCAGGCGATGGTTTGCAGGTCTTGGATAAAATGACGGGCAATGTCACTGTTCCTGAGTTCATCAATCAAGTTCCAAATGACGAAGCCAACCACTATGTGATTGACATGATGCAGGCAAGCGATGGGACTGTTTGGGTATTGGGCAAACACGTGCTCTATCGCTTCAACCCTCAAACGATGCGCCTTGATGTGCCTCCCCAACCGCCTATTTACCTAAAAGAATACAACTCTAATTTTTACAATCAAATCACGGAAGATAAGGAAGGCAACCTTTGGCTCTGCACCTCCATTTCCGGTGTTTTCCGCTACCATCCGGGCACAGGCGAAACGACCCATTTTATGCCCGATGACCAGCGAAAAGGGGCGATCCCTACCAATGTCGTCGGTTCGATTGCGACCGATAGCAAGGGTAGGGTGTGGTACGGTAGCCGCAACGGGACTACCTACGGTTTTTATCTATACAGTGATGACCAATTCCATTATTTGGACGCTAAGGGAAAACCCACCTCGGAACTGACATCCCTCCGCATGAACAGTTTTTTCACTGATAAAAAAGGTGACATCTGGGCTTGCACGGAGAAAGGGGTGTTGCATTTTGATTGTAGTGGGGAAGCCCCAAAGCTCATCAGGGATTATACGATGATGGATGGCCTGCCCGGTGAATATGTTTCATGGGGATTGGAGGATGAGGGAGGGAATATCTGGTTGATGCTACCGAAATGGCTCTGCAAACTAAACGTTGCTACGGGGCAACTGACTAATTTTAGCAAAAAAGATGGTCTGCCGTTCTGGGAGTATGGCCTCGTCAAACTCCAGCACAATACCCTTGCGATCAAGGGTGTCAACGGATACTATACCTTTAGCCCGGATTCCTTGGAGGCATATCAGCCTCAGGCATCCATTGTCCTAACATCCTTCAAAGTGAACGATCAGGACAGGTACCTGGGCAGCGAATTGAGCATCGCTGAACCTTTGGTCGTGCCGAACGATGGCCGTTATTTTTCCCTGGAATTTGCCTCGCTTGATTTCGTGCACCCCGAATTGAACCGATTTGAGTACCAGCTCAAGGGGCTTGACAACAAATGGGTTAAAGCAGGCAACCTGCGCCAAGTCAATTATACAAACGTACCCGCAGGGAGTTATGCTTTTAGGGTGAAATTGGAGGGGCAGGCTGACGTCGAGGCCCTCTCCGTACCGCTTGTGGTGCGCGTTGCTTTTTACAAAACAGGGTGGTTCTGGGCACTGATGATGGCAGCGTTGGCATGCATGGCACTCGTCTATTTCCGCAACCGCCAGCGACAAAAGCGGCAAGTGGCCGAACTGAAGGGCAAGGCACAATTGCTGGAAAAGGAAAAAGCGGTCGTGCAGTACGAAAGCCTCAAGCAACAGCTCAACCCTCATTTCCTGTTCAACTCGTTGACCTCGCTCGGCAGTTTGATTTCGATTGACCCAAAGGCCGCAGCTGGTTTTCTCGACAGTTTGAGCAAGACCTACCGCTACATTTTAAAAAGCAGTGAACGGGAGGTGGTGCCGTTGGCCGAGGAACTGAAGTTTGGGGAATCATTTGTAAAGCTCCAACAGACAAGGTTTGGGGAGGGCTTGCAGGTCAATTTCAAAGTGGGCGAGGCTGATTTTCACCGGAAAATAGTGCCCGTCACCCTGCAAAACCTCATCGAAAACGCCATCAAGCACAACATCATTGACGAGGAAGAACCACTGGTGATTGACGTGGCCGTGGAGGAAGGCTACCTCGTTGTCCGCAATAATTTGCAGAAGAAAAAATTTGTAGAGACAAGCAACAAACGGGGGTTAGAAAACTTGAAATCCTTTTATAAATACCTGACAGATAAGGAGATACAGGTGAAAGAGGATGGGCAGTTTTTTACGATAAAAATTCCTTTGATATAATTGAAAATGGAGAATGGACAATTGACAATTGACAATTAGGGGTGTTATGAGAAATTTTGACGCTTATTTTTCGACGCTGATAACGCTGGTTCTTTATGATTTTTTATGACAACCTGCCGCCTTCGGCGGCATAAATCAACCATAAGAATCATAAAAATCAGCGTCAAAAAAAAAATCTCTTAATATGCCTCATTGACAATTAACAATATTCATAATTCTCCATTTTCAATTTTCAATTTTCAATTGACATGATAAATGCCTTAATCATCGAAGACGAGGCGCTCATCGCCCGTGAATTGCAAAGCAAAATCGCAGCGGTGGCCGACGACGTGAAAATCGTCGATGTATTGCCCAGCCTGAAAACTGCCAAAAAGTGGTTTTTGCAAAATGCCGAGCCCGACTTGTTGTTCATGGACATCCAGTTGAGTGATGGGGTAAGCTTTGAGTTGTTTGAGCACTTCGATTTGGGTTGCCCGGTCATTTTTACGACTGCTTACGACGAGTACGCTCTCCGTGCTTTCAAAGTCAACGGAATTGATTATTTGTTGAAACCCATTGATAACGAGGAACTTAGTGCGGCGATCGGCAAATTCCGCAAGTGGGCAGAGAGCAACACGATGCCACCTACCAATTTTCAGGATCTGCTAAAAACCTTGCAGCTTCCCCGTTCGGAGACACCCATTTTTAAGGAAAAATTCGTCGTCAGCGTCCGCAATATTTGGGTGCCCATCAACACCAAAGACATCGCTTACTTCTTGCGGGACGGGTTAAACTATCTTTATACCTTCAGCGGCGACAAATACATCCTTGACCACAATACCCTCGAAGAAGTGGAAGAACTGCTCAACCCACAGGTTTTTTACCGGGCCAACCGCCAGTGTATTGTTCATATTGACGCCATTCAAAGTGTGAAGCCCCACATGAACCAAAAATTGACACTCACGCTAACCCCTCCCACTAAAATGCAAACGGATATTAGTAGGGAAAAGGCACCGGCCTTTAAGAAGTGGTTTGACCGATAAGAATGGACAATTGAGAATGGACAATTATTCCTTTCCATTGCCTATTGTCCATTGTCCATTACCCATTAAAAAAAATGACACCAGCACAAATCATACTGGTCAAAAAAAGCTGGCGCTTGCTTCGCCTCGTTCCGCCTCAATTGGTGGCCGACACCTTTTATAGCAAGCTTTTTTTCGACAATCCAGAGCTGCGGCGAATGTTCCCCAAACAAATGGAGGAGCAATACAGGAAGCTCATTGATATGCTCTCCTCCATGGTGGCAAGGTTGGAACATTTGGAGGGGCTGCAACAGGAAATCAATGAATTGGCGAAACGGCACGTGGGTTACGGTGTGCAGCCCAAACACTATACAATGGTCGGCGCAGCGCTTCTTTGGACGCTGGAAAAAGGCCTAGGCAGCGATTGGGATGAGGATACGGCAGCGGCTTGGACAGCCTGTTATACCATTATTGCTGAACAGATGTTAGCCGTTTAATTATTCAGCCGTTTTGAAGCGGATACGCCCCATTGATATTTTTCTCTAAAGAATTGATAGCTGAAGTCACCTGTCCAAATAAGCGGAGTACATCCATACCAATTTTTCTTGTTCCCGGATATAATCGCTCATCAAGGCATTGGTTCCTTCATCGTTGACCTCTGCCGACAAATTGAGCAAGTGGCGTTGCTTAATTAGCAGGGTCTTGAAAGCGGCTAAGATGGATTCAATTGCTTTTGCGCCATTCGAGACTTCCGTGGTTTCGGCAACTGAGGCATCTTTGAGATAGGCCGAATAATTATGCTGCGGCGTGTGACCGAGGGTCAGTATCCTTTCCGCTACTTCATCAATTTTTAGCAGCAGGTCGTTGTACAATTCCTCAAATTTCAAATGAAGCTCAAAGAATTTATCCCCTTTGATATTCCAGTGAAAGCCCCTAGTATTTTGGTAAAAAACGGAATAATTGGCAAGCAAGTCGTTAAGCAATGCCGCTAGTTCTTTCGCTTTGCCGGGCTCCATGCCGATTCTATTTAGATTTTCCATGTGATTTGAAATTGGTCAATTTGTGTTTGGGTTGTTTGCTGAACTTGTGTTCAACTTGAACCAGATTTAAATGCCCTATCACCCAAAAAGTTTAAGGGCAGGGGTGAAAATCACCCCTGCCCTTTCATTGTTTTATTTTGATAGCCGCATTTGCAGCGAGGTCGGAAATCACGCCCGCAACACCATTTCCTCTACATTGCTGTAACGGTTTTTGATCTGCGCTTTTAACTCCCTTCGGGCGAAGAAAATCCTGCTTTTAATTGTGCCCAACGGCAGGGCAAACTTATCGGCAATCTCTTGGTATTTGAACCCTTGATAGTGCATCATGAAAGGTATCCGGATGTTGTCCTCCAGCTTATCGATCATATTTCTAAGTTCCTTGATCAATACATTGGCGTCGCCTTGATTGCCAATAGAGCTATTTCCAGAATTGAGGTAAAAGAGGTTGTCGGTACTGTCAGAAATAACGTTGGCTTTGGATTTACGACGGTAGTTATTGATGAAAATATTCTTCATGATGGTGAATAACCATGCTTTCAAATTGGTGTCAGGTTTGAACTTGTCCACGTTTTTCATGGCCCTAAAGGCTGTTTCCTGGTACAAGTCTTTCGCATCCTCTACATCCTGAGTCAAATTGTAGGCAAAGGCATTGAGGACCGGTGTTAGTTTGTTGAACTGAGTATTGAAATCGAAGGTATCCATGACTAATATTTTTTGAATGATGTTCTTGAAGGTTAATGGCGACACAAAGATATATTTTTGTTTAACTTTTTCAAATCGTTTTGTTGACAAAATGCTTCTTGTTAGACGTTTATTTTTCGGTTAAATTAATTAAATGTTGATAATCAGTTAGTTGTGCAATTAATTAAATTGGTTAATTTTCAGAAAATATTGAAATTTAAATATTTTTATCGCTTTTGTGGCTTGTCTAACTACTTTGATAGCCCATTATAACAGGTTTTTTGTTGGTGTTAAAACGCTGTTCCATACCCCCAAATCAGTTTTGTCTAACTATTTAGGAGTCTTTGCTTAACTATTTTGGCCAAACGGGTAAAGGCAGGGCTGATTGGTTCTAAAATTCAGTGTCAATTTCAAACAAATTGATTAGTTCTTTGACTTTATTGGCGAATTTGGCAAACGTATCCCTGATAGGTTTATATCCAGCCATTTTCAAGACGCTCAGGGCGATGTTGTTCATATAGACAAGGAGGGAGACCATATTTTTATCAAGCAGGGCCATATAGTCTTCGTTCAGGTTGACATCCTTGACCCAATGCAGGTTGTTTTCAATGCCCCAATGTTGTTGGACTGCTTGTGCCACAAGGGCGGCAGAGTTCAAGGGTTTGCTCAGGGCATAGAAAGTGACCTCGTGAAAGTCTTTTTGGTTCCTTGTCCCCCAACGGCGCACCTTGACCAACCGCTGGATACCGTTCCAACCTTTGGGGAGTTGGGCTTGGTTCTCATAAAGCTCCACCCGCCGGCAGACTTGTCTGCCATGCCCCTCCTCGTAGTATTCACAAGTGGAAATAGGTTGGGCAAGGGCGGTGTACAAGGCGATTGTTTCCCATAGCTTGCGGCAGTTCCTTTTCACCTGTACCAGAAAATGGCACTTCAGGGACAGGATTACGTCAAATGTTTTTTTTTGAATGGGCGGCATCCATGGTGAACACCTTACCGCTCAGCCCCTGGTCACTGATAAGTTCACGCAGGGCCGGCACTTCCCCGCCCTTGCCGTTTTCAAAAGACCTCATCCCGTACACGATGCCACTTTGGTGGCCAAAGGCGCTGACAACCGATACGAAATTCTGAAGCTCCGTATTGCCGCCATGTACCGTAGCCTTGACGGACTTACCATCCATGGATATAAAGTTGTCGCCCAAGCTGGGATAGTACCGACGCATCCAGTCAATAAAGCGCTGGGCAAGAAACTGCTCGTTAAGCCCACTGAAGATGGCCTGGAAGGTATAGTAGCAGGGGACCCCATGCTTGAGTTGCAATGCCCCGGTCAGCTCCTCGGCATTGTTTGCGGCAAAACGGGCAAAGCCCCGAAGCCCTTGATGGCCGCTCAGTATGGCCATAATCACGATGGTCAGCACATTTTTCAAGGTGTGACGCTGACCTTGCCCACGCCTTGGGTCGCTAAGGCCCGACATAAAATCAAACAATTTGTAGTGCATGATTCGCCATTTTTTTGTCAAAGAACGGATTATTTTTTAGAACCAATCAGCCCTGCCCTCAAGGGGGGAAGGGGGGTGAACCCCAAAACAAAAAAGGCTCAGACGGGCCATACCCATCTGAACCATTTAAGTGTTCTAAGTGAATTTTTTGTTTTTTTTATCGGACACCGACGGAGTTATCCGGTGCCATTAATTGGAAAAACTCATCCAGTTTTGGGAGAACGATGATTTCCGTCCGGCGGTTTTGGCTGCGGCCTTCTGGGGAGGCGTTATCTGTTTTGGGGGCGTAAAACGATTTGCCGCCAGCGGTCAAGCGTTCTGGGGCGACGCCATAATCATTTTGTAATTTGCGCACCACGGCGACGGCACGTTTGGCACTCAAATCCCAATTGTCTTCGATGCAATTGATGTTCTTGATGGGCACATCGTCCGTATGGCCTTCCACCAGCACATCAAAACCTTCATGATCGTTGATGACGTTGGCGATTTTTGCCAATACAGAATCGGCATCTGGGTTGATTTTTACACTGCCCGATTTGTACAACATTTTATCAGAAAGGGAAATATAGACCACCCCTTTTTTCACTTCAATAGAGACATCGTTGTCGTCCACGTCGATCAGGGAACGCTTGAGTTTCATCATCAACATGGCGTTGAGACTGTCTTTTCGTTGCATAGAAGAAGCCATGTCGGAAATGTAAGCGTTTTGTTGGTTGATGATTTCCAAAGACTTTCGGATGCTCTCCGCCCCTGCTTCGTCCACGATGGATAGCTCGGATAAACGGGTCAACATATTGGTGTTTGTTTTTTTGAAATCTTCCAATTTCTCCTGCAGGGTTTGGTATTCCTGCCGTTGTTCCACCAGTACGTCGTTGCGGACAACCAGTTCTTCGTTGAGGGAAGTCACCTCGCTTTGGCAGGTGTCAAACCTGCTTTGCAGGTTGTCGTACTTGGTTTGGATGGCATCCCGGCTGGTTTCCAAATCTTCGTACTTCTGTTTTCCTACTACGCAAGAAGAAAGGAGGACAATAAGTGTTGCGGTCATTAATGCAAGTTGCTTCATGTCTAAATTTTTTTCTGGTTAATGAAATATGTGAACAGCTTGACAGCGCTGGTTCGACGCAGTCGGGCAGTAAGACAACCGGTTTTTCCTACTTATTTAGGTGTTTTTTAGGTATAACAGGAGCATTGGGCTGGATGTTCAATTCTGATTTCTAAGGGCTTAACTCTTACAAGTAAAAACTTTGAAAATAATTAAACAGGAAATGCAGACTTAAACGATTCTATCGTATTTTTTTTTATTGTGATTATTTTAGAATTTTGAGAATAAAAAAATATTATTTTATGAATAATTTACTCAATGCCTCCAAGATGCAGGGGGGATTGAACCCTTCAGATAGTGGAGGATTCACTTCATTATAAAAACCGTCCTAAATCAATAAACCTTAGGCAGGTTAGTCCACCCCAAACACCGAATCCCGCAAATCCACCAACACATTCCTCGCTGCCTGCAAACTCTTCACATGCTCCTTGATAACAATCAGGTTGCGGGGTCGTTTGTTTGAAAGTCAAACCTTTGCTTTTGCCTTTGTTCGCAATGAACTGGAACACCTCTTGGAAGGTCTCGCTCTCGAAATAGGCAGACTGCGGATTTTCCACAAAAAAGCAGCGCAACTTGTTCTCTTTCAAAATGATACGCTCGAAGCCAAGCTCCTTGGCTACCCATTGGAGGCGGATGCCATGGAACAATTCGTTCACCGCCGCAGGTATTTTCCCAAAACGGTCTTGTAGGTCTTTGACAAATTTTTCCAATTCCTCCTCATCCTGGATGTTGTTCATGGCCGTGTAAAGCGTCAAACGTTCGTTGACAGAAGCAACATACTCGTTGGGCAAGTGCATTTCCACATCGGTATCAATGGTTACATCGCGGACGAAGGTTTTTTTCTTCTCTATTTCTTCGGAAAAAACGTCTTTGAAATCGGTCTCTTTCAGCTCTTCAATGGCCTCTTCCAAAATGCGCTGAAACGTTTCGTAGCCAATGTCGGCAATGAACCCACTCTGTTCTGCTCCCAGCAAATTGCCCGCTCCGCGGATATCCAAATCCCGCATGGCGATGTTGAAACCGCTGCCGAGGTCGCTGTATTCTTCGATGGTCTTGAGACGTTTGCGGGCATCGGCAGTCTGCACCGAGATCGGCGGCGCAAACAGATAGCAAAACGCCTTTTTATTGGATCGGCCAATGCGGCCCCGCAACTGGTGCAGGTCGCTCAGGCCAAACTGGTTGGCGTTGTTGATGATCATCGTATTGGCATTCGGGATGTCGAGACCCGTTTCGATGATGTTGGTGCAGACCAGCACATCGTATTTTTTTTCGATAAAATCAATCAACGTCTTTTCCAATTTGTCGCTTTCCAGCTGACCATGCGCCGCCGCTACATCCACATCGGGGCACAACCGTTTGATAAGGGATGCAATGTCAGGCAACGTTTTTACCCTGTTATGTACAAAGAAAACCTGCCCGCCCCGGTGGACTTCTTTGTAAATCGCATCCTTGATCAGCGCCTCATTGAACACCCGCACCTCTGTGTGAATCGGCTGACGGTTGGGGGGAGGGGTGCGGATAACAGACAGGTCACGGGCGGCCATGAGGGAAAATTGCAACGTCCTTGGGATGGGCGTGGCCGTGAGCGTCAGGGTATCGACGTTCACTTTGAAGTTACGGAGTTTTTCTTTGGCGGCTACGCCAAATTTTTGTTCCTCGTCGATCACCAGCAGCCCCAAATCTTTGAAGCCGACCTCCTTACTCAACAGCGCATGCGTCCCGATGATAATGTCCACTTTGCCCTCCTTCAACCGCTGGTAAATATCTTTTTTTTGTTTCGCTGTTTTAAAACGGTTGACATATTCGATGCTGGGGCTGAAGTCTTTTAACCGTTCGGTAAACGTTTTATAATGCTGCAAAGCCAAGATGGTGGTCGGCACCAAAATCGCTACCTGTTTCCCATCCGCAATAGCTTTGAACGCTCCCCGGATTGCCACCTCTGTTTTTCCAAAACCCACATCGCCACAGATGAGCCGATCCATGGGATGGGGCTTCATCATGTCGTTTTTCATGTCAATGGTCGCCTTTTCCTGATCGGGGGTGTCCTCGTAAATAAAGGAGGCTTCCAATTCGACCTGTAAATAGTTATCCGGTGGAAACGCATGGCCTTCGGAAGCCTTGCGCTTGGCATACAATTGTATCAACTCCTTGGCGATGTCCTTGACCTTCTTTTTGGTTTTGCGCTTGAGGTTTTGCCATGCGTCGGAGCCCAATTTAGAAAGTGCTGGTTCGACGCCATCCTTGCCCGTGTATTTGGAAATCTTATTGAGCGAGTTGATGCTCACGTAGAGCACATCGTTGTTTTTGTAAAATATGCGGACGGACTCTTGGGTATGCCCGTTCACCGTGATTTTTTCCAGACCAGAATAGCGACCGACGCCGTGATCGATGTGCACGACAAAGTCGCCCGGCTGCAGATTACGCAGCATTTTCAGGTTGATTGCTTTGTCTGATGTAAAGCCCTGCCGCAGGCGGTAGTGATGGTGGCGTTGGAAAATTTGGTGGTCGGTATAACAGGCAATTTTATGGTCGAGGTCGACAAAGCCCTCATGGATGGCCTTCATCGCCGGTTCGAATGTCACATGCGCCTCGAGGTCTTCAAAGATGTTGTAAAAGCGCTCGATTTGTTTGGGGTTTTCGGTAAAAATGAAATTCTCAATTCCCGCCGCCGTGTTGGCGTTGAGGTTCTCGATCAGCAGCGAAAAATTCTTGTTAAATGCTGGCTGCGACTTGGAATTGAAAGTAATGGTCGACTGCCAACTGCCGACTGTGGACTGCGGACTAAGACTAATAAGATTGAACTTCTCCAAATCATCCGCCAACTCATCAGGTTTGATGAATGCCCGGTCGCGGAACACCTCCCCCAACTCGCTCTCATCCATCAGCGGCAAGTCTTTGGCAAACTCTTCGGCTTTGTCAAAACACATCTGCAATTTCTCCAACAACATTTGCGTATCCTTTACCCAAATGGCCGTATTGGGCGGCAGCACTTGCAACATAGACACCTTTTGCGAGCGGTCAAATTTGGTATTGATGTTCGGCACAATGGACACTCTGGCAATCTTCTGCACCGACAATTGCGTCAGCGGATCGAACGTGCGGATGCTCTCTACTTCCACATCGAACAGCTCGATTCGATAGGGGTAATCATTGCCATAAGAGAAAATATCAATGATCGCTCCGCGGATGGAAAACTGCCCCGGCGCGTGGACAAACTCCTCCCGCTTGAAGCCATATTCCACCAAAATCTGGATCAAAAAATCCACATCCACTTCCTCCCCTTTCCCGATATAGATGCGGTTTTCGTTCAACACCTTTGGGGAAACAACCTTCTCAAACAAAGCCTCCGGGTAAGTGATAATAATTTCTGGAGAGCCATGTGTAGAGGTGATCTTGTTGATTGTCTCTGTTCGTTCTAAGACGTTTTCGGAACGGAGTTCCTCGAAGTACATGGGCCGTTTGAAAGAGTCTGGAAAAAAACGCACCGTCTTGTCGCTCAACAAGTTAGACAGGTTGTTTTGCAAATAAGCGGCTTCCTCTTTGTCGTTGGCAATCCACAACTGGGTACGGGGCGAGGCGAGGTACGTTCCGGCGAGGACAAAGGCATCCTGTGCACCAGCCGTTCCTTGGAGTTGTAAACGTGCTGGCGTCGGGGCATCGAGGCCTGGATGATGGTATCAGTGCGGGCATCGTCCCGGTACAGGCCGATGAGGCGGTCGATGTTTTTCATAGGGGCGCAAAGGTAATAGAAGGTAGACGGTGGAGGGTAGAGGGTGTAGGGGAAAATATGGGTAGATACTACTTTATGATTTGTTTATCTTTGTCGAAACGTTCGAGAAGCCCTTTGACTATGAATAAACTTGAAAAAGCTCTTTGAAGAAACCTCAATTTCAAGTTGGTTGCCAAAATTTTCTGAACCATATAGCTGAAAATATTGTCATCAAAAAACGGAACATTTCCTTGAGATTAATGCCCTTTTCGGCAAAAGGATATGAAGCTTGGAAAAGCTGTTCCAACTTTATTGGAAGCTGTTTTAAAGGTTTTGTACCACTCCAAAAGGATGACCAGCTAAGAACCAAACCCGAAGAAATGACGGTTGTTTTTAGGTTAGATAACCATCATAACATAATTGTAATAACAGCATATAGCGAAAGCGATGAAGAAGAAACCATTTAAAAATATTGAAGAAGAAAACGATTTCATCCTTGACCTTCCTTTGAAGGACTTGAAAATATGAGGTTAATGCCACGTTCCAAATGGCCACTGTGGGCGTGGAAGAACCTACTGATTATTTTACCAAAGAGGTGGAACTTATCCAACAATTGTCTTTAACCGCATTGAAAAATGCTTTGGGGACAAGATATCACTTCCATTCCACTTGAAGATAAAATATCAAAAAACTGATCAAGCAAAGATGTTATTCAACAAATAGAAAAGGACAAAGAGAAAGCGAATTTGGAAGATATTATTACTTATTGTAAAGGATTGGGGATTCGGTTTCGGGATTTTGCTGAGGCTTTGGGGTGAGGTGATAAGGCTCAACTGCTACTTCATAAAAGAAAATTTTAATAATTATAAAAAAACAATTAAGCCATACAAATCCAACACTTTTTTAAATACCAGCCTTCTAAAAACATAAATTTATTTTTAATTTCGAATAATCTTATTTAATTCTACTAAGCCTTAAAACCACGAATATGTGGATCATGCGGGCAATCTAATATAAGTAGCTATGAAAAAATGAATAACTGTTCTAATCGGTATATTTTCCTTTTTGTTTTTATCACATCCTCCTCTTTCTTGTTGCAAGGCCAAGATTACAAAACATATTGATGCAGGAAGAGGGATACAAGTACGAAAAGTGGATGGCCGATAAAACACTTAATTGTTTAACTTATTCGTGTGCGAAGGATTTGAAAACGGAATTTTACAATAAAGCCAATCCTAAGTGATTCTTTAATAAATGAATTAGAAACATTTTCAAATTTTACAAAGACAGTAGTGCTCACCACAAATATTACAATGCTTTCTTCGACTTGGAAGATATACCCAACCTGATTTTCACCAGGACTATTTATTCGACAAAAGAAATACACTGCTCTTACAACTTGAAATTAAATTTGAATATGTAGCTGGACTGCTAAGGCTTTCCGAAATCTCCGTTAATAAAGGCAATAAAATACAACATCACGCCCTATATGATGAATATAAAATCACTGCTGCATACACTGAAGAAGATAGAAAATGGATTACCACCACTCACCACCGCCGCCGCCGCCCAAAAAAAGAATTGAAATGTATGTGTGTTCAAAGACTTGGTAGACTACCCTGTTCTTTGCCTTTGTGAAAATGACGAAATATTTATTTTTGAGAAAGACAAATATGTGCTAAATGATAGATATGTTTATGAATATTTAAAAAAGATTAAGGAAGGACTATTCATAGCGAGGAAAGGTGAGCTGCATGGAATTATCAATGAAGCGAACAGCGTTGTTGTGCCCTTTGAATATCAGGAATTAACGTTTGTCGCTTATGGAATTTTAAAAGCTAAAAAAGAGGGTCATTATGGAATGATTGATTTTGAAGGAAGTGAAATTATACCTTTCGTTTATGATGATTTAAATCTTCGAATATTATGACAGAAATTTAAAAGAATCGGTTCGGTTTACAAGGATAAAAAAGAATAGCCTGTAATGGCATGTATCTCCACCGGGAAAATAAATTAATAACATGTGAATATAGTTGGGTATACCCACGGTCAGGGTACAATATTTTAAGGTAAAAAAAGAGAAAGTACGGATTGCTTGATAAAAATGGAAATGTTATAGCCCCATTGGAGTTTGATGAATTGATGTAAATTTCGCTCATTTCTTTCTTGAAAAAAAGGAAATCTTTCAATTGGCCTCTGCTAATCAACAAATCAAACATCAGCGAAATTTAAAGAAAAATCACTAATTTTTTGTCATATCGATCGAGCTGATATTTTTTTCCTCAAGCGACCCAGTTTGAAACTGAAACCAGCAAAACCATCGTAGTGGCAATAACACAAAAAGCTTGAACCAGGTCAGCCAATGTTTTCTAAATTATCACCGCCGCCAAAAGCATATTGCTATATCGAACCAATTTTTTTTTATACGGCATTGATATTTTAGAATATCATCTACCCAACTTTTCTCTAACAATGTTTTCGTGCGTTTAACCTAAAGGTTATTTGAAATAATAAAGATGAAAGTCAATCTTGTTATATTGTTTGTTTTTTATTGCTCATTAAATATTTCGGGACAAAACAATCCACCTCCCCCACCTCCAAAAATATATGCTGAACCATTCCACTTAAAACCACCATGTCCTTATTATTTCTCAGGCTGTGAGGAGGAATCTGACAAACTGGAAAAATGGAAATGTTCGCAAGAAAAAATAAAACAGTTTTTCCTAAAGCATTTAACTTATCCGGAAAGGGCTGCAAAATTGGGGGTTGAAGGAAAAGTCGTGGTGCAGTTCATCGTGGAAAAGGATGGGAGTATATCCAATATAAAAATCGTTCGAGAATTAGGGGCAGGCTGTGATGAGGAAGTGCTCCGGGTCGTACACTTAATGCCAACATTTAGTCCGGGAAATGCACGAGGGCGTGCTTATCGCTGCAAGTGTTTTTTGCCGGTCAGCTTTAAATTGTTTGCAGAAAGTCGTTAGGACGATATAGCCCCCGCTGGTTTCAGTTTCCAAACTGAAACCCTTTATTCTGCATGTCTTTGACATGCAATTAGTGACCGCAAATTTTGAAGGTGATGACCTGGTCGAGACGTTAAAAACGTCGAAATACATGGTTTCAGTTTGGAAACTGAAACCAGCGAAAATGGAAACCGGAACCAGCGAAAAGGGGGAACCGAAACCAGCGAAAAGGGAAACCTTCTGATTAGAGAAAATAAAATCCGCATCGTTGCTGAGAAATAATAAACAAAAACGCCGACAGAGTAAAACCTGTCAGCGTTCATCGAACATTATCAACTTCGAAAATTATTTACGCAACCGAAACTTCCGCCTCTTCCATTGCCACTTCTTTCTGGCTGTTCTCAACGACCTCAATCATCGCATGGGAATTGATGATTAGTTGTTGGCCGGCAGCTTCGGCCTCATTTGTCCATTCCAAAATTTGCTCCTTCGCTTTTTTCAACTCTTCTATCCTTTTCAGGGAAGCTTCTTCAATTGTTCCAAAGCGTTCTTCCAGACTGAAAATTCTACGCTGATGGAAGTTGATTTTAAAGTTGATCAGGCTGAGGAGTATTTCTTTGGCGTCGGCAGCTTCAAAAACGCCATCGATTAATTTTACTGAATTTGAATTTTTCATGATGCGATTTTTTTTGGTTGTGAAATTATTTTTACGATGGCAACAAAAGCGATCATGGAAATTGCATTTAGCAATTTGCTGTATAGGACAGCTTCCACTTTTATTGAAAAAATCAGGCAGGCCATTGCCACAAAAAAGGCCAAGCTGAGGAGGAGTTGTTCTGAATTTGGTTTCATACTTCTTTTTAAGGATCATTCAAAAAATAACTTCACCATTTGGACGGATTCTTTTGCCCTTATTTTTTTCTTTAAAATCAGTCATAGTATCAACAATACTCCTTCTTTTAAAGAAAATCTAAGACCAAAACAACCTCGTCGAAATGTCGAACTTATTCTTTGAATGATCCTAAATTGATTGTTTTTACTTTAAAAAATTTTGCATGCATCGGTCGTCTATCGACCACCGATGTATTTTATTGGCCCTGTCCGAGGGAGAAAGCAGGCTGACCGTCGAAGGCATACAGGTTCTCTGTTTTGATGGTATCAATTTTTTCCCCTTCCGCATTTTTCAGCAACTCAATGATCTGTTCTTTGCTCATTTGCGTGCTATCTTTCGATTGGAACCGGCAGCGCCAGTGATCGGTGCAAAACGTTTCTTGAAAACCCTCCGGCCAAACTTTGATCCCCCGGTTGGTAATCATGGTAAGGTGGACGTTATCGTTGCCAATCCTTTGGAGCATATTGGCCAGTTTGTCGGGGCTGGCGCCATCCCAATCCACGAATATGTCCACCCCGACCAAGTCTTTTCTGGGGGCTGGTTTCCGCTGAAATTTTGGGATTTTAATGGCCGAACCTTCGGCGTAGGAGGCAGCTTTCAATTGGGATGGTTGCTGGTCAAGGTTGGCGATCACAGCTTGGGCAAATGCTTGGGTGCTGAGCAATTCCCGGCTCACTCCTTCTTTGAAAATATCTGGGGTATGCAATCCGTCTTCAATGGTTTTTAGCCATGCATTTTGGATTTTTTCCGCCACCTTCGATTGGCCGATGTGCAGGAGCATCATAACGGCTGCTTGGATCAGGCCGGAGGGGTTGGCGATATTTTGCCCAGCAATCGTCGGGGCCGAACCGTGGATGGCTTCAAACATGGCGCATTCCTCCCCGATGTTGGCCGAACCAGCGAGGCCTACCGAACCAGTTATTTGGGCAGCGATATCCGAAACGATGTCGCCGTAAAGATTGGGCGTGACGATCACGTCGAATGCTTCGGGTGTGTCGGCCAGTTTTGCAGCACCTATGTCAATGATCCAGTGGTCGCTTTCGATGTCGGGGTATAGAGTGGCGACCTCTTTGAAAACACTGTGAAACAAGCCGTCCGTCTGCTTCATGATGTTGTCTTTCGTAAAACAAGTAACTTTTTTGCGGCCATTTTGTCTGGCGTATTCAAAGGCGTAACGGATGATCTTTTCGCAGCCGGGCCTGCTGATCAGTTTGAGACATTGTACGACCTCATTGGTTTGCTGGTGCTCAATCCCTGCGTACAAATCCTCTTCATTTTCCCGAATGATGACGATGTCCATCACTGGGTGTTTGGTTTTGACGAAGGGGTGGAGGCTGGTGCAAGGACGCACGTTGGCAAACAACCCAAGGAATTTCCGAGTGGTCACGTTAAGGCTTTTGTAGCCACCACCCTGCGGGGTAGTGATGGGCGCTTTCAGGAAAATTTTATTCTTCCGGATGATATCCCATGATTCTTTGGCGATGCCGGAGGTGTTCCCTGCCAGGTACACTTTTTCACCGATTTGGATTTCATCGATTTCGAGTTGGGCACCAGCAGCTTTCATGATTTGGAGGGTGGCATCCATGATTTCTGGGCCGATCCCGTCCCCTTTCGATACAGTTATTCTTGTCATGTTTTGATTTTATTTTAAAAATTTGATGGGACAAAGTTGAGCACTATTTTTCATTTGCAATATTTATATTTGCAATGAAAAACATAAAAATATTTTATGAATTACACCTTGAACCAGTTAGAGATTTTTGTCAAAATCACTGAAATACAGAGCATTACGAAGGCCGCAGAGGCTCTCCATCTGACCCAGCCAGCCGTTTCTATTCAACTAAAAAATTTACAAAACCAGTTTGATATCCCCCTGACGGAGGTGGTAGGAAGGAAGATTTACGTAACAGAATTTGGGAAAGAAATAGCCCAAGCGGCCAAAAAGATCCTGGCCGAAGTCCACGCCATCAATCACAAGACAATGGCCTATAAGGGCCACCTGACCGGCAAGTTGAAAATCTCGGTTGTGTCTACGGGAAAATATGTCATGCCCTACTTTTTGTCCGGATTCGTTCAGCAGCATCCTGCAATTGAATTGGACATGGATGTGACCAACAAAACCAAGGTTATCGAGAGTTTGGAAAACAACATGGTAGACTTTTCACTGGTGTCCGTCCTACCTGATCGGTTATCGATTGAAAAAATAGACTTAATGGCCAACAAGCTATTTTTGGTGGGTAATACTTCACGGGTATTTAAAGCTAAAATAAACAACCACCGTATTTTCGAGGAGCTGCCCCTGATTCACCGGGAGGAAGGCTCTGGCACTCGCCAAACGATGGAACGTTTCATGGAAAAAAACGGCTTGCCCGTGCGGAAAAAATTGGAATTGACGTCCACCGAGGCAGTAAAACAGGCCGTGGTTGCTGGGCTCGGATACTCCATCATCCCACTGATCGGCATCAAAAATGAACTGCTCAACCGGGATTTACAGATCATCCCCGTAAAAGGATTTCCCATTGAAAGCATGTGGAGTTTGATCTGGTTGAAAGGGAAAAACCATTCTCCTGTGGCCAGAGCTTTTGCGGATTATTGCATTCAGGAAAAGAACCGGATCATCCAAAGCAAATTTGATTGGTATGAAAAATATTAGACGTCAGTTTTCCTCTACCTATAAGGCAGCCCCCCGACCCATCCCACGATAGACCTTCGCTTGCCTTTCGTGATAGGCGTTACCCGGTGCATGATGAAGGAAGGGAAAACGACCACCGTCCCTTGTTTACGGGGAGCGGTGACGACGTTTTGGTTGATCATAAATTGCAGGTCGCCGCCCTCGTAGCTGTTCTCATCTGACAATTGAACGGTGATGCTCAACTTACGAACAGAAATTTCGCCAACGCCAAAATCCAGGTGCCAGTCAAAAAAATCACCGACGCCATATTCTGCCAACTGCAGGTTTTCATAAAAACCCTTTAGTTCAAAATTGTAGCGCTGTTGGTTGCATTGTAGGCACAACATGCCGAGCCGGTCAAACGCCCATTGGTGCTCCTCATCGGGCGGCAATCCAATGATCGATGATTTCCGCAGGTTTTCATTATATTTCTCCTCGCCCGAAACAGTAGCCTTTTCACTTTTGGCCGTATCCCAATATTTGTTGATGCGGTCAATATCATAGGGCGTGAAAAGTCCTTCGTAATAAACATATTCGACAAAATGGTGAAGCAGGTAATGATCGAACGGATAAACAACCGGGAATTGTGATTTCAGTGTAGGTTCTTGCATAAGTGGGTATTAAGCATTTGTTTTCGATTGGTGACAAACATAAAACAATTCCCCTGTGTCTCAGGGTTTTTTATCTGACTTCCCCAAATATCATCTATCTATGGCTAAAAATAATGGCGTTCAATCATTGTCACAAAGCTGCAAGTTTTGAAATTCACAATATTTCTTTCAATAAAAACTTTTCCCTACCTTCGCCACCCCCTTCTGGTCATTATTCTTCAAACCGTTTCCCTATTAAATTGGCTTTTGTTATTATATAGAGACTTATTGTCCAACACAGGAAGTTGGTACAATTTGTCTGCAAGCTAGCAGAGTACTCCCCAGCACAAACTATAATTTTTACACCAAACGTTTAAGGTTGGGGAGGAAAGATTCCCTTAAACCGCTTAACACAAAACTTATGAATAAACTCAAAATGCTCTTCGTATTGCTACTGCCGATCACCTTGTTGGGCCAGCAAAACATAGAAATAGGAGGCTTCGCCGGTTTCGCCAATTATCAAGGCGACCTAGCACCCAAAAACATCGAAATCTCCGAGACAAAAGTTTCCTTCGGCGGGTTCATCCGCTACCACCTCACCGACAAAGTAAAGATTAGGGCCAACGGTTATTTAGGGTTTATTTCGGGTAGCGATTTCAATGACAAAAATGGTACGTACCGAGATCGGGGATGGAGTTTTGAATCCAAATTGTTCGAGGCAAGCCTGATGGGCGAATACCACCCACTCGGCAGAAGCAGGTCCGGTGAAACAGGTATTTTCCGGCGGCAAATTTCTCCATACGTATTTGCCGGGGTGGGCATGGTCAATGCCGACCCCACTGTCAGCGTCACCTTGCCTGAGGACGAGGGGCTGTTTCCAGAAAAAGGCTTTGAACCTACGCACCTCGTCATCCCTTATGGCATTGGTGTGCGGGCCGATTTACTGGAATTTGTATCGTTGGGATTCGAAGGTGGATATCGATTGACTTTCGACGACTACTTGGACGGTGTGAAAGAAAATGGAGTTTCTAACCGCGACCTCTACTTTTTTGTAGGGGCGACCCTTTCTGTTTTTTTTGGTTCGATCGAAGCGTACGATTTTGTGAAATAAGTTAGATGGAAAAATCCATGAAGCAGCGTGAGGTATGGATTAAAACAATTGACAATCAATTATTTAGGCCGCAAAGCGGCGGCTTTAAATTCATAAACAGGTAATTTCCTAATTTTTAATCTTCACCGCTCCAACCACTTAACCATAGCTTCGAGCTCTTCAAAAAACGACTCCCCGTATTTCCGGATCAGGGCTGCTTTCAAAAATTGGTAAATGGGAAGTTTTGCTTTTTTGCCAGCAGTGCAGGCGGCACTGCAAATATCCCAACTATCGTAATTGAGCGCCTCAAAACCAGTAGCCTCATTCTTGGAAACCCGGATCGGGTAAAGGTGGCAGGAAATGGGTTTTTGGAAATCGGTCGCCCCCGCCTCATACGCCTTTTCGATGCCGCATTTGGCGATGCCATTTTCTTCGTAGGTGAGGTAGGCACAGTCTCGATCGTCGATCAGCGTGGTGCCGAACACGCCACTGTCGCCATCATATTCTACATAAAGCCCTTGCTCTTCAATAGCCCGAACGCCTTCCTCCCGGAGGAAAGGTTTGATGTCGGGGTAAATACGCTGCAAGGTTTCTAATTCCTCTTTTTCTAAGGGTGCGCCGAAGTCACCCTCCCAACAACAAGCCCCCTTACAGGCATCCAATTGGCAAAGGAACTGTTCCTTGACGACGTCTTCGCTGATGAGTATGTCTTGTACGATGAGCATAGTTGACGGTTGAGGGTGGAAGGTGGACAGTGGACGGTTGAAGGTGGACGGTGGACGGTGGAAGATATAGTTCCTTCTACCTTCTACCCTCCACCTTCTACCGTTCTCCGTCTACCGTCCGCCATTTCCCTATATTTATTTCCGTATTATTTCACTTTCAAATAACTTAGCGGCAAATGTATCTGAATCAACAATGAATATTATGAAAAATACAATTTTATCTTTTGCCTTCTTGCTCTTGGCCGCCGTTGTTTTTGGGCAATCCAACCAACCATCAGCCCAAGAAATGACCGATAAGCTGACAGCGAAATACAACCTGACCACGCAGCAACAAGCAGAGATGCTGACTATTCAGGAGCGCAAACTCCGCAACTTTTCGGAAATCGAAGGTCTGAAAAAAACTGACCCGACCAAGCATATCGAAAAAATGAGGGCTTTGAAATTGGGCATCGATGCCTCTATCGAACGCCTGCTCAACGAAGAACAGTTGGTCGTTTTCCATCAAGAAAAAGCGGAATTCCGCAAACAGAAATCGACCGTCTATTCCGAACTAAAATCCTCCGGCGCTTCACAAATGCAGATAGATTACAAAATTTGTGAACTGGAGGAAAAAGCGCTGATGGGAAAAGAACTGTAGCCAAAAGTCAACCAGATCCTGCGTTGTTTTAAAAGGGAACCAAAAAAGCGGTGGGGCATGCCCCACCGCTTTTTTGGTTCCTGATATGCATAAAATTTAGCGTATCTTATTTTAGCCCTTGTTAAAAAAGCCCAACTGCTAACTTTTACGTCCAAAATTTCATACCCTTGCCTCTCAAATTATTAACACGCTTTATTAGTGTCACAAATTTTTACCTTGTACCTTTTGAATACCACGTTACTCTGATTCTTTTAAAATTGACAAAGATTACCGCTCTAAAAATCGAACTTCTTCTACATACTGAGCGCCAGCTCAGTAATAGTTAATGACAAAACGTACTGCACTTATCGATACATCAATCTCTTTCTATTAATCTCTTTAATTTCTTTGTAATGAAAAAATTAATCTCTTTTCTAATGCACGAGTGTTTTGTTTGGACTCACTCACTTACTTTTTCAATTAAAAGAGCATTCTTAATGCTTTCCATTGTTTGGGGAATCACCAATTTATCTTATTCTCAATATTTTGAGTGCAACACAGAGCAAGTTAATACAGGTGGCTCAGGAACAGAAGACAATGACGTTAGTTGTTGGCCATCTTCTTTAGCACCCTGTGAAGTGCACGAAAGTTATGCTCCAGATCCTAATTTTCCTGAACACACTCCTATCAAGTACATTAAATTCGTACTACATGTTTTTCAAAACCAAAATGCTATTTTCCCTCCCGGCAATTTCACCAATTCTCAAGAGCATATTGATGTTCTGAAAAGTTGGTTTCACCATCCAACGAGGGGGATTAACGCTCATTTATCAAATTTAAGTGAGCAAGACCCAAAGGTACCAGGACATGAGACGCCTCATATAACAGATTCCAGAATAAGGTACATATTTAACGGAATTGAAAATGAGGATTTATTCTTTTACGAAAACCCTACTCTTTGGGGAGGAGGATATTACAGTGGAAATAAAGACTATTATTATGATGACATGTGGGACTTATGTGTTACAAATAACCCCATTGTCAGTTCTAACCCTAACATTCTTAACTCTGTACATGTTTTTATTTCCGGGGCAAGTGTTGATAAAAACGACCCGAACAACATTTGGGAAGGACCTGGCGCTTATACCTATATGTATTCAAGTTGTGGAAAGACAAGCAATGAAGTGGGCATTGCTACTTATGGTGCTTTTTACAGGTATCATTATGATCTTACTGGTGAAAAGCCAAGACCCAATATTTATATAAATGTTCCAAATCCTGATCCTGATCCTGATGCAATTCCAGAAGGACATACTGGACTGACAGTTGAATTTTTCCATATGTTAACAGTTGACCATACAGATGGAAGGCATTTAAATGGCGTTGGCACACCAACCAATAACGACAGGTGCGAAGATACCCCTTTCAACCCTGGTGCCGACAATAACTTTATGGGGAATGATCCGCCAGTAAAAGATGCATTGACCCAATGTCAATTAGGAAGGATGCACCATTTTCTCGAGGGTTTAAATGCAGACTACGTTAGGACAGAAGAAAACAACTTTTACTTTCCTGCAGTTACAGATTTTTGCGATATATCTCAACCCGATATCGTAATACCTGACGGTGCTGATGTTATCTGGAGCAAGGAGTTAAACTTACGCTCTAACGTCCTCGTGGAATCAGGTGGTCGCTTAACCATCAATTGCGATGTTGGTATGCCCCAATTTGCGAAAATGACCGTTCAGAGAAATGCCGAGTTGATTATAAATGGAGCAAGGATTTACAATAACTGTGATGGTGATTTTTGGCAAGGAATCATAGTCGAAGGAAACCCAAATGAACACCAATTTAAAATTGGCGGCATCAGAAATCAAGGCTATGTGAGGACGAACCCAGGCTCGGTGATCGAAGGGGCAACCATAGGGGTAAGTCTTACTGGGATAAATACTCCTCAATTGTCATCTGGAGGGATAATCTCGGCGAGTGAGACGACTTTCCTTAACAATACTATCAGTGTTTTATTTGCAAGGTATCAAAACTACAGTCCATATACCGGTAAACCCACTGGCAATGCCAGCCGATTTACTAGCTGCCGATTTATAACAGATGATAATATTGCAGGCGGGATTGGGAGTTTTTCATCAAATATTTCGATGAGGGGGGTTGATGGTATTGTCTTTTCAGGTTGCACCTTTGCTAATGACATTTCTAACAACGGCATTACCAATGCAGAAGAAAAAAAGTATGGTATCCTTGCTTATGATGCAGGCTTCTCTGTTTTGGCCAAGTGTTTGGGCAACCAGCTGCCTTGCCAAAACTTCCAAAGACCAGAATTTAGAGGGTTCTTTACCGCTATTTATGCTCAAAATACAGGTACAACAGTTAACACATTTAGAGTTTCACAAACGGATTTTAATGACAATGCCAGAGGCATTGTATCCAATGGCGTGCACAATCTTTTTGCTGCTTTGAATATTTTCAAAGTCGGAATGGATAAACCTTACATTTACACCGGAAACCCTTTTGTGGGCATCCAGGTGTTTCGGGGTACAGGTTATAGGATCGAAGAAAATGACCTCAGCCCAACAACGCTTCCCCTTCCAGTTGATCATCAAGCTGTAGGCATCAACATTATTTCTTCGGGAGAAGAACCAAATGAAGTTTATAAAAATAATTTGGACAGATTGTTTACGGGCAATTTGGCCAATGGAAAGAATAGGAACGTGACAAATCCTATCAAAAAGGAGGGGTTGCAATACCTTTGCAACACTCATTCTTTAAATGATTTTGACATTGCCGTTCCAAGCAAAACCTGGTCACCTGGGACCATAGCTGAAAACCAGGGTTCTTCTAACAAGTCGGCAGGTAATAGATTCACAAGTTTGCCTACTGAACTCGAAGGGCATGTGTTAAATAAAACTGCCGCCATCAATTACTTCTATTCTCCAGGTGGAGAACCAATTAATGTTACCCCTCCTCCCTTTGTCGTTAAAACTTTCAATGGAATAGAAAGCTGTCCCTCAAGATTAGGAGGGGGCAAAGAAAATGGAATCATTCCAGACATAGAAAAACAGCAAACGGAATCTGATTTCAACAACACTTCTGATGATATCGAAAGAACCCGGTTGGCCAACATCCTGATCCAGCAAGCACTGGTTGACACCAATGGAATTGATCTTCAAGAAGCGAGAGTTTGGTTGTCGAACAAAGGAGGGCTTGACGCGAATTTTGCCGTAGTTGATACATGGCTACATGAAAGGAATACTGATGCTGCCCAACAGGCTTTAGCAGACATTCCATATAACTTTACCCTCACAGGGGTGAGCCAAACGGAATACCAATTGTTCAACAATTACAAAAACTTACAGATTAATGCGATACTCAATGATATGGATGAAGAACAAATGCTTCTAGCCAACCAAACAGCCATCACCCAGATCGCAGATGCAGGCAGCTATTATGCTTCTATCCAGGCACAGGGCCTGATCAACTCAGTTCAAGGAGTGGTTTATGAGCCTGAAGTTATTTTACCGGAAAATACGCAGCCGCAGTTAAGGACCGGCAATCCTTTTGAATTCAACAACAATTTGTCTAGCTTTGAAAGCTATCTTGAGGCGGTTCCAAATCCGGCGCAAGAGCGAACTGTTTTTAGTTACCAACTGCCTGATAATTGGGAAATTGGGCGGATAAAAGTCACTGAGATCAATGGCCGAACGCTAAAGGTTTTTGAGCTTCAAAATAATATTGGACAAATCGCATGGGACACTTATGATGTACCGGAAGGCATCTACTTTTTTACTTTATTTGTCAACGACAAAGCAATTCTAGTGCGGAAACTTTCCGTTACTCATTGATCTATTTAACTATCTCCTTGCCAGTTAAGCCTGGCAAGGAGATTTCCTAACAATGTTGTTATGAATCATATATTGCTGGTTGGACTCTTGTCATTATCGCATTTGGGAATTAGTCAGACAACATTTAATATCAGAACTATATTCGATTTCCCTTCATCAGTATTAACAAGTTTAGTCCCAACGGATAGTTGCTACTACGCAACTGGGATCATTACAGATTCGGTCTTCCCATATAAGACAGGTAATATTTTTTTGAAATTTGATCTAACCGGTGCCCCCCTTTTTTTTAAAACAATTACAAGTCCAGCTAAGACTTACGAAACATGGTTTGCGGGGCTTCACTTGCTAGAAGATGGGAATTTTATGGTTCACGGAATTTCTTATGACTCTTTAGAAAAGACTATTCTGATCAAATATGATCACAATGGGGACACCATTTTTATTAAGGAATTTTTGAATCCATTTTACCCAACGTATAACAGAATACAGCCAAGGGGCGGATTTTGTGTTGTACCCGATGGAGGTTTCTTGTTGTCTAACTGGATCGATACCGGTAACCTGCCGAATACTGATATCTACTTAATAAAAACCGACAGTTTAGGTAATATTGAATGGGATAAGATATTGGGTGATACCAAATGGGACAGGCCTCAATCCCTTATCATGACACCAGATGGTAAGATCATAATTGGCGCCATTCAAACCAATGACAATGTGGCAACTGAAAATTATATTTATAGATGTCATGTTTTCCAAACAGACAGCCTCGGGAATTTGGAATGGGAATACCTAACACCCACCTCCATCGGCCTGCGCGATGCGGCCAATGATATGATCCTGTTGGGTGATGGCAGTTTGGTCATAGCTTCTGGCATAGGGCATGAGATTGAAAGGAGTTCCATCAATGAGGTGCATTTTGACAAGATGATCTTCAAGTTATCACCAGACATGGCAATTGAATGGGAGACAACATTTGTTGATCCACAGCTGACAAGCTCCTCCAGAACGACCAAACTCCTGAACCTCAGTGATAGCTCTGGCCTTGTTATAGCAGGCGTCGCAAGTTCTGAGCAATTGCCCTCCCCTGTCCTTGGAGCCAACCGTGGCTGGATAACAAAGGTTTCCCATCAGGGCAACAGTATTTGGACAAGGCAATACGTTTATATTGACGACAGCCCCAGCGATCATATCATTTACGATATGAAGGAAACCCCTGACGGAGGGTTCATCATTTGTGGGGAGGCAAGAGATCTGGGAATTGGTGCTGAATATCCCCAACAGGCATGGTTGCTAAAATTGGATGGATATGGTTGTTTGATACCTGGTTGTCATTTATTGGACGGATCGGACGAAGAAAAAAAAGAAGCCATCCATTTTTCCATCTATCCCAACCCGGCGGTGGATTACCTTAATTTTCAGATACTTGGTAACCCCTCACTCATAAACGGACAAGTGAATATTTCCGACGTTACTGGCCGCATCTTGCAGTCCTTCCTTTTGAACGGATACCAAGGAGAAACATTTATTTTGCCTGTATTGAACTATCCCACTGGTATATATAACTTGCAATATCTGGTGGATGGGAAGATAGCGGGTACGGAAAAATTTGTTATCTCGAAATGACCTATTGGTCATCGGCACAAGCACTTGAGCCAAGATATCCATTAGCAATTTCAGGTGCGTAAAATCCAAAAAACATGAAAAACCTAACTGCCATCTTTATCATAAACCTATTTGCATATTCATTGCTTGCCCAACCCGAATGGTCGCCCATCGGTGCTAAATGGAAATATGTAGTCACTGACAACTATGACTATATCCAGGAAAATCTTTATAAGTGTGTGGGTGAAGAATTGTTTCAAGGCAATTTGTGCCGTGTCATTGAAGGGAACACTAAACTGTATTATTCATACGAAGAAAACGGGCAGACTTTCCTGTATAACCAAGTTGATTCATCTTTCCAGATCAGATATGATTTCAATAAACAAGCTGGTGAAAGCTGGCAATTTATCAGCGACCAAGATACGCTAATTGCCATGGTTGATTCGGTTTATACAAAAGAATATGGTGGGCAGTCATTCCAAGTGCAACTTGTGAATATAACCGACCCAAACCAGCCTTTCATAGGGTATTGGGAGGAAGTACTTTTAGGCATCGGTGGTTCCCAGATTTTTGATTTCCCTATTATTACTGGCGTGACAGTAGATGTTTTTTATGGCCTTGCCTGCTACTTTTCCGAAGAAACTGGAGTGGTCGAAGTGGTCAAATTCCCCAATGTAGACATTGATTGCGATGTCCTAAGTGTGGGTACTAGCGAGAATAGTGAACAGGACATCCAAGTTCTACTTTATCCAAACCCAGCGACGAATAATATCAATATTGAAATGTACAACCAATCTATTGTTGAAGGCGCCTGGATGCTATACAATGCTGTTGGGCAACGGGTGCTTCTGCATCAAATGGGAAGGGGAGGCATGGAAACGATATCATTCACAGAAGTCCCACCAGGCATTTATTTTTGGGAAATGAGATCTATCGAAGGAAAATTAGGTATTGGGAAGTTGATTATATCAAAGTAAATGAGTCCATTTTTTAAAACTAAAAAACAGAAACCCCGCCGACAAAAAAGCGGCTGTAAATTCAATTGCTCCGCACATTTTTAGATAGCTTTTAAAGTGCTTTTTATCACCCAAAAAAATCTTCCCATTTTTATACATTTGCAGCCATTCACGGCAAACCTTCCTCAAGTGCCAACGTTAGTAACACGATAAGTACTTGTTAATTGCAACATATCCTAAACAGATAAAATCATTTCACATCAATGGATCCACTAAAAGAGAAATTCCTAAAAAAATCAACTTCCGTAAAAAAAGAGATCAAAGCCATCCTGACCGAACATGGCAAGAAAAAAGTAGCTGAAGTTTCACTCAGTCAAGTGTTCGGCGGCGCACGGGGCGTCATCATGATGTTCTGGGAAACCTCCCTGCTCGATGCCAACGAAGGCATCCGTTTCCGTGGCTACTCCATCCCACAACTCCGTAAAAAGCTACCCACGGGCAACGGCGACGAGCCACTTCCAGAGGGCCTTTTCTGGCTGATGATGACGGGCAGCATCCCCAAAGAAGATGATGTGAAATGGTTGAGCAAAGAGTGGGCAAAACGTGCCACCGTACCCGATCAGACTTTCAAAGTCCTCGACCAACTTTCCCCCGATACCCACCCAATGGTACAGTTCATTACGGCCATTGCTTCTATGGGTACGGAGTCTCATTTCTCGAAGCGCTATGCTGAAGGCATGGGCAAAGCCGATTATTGGGATGCCGTGTATGAAGACAGCATGGATTTGATTGCGAAACTGCCAAGGGTAGCTGCCTATATCTACCGTCGCAGCTTCCACAACGGTGACCACATCGAACCAAATCCACGTTTGGATTGGGCTGCCAATTTTGCGCACATGCTCGGCGTTTCCAAGAAGAAAGAATTCAAGACATTGATGCGCCTTTATATGACCATCCACGCCGACCACGAAGGTGGCAACGCTTCGGCGCATACCATGCATTTGATCGGTTCCACATTGGCTGACCCATACCTGTCTTTTGCAGGTTGTATGGGTTCCTTGGCTGGCCCATTGCATGGCCTGGCCAACCAAGAGGTGATCAAATGGATTTTTGAAATGACCGAAAAACTGGGTACGACCAAACCAACCGACGAGCAGGTGGCCCAGTATGTAAAAGATACCTTGGCAGCCGGACAAGTGATCCCCGGCTACGGTCACGCTGTACTGCGCCAGCCCGACCCACGTTTCACCGCACAACAAGGTTTTGCTGAAAGAAACGTCAAAAAAGATGATTATGTCAACATCGTTTGGCAGGTGTTCCGGGTCGTGCCACCAATCCTCCAGGGCTTGGGTAAAGTGAAAAACCCTTGGCCGAACGTGGATGCCCACTCCGGCGCTTTGCTTGTCCATTATGGTTTGAAAGAATTCAGCTACTACACCGTGCTGTTCGGCGTTTCCCGGGCGATGGGCGTACTGGCTTCCACCTGTTGGTCACGGGCGTTGGGCATGCCATTGGAGCGGCCTAAGTCCGTCAACTTGTCTTGGGTAAAAGAATATTTGAAAGAGAATGCGTGAGCGGTTTGAGCGAAGCGAAATCCCGAACTCGCTTCGGGATGACAGTCCGCAGTCGGCGGTCAGCTAAAAGCAAAATAGAATTCTACGAAAATATAAAACGGGGCAGCTTTGGCTGCCCCGTTTTTTTTTGGCAAAAGTTGGCATTTCAAAAAATGACAACTCTTTTTAGGTTTTGTTCTTATCAGAAAAACACTACAGCTGTACGAACTGTGCTTAACTGAGTGACCTTGAGGTTGATGGAGCCATTGTCCACCACATAGGCGTAGCTGCCCTGTCCCGCCACGGAACGTGGGGAGCTGCCGACGGCGAGGCTGCCGCTGAGGGCGGGGTCGGGTTCAGGCCAAGTAGTGGGGTCAACAAGTGGCTGCAAGGATGCCTGGCCTGCTGCATCGGATTTGAGGAATTCATTCCATTCCCCATCCGACGGTATGCCTAGGCGGAACCAGCGGGTACCTTCCCAGTAGAAAAAACTTTGCTCATCGGTGTCGTAAACCATGAGACCTGTGGCTGAGGTCGAAATGGCTGCTCGCTCCGCCGTGGTCATGCGTGGTATGAGCAGGACCTTGTCATTTGCCTCTATATCCAGCGCCGCCGAGGCATCCGGCGTGGTGGTACCGATGCCGACGTTGTCCGTTTGGCCGAAGGCCGGGCAGCTGAAAATCAGCAGGAGGAGTGGTGGGGAGAAAGTGTTTGCTTTTCATGATTTTCTGTTTCTAAAAAGAGGAGGGCCGCCGAAAAATGCCGGCTCCGGCGCCCGCTCCAAATATGAAAACATTCAATGTTTCCGATTTCTTTTGTTCCCGATAAACCGGGACAGCGATGGTCAAAGAGAGGTAAAGATTAATTCTTCACGAACGAGGAAACCACAACTGTTTGCCCATCGGACACCATCGTCCTGTACATGCCGTCCGGCAAATCACTGGCATCCAATTCCAGCACGGCCGCCCGGTCGAATTTTTCGAAATCAACAGTGTGCACCACCTGTCCCAGCGCATTCACGATGCGAAGGTTCAGCTCGCCATTCCAACTGTTTTCGATGGAAATACTGGCGGTAGCGGAAACCGGATTGGGGTAGATGAAAACCGTGGAGGGATCGGCAAGGA
>JAWKLX010000034.1:0-101211 GCA_041392505.1 Saprospiraceae bacterium | reverse complement strand
CCAACTTTTTGGAAAGTATCATATTAGAAAAATCTATTGTTCAGTAGAATAGTCCGAATCAAAATCATTAAATAAATTAATATTGTTTCCGCCTGCCCCCGGTATGCCGGATAGAGCAATTTGGTGAGCCAACCTCCCGTGATTTCGGCGGATAAATTCCCCTATCAATAACTTGTCCCGTAAAGTGAAATCAATGGTTTTTGAGGGAGGCTCTTTGATTGGTTCCGGTTCACCAAACACCGAAATTAATTTTCTATCATCCCATCTTTTTGCTTCTGATAAATAGTCGAACCATGCTATATGCCAAGGTTTGTCATGAAAAGCAGCTATTGGATTCCATTTAGTCTGATTGGGATCAATTAAAGAAAGAAAACCATCTTCCGTGAGATGCATAGCGATGTCGTGAAGAAAAACTGCCAATGTTAAGGCCGAGACGTCGGAGGGTGAAAGCTTTTCTAAAGACGCCTTTGTTACCAGCTCATGGCACGTCTGAAGGATTTCTAAATTGTGCTGTATACTATGCTGTGTGTATTCCGGAAAAAATGGAAGGCTCTCGTTAGAAATATATGGTCTTACTTTTTCTATAAAAAGGTGGGTGGCAGAGGATTGCTTTGGATTGTTTTTAAGGATTGTTTCCAGATCGTGAGATAAATTCATAAATATTGGTAGGTATAGTTTACTGATATTATTTCGGTAAAATTAATGTTGCGTATTTATATTTTTCTGAAACATAATTTACAGATGTTATAAACATCGAAAAGAAGGTGAAAAACAATATGAAATCTATATCATTCTCAACCTCATGCGCTAATCCGATAAGGGATCCCCATCCGTACCAGCAGCGCTTCTAACATTGCTTTATCTTTTTCGGAAGTTGGGAAAACTTCTATGGAGGCTGCTTTTTGTTTCTTTTCGGCTTTTATTCGTACTTCATGTACTACATCTTTTAAAGCAGATAATCCATTAGCCAGTTCTTCTGCATTTTTATTGCCAAGAGAGGTAAATATTTTCTCTTTAAATGCTGCCCGTTCTGCGTCAGTATTTAATTTACAGTATTCTTCTTTCCAATTATTTATTTCTTGTTTTACTGTCATGGCTACTTATTATTTTAAATTTTGATCATTCTTGGGTGAGAGTAAATTTTTTATGTAATTCATCTCATCCAGAATTTCGTCAATTTGGATTTTGTATTGTTGGTCGCTCATACTAGTTAGGGCCTCCCTGTTATTTGCATAAAAATCCAACAATATTAATAGGTATTGGTATTCTTGTTCAAGTTTACTCCTTTCTTTCTCGGTCATGTTTTTGTTTTGATGTTTAGTTGCAAAAATACTCCAAATGATCAGTAAAAGTGCTTATGCACCGTTCTCTAGTAATTATCAATAAAGATCAGCTCTTCAACCGCTAAATTCTCCTCCTCCAAAACCGACACAAAATACACCCCACTCGAAACCCCTGCCTGCCGCAAATCAACCGTCATCTGTTCCGTTCCACGTTCCAAAGCAAGTGAAAATACCACCCTACCCAGCACGTCCCTGACTTGCAAAGCGGCGTCTTTTTTTGTTTGGTTGAAAACAATTGCCACCTCGCCAGTGGTCGGGTTGGGAAATAAAAACAGACGGGTGTTTCGCAGATCGTCGAGGTCGCCAACGGCATTTACCATAGGGCAGTTCGCAGTAATACTTGATTCGCTGTTGCAATCAGAAGTGGGGTCGTTGCTATTGATAATGATGGCGTTTTGCACCCCACCAATTTCCAACAAACTATCGATGGCACAACAATCCATCAGGTTAGAATTCAGGTAAATAGCCAGTGAGTCGCCGACAATCAACAAGTTTTCCAAGCCATTTAATGTTTCGAGCAAATTATTGGACAGGATGGTCAGGTGGCCGGTTATTTCAACAATGTTCGAGAGCGGGCCAAGGGTGTCGATGTCGATACCGACGATGGTTACATTGCCGTCGATCACGTTGAAGCAGGGCAGCCAAGCATCAAGTACTGCTTGGGAGTTGAAAATGACGTCGCCGACGTAGGTCTCCAATGGTCCTTCATCGGTGGCTCCATTGCAATCATTGTCCTTCCCATCGCAGACTTCTGGTGCATTTGGAAAAATACCGTCGTCACTGTCGTCGCAGTCATCGTCGCAGAGGCGGTAACCATCGTTGTCGGCATCCATTTCGTTTGGCGGAACTTGGCCGTCGCAATCGTTGTCGAGACCGTCGCACAGCTCTGTCGCACCGGGGAAAACAGCGTCATTGCCGTCATCGCAATCGCCTTCACACGCGCGGTAGCCATCGCTGTCCGTGTCCAGTTCGGTAGTGGGGATTTGCCCATCGCAATCGTTGTCCGAGCCGTCGCATAATTCAGGAGCGCCAGGGTAGGAGAGGGGATCATTATCGCTGCAATCACCGGGCAAGGCCACAGTCGAATAACCGGGAATTGAGTCGCAACTTTGCACGGAAACGCCACCGTGAAAGCCATCTCCATCTGCGTCTTCGTACCAAGTAAAACCGGGCACTTCGGCACTGACTTCAAAAATGTTAGTGATTTGGCAAACTTCATCAATGCCAGCCGTCTTGATAATTATGTTGTAGCTGCCGGAGGTGAGGCCGGTAAAATGGCCATCCGCTTGAAAATCGTTTCCACCATTGATCGAATAATTTAACTCACCTCCCAAGGAGGTGGCTTCGAGAAAAATTTCCCCGTCACCTGCCCCAGCGCATGATTCGTTGATGACCATGCTGTTTTCCAACGACAAAAATGGGTTGATGGAGAGGTTGATTTGACAGGAGGCTGCATTGCCACATTCGTCCGTCCCGGTTAGGGAAATGCTTTGCACGGCTTCATCGGAACAGGTAAAATAGCTTTGAGAAATGCTAAAACTGATCGAGCCGCATTCATCCGTTGAGCCAGCGCCCAGTAGCTCGATTTCCGCTTGCGAAAAATCATAACTGCCATTTGCCGAAGGCGTAATAGTTACAGCATCTGTACAGCTCATCGTTGGGGCATCGGTATCTGATATTAGGATGGTCTGGTCGCAAACGCTTTGTCGCCCGCACTCGTCCGTGGCAGTCCATGTGCGGGTGATCGTATTTTCCAAAGGACAATTTCCAGTGACAATTTCATAAACTGAAATGACAGTGACCACAGCACAATTATCCGTACCCGATGCCATGCCTGTGCTGGTAGGAGAAGTATCGCCGCTGCATGGGATGGTTAGGTTAGCGGGGCAAATAATGTCCGGCGGGGTCGGGTCTTCAATGTGGATCATTTGCTCGCAGGATGTCTGATTGCCGCATTCGTCACTGGCAGTCCACGTGCGCTGGAGAGAATATTCATTGGCACAATTTCCATTCAAAATAAAATCACTGGAAGTGATTGTAGTGATGCTGCAATGATCCATTGCCGTCGCCATGCCTGTATTGATAGCAGAAAGGTCTGTCTCACAATTGACTGTCAAATCGGTGGGGCAAACGATGTCCGGCGGGGTGTTGTCGTTTACCAAAATTATTTGTTCACAAAAACTTTGTCGGTTGCACTCGTCCGTGGCAGTCCATTTTCTGATAATCGAAAAATTGTGGAGGCAGTCGCCAGCCATTATTTCATCTTCGGATAGGATGGTTGGAATACTGCAATTGTCAGTAGCCGTGGCCATGCCAGTATTGGCGGGCGAGGTGTCCATGTCGCAAGAAATAGAAAGCCCGCTGGGGCAAACGATGACTGGATCAACTTGATCTTCCACGGTAATGATTTGTTCGCAATGCGTCGTAAAACCACAATCGTAATCAGCCGACCACGTCCTTTTTAAGGTGTAATTTCCGGGACAAATAAGGGATGTGTTTACGTCCGAAAAAGAAATATTTGGAGCAGAACTGCAACAGAGATTCACGCTGCCGCTGGCTTCTCCCAATTGAGAAGGTTCGGTGCCTGCCCCGCAAACGACCGTCACATCAGGTGGGCAGGTGGCAATTAGCAGATCGCCCGCTACTTCATTGATAGTAATAAATGTGTTGTAAATAGAGCCATCAAAACCGTCCACTTGCAGATAATATTCTTGCCCCGGCACGACGCAAGCATCGTCAATAAAAGGGGCAAAACTCGTTGGCCCATCGTCGTTAGCAGCTATTTCCAAAAAAGAATTAAAATCGCTGCAATCGCTCACCGACCACAAAGCAAATTGTGCATCGTCCTCGTTGTTCATGTAAATATCAACCAGTCCGCTCGGCGGGGCGATGAACGTAAACCAAGTCGAATTATCCACACTGGGCTCGGGGGGCAGGTCGCACCAGCCATCTTGGGCGTTGCAACTGAAACCAACGGTGCCCGCTCCCGGATTTATTTCCCCCAACTCAGCCCCGGCCAACCCGCTGAACACATGAAAGGGAGTGCCAACAGTCACAGCCTTAGCATTGCAAACCATGTCGTTGACAGGTGGCAATACGATGAAGTTCAATTTTACATACTCTAAAGTGCCTTTAATACTGCTGCTGTTGTCACATATCCGAATTTGCCAATTCCCGTTCGGGTCAGAGCCATCGTGAAAATCACCAAGGTCGCCTTCGGGGATGTATGGCCCGGAGATGTTGGCGTGCAGCCCTTTCAATGCGGCGACAGAATCAGTGGCGCTCATGGAAAAAGTGGCAACAGTATTGAAGCAGTCGTCCGGGTCGCCGTAGTTATTTCCGGTATGGCCGTTGTGTGAAGAAAGTAGGACTTCTACCCCTGCCGGGGAAACGAGCGATATTTCCAGATCACCAATATTGTTGTGGTCAATGATGAGGTCCACGCTTTCCAAAAAAACATCTTCGCCCAAGTTGATGGCCTGCTCATTGACCCGGATTTTGGCTATTAGTTCATCCGTACCACAACCATCGTCGGGGATGTCCATTTGAAGGCCACAGTACATAGCACTGTTGATGATGGAAAATGGTGAACAATCATAGTTCAGGTAGCTGCGCCCGTTGTCGGCGGTGAAAACAACCTTGGCCCGTTGCTGTGGTGAAAAATAATCGCGGCAAGCCTTTCGGGAGTAGGACATGATATTCGTCGGATCAGGGTTGTAGGCTTGAGCGTTGCAAGGGTCCAGTTCGTTTCCCGTGTACTCACACGCCGCGTTGACTTCGCCTGATAAGTTTGGGTCGGCGGGGGTGTCGCACAGGCGGTCACCTGCAAAATTGCAGTTGGAGCCGTTGGCGCACTCCGCCCCAAAAGAGGTGTCGTGCGTGTGGTAAAGATTGAAATAATGGCCGATCTCGTGGGCGAGCGTACTGGTATTGGAGGCACAGGCATTGTCGATGACGATGTAATCCGTTGGTAGGCTCGTGCTGAAATTAGCCCAGCCACAGTAGCCATCGGCATCGCCCACAAAGTAGACGTTCATCACATCTGGTACATTGTATTGAAACGACATCTGCGTACCTTCAGAAAAACTGGTCAGGGTGAAATATTCATTGCTGTTGATGTAACGCACGTCCCCGCATTCGGCAAATTGCAGGTCGGGGGCATAGCGCTCATTGACAATTACCAGCTCGTTGGCGATGGTGGAATGGTCGATCCCACCCGACCCATTGCTCATCCGCACGATGTGGAATTGTACGGGCACGACCTTCGCCACGGACTTTCGGAACTGCTCGTTTTGGATAAATGATTTGGTGAAATCCGCCAATTGATCGGCTATTTTTTCTTCATACCTCAAAGCCTTGACGGGATCGAAGGAAGTGCCGCAAGCGTTTTTTTGTGAGATCAGCGGGCTGCTAAAAAACAAAGCCAATCCGAGGAGGATCGCAGTTTTTAAATTTTCATTTTTAAAATATAGCTGAAAGATAAATAAAGGAATTCCCCCTTTCGGGAAATGACTCATCAGAGCGGCAGGTGTGGGTTTCATAATATTGGGTTTTAGTAGAGAAAATGTGCGCTTAAAGGTAAGGAATGGGAATGGGCTGGCCAAAGGTAGGAAGTAGGAGAGCTGACAAAAAACGCTTCTGTTTTTGGCGGGGCATTGAGTATAGCGCGGTTATTATTCAACTTTTAAAGAGCAATTTGGGCTAAAGCACACGTCGGCAGGGGTTCATATCCCTGTCGACGTTTGGATACACCGTAAGCTACACCCAAAATTACTTCACAAAATCCACCAGCCTCCGTACTTCCGTCTTGACCAAAGTCCTGGTGGCCTCAATGCGTTTCCCGATACGGTCTTCGCTCATGTCGGGATAAATTTCTTTCCAGGCCTTGCCTTCCGCCTTGTCCATATCTTCCCAGGTATTGTAAAAGTCAATGGTAGAAGCTTGGTAGGGGTAGTCGTCGCCACGGGGCAATACCATATAGCTCATGAGCCAGCCAGCCCGGTTGCCCATGGCGATGTTCTTCTCATGCACGGGCTTCACGAACTTGCTCTCCATTTCGACCCAGTCGTCCCAGCCAGAGGCAGGTATCTTCATGAAATTTTCGACCGAGTACAACGGCATGGTAGCGCCCGGTGCAAAGACCACGTCGCCTGCTGTCCAGATTTCTGATTTCACTAAGTCCCGGTACAATGTGGCATTTTCGGCCAGCTCCCTTTTGTCGGCGGGTAGGGTTTTCATGGCGGCATCATACCAGTTCACGTCAGACCCCACAGCCTTCCAGTTTTTGTAGTGGGTGATCGTGAGGAAATCGTATTCCGTGCCGGTGCCAGCGGGGAACACCACCTGTTCGAGTTGCCAGCCATTTATGAGCCCCTGATTCAATCGGTACTGGTGGACGAGCTTCCAGGTCTGCTCACATTCGAGGTATTTGTCCCACATGCCGGGCTTGACTTTCATGTATTCCACCACAACGTATTCGTTGTCGTTTTGGGCTTGGAGGTTTGGGTGTAACAGGAGGCAAGTAAATGCTAGGGTGAGGATGGGAATGAATGTTTTCATGATTGAAAAAAAATTAAGAATTGTGATTAGAAAAATGTTATTTGATCAAAAGCATCATTTTTTCAGCTTGCCAACCAAGCCCCCAAACAGGGAGGTAAAGGTGCTGAGCAGATTGCTGGAACTGCCTGACGACTGTCCGCTGCCATCCTTGTCCATTTTACTGGCCATATTGACAGCAGCCCCGGCTTTGGAAATAGAGCCAGCGGCCAAACCTGCACCGCCAGTTGCGGCACCCATTGCTAACGGCAAGACCGTTTCTGCCATTTTTTCCTGATGGGCCAGATAGGCCTGCACCATTGCTTTTTGATGTTCAGCACCAATTTTCATGGCTTCATTGGCCTGTTCGCCAGCCGCCTGTGCTCCTGCACCTGCCGTAGTTGTACCTGTTTTGGCCAGATCGACAGTAGCCGTCAATCCACTCAGGTCCTTGAATAAATTAGGAGCTGAAAGTGCCTTAAGGATTTCAGACATCCCTGTCGGATCAGGCAAGCGGTTGAGTTGTTGAAGCTGGGCGAGGGGTTGGCTGAAATTCCCGGTGGTCGGTGCTTCCATACCAGTATGTTGTCCCGTCTGAACAGGTGCAATCTCTGGTGCTACAATCGGGATAGGGGAATCCTGCCAGTTCCAGAAGCGGGTCAAGTCAAGTTTTTCGGCGCAGTTGTAGCGGCCGAGGACGGCCTCGGCAAAGACACCGCCGCTCGGCAGAGGGATGGTGATTGGTTTATTGTCACCCAATTTCATCTGGTATTTTTCCTCAAATTCTAACCGTTCACTTTGGACTACCTTGCCATCTGCATCTTTAACATCAGGGGAGAAATGCCATCGGAAGCCAATCAGGTTGCCGGTGATGGCTACGGGTTGTGGGTCGATATAAGTGCCGATACTTGTGCCATTGATTTGATAGTTAGCCATCATTTGGGTGAGCATTTGAACGTCCATAGAACGCCAGATGGCCTGGCTGTAAAAAAGTTTGTTTTCGTTTAGGTGGCTGATGAGGCTTCCTTCTTCGGGATTAGAACTTATCTTAATTAATTCCATTGGAACGCCTTTTTCAGGTCTGCAAAGCCAACAAATATTAAACTGCTGTTCCTTGTAAATAAATCTGAACACAGCAATTGCACCGCTTACTGATCCCAAGTCTACAGGGATTTTGATACTAACACTTTCATAATTCCCCAAATATATTTTAGGGCCTTTTATATTGTTTTTATTCAACTCGTCATCCCTGAGTATTCTGTCATTTGATGTTGTTCCGTCTTTGTTTTTTCTAGGTTTAAGGATTAGCTCTGAATCTTTTATTGGTATAGGTATTCCGGCATAAGCGATATCAACGCCAGTTAGCTGTGCATCTTCTGGGAATGGAATAGGGTCTTCTTCTATTTTTACCCTATTTGGGATTTCAAGGGCTCTCTGTATAAGGTCAGGTTTATCTATTTTCTTAAACTGCTCTAATATTCCAAAAGCAATTTGACGATTAATTGGAGTATTATTATCCCTATCCACCGAATATTGCTTGAAATACGATTTAGCAGAGGTGTTTCCGTTAAATTTAATATTATAATCCCCGTCCCAGGCTGCTATTATTTCCCGAAATCGCTGGTTGGGCACAGCAAAGTACAAAGGGCGCTTAAATCTTGAGATAACCCGACTATCAGAAAAGTTCAAGGGTTTCATCGGAACATACAACACCCGCTCCATCCGCTCAATTTCCGTCATGACTTCATAAATCTGCACCACTTCATAGTACTGCACCGACATGGCATGCATGTGGTTGTAATTGGTCACTACACGCGTCGTCACCGTTTCTGATTCCTTTTCATAAGTTTCTTGCACCACCGTCGCCCGGCGGGTGCGGGCAGCCATGGACTGCTGGTGGGTATTGTCATTGATGGCCTGCTGGGTACGGGCAGCGACATCCCGGCTGCCTGAAGTCCGGCTGACATTACTGGCGATAGAACTATTGAGGCTCTTTCCTTGCGTGCCGGAAGCATTGTAGAACCCCAGTGCGGAACCAGATTCTGACGAACCTTCCTGATAGCCAAAAGAGGTGTTTGCTACTGCTGATTCACCATGCTGTGATTCTGCGGCCACGGCCTGGGTCACTTCCGACAGCGCCCTGTTTTGCGTATTGGCTGCAGCCAGTTGCTCTGCTTCGGTCATGGATTCCGATGTTCTAGCTGCGGTCCGCCTGCTCCAGTCAATCACTGCGATACGGGTACTTTCACCAGGTGCCAGTGCCATGCTGTGCAGTAGTTGCCCCAAAGCTACACCCTTGGCATACCAGGACTGAGAGGCGTACACCTCTACCCCGACCATAGGGCGGGTAAAACCAATGGTATCTGTTCCTGTGTAGTCCTTCATAATGTCCAATTGGCCATCACCTGATAGATCAGGTGATGTCACGTCTCTCTTTTGCATTACCGTAGCGACCTCATCCAAAAAATAGCGGCGGTAAAAAACTTTCTCTGTTGGATAATCGCCAATGGTTGGCAACAAATCCGGTGGCATTTCCGGGTCGTACTCCTGTCCATTTTTATCATAGTTATGGTTTTCAGAAGGAAATACATCGTCCAGCATTTTCTGGGCTACCACAAATGGAGACCAAAGGGCCAATCCCCTGATGGTGTTGATCCCTAAATTGTCCTTGATACTTTTGGCCTGTCTGTTTCCGATTGACACCATTCTTTCAAGTTTGAAATCGGGAATGTTCTCCGCCCAATCTTTTTCTTGTAAGGTGTCGAGCACACCGGGAGGGACTAGTCCATGGTCCAAATAGAGGGCATATTGGCCACCGAGTGTTACCATGCTTTTGGCATTATTGAAGATGGTAGAGGTGGCTAGGTCAAAGACGGTTTTGATATCCAACATGGCCAGCGCCTTGCTGGCATCTTCAGATACGTCGCCTAGATGAAGGATCGGTCGCTTGAGCATTTCCGTGCCAATGGCAGGGCCGTTTGTGTTTGGTTTGAAATAATTACTGAAGTCGTTCATCGTTTTCTTGTTTTTTGAAAATGGAAAAAGTGTTGGCGATTGCTTGCCGTTGGTATTGGCTTTTTTGATGGGTGGCCAATGACCGATGATTGGCAACTGGGCAAAGGTGCGCCAGCTAAAATTTTAACCCCTTCACCTATTCCCCAAAACCTTCACGTATTCCACATCGGGCATAAAAATGTTAGCACTTATTTTGCACCGGGAGGTAAATTGCTTTGTAAATTGTTGGAATGCAGCTATTTGCGCACTTTATTGGGCGGGTGGCCAAATTCTTCGGAAAAGGACCGGGTAAAGTAATTGGGGTCGTTGAAGCCGACCTCGTAAGCAATTTCGGAGATGTTCAGGTCGGTCGTTTTAAGCAGTTCAAATGCTTTTCGCAGGCGGATGGAGCGGATAAACTGGGAAGGAGTTTTTCCGGTCAGCGCTTTGAGTTTGCGGTTGACTTGGGTACTGCTGCGCTTGACCACTTGACAAAGGTAGGTAGGGCTCAAATCAGGATCATCCAATTTTTCCTCCACCACTTTGATCAGCTTTTGAAGAAATAGGTCGTCAAGGGTAGGTTCTTTTTTAACGGCCGGTTTTGAAAAAACATCGCTAGATGAATAGCTAGCCTGCAAAGATTGGCGGAGTGCGATCAATTTTGCCAGCCGGACAAACAGTTCTTCTTTGTGAAATGGCTTGACCAAATAGGCATCTGCCCCGCCCCGTAGCCCTTCGATTCGGTCTTCCACGGTGGCCTTCGCCGTCAGCAAAATAATGGGGATATGGCTGGTGCGCTCGTCATTTTTCAAAACCTCACACACCTCGTAGCCGTCCTTTTCCGGCATCATCACATCGCTGATGATAATGTCCGGGATCATCTCCAACGCCATATCAATACCGATCTGTCCGTTTGGTGCCGTGTGTATTTCGTATTCCTTTTTCAACAAACCAACAATGTAAGTGACCACATCGGTGTTGTCTTCGATGATTAATAGGGTTGGTTTTTCATCCATTGGGTTCGAGGGGGAAGCACTTGAATCTGTGATTTGCACCTCTTCTAAATCAGGCACCAGCTCTGGGGCGAGGGTGCGGGTAGTTTGAAACTCTTCCTGTGGCATAGGGGTTTTGGCGTCCAACCTGACGGGCAACAACAGGGTGAAAACAGTACCCGTTCCTACCTCACTTTCCACGGCGATGTGGCCGTCCATCAGCTCGACCAGTTCTTTGGTGAGCGCCAGCCCGATGCCCGTGCCTTCCCTTTGCGGGTGTTGGAATTGTCCGCCTGAAAGAAACGGTCAAAAATGTGTTGTACCTGATCTTCGGCAATCCCAATGCCCGTATCCTGTACTTTCATTCTTAAAAAACGCTGCCCGTTGCGTTGTGTCTGGTTGGTGTGCAGTACCACTTTGCCGCCTTCTCCAGTGAACTTGAGCGCATTGGACAGTAGGTTGTACATGATGTGCTGGATTTTCACTTCGTCATAGTCCATGACCAATTCTGGTATTTCTGAATAAAAGGTCAGCCGCACCTTTTTCTCGTATGCCATCGAATAAAACGACTCAGTCAGGTATTGTAAATAATTAATGATGTCGCCCTGTACCATGTCCATCTTCATCGTGCCGGAATCGAGCTTGGAGAGGTCGAGCAATTGGTTGATGAGGCGGAGCAGGTTTTTGCCGTTGCGGCGGGTGATAGCGATTTTGCAAATTAGAAATTGGGCAATTGGAAATTGATTGGCCTTGTTCTCAATTTCCAACTTCATAATTTCCAAATTTCCAAGAATTACGGTGAGCGGGGTGCGGAACTCGTGGGTGATATTGGTATAGAGGCGGGTTTTCAGGTCATGCAATTCTTTGAGGCGGTGGCTTTCCGCTTTTTCGAGTGCCCGGTTTAGGTTTTGGTGGTAAAAGAAATACAACGCTCCCCCGATGAGCAGTGCAAAAAGGGTTCTTGCCCACCAAGTCTGGTACCAAGGGGGCAAGATGACTATTTCGACCGAAGCCTCCTCCGTACACCATACGCCATTGGCCGTTCGGGCCTTGACCTGAAAGGTGTAAGTGCCCGGATCAATGTTGGTATAATGCATTTCCCGTTCATTGCCAGCTGATTGCCAGTCTTGTTGAAAGGGCGTCAACCGATAGAAATACTCTGTTTCATCTGCTTTGTAAAAGACGGGCATGGTAAAACTGAACCCAAAATCATTTTTATCAAATGGTAAAGTAAGGGAAGGGGTATAGCGTAGCATTTTCTGCAATGGGCTGTCTGTGCCGCCCATTTTTACGACCTGATGGTTTTGAAAAAAATCCATTAGGTAAACTGGGGCGGTATCGTTGCGGGGAGGCAAACTGTCCGGGTGGAAACGGAACCCTTTGTCACCCGCATAAAAATACAGCCAGCCCTCATCATCCCGACGGCTATACTGTTGGCTGATATTCTTGTCCGGCATCCCATCCAATTCATTGTAATTAGTGAAAGTCCCCGTTGCCAGATCGAGCTTTTGCAAACCGAGCGCCGTACCGATCCATGGGTTGCCATTAGCATCCTCCACCACCGTTTGCACCACGTCGTGCAGCAGGCCATTTTGCTGATTGTAGTTGTTGAAATGATCTTTTTCAGGGTCGTAAACGGCCAAGCCATTGGTCGTTGCCACATATAAATTTCTTCCTTTGCCCCTGTACATCAATTGGCAAACAAGCGACGGCAGACCATGCGGGTCGGTCGGGTCATGGTGGTAAGCCTTGCCTTTTTTCGTTTTCAGGTCATAATTGAAAACACCCCCCGTTGTGGAGATCCATACCCGGCTTCCTTCGTCATGGATAATATCCTGGAAGTAAACGGTAGAGGAGATAAAATGGGGGATGTTTTGTTGAAGTTCGGGGAAAATGTCTACCCATTGGTTGGCCTGCTCATCAAGGTAATGCAAGCTGCCCCAAATCCTACCCCCTGCCAGCGCCAATTTGAAGTTGAAATTCGTTTTGGGCAATGCCCTGAGGATTCGGGTTTTCAGATTATACAACTTTGGTACACTCATGTTGCCTTCCGAAAACAAGATTTCCTCATCCGAATATTTCAATAAACTTTGGGTCAGGCCATGCAGGGGGCCAATGGGAATGTCGGATGGGACGAGTTCCTTTTTTTTGGGGTCGTACAGATATGTGCCCTTCTCTGCCCAAACGACGACTTTGTTTTCCCCCATTGGCAATATTTCCACAAAATCCATTTCCCCAAACATTTCAAAGGGGTTGTCCAAGTCATGGGCGACTGCGACCCCGTTCCAGCGGGTGATGAGCCACAGGCTGCCTGCCCTATCCTTGAACAAACAGGGTATCATCGAGGTGGGGATGCTGTTGGGGTTTTTGTCATCATTGAGGTAAACCGTTTTTGAATGATCAGCAGGGTTCCAGCGCCATAGTTCCCCATCTGCCCCGATCCATATTTTGCCGTTATCATCTGCTAAAAACGAGTAGGGGACTTTGGTGTTTTTAAAGTGGAAATCGGGGGTTAGGTCCTTAAAAATTTGGGTCAGCGGATCAAATTCCCAAAAGCCCTCAAAGGAGGAGGTTAATAGGTGACGGCCATTCGTCATCTCCACCTGATCCTGCACTACCCGATAGCGCCAGTCATTGGGAGCATCAGGGGGGTATGGCATCCGCTGGACATCCCCATCTGGCATGACCTTAACCAGGCCGTTCCATTCCCCCAGCCAGACCGCTCCATCTTTTTGTTGGTAAAAATGATGCCCGTCCCGAAGGTGGCCGACCTGCTCAAACTGCCCTGTTTTTTTGTTCCATTTACAAAAACCATTGAAGCGGGTGCCGATCCAGATGTTGCCATCCCGGTCTTTATTGAGGGTGTTCATCCCCTGTCCGCAGATGCCCGAAAGTTCCTCTCCCACCTGCACGAATGCCTCTGTTTCAGGATCAAAAATATACATCCCTTCGTCCGTAGTCCCCACCCATATTTTCCCATCATCCGCCTCGACGATACACACTGTCAGGTTATTGCCAATGCTGTTGGGATTGAGCGGATCGTACCTAAAGTTTTTGAACTCCCGCCCATCAAAACGGCTGATACCGTGATGGGTAGAAAACCATATAAAACCTTCTCTGTCCTGAATAATGACTTCCCTGCTACCTGTTCCGGAATGCACCAGTCCTTCCTTGATACCATAGCGTTGGAAATGAAGTTGCTGGGCAAGAGCGAGTTGGTAAAAGCCCAGGCTGAGGTAGATGAAAAGGCATAAGGACTGTTTTCTCAAAAAAGTCAGTTTTTGTGAAGTTTAGTGCTGTGTAACAAAAGTTTTTTTAGGTGGCGAGCGGCTTTCAGCCGCTCGCCACCTAAAAACCTTTCTGCACCGGGCCGACTTTGTCGGCCCGGTGCAGAAAGAAATTTTTGTTACAGAGTATTTTAGTACTGTGTAATTTAAATTTGCTTTAATTTTTCTCCTACAAGTGGGCCGAACGATTCACCTCGCCTTGAGGCATGAGACTGCTCGGCCCAACGGGGTTTTATTGAGGCACCCAAGCAAGTTCGGGGCACGCTGTCCAAAAGAGCGACTTTTCCTGCTCCGCATTTTTTAAACATACTTAATTTACACAGTATTTAGCAAGTTGTCATAAGTGAAAATAAAATTGAAATATGGTTGAAATATCTTTGCACCACTGAATATCCGGCGCTTGTGTTTTATTTCTACCTATTTCTTTATTTCCATTTATTTCTGTCCTCTCACTTGGTTTGATTTAAGTCAACCCTAAAGGTAGGAAAAGGAAATAGAACTAAAGTATGTACGTGAAATTTGCAGAAAGTAGGAAATGGCTTGGCACCCGCAAGGGTTTACGCATACTAAATTTTCCCCAACAAATAATCGACCCCGCTCCCATACTTCCCCGCCCGTCGCTAATTTCGTCCAAATTTCCAAACAGCCCGGACGGGCTACGACCATGAAAATCAGTCCAACCTTTTTTGCTATTTCCCTTCTTTTTGCACTGCTGCTGGCTGCCTGTAAAAACGGAAAACTCCACGAAGACGGCCAACACCCTGCCTGCAATTTTTACTATTGGAAAACAACCCTTGCTTTCGGGAAAGAGGACAAGGCGCTGGCCGATTCACTGGCCGTCAAAAAATTGTATGTCCGTTACTTCGATGTGGACTGGAGCCCTTCCCGCAACATGGCCGTGCCTGTCGGTGAAATAGTTGCCGATACCTGGGAACGGAGTTGGATTTGGGAAAATAATGGCGCCCGCATCCAAGACCTACAATTAGTGCCGACCGTTTTTTTGACCAACCGGGTATTTTCACAAGACATCCAGATCGACACCTTGGCGGGTCAAGTTTCCCAAAAAATAAGGGAAATAACCGACCATTTCCGCTACCTCATCAGCCCTTATCAATGGAGGGATATGGACAATGCGGAAGTCACTGACTGGGAGGCAAAGGACAGTCTGGCAAACCTTATACAAAGCCGCTTCCTCGAACGCATCACAGAAATCCAACTCGACTGCGACTGGACGCCTTCCACCCGGGAACGCTATTTTGCTTTTATCAATGCCATGAAAAAAAAGAACCCCGGCATGGCCATTTCCTGCACCGTGCGGCTGCACCAATTCCGGGATCGGGAAGCGGCTGGCATACCTCCCGTCGATCAGGCGACGCTGATGTGCTACAATGTGGCGCCGCCCAAAGACCCCGCTGTGAACGATGCCATTTTTGATGCGGCTTTGGTGAACGGTTATTTGAAAAATGGCACGTACCCCTTGCCGCTCGAAGCTGCACTGCCGATGTTTAGTTGGGGGGCTTTGTTTCACGAAAACCAGTTCAAGGGTTTGGCCAGCGGGTTGTCCAAAACAGACGTGGAAAACAACCCGTTGTTCGTGGCCGTTGGTGAAAACCGCTACCGCTTTACGCAGGACACCGTGTTTTCAGAAGTCTATATGCGGCAGGGCAACATCGTCCGTCTCGATGCAGCCTCGCCGCAGGAACTGGAACAATTGGCCGGGCAATTGGCAGCCATTGATGCCGTTTATGGCCTTTCTTTTTTTGATTGGGATGCCGAAAACATACGTGCTTTTCAGGCAGGTAAAGTTTTTGAAAAATTCGTTTCGGGGAAATGATGACATAATAGCTTTGACTCCTTTATGTTTCATTAGCAATGTGGGCCGAACCATATTTGACTTTTTCAAGGGAACATACTGCTGAAATTCAAATCACGGGATTTTAAGGAAAGATGGCTTCGTTTTTCCCCTGAAAATCCCTGGAGGGGCACGTTGGGAAGTTGCCATAAGAATGACTTTTCCGCCGATTTTTATATTATGAGCTGATTAGTTGTTAACACCATCAACCTTTCACCATGACACAAAATCATTGCATCGCTTGTTTGGCAGCCGTACTGCTGCCACTGCCATTGGCAAATGCCTGTTCATCTGGCTTTTATGACTTCGGCGAAGACTACCGGGTCGCTTTCCTCAACCCCTATTTGGCAGGCGATGGCTACTCCGCTTTTTTCTATTCGTCGGAATACCTCAACCATTACGGCAACGATACCAATGGCAGCGACCGCCGCCGGAATTGCGAAGAATGGGCAGCACGGGTCGGCAACGGCACTACCCATACCGATGTGGCTGAATTCCTTTACGGCACATCGCTCGACAATGTGCTGAACGCCATTGCCGAAGGCACGGAGAGCAAACGTTTTGGTGGAAACCTTTTTTTGCAAACCCTTTTGAAAACAGAAAACAAGGCCGTGTTGGACTATTTGGTGTTTGCCAAAAAATACGAACACCTCTCCAGTGAAGAGTTGGCTGACCCGTGGCGCAACAGTTGGGACCAACCTGAGCAAGATGTTGAAATAGAAAAACAACAACTAAAAACGGAAGGGGAATCGGCGATGAACAACACCAATGACCCGTGGTTGCAGCGCCGCTATGCCTACCAATTGATGCTGATGAACCGCTACGCCAACGACCGGGCCGGGTTCGATGCGCTGTATGACACCTATTTCAAAAATGACCGCTCTACTGTTCTGAGCGATTGGGCGCTGCACCACAAAGCGGCGATGGTCAGTGACCCGGCGTACAGCGCCTATCTGTACGGGATGTCGTTCGACCGCTGCCCGGAAAAGAATGTCTCCGCCTATCAGAATTTTGCTAAAAAACATTTCGATACCGCTTTTGCATTTGCCCAAAACGACCACGAACGGGCTGCTTTGTTGGCGCTTTTAGAAATTAAAAACCCAGGCCACTCGCTCGACAATATCCAAAAAATAACCGAACTCGATCCTGCCAACCGCTTCTTGCCGTTGCTGTTCGTGCGGGAGGTCAACAAGCTGGAAGATTGGCTGCTCACCAACGAACTGACCAATGGCGGCCCTGCCGTTTACCCAGGCGTTAGTGAAGAAATGTATTGGGAATGGGAGAGTGGCCAGTGGGATGATTTCCGCCGCATCAACCGTCAAAAGGATCTGCTTTACCTTTCCGAAGTGCGTGGCTATTTTCAACAAACAATTGGTAAAAAAGGCCTGGATGCCGACCTGCTCAACCTGCTCACAGCCCACCTATTGAGCATGGAGCATGACCCCTCCGCCGCTAATCACCTTAATGCCATCAGTGAGAACTGCCGTCAATCTATAAAAGAACAACGGGCAACCGAAGAACTGCTACTCCTGCTCAACCAAGCGGATATTTCCAAACCTGATGTACAGGCGAAAATGGCCGATTTGTTGGTGTCCCTGCAAGCCATTTATAAAAACCAGCCCAAAGGTGGAAGGGATTTCGAGGCGCTGAATTTGCTGTTGAAAGAGGCATTTATGAAAAAGGGAAATTTGCTTTACGCCTATTGTTTCAACAACCACGCCCTGCACATGCCGTCGAAGGACAATAGCCTTTCTTCAGAATATTATGCGCTGCTAAATTTCTTGGACTGGAAGGCCACCGAAAAGGACATTGATGATGTGATCGCCCTGTTGGATAAACCTGATAAAACAGCATTTGAGGAATATTTGACCAGCGCTTATTTCCCTTCCCGCAATGCCCTGCTCGATCTGCGGGGCACTATTTCCTTCCGGAAAAATGATTTGCCAGAGGCGCTTTCGGCCTTTTCAAAAGTGGAGAAAGATTTTTGGAAAACGAAATATGAGTTTGCCAACTGCCTCGTTTCCGACCCCTTTGTGGTCTGGCAGGATAGCACCCACCGGGGGCATTTTCCTGACACCAAAACCGCTTTTGTACAGCGTCTCCTCAACCTCGAAACGGAAGCAAAATCCAATCCTGATAAAGCCGCCGAAAATTATTTGCAGATCGGCACGGCATGGCTCAACTGCATGCAGCAGGGTAAAAGTTGGATGATGTTCTGCTATGGCTGGTCGATAGGTGATGGTCCGGATATGGTAGATTACAACACCTATTTGCCGCATTCAACCGTTATGAACGAGGTCTATTTTGAAGGAAAACGGGCGCTCGAATATTTAACCAAAGCCAAGGCTGCAGCCCCCGACAACGGCGAACTGGCAGCCCGGGCTGACTTCCTCATCGCCCGTCTGCATTCCCAGCATTATGACCTAACCCCTGCTGAACAAGCGGAAATCGATAGCCTTTCCTGGCCCGATCGGCCGAAGTTTTACCAACGAAAAGAATTATCCTACTTTGAGGATTGGGCGGCCCAATACAAACAAACCGAGACATGGGATGAGATAACGGGGATGTGCCCAGTGATAAAGGATTATTTTGGCAAATGAGCGGGATCATTTTCATTTTGAAGCAGTAGATTGCTCGGCCTCCAAAGGGATTTGCTAAAAGCATGGATTTTCCTGATTTTTTGGATTTTATTAAGCCTTTGGCAGTCTGTTTACCGCTAAGCCATTTCAATGAGGCTTACTGTAACGCCTACTTTGCTACTAAAAATTTCCCTCAATTATTGCACTACCCAGTCATCCTTGTAGTCCACGGTATAGGTCCCGAAACGTTTTTTTAATTCTTCCTCAATGGGCTTCACTTTTTCAAGACTTGCTATTTCCCGCTCGTGCATCGTGCCGTCGGCATTGAAGTAATAGTCACGGGTAGGCTCGGTGGCGAAGACCCAAATGATGGCCAATTTGCCCTTGTACTCGCCCCGCACCGATTGGACGATATGTCCTTTCAACCCCAGCCAGTGCTTTTCATATTCGGGTATGACCTCCGACACAAAAAACTCGGTGAAGGCTTCCAGCGATACGCCGGGGTTCAGTTTTACATCCATGACGTGTATGCCCAGCAGGTTGTCCCGATGCAGGGATTGGCCATTTGTTATTAGTGCAAATGCCACAAGCGCTATGCTGAAAATGATGCGTTTCATCTTTCAATTAATTTGGTGAAATAAGGGCAAAAATAGCCGGAGGGCAAGGGGCTTGATTGTAAAAACACGACAAGTAGGTTAGACCTATTAATTTCTGGCTCAATGACCAAGGTTAACAGCCGCAATCCTGTTTTTCATCAAAAAATCCGCTTGTATGGCTTGAGAAGGTGCCACGCCGGTGCGCCGCCGAAAATCATGGATAAAATGGGCCTGGTCGAAATAGCCATAATCGAGGAACTGGTGCGGGAGGTGGTTGCGGACGATGCTTTCCTGGTACAGGTTTTTAAAACGGGTGATATTGATGAACTCCTTGGGCGAGGCATCGAAATGTTCCCTGAAATAGCGCTGGATTTGGCGAACGCTCTTGTAATGCCGGGCTGACAATTCCTCCACAGAAAGGCAACCTTTTCGGGAAAGAATGGTGGTGAGGCAATCCGCTGAGAACTTCAAGGAGTCAGGCGCTTCGCCCGACCGGAGCGCTTGCAGCAGCGCCGCTGAAATCGCTTGGGAAATGGACGCAATGCAGGTCAGTTCGGCAAGTCTATCCTGCAATTCACAAAGCCACTTGGCCCCAAAATCGGGGAGCGCCACCTGTTCGTTTTTTGAAGCATATACCCGATGTCCAAACAGCCTAGCAAAACCAAATGGGGTGAACTTGATGCCCAACATCCACATCATGCCCAGCCCTTTTACGAAATGCGACTCGGTCTGAAGCCCAATCACGCAGCTCTCCACCACCTGCTTAGTTTGCGAACTGGCCGTGCCGACCTCTTTTTTCTCATAAGTCCCTTCCAAAATGAACACCACCTCCATCATCCCGTCGGGGATGTGGATGTCGGGCGTGGACTGCGGTTCCTGCGCCGTGTTGCGGATGCTCCAACAATAATCAACGATGCCGTCTAAGGCCCGCTCCAGCCGGAATTTGTGGTAAGTAACTGCTTCGGTTTGCAGTTCATGATAGCTCGTGGGGACAGGTGATTTCATGGGGCAAAGATAGTCAGCGGATGATTTTTTTTTTGCCGGCGTCGGGGGCCCAAAACCTGCTCGACGTTAAAGTCCACCAACTACCTACTCCAAGACTGAAATAGCCTATTTTTTCGATAAGTACTTCCAAATCAAGAAGAAGCTGCCGAGCCGAGGTCAACCAAAGGATTGATTTTGTCCAGCTAACTAATAGGCAACCACGCTTTCATGTTTAGGTGTAAATAAATGGTCGTGCAGCCGGAGTGCAGCAACGCAGAGGATATTGTCGGCAGGCCAATACAAACAGACCCAGACATGGGAAGAGGTGACGGGGATCTGCCCGGTGATAAGGGATTATTTGGGAAATGAGTGTAGTGGGTGCGGGGGGCGTTACAGACTCGGTATTTATTTAAACGAATCAGAAGTTTAGACTTTCCAAGTTTCTAAAACTTGGAAAGTCTTTGTCCCAACCCATTTACTCATTTTTCAACGCCTCCACCGGATTGGCCAAAGCCGCTTTCAGCGACTGGAAGCCCGAAGTCACCCACGCCACAATCATGGCTAAGACCCCCGCAATGACGAACGGTGCCCAGCCCATATTCACCCGGTAAGTGAAATCTTGCAACCAATTATTTAGCAATATATAACCGACCGGTGCAGCGATAATAAACCCGACCACCACCAATTTGGAAAACTCTTTTGATAGTAAATAAACCAGATCGCCCGTGGTAGCGCCCATGACTTTCCGCACGCCGATTTCTTTGGTGCGTTGTTCCGCCATAAATGCTGATAAACCCAAAATTCCCAATCCGGCGATGAAAATAGCCAAAATGGTAAAGAAGGTGAATAGCGTAAAAAAGCGCTCTTCGGTGCGGTACATCTCCGCAATACGGTCGTCCATGAAATTATAAGTGTACAATTCTTCCGTACCGAATTGTACCCATTGGTCTTTGATGTAAGCCAGGGTGGCGGCCATGTTTTGTCCGCTCAGGCGTAGGGTCATCCCATTGAGCCAAGAGTTGGAAACGTAGTAGCAAACGGGCGCAATGTCCTCGTACAATGACTCATGGTTGTAGTCATTGATCACCCCAATGATATTGCCCCGGCGGGGCCGCCAAGTGCCTTGGTAAAACTCATTGGTTTCAAACCATTTGCCGAGCGGTTCCTCCCAACCTATTTTTTCAACCGCCGCTTTATTTAATACAAATGCGAGCGTATCATCCGTACCAATCTTTTTGGAAAAATCCCGGCCTTCGGCAAAATCGACTTGCAGGGTATTTAAAAAATCATGGTCAACGGTCACTATTTTGATGCTGTTCCCTCCTTTTGGATCGGGCTCAAATTGTTCCGCTTTAAACCCGAGGTTGCTGCTCAGGCGGCTGGTCAATCTTTTATTGGAAGCACCGACCGACAAAATATCCGGGTTTTGCAATAATTGATTTTTTAGGGATTGGTATTGGTCGAGGTCGGGGATAGGCATCATGATTAAATTTTCCCGATTGATGCCGAGGTCTTTATTCTGCAAATATGTCCATTGGTTGTAAACGACTACCGTAGCCAAAATCAATACGATGGAAATAGCGAACTGAAAAACGACCAATACCTTTCTCAAAACGCCGCTGCTGCCTTGCCGGAAATTTTCCTGAAAAACCTTTTTGGCGCTAAAAGACGATAAATAAAATGCAGGGTAACTGCCCGCAATAAATCCCACCAATAAGGTCACGGCCAAAAACCAACCGAAAATATCTGGGTTGGAAACTGGGTTTAGCGTCAGCTTTTTTTCCATAAAAGCATTGAATGCAGGTAGGCTGATTTGCGCTAACATATATCCTAAGATCAAGGCGAAAATAGCCACCAAAACTGACTCGCTCAGGAATTGGTACATGAGCGATGTTCGGGGAGCGCCCAACGTTTTCCGCACCCCGATTTCCATTGCTCTTTTGATGGAGCGGGCAGTCGCCAAATTCATATAATTGATGCAGGCAATTAAAATGATAAACAAGGCAATGGCCACGGAAATATAAATATAGCGGATGTCGCTATTGGCCTGTATTTCACCCGGCAGGTTGGAGTGCAGGTGAATGTCGGTCATCTTTTGGAGCTTGATCCCAACGCCTTCGGAAGATCCTTCGCCCATGTTTTTTTCGAGAAATTCAGGAATCCGTGCTTCGATGCTTTCCGGCGTTTGCCCTTCCGGCAAAGTGATGTAAGTGTAGCAACAGCCCTCGCCCCAATTGTTGAGCACCAACTGGTTGAAAACCGATTTACCCGTTTCCATGGAAATAAAAGCATCGCTCGAAAAATGGGTCGTCTCGGGCATGTCCTTAAAAATGCCGGTGACTTTGACTTCATTATCTTCGTCCACTTTCAAAGTTTTGCCCATTGGGTCTTCGTTGCCGAAATACTTTTTCGCCGTTGTTTCCGACAAGACCATCGTAAACGGTTCGGCCAATGCTGTGTTTTTATCGCCACTCACGAGTTCATAATCAAAAATGTCAAAGAGGTCTTTGTCCGCTAAAAATAAGCGCTCCTCCTGGTATTGCTTGTCCCCATAAGCCACCAAGGAGCCGTTGCTGGGGCTGAACCGGACGACGTGTTCCAGCTCTGGAAAATCCGTCTTGAACGCTGGTTGCAACTTGTATGGCCCGATGGGCGACTCCGTTCTCTTTCCATTTTGTTTGCCCCACACCATGTTCATGCGGTAGATGCGGTCAGCTTTGGAGTGGTGCTGGTCGAAGCTCAACTCGTCTTTGACAAACAGCAAAATGAGCAGGCAGATAGCCAGCCCAATAGCAAGACCAAGGATGTTGATGATGGCGTAAAATTTTTGCCGGGTAATGTTGCGAAGTGCCAGTTTGAAATAGTTGAACAGCATGGTAGGTCGGATTTAGATAAAGTTGGTAATGGGTAAAGAAATGGAAATCAGACGGAGGTTGCAAGGGGGGCGTTACAGGAAATATAGGAGGATATTGGTAGCGCTCGTTGCAGTTTCCAAACCGCAACGCGTTGTTTAAAAGTCTACGACTTGGGAGGTTATTGTTTTGTGGGGTGTCGGGAGGACGTCACAGACGTCAAAATAGGGAGGGGCAGGCAACTGAGACCAGCAAGTACTCTTTCTTTCAATACGCTGATCTGTTTCAGTACCTTATTTTTTATGGGCAAAAGGCGGCGATAAAAATTGGAAGGTTTATTGCATATAGAAAAAGTCAAAATATTTACATTCGTATTTCCAAGTAACTGGTTCTCAGTAATTTCCAAGCAACAAAAAACAACTTCGAATCGATATAGTTAACCAAATATTTTTTACATTTGGGCTTTCTATTGAAACATGGCTCTCCGACATTGGCTTACCCTAATAGATTATCAACATTTCAAGCAGGCATTGGAACAACATTTTAGCTAACTCCAGCCTGTGCTTTTCCCTACCGATTTACTAAAAGTGACATTGAATCATTTGGCTTTTTTTTGAGCAAGTGCCTTTCAACCAATGGTTTATGGGTTTCATTAACCTTTCATGTGTTGTTAGGTAGTGTTTTTTGCTTGAAAAAAGAACAGCTGCAAAGAGAATCAAAAGCCTTTTCAGAAGGCCGCCTTCTCCCAACAAGACGGTGGGTGGGTGAATTGATTAAAGAATAAAAATGCTGATTGGAGCATGAGTAGAAATCAATGACCGGTTTTTAACATGGCCAAAACATTTATCATTAACAAATCGTAATTCTCATGAAATTTTCACCTACCACGCAAAAGCCATTCAAATGGTTGTTTGCTTTTTTACTCGCCTTCGGTTTTTTTTCCATAAATGGCTTACAGGCACAGGAGTATGTTTCTAGTAGTGTCGCTAAACAACGGCTGCTAACCAGAGTGAACCAGCTAGACCAGCAAGTTGCTCAGGGAACCATCACCCAACTCGACCACTCTATCAATATGCGGTTCATGAAATCCGTCCTGAACGGGATCGAAAATGATGATTTTGTATGGAGCGCTGAGATCAGTGCTAAGCTAACCCAGGTCTATGAGAATGTCCTGAATTCAGCTCAATCAAGTACTGCTCAGGATTTTCCACAGCAAACCAATAAAATAAATACCATTAAGGGAGAACTGGATACACTCTTACAGCAGTAACCAGTTCGGTATCATGGTTAGGGTTTGTGGGACTGCCCAGCCTGACCAATTTTAAACTTCAATAAATATTATCTCATGAAATGCAAATTACCTTTTAATTTAAAGTTCTTACATCGGAGCTTTTTTGCATTGCTGTTCTTCTGCATGGGGAGTACAGTTTTTGCCCAGCCACCCAATGATCTTTGCGCCAATGCTGAAACCTTGCCTGTTCAGGCCAACAGTTGTAGCGTTCAAACCATGGGGACGAATGTTGCTGCAACGGCATCGGGTGAGCTGCCCAACCCATCTTGTGGATCATTTGGAAGCGGTTTCGACGTATGGTACAAATTTACAGTACCTGCCAGCGGAAATGTTTCTGTGGAAATGAACTCAGCAACAGGTGGTCCTACTGACTTTGTCATGCAAATTTACAGTGGTGCTTGTGGTGCTTTGGCATTAGTAGAGTGCGATGATGACGATGGCCCAGGTGCCTTCCCATTTGTTGCGCTGACTGGCCAGGCTCCAGGTCAAACCCTTTATGCAAGGGTTTTTGAATATGGCAACAATGCCTTTGGTCCGTTTGTGATCTGTGCTTGGGAACCACCACCACCACCACCACCACCAGCAAACGACCTTTGTACAAGTGCTGAAGTTTTGCAAGTTCAGCCTAATAGCTGCACTACTCAAACTCTGGGTACAAACGTAAGTGCTACTGCATCCGGTGAGTTGCCTAACCCAACTTGTAGTTCTTTTGGTGCAGGTATGGACAACTGGTACTCATTTACCGTTCCGGCTAGTGGAGAAGTTAGTATAGAAGTAAGTACGGCAGGTGGACCTACTGATTGGGGGATGTCTGTGTATAGTGGTGCTTGTGGTGCATTGACACAAGTAGAATGCGATGATGATGATGGACCGGGTTTCTTCCCATTCATTGCCTTGACTGGACAAACTCCAGGCACTGTCCTCTATGCACGTGTATTTGAATATGGTAACAATGCCACTGGGCCGTTCAACATCTGTGCTTGGGACCCTAACCCGATCTGCCCAGCTCCGACAGGTATTTCCGTTGACAATGTTCTGGATGTATCTGCCAATGTCAATTTCGATGCTGGTGGAGAAACCATCAATGTAGAGATAACTGCTGCTGGCGCTGGACAAGGTACTGGAACCATTACGCCAGGTGTAACCAGCCCATATACTTTTACTGGCCTTACGCCAAGTACTGGTTATGATGTATATGTGATGAAGGATTGTGTAAATGGCGTTTCAAGCGCTTGGGAAGGTCCTTTCTCATTCACAACTTTGGATCCGTGTGACCCTCCAACAATGGTCAGTATTTCAGATGTTATGGATGTGACGGCCGTAGTTAATTTTAACTCAGGTGGCAACGCTACCAATGTAGAATTGACAGCTGGCGGTGCAGCTCAAGGCACCGGTACTGTTTTCAGCGGCGTGACCAGCCCTTACACTTTCACTGGATTGACTGAAAAAACATCATACAGTGTCTATGTTCAAAATGATTGTGGTGTTTTACAAAGCGACTGGGATGGCCCATTTAGCTTCACTACTTTGGTAACACCTAAAATCAGCATCGTTGATAGCAGCGGAAACGGTTTGCCAAATATCTCTGATCCTTGCGATTGTAATGATCCTGAGAATATCGAAGACCCTGCAACCCAAGTGGTTAATTATTTCCATGATTTTGTTACAGTGGTTTCTAACCCCGGCGAGACTTGGCAATTGGTTAGCTACAACTCAGGTCAATTATTTGACAATGGTTTGATTCCGATTCCAGCAGGTACTGCCCTGACAGAAGTGTCTCCTGGTCTTTACCGTTTGGATGGCTTGCATGCCAGCAATGTTGGTTTCAATGCGAACTTCAACAGGACTACAAACCCATTGGCGGCACCATTGGTGATTGGCAACACTTGTAACGGTGTTGTTTGTTCTTTCCAAGCTGTACCAACTATGGGACAATGGGGAATGATTCTTTTCGCCATTATCATGTTGTCTTTTGGTGTAATCTTCGTGATGCGCCAGCAGGTGGCTTTGGCTGGCATGGGCAATGCTTCTGCTTCCTTCAGTAATGGCTTACCATTCGACAAAACAAGTTTTGGAAAAATATTGGCTTATGTGATGATCGGTTTGGCTGCCACTTTCGCAGTCGCTATCACAGTATTTGGTTATGAAATGACCGATGCGGATGTACCGGGCAGCTTGCTGGCAGGTCCTGCTTTGGCTTATTTGATTCACTTGATTGTGATGTCATCTAAAAAAGAAGGTTGATATTTTACTTTAGCTTTATCAATATAAAAAGAGGGCGGCACCATTTCTGGTGTCGCCCTTTCTTTTTTTGGAAATATGATTTGGTTCCGTTTATTTGAAAAAAGCCAGGTTGGAAGATTTCATCGGAAATTCAAGTTAATACCGATTTTGATTGAAGTATCCTGTTGGCTTACTGCCTACTTATTTTAAACCAACCCTTCTGTCGAAGTAGTGTCGGAATTTCACTGCGCTCCAACTGCAGACTGTGGACTGCGAACTGAGAACTGCCCACTGTTTTCAATATCCCCTTCCGCTGTCCAAATCATAATTAGGCTTGGTGTGTTGTCCATCGAGGTGGAACTGGCGTATAATGTTAACTACTTCCTGTGGAGTATCCACCACATGGAAAAGTTCGAGGTCTTGCGGGTTGATGTTGCGCTCCTTGCCAAGCATGGTATTTTTTAACCAGTCCACGAGCCCGCCCCAATATTCTGATCCGAACATGATGACGGGCACAGCATCAATAGTATCCGTTTGGATGAGGGTCAGCACCTCAAACATTTCGTCCATCGTTCCGAACCCCCCGGGCATGATAACAAAAGCTTGGGCATATTTGACGAACATCACCTTCCGCACAAAGAAATAACGGTGCTCGAAATTTTTATCCACATCAATGAAGGGGTTATGGTTTTGCTCAAAGGGGAGGTGGATATTAAGCCCAATGGAAGTACCGTTGTTCATGGCTGCGCCTTTGTTTCCTGCTTCCATGATACCCGGGCCGCCGCCCGTAATGATACCCCAGCCTTCCTCCGTCAGAAGCCGGGCAATTTCTGTAGCCTGCCTATAATAGGGGTTATCCGCTTTGGTACGGGCCGATCCAAAAATGGAAACGCAAGGACCATAGGTGTTGAGCCGCTCGAAACCTTCAACGAATTCGGAAATGACCTTAAACATCGTCCAAGAGTTTTCTGCTTTTATAGCATGCCACTCCCTTTTTTCAAATTTGGTGGATGGTAGGTTATTTTGATTCTCATTCATTCTGAAAAGTGTTTTTTCCCGAAGGAGGGCTTCGGGATTTTTTAAATAATGGAGTTAGAGCACGTGCAAATCTAAGTTTCTGTGCCGTAGTTTTAGAAACATATTGACATGTAAAAGCCCGCCCCACGTGGGGCGGGCTTTTATTTTGGTCAAATTTGTCCGGTTAGTAAATCACCTGTCATCAATTGGCTAACTAACTCTTCTTTATTTTACTGACCATTGTTGGGCCGTTGAAATGGACCTACATATTGGATCACATCTTCTGCCGTAATTTCATTTCCACTAAGGATAATCAATCTTTCGACCACGTTGCGCAGTTCACGGATATTTCCTGTCCAGTTGACGTTTTGCAGGGCGACCAATGCTTCTTTGGTCGTCTTCTTCGACGAAATACCGTACTCATTACAGATTTGTGAGATAAAATGCTCGACCAATTGTGGGATGTCTTCCCGGCGGTTGTTGAGCGGTGGCACTTCGATGATGATGACGGCAAGGCGGTGGTACAAATCCTCCCGGAAGCGCTTGGCTTCAATTTCCTTGCGGAGTTCTTTGTTGGTTGCTGCGAGCACCCGCACGTCCACCCTGATTTCTTTTTCGCCACCGACCCTGGTGATTTTGCTTTCTTGTAGGGCACGCAATACCTTAGCTTGGGCATCAAGGCTCATGTCCCCGATTTCATCAAGAAAAATGGTGCCTCCATTGGCTTGCTCAAATTTTCCGATCCGTTGCTTGTGGGCAGAGGTGAAGGAGCCTTTCTCATGGCCAAAAAGCTCACTTTCAATCAGCTCGGAGGGAATGGCAGCACAGTTCACTTCCACGATAGGGCCTTTGTTGCGGTGGCTTTTTTCGTGAATCCAGCGGGCGACCAGTTCCTTGCCGGTCCCGTTCTGGCCTGTGATCAAAACCCTTGCTTCCGTTGGGGCAATTTTATCGATGGTCTCTTTGATCTTGAGCATCGGTTCCGACTCACCGATCATTTCCTGCGTTTTGTAGTGGGAGACCTTTTTCTTCAACACCTTGGTTTCAGTGATGAGGCTCGACTTGTCCATTGCATTTCGAACAGTAATGAGCAAGCGGTTCAAATCTGGTGGTTTGGAAATAAAATCGAAGGCGCCTTTTTTGACTGCTTCAACCGCAGTGTCAATATTGGCGTGCCCAGAGATCATTACTACTGGAGTGTCTGGAGCGAGGGTTTGGATGCGTTCGAGCGCCTCCATGCCGTCCATTTTCGGCATTTTGATGTCCATGAGAATGACGTCGTATTGCGTCTTCTTCAATTGCACCAAACATTCTATGCCATCACAAGCCTCCTCGACTTTGAATTTTTCGAACTCCAAAATTTCTTTCAGTGTCCGTCTGATTGGTGTTTCGTCGTCTACAATTAAAACTTTAGCCATGAGATGTAATTATCTTTTTTTCCCTTAGTTATGCATTAGAAAAATTTCTATACAGAGGGTCGGTTTGTACGCCAAAGGTAGGCATTTGGTTGCAAACATGACCCAGATGAATCCTGTCAATGAGAATTAAAATTAAAATGAAAATAAAAACTTGCGCACAATGAGTGTGAATACAGTGATTCTTATTTTCATTTGAAATAGTAAAACCCGGTAATGTGGAATTAGAATGTTTTCTTTCTGTGGGAATGACAATGGGTAAGTTGTGTTATTTTACAGGTGGCAAATATAAGGGATGAAGCAATAAGTTGAAAATATTTATTAGAATAAAAAATATGTCAATGGCAAAATGGAAAAGGCAGCCCGTGAAACGTGACGGACTGCCTTGCTAACTAAACTATCGTTTTAATTTGGTGATCTGAGGTCAGCTGATTAACGAGTTGGAGAATGAATGTGTCGTCAACATTTTGTTTTTGAAATGTTTTACCGATCATTAATTGAACTGCAAAAGTTATTTACAAAATGCGGAGCAGCATGTCCATCGCTTTTTGCGGCAGTCCAACAGCCTGCCCCGAACTTGCTTCGGGGTGTTCCTCCAGAGTTTTTAAGGGGCGTCGTCGTTCCGATGCATCGGAACGACCCCCCCCCCACGCCCCTTAAAAACCCTGGAGGGCCGAGCAGGCAGATAAATAAATGCGAAAATGATGTTTCGGCCCGCAAATACATGCGTAATTTGTTGCAATGTCTACTCCTTGATCATTAATTAGCATCCCTGACATGCCCCGAGCCGGTGATGTCAACATCCAATCCTGGGAAGCCTTTGTAGGACACATCGCCGCTGCCACTAATTTTTACTTTTAAAAATTCAAGAACATTTACCGAAGCATCTCCTGAGCCCGTAATTTCTATATCGGCCCTTTCAGCAATCAATTTGAATGCACTTACATCGCCACTTCCTGTCATTTTCAGGTCAAATTGCTCTGTAGTACCTTCCAATTCCATATCACCTGAACCAGTGATCTTGGCATCAATAGTTTCGGTATAGAGGCCAAGGCACATCCCCCCAGAACCACTGATGCGGAGCGTAATGTCCTGCGGGTCAAAAAACGTTTCGCCGCGTATTTCCCCAGAACCAGAAATCGCCAAGTACTCCACTTTGGGCAGGGTAATGTAGAGGTCGAGTTCGTAATCCTTCATGCAGTCATCGAATTCAATGTCCCAAGTGTCGTTGCGGACGTCCAGTTCTAATTCGTCAATTACATTTTGCTCGCCTTTGGCCACCACCTCAAAAAAATCATCTTGGGTGATGTAAACATTAGCGGCAATTTTCAGGTCGATGCCAGTAAAGTCTGATAGGTTCAACACTTCTTCGACGATGGCCCCCTTACCCCTTTCGCAGTCTTGGAAAAAGCCGTCGTCGTCCACGCAGGAGGTGATGGTCAACAAGGCAAATAACAATGGAAGGAAAAAGAAATTTTGTTTTTTCATGTCTTTAGATATTAGATGGTTGGATAGTTTAAATGGCTGGAATGGTTGAAATGGCAGTGTACTCGTAATATGGGCAAAACCATTCAAACCATCTAGCCATTCAAACCATTTCAAAACTCAACCCTATAATTAAAAATTGGGAACAACCCCGTTTGTGTATATCGCTCAATTTGCTGGGTGTCATTGTCGTAGTACAAGCTGTGTAGGTTTTCCCGGTTGGTCACGTTTTGCACATCAAGCATGATCGTATGGGTCAGTTTGGCCTTATTGATTTTGTAGCTAATGCCCAGGTCAAAACGCCCATAAGCACCAGCTTTTGCTGCAAAGGGCTGGTCTTCAAATACCTCGTGTTCGCCGTTGGCGATGGATTTTTCCAAATCAATTGGATAGTAACGATTGCCGCCTGAAAGAATCAATTTGCCATTGAAACCGAGGATGTTCTTTTTATTCCGACCCACTTTGAATTCCTTGCCACCCAACAAATTCAGCGAGTAACGGCCATCAAAACGGGTCGGGTATTCGATGCCGTTAATGGGGGTGTAACTCGATTTGTACACCGAACTGGTAATTAGAAAGTAATAGTTGTCGGAAAAGAATTTTTCCAAGGTCAGGTCTACGCCATAGTTGCGGCCCGTGCCGCTGTTGTCGGCATTTTCTGCCCCGATGATGTCCCAGATGTCGAAGGCATTGAGGATAGAGTTGGTGCTGTTAGGTGTTGTCTCCACGGGGACGTCAAATAAATACTGGTAATAGGCTTCAATTTTCAGGCGCACGTTTTCTCCGAGGCGGCGGTCGTAACCCAACACAGCATGCATGGATTTGGTCAGTTCGAGGTCTTTGTTTTGAGGACGATAAGTTCCATCAGGTAGCGTTCCCTCAAATAAGTAGGCTGCCAAATGTTCCATTTTGCTGTGCAGGCCGACCGCCCCACTCAGCGATTGTTTGTTGTCTATTTTCCACTCAACGGCAGCCCTTGGCTCGATGCTGAATTTGTTGTTCAAAAACAACTGGGAATAGTGTAGGCCAGCGTTGAACGTCCAGCGGTCGTCGAGGCGGTGCTTCCATTGCGAGAAGGCTTGGAGGGTGGCCGTTTCGCCGTGATTGTCGAATAGTCGGATTTGGTTCTCTCCTTTTTCTTCATCAAAATTATCGTCATCGTCGTATTTGAAATCAAAAGTCAAATAGCTGAAAATGAGGCCGGTACGCAAAGTGTTCCGAGCGTTGAATTTCTGGTTGTAAGTCGAGCTAAATCGGTAAGAATTACTGGCAACGTCGTTGGTTACATCGGATCGTTTGGCGTAATTGTTTTCTTCATCCAGCCAATAGTCCTCTTCCAACAGGCGGTCATGGGAAGCCACTGCGACCGTTTTTAAATAGGCATTATCAGATAGCAAAATGCGGTGAGAAAGGCCGATTGTTCCAACCGTCTGTGTTTCATCAAAACCCCATTCGCCAAATTCACCTTCCCATTTTGCACTGTCTGCCTCCGGCATGTGGTGGACGTTATTTTGCCCACCCAATCCAAAAAGTGCAAACGTGCCAGCCCGTTCTGTTGGCATGTTTAGTTTAAAAGAAACATCAGAGTATTTTGGCAAAGCATCCCCGGCAGGACTCAGTCCTGCTGCATCCAACAAGGCTAAAGTGGAGTAGCGAAAATTCACGAGGTACGACCCTTTTCCACCTGCGGTAAATGGGCCTTCGGCAGCCGCTTCCAAGCCCAGTGCGCCCAGCATAATGGCATATTCCCTTTTCTCATTGTTCCCATTCCGCATGTTCAGATCAAAAACGCCGGACAGGGCATTGCCAAATTCAGCTGGAAAAGCACCAGTGTAAAAATCCGAATTGGACAAAGTACTGCTGCTCAACATGCTGATGCCCCCGCCAGAGCCACCCGTCGATCCGAAGTGGTTGGGGTTGGGAATTTCGATGCCTTCCAAGCGCCACATGACCCCTCGGGGTGAATTTCCCCGGATCACTATTTCGTTGGATAGGTCATCGGATGAACCAACCACGACGCCAGCAAAGTTGTTGGCCATTCTCGCTGGGTCATAAAAACTGCCCGCATAGCGGCTCGTTTCTTCAACGGAAAATGAACGGGCGCTCAAGGTGGCCATCTCGTTTAGTGTACCCGTTTTGTCGTGAGTGGCAACAACCGTAGCCACTTCCAATTGCACCGCACTTTCGATCAACTCCAGATTCAAGACAACCTCTTTGCCTGAAGTGACCAATAAATTCGGGATCGTTACGGGTTCGTAGCCGAGGTAGTTCACTTGGATGTTGTGCCGCCCGACGGGGACATTTTCTATTTTAAATTGGCCATCTAAATCAGAAGTGGTACCAGAGATAGGGTTGGTCGACAGGATGGCTACCTCGGCACCAATGAGCGGCATCAGGTTTTCCTTGTCTACCACTGCACCCCGAATAGTCTGTGTTAGGTCTTGCGACTTAGCAGCTACGCAAAGCAGCAAAAAGCCAAGTAATATCAGTATTTCAATGAGATTTTTCATTAGGAATTGTTGGGAACGGGCATAGAAAAGTCAGGCCTTAATCAGGCTTTTCCCTTACCAGATTTAAAAAGTTGGTTTAAAAAAATAAAGTGATAGGATCGTTGGTAGCAATCAATTTTTGACTCGTCGCCGATCGCTCATGAATCCATTACCAGTCGTCCCGGTGGCGGTCTCTACCAAAGCCTCCGATACGGAAAGTCAGTGCCCCAGTCATGCCTTGCAGTTTGTCTTTGTCGAAATTAGGGGATTCGTCGAGGCCGTTCATGAATCGGTAACCGACTGTTGCGCCAACCCGAAACCAACTGAATACGTTGAGCTCCAAACCTGCTTCAGGCGTCACCGCAAAAAAGGCGTCTTCGTAATCGAATTCATCTTCGAGTTCAATATTGACGGCGCCCCAGCCAGCTTTTACACTACTGAATAAATGAACAGCCTTGTTTTGCGGGGTGGTATATCCCAACCAGAAACCGCCTTGTCCCATGTCCAGTTTTTCAAAATCATTGTCGAGCCAGTTTTCTTCGACCATGCCGAGGCCGTAGCCGCCGATGAAGAAATCACCTGCGACGAAAGCCAGCCCGCCCCCAACAGAGGTGCTCCATTTGTCTTTTAAATCGCTGTATTCAACGATGGGTGCAATGAAGAATCCATGTCTGCCAGACGAACTGGCGAGTGTTTGGTCACGGTCGTTTCCACGCCAGTTTTGGGCAAAAGTCGGGGCGCAAAGCAGCGCAAATAGGGCTATAAAAATTGATCTTTTCATGTCTATTGGATTTTTGATTTTTTATAAAAAAGTGGCCTTTTCAAGTGTTGCAACTTGAAGGTGCCAGCATCGCTGACATGCCTGTAAAGGCTTTATTTTATTGATGAAATTAAGGTGTTATACCATTGTTGTTTCTTGGGAAAAACACTTGGACCCAGTGTCTAAACTCAATCCCACTCACTTCCAAATCCACCAAACCGCAGGGTCAAAGTCCCGCCAAAACCAGATAGGTCGCCATCCGAAAAATTGTCAATTTTATCAACTCCATTCACTAAGCGGTAGTGGGCGGTGGCCCCGATCCGGAAAAACGAGAATACGTTTATTTCAAAACCAGCTTCTGGCGTCAGGACGAAAATGTTGTCCTTAAAGGAGTCCACGTCTTCGTCCCGGGCGATGTCGAATTTGGTATAGCGTGCTTTCCCCCAACCAATCCTCAAAGAAGTATAAGGGTGAACAACTTTGTGTTGTACAGGTACGTAGCCGATCCAAAATCCACCATGTTTGAATTTTACTTCCTCCCGGAAATTTACCTGCATGTCATCGGTCAGGCCCTTGCTCAACTCATAAGTGCCAATGCCGTAGCCGCCAAGGAAAAAATCGTCGAGAACAAGAGCGCCGCCACCTCCACCTGTTGTTTCCACGTCGCCATTCAGATCGGTATAATCAAAGATAGGCCCGCCAAACGCACCAATACGATCTACGTCGCTGAACAAAGTCTGGTCGTCCTGTGCAAAAATGGCCGTGGCAAAAAAGATCGTTGCTGTGATAAGGAATATTTTTTTCATTGTTTTATTGATTCACTGTTTCACTGTTACATTGTTTCATGGATTCATTGTTAATGAACGCTCAGCAATGAATCCATGAAACAATGAAACAGTGGAGTTTTTCTTAAAACCTAAACCCGGCGTTCACACCCACCCAAGCTCTGAGATTGGTGTTTTCGTCGAGGTCTTCATTTATCAAAGAATAAGGGACTACCGACGGATTGATCTCCCCCGTTTCCGGGTCTTTTAGCTGCGAGACCATCACGTTGGCAGTTGGGCCGAGGAAAAAACCGATGCTTCTTCCAAGTTGGTGGTTCCATAAAAACCGGAATTGGCCGATGCTGTTGAGGGTATTCGTCCAACCCTCATTTTCGCTGATGTGCATGGCCATCAATTCCCAATTCAAATGGTTTTTAGGAGAAAGGATTGTCATCGTCCCGATGCCGTAACCAAGTCCCCAAATATAACTCCCGTCGCCGGGCGGAACCTGTGCTCCTATATGAAAGATGTTATAAAAATGATTTGCCCCTAGTTTGAATTGAAAATTTCCGTGTAAAATTTCACTACCGTAAATTTCGACATGGTTGTAACCCCTTTTTACAATATTGATGAGGGCAATGGGGACGCCACTGACGGTATCAGAGATGTTGATGAGCCCCACTTGCAGGCCTTTCATTTGTCCGGTTGAGACGTTCATCAAGGCCGTTTGGAAAATTTGCACGTCGCCTGCTTTATTGTAAAGGCCGCTGATCTGCACTTTGGTAGTCCCACCGCTGACGTTCATCACGCCTGCCGCTTGAATGCCTTGGGCATCGCCATAGGCTCGGTTCATGAGGCCCGAGGCTTGCAAGCCCGCCATGTCGCCTTTTGCCCAATTGACCAGACCAGCAGCTTGGGCGGCTTGTACTCCATTGGTGAGATTGATGACGCCCGCCGCTTGCAGCCCTCTAGTCATGCCTGAATTTTTATTGTAAATGCCACCTACTTGTGTGCCCGTTACATTCCGGCCAACCTGGTTGCCGACGCCAGCAAACTGAAAGCCGTTCATGTCCCGGCGCACCTTGTTTTGGATGGTGCCGACTTCCATGCCATCCACGCCGCCACTTTCACCCCATAATAAGTTCACGGAAACGTTGTTCGTGATGTCGGCTGCATTGCTGGTATTCGTACCGATGTTTGGCAAAACGGAGACCTGTGCCAAGCGTTTGTCGTCGGAAGGGCGGAAGGCATATTCGGCTTGGGTCCTCCATTTTTCCAAATTCAACAAGGTCTGGTCGAACGGGTACATTTTGCCCTCTTGGTTGATTGGCCTGGTTTCGGGCATTTGCAGGGAAATGATAGAGTCGGGGAGGGGCTCTTCTTTTATCGGTTCTTCCACTTTTACCAAAACGGCGGGCGGCTCTTCTTCGACCGATGCTTCGAGGACGGGTGGTTCTGTTTTTTTCTTTGGCTCCTTCGTTTGACTCAACAATTTATCGGGGTTGTTGCGTAAAACAATATGCTGACCGATACGGGAATAGACTATCGGTGTGGTGGCAAATAATTCATCCAGCCCGGTGGAAAGGGGTACGTGGTCGACATGGGCACTTACGCGTTGGCGCACATTGACAACGCTGCTGCTATAAGAGAATTTAACCTGATACTTTTTTGAAATATCATCGAGTGCGTCTTTCACCTTGACCTTGTCATAGGCAAAAGAGACTTCCACGGAAAGCATATCGTATTGGGCAACAATTCCGTTGGTGACAAATAGTAACAATAGTATTACCGCACTAAGTGGCTTCATGTAAACGATAGTCTGGTTGGTTGGAGGGATAGATGGTTGGAAGGTTAATTAACCCAAGTAGCGAATAATAATATATCCAAAAATGCGGGGCAGCGCATGTACACTTTCATTGCAACCACCCAAGTGCCCCTCTCGGGATTTTAAGGGGAAACGGAGCGAAGCTCCGTTTCCCCTTAAAATCCCGCTGGGCCGAGCAGAATTATGCAAGGTGATCTGAACACCATTCGGCCCGGAATTATTGAAGAATCATTCATCGCTATATGAATTAATTAACTATCCAACTATCTGACCATCCAGCCATCTAAATATTTTGTAGTTTGTGTTGCCTTGCGATTGGAATATTTAATTGGATAAAAGAGGCAAGGACCGCTGTGAATAGGCAAAAATAACGGGTCAGTGGGATGGTAAAATTTGTTGTTTAAAACCTCAAATCAATTATTTGGCTGGCAGCCATTTCCTTTTAGCAGATACCCATCGCCTTCTTTTGCCGCCTCAAATCCGACCGATGCACCTATGATCTCTAAAATGCTTGCTAAGTCAGGTTGGTCGAAAGTAGAAGTGTATGGGCATTCATAGATCATTTCATTAGTCACTTTTATTTCCGTTCCGAAATAGCGCTCCAAAGTGGTAATCACATCTTTCATAGGGGCTTCGTCGAAATCCAGTTTCAAAGTTTTCCAAGCCAAGGCGTTATTGAGTTTTTCCTCCACCCGTTCCACTCGTTCTTCTTTTTTGTAAACGATCCCTGAGGTGCCAGCTGGTAGTTCGACGAGTGCAGTGGCCTTATTTGTTACAGCCAATGCTACCGTTCCAGTCTCAACGGTTACTTCAACATTTTCTTCAGTCGGGTAGGCCCGTACATTGAATGAAGTCCCTAATACCCGCGTAGTTGCCTCGCCGCTGGAAATGGTAAATGGGCTTTCCTTCATGGGTTCCACATTGAAAAATGCTTCCCCTTCCAGATCAATGTTCCGCACAGCGAAATCTTTGGGATAAACCAATTTGGAGTTTTCATTCAACAGGACAGTACTACCATCGGGCAGGGTGATTTCTTTTTTCTCATCCTGCGAAGTCTGTATTTCAACCATCAACGGTGTTGATGGGGTTTGTGATGTCCACCAGAGACCAAAGGCGGCCAGCAGCAAAATTGCAGCGGCAATGCTCCACCGTTGAATCCTTTTGGACAAAGGGATGATTTTGGCGGATGTTGGGTTCAATTCCGTCGAGAAGGGGGGCTGGTTGCCAGGGAGGCTGGTTTGCTGGGAAGTTGAATGGCTGGTGCCGTTGTCGATATTGGCCCAAGCTGATTCCAAATCAGTATCGAATGGAGTGGCATCGGCATCTTCGGTCATGTTCCAGACTTGCTCCATTTCTTCATAGAACTGGCGGTTGGACTCGTCTTCACTAGTCCAATTAAACAGTGCCTCTTTCTCGTCCAAGGAACTTTCCCCAGCCAAGAATTTGGCGATCAGTTCTGAATATTTGTCAAAGTCTTTCACATGCATATACTTTTTTCAAGAGTAGGATGCACATTAGTTATGCGTACCCCTAGTCGTTTTTGTGTTTTTAGAAAATTTTTTGATTCTCATTTTCTGGTGAACCACTACTCCCTTCCCTTGTTAGGTTGGCGCTTTTGATGATAGGAGATTTTATAGCTCTGCAAATTGAAAAGTAAGTAATTTGAACAAAACCAACGTCTACTCATGCGGGCCGAATGGTCGCCCAAGTTCTTGCCATCGATCTGCTCGGCCCTCCAAGGGTTTCAAAGGGGCGTTCCCTAAAGCGATCATTAACTTGTCCCGAATTCACTTCGGGATCCTGCTCCGCATTTTATTGATTTTCAATTTGCTACCCTAAAAAAATATAGCTTATCATCGGATGCAAAGAGCAAATTTTATAAAAATCTGCAATAATGCCTAATAAAAATTATTTGGTGGTCGGTGGTAGTTCAGGCATCGGTCTTTCATTGGTGAAGAAACTGAGCGCAGAAGGCCATCAAGTGTTGGTCATTTCCCGTAACGCCCAAACCCTTAGCCACCTCCCGAATGTCACTCATTTAGAAAAAGATCTATTGACCGATGAAGTGTTGGAGGGGGAGTTGCCCGAAGCATTGGACGGCCTTGTCTATTGCCCCGGCAGCATCAACCTCAAACCATTTCGCTCGCTCAAGACCGAGGCATTCCTCGCTGATTTTCAGATAAATGTGCTGGGGGCGGTGAAAGTTTTACAAGCTGCGCAAAAGGCATTGAAAAAAGCGGAAACCCCTGCATCGGTGGTGCTTTTCAGTACCGTAGCTGTTGGTCAGGGGATGCCGTTCCATTCCTCCATCGCTGCTTCCAAAGGAGCAGTGGAAGGCTTGGCCCGGTCGCTGGCGGCTGAGTGGGCGCCCAACATCCGGGTCAATTGCATTGCCCCTTCCTTGACGGATACCCCATTGGCCGAACGGCTAGTTTCCACCCCGGAAAAGAAGGAAGCTAACGCCCAGCGCCACCCACTAAAACGGATCGGGGCGCCTGAGGACATCGCCGCCTTGGCTCATTTTCTCCTTTCAGAAAACAGCAGTTGGATGAGCGGTCAGGTGATCGGTCTGGACGGCGGCATGTCAACTTTAAAAATTTAATGGTTAGATAGTTAGATGGCTGGATGGTTGAGAGTAAAAACCATCCAGCCCTCTAATCCTCTAACCATCTAACCATCCATCATTATGTTCGGATTATTTAAAAAGAACCCTACCAAGCAACTGGAACAAGAGTATGCTAAACTCATGGAAGAAGCCCGCGATATTCAGCGGAGCGGCGACCTCCGTGCTTACGCCCGTAAATTGGAAGAAGCGGAGGAGGTGATGAAAAAGATAGAAGCGGTTCGAGCAGAGAAAGGATGACAAATGCTTGCTAAGCCTGCCATCAACATTGTTTGGTTCAAACGTGACCTCCGCCTGCGGGATCACGAACCGCTGGCTCGTGCCCAACAAGATGGCTTGCCCGTTCTCATGCTGTATGCCTTTGAACCGTCCATTATGGCAGCACCGCAATACAGCGAGCGGCATTGGCGGTTCGTCCAACAATCGCTGGAGGACATGAATCGGCAATTGGAAAAATACCACGCACGAGTACATGTTTTTTATGGAGAAATATTGCCGTTGCTGGAATTGCTGGTCGAGCGTTTTTTTGTCAAAAAAATATTTTCCTATCAGGAAACAGGTCTGCAAATCACCTTTGACCGGGACAAGCAGGTCGCCCAATTTTGCAAAAAGCAAAATATTTTGTGGGAAGAAAGTATCGCCAACGGCGTCCTTCGTGGAAAACGCAACCGCAAAGGTTGGCGGGAGCATTGGTACCAATTTATGAACGCCCCCCAAGACAACATTGATTGGGGAAAATGGCAGTCAGCAAAGTTCGATCCCGCAACTTTGCCCGAGTTCGCCACCTCGCCAAAGTTTGCTCCCAACCATGATTTTCAACCCGGCGGCGAAAGCTATGCGCATTCCTATCTGAAAAATTTCCTCGGTGAACGAGTCCAGCATTATCAGCGCAGCATTTCCAAACCGGAAGCAAGCCGTCGTGGATGCAGCCGATTATCCCCCTATCTGGCATGGGGCTCCCTGAGTATCAGGCAAGTATGGCAGGCGGCCACGTCGGCGGAGCAGTTGGGGAAAAACAAATTCCAGTTGTCCAATTTCAAAGCAAGGCTACGTTGGCAGGCCCATTTTATCCAAAAATTTGAATCGGAAATCCGCATGGAATTCGAGAACGTGAACCGCGGTTACGATCAATTAGATCAACATTTTGAGCCAACCCTTTTTGAAAAATGGAAAAACGGCCAAACGGGGTTTCCGCTCGTTGATGCATGCATGCGCTGCCTGATCGCTACGGGGTGGATCAATTTCCGCATGCGGGCTTTGCTGGCTTCTTTTCTAACCCACCTTTTGTGGCAGCCTTGGCAGCCCGGCGCTCAATGGTTGGCCCAACTTTTTCTCGATTTTGAACCGGGCATCCATTATCCGCAATGGCAGATGCAGGCGGGCGTCACTGGCATCAATACGGTTCGTATTTACAACCCCGTGAAGCAATCGCAGGACAATGACCCGGAAGGTGTTTTTATCAAAAAATGGGTGCCGGAACTAGCTGGAGTGCCTACCGCATTTATCCATGAACCTTGGAAAATGACGTCAATGGAGCAGGCCATGTACGGAGTCGTTATCGGTAAGGATTACCCGTCCGTAATAGTTGATCTGGAAAACGCTTACCGTCGGGCGAGAGATGTGATGTGGGGATTGCGAAAAAATGCTGCGGTATTAAACGAAAATGGGCGGATTTTGCAGCGCCATACAGTTGAGGACCGAGAGGCCTGGGCAAGCACTAAAGGTTGACTGTTTTTTCTAAAATCTCTTTGGCCATCGCCACTCCCGACACAAACGCCCCTTCCACGTTTCCCATCCCAAACCCGTCTCCACCAAATAATAATGGCGCTCTCATGTCAGCTCGCCAAAACGGCTCGACGTGCCGTTGGTAACAGAGGCTGTAGCGCCAGCGGTGTATCTGCCAGTCTTGCACGTGGGCAGGTGCGACCAGAAGTTTTGCTACTTCAAGGATCAGCTCGCCAGCTGATTGCAAGTCACCGTCCAAATGTTGGGTGCTAAACTCAGGAGAAGCATGGATGGTGACGCACGGAGTTTTGGAAATGCCCTTTTGGAAATTATCGGCGATCCAACTGATCACGCTCCCGTTGGTCTGCAAACCACCGGGGGCGGGGATGCCGGAGGGCCGATCCAATTTGGCCAACACTACCAGGCAGGGATGATAAGCGATTTGAGGAAGCGGACTGCCCGATAATGCTATGCCACTGTTTTCTAATAATTGTATGGCCTGCGGAGCAGGAATGGTAATGAGTAAAGATTTGGCCTGAAAGTCATCCTCATCTTCGGTTAGGACTTCCCAGCCGTTTTCTTTTTCCTTGATCTTGATTACTTTTTTGTTTTTTAAAATAGGGACATCGTCGACCAACATTTTGGGAACTGTGTTCATGCCCGAAGAGCCAATCCATCGAGGATGCTGATTGTCAGCAATACTCGGCCACCATTCCTGAACTGTTTCGAGTTGCTTGCCTTTTTCTACAAATGCCTGAAATGCAGGCGTTCGGGCAGAAAAAAATTGGGCACCGTGATCGAAGGTAGCTTCCTCCCACCGACGGGTAGCCATGCGCCCACTAATGCCTCTTCCTTTATCGAGCACGAGAGTAGGTACATTAGCGTTGGCTAAAGTATTTGCCGCAGCCATGCCGGACATGCCAGCCCCAATGATGATGGTGTGGTATTGATTGGACATAGTTGCGTAACAATTTATGCAGCTCCTTGTTTAAAATTCAAAATCAAAAAAAATGCCGTTGGAAACCGCCTCATTTATTGGTATTGATTATGGTGCAAAACTCGCTGGGACTACGGTTATTTGTTTTGCCAAAGATGACCAACTCCACTTTTTGCAAAGTGAAAAAAAGAAAGATGCAGATGCATTTTTAATTAAAAATATTCACGAATTAAATCCAGAGAAAATATTTATAGATGCGCCATTGAGTTTGCCCGGGGTTTATTCCAATAATGGCGACGATTTTTTTTATCGCCAATGTGATCGAGAAGTCAATGCGATGTCACCCATGTTTTTGGGCGGACTGACGGCACGAGCGATGAAGTTGCGGGCGGGATTTTCCCATCTCCATTTTTATGAAATATATCCGGCGCATTTGGTCCGGGTTTTATTTTTGGAAAATAAATTTTACAAAAAAGATTTAGCCGCTTTCTCCGAATTATTAAAAAATGAGTTGCCAATTAATTTCGCCTTATTTCCTACTAATTGGCACCAAGTAGATGCAGCGTTGGCGTGGTTGTCGGGGTGGCGTTTTGAAAAGCAGAAAGCCATTATATTTGGTGATAAAAAGGAGGGCTTTATTTTCGTTTAATTAATGTATATAAAATGCCAATGGCAATTAAAGCTATCCCAATCAAAGTTACTATTTCTACTGACCCATCGTTCATTGATAAATCGCTCATACGTTTTTGAAAAATACCCCAAAGCGCCCAAATCCCTACCAGCGCAAAAGCAAAATCTTTTCGGCTAAACAAAGCCCATAAATTAATGCCCACTGCAGCAGCGATGGTTGCTATTGTCCAAAAAACAGCATTCAGTGGTTGGCCATTCCAGCCCAAGCTCACCAGAAAAATGGTTGTATTGGCAATAGTGGCCACCGTAATCCAGCCGAGGTAAACGCTGAACGGGAAATGAACCAGCCATTTTTCGATTTTGGTTGTTTCGCTTTTCCCAATATTTAGCCGGAGATAAATGGATAATAAAGATCCCAAAATAATCAACATGATTATTAATGCGAGCCCAATTTTTAAATGATGCCATGCTAATAACCAAGTGGCATTGGCCAAACAGGAAATAAAAAATAACCAACCAATTTTTTCAAAAAAAACGGGCTGCTCTTTTTTACCTGTATATCGGATTTGGTAAATAATAAAAAGCAATAACAATAAATAAATAATTCCCCAAATGGCAAAAGTGAAACCTGCCGGCGCAAATAAATTTGGATATAGATCAGAAATTTCGCCAGTGTCGCGGCCCGCTAGTGGAAGCGAAGTGGCGAGATAATTCATTACGAGCACCAGTACAAAACCGATGGTGTTGAAAACGGGTAGGTAAGGGGAAGTTTGTGTTTGCATTTTGAAAAGTATTGATGTTTTTTAGTTTATAGGGCAGCAAATTGAAAATTAATAATTTTAGAAAAGCATTGATTTTTTTTAAACACATTAGACACATAAGTAAATATAGTTTTGAATCAGCCGCCTTTGGCGGCTGAAAATTCTTATGTGTGCTAATGTGTTTATTGTGTTTAAAAAAAAGAATACTCAAATCTTAATTTTCAATTTGAGGGGCTGATAGTTAAAACGTTCAACGGAGGTATTGTTCTAATATCAAAATAAAACTTTATCGTTTACTGATTTTATTGTTGGAAATAGACCGTTGCCTGGAGCATTTATGTCGGCCTTCCGTGAAAGTTCTTTTGGCGGCGTGCTTGGTCGTTCGCCCTTGTACCCGCTGGCGCCACATTCGCCAACTGGATAGTTTCATCTCTTGCCGCATCAACTTGATCACATCTTTTTCTGGCACACCAAATTGTTGTTCGATGGCATCGAAAGTGGTCCGGTCTTCCCAGGCCATTTCAACAATACGGTTGACGTCTTCGTCGGTCAGGTTGTATTTATTTTGGATAGACATGCAGGATAAACAAAGATGTGGCAAGTTTGTTTGGACAACTTCATTCGCAGTTTTTCCAGCTTTTTGGCTGATAAATTTCCTGCTTGTTTTTTAAATTATGAAAAAGGAAAACCTACCTGAAAAAATATGCCCCGTTTGTAAACGCCCTTTTAAATGGCGGAAAAAATGGGAGCGTAATTGGGGTGAAATTAAATACTGCAGCGAGCGTTGCAGAAGAACAAAGGCAACCCCAAAAGAGGCTTAAGGCTTACTGTTTTTAATAAGAATAAATTGTATGAAAACACTACGGCTACTATTAGGTGACCAATTAAATATTAACCATTCTTGGTTTAAAGAAGTAAGGAAAGATGTTATTTATTGCCTATTCGAAATGCGGCAAGAGACCGATTATGTGGCGCATCATATTCAAAAAGTGATCGCATTTTTTTCGGCAATGCGGGAATTTTCCGATCAATTAAAAAAAGAGGGCCACCAAGTAGAATATTTTAAATTGGATGATAAAAAGAATAAACAGACGTTGGCTGGAAATATTGGGTTTTTAATTAATAAATACGAGGTTGAATGTTTTGAATATTTATTGCCTGATGAGTATCGGTTGGATGAGCAGTTAAAAAATATTTGCAATAATTTATCAATTAAATCTGCTGTTTATGATACCGAACATTTTATGACGGGGAGAAATGAGTTGGGCATTTTTTTTGGAAAAAAGAATTACCTGATGGAGTCTTTTTACCGGGACATTCGCCGCCAATTTGATATTATGATGGACGGAAAAGAGCCCGTGACGGGTCAATGGAATTATGATGCAGAAAACCGCAAAAAAATACCTAAGGAACATCGTCCGGTTGAGCCATTTATTTTAAATAAAAATGTAAAAAATATTTTTGAATTAATTAAAAAAGAAAAAATTAAAACCATTGGCCGGGTGGATCCTGATAGTTTTTTGTGGCCGACCAATAGAAAAGAATCCCTCGAATTATTAGAATATTTTGTGCAAAAATGCTTGCCACATTTCGGCGATTTTCAGGATGCAATGACGCCCCATTATTGGTCGCTGTACCATTCCCGGCTTTCGTTTTCCATGAACGTAAAATTGATTTCTCCGTTGGAAGTTGTGCAGCGGGCAGTGCGCGAATGGGAAAACCGCAAAGCTGAAATTTCCATTTCGCAAATAGAGGGTTTTGTCCGGCAAATCATTGGCTGGCGGGAATATATGCGGGGTATTTATTGGGCAAAAATGCCCGAATTTGCACAGCTTAATTTTTTTAATAATAAAAGGAAATTGCCCAACTGGTTTTGGACGGGCGAAACAAAAATGGCTTGCTTGAAGCATGCCATCAACCAATCATTGGACTACGCGTATGCTCACCACATCCAACGCCTGATGGTCACCGGGAATTTTACACTCTTGGCAGGCATTGATCCTGATGAAGTAGATGCCTGGTATTTAGGTATTTATATTGATGCCATTGAGTGGGTGGAAATCACCAACACGAGGGGTATGAGCCAATTTGCCGATGGCGGCATTGTGGGCACGAAGCCCTATTGCTCGTCGGCCAATTATATCGATAAAATGAGCCATTATTGCAATGGCTGTTTTTACGATAAAAAACTCCGGACGGGTAAGAAGGCTTGTCCATTCAATAGTTTTTACTGGAATTTTTATGACCGCAACCGCGACAAATTGGAAAAGAACCCGCGCATCGGGATGGCCTATCGGACTTGGGATAAAATGGATAGCAAAACGCAGGAGGAACTATTGCAACAGGCAGCAACTTATTTGGATGGGATCGAAAATCTTTGAGGTGGGGCTAATCCCGTTCGGACAAATATGGCCCTAATATTTCCCGCAAAACCCGCAGTGCTTTGCCCATTTGGTGCTCAACCGTTTTTTTGGAAATCCCCATTTCGTCAGCTATTTCCTGATAGCTTTTTTCCTCAAACCGGCTCAACTGGAATACAGCCCTACAGCGGGGTGGGAGAGTGTCCACCGCTTTTCTGACCTTATCTTCCAATTCGTCGTGGAGATAGTTTTGTTCGGCGTCCCGTACTTCTTCGAAAGGGGTCGTTGCGGAAATTTCCTCGTACGGTTTATTTTTTTTGCTCCGCAACCAGCCGAGGGCTTCATTGATGGCCATGCGGTGAAGGTAGGCGCCGGGGGAGGTGGTGATGTTGATGGTGTCTCTTTTTTCCCAGAAGCGGATGAATACTTGTTGGGCGAGGTCTTCTGTGACGCCACGTTCCCCAACCAAGCGATGGATAGCTCCACAGACTTGCCGATAGTGCGCCTCAAAGAGTTCTTTTAGCACTTTTTTATCGTTGGTTTGTAAACGTGTGGTCAGGTCTTGCACTTGGCTGCGAGGTCGGAGATCAGACCGTCTCTCTGTCAGAGGTCAGATAGTAAGCCCGTAAATTGAAATGTAATAATTTGAACAACAAGTCAATGCCATTCATGCGGACCGAGCAGATCGGCTCAAAAAGTGATGGTCATCCTACTCCGCATTTTATTACTTTTCAATTTACTCCTCTGAGTATAGCTAACTTCTAACAGATGGCGGTCTCTACCCTGATTTCTAAAAAAGGCAATGATAAAGAATATTCCTACAACGGTAAATATTAAATCCCTGCTGCTGGCTCAATAATTTTTGATAAAGGTGCGTTTTAGGACTTTCTTCACAAAAAAATTAGGAATATGAAAGGACTTGCATGTTCGGCCGTGATGGCCCTGGCATTTTTATGCCCAAACTGGATCGCTGCTTCCCCCATTACTTTGGAAGGTGCTCTTGCAAAAGGGTACGTCGAATTGGACGCTACTGGCCTCGGTGGTTATTCTGGCGAGGTTCTAAAAGTAAAATTGAAAAACCTGTACAAGAAAGACCTTGAAGTGACGATTCCTGCGGGGCAAATTTTTGAAGTCGGCGACAGTAGCTTGCAAAACCTGATGGTCGCCAAAGAAGAAACCTTGCTGGTAGAAAGTGGAAAAATTCGAATCGCCAAGTTGCACACATTTTGCATTGAGGCGAGAGATGGCTCGCCGGGGGAAGGGAGTTCATTCCGGGTTGGGAAAATGGCAGTGGGCAATCTGCTGGCGTTTGCCCAATACCTCAGTTTGGAAAACCTGTATAAAAACGCTTATGCCCAAAACGCCGTGTGGGCAGTCAGTGATGATGAACGGCTCGAAGGCATTGGAGACCAAGCATTGGCGAAATATGTTGCCAACCTGTTGGGCAAACCCGAACCACAGTATCATGTCCAATACCAGCAACCCGACCAAAGCCGACTGCTGCCTGGGTCACCTGTTTGGGAAATGCAGGAAGCGCTGTCCATGAACGGGCTGTTTTATTACACCTTAGACTCGGATCGCTTGGTCAATTTCGAATTGTACAATGAGGAAGGTGAAATGGTGCATGCTTTTTCCAAAAACCGTCAGCAGAAAAGGGGCTATCACAAATTCCGGTTTGAGTTTAAGATTTCTAATTTACCGAAGGGGAAATATTTTGCGAGGCTAACGAGCGGAGGAAGGACGATAGAAGAGTTGCCTGTGGAGTTTTAGTAATAGTTGATTAGTGATTAGTGACCAGTGGTTAGTTAGGATTTCTGTCAAAACTAATCACTGGTCACTAAATCAACTATTCACTACTATTCGATCACAATCTTCTGTACGGCAGTACCTTCTTCTGTGCCTACCTTTAACAGATAGAAGCCCGCAGGGATGCTGCTCACATTGAGCTGGACATGCTGCCTGCCATAAGCATCGAAGGATTGAGAAGTAACGGTTTGACCATCTATCGTCATGAGGCTCATGCTGAGTTCCTGTTGACGCTCACTGTTGACAGAGATGTTCAAGAGGTCATTGACCGGGTTCGGGTAGGTCTTGATGGTTACATCTTTCAATGTTTCAATGGTGCTATTGGCTTCCGCTGATTCGACGATTGTACCTTCCTCTGGGGCGATAGTACAAATATTATCACCTTCAGCAGTAGTAACGCAGGCTTCGCCATTGTAAGATAGCATGTCCTGGTATTCTACATCATCGATAAACCATCCACCATCGGCAACACCTGTATCTTCATTGGTTGCAAAACGGAATCGCACGTGAACTGTCTTGCCCGCCCATTCGCTGAGGTCAATGTAGGTAGCAATATATTCATCCCCACTATTACCAGAGAAACCGGAAAGGTTAGGGACAACGAAAGTTCCATAATCAATCAATCCGGTATAACCGTTTCTGATCATCCTGTCAGGCACTTGTACCCATACATCATCATTCACATCTTTGATGTCTACGACCCCACCGTCAAATGTTACCTGTGTGTTGTATTTGTGCCAGAAACGGAGGACTGGCTTGTCGCCCGTGACGGTAAAGCCATCATTTTCCATTTGTGAAATGAAAACGCGGCTTTCGGTCGGAATATCCTCCATATACCATGCAAAATCACCTGTGTGGCCACCGAATTGGTCAGTTACGTACCAGATAGCATTGGCAGGGGCGCCGATGAAATCACGGTCCCAGTTATCTTCGGCCGATACATCATCAATGCCATCCAACCACAATCTTTGCGACCATTTATCTGCGGCAGTTTTTAGTTTGTAGGTAATAGTTTGCTCATTGCCAAATGGCATGGCGCCTAAGTCGAACACTAAAGTATTGCCCTGTACTGTTGCAGGCATGCTGGAAGATCCGGTAATGAATTCAGTCCCATCTGGCAACTCATCTTTTACCTGGACATTGGTGACCGGATCGACCTTACAGTTGCTCACATTGATGGTCACATCAATCTCATCTCCTGCATTGATGAAATCAGTTACTGATTTGGTGATAGTTAGCTTGTTGCGGCATTCACACGGCACATCGAAGGCTTCTATTTCATCACCCCTTACAGCTGATAAGCCTTGGCTGGCACTGTAGCCAACACCACGGCGGGCAAAAGTTTCCCAAATCAAGCATTGATTTTCACCATTATAAAGTGCTAAGTCAACATAGAGGATAGCATCCCGTCCATCCACAAAGCCTGGTGCACATACTTGGTTTTTCATGCCTTCAAATACCAATCTGATGGCCATATTATTGCCGCCTACACCATTGTATAAATCTTCATCCCAGCCATATTTATCCGTGAATGCCCAGTACATATCCCAAATCATTGTGCACCAAGTAGCACCTACCCCATGAGGTACGCTTTCACCTGGGATGGAACTGTAGGTCAACGGGTTGATATTCATGTCGGTAGAGTATGGGTAATGCCGGATTCCTCCACCAGTAACAGGTAAGCCATCAACATAATTACCAATACCACGGGCATCTTCGCCAGAGTCGCCAGCCTTAGCAGTAGTCACTAACGACATGAAATCACTCCAGCCCTCTCCCATTTGCTCGTCGCCACTCAAACATCCAGAATTGTTAGGGCCACCTGTCAAACGGATGGAGATGCCATGGCCATATTCGTGAGCGATGACACCGTTGTCCAAATCTGAGTCAAATTGGGCTGGCCCCATTTGCACGGGTAGTTGGAATGTAACGATCAGGCCGTTGCCTGCAAATTGACGGATGGTTTGGCAGTCGGATGATCCCATAAAGATCGTCGGGATTTCAACTTGGCCGCCAGACGCGCCTGCAGACATACCGATGAGGCCATCTTCAAAATTGCAGATGATGACGCCGATTGCGCCCTGTTCCTGAGCTTGGAAAGCTTTGAACCCAAACTCGCAACCGCCTCGGTCTATCAGCGCTACTTTACCGTTGATATCACTTCCATTGACAATCGTTTCACAACCATCTGAAGGAAGTGGTTCAGAGACGCCATCATCAATAATCAGCACTTCTCCTGTTATCGCAACGTCACTGATATAGGCACCGGCTCCCCATTCACCGGCAACAGGTGTTCCAAAAACATAGCCGCCTGCAACGGAGGCTGGTTCATCCACTGTAAAAGCACTGCCACCAATGTCCCACCGGAACATTTGCATGCGAGGGTTATTACCATCAGTTGGCGTAGAGAAGTTAGCGTTGTTAGTGCCGCTACCATCTTGAGCATGGGCATTCACATAGTCACCCTCAAGTCCTTCTCCAGAATAATTTTTAGCTTGAAAATTCCCTGAAGCTTCGTCAAATCCATAGTGATATGAAAAATCATGCATGATATTGTTCATGTAAAACAAGTTCACAACAGCAGCATCCAAATAAGTGAATGGCTCGGCAGTTTCATCATAAGGAAAATCAAAAAGGAGATCAGGGCCACCATCTGGTTCGTCACCAATAGAAATGTCCTGTCCAAGGCTATCCTGATAAGCATGCACATTATTACCTCTGGTGATCGTATATTCTGGTCCGTCATTTCCATCGGTATCATGCCAGCCGTATGGTGAGGCAATCAAGTCGTGCGGGTCTTTTACGAGTTCCCGGTCGCCATGAATTGGGCTTTCAGTAGGGATTGGCCAGATGTTATAAGTCGCACCTGTCAGCATACCCGCTGTGGTAGTCTTTTCCGTTTTAGCAAAAGAATGGTCATGATCGGTGCAGCCCTTTTTGCCGGAGCGTTTGAATGATCTCCCATCAACCTGACAGTAAACAGTCCAGTTGGTTTCGTTCAACACCTTTCCAGTTACAGCATCGACCCTTGAGTCCCACATATCGGAGCTGTTGACTGGAAAGAGAGTGACGTTCCAAGCCAACCTGACAGACTCGTCAACGACCTGGTAGCTAAGTTTAACTTTGATGTCCTCGGTGGCCATGTTGCCTTTTTCAAAAACAAAAACATTAGCGGCACTTTGACCGACCAATTGGATGTCCTCCGTTGGAAGTCCCAAGTGGGCAGCCAATTTCTCCAACGCTTGTGAGGCGCTGATGATAGGAATGGTAGTATTAACTTTTTCCGAAAGCCTACCTACGAAACGGTTGCCAGTAAAAAATACTTGGCCATTTTTGTTGATGTTCAGGTTTAGGATGGCGTTGTAAACAGGAATACCGTTGTACTGCTGGTTGAAATACACCCGACTGATACCTGTTTTTTGGTCAGTGTAAGAGCTGCTGATTGCCATGTCTTGAATATCGCTTGTGGTCAGCTCCCATTTGTCGAGGTTGCTGCGCACATATTGATTGGCAATATCAATCGGCGGTGCTACTTGGGCCAACAAAGATGTGCCGACAAAAAGCAAAGCCAATAAGAAACTAAATTGGGTACTGTTCAATTTCATACTAGATAATTTTGATGAAAGATAAAGTCCGGACGGAGAATTGAGTAGGACAGCAAGTTGGCAAGCACGTAGGTAGGTGGATTTGTAACCCAACAGGTGTGGCCGTCTAAAACTTTTGGGACTCCTCAATAGTCGCCGTTCGGGGATTTTTCAATTGATTATTTTCCAATATTGAATAAAGGTGAGCAAAAATAGTTTTTTAAAGAGAAGCCATGAAATAAAGGACGGAAAATACATTGAGCGCGACAATTTGGAGTTGGCAGTTTTCAGTTCGGCAGTCTTCAGTCCACAGTTTGGCAGTTGATTATTCATGAAATGTGGGGCTTATTAGGATGGGAAGGCCAGTTATTTATAAAAGAACTGTAGAAAAGTGCAATCAGTAGCATCAATCTCCCAAACTGTCAACTGTGGACTGCCGACTGCCGAACTCCCAACTACTCCTCTTCCTCTTTTTTCTTCGACGGCAACTTCCCGTATGGCTCAAAATAGTCCCGGTTATGTTCGGAATCTTTCTCGTAGGCCCGGATCACTTCTTTGACCAATCGGTGGCGGACGACATCCTCAGCAGATAATTGGATGACGCCAATCCCTTCAATATCTCTCAAGATATGAATAGCTTTTCGCAGGCCCGAAGTGACATTGCGGGGCAAGTCCACTTGGGAAAGGTCGCCAGTGATGATCGCTTTGGCGGAAGGGCCAAGACGGGTAAGGAACATTTTTATTTGCAGGGAAGTCGTGTTCTGGGCCTCATCCAAGATGATGAACGCATTATCGAGAGTACGGCCACGCATGTAGGCCAAGGGGGCTATTTCAATAACCCTCGTTTCCATAAAATGCTTAAGTTTTTCGGCGGGGATCATGTCGTCCAAAGCATCATAGAGCGGGCGAAGGTACGGGTCGATTTTTTCCTTTAAATCGCCGGGGAGAAACCCAAGGCTCTCGCCGGCCTCCACGGCCGGCCGGGTAAGGATGATTTTTTTGACCATTTTGTGCTTCAAGGCCCGGACGGCCAGCGCCACTGCGGTATAGGTTTTTCCGGTTCCGGCGGGCCCGATAGCAAATACCACGTCATTGGCTTCAGAGCAATTGACCAACAATTGTTGGTTTTTGGTTTTTGCCCGGATCACCCTGCCACCATTGCCATGAACCAGGATTTTAGAGGTGCCGTTGTTGAGGTGGTTTTGAAAGGGGTTGCCGTTTTCGATCAGCAGTTCTTCAATCATTTGGGAGGTCAATTCCTTCCGTTGTTTGAGCAAACGGATCATCTGCTCAAATTTGCCCTTGGCAGCTTGGGCGTATTTTTTTTCACCGACCAGCTTTAGGTTTTCGCCACGGGCAGTTATCGAAACATCAGGGAACGCTCGGCGGAGAAGGTTTAGTTTTGCGTTGTTTTCGCCGTACAATTCGACAGGGTCAACGCCTTCTATGGTAAGAATTATTTCGCTCAAATTGAGATCTGGTTTATGCCATGGGAATCCCCCTGGCAATTATTGGATGGTTGGTTGGACAAATGGTTTTTAATGAAAGATTTTGACAGATAAGGTGAAAATATGATTCCACATTTTAATCAGTTAGATTTGCGATGTAAAAATAACGAATTGTTGTTAGAGCATGTTTAAATTTCTTCTTCCTGAAAACCAATATTTTAGGCGCTGACTTCGGATTTTTTCAGTTACTTATCCCGATAAACGTCTTCATAAATCCTGTGTCATCATCCTAAACTATTGATTTACAGTTCGATTAAATTTTAAACATGCTCTTAACTGGATTTTAATATTGTTGGTTCAATTTTTTTTGCAATAATCTGCAATTTCCCAGACGGAAACTACAACCAATTTTTGACCTATTATGAAACCTGTCACATTGACCACAGATTTTGGTTCGCAAGGCTATTATCTGGCTGCCCTCAAAGGGGCAATTTTGGGGGAAAACCCAGACCTGCAACTTGTTGATATATCTCACCAAGTCAAGCCCTACGACATCGTGCAGGGGGCTTATATTTTGAAGAATGCCTACCATCATTTCCCCAAAGGCACGATTCACCTGATCAGCGTGGATAATCTTTCTGCCCCTTTGTCGCTCATTACCTTCCAACAGGACGGGCACTTTTTTATAGGCCCCGACAACGGTATTTTTTCTTTGGTGTTTGACCAACTCCCTCAGGAAATTTTTCGACTTGAAAGACCGATAGGCAACCATTTCCCTCTCAACCTAATGGCATCGGAGGCCATTGCCCATATCTCTAGCGGGAAACCATTGGTAGAAATCGGCCTGCCGGTGACCAACCCAGAACGGCGGATAGCCCTGCAACCGGTCATTAGTACATCTCAAATCCGCGGCTCTGTCATTTATATTGACCACTACGAAAATGCCATCGTAAATATTCAACAAGACTTATTTGAAAAGGTACGGAATAAACGGCGCTTCCAGCTTTTTTTCAAGCGGCATGACCCTATCACTCAGCTGAGTGGCAACTACCACGAAGTCCCCATTGGCGAAACGCTTTGCCTTTTCAACAGTGCTGGCTATTTGTCCATTGCCATCAATATGGGGAAAGCTGCCAGCTTGCTCGGACTCAAAATTGATGATATGGTGCAAGTAGATTTTTTGCAACGGGAAATAGCATAGGGGAAGACAAAGTCGTACCCCATCCTTATTATATCTGAGGCACCTCAAGCACAACTTCCCACTTGATAAAGGCGTTGCTTACTTTCACAGCTTCAAAACCAATCATCCGAAATTGATAGCATTTATGCACCAAATGACTGATAAATTCCGCTCAATAGTTTGCTTGACCCTCTTTCTAATGGCCTCAACATGTCTCTTTTCACAGGACATTACAATAAAAGGCGTGGTCATAGATGCGCATTCCAAAGACCCCATCCCCTTTGCCAACGTTTACCTAAAAAAAGATCCAACCAAAGGTGCATCCGCTGATTTTGATGGTGTTTTTGAAGTAACCTTTAAAGAAAAACCTGATGTGCTGGCCGCTTCTGCCTTGGGTTATGAAGTATTGGAATTCAATTATGATGGTAAAACCGAACTGAAAATAGAGCTGTCGTCCTCGGCAACTGATTTGATAGAGGTGGTCGTCAAGGCTGACAAGGAAGACCCGGCCTATGCACTGATGCGAAAATTGGTGGCCAATAAGCCAAAGAACGACCCATTTGGGAAGGACTACTATTCCTGCGAGGTGTACAACAAAATGGAGCTGGATTTTATCAACATCACCGATGAGTTCAGGAACATGAAGCTGAACAAGCCCTTCCGGTTCGTTTTTGACCATATCGACAGCATGTCGGAGGAGGAGCCATTCTTGCCCATGTTCATCACGGAAACCCTGTCCGATTATCATTTTCAAAAAGACCCCAAGCGGTACCGGGAGATCATCAAGGCGGTGAAATTGGTCGGCGATTACGAAAACGAGAGCATGGGGCAACTGGTCGGTGTGGCCAAACAGGGGCTCAACCCTTATGATAATTGGATGGATATGGTTTCCAAAAAATTCATCAGCCCGGCCGCTGATAATGGCGCCACTTACTACCGTTTTTACTTGACCGATTCTGCCTACATCGACAACAAATGGTGTTACCAAGTACAGTTTTTCCCCAAACACAAAGGGATGAATGCCTTCAATGGCGACCTGTGGGTGCACGACACCACTTTTGCGATCAAGCGCATCAAGTTGCAATTGCTGGAGGAAGGCCACCTGAACCATATCGAAAAATTGACGCTGCTGCACTCCTTTCAATGGGTCGGTGATTCCGTTTGGATGCCGGAACGGGACAATATTCTCATTACGACCAATACATTGACCGAAGCGTTTGTCCCTTCTTTTTTCAAAAAACTAAACGAAGCGGCCCCGGGCATACAGGCCAAGCGAACGACTACTTATAAAGACTACGGCTTTGAGCGAAAAGAGACCAAGGAGGAAATGAACGTAAGCCAAATGGTCGCTCCCGGTGCGTTTGGAAAAGAAGACGCCTTTTGGGAAAAAAACCGGCACACAGAGCTGGGCAAAAACGAACAAACTGCCCGGTTCTTGGTGGATACGATTCGGACGCTGCCGGTTTATGAAGCTTGGAAACGTATTTCAACGACTCTGTTCACCGGTTTTATGTGGGGCGATTATGTGGACATTGGTAATATTTATTCGTTCTTTTCGGTCAACAATGTGGAAGGTTTCCGCACCAAATTCGGGCTGCGGACGAGCACGGAGGTGAGCAAAAAATTCCTCGTTGGCGGTTATGGAGCCTACGGGTTTGGTGACCAGAAATTCAAATACGGGTTGGACTTCGAGTACGTGTTCGATACCAAACCATGGACGACCTTGCAGTTGGCCTACCTGAATGATTATTTTCCTACCCCTAATTTTAGCAAAACCTTCAGCGTTGGTGGCGATGGTATTGCGACAAGTTATTTCGCCCGTAGGGGCGGCATCCCTTTCAAGCTGTTGGATGTCGAGCATTTTTCAGCCAGTGTTTATCGGGAGTTCAAATCTGGATTTTCCTTTCAAGTCGGGGCTGTACAACAGCACTATCGGCCGCTGTTCAATTTTGCCTATCAACCTGATTCTGAAACAACCCTTACGGAATACTCTTCCAGCGAGGCATCATTTCAGATCCGGTACGCCTTTGATGAACAGTTCGTTGCCGGGTCTTACGAGCGTTTCAGTTTGGGTAGCCGCTACCCGATCGTTTCTTTAAAATACATGCAAGGCTTCCGCACCAAATCGCTGGGTGGGGATACGGATTTCAGAAGGTTGGAAATGCAGGTAAGCGACAACATCCGCTGGGGGGCTATTGGTTACACCAACTGGCGGATGATCGGGGGGAAGATTTGGGGGAAAACGCCTTACCTGAACATGTTTATCCCGGTGGGCAACGAAGGGCTTATCATGAATGAACGGGGCTTCAACCTACTGACAGAATATTCTTTTGCTGCGGACCAGTATGTTTGGATCAACCTCGACCACCACTTTGATGGTTTTTTGCTGCAGTGGGTTCCCTTATTCAGGAAATGGAAAATACGGGCCGTTGCCAATGCCCGCGCCATGATCGGCGATATGTCTAAAGAAAACCGTTTGGCTAATGCTGCTAATCTCTTTGAAGGCACGACAGAAGACGATGCTGTCCGCATCCATATTCCCAATAGGACGCCATATACCGAAGTTAGTTTTGGGGTAGAAAATATCCTCCGGTTTTTCCGTTTCGATGCTATTTACCGGGTGAATTACCACAACCTGCCGTCGAAAAGGTGGGGTATTAGGGCAGGGGTTGCTTTTATTTTGTGACGCCCTAATAGCAATAGTTTTATGTTCCGTAGTGTTGAGCGAAGTGTAAAATATGTAAATAATAAATCTGTTTGTTGGCCTTTAAGGAGCATGATTTTTGCAGGTCTGTTTTCAACACTATAAAATAAACAAAGCAAACTATGAACGACGCCAATACCAAACTTGCCGACTTAGCATGGTCAAAAATGGAGGCACTTTCTAAAATGAGAAAGTTTATCCAGAACGAACTCGATTTTTTGCATTCCTCTTCCCAAGTTGTTTCCCCAGATAAGTTTTATCAAGCCTTGACCCGCATTGATGGTTTTACCACCGAGTTTTCCAAGTTCCTGACTATCAAGCGTTCACGCCGTCATGAGCCAGAATATTTGGAGCAAGAATTTGAGGCGCTGTCAGCTGGATATGTTGCTTTGATGCGGGAACTGGAAAATACCATTTGGCACTGATTTACTTTTCAGGCTTCTTTCCTGTACCTTTTTCCATCCATTCAAGTTAAAATATTTTTTAAAATGAAGGTCTAAAAGACTTCAGCAAAAAACGGCTGCCCCCTTTTGAAAAATAGAATTGCCATACTACTCCTTTTAGTAATCGGATGCCCATCCATCGGAACCCGTGCATTTTTATTGATCAGAAAGTCAGCTATTAGACAAACAGTAAAAAAGCGGATACTTGCCGGTGTTGAGAGGAACGAGCTCGTGCAGTTGACTTTCGCCATAAAAGATTTGGAAGTACTGTTAAAATGGGAACATTCTCGAGAGTTTGAATACCGGGACGAGATGTATGATCTGGTCGAATCAGAAACCTGCGGCGACAGTATCAGGTATTGGTGTATTCACGATCGGGCAGAAACCGAGATCAATCGACACTTGGACAGCCTGACCACTAAGTCAACTAACTCCGACCCACTTTCCAGAAAATGCCTCACACAATACTTTGATTTTTTAAAACATATTTTTTCTCCTCAAGATCAACTCAAACCTATTGCATTATTTGATTGCGGAGAGATAAGGCACCACTTTCTTCGCAACGAATATGCCATCCAAATCAGTCCCCCCACACCACCTCCAGAGGTTGCCAACTCAGTTTTATACACCTCAAACCTATATTGCTGACCATTTGGTTGGGAATAAAGGACTATTTCCCAGAATGAAAAATTAGAACATCATGGATAGTACCCAAAGGCGCCTTTCTTCGGCAGCATGGTCTATGCTTGAAGCGCTTTCAGGGTTCCGTAAATCCGTTCATAAAGAATTGGATTTTATCAATTCTGTTTCATCTGACCTTCCATCCGACAAGCTGGAAGATGCGATTTTGGAAACTGAATTTTTAGCTTCGGAAATAGCTAATTTCCTCTCTGAGCTGAACAACATGGACAGCGAGGAATCGGAAAAAAAATATGCTGTACTTTCCGCTAGCTTCGATAACCTGAAGGCATTGATTAATGTGTTAGTGGGCAAGTGATGGAATAAATGCTTTCCAAAGCACTCTTTGTTCATTCATCGTTTGGGCCATTGGCTTTTGGCACGTTGCCGGTTTTTGAACTGGGAGCGTGCCATTTTTTTTTAAACAGTTTTTTCAAATGGTTGGATGTCAGCAGTTTGCAGGCGGAATTCTATTTTATAAAAACAAAAATGAACGGTGACACCATAACTTTTTCCCGTTTGGTTGTTTTTTTGACCAGATATGTCCATGCAAGAACAAATAGGAAGATGTAAAAAATTTTCCTTTGCTTTGCCAAAAAACTTCTAACTGATCGGGCTGTTCTGCGTTGGTTGAAATTCAATAATGCATGTAAAAAGTTCATTTATAAAATGTGGGGCAGGATTCCGAAGTGAATTCGGAACAAGTTAAGTTGGTCTTTTGCCAACTTCCCAGTATGTCCCTTAATAATCCCTTTGGGCCGAGCAGTCTGACGCCTCAGAGTAATAGGTGTTTTCCGGCCCACTTGCTTGAATGAAAATAGGAAGAAATTTTTTACACACTTTATTCAATTAATGACCCAAAAACAGCAACCCGATCACCAATCAACAACCCATCATGTCAAAAGAAAAAGAGCACTATTTCAGCAAAGATGAACTCAAACAGTTCGGCAGCATAACGGAGTTTCAGGAACAGATGGGCAAGGATTTTTTTAAATGGTACGGCAACGTCATGGACGAAGGGGCGCTGACCAAAAGGGAAAAATCTTTGATTGCCCTTGCTGTCGCACATGCGATCCAGTGCCCCTATTGCATTGATGCCTATAGTTCTGACTGCCTGAAACAGGGCTCCGATGAAGAACAGATGATGGAAGCCGTACACGTAGCTGCCGCTATCAAGGCGGGCACGACGCTCGTTTATGGCGTACAAATGATGAACCACGTAAAAGAAAAAACGATGTGATCAATGGTGAATGGTAAGCGGTGAACGGTGAATTTTTTGCACCATTCACCGCTTACCATTCACCATCCACCATTAATAAAATGGCGATACACCAAAAAGGGAAATCCCTTGCTTCGAGGGGCAACGATTTGTCGAGCACTTTTTATCAATTGGAAGTATTGAACGGGCATGAAGCCGTGGAGGCATCCTTTCCCGGTTTTGGGGAAAAGGTAGCGAACCTTGGATTCCGTCCGCTGACCTCAACGGGCATTGAAATTTTTCAGATCAACATCGGCAAACTCTGCAACCAAACCTGCGCCCATTGTCATGTGGACGCTGGCCCCGACCGCAAAGAAGAACAGATGAGCCGGGCGCATTTGGAGAAATGTTTGGAAATCATTGCGGCTTCACCGGACATTACGACGGTGGACATCACGGGCGGTGCACCAGAGATGAATGTGAACTTTCGTTGGTTTGTGGAACAGTTGAGCCAGCTGGGGAAAAAAGTGATCAACCGCTGCAACCTGACGATCATTGTTTCCAACCCTAAATACCATGACTTGCCCGATTTTTTTGCAAAGCATAAAGTAAATGTGGTTTCCTCCCTGCCTTATTACAGCAAAAACCGCACGGATGCCCAACGTGGAGAAGGCGTTTTCGAGGACAGCATCAAAGCCCTGCAGATGTTGAATGAGGTAGGCTATGGACAGGCGGGTACAGGTTTGGAGCTCGACCTTGTTTACAACCCGTCCGGGGCATTTCTGCCGGGCAGTCAAATCTCCTTGGAAGGCCAGTTTAAGTCGCAACTGAAACGTCGCTACAACGTGGATTTTAATAACCTCTACTGCATCACCAACCTGCCGATCAGCCGCTTTCTTGAATATTTATTGGAGACGGGAAATTATGAAGAATACATGCAACAGCTGGTGGATGCTTTCAATCCTGCCACGGTGGAAGGGCTGATGTGCCGCAATACCATTTCCGTAAGCTGGGACGGTTATTTATATGATTGCGATTTCAACCAAATGCTCGACCTGAAGGTGACCCCAGCAACTAGTCAGCACTTGGATGATTTTGATTTGGATCAATTGAATAATAGGCCAATCGTTTTGAACCAGCATTGCTATGGTTGCACCGCTGGTGCGGGGTCGAGTTGTGGTGGGGCGATTGAGTAAGATAGAGGTAGAAAAAAAACGGGGGCATCGCACGTTACGTGCGATGCCCCCGTTTTTTTTTCGTTCTTTGACAATTCCCGGGGTAAGCCGTTAAAACGGCTGGATTAAATGCCATTTTTTAACCCACGACTTAAGTCATGGGTTGATAATCAAAGGTTGTAGCAAAACCGTTTTAGCGGTTTTTACTCCACGGAATTTGTCAAAGAACCTTTTTTTAAGCAAAAATCATTCACACACCTCCGCATAAATCCTCGCCGCCTGCAACAAGCTCTCCTCCTCATTTTCAATGCTACCTTCTTCGCACATGGATTTCAGGTCAGCACAATCGGAGAAATAATTGGCCAACCCTTTTTTCAGGATCAAAAACTGGGTGTCGTACAAAGAAACCGGGCTTTCGTCGCCAACTTTTTTGAACGCATATTCCGTTTTACCGTCGGCCAAGGCGCCAGTAGCAGGATAATATTTGTAAAGGGTAATTTTATCCGATTTATAAACTTCTTCCAAAATGTTGTCGGCGGCTTCTGCCTTTCCTTTGGCACATGGGGCAAATTTCATTTTTACAAAAGATCGGTCGCCAATTGAAAAGGCACTGATCCCCTCGTTCATCATGTTGTATTCCACCCGCTCTCCATCTTTATCGATCATGAATACCGTATTGCCGCTTTCACTGAAATCGAGTTCGTCTGACTCTTTTTCACTGGCAAATCTGCCAACGACCTTCTCCCCGTTCAAAATAATGGAACCTTCCAAAAGATTATTTTCATCGGCCAATTCCTCTTCCTCCAATTCTATGGCCTTGATAGCGGCGGGGGCCATGGCATTGCTCAGGTCGCGCTCGTAATGCATGGTTTGGATGCCGTGTAAATCCATGAGGGCCTTGCTGGCCTGCGATTTTTCAATGATGTCGGAAGACCTTTTATGCTTTCCTTCTTGGGCAATGACCCGGTTGGAATAGCGGACGGCAGCTTCAAAATTGCCCAAATAATAATTAAGTAGGGCTGCGTTGTAATTAGCAGCTTCGAAGACCCGCTCCAGTTTTTTGTCCCCTTTTGGTTCTATCTGCGCCGTTTTTTCATAAAATGCAAGCGCATCACCAAACTTTGCTTTTAGCTCTTCGGTGGGTGTGGCAGCATCAAGGTCTTTCCACTCATCGTCAATTTGTTTGTAGTATTTTTCAAAACCGTCTTCCGTATCATGCTTCGCAATAAGGTAGAGGTTTTCGTATTCGTGCGTTTTGTTGAAATCGAATTTTTTGGCCACTGCCAGATTGGCTTGGTTAATGACCGAATTGGCAGCGTCATTCGCAAAAGACTTCCGCAGGGCATTGATCTGACTGCTATAGTTTTTTCTTAAATCTGCAGATTTGCTGTACGTACTGGTCCTTTTTGTTTCGCTAAAATTATTCCCGCCCGAGTCAAGGATATTCCCTTCTGGGTCGATAATCTGGTAGGAAGTAGAGGTAGAAAATGGCATCTCGTACCAATACTCATAAGTGACAGTTTCTTTACCAGTCTCTTTGTCTTTATGAGTATTCTTTTTGTTTTTATACTCAGCGTTGCCTGATCGAGTGTAACCAGTGTTGACGATGACCCGCAAATGGCCACCGCCATCTACATAGGATACCCGTTTAAATCCATCCATCTTGATCCTATTACTGGCACTTTCTGGATTACCGCCACCAACGGATAAGTTATGGCCATAAACATTGACGGAATAGGTGCTGAAGTCGTCGGGAAGTTTTTCTGTAGGAAGGGAAACGTAAGTGATCTTTGCTCTTTTGTCTTTAATCCGTTGTCCGAAAAGAGAGCCGGCAAAAAGCATAAAGGCAAGGAACGTGAGTAAATTAGAGAATTTCATAAGTTTTGTTGTTTAAAGTTGATTAATAGAGTTGAACGCACAATTTTAATGAAAAGAATAAAAAAATCATGGCATTTCGAGAAAGTATATCTTGGAGGTCATGCCTGTTGATTATCCATAAAATCAACTTAATATTTCAATTTGTTCTAATCTCTGTTGGTGCAATTTACTCAGTTCACTTTTCAATTAAAATACTGGAAAATAAATTGTTAGGTGCTCTGGAACTAAAGGGCGTCAGCATTAAATTTAGTACGTCGACCTTTATTCCTCAGTCTGGAATAAGCATTTTTCATGGCTCGTTTTTCGCTAGGAAAAAGTTAACAACGTACACTACAACAAATATTTCGGATGTCGAAGATTAGTTGCCTTATACTCATTGGTTATTTTCTTGCTTGTCCCTCTCCGAAATTATTCTCTTTCAACGCTAATATTGACAGCTTGCTGAATGTCCTGCAAACAGGATTTGCAGATATGCCCCTTGCAGACAAGGCCAAACATTTGCACCATACAGGCATAGCTTACTACAGATCGGAACAACATTCGGAGGCGGAAAAGTACTTCCGGCAATCGCTCCAATTATCAATAGAGGGAAAGTTGAAGCGGTTGGTCATGGACAACTATTACTACCTTGGGGTTGTGCAATTTTGGCAATCTGGCTATGTAGAGTCCGTGCGGTCTCTCCAACAAGGGCTCGATGTTTTCCCCGAAATCCTTTCTACGGAAGATTCCATTTATATCATTGACCAAATGGGGGCGTCCTATTTCTACATGGGCGATTTGGACTTGTCGTTGGAATGTCGGTTGAAGTCATTTCACCTGGCCCAGAGGGTTGCGGACTCGACCTTTTTGGCTGGTAGCCTTTATGCTTTGGCGGAGGTGGAAATGGAGCAAAAGGAGTTTGACCAAGCTTTGAAATACGTCCAGCAGTCGTTGGATATTTCCACGCGGGCAGATGATGATTACTATGTCAGTTACTGTTTGGACCTGATCGGCAACATCTACCACGAAACAAAGAATTTTGCAAAAGCGATAGAATACAAAACCAAATCTTGTGAAACCGTAGACACCATTGTGGAGGCTTACCAAAGTGCTTTTTGCGACTATACCTTGGCCTTGACCTACAATGAAATGGGGGATTTTGAAAAAGCTATCGCCCTGTTTTCCAGTGCATTGGCCAAGCAACAGGCCAGCGACCAACAGGAAGATGCCGCACGGTCGATGGCTTATTTGGGGGCACTTTTAGCGAAAGAAGGGGACTGCCAAAAGGGGATGGATATGTTGCTGCAAAGCCTTGCTATTGCTGAACAATTGGTCATTAAACCGCTGTACAGGGATGTTTATGAAAAACTATATGCCACGACAAAGCATTGTGGCCGGTTTGAGGATGCGGTTGGGTTTCAGGAAAAGTATATTCTTTACCGCGATTCGATTTCCAACAGTCATGTCCAAATGCGGATTGCCAACCAACATGCCAAGCATGAACTAAACCTGCTGGAATTGAACCTTTTACAAAAAGATCAGCGGCTAAGCACTTTGTACATTGTATTGCTTGGTGTGGCTTTGGCCTTTTTCTTCTTGTTGGCGACCTTTGTTTTTTGGCTTTATAAAAAACAACAATCGGACAACCGCCTACAGGCGGAACGCTCGGCTACTTTAGCGACACATAACGTTGCCCTCGAATCTACCAATCAGCAATTGAAGCATGCCTATGCGGAGTTGGAGCAGTTTGCCTACATTATTTCTCACGACTTGAAAGCCCCGCTGCGTACTATCGGCAGCTATGCCTCGCTCATCAATCGTCGGTACAAGGATAATTTGGACGAGGATGGCCGCAATTTTCTCCGCTATATCACGGAGGATGCGAAGCACATGTCGACCCTTTTGGAAAATATTTTAGACTATTCCAAAGTGGACAAAAGTGAGGAGGTCTTTGAGAAAGTTGATTTAAACCTGAGTATGGAAAGAGCCATGCGTCAGCTCGACGGTACCATCCGAAAAATAAATGCGACCATCGTATATCCATCATTGCCAACAGTGAAGGGTAATAAAACTCAACTGTTGCAAGTGTTCCAAAACCTCATCGACAATGCGTTGAAATTCATCCCTGCTGACCACCAGCCCCATATCCAAATCGCAGTGGTGGAAGAGCCTAACCATTTCCGCTTTTCCGTGCAAGACAATGGTATTGGCATACCCCCCGAGATGCAGTCCAAAATTTTCGCCCCGTTCAAGCGGTTGCACAATCGGAACGAGTACCAAGGAACGGGTATCGGGTTGGCCATTTGCCAAAAAATCGTGGAACGGCACGGCGGGAAAATTTGGGTGGAATCGGATGGGGCTACGGGGACGACCTTTTATTTTACGATTGGGAAATGATCAAAATTAATAAAAAAAGAGTCCGTTGAAATTCGTTTCAACGGACTCTTTTTTTATACTTTTTATATTTTCGGACTATCGCTGAACCACCAACTGCTTTGTCGTCATTTCCCCATCCTCCAAAAGTGAGACGAGGTAAAGACCATTTTCAAATTGGCCATCGTTCAAGTCGATCGTCATCCGATCAACCCCATCTTCCAGCTCTTTTTCAAAAACCACTCTTCCCAGCAGGTCCAAGACCTTTAGGGTTGCGGTCGGGGCGTTTCGTTTGAAAAAGATATTGACTTCATTACTGGCCGGGTTCGGGAATAGAGTCAACTCATTAGCTGGCGCCAGATGAGCATTTGCAGTGTTGATGTTCTGGTTACCATCGCCCCCCACAACTGGTCTCAATGGTGCGCAATTGTTATTGATGTCCGCCACCGAATTACAGCCCATTTTATTGTAGAAAATGATGATCGAACCGGTCACACCGCCATTGATTAGTGTATGCACCGCACAGCAATCGTTCAACTGGAAATTGTAGTACAGGAAGAAAGAACCACCGACCGTAGCCAGTGCGTCCAACCCGTTCAGGGTCGTCAATTGACTGTTGAAATAAATGGTCAACGTGCCACCCAAGGAGGTCAGGTTGTCCAATCCAGACAGGCTGGTCAATCCTGTACTTTGCATAGTCAGGCTACCTGTGATCATTTCAATATTGGCCAATGGGCCGAGGTTGGTGATGCCTGCGCCAACAATGGTCACATTGCCTTGGATGATGCTAAAACAGGGTGGCCAAGCGTCCACTTGCGCTTGGGTAGAGAAGTAAACATTGCCAACATAAGTAGCACCCGATAGCCCTTCATCCACGCCACCAACACAGTTGTTGTCAATGCCGTCACAAATCTCTGTTGCACCCGTGTAGATAGCCGCATTGTTATCATTGCAATCACCTTCACATTCGCTTTGGCCATCGCCATCATTGTCTATTTCATCGCTTGGGACTACACCGTCGCAGTCGTTGTCGAGGCCGTCGCAAAGTTCCGGAGCACCGGGGTAGATACTGTTGTTGTTATCGTTACAATCAGTGCCTGCCAATGGGCTTGCGATATAACCAGTTGGCTGTGAACAGCTTGTCAGCATAGAACCATCCGAATAGCCATCGCCGTCAGCATCCTTGTACCAGACCATTGATGCAGCGCCAGCCAGTACCTCTACTGTAGTTGTACTGGAGGGACAAGGCTGGCCACCTCCGAATATTTGAACCACAACATCGTAAACGCCGGGTGTGAGGTTTTGGAAGGTATTGCTGAATTGGAAATTCGCACCGTTGTCAATAGAATAACCGATTTGGCCTCCTTGATTATTGACGGCATTTATGGTAATGGTACCATCTCCTGCCCCAGCGCAAGTTTCGGCTGTGGAACTCACTTGGGTGATAATTCCGACATTGAAATCTGCCTGTACCCGTTCATCAGTGACGCAGGTAAAGCTATGGTCAAATTGAGCCCAGTAAGAATAAGTGCCCGGTACATTTGGGTCTACGCGACCATTTCCAACAGGGATCGAAGTAGGATCGAATAGGTTTCCGGTTGCCACTTGCGTTCCACCAGTTGGGGCATCCCACCAAGAAATTGGAATGAACCCCTCAAAGTGAATCGTCCAAGTGTCTAAAGTCCCCACGTCCTGATCAGCATTATCGATGATGGTAAGTTTCCAATCGCCTTGTGCGTTCAGTCCGTTAAAAATAGCGAGTGGTTCGATCGGTTGGAAAGTGCCTGAAATGGCTGGGTTTACATTGCAAGTATTATCAAAATCAGCCGCAGTCAGGATGGCGTTGTCATCAAAAGTTACGTCCATGTCATTTTCGCCGCAACCGAATTTGTCAAACAACAAGGAAGAAGTTGTCCCATCAGGTGCGGTTAAAATTGCTTTCAGGTCACCGACCCAAGTATGCGTTATTTTCACATCAATCGTTAATCCAGTGACTTGGAACGATTGAGGTACATTGATAATGTCGGTAGCTCCACCTAGATTATTATCAGGTATTGATAAATTCGGTGAGCTGCTTACCGATGCTGGCTGTGGAAAAGGAGAGTCCGCTGTCAGCCCTTCGCCCGTTGGCACGGTAGCTCCCTGACATATTTGATAACCCATCACATTGGTTGGAGTCAGGACAACACCCGGATAAATATATGGAAGTAGGTCTTCACAATCTGTTCCGGCAATAACTCCAGCAGGTGGGTTGTCATCTCCATAGCCATCACCGTCTTTATCGCGCATGCAGTCCGTAGCTGATTCATTCTCTGCTGCACCGGGGTAGGTGTCGGCATCCGTATCATCGCAGTCTCCGGCAATGGTCGCAAAACCAGCTCCACAGGGTTGGCAAGAGATCATACCATGATTTGGGTCTCCAAAACCATCGTTGTCAATGTCCTGATAACAAGTATAGCCTGCAGAGCTAATCCCTTGAAATTCATACGCACCTATATCGACTACATTTAAACTTGGGGCAGCATCTACGAAACGGTCGTTATTGTCCAGGTCTTTGCTGATGCCTGCCAAGCCTGCTGCTGTATCATCTCCAAGATCAATGGCTGGGGAGCAGTCCTGCAAGCGGAGGTTGTTGTTGGCAGCATCTGTAAATAACGGGTCGAAATCAAATATCCCAGTTCCTGCAAAACCGCCTTGCACGATACTGTAGCTGATAGTGGTTGTTCCGCCGACGAGTTGACCTAAGTTGTTTCCCCAAAAAATACTGTTTGAAATGGTTTGAAAACCTGATAGGCTTTCAATTGCTCCACTTCCAGCAAAGGTTGTATTGTTTCCAAAACTACAGTTGGTGATGATTGGGTTGCAATTCCCACCTACATCCCCATCAATCAATAGGGCAGGTGCAAAGTTGCCTGTATTCCCGGCAAAGCTACAGTTGGTGTAAACAGGGTTGCTGACACCAGCTGAATTTCCATTATTATAAACGGCTCCGCCACTGTTAGCATAATTATTAAAAAAACCGCAGTTGATCAGAATCGGGTTGCTGGTTCCTTCCGAACCATTATTGTACAAGGCACCTCCGAAACGCTCGGCGTAGTTGTTTGTGAAGAGACAGTTTTGGATAGTTGGACTGGCAGTACCGCCTTGCCAACCATCATTGAACCAAGCACCGCCACGAGCGTTGGGATCGGGAAAATTTCCAAATCCGTTGGCGTTTCCGTCTATGAGTTGGAACCCGTCCATCAAAAAGGCAGTGCTCACATTTCTGGTGTAAACAATCGTACAGGCGTTGTCAGCATTATCCATCGGTGTACCGATGTCACCACTCAAAATGGTCGGGTGGGCAAGTGGATCACGGTCTGCCATGACGGGATCACCCATGTTGGGGAAACCGCCATATATTTCGATGTCGAAATCAAAATAGAAAACTGCATTACGGCCAGCACCCGTCTGTCCCACTTGGTTCTTGGAGGGTAAATAAGTGCCTTCAGCCACCCAGATTTCGGTAACATTTGCACAAGTTTTTCCAGCCATGATGGCCGTTTGGAAATCAGTGAGGGCATCGGCCCAAGATGAACCATTGTTCGCTCCGACTGCCGCCGCATTGACATAAATAATTGACCCGGCCGGGCAACAATTTTCATCAATTATTCCATCGCAATTATTATCAATCCCATCAAAGCAGACGCCTGCTTGACCAGGGAAAACATCAGCGCCTCCGTTTCCTGGATCGTCATTACAGTCTGTATTGTCTTCAACCCAACCCATGGGGCAAACGCTGCAAAATGCATTCACCGCATCTGGGTCACCAAAGGTATCGCCATCGCTATCGCGGTAACAAACAACGGGCGTTCCACCAGAAGGCAAGTAACAGACTTCAAGACTCCAAGCGTTGATGCTGCCGCCATCGTTAAAGTCGCGGTCGGCGACGGTGAGTTTCCAGTTGCCCGCCAATTCTTCCCCGTTGAAAGCGGACAAGGCTTGGAGAGGTTGGTAGGTGCCATTGTCCGTTGCTGGGCAAGGGAAATTCCCGTTGGGAGCGGCATCATCGAAGTTGATCAGTAGGTCGTCAAAATCGCCGCATGGCCGGCTCATCAATTGGATCGTCGTGCCACTTGGACTGGTTAGGTAAATATCAAGGTCGATAATGGCGGTATGGGATACGTCAAGCCCCGTTACGTTTAGGTCTACAATAGAACCGCATTCAAGGATTAGGAAAGAAGACGTGACAGTGTTTGGATTAACCGTTTCAATAGCTATCGGCACATCAGGGCTGGCGAAATTTTGGCAATTGAAATCGGCAGTTTCGAACGACCATGTCGAAGAGTTGGGCCCCGTCCCACAAGAGTTTGACGACCTTACTCGCCAATAATAAGTGGTCAGACTACTTAGCTGAGCATCAACCTGCCAACTTGTCCCTACTATTCCGCTTGCGCTGGCAACGATGCTCATAAACGCTGGATCCGTCGCCACCTCAATTTCCGAGGTTACAACATTTGGATCGGCCTGCCAAGTAAGGACTGGGAATGGGGCTTGTCCCATTGCCCCATCGGTAGGCGAAGCAAGAATAGGAGCGATTGGAATTTGGTCATAGACGACCAGCTCCACATCAATCATTCGGGACGTAACGCCATCGCTGGCAATGATGGTGATCGTATAGTTGCCTTGCGCGACCCCAGCTGTATTGGAGATAGTCATGGTTGAGTTACCGCCAGTGCTGGGTACGGTCAATGGGGAAAAGGAAACAATCGTCCCTGCTGGTTCCCCAGTTGTGCTGAATGATACGGTATTTGAAAAACCTTCACCAACGACGATCGAATAATCGGCATCAGCGCCTGCACAAATATTGACGGATAATGGAGTGGCATCAAAGAAGCAGGAGGTAGGCGTATCAAACGCTTCTACACCATCCGATGTGTTATTACTGCTGCCTTGGCTGGCACTGAAGCCCAAGCCTCTTCTGGCAAAAACTTCCCAAATCAGGCATTGGTTTTCTCCGCCATACAACAGCTGGTCGGCCAATAAAATGGCATCACGACCATCCACAAAACCTGGGCTACAAGGTTGGAGTTTCATTCCGTCCATGACCAATTGCATGCATTTTTCATAACCCATCGCTTGGCCATGTTGGCCAATCAGCGCCCAGTTCAAATCCCAGATCATTGTGGCCCAAACATAACCGACGCCGTGTGGCGCTGGCAATCCGGCAATGTCGCCGTAGGTAGCGCCATTAATGCCCATGTCCGTTGAATAGGGGGTCGGTCTGATACCATTGCCATTCGTTGGCTGGCCCAACACATAAGTTCCAATACCCCGACTATCAGTACCAGCATCGCCCGGTTCAATGGTTGTCATCAGGGAAAAGAAATCGCTCCAGCCTTCACCCATTTGCTCTTGGTTATTAAGACAGCCGGCATTCGCTGGGCCTCCTGTTAGCCGTGTGGAAATACCATGTCCAAACTCGTGAGCGATGACACCATTGTCAAAATCGCCGTCCCTGTTGGGGTTGGTCGTATTCCAGAGCAACATCAATATTTCTGGGTTTGTCCATCTGGTGGTGTTCCAAAAAGGCATTATTGAAACCGGGATATTGGGCACGGCCAAAAACGTAATCGCTGCCAAGCCCTCCGTTTCCGTAGTTGTTTTCCTGAAAATTTCCACTGGCTTCATCGAAGCCATATTGGTAGGCAAAATCATGCATATAATTGACCCAGTAAAATAAGTTGGTTACCGCAGCCGACTGGTAGGTAGTGGGCGATTGGGTCAAGTCTAAGGGGAAATCAAAATTCAACCCTGCTCCACCATCTGGTGAAAACCCAGACGATTCGATAAAAGCATGGACGTTGTTTCCTCTGGTTATGGTAAATTCTGCGCCAGCGATGCCATCTGTATCATGCCAGCCAAAAGGCGAAGCTGTGGGGTCGGCAGGGTCAACGACCAACGATCGTCCATCGGCAGGTGGGAGGATTGCGGCGTGGTTCGGGCTTTCCAGTGGTTGTGGGTAAATCCGATAAGAGTCACCGACCACCATTGTATTATTTCCAGTTGGATTTGGAAAACTAAAAGAAGGCGTATGGTTATGATTATGGGTGGCGTCGTGGCACTCCCCGTTGTCGGAAAAACCAAAATCGCAGGCAATCATCTGGTTGGAATAATCCAACAGTTCACCTGTTTCAGCATCCACCCGGGCTACCCACCAGTTGGGTTTTGATTTTTCACAAAAATAAACTTCCCATGTCAGCCGCAGATTATCCTTCGGCATTGGTTGATAAACCTGCCTGACGGTGATGTCCTTGTCGGCGATGTCCCCCTTTTCAAAAACGGCGGGGTTGTCCCCCTTCGAAGCACGAACCAAGGGGAAGTAAGGAGTAGCATGGTCGGCTGCCGGAGAAACGTTTGGCAACTCAATATTTAAACTGGCCACCACAGCCCTAACTGCTTCTTCCGGGGTGATGGTTGTTCCGAGCCCTTTTGCCAACGATTGGGTGTTGGTGACAAACCGGCTTTTGACCGCAACCACCTCATTTTTCTTGTCAACATGAGCGTTGAGGATGGCATTGTGAATGGGGATGCCGTTGTGGTATTGCTGGAAATAAAGGTGCGTGATGCCCGTTTTTTTACTAAAAGACATACTTGACACTTTCATGTTTTTTACATCCTCGGTTGAAACTTGCACCTCCCCTTTTTTGCTGAGGAGAAATTGTTTGGCGGCATTTTCTTTTTGCTGGGCCAGCATCGGCACAGCAAATAAAATGACCAAGAACATCGACATTAGGAAATGGAAAGTTTTTTTCATTTGAATAAAATTGATTGTTCGTGAAACGGTTATGAAATTCGATGGCGCCCTGCAAAGTGCAGGTGCGTTTTGACTATTTTGTACTTATAAAGCGTTCAATAAATGACCCCAGATTTACCCCTATGCAGTGTCTCAAAATGTTTGCATTAGATCATTGCCATGCAGGGGGCGGGGTGAACGTTTTAATTTTTTAGGTTTAGGTGATAGTCTTTTTTTGTGCGAAAACTGACATAGACTTGATACTCGATAGATGGGCAAAAAGTGCTTAAAAATTAAGAGCGTTGGAATGGAAAACTTCGATTTGAGGGATGGGAACTGGAAAATGAGAGTTCAAATGGGATTGCGCGATTTTAAAGGATTTTACTTATCAAATTTCGTCCCGCTTTTTCATTTGCTTAGTCGCATCTATAGTAGATGCGTAAAAGAAATGCGAATTAAGGGTAAATAATTAAAAGCCTATTGATTAACAAGGGGTAGCCGTTAAACAATTTTCACGCTACTGCTTTTTCATACCTTTGCAAAATATTTTCAAACGATCAATTAAAAGGTAAAAATCGATGAACACAACCTCCACTAAAGAGCTGTGTTCCTCATTTTACATTTTACATTTTACAAAGGTGTTTCCAAAATACGATGTCATAGTAGTAGGTGCAGGCCACGCAGGGTGCGAGGCTGCCATCGGCGCCGCCAATTTGGGCTCGAAAGTCTTGCTCGTCACCATGAACATGCAGACCATTGCCCAGATGAGTTGCAACCCAGCTATGGGCGGCGTGGCCAAAGGCCAGATTGTCCGGGAGATAGATGCCCTTGGAGGATACTCCGGTATCGTGACCGATCATACGATGGTGCAATTCCGCATGCTCAACCGCTCGAAAGGCCCTGCCATGTGGAGCCCACGGGCGCAGAGCGATCGCATGCTCTTCGCTGCTAAGTGGCGCAAGATGTTGGAGGAGCATCCAAACGTGGATTTTTGGCAAGAGATGGTCACGGGCATTATCGTTAAGGATGGCCGGGCGAAAGGCGTTTACACAGGAATGGGTTTGGAAATCGAAAGTGAAACCGTCGTGCTGACCAATGGCACCTTCCTCAACGGCATCATCCACATCGGCGAAAAGCAGTTCGGTGGCGGCAGGGCAGGGGAGAAGGCTGCCAAAGGTATTACCGAGCAATTGGTCGAACTTGGCTTCGAGTCGGGCCGGATGAAAACGGGTACCCCGCCAAGGGTGGACGGGCGTACCCTCGATTGGGACAAAATGGAACTACAAGAAGGCGACGAGCCTGCCGGCAAATTTTCCTATACCGACACCCCAAAACTGGAAAAACAACTTCCCTGTCACATTGCTTACACCAGCCAAGAGGTGCATGATATTCTCCGCACGGGCTTCGACCGTTCGCCCATGTTCAACGGGCGGATACAAGGGCTGGGGCCTCGCTATTGTCCGAGCATTGAGGATAAAATAGACCGCTTTTCAGATAAGGACCGCCACCAGTTGTTTGTCGAACCGGAGGGCTGGGACACCTGCGAAATTTATGTCAACGGCTTTTCCTCGTCTCTGCCGGAAGATGTGCAAATGAAGGCCATGCGGAAAATTGTCGGTTTTGAAAATGCCAAAATGTTCCGTCCTGGTTATGCCATTGAGTACGACTTTTTCCCGCCCCACCAATTGCGGCTTTCGCTGGAAACACACCTCGTGCCTAACCTCTTTTTCGCTGGGCAAATAAACGGCACAACGGGCTACGAAGAAGCGGGCTGTCAAGGCCTCATGGCGGGCATCAATGCCCATCTGAAAGCCAATGAGCAAGACCCATTTATCCTAAAAAGATCGGAAGCATACATTGGCGTGCTTATTGACGACCTCGTGAACAAAGGGACGAAAGAGCCCTACCGCATGTTCACCTCTCGCGCTGAGTACCGTATCCTGCTGCGGCAAGACAATGCGGATGTGCGGCTGACGCCGTTGATGTATCAGTTGGCAATGGGCAGTTCGTCAGTTCGTCAGTCAGGTTGGGCGGGTGTGCAATTGGAGGATTCGATCATGGAGCAACGTTTGGAAAGAGTCAATAGAAAAATCGAAGCTGGCAAAGCCATCGAGAAATTTTTCCGGGAATTTTCCGTAACCCCCGATCAGGTGAACAGCTTTTTGGAAAGCAAGGGCTCTTCCCCGATTACCCAACAGGTAAAACTGCATGGCCTGTTGCTGCGGCCGAATATCGAGATGGGCGACTTTAAAGAGCTCTTGCCCCAGGTTGGCGCATTTCTCCAACCGTACGATCAGGAATTTCAAAACGATGCCGAGATCAACATGAAATACGAAGGCTACATTCACCGCGAGCAGGAGATGGTCGATAAGATGAACCGCCTCGAAGAAGTTCGCATTTATGATGGGTTCGACTTTCACCAGCTTGGCGCCATCTCTGCCGAGGCAAGGGAAAAATTGACGAGGATAAAACCCCGGACTATTGGTCAGGCCAGTCGGATCAGTGGGGTGACGCCGGCGGATGTCTCGGTGTTGTTAGTGCACATGGGGCGGTAGTGGCTACCCTCCTCCAAAGCTAATATCCCGTCTCGCCACTTTAGTCATGATAACAAAACCGGCCAGGACATCAATCAAGGACATGATGGTCAACAAAAAGAAAGTGGGCTCAGCAGCCAATTTGGAGTTGAGAAACTGAACGAGGAAAATGACGAAAACAAGTACGGACAAGATCTGTTCTATGATGCCAAAATTGGAAACGGAAGTCGATTTTACAACCTCAACGAACAAAACAATCAGGCCCAAAGCGATGAACCCCTCACTATAAGATAGGGTCACTTCCGCACCCGTCGGGAGGCCCATCGTGAGGTAGTCATTGTCCCAACTAAAAGTGGAAGAGCTACCGATCCTTCTGGAGACGAGGTTGTAAAGGGCGAGGAGGATGCCCATCAAGGGGATATATCGGAAGATATTCATAGTGAATGGGTTAAGGAAAGTTGTAAAAAATTGGTTGTTACAGCCTTCAACGAGTTCAATCTAAAGAAGTTGCCATTTTTTTAATGGCAGCCGTGCCAAGGTCATCACTTGGAAATTGACCTTTTTATCTTGTTCTCCGTTCCTGTTGTAATATTTATCTTGAGCCCTCAAATTGCCAAAAGTCCTTTTAAGCCTCTTGAATATCAATGCACAAGAATCTGCTGCTATATTTTCTGTGTTCCATCCTTTCTTTTTGGGCTGCTGCCCAAAAGGCCGATTTCCAGTTTTTTACCACCGCCGATGGCCTATCCGGTAGCCTTACCCATGGTATGGCCCAAGATGACCAGGGGTTTATCTGGGTACTCAACAACTATAAACTGCATCGGTACGATGGCCGCAAATTCGTGCTTTATCAACCGCCGAGCGATCTACCCGGCAGCAGTAAGGAATTGGAAGGGCTTTATTTTATCGAAGATTCTCTATTGCTCGTCCGATCCCGAACGTATGTGTTTTTGCTAAATCCCAGAACGGGTGATTGGCAATCTATTCCGGTGCCTTTTGAGGAAGAGTCGGGTAAATTCCTTTTACATGCTGGGTTTTATAAAAATGGGGATATTGGAATGTTTGAAATTTCCAATGATTATGATGATCTAAGATTATGGCGCTTCGCCAACCGCCAATTTGTACCTACCCGCATTCAATACCAATCTCCGGTTCGGGATAAACCGTTTTTCATGAATCCCAATGGTCACCTCTATTTAGCGTGGAATAACAAAATGGAAAAGCACGATGCAGCTACCCAGGAAATAACCAACTTGGAGTTGGACATAATGCCTGAAGGCTTCTCTGCACAGCATATTAATGACTTAGGAGACTTGCTGGTGTTTCTAACGTCCTCCCCGAATGCTCATGCTGTTTATACCGTTCCTGATGACTTGAGCGGGTATGTCCCGCATCCTGTCAATCGTTTTCTTAAAAAGCCCAATGTAATATTGGGAAGCATTTTACCAGAAAAAAACGGGAGGCTTTGGCTGTGTGGCAACGACCGACAGCTGCTTCATTACGAGCCCGTTAAGGATACCATCTACGATTACACACCGATTTTAAAAGAAATACTGCCGAGTATCAATGATATTCTTTATCCCTTTATTGATAAAACGGGGACGGTCTGGTTCATGACCCGACTGGGTCTGTTGAAAATGACGTTCCACGAAAGTGCTTTCGACCAGTATTTTGCCCAACCTCATGATGTTTGCAAGGGCTTTTGCAGTTTCCGCGGTTTGGCTGAAAACACCAAAGGGGAAATCTTCGCCGGTTTTTACGGTGGGCTTGCCCAATTGGACCCTGTTGAAAAAAGGGAGGTGAAATTGGTGCCGTTTGAATATCCTCTTCCTCTGCCCTCTAATCTTTACGCCGACGACCGTGGTCTTTGGCTGAGCAACGGCCAACTGATGAATCTCCGTACAGTAAGTGATTGGATAGCTCCGCCGGGAGCGAAACAGGGAACAGGAGAGGAGGGGTTGTTCACTGTGACTAAAGACGGCAGGTTATGGTGGGTTTATAAACATGAATTGTTTTTTCAGGAAACCCAAGACCTTGAACTTCGCTGGGTGAAAGAACTCGAGTTGCCTAGCAAAGATACGTATGCAACCGAAGCTTTATACACTGGCCAAAAAAGTGGGCATATTTTTATAGGCCACAAAGGCCAATTGCTCCGGTACGATCCTGATTCCAAAACACAGACCTGGTATGGTCCGCAAGATTGGGGGCTACCTGTTACCCGCATCATGGCCATAGAAGAAGATAACAAGCAAAACCTTTGGTTAGCCACGGATATTGGCCTGGTTTATTTTGACCCAGTCTATGGTCAGGCACAACTTTTTACCACTGAGGATGGCCTGCCCAATAATTATGTCTGCGGTATGTTGGCAGAAGGTGATTCCTGCCTCTGGCTAAGCACCAATCATGGGTTGTCCCGCTTCCATATGGCTAGCGAAACATTCATCAATTTTTTTGAAGAGGATGGGTTGACTCATAATGAGTTCAACCGCAAATCCTATTTCAAAGCCAGCGATGGAAGGATGTTCTTTGGTGGCTTGCGGGGCATCAATGCTTTTTACCCAAAAGAATTGATGCAAAACTATCAGCGTAGAAACAAGGCAGCACAGGTCGTTTTGTCTGCTGTTGAATATTCGGATGAAAAACGGGATACTGCCTTCGTTCTCCATGATTTTTCCAGCCAACCGGCAATTCACCTCTACCATTGGCAACGGTCATTCACTTTCGAGTATGCACTGACCGATTTCCGCAATCCACAAGAGGTTACGTATAGCTACCAGATGGAAGGATATGAAAGCAATTGGTCGGCACCGTCGAAGTTCAACTTCACCCGGTTCAGTAGTTTACCATCCGGTGATTACACCTTTCGGGTCAGGGCCAAGGACAGTCATGGGCTTTGGCATCCGAACGAACTGGCGGTGAAGGTCATCGTCCACCCGCCTTGGTGGGCGACCTGGTGGGCTTATTTGTGTTACACTTTGTTGCTGGGTGGTATTGCCTTCGGCATTTTTTCTTTTTTGAAAAAACGCTGGCAACTGCAAAATGAACTAAGACTGGAACAGGCCGAAGCTATCCGTTTGAAAGAATTGGACAGTTTTAAAAGCCGACTCTATACTAACCTGACGCACGAATTCCGCACGCCGCTCACCGTTATTTTGGGCATGGCCCGGCAGTTGGCAGTGGGTAGTTGGCAATCAGCTCTCCCACCTGATGAAAAGGAGAGGATGAAGACCGGTTTAAAATTGATCGACCGCAACGGGAATAACCTGCTTCGTCTGATCAACCAATTGCTCGACCTCTCGAAACTGGAGGACAATTCCTTCAAACTAAATTTGCAGCAGGGCGACATCGTGCCCTACCTGCGTTATGTCACCGAGTCTTTCCAGACTTATGCCAACAGCAAGAATTTATCGCTGCGCTTTTTTACCACCCTGGAGCAACTGGAGATGGATTTTGACCCTCAGCAAATCAAACAGGTCATGACCAACCTCATTTCCAATGCGGTGAAATTCACCCCGTCAGGTGGTGAGGTGAAAGTGAAAGTAAGCGTAATCCCGAACTCCCGTTCGGGAGAGTGGAAGGCTCCCGAACGGGAGCTCGGGATCACCGTCGCTGACACTGGTATCGGTATCTCTAAAGCAGACCTGCCCCACGTTTTTGACCGCTTCTATCAGGTGGACGGCTCACACACCAGGGAAGGGGAAGGAACTGGTATCGGATTGGCGCATACCCTGGAATTGGTCAATTTGATGGAGGGAGAGATTAATGTGGAAAGTGAATTGGGGAAGGGGACGGTGTTTCAAATAAGTTTGCCCGTTCGGCAGTTGGCCAGTTCGGCAGTCCGGCAGTTCGACAGTCCGGCAGTCCAACTGCAAAGCTTCGACCAACTGCCTACCAACGAACAAGACTGGCGAACTGCCGAACTGAAGACTGGCGAACTGCCAACGCTGCTCATCATCGAAGACAACCCCGACGTGGTCGTTTACCTCAAATCATGCTTGGCTGAACAGTACCAACTCGACGTGGCCTACAACGGGAAAATCGGCATCGAAAAAGCACTGGAGGACATCCCCGACCTCATCATCAGCGATGTGATGATGCCGGAAAAAGACGGCTACCAAGTCTGCGACACCCTGAAAAACGACGAGCGCACCAGCCACATCCCCATCATTTTGCTAACTGCTAAAGCCGATGCTGCTTCCAAGATGGTCGGCCTGCGCCGGGGGGCGGATACTTATTTGGCGAAGCCGTTCGACAAAGAAGAACTGCTGGTCTGGCTGGAAAAACTGCTGGAACGGCAGCAGCGTCTGGCCGCCTATTTTTCCAAAAAAATAGTGGGGGAAGAACAGGATCGTCCGGCTGAAGCAGTCGTGCAGGAAGCCATAGCAATAGAAGATGAATTCATCCAAAAAGTCCGCAAGATCGTGGCCGAGAACTTTGGGGATGAAAGTTTTGCTCTCCCCCAGCTCTGCCAGAAAATTGGCATGAGCCGCTCTCAGCTGTTCCGCAAAATGAAGGCCCTGATTGACCAATCACCCTCCGATTTTATCCGCAACTACCGTTTGTACCAGGCCAAATCCTTGCTGGAAACGACCGACCTGAACGTCTCCGAAGTGGCCTGGAAGGTTGGTTTTAAAGACCCCGCCCATTTTTCAAGGTCTTTTCAGGAAATATTTGGTGTTCTGCCCAGCAACGTACCCCCGGACTCCTGACGTACTTCCGAACTCTCATTGTACTTCCGAACTTCTGTTGTACTTCCGAACTCCCGTTCGGAAGCACCTCTCCTGAACAGGAGTTCAGGAGTACAGTGCATATCCGGTCATCGCAAATCAGGGTGACAAAAACTCCATTCATAGGCCTGCCATTCCTTCACAATCCCAGCCTTCACGGGGCGACGTACTTCCGAACTCCCGTTCGGAAGCTTCTCTCCCTCTCCTGAACGGGAGTTCAGGAGTACAGGCACAGGTGCAACCAACAAGCAGCTGTCTTTCAACGACTTACAAGTTTAGCGCAATCGACCCATGCAACGAATTTACAAATCCTTGTTGGTCTCATGCAACGGATTGGCCAATCCTTGAACGCATTTGACAAGCCGATACGGTAAGCCTGCTATCATCTTTGTGCCATCAGATTCCATTTAAATAAATTTAAAAATGAAAAAAAGACAACCACTATGCATGGCCGGGGCAATCGAACAGTTTTCCCGTAGTGGCAATCTCACCATTGGTGACAATGCCAAGGCCAGCGTGAGGTTCCAGGGACCTGCAACAACACCGACGACGACTGTGATGGGGAGGCCATCCCCTCTGCGTACCTCCCGGCTGCCCGGGTCGCAGGGGAACGGGTCGGATGGCACAACCCACGCAACGACAGACTCATTCTTAAAAACCATATTTGACACCATTTGAAAACAGCCGCAGCAACCCATGTTTCTCGCCTGTTTTTTCCATTCAGCCTGAACGTATTAAAATACTTGCTTCATGAAAATTCAAAATAACCTTCGCAACCCTCAAAACCCCCATATTCTTTCTTTCCCAGCCCGGCTGCTGCGCCTGGGCCTGCTCGGCCTGGCATTTTTGCTGGCGCAGGGCGCTTTTGCCCAGACCATCCGCTACGTGCAGGAAGGCGGCACAGGCACTGGCTCCTCCTGGGCCGATGCCTCCGGCGACCTGCAGGCTATGATCAATGCCTCTGCTTCTGGTGATGAGGTCTGGGTAGCCGCCGGCACCTACAAGCCGACGACCTGTAACCCTTGCACCGCTACTGACAGAGCGATTTCCTTTGTTATGAAAAACAACCTCGACATCTTCGGCGGCCTGGCCGGTAACGAGCCATCAGGTTACGATATGTCACTGCGGGACTTCACTGCCAATGAGACCATCCTCAGCGGCGACATCGGCACCGTGGGCAACAACGGCGACAACTCCTACCACGTCATTTCTAACAACAACAACGGCCTGAACAGCACCGCCGTTCTCGATGGCTTTGCCATCACTGGGGGGAATGCGAATGGTAGTGGATCTTCCAGCGGCGGCGGGATGTACAACAACAACTCCTCTCCCACGGTGACCAACTGCTCCTTCTCCAGGAATAACTCCAACAACTTCGGCGGCGGGATGTCCAACTTCAACAACTCCTCTCCCACGGTGACCAACTGCTCCTTCTCTGGGAATAACTCCAACAACGACGGCGGTGGGATGTACAACTTCAACAACTCCTCTCCCACGGTGACCAACTGCTCCTTCTCTGGAAATTCCGCAGACAGCTCCACCGGCGAGGGCGGCGGGATGTCCAACTCCACCTCCTCCCCCACGGTGACCAACTGCTCCTTCTCCGGAAACTCTGCAAGCAGAGGCGGCGGGATGTACAACCAATCCTCCTTCCCCACGGTGACCAACTGCTCCTTCTCCGGGAATACGGGCAGCAACAACGCCAGCGGCGGCGGCGGCGGGATGTACAACAACAACTCCTCTCCCATGGTGACCAACTGCTCCTTTTCCGGAAATAACGCAGGCGGCCGAGGCGGCGGGATGTACAACAGCGGCTTCTCTCCCACGGTGACCAACTGCATCCTCTGGGGCAACAGCACTGAAATCTTAAACGACATATACGCCGTTGGCACCCCCACTATTACCTACTCCATCGTACAGGGCAGCTACGTCGGCATCGGCAACCTCGACGTGGACCCGCTCTTCGTCAGCCAGCCGCCCATCGGCCTTGGCATCACCGGCAACCTCCGCCTGCAGGCCAGTTCCTGCGCCATTGACAATGGCCTCGACAGCGCCGTGCCCACTGGCGTCACCACCGACCTCGACGGCAATAGCCGCTTTTACAACGGGGGCCAAGTGGACATCGGCGCCTATGAGTTCCAGGGGAACTACCAGTCCCCCGTCATTGCCATACCGCCCACCACGGACAACAACGGCCTCCATTTCGACGGCACCGACGACCATGTGAAAATATTCACGGGCTGCGGCTCCAACACCCTCTTCCCCGGTGGCGATGCCATCACGGTGGAGTACTGGTTCAAGGGCACCAACAGCCAGTCCGCCGTGCGGTTGCAAAACGGGGGCGGCTACATCGTGACCGCCTGGGGCAACGGCCAGCACATCCTCTCCAACGATGGCGGAACGAACGGCATCTCGGCAGGCTCCGGCTTCGATGACAACAACTGGCACCATCTGGCCTTTACCTGGCAGCGCAATACCGCCAACGGCTTCAGGTCCTACCTCGACGGGCAGCTCGTGGAGGAAAGGCAATCTTCGGACGACCCGCTGCCCGCTTTCAACAGCGGTTTCTTTCTGGGGTCGTACAACGGAACAGGGGAGTTTACCAATGGTACCCTTGACGAGGTGCGCATCTGGACGGTGGCTCGCACGCCGGCCGAGATACAGGAGAGCTTTCTCTGTAGTGGCCTGTCTGGCCCGCAAACGGGGCTGTTGCACGAGTTCATCTTCGACCACGGCACAGCGGGCGGCAGCAATACGGGCATCGATGTGGTGGAAAATACGGCCAATGCCAATGCACCCGGCCTGCTGCAAAACTTTGCCCTCAGCGGCAATGCCTCCAACTGGGTGGAGGGCATCTGTGGCCCCAAAGGCATTGTCTATGTGGACGCCAACGCTTCCGGCAACAACGACGGCTCCTCCTGGACGAACGCTTTCAACAACCTGCAGGACGCTCTCAGCCTAGCTAATACCTCCGCTGACGTTACCCAAATCTGGGTAGCTGCGGGCACCTACTATCCCGACCAGGGTGTGGGCTACACCCCGGTGACCGCTCCCATTCCTTTGTCATGAAAAACAACCTCAACATCTTCGGCGGCCTGGCCGGTAACGAGCCACCAGGTTATGACATGTCGCAGCGGGACTTCACCGCCAATGAGACCATCCTCAGCGGGGATATCGATCAAGACGGCACCTTGGTCGACAACTCTATCCACGTCATTTCCAACTTTCAAAACTCCCTGAATAGCTCTGCCGTGCTTGATGGCTTCACCATCAGCGGGGGAAATGCAGATGGAAGTCCCAGCAATAACAATAGGGGCGGTGGGATGTACAATCGTTCCTCTTCGCCCACGGTGACCAACTGCTCTTTCTCAGATAATACTGGCGACGGGATGGAAAACAACTCCTTCTCCTCGCCCATGGTGACCAACTGCTCTTTCTCCGGTAATACCGGCTCCGGTATGAAAACCATCTCCTCCTCCTTCCCCACGGTGACCAATTGCTCTTTCTCAGGTAATACCGATAGCGGGATGTCCAACAACTCCTCCTCCCCCACGGTGACCAATTGCTCTTTCTCCGGTAATATCATCAATAGCGGGATGTACAACTTCTCCTCTTCCCCCACGGTGACCAACTGCTCTTTCTCAGGTAATATCGGCGGTGCGATGCACAATGTCTACTACTCCTCACCCACAGTGACCAACTGCATCCTCTGGGGAGGAATAGGGATCACAAACAACTTCATTAGTTTCTCCATCACCAACTCCATCGTGCAGGGCGGCTGCCCGGTAGGGGCAACCTGTACTGATGTATTGGACGTGGACCCGCTCTTCGTCAGCCCGCCACCCTTCGGCTTGGGCACCACAGGTGACCTCCGTCTGCAGTCCTGCTCCCCGGCCATTGATGCTGGTGACAATGCAGCGAACAGCACCACCGAAGACCTTGACGGTGCTACCCGAAAAGTGGATGCTACCAACTCAGGTACTACTACCATTGACCTGGGCGCTTATGAGTTCCAGGGAACAATGCCGACACCCACTGCCAGCTGTGCTGCCAACCTGACCGTACAGTTGGATGCCAACCACTCCGCTACCGTGACGGCTGATCAGGTCGGAGCCGGCAGTGCTGGTTGTGCACCACTTTCGTTTTTAATAGACAATATGACTAGTCAGATATTCGACTGCAATACTCTGGGGGCGCACACGGTGACACTCCAGGTAACCGATCTGTTCAACCAGACCGCCACTGCCAATTGTACTTTCACTATAGCGGACGATGACAATCCCTGCTGCGATGCACCTGTGGCCCAATGCAAATCTTTCGATGCAGTGTTGGTGGGAAATTCCGTCACCATCACCGCCAGTGATGTGGACAATGGCAGTACGGCTGATTGCGGACAGCAGTCCCTCACCATTGATCTTAATACGTTTGATTGCAGCCATGTCGGCACGCCACAGACTGTCCGGCTGACCATCACCGATATCAACAATGACGCTGATTTCTGTGATGCCACCGTGAATGTGGTGGACGAGGAAGACCCCGCGATCACCTGCCCAGGCAACCAGACCGTCAATGCAGACATAAACTGTCAGGGCACGGTCGGGGTGTGGAATGCTGTTTCCGCTACCGACAATTGTGGCAGCGTGACGGTTTCTCAATCACCTGACCCAACCACCCTGCTGGATGGTCACAATGATGTGGAGACCGTGACGCTCACGGCTGATGACGGGAACGGTAACACGGCCGACTGCTCGTTTACCGTAACCCTGAAAGATGTTACTGACCCTGTAATCACCTGCCGCGGTAAAACCAAAGACCGCAAATGGCGCGGATGCCTCCTGTGCGGGCATGGTCGGGGCGGTAGTGCTGTTTCGCTACTGAAACAACTGTGGCTCGCCTGCTGCTTGGGCGAAGACAGTGTCCACCACCCGCTCGGGCGAGAGAAGCGGTCACAATGATGTGGAGACCGTAACGCTCACGGCTGATGACGGGAACGGTAACACGGTGGACTGCTCCGTTTACCGTAACCCTGCGGGATGTTTCAGATCCGACAGTCACCTGCTACGGGGACGCAGACCGTGCAGGCGGATATTTTCGGAAACTACACGGTGGTTGATTTCACTGGCCTGGCCACTGCTTCCGACAACTGCACGGCCAGCTCACCAAATCGCAGTCTCCTACACCGGAATGGTCCTCGTGGACAGCTACGTTACCATCACGACGCTGATGACGTCAGCCTGACCGGCAACTGTGCCTTTAAACTGACCGTTCAGGCTGGTTGATAAACGCCACGGTCACCTGTCCGGCCAACCGGGCCAGTAGCCGCCAATGGTTCATGTGCGGGGACGCTGGATGATTATACCGGACTGGCCACCGTTGTATGCGGGTGCGGCAACAGCACTGACCCAGTCGCCGGTAACGGGCACTGCGCTCAGCCTGGGCATAATTCCGGTGACGGTCACGGCGACCGACGAAGCCAGCAATACCAACTCTTGTACCTTTAATGTCACCCTGTCCAGCCAGGCCAACCCTGTAATCACCTGCCCAGGCAGCCAGGCCGTCGTACAGACATAAGTGTCAGGGCACGGTCGGGAAGCGCCAGAATGCTGTTTCCGCTACCGACAATTGTGGCTCGGTCGCAGTCACCCCGTCCCAATTGGCCACCACCCCGCTCAACGGTCACAACGATGTGGAGACCGTTACGCTCACGGCTGATGACGGGAACGGTAACACGGCCGACTGCTCGTTTACCAGTTACCTTGAAAGATCTATTATGACCCTGTAATCCGCGGTAAACCAGACCGTCAGTGCGGATGCCTCCTGTGCGGGTACGGTTGGGGCGTGGAGTGCCGCTTCTTTTTCTGATAATTGTAGCTCGGTCACAGTGACCCAGTCCCCATTGGCCACCACCTCGCTCAGCGGTCACAACGATGCGGAGACGGTGACACTCACGGCTGATGATGGGAACGGCAACACGGCCGACTGCTCGTTTACCGTAACCCTGCAGGATGTTTCGAATCCGACAGTCACCTGCCCTGGGACGCAGACGGTGCAAGCGGATATTTTTGGAAACTACACGGTGGTTGATTTCACCGGACTGGCCAATGCTTCCGACAACTGCACGGCCAGCCCTGCCAAATCGCAGTCTCCTACACCAGGAATGATCCTCACCGTGGACAGCTACACCGTTACCATCACGGCAACTGATGACGTCAGCCTGACCGGCAACTGTACCTTTACGCTGACCGTTCAGGCTGGTTGTTCGGCACCCACGGTCACCTGTCCGGCCAACCAGACGGTAGCAGCCAATGGTTCATGTGCCGGGACGCTGGATGGACATACCGGACTGGCCACCGTTGTAGGCGGAGTGCGGCAACGGCGCTGACCCAGTCGCCGGTAACGGGCACTGCGCTCAGCCTGGAGCGCCATTCAGGTGACGGTCACGGCGACCGACGAAGCCAGCAATACCAGATTCCTGTACCTTTAATGTCACCCTGTCCGACCAGGCCGACCCTGTAATCACCTGCCCAGGCAACCAGACCGTCAATGCAGACATAAATTGTCAGGGCACGGTCGAGGCCTGGAATGCTGTTTCCGCTACCGACAATTGTGGCACGGTCGCAGTCACCCAGTCCCCAGTGGCCACCACCCCGCTCAACGGTCACAACGATGTGGAGACCGTGACGCTCACGGCTGATGACGGGAACGGTAACACGGCCGACTGCTCGTTTACCGTAACCTTGAAAGATGTTACTGACCCTGTAATCACCTGCCCGGTAAACCAGACCGTCAATGCGGATGCCTCCTGTGCGGGTACGGTTGGGGCGTGGAGTGCTGTTTCCGCTACTGACAACTGTGGCTCGCCTGCCGTGACCCAGTCCCCAGTGGCCACCACCCCGCTCAGCGGTCACAACGATGTGGAGACCGTGACGCTCACGGCGGATGACGGGAACGGTAACACGGCCGACTGCTCGTTTACCGTAACCCTGCAAGATGTTACCAACCCTACGGTCACCTGCCCGGGGACTGGGCAAAATTACCGAGGCAGATATTTTCCGGAAACTACACGGTGGTTGATTTCACTGGCCTGGCCACTGCTTCCGACAACTGTACGGTTAGTCCTGCCAAATCGCAGTCTCACGTACCAGGCACGGTACTCACAGTGGGCAGCCACACCGTTACCATCACCGCAACTGATGACGTCAGCCTGACCGGCAACTGTACCTTTACGCTGACCGTTCAGGCTGGTTGTTCGGCACCCACGGTCACCTGTCCGGCCAACCAGACGGTAGCAGCCAATGGTTCATGTGCTGGGACGCTGGATGATTATACCGGACTGGCCACCGTTGTAGGCGGGTGCGGCAACGGCACGCTGACCCAGTCGCCGATAACGGGCACTGCGCTCAGCCTGGGCACCATTCAGGTGACGGTCACGGCGACCGACGAAGCCAGCAATACCAACTCTTGTACCTTTAATGTCACCCTGTCCGACAGACCGACCCTGTAATCACCTGCCGGGAACAGCAGACCGTCAATGCAGACATAAATTGTCAGGGCACGGTCGGGGTGTGGGGCTGCTGTTTCCGCTACCGACAATTGTGGCAGCGTGATGGTTTCTCAATCACCTGACCCAACCACCCTGCTGGATGGTCACAATGATGTGGAGACCGTGACGCTCACGGCTGATGACGGGAACGGTAACACGGCCGACTGCTCGTTTACCGTAACCTTGAAGAGTGTCACCGACCCTGTAATCACCTGCCCAGGTAAACCAGACCGTCAATGCGGATGCTTCCTGTGCGGGCATGGTCGGGGCGTGGAGTGTCGCTTCTTTTTCTGATAATTGTAGCTCGGTCACAGTGACCCAGTCCCCATTGGCCACCACCCCGCTCAGCGGTCACAACGATGCGGAGACGGTGACACTCACGGCTGATGATGGGAACGGCAACACGGCCGACTGCTCGTTTACCGTAACCTTGAAAGATGTTACCGCCCCTACGATCACCTGCCCGGCACACAAACAGTTCAAGCGGATGTGACCGGGAACTATTCCATGGAAGATTTTACGGGTCTTGCTTCTGCATCGGACAACTGCACTGCCAGCCCAGCGAAGACACAGTCACCGACTGTGGCAACCATTCTGGGGATTGGCAACCAAACGGTTACCATCGCGGCAACCGATGACGTCAGCCTGACCGGCGACTGTACCTTTACGCTGACCGTTCAGGCAGGCTGTGCCGCACCAACGGTGACCTGTCCTGCCGCCAGACCGTGGCAGCCGATGGCTCTTGTGCGGGCACTTTGAATGACTATACAGGGTCGGCACTTGTCTCAAGTGGTTGTGGCATTGTTACATTGGCCAGTCGCCCATTGCCGGTACGGGAGCTCAGTTTGGGGACTATTTCGGTCACCCTTACCGCTACCGACGAATCAAACAATACGAACTCTTGTTCATTCGACGTCACATTGGAAGACCAGACAAAACCCTCCATCACCTGCCCGGTAACCCAGACGGTCAATGCAGATGCTTTCTGTGAGGGCACGGTCGGCACATGGAGTGCCGTCGCTTACATCTGACAACTGCGGCAACGTGACCGTTTCGCAATCGCCAGCGGTGGCCACCTTACTGAGTGGGCACAATGATTTGCAAAATAGTCACCCTCACTGCCGATGATGGAAATGGGAACACGGCCGAGCTGCTCGTTTACAGTAACCTTGAAGATGTCACCGACCCTGCGATCACTTGCCCCGGTAATCAGACCGTTGATGCGGATGCTTCCTGTGCGGGCACGGTCGGGGCGTGGAATGCCGTTTCTGCCATCGACAACTGTGGTTCGCCTACCGTCACCCAGTCCCCAGTGGCCACCACCCCACTTAGCGGTCACGACGATGTGGAGACCGTGACGCTCACGGCGGATGACGGGAACGGTAACACCAAAGATTGCTCGTTTACCGTAACCTTGAAAGATGTTTCGAATCCGACAGTCACCTGCCCTGGGACGCAGACGGTGCAAGCGGATATTTTTGGAAACTACACGGTGGTTGATTTCACCAGCCTGGCCACTGCTTCCGATAACTGTACGGCCAGCCCTTCCAAGTCGCAGTCTCCCGCACCGAACGACATCCTCACTGTGGGCAACCACACCGTTACGATCATCGCAACCGATGACGTTGCGTTAGCCGGCGACTGTACTTTCACATTGGAAGTTACCCCAAGTTGCCAACCGCCAACCGTTTCCTGCCCAACTACCCAAACTGTTTTTGCCAGTCCAAGCTGTAATCAGAGTTTAATGGATTACAGGTCTTTGGCAACAGTTGATGATGGTTGTGGAACGACTTCCATATCTCAGGATCCGCTGCAAAATTCTACAGTTGGATTGGGAAATCATGAGGTTACCATAACCGTAACCGACCAAACAAACAACCAGGGCATCTGTAATTTTACGGTATCGGTTGTTGATAATACGCCTCCCACGTTCACCTGTCCTGACGACCAAAACATCAACATCAACCCCGGAACCTGTCAGGGCACAGTCCCCGACCTTTTGGCCGACATCACCGATGCATACGACAACTGTGGCACGGCCACCCTTAGTCAGAACCCCTCAGCAAACAGCCTGTTTAGCGGTAGCCATTTGGGGCAGGTAAATGTCATTGTAAGTGCTGACGACGGTAACGGCAACTCGACCCCTTGTACTGTTACCCTGACATTGTTTGACAACGAACCGCCCGTCCCCGCTTGTTTCAACCCTACGGTTGTGCTTGACGGCAATGGCCAGTACACCCTCCTCGAAACGGATGTGTTCGACGCTGCCAACAGTGTCGACAATTGCGGGACTGTCAACTTTGTCAGCATGGATGTTGGGTCGGTTGATTGCAACAATGTCTGGAATCCGGCCACGGTGACAGTGACGGCAACAGATGGCAACGGGAACACGGCAGAATGCACCGCTACGGTATCGGTAGAGGACAACAGCCTGCCGGCCCCCCAGTGTAAAACAACGACCGTCCAACTCGACGCTTCCGGCAACTATACCCTTGAAGAGGACGACGTGTATGCAGGTGGTACAGATAATTGCTACACCGTTAATTTCTGGAAGATGTCCCCGGCCTCCGTTACCTGTGCAGATGCCGGTACCACGATACCCGTCCTCGTCGAGGTTTTCGATGCGAGCGGCAACCAGTCTTCCTGCACCGCTCAGGTGACGGTGGCAGATGCCGAAGTGCCCGTTGCTATCTGTCCGGCCAGCATCCCGGATGTGGTGCTGGATGCCTCCGGCAACGGAACCCTGCCGGCCAACATAGGCGATGGCAGCTCCACCGACAACTGCTCGGCAATGGAGACCAGCCCTACCATCAATGTTGGCTGTGGGGACGTCGGTCCGCAAACGGTCACGTTGACGGTGACGGATGGTTCCAATACCGTATTTACCAATTGTAGATTCCATGTTGTTGACCAACAGGCCCCGGTCGCCGTTTGCCCCGTCAGCATCCCGGATGTGGTGCTGGATGCCTCCGGCAACGGGACTCTTCCGGCCAACATTGGCGACGGCAGTTCCACCGACAACTGCTCGGTCACAGAGACCAGCCCGGCCATCAGTTATACCTGTATCGATGTGGGCCCACAAACGGTCACGTTGAAGGCCGATGACGGTGTCTATAGCAGCACGACTACTTGTACGTTTAACGTAGTTGATAATAGTTTGCCCACGGCAAACTGCACCACGGCCGTGATCGCCGCCACGCTCGATGTGGACGGCCAATACACGGTTGATCCAAATGAAATCAACAATGGCAGCTCAGATGTGTGTGGCGGCGTGACCCTGTCGGTCGCACCGTCCACCTTGACCTGTCAGGACGAGGGCCCGAATACCGTGACACTGACGGTGGCCGATGGCAGCGGCAATACCGCAACGTGCATAGCCACGGTGGAAGTATCCCCGTTCGTTGACCTCATTAGCGTCGTCGCTACGGACGAGAGCTGTACCGGTACGGGCGATGGCACCATTACGGTCACAGCGACGGCGGGTGGAGGACAGCTTGGCTATTCCATCGACGGAGGTGTCAGTTACCAGTTCACTGGTGCATTTAACAACGTGGTATCCGGCACCTACGACCTGAGGCTAAAAGTGTTTGGCATCCCAAACATTTGTGAAAAAACGGCTACCGCCACGGTCGGGCCGGGCAACCAGTCAACGACCTGGTACAAAGACCTCGACAACGACGGCTACACCGATTACATAACGCAGACTGGCTGCGTGCAACCAACAGGCTACAAGGCCCTCGGCGACCTCGTCGGCACGGAAGAGGACTGTGACGACACCAAGGCTACTTGGTTTCCCGGTCAGGTCTGGTACCCGGACTATGATGGGGACTTTTACGGTGCTTTGCCGGCGGTTGTGCAGTGCTCCTGTCCCGCCGGCTACCGCCGGGCGGAGGACCTGATCAAGGTGGACACGGACTGCGACAACAACAATGCGGCGGTCCATCCGGGTGCGGTTGAGATTTGTAACGGCATTGACGACAACTGCGACGGCGAGGTGGACGAGGGCCTTTCGGGCCTGACGTACGTGGGCAATGTATTGTTCACGATGCAGGCCCAGCTGGATGCGTGGATGGCATGTTACGAAGTCATTGACGGCCACGTGACCATCCAAGGGGCCAACATCGACGACCTGACGCCACTGGAAAACATTGTGGAGGTTACGGGCAACCTGATGATCATGATGAACGGTAGCCTGTCCACGCTGAACGGTTTGGACTCCCTGTCGACGTTGGGCGGCAGCCTGATGGTTTACTACAACTTCCAACTGTCTGACTGTTGCGCCATTGACGACCTGCTGACCAACAACGGAGTAGCGGGGGTGACCACCATCTTCTTCAACGCCTCGAACTCGCACTGCAACAGTGCGGCGGCGATCATGGCGGCGTGCCCGCTCGGACAGAGCTTGGTAGGGCAGAACACCGGCATCCAAACCTCCCACGCAGCGGCCGAAATACAGGAGGTCCGGCTATTTCCCAACCCGGCCAACGAACAGGTCAACGTTCGCCTGAGCAAAAGCTTTGCACAGGGGCAGCTGGAAATATTCGATGCGCAGGGGCGGTTGTTGAAACAACAGGGGCTGACCGCCGGCACACGCCAGTACCAGGTCGAAACGGCAGCCTTTTCTCCGGGGCTTTATTTTGTGAAAGTGGAAACGGACGGGGAAATGTCTGTGCACAAATTGGTGGTTGAGTAGGCAGAACTATTGAGCAAAGGGTCTTTATCGGGCATAAGTAATTGTGCAGTTACTTATGCTCGATAAAGACTCTGCCCTTGCGGAAGAGGTGTAAGTCCGCACATCACCTGCACCTCTCCGAAGTGGCATAGAAAGTCGGTTTTAAAGATCCCGTCCATTTTTCAAGGTCTTTTTAGAAAATATTTGGTGTTCTGCCCAGCAACTTACTTCCGAACTCCCGTTCGGAAGCTCCTCTCCTGAACGGGAGTTCAGGAGTACAGATGCAACCAACAAGTGGTTGTTTTTCAACAACTTATAAGTTTGGTGTGGCAATCCATGCAACGAATTGACTAATCTTTGTTGGCCTCATGCAACGGATTGACTAATCCTTGAACCCATTTGACAAACGGTTTTGTTGCCACGGCTCCCATATTTGCACCATCAGTTTTAAAAATCAAAGCCATTGTAAAAACTGACTGAAAACACACCCTGCCGAGCCACCAACATTAGAAGTGTTGCTTGGCTTGGTGGGGACTTTTAAACAACACTTCTAACCGCTCCTTGTGAGCACAAAATTGTAAACTGATGAAAATTTCTTTTACCATTCGAGTCACTTCGAAACTTCACTCATTGGTTCCCGGATAAATCCCAACATCACTGGGTTTATCAAAGAACCATTAAGTTTTCTTCATTAAAATTTTTTACGCCTTTCAGGCAAATACAAAAATCATTTTCCACCGAGGGTTAGTGTGAAATTGATGATGCAGCCGAAATACATCACATCCTCTAAAGCTGCGAATCAAAAATTGCAGACTGACCACTAAATCAAAAATTATGACCATTACTATTCTCAATGACCATAACCTACAAGAATACCTTGTTACTGACAATGTTACTCACGTGATCAGGAACGACCAGTCGACCGATATTCACTTCTCCGACGGCAGCAAAAAGGAAACGAAAAGTTCATTTGCGCAAGTTGTCAACCAATTGCACAAGCATTTTTTTTACGAGGTGGAAGAGTCATTGTGTATCAATTTAAAATATATCGCCGACATCAAGAAGGACGAGTCTGGCTATGAGGAAAAGGTCTATCTTAAAAATGGAAACACTGTAGCTGTGGATAATAGAAAAATGACGGATTTGAAATATAAGCTAATGAACTACGACTCTTCTTTTATTCAAAAACTACAGGCTAACTACTAATACGCCTCCTCGTTGACACAGAGAAATGGTGTTAGTTGAGTAAACAACTTTTAGTTGTGGCTTCTAGCGTCCAACAGATAACAATAGCAAACATTCGTTCAATATTTTAAAATTCAAGAATTATGAAAACAATACCAGCATTCCTTCTCCCAATTTCCGCAGCAATGTATTTTCTCCTTTCTGCCCTAGCGCTACAGGGACAACCTATCCTTACAGCCTACGAGAACAATCAATACACGGGCTGGAACAATACCTGGTCTGAGTTGGGAACAAAAAATGTCGACAACCACCCACTGATCAGGGATCAATGGAGTTCGATAAAAATACAACCCGGCTATGTAGTTCAACTTTACGATCATTACGACCGGAAGGGGCCCAACTTCAAAGCAGTAGGAAACATTCGTGATTTTGGAGCAATATATCCAGATAGGACCACCGGCTCCTGGCACGACCGCGTCAGTTGTATACATGTGGAGCGACTACCGAACGGGTACGAAAAAGCAGATCAAATCGTCTCAGGGCTTTATCGTATCACCAACCCATACACGCTTTTCCAACTGCAGTCTGGCCGGCAAGGAGGTACGGATGCCACGCTGCTGCTCAACCATAATAATGGACAGGAGGGCGGATCAGAAGAATTCCTATTTGCAGTTATTCGGCAGAAAAATGGTTCTTTTTTGATTTTTAATGCTTCTTCGGGAAAAGCACTCTTGCCTAAAGGGGCGGCAGTCAGTGGTTATGTCCCAAAGGTGGGAGACCCCATGGAAAGCAGTGAATATGGTGGACAGGAGTACGCTACATACACCCTGAAAGGATTGGGGTTGGATCGCTATGCCATGTGTTTTAGGAGCAACGATCGCCTGGCTGTAACTTCTGACCCACATAGTGGTGGCCCAACAACCCAGCTTACGGTAAAGGAATACAACATGGAAGCCGAGCAGCAATTTGAATTCAAACTGGTAGAAGCTTTCAAAGAAGTACCCTTGCCGCCTAAAGTCGACAAGGACGCACCCGCCATTACTCAATACAGCCTGCTTTCTTTTCTTGGCGATGAGACCAGTCCGCACAAAGAAATCTCCGTGAATGTCCCTTTTTATATGGTAAATGATCCGGAAAAGAGTTTTCGCCAGAAAATGAAGGAATCTCCTTACTATGTGGTGGAAAGAAAAGAATATGTAAAACGTATGGGAGGTGACAACGATGGTTGGAAGCAAAACAATGGCGGAAGCAGCATTGAATTTGGCAATAACCGCAGCCAGACCCAATCGTCCAGTCAAAGCACTTCTGTAAATGCTAACTTTAGCGTATCCCATTCGACGGAGGTGGGAGGCAACGGGATTCTGATCGCCGTCACCGAGACTATCACCTTTACCGCCGAACTCGGCTTTTCCAGTACTTGGACCAATGAATATTCTACTTCCGTAGGTTCTTATGAAAAATACACAGTCAGCCCTTGTAGCAAGGGGTCTATTTATTCCGTAGCCAACAACATTACCCTGAAGAGAAAAAACGGTGAAACGGTACGCACTTTTAAAATGTTCAACAAAAACTCTGTCAAATATGTGGAGATTCCTCTGAGCCCGGAAGAGTGCCCAACCCTGCGTGCACAAGGGGAGCAAAAGTACAACGATGCCGTGGTGGCCTACAATAACTACGTGAACAAACACCACGGTGGCCAAGGGGCCATCCCGGTAACCAATACCAATAGTCCGGTTCCGGCAACCACCACCAATAGTGCGACTCCGGCTGCCATTGGTGAAGCCAGGCCAAGGTCTAATCAGGCCCCCGCTCCAACGGTTGCTCCCGATGGGACTATCCTTCCGGGGGTCGTCAATGCTGCACCTACCTTTAACCCCGCACCAGCTGAAATCCCTCAACCAGACGAAACCGAATGGAACGAGGAGCAAAATTGGGCAAATGAAGGCGAATGGTCAGATGAAGAAAACTCGAACGAGGAGCAAAACTGGGACGATGGAGAATTGAATAACCCGGCAGATGGTTGGGGGGCTACAAATACGTTCATGGAGGAAGGTATCGTCCGTATTCAATCCCCTATTTGGCCGGATTATGTAATCGCAGGCAATGCCGAGGGAGTTGGTTTGGTGGTGTCTTCCAACACAGAAACGCAGGCCAACTGTACTTTCAGGATGCATCGGGTGACCGACGAAGGGCAGGTGATGTTTGAACTGGCCGAATTCCCCGGCAATTACCTGCAATGGGCTGAAAACCGTTTCGTGGTCGGCCCCGGTGACGGAGCAGGTTCCTTGTTCAACCGAATAGCCGGAGGAAACGACTTGATTTATCTGGAAGTCACCAACTATCCTGGCTACTACCTGATGCACGGCGAACAAGGCGTTTACATCGGGCCTTACGAGGAAACCCAGGCTTATTATTCTGGGGCAGGCTTTAATATTGTTCCAGCTCAATAAAGGGTATCAGGAAAATATCTGCTTCCCCAATCCTTTTCTGTCAAAGGGATTGGGGAAGTCCTGCGAACCTCAATACCATTGTTCTGAATTAAGATTAATCAAGCTTTCAAAAATATCAAGTCATGCCGAACTTTAATCTCGTCGATACTTTAATCGCAAATCCAGCCAAATTCGGGGAACACAGAGACCAAAACAAGATTTATACACCCATTTTGGAAAATGAGGATTTAAGTGGTAAAAAACTTTCAAAAGCAGATTTGAGTAAAGCCAACTTAAAAAATGCCAACTTAAGCAACACCGACCTGGCCGGGGCAAATCTAAACTGGGCCGACTTGACCGGGGCAAATTTGGCGGGCGCTGACCTGACCGGGGCAAGTTTTGAATCAGCGGTGTTTGATTGGAGTCAATTAAGCAAAGCCAAAGGAATACCGAAAGTTATCATATTAGGTGACCCCCGTTCTGGATCAAGCCTGGTCCATGCCTTAACCGGGATATATCCCAATGAATATGCCTCAAACTTTTATGGTGTTATAAGGAATGCGCTGCCTTTTATTTTCTTCTACGGTGTATCCCATCAGGAGCGCATGGATGAGATGGGCAAGGCAGAAAACAATTTTGCTCAGGCAATATTGATAATGGACTTGTCGGAAAGTATATATGGAGAGAAACGGCTGGAAGTCATAAAAGCCAAGCAGAGCGGCATTAAAAAAGTACTTGTTTTCATAAAAAACGATTTTATTAAGGATGAGGACCTCGAAGAGTTGACCCAGATGGAAGTAGAAACGGAATTAAAGAATAATGGCTTGCCTTCCGAAGGTGTTACAGTTACCGGTTCGGTGAATAAGGAAGATGGCAGTACCGCAATTAACGATCTGTGGGAAAAAATAGTAGCATAAGTTCGGCTATCAAGACCCAGCCCATTTTTCAAGGTCTTTTCAGAAAATATTTGGTGTTCTGCCCAGCAACGTACTTCCGAACTCCCGTTCGGAAGCTCCTCTCCTTCTCCTGAACGGGAGTTCAGGAATGTAAATGCAACCAACAAGTAGCTGTCTTTCAACAATTTACAAGTTTGGCGCAACGAATCCATGCAACGAATTGACAAATCTTTGTTGGTCCCATACAACGGATTGGCCAATCCTTGAACGCATTTGACAAACGGTTTTGCTGTCACGGCTCCCATATTTGCACCATCAGTTTTAAAAATCAAAGCCATTGTAAAAACTGACTTAAAACACACCCCGCCGAGCCACCAACATTTAGAAGTGTTGCCCGGCTTGGTGGGGGCTTTTAAACAACACTTCTAACCGCTCCTTGTGAGCACAAAAATTGTAACCTTATGAAAATTACTTCAACCATTCGAATGACCTCTAAAACCTGTCGTTCTTTTTTCCTGTCCTGCCTTTTTCTGGCCGCCTTCGGCGCTGCCACCTTTGCCCAGCCTTGCGGTGGACCCGCACATTTCGATCTTCATTCCCAGGCTGATATCGATAATTTTCAAGCGAATTATGGCCCTTGCTCCGTGGCGAATGCAAACTTTGACATCAAGGGGAGCGACATCACCGACCTGACCCCTTTGTCGGGGCTGACTTCTGTGCAGGTGCTTTTCATCAGCCATTGCCCCAACCTCTTGTCCTTGGCTGGCTTGGAGAACATCACCAGTGTGAGCGCTTTAGCTGTCAACAGCAACGCTTTGCTGGAGGACCTTGATCCGCTTTCCAACATTTCTGGGCATGTCCCCAATTATATATCGGTAGGTGGCAATCCTTCCCTGAAAAACATTGATGGGTTATCAAATATCACTTCGGGGGAACGTATGTAGCCATTAACCAAAATGATGCTTTAAAAAACCTGGATGGGTTGTCCGGTCTCACCTCAGTTGCCGAAGCACTCCAAGCATTCGGCAACCAAAACCTTACCGACTGTTGCGGTATCCATGACCTGCTCAACACACCTGGTGCTATAGGGGGGGCTATAACCATCCTCGGCAACAAAACGGGCTGTGAAAGTGTGCCCCAAATCAACGAATACTGCATTGATGCCGATATGGATACCTACCGGCCAGTGGACGGCGACTGCGACGATGCCGATGCTGCTTTAAATCCCGGTGTGGCGGAAATCTGCGATGGCATTGACAACAACTGTGATGGGCAAATAGACAACGGGCTCGCCGTTCACAGTGGCAATGTCATGTTTACCTCCCAAGCGCAACTGGACGATTGGTATGGCTGCCCCACTTCCATCAATGGCAACGTCATGATTTCAGGGTACAACATCACCGACCTCACGCCGCTGGCCAACATTCAATCGATCACGGGCAACCTGAACATTCAATATACGGGGCTTGCAAGCCTCAACGGTTTGGATAACCTGCAGTCGGTGGGTGGTACGGTCACGATTCTGTTCAATTCCAGCCTGTCCAGCTTATTTGGTTTGCACAATCTTACTGCTGTTGGAGGAAATTTTATGATGTACTATAATTTCCAGCTATCCGACTGCTGCGATATTACCGACCTGCTCAACAATGGCGGCGTGGTTGGGTCACGTGTCATTTACTTCAATGCATCGGGCTGCAACAGCCAAGCAGAGATATTGGCCCAGTGCCAAATACAGAACCTAACAAGCAACCCTAACAGTGGAGCGAACAATCTGGATGTAGCTATTTCCAGCCAAACCTACGAAGTACAGGAAGCCCAACTGTTCCCAAACCCTGCCAAAGACCTTGTCAACCTTCGTTTGGTAAAGAGTTTTGAACAAGGTCGTTTGGAAATATTCGATGCGCAGGGGCGGTCGGTTCGGCAACAAATATTGTCTGCCAACACGCTCCAATACCAAATCGAAACGGCGACGCTATTGTCCGGCTTGTACATGGTGAAAATCGAAACAGACGGGGAACTGGCTGTGCATAGATTGGTGGTACAATAAGCGCTTTGTGTAACTGTAAACAGCTTTTAATTCTAACTTTCAATAAAATGGAAGAGGCTGTCCCATAAGTCACTTTCTAAAAAACATAGCAGGATTTAATTTCAACACCTAGTACTGTGCCAGAGCAGAATGGCGGTATTCTATGTGGTTGTGTGTTGAAATTAAATTCATGATGAACATTCCATCCTTACTTTTGATAAAACGGAAGGCTTTGATGTGTCCAACATCAAAGCCTTCTTTTTTGGCGTAGCCTCAACAGCGAAGCATTTAGTTTAAAAATACGCTATTGCTTTTTTAATAAAACTTTGACCTGTGTAAAATGATAGGCTGCCTCTAAATACTCCAGCATCTTTGCCCAATCTTCCGCTTTTTCGTATTGGTGGGCATACCATTTTTTAGTTTTTATTTTCAAGGTACCGTCTGCTTCAACTTGCGCAGAACTGGTAAAACCACCTGTTTCATTGCTCACGTTATAGGTTAATTTTTCCAATCCGTCGACGATATAGCCTTCCGGTAATTCAACGGTGACTTCATTGTGGTACGAACGTGCGCTGCTCATGTATACATCAACGCTACGGGTTTTGTCTTTCTCGTCAATTTCTTTTTGGGAGCCGATCAGCATTCCCGCATTCAATAAATAATTTGGCCCTGCTTTCTGGACCAAGCGCGGGACAGTGCTGTTTATTTGGTACTCGAATTGAGGTTCTTGGTATCGGCCCATTTTCAGTATTTCAAAATTGGTTACCTTACCCCCTTCACATTTGTATTCATCGTTGAGCATACCTTCCAATGTTTCGTCCAAATCTTTTTGCAGCTTTTTCTTTAACTCAGCGATTTCTTGTTGAGTCTTATGCTGGTCTTTTTTGCGTACCGATTCAATGAAAGGCTGGTCACCAAAGAATTTTAATTCTGCTGGCAAGAAATCATAGAGTTTGGTCAGGCGATATTGGTACCAATCTTTGTTGTGGCCTTGGTGGGAATAAATGGTTGAGCAATTAAGCGTCTCAAAGTCTTCATTTACCTTCACTTTCGAGGTCATGGTTGTTTGGTTTTGGGTGTAGGAACTAACGGGCAACGTTATTTTTTCTTTGGTTCGCTCTCTATCGCGATGGTCATAAGGGATCACCCAAGCTGGCTGGCCTTCATAATCGGTTAAAATAGTATTCAGGTAGGGATGGAGAGAATAATTGGAATAATAGCTAAAACTATCGGGTGCGGTTTCGATTCGCAATAAAACCCCAATTTCTTGTACTAACAAAAGTTCGTCCAGTGTTCCATAGCCTCGGTCGGTCGTCAAAATCAGGTCGCCGGAAATGTCCATTCGTAACAGGTACTTAACCATGTCGGAGATAAAATTGGCTTGGTTGGTATTAGGTTCATGCCACGGTTTATTTAAGAAATAGGGCTCCAACTCTTTGGCCACATTTTCATAATGCAAGTAGTGGTAGAGTTCATCCACCTTCTCTCGGGTGGAAAGATTGTCGTAATCAATTCCATTCTCTTTTACCCTCTCAATAAATTTATCGACCAAATGTTTGGAAGTTTCTGTCCGTAAAAATTTTTTGCCCAACTCGATAATTTCTTCATCGCTCACCTCGGATTTAACCACGCCAGGGTCGCCATGAAAAGAATACAATTGACTTTCCAACATAGTGTTCTTGGCATACATGATTTGGAACTTTATGGCAGGCAAGGAACGGTAAACGTACATCCATTCAGTACCCTCAATCTTATCTAAATCTTTGACCTCCAAGGTGAAAAACTTCAACTTATCATCCTCAGTCGCCTTAAGCTCGGGTGCGCCGTTCATCGGTTTGTAATTGATGTAAAATTTTTTCTCCACCTCAAAGCAGCGACGGACATATTTGGCAGGGTAGCTGGACGCAAGCGTGGTCAAAACTGGGGAAAAAACATGAACTTGATAGGTCAACGAAACGAATTCTTTTTCATGGTAGAAATAGTCAATGATGTCCCCTATTTGTAAGTCGGGGATGGCAATTTTTTTAGCAGAGTTGTTGGATGAGGACGCCACTGGAACTGCGGTTTGCAAATCTACGATCTGAGTAGTTCCATCAGGCTTGATGATTTTGAAACCAGTATAGGTTTTCCCTCTGTAATACTGATAATTCTGCGTGCCGGAAAAGCGTTCGGAAAAAGAAAACTCAGAAAATTCTTTGACCGCATTTTTGTCCAACAGCGCAACACGCATGTGGTAAGTTGTACTGTTCACCAGGCTATTTCCTCTTTTGTCAAAGGAATAATCATAATCCTGAAATAGAATAACGGCAGATTCATTTTTCCATTTTTCTGGAACTTCCGTGTCCTGATATATGGCGCCCGTTTTTCCCCAAATTTCATCCTGCAATTCTTTCTCGATATCTGATTGAGCATTGATAACTAATGATAAAAAACTGATAAACAGTACGTTGAGAGCTTTGTTGGTCATTGTTGTTGGATTTTTTTTGATAAAATAAGGTAGGTTAAGTAGACTTTATTTGAAATTCAGAAATAGGAAATTATTTACCAATTGATCTTCAGAGCCTAAAGGCATTTTAATTTCTCAATTTCCAATTTCAGAATAATTTCTATTACTCATTCATAATCAAATATAGCTCACGCCGCCAATAATTGGCGGCTCACAGTATACAAGGTATTTAAGACTTCTTTTTCAGGACAATTTGTTCTTGGTATTGCTTGGCCAAGTCTTTGACAAATCCGTTCCAAGTAGCAAAGTCTTGGGCTTTGATTTCACTGTTCGGAATGCCAATTTCTTTATTGAAAAGAATTTTCCCGTTTTGGAGGGAATAATCAATTTTAAAGAAAAAATCCTCATGTTCCCGAATAAAACTCTCCGGCATGGAAGCAACTTGCCAGCCTTCGGGCACGGCCACTTTAACCTCGGATACCTGGTGTATCTTGTGGTCGAAAAGGTAATCCGTTTTACGCTCATCGAAAATCCAGTCCTTGAACTCTTTTTCAAAATCAATGTCCAAGTATATCTCATCTCCGAAAACGGAAATACCGTTGCTCCATGCAAAGTCATAAGTAATAGTGATGTTGCCGTCCCTATTGGTCAAGTCAGAGGAACTGATATTGCTGACTTGGCAAGTTTTCTCCCCGTTGTCCAAATATCTCCGCATCGCATCGTCCTTATAATTTTGGCGTAAGTTGTTGACTTGGTAAAGGAGGTCCGCCTTGCTTTCGCCCTCCAATTCGAAAGTGGCTTTTCCGACCAGTTTTTCGCCCTCGATAACTAAGTCTTGGTGTTTCTTAATGGTGTTTTTTGTATGGTTTTCCACAGGGATATTGGCCGAAATAAAAGTTTCACCATCTTCAATCATGATTGGCCTGCCCTGTATTCTTTCCGCATATTGGCCTAGTTCGTTAAACTCTTCGGTCGCATCCAAAAATAAAAATCCACCTTTAGATTTTACGGCACATATCATATGATTGTCAACCCCCAGAGAAGGTGAAGTGTAATCATAAGCTAGGTGCTTGGTTCCAATCCAGGCCAACCGGGCGTCCAAGCTCAATGAATTGAGCATTTCCTTGGTCAAGTTGGCCATCCCTTTACAGTCGCCGTATTTTTTGTTGAATACATTTTGGCAATTATCAGGGCGGAAGCCCGCAATCCCATCCTCGAAAGCGATATAGCGTATATTTTCTTGTACCCAATAATAGACGGCTTTTATTTTTTCTTCGTCAGTAACCGCATCTTTGGTCAGTTCTTTAGCCTTCCCAGCAACAACCGTCTGGTCATTTCCGATTTCTCCTGCCAACTGCCGGTACCATTTGTACAAGTCTGCTGTCTCTTTAAGGCCCCGGTCTGTCTTCCCTTTGATATTATAACCTTGGTACAAAAGCAAGACATGTGGATAGAGGTGTGAAGGGCCTTTCCCTTGGATTTCTTTGGTTTGTGGGGCAACGTTTTCGGCCTCGAAGACATAAATCACGTCGCCTGTTTTCGGGTCTTCGGATGTTTCTTTTTTGACATTGGCAAAGTTAAATTCCTTGAAATCCACGCTCAGCCAAGCAGGGACGGTAAACCGTAAAGTCGATTTTTTTCGAGGATAATGGGTTGATAAATACTCGGAAACAAAGTAGCGAATGTCTTTGTACGTTTTAGTGATTTGTACACTATTGCAAGTGCCTATGGTCGGAAATTCAACCCCAAAAAAGGCTACCTGGGCATCATCGTAAAAGATACCAGCGGAAGAGTAGTTTTCCCGCTTTACGTCAACGTTGACCTTTTTCCCTTTTTTGTTAAATACTTCGATGTCCTCCACTGCACTCTGACCATTGTAGAATTCCGCCATGGTAAATTTCAATGTTGGACGGAGCCCGATCAAAGTTTCTTTGGATTTTACCGTAACGGTAACCAAGTCTTCCCCTATGTTGAAGTCAAAGGTTACATCGGTCAAATAATCAATAGAAGCTACCTCTTCATCTGGGTACGCTTCGATCATTTCCTGAGCAAGGGCGACGTCCGCAGGATCTGGAAGATTGCGCTGGGAAATCAGCGGTGTTTGGAGGAGTATTAGGAATAAAATAAAGAAACGTGTCATCAGAAATTTGTTATAGTATGATAAAAATAATTAGGCGAAGAAAGCAAAACCAGATTACATAATGAACAGGGGC
>JAWKLX010000033.1:0-103893 GCA_041392505.1 Saprospiraceae bacterium | reverse complement strand
GAATAATGCGGCAACTGTTTATTTAAAAGACAATACTTACAAATCCCTTTATGGTGAATTTATGCCCATCATCCAATCAGCGCTGGATGAAGTAAATGCAAGGGAATATTGGCGTGGCGCAGTCACTGCTTACAATAAAATTCCTTTCGTTGATAAGACAAATCCAGAATTGGACGACCACGTAAACACCATGGCATTGGAAGGCATGTTCAGTTTGGTGCAAGAAAAGGAAAAAGGAATCAGAAGCGATTCAAGCCTGCGAAACTCAGATCTGCTGAAAAAAGTATTTGCGAAGCAGGACAAGAAATAAGGTTTGAAATTTTGTTATAAACTAAAAAGACGCTTGGTGAATTTGCCACCAAGCGTCTTTTTAGTTTTGCTAATTCAGAAAAAATATTGTTTAATCCTCCTGTGCTTGCGGGTTGAAATTTAGCTCAAATCCAATCTTCTTGTTAGGCTCATCATCGTCAAAATCTTCCCAATCGCTGATCGCTTGTATGAATTCTTCCAAATGCCGAATGCAAAATGGATCTTTTAATTCTTCTGGTCTATAAATGGCGATGGTCTTGGCAGGTTTTGGCTCCCCATAATTTTCAATAAATGGGTACTGGATCATCACAATAACTTTTCCATTAAACAATTGCTGATAGATCAATGAACCATTGTGCTTTATCAAATGCCGCTCAATATCACCTGACAATTTTTGGTACATCCCACTTTTTGAATCGCCCAAACTTAAAACTACGGCCTCAAGGTTCTCCAAATCTGCTCTTACTTGCACCTCTGCATGTAGGTTTACTTCCTTGACCACCTCATTGAAAAAATTGATCAGTTTTTCTTTCAACCCATTTTTCCAAGCGTCTCGATAGGCAGTAGTTTGATCCAGGACTTCTTTGTAACGTGCAACTTTACGGGTAAGATTGAAAAGGTCGTTCTTCATTTTTTCTTTTGTTTAAGTTTGACGCCAAATGTAGACAATGTGTCCTACCAAAACAAACCATTAACGAGTTGTCAATATTGATTATATGCATTTAGTAAACTATAAAACCAAAGCGTGGGGGCTGGCCATCTTAGTTGTTATTGTTCTTGTCTTCTACGTCATGGAATTCGGACATTTAGGGAATACGCTTTTTGCGACAGGACTAATCAAAAAATCGCTGGTTTTTGCTTTGGTGATTGGCATCTATTTAGGCTGGCGTTTGCAATCACAGGGAAGTGAACAAGTTGATAAAATTCGGATATGGGCGGCCTGTATTTTATTGTCCTTGTTTTTTGCCCCGATGGTTGGGAGCATCAGCAATCGAGTCCTTTCTTTTGGAAAGATTACCAACAAATCATTTGAATTCATGGAGGAAAAAGCGTTTGCGTCAAGCGCATACGGATTCTTAAAAGATGAAACAATCGAGGCCGATGGCTGCTATTTGTTTGTTTTCTATGAAGGAGCGATTCATCGACTCAAAAGGAAACAGTGCATTTATTGGGATAGAAAAAGAGGCGACGTAATAAATTTGCCAGTAAAAAAAGGGCTTTGGGGATATGAAATCGTTATGCAAAATTAGGAGCAGTTAGATAATCCCCTCATTTACCGCAAACAAAACCAACTCGGATGTCGTGCTGATTTTCAGTTTTTTCATAATGTTTTTTCTGTGGGTATAAATGGTATGAGTGCTAAGGTGAAGTTCGCTCGCAATTTCTTTAGCAATTAAGCCGCTGGCAACGAAGCGTACAATTTCAATTTCACGTGGTGTCAATGGAATCGGAGCACAATTTTCCTTTGGGAAAGATTTTTCCAACAAGTGGTTTAACACATTAGTGCAATAATATTTTTCATTTTTTGAGGTAGCGGCAATGGCATCCACGATTTCCTTTTCATCGCATTGTTTAGACAAATAGCTGTTGACGCCGTTTTCTAAGACTTGATAAATATTCTTTTTGTCCTCATCGCTGCTGATTACCAAAAGCTTGATCTTTGGATATTGTGATTTTAACTTGCCTATTGTTTCTGGGGAAAAAGCGCCTGGTTGGTTATAATCCATTACGACGACATCTACCATTTTGTCTTTGAGTTCACTAAATAATTGAGCTTCATTTTTTGCTTCAGAGGCTATCTTATAGGTGGGCTTTCCTTGAAGGATATGCCTCAACCCTACCCTGATAAGGTATTGAGAATCTGCTATTAAGATGGAAATATCATTCATAAAACAAGTTTTCTAAAATGAAGTGCGCAAATATAATTTTAGAAAACGCTACCCACAACTTTATTTAGATTAATTTCAGATAAGTCGTTGTTCTATGACATTTTCATGGTTTAGGAAGATGGTAAGCAATCAAGATTTATGGCAGTGCGTCCTTTGCAAGACTGAGCGTGTATGACAAAATGCACTTTAATAACCGCCGATCGGATAGGCTCAGCGCCCGTCCGATCGAAGGCTGTCCACTGTCGACTGATCGGACCGCCGCCAAGGCGATCCGATCACTTGTAAAGCTGTGCATTTTGTTATACACTCTAAGTCTGATGTTTTACCAAAAAATTATGATGTTAAAATACTTCCCACCTTACTTTAATTCGACAATATACCTCAATGAAGGGAAAATTGGCAGTAGACTCACTTCTACAAATTCTTGCGACAAAATGCCATCCTCTTCATCGTATTTATCCCTAAGTGTTCTAAACAATGGATTGAGCCTATTGTAAAGATTGGTCACTCCTAATTTGAGGGTGTGCTTGGAATTTTTACAATAAAAATAATGGTTGATTGAAAAATCGAACCGATGATAAGCGGGAAGTTTTCGGTCATTAATCCCTTCAGGGATTTTGGCACTTTGCAGAAAATCTGGAATGCCCGGAAATTGAACAATAGTGTATTCCTGAGCGGGAAGGCTATAAAACGATCCTGATGCAATGGTGAACCCCGAAGCAAAATCCCACTTTTCATTCATTTTATACAAGAGTTGAATATTGAGGTTGTGCCTTCTATCCAATTTTATTGGAAAACTTTCTCCATTATTTATATCCTGTGGAAATTTTCGGTTTGATTTACCAATTGTATAACTCAACCATCCGCCCCAATTTTTGCCTTGTTTTTGCAACAAGAATTCTGCCCCGCAAGAATTTCCTTTCCCAATGAAAACCTTTTCTTGCCAGTTGATAGAGTTAATACTCTCGATCGGTCCATTAAAAAACAATTGGTTAGACATTTTCTTGTAATACAAATCTAAGTTGAACGAAATGCCATTGGGTGTTTTTTTCTTTATTCCAGTTGTAAATTGCCATGAGTCTTGGGGAGGTATTTTATCAGTTGCAGTTACCCACAAATCCTTTGGTAAACCTAAACGGCTTGGGCTCAATAAATGTAAAAATTGAGTAACCCTATTGATGGAAAAATCAATGGCAGAACTTTTATTTAAATTAAATGAAAATAGGATTCTGGGTTGCAGCAATGTCTGCCATTTTCCGTTGACTTCAGAGGAAGAAACCCTAAGCCCTATATTTGCCATAAATTTTTCTCTGACAACGATTTCGTCTTCTATGTACCCTTCAATTTCATTGGCATAAAGAGGTAAGTTTGACGCGTCACCAATGGTGTCTCTTTTAATAAAATCTATTTTTTCTACATCCTCGAAAGTTGAAATTTTAGTAGAGAACTCATGCCGGGTAAAAAGGCCACCGAACTTTATTTTATGGTATCCAAAAGTACCATAGTCAAAATCCGTCCTAATTGTATAATCTTTTATTTCAGATGCATATAGTCGTAATATAATATCACGATTAATTGTGTCAGTCGGTGTGGACTCCAACAATTCAACTAAATCTTGAGAAGAAAATCGATAGGTACTATGCGTAATTGTTGTATTCCCAAATAGCTTGTTTGAGTAGATATGATTCCATCTTAGTGCGGCAATTTTATTTCCCCAATTTACTTTTTCCGAATCAATAAGCGCTGTAGTTGTGTCATCCAAAGAATATTGTAAAACCCTTAAATCATCAAAATCATCATTCCCAGAATAGTAACTTAAAAATAGCCTGTCAGATTGAGAAAGGTCATAGTTGAATTTTATGTTTAAATCTTCAAAACGATAACTAACAAAGCCACCGTTTCCCCGAATTTTTCGGCTGATCGGTTCACTATAAAAATCAAAAAGGGCCCGTCTGCCGGAAAAGAAAAATGCACCTTTGTTTTTCACTAAAGGGCCTTCCATGGTCAATTTCGCAGACGTTATACCTATGTCAACCTCTGTTAAAAGTGAATTTTTATTGCCTTCTTTGGTTTGGATATCCCAAACTGAGGACATCCTTCCTCCATATCTTGCTGGAAAAGAGCCTTTAAGAATTTTTGCACTTTTAACCGCACTACTGTTATAGACTGAAAATAGTCCAATCCCATGCATCGCATTATAAATAGGCACTCCATCTAACAAAAATAAATTTTGGTCAATTCCTCCTCCTCGAACGGCCAAGCCACCGAAACCGTCTGCTCCTGTTTGAATGCCAGGCATAGTGGCAACTGCACGAACCAAATCCGTTTCCCCTCCTAATGAAGGCATTCTCCCAATCTGCCTCATGTTTAGATTAAGTTCATTTGACGTATTTTCTATAAAGGTGGAATCATTGAAAAACTTGACCAAAATTGGTTTTAGCCAAAAGGGTTCAAGGGAAATATTAACCCGTTGGTTTTTGTTGTGAAGGAAATTTTGATTGACGGGTTGATAACCTAAATTTGAAACGGTAAGCTGTGTTTCCCCTTCTTGAAAAGTCAGGCTAAAAAAGCCAAAACGGTTAGTATAAGTGCCTATTTTTTGGACGGGATCATAAACTGCTGCACCAATTATATTTTCACCACTTTCTTTATCTATAACGTACCCACTGATAGTATATTTATTTGGACCTTTTAGCTCTGAGATGGTTAAAATAATTTGATTGCCAACTTCTTGATATATTATGTTTGTACTATTGAAAAAATGATCCAAGACCTCCTTTAGAGGAACCTCAGTTGCTGAATAGGTAATAAATTTATTGGTGGGAAGAATTTTATTACTAAATGAAATGGGTACGTCCGAATTATCAATTAAAAGGTATAGCGCATCTTCAAGCAATAAATTTTCACAGGCAATACTTACTTTCTGCTCCAATAAGGATTGCCCGTTAGTGCTTGCCCCTACAAACATTAGAAATAATATTAGCTGGCATATCTTCATTTCAATGCTGATTAAAAAATGCTAATGTAAGTTTTATTTCATAAACGGCTGGAATTCAAAAATGCAACTACAGGTTTCTAAGTCTCTACAACTTTAACTCCGTTTCCTTCTCTTGTTACCAAAATGAACCAATAAAACAAGTTATAAAAACTACGAAATGTTCAAATTTTTGATTTTTTTTAAATTTCAAATTAACTGGATTGGACAAATATTGAAATTCCAGTTAATGGCAAAAAAAAACCAAGTGTAATGACACTTGGTTTTTACAAGATTCTCGAAAAAAGCAAACTCAGTTTATTTATTTTAGAAAATTATTCACAACAAGTCCCATTGACATGATATACCTTATCGCCTTCATTAATGAAAGTTAAATCACAAGCAACCTCCAAACCTTCAAAAGCATTTTTTAAGTCCAATGAATTGAGGCTAATCGTAAACGGGCAATTATTTAACTTTTGGTTTTCTGTTAAAATTGTAATGCCATGAATCCGTTCCAAGGTTTTAAAGATTTTATCTAAAGGTTCTTTTTTAAACCTCAATTGGCCACTTTTCCAAGCATTTGCATTTTCTGGATTTGATATTTCTTTGTCAATTGATTTTTTGTCAAAATCATAAGTGAAGATGTCACCTTGATTCAGTACCGTTTGTTCACCACTTTTTATCGTTACCTCAACAGACCCAGTACTAACGAAAACCTCTAATCGGTTTTCATCGGGGTATGACCTGACATTAAATGAGGTCCCCAGCACTTTTATAATTGCCTTTTCTGTCTCGATAAGAAAAGGCTTGTTTTCATCCCTAGCGACATTGAAAAAAGCTTCACCTTTCAATTTGACTTTTCTTTCCTTGGCCTCAAATTTCACCATGAAATCAATAACACTATTCTCGTTCAAATTGACAATTGTCCCGTCTGTTAAGCTAAGGTCTTTCGTTTCTGATTCGGATGTAATGATTTGCTCATAGGGCAATCCTTTGTTAAGGAAATTGTTTAACACTAACCCTGAAATAGCCAATAAGGTAAATACCGCAGCTATTCGCCACAATTTATAACCAGACCTCAATGCAACCACTCTACCACCATCCGATTCTTGGTGGAGGTTTTTCATGAACTTGTCATGGGCTTTATCTGTATTTGGCCGATACCCATTTTTATACGAGCCAGTAATCTCCCATATTCGCTCAAGTTCTGGCAAATCCTGCTTTGGTTGAGTATTGGTCCAATCTTTAAATCCCTTCATTTCCGAAATATATTTATTTAAATGGATTATTTGTCTTTGATACCTCAGTAGTCACTCTTATTGAGCCTCCCCCCTATTTCTTGCGCTAAAATCCTAAAGAAAATCACTTTGATTTGTAACCCATTTGACGAATTGAGAAATGCTAGCCTGTAATTGTCGCTCATCTTCCTTTTAAAGCCCCACGTAAAACTTTCAATGCTTTGGACATTTGGTTTTCCACTGTTTTTACCGAAATGTCCAGGGAGGTTGCAATTTCTTGATAGGATAAATCCTCAAAACGACTTAGAGTAAAAACCAATCGACACCGGTCTGGCAAAGAATCAATAGTCAAATTAATTAGTTCTTCAAGTTCTTTGCCTTCCAAATGCTGAATAGCTGTAGTGTCGGTAGATGCCACCATTGGAAGCTTGTCTTCATCATCCCATTTCACTTTTTTGTCCCTAATGTAGTTCAGCGTTTTATTGACGCCAGCACGTCTCAGGTATGCTTTGATAGATGTGGAAATTTCAAGGTTTTCCCTTCTTTTCCAAAGATCATGAAATACATCCTGCGCCAAATCTTCGGCGACAATTGGATCTTTGACAACTCTGATGATCACTTGGCATAAAAAAGGGTAATGTTCTTTAAATATCAGGGAAATCGCCCGCTCGTCATTGGCTTTAAGCAATTCAATTAACTTCTGATCCGGTATTATTTGGTTCGGCACTTGCGTTTGGAATAGGATTGTCTTTCAAAAATGAAGCGCCAAAATAGTTTTTTTTAGCTATTTTTGGGGCAGCAATTTAACAATGAAACTAAAACACAAGAAACATTTTTTTGGTTAGAAACTCGAAGCCTGTCCCTATTGCAGTGGACAGGCTTTCGGGACTTTTAAACAAGGAAACATTTATTTGGCATTGATTTGCCTTTAGTTAGTCCAAAAAACGCTTTATCACCATGCGAAAATTTTTCATCCCCCTGACTCTTTTCATCTTTTGCTTTTTTAATAATGTTATTGCCCAACAGGATATTCTGACCGAAAAAGGCGGTTATTCCTTGGATGCATCGGAGGAACATTATTTCCTGTTTATCCTCAATAACCGGCCTAACGACTTGGCAGAAATGAGGGGTGAAATCACTAAGTATATTTGGAAATACCACCCAAAACAAAAACTGAAAATTACGCAAATCCGAGTGGAAGGAGAATTGGCAGAAGTTCCCATCATCCATATATCAAAATTTGACAATAAGGCCCAAGCAATGGAATTTTATAAAAACCTCAAGTCCAAAATGCCTGATTTTCTTCAGATGGGAATGACCAAAGATTACTATGCTGTTTCAAAAAGCAATTATGAAAAAATCATCAGGTCTCAAACCTTGTCTGGTTACAAGCCTTTTTTCGTGAGTAATTATTGATCCTGATTTTTAATTACTTGTTTATTCTTTCACCAACCTTTTGGTTCTATTATACTGAAACCTTTAGAACTCACAAAATCACTCCGGTTTGACATACGATCAATTACTCGCCGACCTTAAGCAGAAAAAATTCCAACCAGTCTATTTTTTAGAAGGAAAAGAGCCGTTTTTCATCGATTCTATTTCCGATTTCATTGAGCAGAATGCACTCACGGAAAGTGAAAAAGCATTCAACCAAGTCGTATTGTATGGCCGGGATGTTGACCATTTAGCAGTTATTGATAATGCCCGGCGTTATCCAATGATGGCAGAGCGCCAAGTTGTAATTGTCAAAGAGGCACAAGACATGAAGGACCTGGGCGATTTAGCTAAATACATTGAAAACCCGACACCTACCACTATTCTCGTTATTTGCCATAAACACAAGACTTTTAATAAGGCAACAAAATTTGCCAAGTTGGTAAAAGCCAAAGCATTGTTATTTGAAAGTGGCAAACTTTACGACAACCAAGTTCCAGATTGGATCATTGGCCAATTGAGGGAGCCAGAAATTAAAAATCAGCCCGAATGCTGCTGGCCTAATGGCTGAATACCTTATGACCGACCTTTCCCTAATAGGCCACGAATTGGAGAAATTGGCTCTGCACCTACCTGCTGGTTCTGAAATCAGCGAAAAACACATCGAAGAGCATATTGGGATCAGCCGTGAATACAATATTTTTGAGCTTCAAAAAGCCTTGGCCGTCAAGGATTTAACCAAAGTAGCCAGGATCGTTAACAATTTTATCTCCAATCCTAAAAAGAACCCTTTCATTGTGATAACCTCCTCATTAGCAGGATTTTTTACGAAAGTTTACCAAATCCATTTTTTGAAAAACAAGTCAGACCAAGAGGTCCAAAAAGTGCTTAGTTTACGGTCTTCTTACGCATTGAGAGAATACAGGGCGGCAATGCGACATTACCCTTTGGCCAAGACGGAGGAAATTATTAGCTACTTGAAAACCTATGACCTGATGTCAAAAGGGGTTCAGTATAACTCGGTGGGAAAGGAGGATGGCTCCTTACTGAAAGAATTGATTTACAAGATTTTGCATTAAAATATTGGCTAAATACTTTTCAACCATTTCACTACAATTTCATGGGAAGGGTGATCCTCAAAACACCAGCTTGCAGCATCCATGTGCGTCATTTCTTCCAATATCCTGAATTCCAAATTGTCAAAACCCAATTCTTTTGTTTTATCAATAAATGTCATCGTACCTGGAAGTGACCATTCCATCCTTTTCTGGGTGAACAAACCAACATCGGTACGCTTTCAACATTATTCAAATAATTGATAGGGCTTGCCTTTTTAAATAAATCTCCATTTCGTCTTCCCGCCAACCAATACAGCGTTGGGGAAGGCCACATTCCACCTAAATTCAGCGGAGGTGCCATCAAGAACAGGCCAGCAATATGCTCTTTTCGATACCCCGCCATTTCACACTGAACTTTATCAAAATAAAACAGAGCGGCCAGATTGGCCCCAGAGGAGACACCTCCAAGAATGATTTTTTTATTAGATAGACCTTCTTTATCCATAATTTCCAAAACCTTGCACATCCCTTTTGACACATCCTCTTTTTGATGATCGATGTTGTATTTCGGGATTCGTCGATGGGAAAGGAAAAAGGAGTGATAACCCATTTCCTCCAACAATTGTGCATTGGGACGGAACATTTCTGGATTGCCAAATTGCCATCCGCCGCCATGGATGTAAACGACTACGTGCTGATCCTTTTCATTTTCAAAAGATTTTGGCTTGTAGTAAATTAAATACTGTCTTGGATGTTCTCCAAATTGATGGCGGATGGGCACCAACCCATTCTGAGGGTACTTTTTCATTCGATAAGACCAGGCAGGAAAACGAAGTCCCTCGTAAACCACATACCCTTTGGGAACGAGAAAATATAACAGCGTGACGATAATTATTATGGAAAGGAAAACGATCATGAGCATAAATTAAGAAAAAGTAAAAGTACGCCAACAATAGTAAGTTTGCACGTTTTCGGATCAAGGCCACCATTTGTACGACTCAACTAAATAGTGAAAATTATTGCCATTTTCGATCATTAACCTAAGTAAATTATGAAATTCCAGCGCATCTTTTTTTTCTTACTTATCATCGCCATTTCTTTCCTCAATAATGGTTGCAACCCTTCCTTTGGCTATTCCTTTAAAGGCATCAGCATACCAACTGATGTAAAAACCTTTTATGTAGATTTGTTTGAAAACCAAGATGCGGAGTCGGTTCCGACCCTGCCCCGTGATTTAACCGAAAAGCTAAAAGACAAAATCCGCCGCGAGTCCAACTTGCAATACAGCGACACCGATCCAGACATTGAATTTTCGGGTGCCATTACCCGTTTCCAAGTGACAGCAGAGGCCCCAAAAGCAGATGAACAAATTGGCTTCAACAAATTGACGATCGCAGTCAATATCAATTTCACCAACAACAAAAACGAAAAGGCTGATTGGAAACAACAGTTTTCATTTGACGATTTTTTTCAACCAGAACAAAACTTGCTAGACGTTCAGGATAACCTCATCGAAAATATCACAGATGAATTGGTGGATCGGATATTCAATAAGGCATTTACCAATTGGTAAATTGGTCAAAAAGAGAATAATTCAGAGTTTTCCCTACATTTACCCGATAAAAATATAGGCAGGTAGATGATGTAGAAGGATCACTGATTTATCCAAAATCACAAATTCAACTGGTCATCGGGTGCTATTTACGGAACAAACATGGAAACTATTATTTCTATCCTAAGAGGTTTACTTGGCATGAGCGTCATGATCGGCTTTCTTTACCTCCTGAGCTACCACAAGAAAATGATAAACTGGAAATTAGTTGGTAGCGGGCTTTTGCTTCAATTAGTGTTTGGATTTCTTGTTCTAAGGGTAGATATCATCACCAATATTTTTGATAAAATAGCCAATTTCTTTGTCGTCCTCTTGGGTTTTACCAGTGCTGGCACCAAATTTTTATTGACCCCTTTTGGTTCAGATCAAATCGACGGGGCATTGAATAATTTCGTTTTTACGGTATTGCCAACCATCGTCTTTTTCTCTGCCCTTTCATCCATGCTTTATTATTTTGGCATCCTCCAAAAGATTACCAAAGGCATTGCGTGGGTCATGAGCAAGACCATGAAATTGACTGGGGCCGAAAGCTTGGCCGCCGCCGCCAATGTTCTGATCGGTCAAACGGAAGCGCCGCTGGTGATAAAACCCTACTTGGAAGGCATGAGCCGCTCCGAAATTATGTGCTTGATGGTAGGTGGATTTGCAACCATAGCTGGTAGTGTGTTTGCTGCCTATATAGGTTTTCTCGGTGGGGATGACCCTGTGCTTCAACAAAAATTCGCCAGACACCTGTTGACTGCCTCCATCATGTCCGCCCCCGCTGCTGTTGTTGCTGCAAAAATCATTTATCCTGAGCCAAAGGAAATCCCATTGGATGCCCAAAAATTGGACGTCCCAAAAGACGCATCAGGCTCTAATGTGCTGGATGCGATCACCATGGGTGCGACAGACGGATTCAGATTAGCGGTTAATGTTGGGATAATGCTGCTGGTTTTCACCGCATTCATTGCCATGATAAACTTTGTATTGACAGAATGGATCGGTTCGTGGACAGGTCTCAACGATTTTGTAGTGGCCAGCACCGATGGCCGGTTTTCCGGTTTTAACTTTGAATTTATATTAGGAAAAATATTTTCCCCCATTGCCTGGCTACTGGGCGTTTCTTGGGAGGACAGTGACTTGATCGGCCAGTTGTTGGGGATGAAAACGGCCATAAACGAATTTTATGCGTATGCCCAATTGCCCGGCATCAAAGGTTTGCTCCAAGAAAAATCGCTGATTATCGTCACTTATGCGCTGTGTGGATTTGCCAATTTTGCTTCTATTGGTATTCAAATCGGAGGCATCAGCGCCATTGCACCTGGCCAAAGGAAAAACCTGACATCTTTGGCATTAAAGGCAATGATAGGAGGTACGATCGCCGCATTCCTTACTGCAATTATTGCAGGAGTCTTGGTTTAATACTTTTAACGTCACATTTAATTCATCTGACAATTTTGCGACAGGCAACAAATGCAAGAACAAGGTGTTGATGGAAATGTACGTGGACATTTAATCCACCATTTCATTTTACGGTTGTAGTTAATTTTTATACTTCAACATCGCACCTAATGTCTCATAAAAATCCAGCTTCTTTAATGGACGTCACAATAAAGGAAGTCAAAACCAAATCTGAATTAAAGCAATTTGTAAAATTTCCTTTCGACCTATACCAAGGCCAGCCTCACTGGATCCCACCTATTATCCAAGCAGAGATGGAGTTGCTTTCAAAAGATAAAAATCCGGTTTTTGAACATTCAAAAGCCGTGATTTACACAGCTTGGCAGGAAGAAAAAATGGTAGGACGAATTGTTGGTCTTATCAACGAAATGGAAAATGATTTTATTCAAGGTAAGCATGCCCGTTTTGGTTGGTTCGATTTTATAGATGATAGAAAAGTTAGTAAAGCCCTCATTCAAGCCGTAGAGAAATGGGCGAAGAGCCAGGGCATGGAGCTCCTCAAAGGCCCCTACGGATTCAATCAGTTGGATAAAAATGGTTGGCTAACCGAGGGCTTCGATTCCTCAGGAACTGTAAATTCGATCTACAACTACCCCTATTATCCAGAGCATATTAAAAGCCTTGGCTATACCCCTGATTTGGAATGGGTTGAATTGACGATGCAAATGCCTGAAAAAACACATGAAAGATTTATACGTTTTACGGAAATTGCCAAAGAAAAATATGGCCTGACCATCCGCCAGCCTACCAGTAAAAAGGAAATGCTTTCCATTGGCCAACAAATGTTTGACCTCTTGATGGACACTTACCAGAACCTACCCGGATTTGTCCCTATTTCCAAAAAACAGCAGAATGTTTATATTAATCGCTACGTTAAATTCTTAAAGAAAGATTTTGTTGCGATCGTGTATGACAAAAAAAACGAACCCATTGCTTTTGGTGTAACGATCCCATCGATGACAAATGCTTATAAAAAAGCAAATGGGCGATTATTCCCGTTCGGCCTGTTCCATATTTTAGCCGCCAGGCAATGGAATGATACTGCCGATCTTGCCTTAATCGGTGTTAAAGAAGAATGGCGAAAAAAAGGGGCACACGGATTGGTTTTTTCTGCCAGCAGCAATGCCGTCATTGCGGCAGGAATAAAACGCATATTGATCAATCCAATGCTTGAAACAAATAGCCATGTGCTGTCCTTGTGGAAAGATTTTGACCACCGAATTTATAAAAGAAGAAAATCATTCAAAAGGTATATTGTGGATGCATAAAATAATTAAATTAGATGATAAAACATTCTCTTTTATTCTACAATAAAGAATTTATTATCAATTAATGCTTTTCTCATTCCAATGTATCAATAGGTAATTGCTTGGATGTCTTTGCCCCTAATTCTTTTATTTTTTCCGCTCTGCCGATCAATGTATCTCCATATTTTTTTGAATCAGATAATTTATTCATGGCGCCCTGCCAGGCATCTTGGGCAGCAGTTATTTTATTGCCAACTTCTGTTAAATCATTAATAAAACCAACAAACTTATCATATAACAATCCACTTTGTCTGGCTATTTCCAATACATTTTTTTTCTGCCTTTCCTGCCGCCATATATAGGAAACAGTTCGCATAGTAGCCAATAAAGTGGAGTTAGTGACAATCACAATATTTTTATCCAAAGCGTCTAAAAATAATTTAGAATCATTTTGCAAGGCTACACCAAAAGCCGGTTCGATCGGTATAAATAACAATAAATAATCCGGCGAATTAATCTGATATAAATGCTGATAATTTTTGGACGATAAATCCTTGAGATGATTTCTGATGCTATTGATATGAGCTTGCAGAAAGTCTTTTTTTTCTAAATCATTTTCGGCATTGTAAAACTGTTCATAAGCTTTTAAAGAAACTTTTGAGTCAACTACCAAATGTTTTTTTTCTGGTAAATGAATAATAAAGTCAGGCCGTTTGTCCTGCCCATTAACGTCCTTAAATGAAGGCTGCACCCGATAATGCAAGTCTTTCACCAGCCCAGCTTTTTCAAGTACCATTTCCAGTTGCATTTCCCCCCAATCACCCTGCATTTTTGAATCGCCTTTCAATGCGGAGGCCAATAATTGGGCGTCACTGCTTAATTGCAAATTCAGGTCTCGCAACTGTTCTATTTCCTTTCTCAAAGAAATCTTATCCTTCGCCTCATCCGTAAATCTCCGCTCAATGTCCTGACCAAAACCTTTGATATTTTCCCGAAGTGGTTGCAACAAATCGTTTAATTGCTTCTCGTTTTGTTGGGTAAATTTTTTGGTTTTCTCTTCCAATATTTTGTTGGCAATATTTTCAAACTCAACGTGCGCCCGGTTTTGTAAAGCATCAATTTCCTTTTTCCAATTAACCAATTTCTCTTCCATATAAAGCAGGTCCCGTTCTTTGGCCGCCAACATTTTTTCCAATTCTAAGCAATCTTCATTTCTCTCCTTAAGCTCCATATTAGCCGTAAATAACTGGTTTTCAACATTTTGAAAAATACCTTTGTGGACATATTCATTTTCCATGATGCTCGGGTCGGGAACTTGGGATGAGTATTTCATTTTAGCAATGAGCCAACCACAAAGGAACCCCAACAATGTAGTAAGTAAAAACAGCAGTACAAGGGTTGTTATTTCTGGCATGCGAAACATTTTTTGTTTTTGGAAAAGCCAAGGTCGGTAATTGATTGCTAATTTAAAACAAATTGGTTTATTTTTTTTTACTGTCCAATGTGAGTTCACTGCTTTATTATTTAAGTTTATAAAGATTACTAAGCCTTAGATTTCACGACTTTTTGAGATATTCTCACACTTTGAGAAATAATTCCCGAAGGGTTATTTAATTTGCGGAATAATCATTATTCCATCCATCAAACTTTTTTCTTCATGAAATTTACCCTACTTCTTTTTGCCCTATTCTTTTTTGGTTGCCAATCAAACTCTCCAAGTAATTCAAATGCCACTAATGAAAAAGTAGACACCTCTGCTTCATCTTCTAATGTCCCGGCCAAAACAAATGCAAAGACTGGTAATATCAATGTAAGTTTGGATGGGAATATTTTCCAAAAAAATCTAATTGCTGGCAAAATCAAATATTCTATTAGCGCGGAGAATAAGGAAACCAGTATTATTCACATCAAGAGCGAGGGGCTACAAGTCCGTGAATATGAGCAGGATATTACTGTTGAAGGCCAATTAATCAATGCGTATGCCTTGGATTTAAACCACGATGAATTTTACGAAGTTTACTTAATCGTTGAAGGTAATGACGGGAATGGCCAGTTAGAGATAAAAGGAATTGCTTCTTATAACGACAAAAGTGCGGGCGAAATATATGTGAAGGATATTCAGGTAAAACGCAAACCGCAAACCGATAAAGTATACGTGCATTATGGCAATTTGACACGACAATTTAATGATGAAACTAACCATGTGCAAGTGTATCAATATAAATTAAATAAAGGGGAAGCTGGATTTATTTTAGAACCTTCCCGGACGCAATGATTCAATTTATTTTATCAAATTAAATTGTGCATTAAATTTCTAATTTTCATCTTGTACGCCAATATCAAAGGCATTGCCATTAATTAAATCTACGGCTGCAAATAAAATTATCTATTGCAACATTTTCTTTAATTCATTCCTGTCTTTTATTAGATTAATTGTCACCTCACTATTTAATTTATTTGCTTTTCTTCCAGCCCACCATTTCTTGATAATCTCCTGATATGCAATATAAAAATAACCCAAAACAGGAATTATCATTAATAACAATACCCACCAACCAAAGCCCATTAAATAGCCAGTTAAATAAAGGCCTATTCCGTAAAAAATATAAAGGAACGAACTAAAAACAATAGCCGTCGCCGCCCGAAACTCAATGGAAGGTGCTATTTTCTTAGCAATAAAATTCCCCAGCCAAATTGGAGGCGCATTTAAAATATAACCTAACATCGCAGGCAAAAAACCTATTATGGCAAATAGGGTATTTTTAAAAGATGCGTAATTTCTGTGCATTAGCCCAAAGTCACTGATATTTTTTTGAGCTAATTTGTGATAATAATTATCTGCTTTAATTTTTAAATTTTGTTTCTCTTCAGTTGAAAATTCATTGATTCTATCCGCAACATTTTTTTGAGAAACGAACAATTGGCTATCTGAGGATGACACCGGGTAAATTCCCGAATCTATTTCGTTCTCTTTTAAAGACAAAAACATTTCCACCAATTCATCATCCTGCTTTTTGTCGATTTGTACTATTTTATCTTTTAATTTCTCCCCTATTTCTTTTGTCAATTGGTTGACCGCCTTGGCAGGGTTTTCTTCATAAACATCATTGTATTTTGCACAGCGGATCGGCTCACCAAATTCGATCATGGCGACGGATCGAAACTGATCTGAATTAGTATAATTTACCCCAACTGGTACGATATGGATGTCCAAATCTTGATGCTTATCCAGTGCCCCAAATACAATTCTCGCCGTACCTTTTTTTATTGGGCGAATCCTTTTTTCATGGATCGTTCTTCCCTCCACCAAAATCATCAAAGGCATTTTCTTCTCTAAAGTCTCATAACATTTTTCGAAGGTCTCATAATTACTTTTTAGGTTGCTATATCCGGTATCTTCCTGACGGAAAATAGGAGTCATTCTGACCCAATCATAAATTTTACGAAGGATTAAGCTATTGACATAAAGGTCACCGCGAGCGATAAAGCTCAACGGCTGCTCCAGCCAGCAAGCCAAAATACAGGGTTCGATGAAAGCAGTGGGGTGATTGGCTGCCAAAATAACTGGCTTGTCGAGCGGAATTGCCTCCCGGTTTGCGATGTATATTTTCCGAAAATACAAACCGAGCGCTATTTTTGCGAACGGCCTGATTAGGTTATAAAGCATAATTTTATGGATAGGTAGTTTTTGTAAAATATGGGCACAAGTGCCTTTCTGCTTTCCAAAACGGCTGCAAAAATAAATTTTAATTCGACTAATGCCACCTAACCTGTCGGCCATGACTAATCATGAATCACAAATACCTCATAATCATCGGGGGGCCTACCGCCAGCGGAAAAACAAAAGTGGCCATCGACATGGCCAAGCACTTCAACACCGTTATTCTATCGGCAGATAGCAGGCAGTTTTACCGGGAGATGAATATCGGCACAGCTAAGCCAAATGCAGAAGAATTGGAAGTGGTTACCCACCATTTTATCAATTCGCTGAGCATCCAAGATGAGTACAGTGTTGGTGATTTTGAAAAAGAAGCGATCCGATTGCTGGATGATATTTTTTCCGAAAAAAATGTAGCCGTCATGGCTGGCGGTTCAGGGCTCTTCATAAAAGCCGTTTGCGAAGGGCTGGACGAATTTCCTGATGTGCCCGCTGCTATCAACCAACAACTGGCAGCAGAATTTGCCGAAGGCGGACTAACATTTTTACAAAATGAATTGAAGGAAAAAGACCCAACCTATTATCAAGAGGTCGATTTAAGCAACCATCACCGACTACTCCGGGCCTTATCGGTATGCCGGGCAAGTGGTCAGCCATTTTCCAGTTTTCGTTCAAAAAACAAGGCTCAAAGGTCATTTATTCCCATTTACATTTTACTGGCTTGGGAACGGGAGCAACTTTACCAAAGGATCAATTTACGGGTAGATAAAATGATGGAAATGGGACAATTGGCCGAAGCAAGGTCTTTAATTCCTTATAAAGATTTGAATGCCTTACAGACGGTGGGCTACCAAGAACTGTTCGATCATTTTGCAGGGAAAATAACATTGGAAGAGGCAGTCAACCTAATCAAACAAAATTCAAGGCGGTACGCCAAGCGTCAAATGACCTGGTTTCGTCGAGACGGTCATTGGCATTCATTTCATCCCTCGGAAACTGCTGCTATCATTGAGCTGATCGAGAAAAAGATGGGAGTTTAGGTTTTCTAAATGACATAACTTCCATTTGCCAAATACCATTTAATGGATTGTAATATTTTGGCTACCAATAGATTTAGGTTAATTTCCGGCTTGAATCAAAAATTGTTGTCGATGAAAAAATCACTACCACTTTTCCTATTATTTTTTACCACTTTTCTTTTTTCACAAGAAAGGGAGCTTCCGCATTATTTGACCAAAGAAGAAAAAGCCATGCTCCAATGGTATGACTGGACGACCCATTCTTCATTCGATCGGGGCATCGGGGAGCCACCTGCCGAACCGGTGCGGCACATGGCGGAATGGGAAGAACTGGAAGCTTTGGTGGTGACTTGGAGGCAGTACAAACCGATACTCACTGAAATTATCAGGCACGCCAAAGAGGAAGTCAAAGTCATCGTAATCGTTGCCCCGAGCGGTTCGAATTCTCAAGCCAATGCCGAAGGAACGCTTTCCGCCAATGGGGTCTCCTTGGATAACATAGAATTCGTAACTGCGGGGTCTAATACGATCTGGTCGAGGGACTATTTGCAAAATACGGTCTATGCCAATGATGTGGAGGATCGTTATTTTATCGATTGGGTCTACAACCGTCCTCGCCCTTTGGATGATGTCCTTTCCGACGAAATTGGCGCTTACCTGGGCACTCCTGTCTACTCGACCACAGAAGCCCCCACCCGACTGGTGAACACTGGTGGTAATTTCATGTCCGACGGTTTGGGGACAGCCTTTTCCTCAAAATTGATTTTGGAGGAAAACCAGCCTAACAATGACTTTGATGCCGGTCCGCATGATGAAGCGGCTATCGATTCCATTTTTTCCATGTTTATGGGGATTGACCGTTACATCAAATTTGAAACACTTGATTTTGACGTTATTCACCACATTGACATGCACATGCACTTGGTTGATGAAGAAACCATTTTGTGGGGCCAATACCCAACTGGAGTGGCCGACGGGCCACAGATCGAAGCGAACATTCAATATTTGCAGGACAATTACCTCTCTGCTTTTGGTACGCCATACCGAATAGAAAGGATCATCCAACCTCCTGGTTTTGGAGGAAACTATCCAAATACAAATGGTGATTATCGGACTTATACCAATTCCGTTTTCATCAATAAAACCATTCTCCTGCCCTATTATGAAGAGCAGTACGATACGATTGCCTATCGAGTTTATTCAGAGCATTTTCCCGGCTATAAAATCGTCGGCATCAATTGTAATGCTATGATCGGGGCATTGGGCGCACTGCACTGCATCACCAAAGAAGTTGGGGTCAATGATCCGCTTTGGATCGTTCACCAAAGACAACGGGATATTTCCGACAATGAACAATGGGGGGATTATGAATTGACCGCTAATATTAAGCACCGGACGGGCATCGAATCAGCTCAACTTTATTGGACTATCGATACCACTTCTGCTTATGAAACCTTGGACATGTCGCTCGTCGATGCCAGCACCAATACTTGGTCGGCATCTATCCCGCACCAACCAGATGGCACCGAAATTTTTTACTACATCCAAGGACATGCGGTCAGTGGAAAGTCGCAATTCAGACCGTTGGCTGTCCCAACGGGAGGTTATTATAATTTTAGCGTAAATGACACACCTACGTCGGTAACTGAGCTATCACCGATTGTCATTCAGGATATTTACCCAAATCCTGCCAGCGCAATTACTGTTATTCCCATTGAAACAAATCGGCAAATTGAGGGCAAAGTTGAAATGGTAGATGTAATGGGCAGATTAGTGAAAGTCCTATTTGCGGGGCAATTGCCTATTGGAAAATCCAATGTGTTTTTGGATGCCAATGATTACAGAGCAGGTACGTATTTCATCCGTATCAAAACAGAGGAGGCAGTATTTAGCAATAAGTTGGTAATTAATTAACGCAGATGCGTGATCCACCACAAAAAAAGCCCTCGATCAATTTGATCGAGGGCTTTTTTATTCCGAAAATTATCAGCCGATAATTACACCAACTCCATCTCCTCCGTCTTGTTCTTAGCCCGCTTGCGTTCAAATTCTTTTAGGAAAATTTTTCTCAAGCGGATTGACTTCGGAGTCACTTCGACATATTCATCACCCATGATATATTCAAGGGCTTCCTCCAATGTAAACCTCTTGGGAGGCGTCAATTTGATCTTTTCATCTGCTCCAGCTGAACGGATATTCGTCTGCTTTTTAGCTTTAGTCACATTGATAGTCATATCGCCCGGACGGGTATTTTCACCCAAAACCTGACCTTCGTAAATTTCTTGGTTGGCGTCGATGAAAAAAGCGCCCCGGTCTTGCAAGTTGAAAATACTGTAAGGGATAGCTTTTCCAGTTTCGATAGCGATCATTGAACCATTGATCCTTTTTGGAATTTCTCCTTTGTGTGGCTGAAACTCGATAAAGCGGTGGGTCATGATGGCTTCGCCAGCTGTATTGGTCAACATGTTTCCACGCAGACCAATAATGCCCCGGGATGGAATTTCAAAACGAAGAATCACCCGATCGCCTTTTGGCTCCATGGAATTCATTGTGCCTTTACGACGGGTAACCATGTCAATAACGGTCCCAGATAACCTTTCGGGTACGTCAATGGTCAACTCTTCAATAGGCTCATGCAATTTCCCGTCGATTCTTTTGGTAATAACCTGCGGTTGGCCAATCTGCAACTCATAGCCTTCCCGGCGCATGGTTTCGATTAAGACTGAAAGGTGAAGAACGCCTCTGCCATACACCCGCCAAGAGTCACTGCTTCCAGTTGGCTCAACCCTCAATGCCAAGTTCTTTTCCAGCTCTTTTTCCAACCGGTCGTTGATGTGACGGGAAGTAACAAATTTTCCTTCTTGTCCGAAAAAAGGAGAATCGTTGATCGTAAACAACATGCTCATGGTTGGCTCGTCAATGGTAATGGTTGGCAATGCCTCTGGGTTCTCAACATCAGCAATGGTATCACCAATTTCAAAACCCTCTATTCCTTGAATAGCGCAAATGTCGCCAGCCTGAACTTCCTCAACTTTGACCTTTGTCATACCTTCAAAAAGGAACAAGCCTTTTATGCTATGCCTTTGAATTGTACCATCTTTTTTGATGAGGGCAATTTGTTGCCCAGATTTCAATGTTCCCCTGTGCAAACGCCCAACTGCTATCCGGCCAATGTAGTTGGAATAATCGAGGGACGTAACCAACATTTGTGTCGTGCCTTCCTCCGTTCTCGGAACAGGGATGTGATCAATAATGGCGTCGAGAAGTGGGGTAATGTTATCGGTCGGTGTTTTCCAATCGGTGGCCATCCACCCCTGTTTAGCAGAACCATAAATGGTCGGGAAGTCCAGTTGCTCTTCTGTTCCACCGAGGTTGAACATCAAATCGAAAACCGAATCTTGCACCTCTTCTGGGGTACAATTTTCTTTGTCCACTTTATTAATGACCACGATTGGCTTGAGGCCCAATTCCAACGCTTTTTGTAAAACGAAACGGGTCTGTGGCATTGGCCCTTCGAAGGCATCCACCAACAGCAAAACGCCATCAGCCATGTTCAACACCCTTTCCACCTCACCGCCGAAGTCGGAGTGACCAGGAGTGTCGATCACATTGATTTTGATTCCTTTGTACCAAAACGCAGCGTTTTTTGCCAAAATAGTGATACCCCTTTCCCGCTCCAAATCATTGTTGTCCATGATCAGTTCACCAGGGGTTTCATGTTCGCCGAAGAGCTTGCCGGCCACCAATAATTTATCCACCAAGGTGGTCTTGCCGTGGTCGACGTGAGCGATGATTGCTATATTCCTAAGATCCATATTTTATTTGATTGATTTAAGTTCAGAAGCCTGGATGTAAATTTGCTGAAAGCCATTAACGCATGAAATGATATTTTGTTAGGCGCAATGACTTTTGACTGCTGAACTCCTTTTTTTCAAAATGGGCGCAAAGGTAGTCCAAAAAATCCCGCCATACAACGCCTAAACTTTATCTGAGAAATGTATTTACCTTCCTAATTTTGCCCCTAATCAAATACTTATCCATTTCATGAAACAATCAACTTTTACGGCAATATTTGCCCTTCTTTTATTTGCCCAACCCACATTTTGCCAAGACAAAATAATGAAGGAAAAATCTGACTATCGTGACAGCACTTTTACAGAAATATTAAATTCCTTGAATAATTTTCCTAACTACAACGGAAACGACCTCGGACTTACCTATTCTAAAAAGAAATCGGTGTTTAAAGTGTGGTCTCCACCGGCCAAATCAGTCAATTTATATTTGTACGAAAAAGGGGTTGAGGGGCCGTTGATTGCAAAAAAGCAAATGAAAAAAGACGCCAACGGCGTTTGGTCACTCAAGCAAAAGGGCGATTTAGAAGGTAAATTTTACACGTTTCAAGTTGAACTGGCAGACTCCACTTTAGCGGAAACTCCCGATCCTTATGCCGTTGCAACGGGGGTAAATGGGAAAAGAGCCATGGTAGTTGACTTATCTAAAACGAACCCCAAAGGATGGGATCAAGATGCCCGGCCTCTATTGAAAAAATTCTCTGACATTGTACTTTATGAATTGCATTTTCGGGACATATCCGTTCATAAAAATTCAGGCATTGAACACAAAGGAAAATTTCTCGGACTGGCAGAAACCGGCACTACAACACAGGATGGATTGAGTACAGGTTTGGATCATATCAAGGAGCTCGGCGTCACGCATGTGCACCTACTCCCTTCTTATGATTTTATGTCAATTGACGAAATGCTGCTCCCTCTGAACAGGTACAATTGGGGATATGACCCACAAAATTACAACGTACCGGAAGGCAGCTACTCAACCGATCCGTTTGATGGCCGCGTGAGGATTAAAGAATTCAAACAGCTGATCAAAACGCTCCATGAAAATGGCTTGCGGGTCATCATGGATGTTGTCTACAACCACACTGGAGCAACGGAAGAATCAGTTTTCAATCAATTAGTACCCTTTTATTACTACCGGACCAATGGTTTTATTTGGTCAAATGCCTCGGCCTGCGGAAACGAAACTGCCTCCGAACGGTACATGATGCGAAAATACATGATCGAATCCATGAAGTATTGGGCCGAGGAATATCACGTTGATGGTTTTCGGGTTGACTTGATGGGCATCCATGACATCGAAACGATGAACTTGATCTCACAAGAATTGCACAAAATTGATCCAACCATTTTTATTTACGGAGAAGGTTGGGCCGCAGGAAAAAGTACGTTGCCCGAAGCAAAAAGAGCATTGAAAGAAAATGCAAAGCAACTGAAAGGCATTGCCCTTTTCAGTGACGAAGTGAGGGATGGCATAAAAGGCCATGTGTTCACGCCCAATGCAAAAGGTTTTGTAAGTGGGGAAAATGACCTTGAAGAAAGCGTAAAATTTGGAATTGTTGGAGCGATACAGCATCCGCAGGTAGATTATGGAAAAGTAAATTATTCAAAAGCTGCTTGGGCCAATGAACCTACCCAATGCATCAACTATGCCTCCTGCCATGACAACCACACCCTTTGGGACAGGCTTCAGCTTTCTTGTGCAAACGAGGATGAAGCAACCTTATTGAAAATTGACAAGCTGGCTCAAACCATTGTACTGACTTCCCAAGGTATTCCTTTTTTACATGCGGGAGAAGAGTTTGTCCGATCAAAATCTTTGGTGGAAAATTCATTTCAATCCCCAGACCGGATCAATCAGATTGACTGGGACAATAAATCGAAATACAGTGACCTATTCAATTATTATAAAACATTGATCCAGTTAAGAAAAGAGCATCCAGCGTTTAGAATGGGCCATGCCGAAGCTATTCAAAAACACCTTTCGTTTCTGGATTTAAAACAAGATAACCTCATTGGATATACGTTAAATGGCGCAGCTGTTGGGGACAAATGGAAGCGTATTTTAGTCATTTTCAATGGCCAAAAAGTTGGGAAGCAAGTTGACATACCTAAAGGGGATTGGAAAATCATTTGCCACAATTACCGGATCAATTTAGAAGGTATGGGCAAAAACCCGACAGAATCTGCCAACTTGTTGCCCTTTTCTGCCTACATCTTAGCGGAAGAATAGGCAGAGAAATATTAAATAAATGGTCTGTAAAAAAGCTCCCGCTTTGAAGCTGTCTTGCATGTTAAGATTTGCTGAATTTTAAAAATTTAGTAAATCTAAATTCAGCCTCAAAACGGGGCGATCCACATTAGAGGTTACTCAGGAATTGGAAATGGCGAAATTAGATGGCATTTACATTTTGATAATCAACAGTTTAGCAATTTCGTAATTTCCAATTTCGTAATTTCCCATCAAGAAAATCATTTGTCAAACTGGTGCAAATCCAGTTCTTCAATAATTCGGATCAACTTTTTATGGTAATTTTTATCCGTAGCATAGCCTGCTTTTTTTAAACCTATCGCCCAATTTAGGTAATCCTTGGTGCCCAATTTTTTCAAATGGGCATACCTCGAAATTTGCAGCAAAAGCGAATGTTCCCGGAAGCTATCCCAGGAAGAATCGAAGACCCGGAACATGTCGTAAAGATCATCGTCTGAGTAGTTCCGGCAAGTGCACCCTCTACATTTGCTACGGCATTTTATCCCAAAATGGTTATTGGATTCTTTGGCCAAACGGCTGCTCCCGGCATTTGATTCAAGCAATCCCTGGGCAATGGTGATGCTGGCTGGAATGCCATAACCCTCCATTTCACGAATGGCCGTTTTGGCAAACCGCTTCACATAATTGCGGCAATTGTTTAGCTTCTCCAAAACAATTTCATCCCCTACCCTTTTCCGTTTCGCTAACCCAGGATCGAGGATAAATGTCAAATTATTAAAATCACTGGATTTCCATATTTTTTCAGGCACAGCATTAGGGCTTTTTGAAAAAGTGGGAAGCAAAGAAAACTCTTGGTGTTCCAGCGGCAAATCCTTGATTGTATTGACAGTGGTTTGGGAAACCACTGCCCCGATTGGCTGTCCATTTGCAGCAACTACCAGCTGGATTTCCCGATTAGCATAAATTTGAAAAAGGAAAACCAAGACGATGATTTGAAACCAATATTTGGAAAGCCAAGCTTTCACAATATCATATCGAGATTTTGGAGGCATCTTTTGTTGAATGTTAAAATCAATCATTTTGAAACAAATTATTTAATTTCATGCAAGAATTAGGCAAATTTATGATTATTTGTTTTATTTATCAAGCATTTTAAAACATATTGTTTCTATTGTAAAAAATATTGGCCTTTCCTTGAATAACCCATTACATTTCTTTGGCCTATATTTTCATCTTAGTGTAAATTACACACTACATTTGTGGCTTCAAAAATTCGTCAACTATGCTTGCAATAATCGATGGTGGATCTACCAAAGCGGATTGGAAAATACTCTTGAGTAATAAATCTGTTTTGACTTTTACTACTACTGGGTTCAATCCAAATTACGATAGTCAAGAACGTATTACCTATTTGCTAAAAAATGATTTAGCTGGTGTAATCGATACGAACTTAGCTGGTAAAATATATTACTATGGGGCTGGCTGTTGGGACACCAGTAGGAAGAGTGTCGTTAAAAAAGCAATGTCAGCGGTTCTACCTTTTGCAGATATTCAAATAGAACATGATCTATTAGCCGCTGCAAGAGCTACATCTGGTGATTCCCCTGGCATTGCCTGCATCCTTGGAACAGGGTCTAATTCCGTGTTATATGACGGAAAGGAGGAAATTGATAATGTTACCAACCTTGGATTTCTGTTGGGAGATGAAGGGAGTGGTTCGATGATCGGAAAGCGATTGGTACAGGCCTATTTTTATCGGGAAATGCCAGATGAACTGCATCCGATCATGGAGACTGAATGCCCTGCGGGCAAAATGGACATCCTTGACAAAGTGTATGGAGGCGGCGTTCCAGCTGCTTACCTTGCAACTTTCACCAAACTCTTTTACGATCAACGGAAACATCCTTTTATTTGGAATATTATCAAAGAGTGTTTTTCAGAATTTATAAATCGCCACGTTGTTAAATATGCAAATTACCGTTCCCTGCCTGTTCACTTTGTTGGTTCGGTTGCATTCCATTTCCATGAGGTTTTAAAAGAATTATTTGCTGAGAAAGGTTTAAACTTAGGTGTCGTTTTGCAAAAACCTATAGATGCCTTATTTGATTACCACTTGCTGCGGCTTGAAGAACCTATCACGTAATTTAAACCAAAACAACCATCAGACACTTCTTGAAGAATATGATCACTCTTCCTAAAACAAAATTGCTTTAGGATACTGACCACACATCCACATCAATCAGTAATTCCAATTAAATGAATTCAAATATTAAGAAAATAGCTGTCTTCACTTCTGGGGGAGATGCACCAGGTATGAATGCGGCCTTGCGCGCAGTTGTCAGAACGGCAGCCTTTCATGACAGACAATTACTAGGCATCAACGATGGCTATGAAGGCATGATTAATGGTGATTTCCGGTCTTTAGAAATCAGAGATGTTGGCAATATCATCCAAAGGGGCGGTACCTTTCTGAAAACTGCTCGGAGCAAGGCTTTCATGACCGAGGAAGGTCGGGCAACAGCTTTCAAAATGTTGAAGAAGGCAAAGGTGGATGCCTGTATTGCACTTGGAGGAAATGGCACTTTTACAGGCGCCGAGATTTTTAATAAAGAGCATGGCATGCCCATGGTCGGAGTCCCCTGTACCATTGACAATGATTTGTTTGGCACTGACTATACCATCGGTTTTGATACGGCTGTCAATACTGCTGTCGAGGCCGTAGACAAAATCAGGGACACTGCTGAGTCGCACAACCGTTTATTTTTTGTGGAAGTTATGGGTAGGAATGCTGGGTTTATTGCTTTGCATACCGCAATTGGCAGCGGCGCTGGAAGTGTTATTTTGCCCGAAAAAGAAACCACCATCGAAAAACTGGCCGCTCACTTTGAGACCATTGCCAAACGTAAAAAAAGGGTTAGCTTGGTGATAGTAGCGGAAGGAAGCCCCTTGGGCAGCGCCCATGAAATAGCCGAAAAAGTAATGGCCCATACCGATAAGTTCGACGTCAGAGTCACGGTCATCGGGCACATGCAAAGGGGAGGTGCGCCCAGTGCATTTGACCGGTTGCTGGCCAGCCGCTTGGGCAACGCTGCCGTAAATGCGCTGCTGGAAGATCACACTAATATTATGGTCGGTGTAGACAATCAGCAGATTATTTATACACCTTTAAGCCACGCTATTAAAAATGAAAAAGGAGTTGACTTAAGGTTGTTGAAATTGGCTGAAATGCTGGCGATATAAAAAATTACGCTACTATTTACCACCTACTTTTAATGGTATAGTTAAGGAGAGAGCCGAGGTTTTGAACCTCGGCTCTCTCGTTTTCACTTAAAATGTTGGAGGGGTGGTAAATAGGTAAAAATTGCAAGAGAAGGAAAATTAGATTTTTACAGGCATGTCTATTTCTTTGACTTAATCAAGCTAATCAAAGCCAAAGGAATCAAAAAATGAGGAAACCGAAACACGACTTCGTAGACCCACTGGTTTAGACTCTCCCAAGGGAAATCCCAATAAAAATTTCCAAAAATCCTTGCCATCGATGTCAAAAAACCCCAAATCACGGTGTACCACAACGCTGCCAATGACCAATGGTCATTTTTTACAAAAATCAAAACGGCCACTATAAAATCCAAGATGCCGGCTGTAGTCAAAAACCAATTCACGCCAAAGACATCCAATCCTAAAATATTCTGGGTCATGGTCATGAATTTTTCCGGCCTTGGGTAATATCCAATGGCATACAGGCCATGGCAAATAAAGGTCAAGGCAATGGCCACCTTCATCCAGGTAAGGAGTGATTTTGACCACTCGTTTTTTCTTGTAAAATAGTACAAAAATAGAGGCGCAGAAAATTGCAAGCTGTATTCAAAAAATTGCCCAAAGTGGTAGAATTTGTCCTTCATATAAATCAACGCAAGTAAAACCAGATTGAGCGCACCCGCTACTAAAATCCACCTGCACCAAGCTGGCAGCTTTTTAATAAATAAGGCCGTCAGGCCACAGATCGCATAGCCCCAACCCTGCGCTAATACAAAATTTTGAATCCAAATATCACCCTTTGGGTGGGTCACAAACGTGTCCCAAGTGAGCGGGGTCAGATGCTCTACCAGCCATTTTGTATAAAAGGGATCCCAAAGTATTTCCCGGTAGGGGGCATCCCAAAACAAATGCTGATAAGAGCGACCAGCAAATACTGCAACCACAGCTATTTGTACAAGAAGGAAAGTTTTGGATGGAATGTTTTGCATAATTTGCCAAAAATACCCAGTTGAACTATTTAATAGTAACAACGGTTTGAAAAAGTAAAACCAACCGTTTATGGTTGGGCTCTATTTAAAAATGGATTCTGAAAAATTATTGAACGAAGTGAAATTCCGTACCTCCCGAAGTTCAGGGGCGGGCGGTCAAAATGTCAACAAAGTGGAAACCAAAGTTGACCTGCTTTTTGATTTGGCTGCATCCGAAACTTTAACGGAGGATGAGATAAAATGGGCAAAGAATCGCCTGGAAAACAAATTGACCAAGGATGGTATTTTGATCATCAGCAGCCAAAAATCCCGGTCGCAATTGGCCAACAAAGAAGATGCTATCAGCTCCTTTTTATTTTTAATCGAAGAAGCCATCAAGCCTCCCAAAAAACGGAAAAAAGTAAAACCATTGACCGCCAATAAGGAAAAACGCTTGGAAGAAAAAAAACTATTAAGCGAAAAAAAGGCTTTGCGCAAAAAGGTGATTTGATAAAATCACAATTGGCTGCAAAGTCATTTTCCCCACAGTCCTACATGCTTTAAATCCTGCCGATTGATATTTGCCCTTCTTTTTTAAATCACTCCCAACTCCTTCCCAACTTTAGTAAATGCCGCTACTGCTTTTTGCAAATGTTCCTCTTCATGGGCCGCAGAAATTTGCACCCTGATCCGAGCTTTGCCTTTGGGTACAACCGGATAGAAAAAGCCTATCACATATATTCCCTCGGCCAATAATTTAGCGGCAAAATTTTGTGCTAAAACTGCATCGTACAACATGATTGGAACGATCGGATGCACCCCGGGAAGGATGTCGAAACCTGCTTGCGTCATAGCATCCCTGAACCACTTGGTGTTTTTTTCCAATTTATCTCGGAGCGCCGTCGTCTGACTTAAACGGTCGATAACAGCGATCGAAGCACCAGCTATTGACGGCGCCAAAGTATTTGAAAAAAGGTAAGGACGGCTTCGCTGACGAAGCATTTCTACGATCTCTTTTCGAGCGGCAGTAAATCCTCCAGAAGCGCCACCAAGCGCCTTTCCAAAAGTGCCTGTGATGATGTCAATCCGATCCATGCAATTGCGGAATTCATGGGTGCCCCGGCCCGTTTTACCCATAAAACCGGTAGAATGACATTCATCAATGCCCACCATGGCGCCGTATTTTTCAGCGAGATCGCAAATCTTATCAAGCTGCGCAATGTTACCGTCCATGCTGAATACACCGTCCGTGAAAATCAGGCGGCGGCGGGCCGATTGGCACTCTTTCAATTTTTCCTCCAAATCGGCCATATCGTTGTTTTTATAACGCAACCGTTGGGCTTTGCACAAACGGATGCCGTCAATGATACTCGCATGGTTCAGCTCATCAGAAATGATCGCATCTTCAGCAGTCAACAACGGCTCGAACAAACCGCCATTTGCATCAAAAGCAGCAGCGTACAAGATAGCGTCTTCCATCCCCAGAAAATCAGCAATTTTCTGTTCCAACTCTTTGTGTATGTCTTGCGTTCCGCAAATAAATCGCACCGAGGACAAACCAAAACCATGGGTATCGATGGCTTCGTGAGCAGCTTTGATTACAGCAGGGTCAGAAGAAAGTCCGAGATAGTTGTTGGCACAAAAGTTCAATACATCTTCACCCTTGTTGGTTTTTATTTCAGCGCCCTGAGGCGTCACGATTATCCGTTCGCTTTTATAAAGACCACTGTCTTTTATTTCCTGGATTTCTGCTTGAAGTTGAGCTTGAATATTTGAAAACATGGTTTAGTGTTTTGTGATTTGAAAAATTGAAAAATGCCGGATTTGACTTTATGCCGGTTGAGCTTGGTATTTTTCTTTTAAATGGAGAATCATATCGGCAGTCATTTTTTGCAGGTCAAATTTTGGCTCCCAATGCCAATCCCTGCGAGCCAAACTATCATCTAAACTACCCGGCCATGACTCAGCAATTTTCTGCCGGAAATCTGGTTCATAGACTACCTTAAAATCTGGCACATGCGTTTTGATGCTATCCGCCAGCTCTGAAGGGTTGAAACTCATCCCCGATAAATTATAAGAAGTCCGAATGGAAATACTCTCCGAAGAGGCCTCCATCAGTTCGATAGTTGCCCGGATGGCGTCCTCCATATAGATCATCGGCAGCTCTGTTTTTTCCTTTAAAAAACATTTGTACACCTCCCCTCTGACTGCATAATGAAAAATGTCCACGGCATAATCTGTGGTGCCACCACCGGGGTCACTTTGGTAACCGATGACCCCCGGATAGCGCAATGACCGAACATCAAGTCCGTAGCGGTTGAAATAATATTCGCTCCACAACTCGCCAGCTACTTTGCTGATTCCGTAGACTGTATTTGGAGTCAGATTTGTCTCTTGAGGGGTATTCCTTTTGGGGGCATTGGTGCCGAAAACAGCGATAGAACTTGGGAAAAAAATGCGTCGGACGCCTTTTGCACGGGCGACTTCAAAGACATTCATCAGGCCATTCATATTGATGTCCCATGCCCATTTGGGGTCACTTTCACCTTTGGCTGAAAGGATGGCGGCCAGATGATAAATCTGACTGATTTTATACTTGTCGACCAAGGCTGCCATGCTATCGGCATCTAAAACATCCAACATTTCAAAAATGCCTTTGTGGGTTGATGGCTGCCGTATGTCTGAGCAGATAACTTGGCCTTCGCCGTACCGCTCTTGCAGGGCGCCGGCCAAGACAGAACCGATCTGCCCGTTAGCACCAATGATTAGGATTTTATCTTTACTCATAGAAGGTTAGGGAAGTAAAAACTGGTTGTTATTTGTTGATTGTTAACTGATTGGCTGTTGGGATGAATCAGTTATTCTGTTTAGCTGTCGCTGTCAATTTGCTGGGGCAAAGGAAGGAACTTCCCCAATGAATTCAAAGGATTGTCGCTGGTAATCCATTTCGCAGCAATAAGAAATGATGCCATTGGTTACCAATAAAAAATTTACCTGAAGAGAAGTGTTATAAGCCGCAATTTGTCGAAATGTATCCTCCGAGATTGGGACCGTTGGCGCTTTACATTCCACCAGTAAATAGGGTTCGGTGTTTTTATTATACACCAAGATGTCAAACCTTTTGGGCAGCCCATTCACCCGCAACATTTTTTCAATGGCCATCCAATTTTTATTGTACTGCCTTTCTTTGATAAGGTATTGGATCACCAATTGTCGGACAACCTCTTCTGGTCCATTCACAAAATAATTATTTCGGACGGGATCATAAATCTTTACCGCTCCTTCCATTTTTTTGAAAACCAACTCTTCCTGAAATTTTAGAAAATCAATATTTATCGAGTTGGTCATGATCGGCTCAAGAGAATTTTATCGGTAAAAACGATTTTCCCTGAACGATCCACTATTTTAACAAAAATCAGTTGGGAAAGAATTTCCTGACTCATGCTGATTGGGTTAACGCCTTTGTTGATTGGCATTTTATAAATCAATTGGCTTGCAGGGGTATAGAAATGAGCGACCAATCCTTCGGTTGCCTCACCTTCCCATTCAAAGTAAAGTTGATCTTTAGCAGGGTTCGGGAAAAAGCGGCCCCGGTACTCCTTATCCAAGTAGGTTGTTTTACTGACCAGTGCCGTGTCGGCCCAAGCATCAAAAGCAGCTTGCAGTGAATTGATGGGTTCTACCCCACTTGGCTCTTCCAATATATTGAGTTCGAGATACAAGTTATTCGCCTCATCACCTGGCCTCGCTACGCGTAGGAAGGCCGATGTGGAAGAGGTGCCAGCATCCAAACAACGTGTATCAGCACCGGGAACATTGGCACCTTGGATCGCCGACATTAATTTAACCGCTAAGGGGCCTTCTGTATTTAAAAAACGGGCTTCTATGGAGTCGAGGATTTGAGGCCCCAAAAGGATGTTCCCCTGAATCGCATAATTGTCCCCTACCCGATGCCCAGCGTAATCTAAAGCACTACTTCCAGTGAATGCAGCTGCCCGTGGCATATCATTGTCATCAAAATCGACAACGCCGTACTGGCGGTTATTTTCATTACCAAATTGACATGCGTCATTTTGGTACAAATAGTCCAAGATCTCCTGAGGCGAAAGACCATTTTGCATTTGGGCCATCCCTAAGTTCAAGTTGGTATGAGGGATACAAATGGTTGCCTGCCCATTGATCGCACCTTTTCCGGGAATGATTCCGCTGATGATAATGACGCCCCCAATGGAAGCTGCCCCCACAACACACGAGGCACCAGCGCTTCCAACTTCCCCGGTTTCTGGGTCGACTGCAACAATGGAAAAGGTGTCTTGGGCATGCAGTAAAGGAAGGGTTGAAATAAAAATCAAGGGTAGGATAAAAATGAGTATTCGTTGGGCCATAATAAATGTTTTAGTGATTGATTGGCGAAAATAGCGAACTACTTATAGAATAAAAAGGAAGGAGGTTTTAAAATTGAAGGAACCAAATTTCTGATGATCTTCATTTGCTATTTTGAATGATAAACCACCTCGGCTGTTGCATCCCATTAAGTGTGGCATGAATAAAAAAGAGGAAAAAATTTATAATAGATCGATTAAATTGAAAGATATTAGCGCTTCTCAAATAAGGAAAATTGGCTATTCGATGAACTAATCGGGGAGCGTTTGAGCAATCATTTTCGTTTGGAACTAGTCTAAATCCATCTTTTTAAAATTGGGCAACCCCGGAATAATTCAAAATAATATTTCACATTAAAACCAATTTACTTTCATTTAATCATTAACATTTTAAGTATGAAAAAACTCAATACCTTATTGGTACTGGTGACTTTATTATGCTTCACTTCGATTGACAGTTTTGCTCAATTCAAAGTGTCAGGCACAGTGAAGGACGACGCTGGTCAGACCCTAATCGGGGTTAACATTCTAATCTCTGGTACGAGCACAGGCACCGTCACTGACATCGACGGCACATTTAGTCTGAATGTTCCTACCGACAATGCTGAAATTCTTATCTCTTATACTGGTTTTCGAGATAAGGTAATTTCAATTTCAAAGGGGATGAGCAACCTTGATGTTGTACTCGAAGAAGACATTAGTAACTTGAGTGAAGTCGTCGTTACTGGTCTTGCAACCACCGTTAAGCGCTCCAATCTGGCCAACTCTGTAGCGAGGATTGATGCTAAAGAATTAACAGGAGTAGCTGCACCCGCCACCACTGAAGCAGCCTTGGTTGGGAAGTTCAAAGGGGCAGAAATAAAAGCAAACTCTGGAGCGCCTGGAGGGGGCTTTTCTTTCAAGCTACGAGGTACGACATCTATCAATGGATCATCACAGCCACTGATCATTTTGGATGGAGTTTTCATTGATAACTCTTCTATCCCTTCAGGTTTGAACGTCGTTTCCGCAGCAGCCAGTGGAGGAAGTATGTCAAACCAAGACAACCCTTCAAGTCGTCTGGCCGATATTGATGTTAACGACATCGAGTCTATTGAGATTTTGAAAGGTGCATCCACTGCTGCGATTTATGGATCACGTGCAGCAGGTGGGGTTGTAATCATTACCACAAAAAGAGGTAATTCAGGAAAAACAGCCATCGATTTCTCTCAATCAGTCGGGGTAACAACTATGTTAAATCCGCTTGGGGTAAGAGACTGGGATGAGCAAAAAGTACTGGGATCTGCTTTCGCCGGGGACATTGACGCTTTTAGAGCGGCTCAATCAAGTGGAACACTAAGGAATTACGAAGATTTGCTCTACGGCAATAATGGCCTTCTTTACAATACTCGCCTTAGTTTTAGTGGCGGTGATGAAAAGACCAGATTTTATGTCGGGGGTACTTATAAAAACGAGGAAGGTATCGTTGAAAACACAGGCTATGATAAGGTAGGAGCCCGCATTAACATAGATCATAAAATCAATGACAAATTCGATCTCGCTGTTTCTACCAATTATATCCGATCTTCTGCTGATCGTGGATTCTTCAACAATGACAACTCCGGTACGACTATGGGGATCGCATTTACCTCTACCCCATCTTGGGCTCAGTTGCTCCCTAACGAGAACGGTGTTTACCCAGCAAACCCTTACGCACCTTCCAATTTCCTTGAAACAGCGGCTTTGATTACCAACAATGAAACAGTCAACCGTTTCATAGGTGGAGGAACTGCAACTTACAAGCTGATTCAAAATGACAATAATTCATTAAAGTTTATCCTGCGTGGTGGGGCAGATTTTTACAATCTTAATACGACTGCCATTTTCCCTAACACGGTCCAATTTCAGCGGGACGGTGCTGGCTTGAACGGAGTATCTGTTCAAGGTTTCACCAGAAATCTGAATACCAACTTAGCTGCCTTTTTAGTACACAATCTGTACATGGATAGTGGCCTTGCTTTTACGACCTCTTTAGGTGCAACTCAGGAAAATTTTGACCAAAACACTATACTTGGTACAGCTGCAAACCTGATTGGCGTCCAAACCAACCTTGACCAAGGTGGTTCAAGAAACGTTGACCAAACCCGTTTGATCCAACATGACAGAGGCTTCTTTTTTCAAGAAGAGGTTAATTTTAATGATATGGTTATTGCTACCGTGGGCATCCGGGGAGATAAGTCCTCCAACAATGGAGATGTGAACGAACTATTCTATTACCCAAAAGCCAACGTTGCTTTGAACCTCCACAACTTTGATTTTTGGAATGGAGAAAGCCCACTAACCAACCTTAAATTGCGGGCTGCATACGGGGAATCGGGGAACTTTGCCCGTTTCGGGTCCAAGTCAACCATTATGAATTCCACTATTGTAAATGGGACTGCTGGAGTTATTGTTCCTACTTTGTTGGGTAACTCAAACGTTGGGCCTGAGCGCCAAAAAGAATTGGAAGTTGGTTTTGATGTAGGTATCCAAAACAATTTACTTTTCGACTTCACCTATTATATCAAAACAGTTGATGATTTGTTGTTGAATGCTGCTGTTCCCACGTCTTCTGGATTTTCAACTAGGGTGACCAACGCCGCTGCATTGGAGAACAGGGGATTTGAAATCGGATTGAATGCAAGCATCGTAAAGACAAATGATTTTAATTGGACAGCCCGTTTGGGATGGTGGAAAAACAATGCTGAAGTTACCAGGTTAGATGTTCCTGCCTACACCACTGGTGGATTTGCAGATTTTCTTGGAAACTTTATGATCAAGGAAGGATTTAGCCCTACTACTATAATCGGTGTTGGCCCAAATCCCACGATTGTTTTGAACCCAGGTGTCGATGCTGATGGCAATGAAATTTTCATTGACACTAATGATGATGGAATTGATGACAGGGCCAGCCTTCAAGAGTTTGGAAATGCGGAGCCAGATTTTCAAATGTCTTGGTCAAATGTCATAAGCTGGAAAAACTTTGACTTCACTATGATGTGGCATTGGAAACAAGGTGGCGACAATATCAACTTGTCTGCTTTGTTGTTCGACTTGAACGAAACGACCCATGATTTTGATGATAAAGGCCTCGACCCTGACGGAGTTTTAGGAAATGGCGACTATCGTTTGAGCCAGTTAGGTTCTAACACTGATCCGTACGTTGAGGATGGTGGTTATATTAGGCTGCGGGAAGTTGGGTTGTATTACCATTTGCCAAAATCCTTACTGCCAAGCGTTGAAAATATCACCATTGGTTTTTCCGGAAATAACCTAATCAATATCTTCGATTACAACAGCTACGACCCTGAGGTTTCAAACTTTGGTTCAGGTGGCCTGTCAACAGGTGTGGAAGTGACGCCTTTCCCTTCCTCCAAACGGTTTGATTTCCATCTAAAAGTTGGTTTCTAATTTTGAAATTTAAAAAATAACATAATATGAAATTATTAAAATATCTATTTTTCTGCTTGTTCATCATCGCTGCATCTAGTTGCGAAATTGACGACGATCCCAACCCAAACGGCTCAAGCCTCGAAGGGTTTTCTCAAAATGCTTCTAAGTCAGAATTGCAAATTTTGATTACTGGCATGGAAGATTTGCTGCGGCAAGATTTCAATTTTTACTACGATGTTACCTCCATAATAGGCCGTGAATACTGGTTTTTCACAGGTTCTGATCCAAGATATACTGGAGAGGTGCTTGGCAAAGGAGAGTCAACATTAGATAATGCCGGTTTTTATGGCACTCGTCCATACCAAGGACGTTACAGGACGGTCAAGAATGGCAACGTAATTATTGAAGCTGTAGCCAATTCAACATTGATTACCCAAGAAGAGGCAAACGGTTATTTGGGGTTTGCAAAGACTATCCAAGCCCATGAATTGCTTTTGGTTGCCAACCTGCAATATACCAATGGTATCCGTGTTGATGTTTCCGACCCAGACAATTTAGGAGGCTTTGTAAGTTATGATGAAGCATTAACAGCCATTTTAGCCTTGCTGGATGAGGCTGCCACAAATTTATCTTCCGCAGGTTCAAGCTTTCCGTTCACACTATCTTCTGCAATGGCAGGGTTTGACGACCCTGACAATTTCTTAAAATTCAACAGAGGATTAAGCGCCAGGGTTGCCCTTTATCAAGGCAATAAAGGTGAAGCAAAAAAACGAGCTGAAGATTCATTCATGGATTTGGCAGGGGATTTAAATACTGGTCCTGCCCGTTTTTACTCTACTGCAGGTGGTGATTTTGCAAACAATCTCTTTAGGCCACTTAATCAAGCAGATGCGATTATTGCACATCCAACTTTTATTGACGATATGACGTCAAATGATTTTCGGGCACTGAAAGTTGTGCAAAGGGATGCCCCGTTAAGTTTGGATGGCCTGACTGGCGATCATGATGTTTGGGTCTTCAAATCCTTGGATGACAATATACCAATGATGAGGAATGAAGAATTGATCCTTATTTATGCAGAAGCAAATGTCGGTTCAGATAACGGTACTGCAGTCAGCGCCATCAATGCTGTCCGTAATGCCAACAACATTGGGGACTATAGTGGCGGAACAACCGATGCCGACCTGATGAATGAAATTGCTTACCAGCGTCGTTATTCCTTATTTGGTGAAGGACACCGTTGGGTAGACATGCGCAGGTGGGGAAGATTAAATGAGTTGCCGATTGACCGAGTTGATGATGATGTTTGGGAGTTGTTCCCACGACCTGTCTCGGAAAATGAATAATTTTATGCTTTAACAATAATCGGGGGCGCTTTTTAAAAAGCACCCCCGATCGTTTTTTGAACTGAATATAATTCCCTAAAATTAACCTTGTTCTCGCTATTTGATCCCCAATACTTCTTTTGAAATATGCCTAGCCACCTGCCTATTTGGTACAAATAACTTTAGTTCGTATTTATTCTAAAAAATTGACCTAACAGAAATTTGTAAAGCTGATTTTGCTCACCCCTTTCAATGACATCTCTCATTTGCAGACCTGACAAAAAATTCAACCTTTATCCAAATTATTGATACATGAAACAGCAGGCCATCGAAAGTCGCTTGGGTGCTTTTTGCATCAATTTTTTCGGAAATAAGGATGTAGGGCATTGGACTAACAGAGCCAAATTGTTTTTCTAATTCCCTCTTGCTCGATTTTCCTTTTATTAAACTTTCACATTGCAAGGATGGAAAATCTCACCGATACATTAACGGCCCCAACAACTATTAATATAAGCAGGCAAAGCCTTTCCCAACACATCGTAGAAATCGTTTCTGATTCTGGCGAAGGGGCACAGAAGGCAGGTCAGAGTCTTGCTGCCATCAGTGCCAAAATGGGCAACGGTGTTTGGACGGTAGAAATCATCCCCTCTGACATCGAACCACCTCCACGGACCTTGCAAAGCACTTCGGGCATCCGCATCCGCATTGGTTCCCAAACAGTGACCAACGCTGGCGATGAAGCAGACCTTGTGGTTGCTTTCAATGAAGTGGCCCCCTATTCCCGCATCGAACAGGCAGCATTTAAAGAAGGTACAAAAATCCTCATCGAAAAAGCCTGGGCGGAACATGACGAGCCAGCAATCAGGGAGAGCTACGCCAAAGCGATTCAGGACTTCAAAAAAATGGGCTACGTCGTCTATGAAATTCCGATGGCGGAGGAATGTCTCAAACTCGTACCTGACCCCAAACGAGGTAAAAATATGTGGGTACTCGGCATGCTGAGCTACATCTATAATCGGGATATAAAAACAGCCGTCGATCAAATCGCCTTGACTTTTAAAAAGAAATCCCAAGCGGTTATCGACGCCAATGTCAGATTGCTACACGCCGGACATGAATGGGCTGCCAAAAATCTCGATTTCCAATACGACATACCTGCCATACCTGCTCAAAAGGAGTTGGTAGTCATGAATGGCAACGAAGCTTTTGCCTTTGGAGTGCTGGCCGCTGGAGTCGAAGTTTGCTCCATGTACCCCATTACCCCAGCGACTTCTGTTTCCCACATGCTCGCCGAATCTTTTGAAAAAGCAGGTGGATTGGTTCACCAAGCGGAGGATGAAATCGCTGCGATCGGCTTCGCCATCGGTTCTTCTTATGCTGGAAAAACAGCCCTGACCGTAACCTCCGGCCCCGGCATTGCTTTGAAAACGGAGTTTATCGGTTTAGCCGTCATGGCCGAAGTCCCATTGCTCGTCATTGATGTGCAACGGGGTGGCCCTTCAACAGGCATGCCGACCAAAATTGAGCAAGGCGACCTGCTTGCCGTGCTTTATGGGGCAGCAGGCGATTCACCAAAAATTGTCATGGCGCCTTCAACGATTGAAGAATGCTTTCAATTTCCCATCATCGCCAGACGAATCGCTGAATCGTTCAGGACGCCTGTTTTTCTGCTTTCCGATTCCAACTTGGCAACGGGTGTACAGCCATTTCCAAAACCAAAATTGAACGCCAACTGGATGTCCTCCCCGATCGATCAAAGCCCGTGGAAGGAAGGTGTCACTCCTTATTCTTGGGATGAAGAAACTGGTTTGAGCAAACGCCCAATCCCCGGACAGAAAGGTGGTGAATATACTTTGACGGGCCTAACTCACAACGCAAAGGGGCAGGTTTCCTATTTGCCTGAAATCAATCAAAAAAGCACCGCGATGCGCAGCCGAAAATTGGCTGCCTTTGGCCGGACACTGAAGCCACCAAAAATTCACGGTGACGAATCAGGCGATTTGCTATTGGTAGGTTGGGGCAGCACCCGCGGAGCGATCGAGGAAGCAGTCGACCGCGCGAGAGCTATGGGCGGAAAAGTTTCGTCTGTTCACCTGCGATTTTTAAGTCCCTTTGAGCCAGGCATAAAAGATATTTTCAACCGTTTCAAAAAAGTTTTGGCCGTCGAAATCAATTACAGCGACGACATCAACGAACCCCTCATCACCGAGGAAAACCGCCGCTATTCTCAACTTGCATGGCTACTTCGGGCTCGCACCTTGGTGGATATTGACTGCTTCTCCAACGTACACGGGCAACCCTTGAAACCACGCTATATTTTGGAAAGAATCAAATCTGAAATCAATCTTTAACTCAATAGCAATAACACCATGTTCGGCTTAAACAACGATTTCTGCTCCATCGATATACCCGATACCTACCACGCACCGGGCGAGTACACCAAAGGCATTGCCCGCTGGTGCCCCGGCTGTGGGGATCACTCCGTTTTGCACGCTGTCCAACGACTTTGTGCGGAAAAACAATTACCTCCAGAAAAAACGGTTTTTGTGTCTGGTATTGGCTGCTCCAGCCGCTTCCCACATTACATGAACACTTATGGGTTTCATGGTCTGCACGGACGTGCGTTCCCGGTGGCTGAAGGGGTAAAATTCAGGCGGCCCGACCTGAATGTATTTGTGGTGACGGGCGATGGGGACTGCTGTTCCATTGGGGCCGGGCATTGGATTCATGCTATTCGCTACAACATGAACCTGACGGTTTTGCTATTTGACAATCAGATTTATGGTATGACCAAAAAGCAGACCTCTCCAACTTCCCCAATGGGCACTATTTCAAATACACACCCAGAAGGATCGGTACTGCCGCCGGTCAATCCAATCCAGACAACCCTCGGCGTTTCGAACGTAAGTTTCGTGGCTCAGACAGTGGATTGGGTGCCGAGCCATTTGTATGCGACTATAAAAGCGGCCTTCGAACACGAGGGGTTTTCTTTTGTGAAAATCTCAATGCGCTGCCCAAAATTCATGGCTGAATTTGCCAAGAAAAAAGTAAGCGAGCGGGATTCAGTTCAACTATTGATGCACGAGAATGGAATCCAGCCGGACGAGGCCACCGAACGAATGTTTACCCATCACCAACCACATGACCCCACCGACATCAATGCCGCTCGTGCATTAGCAGAGGATTTGGAAACAACCTATTTAGGCTTGTTTTATCAAAATAAAAATGCACTCCGCTACGACCTTTATGGGGCGCACAACCTCGGCTATTCACCTGAGAAAAAAATGGCGGCGATTGAGAAGAAAATGGAAGCGTTTGCGGTGTAAAACCTTTCACAATGAAAAACAACCAACAAGATAACTTTCTTGTCGACCTCTTCACTGAAGAAGCTGTCCAATCTTTTGGAAGCCAAAAAGGTGGCAGTACAACTGGTGAGCTGTGGAACGAATTGACATTTTCGGAGGTCAGTACTCTTCCGATCCTACATGAAGCCGAATTGGCTTCCGAGGAAGAGCTGCGCAACTACTGGCGCACCCTCCGTACCTTTTTCCTGCAGTGGAAAAGGAGGACATTTGCCCACGTTTTCGGAAAAGTGCAACTACTACCCTGCCCTGCTGATGCCCTACCAAAACAAACCACTTGTCGTCCGAAATTTCCCACTTTGGATGGAGGAATCTGAAGGTGGTCAAACCGTGTCGTTGCGAACTCCTCACTGAGCGCATAGCCCGTTTCGCACCAGCCGAAAACGAAGCTAAAATATTGAAAGACAACCTATTGCGGCTCGAAGTCATTGTGCAGGAGAAGGTGAAATTCGCTGACGATGCCTACCAGGCATTTGCCGTAATCGACGAGGCCATTCCCACTTTGAAACAGCAGCTGAACATTGGTGGTAAAGATGGGGAAAGCTTTGACAACGACCTCGCCAACTTATGTAAGCACATCCCACGGCAAGGGCTCCTGATCCCCTTTTCCCCTAATGTTCCTTTTTACCTACTCGCTGCACTGATAAGGGTTCACTTAACGGATAGACGTAAAAAATTAACCGAAAAAATCCATGGTCTATTAGCAAAGCTAAAGGACATTTTGGCGGTAGAAAAAGAGAAAAGTCCAGAAGCTCACTCTCCTGAAAAATTGCACGGTTCACTTGATTTTGCCGAGTCGTTTTTCAATTTTGAAGAACTTTCTTCCGTCATGCCAACGGGTGGTTCTTCCGTCATGCCAGAGGAACGCCTGCATCGCATCGAAAAAATAGTGGCGATTTTGGAAAATAGGGATGCTGGATTTTTTCAAAAAAACGCCTACCTAATCCTCAATGAAGAACTGGCTGAAACGGCTAAAGTGGATTGGAACCATGCTTATGCCAAATCGGATATTTTGTTTGCGCCAGCAGGTCAGGATTGCCATCTCGCAAGACAGGTTTTTGATGAAAACATGGCGGCCAATGCGAACATTTTCGCTGCTATCCGCACTGCGGAATTGGAAGTTGACAACCGTTATTTCCCAGAAATCCACAGTGATTATTTTGCTCATTTTGACTGGCGTTCCTTTACCAGCGAGGAATTATCGGCTTGTCCGCCAGTCCTGTATTTCACAAATGATAATTCACTGATTAAAAATGAGTTAAAAGAGTTTTCTGAACTACTTTCTTCCAGCCGTCCGATCAAAATATTGGCCGCCAAACAAGGAGTCCAAAAAGCGGCGGAAGGGTTTTCGTTCCGACAAGAAATTGGGGCCATGGCCATTGCCCACCGCAACACTTTTGTCCTGCAATCTGCTTCGGTTGCGGCTGGCAAATTGGTTGATGGTTTTCGGGAAGGGCTTTCCAATCAGACGCCCGCTTTGTTTTATATCTTTTCACCAAGTGCCGAAGAGCAAACCCTCAGTGCCCCCAGCCTCTGGGCAAGTGCCGCCGTCGAAGGTCGGGAGTTTCCCGGGTTTGTTTATAATAATGAAAAAAGTGCAAGGTGGGGCGGCCGTTTCGACATTTTGCACAACCCGCAGCCGGACAAAAATTGGCCAGAGCACAAGTTTGTTTTTCAAACTGAAAACAGCGAAGAACAATCAATGGACCTACCATTCACCTTCGCTGATTTTGCCGCACAGGATGCGCGTTATGCTGACCAATTTCACATCGTACCCAGTGAATTTTGGACGGATGACCTGGTTCCACTCGGCGACTACCTCCAACAACCAGCGCAGGAATTGTACGCCAAAGTACCGTACATCTGGGTCGTGGATGAGAAGAACCATTTGCAAAAAGCAGCCGTCTCATGGCCGCTCGTTTTGACTTGCCAAGAGCGTCTGGATTTTTGGCATTTCCTACAAGAAAATGCAGGGGTCCATAGCATTCATGTGGAGCAAGCAACCGAGCACCTCCGACAAGAAATGGTTGCCGCAACCAATCAGCAAATGGCAGAATTGGAAGCCGCTCATGCAGCAGATTTGGAGAAAGCCAAAGAGGTAGAAGGCCGTGCCGCCATGGAACGCCTCGCTGCGGTACTGCTTGATTTAGATCTGTCTGAATTCGTGTCTGCGCCAACCACACCTGCAAAAAAAACTAAGGCTGGCCCTCCCAAGCCAGTTGAGCCAAGCACTGAAATTGAATCGCCAAAACCAGTACCACCTAAGGAAGAAGAAGCTCTTTTTCTCAGCGAGCCATGGATCGACACGCCGCTCTGCACATCTTGCAACGATTGCATCAACCTGAACAAACGGATGTTCAGTTACAACGAAAACAAACAGGCCTACATCGCTGATCCTAAAGCGGGTACGTTTCGGGAATTGGTGCTGGCTGCTGAAAAATGTCCGGTCAGCATTATACATCCGGGTGCGCCGATGAATCCGAATGAACCGGAATTGCAGGACTTAATAAAACGGGCAGAACCATTTAACTAAAGATCGAATCATTCGCATGGGTAACGAAATCTTCATAGCCATTTCTGTTGTCGGCGGCCTCGGGTTGCTATTCGCTACGGTGATTGCCATTGCCTATAAAAAGTTGCGAGTGTACGAAGACCCCCGCATCGATCAAGTCGAGGAGATGTTGCCACATGCCAATTGTGGCGCTTGCGGCCAGCCGGGTTGCCGGGCCTTTGCTGAGCTGGTAGTAAAAGGGGAAGTTTCTCCTGCTAAATGCACTGTTTCCTCGCTAGAAGGCATTGCTAAAATTGCAGAATACTTGGGCGTAAATGCAGGTGCAGAAGAAAAAATGGTAGCCAGATTGCTCTGCGCAGGAGGGAAACGAGAAGCCCACAACTTAGCTGAATATCGGGGGACGATGCGCACCTGCCGTGGCGAGTCGGTCGTGACAGGTGGGCCGAAAGCCTGTACATGGGGGTGCATTGGTTTAGGTGATTGCGCCGACGCCTGTGATTTCGGTGCCATAGAAATGAATGAGGATGGCTTACCAGTCGTCATTCCCGAAAAATGCGTGGCTTGCAACGATTGTGTAGTGGCTTGCCCAAAGGGGTTGTTCGAACTCATGCCCATCAGCCAAAAACTCATCGTGCAGTGCAAGTCCCTGCTCGAAGGCGATCTGGCACTGAACAAATGTTCCGTCGCTTGCACCGCATGCGGCCGCTGCGTTGCCGACGCCTCACCGGGATTGATTGAAATCAAAAACAACCTCGCCGTTATCAATTACAACCTGAACCACTTGGCTTCCATTGAAGCCACGCTGCGCTGCCCCACCGATGCCATCGTGTGGGTGGAAGAGGCGCAGTTTGCCAAGGTGCAACAGGCTTGGTTGCCGACAGGACGGGTGGAGAAATATGGGTGGAAGGAGAATTTTTGACATCCCATTTTGATGGTCTTAGTCCATGACAAAAAGGCTTGCAAATTAGACATGTATCACGGCGATTTTAGGAGAAATAAATCATGCAAAAACTAACTAAAATACACGGCGAAAGCCAATCACTGACCGCCCTCGAAGCAGTCCACCTGCTCGAATCCAGCATCAGTGAAGGCATCCTGACACCTCCGGGTTGGGAGCAAAAACCTGTTGAACATCTTTTTGGTAGAACCCCCAACCGCTTCACTTCCAATGATTTATCATTCGTGCTGGGCATCGCTTCCAGTGGCTTACGGACAGCTGGTTTTTTACAGACAAATGATTTCTTAAAAAATATTGGGCAACTAACTGACCTCGGACGGCAGCAACTTGGGACGGTGGTTCACCTTATTCCGACAGCTGGCGAATTAAATTCGCCAGCTGTCGGAACAGCCTCTCCAACAGGCTGTTTTCAGATGATCGCTTCGAATGCCCAAGAAGCGATAGATTTTACCCTCATCGCCCACCGGGTAGCGGAACTTTCACTCATTCCCGGCATTTTGCAGCTCCCCGCCAGAGATGAAAAAGAAGACGCTCAATTTCCCGACCAGCGGATCATCCAACAATTGCTCGGCGATCCGGATGAGCAAATTGCCTGTCCAACGCCCGCTCAGAAAATGCTGTTTGGTGACACTCGCCGACGCATCCCCAACTGGTTCAATTTTGACTTCCCAACTGTAAACGGTGTGCAAAAAGACGCCAATAGCCAATCACTCGAAGCAGCCGCACGGCAGCGTTTTTTCCAGCATCATTTACCAGAAATATTTACTTCGGTTTTTGCAGCTTTCGAAAAATTGACCGGAAGAAAATATGCTTCCGTAAGCACGTATCAAGTTGAAAACGCTGACTATGTTTTGGTTTCACCGAGCTCCGTATTTCCACAAGCGACAGCAGCAGTCGATCAATTACGAAAGGCCAAAAAGGCAAAAGTTGGCTGTCTGAAACTCAACTTGTTACACCCCTTCCCGACGGAGGAATTGACTCATTTATTGGCTGGAAAAAAGGTCGTGACTGTTTTGGAAGCAGCAGATGGAGCGCAGATGAATGAACCGCCCATATATACAAAAATCAAAGCGGCTTTGAGTGGCATACCAGTCGGCGGGCATTTATGGGAAAAAATTAAAGCGACGGTGCTTATCTCAGGTCAACTAAATCCAACAGGTTTTGAAAATGGGTTAGATTTGGTCAGGGCAGCCTTCCAAAACATGCTCCTTGAGGAAAAAGCAAAAACTCGTTTCTACCTTGGCATCCACTTTACCAAAAAACAAACCGAGTACCCACAGCACGAAGTTTTGCTGCAAACCATCGAACGGGAGTACCCCGGAATCACCGATGAGTCCCTATCTCCTGAGCCTTCCAATGCCCCACCTAAGACTGCAAAACCGGAATCATCACTCGGCCTCCCGCTCGTAGTCCGCAAGCACAAAAACCTGGGGCCGCCGTATTCAAAGCTGTCCCGTTTTTACCAAGACACCGCCTATTTTTTCCAATCCGGCGAAACAGGGGAACTCGTCGCTGATCCCTTTCAGGCACTTCCGAACTTGCCTGCCACCACAGCTGGTCTATCGGGGATGGACGTCCACCGCTCAGAGCTGCCCGTTTTTCAGCCGGAAAAATGTACTGGTTGCGGAGCTTGTTTTGTGCAGTGTCCGCACTCAGCAATTCCGCCTGTTGTATTGAATTTTGAAAAGCTGCTTCGGGGCGGAATGGACATTGCTGGAAGACAGGGACTGAGCGTTTCGGCGATGACGCCATTGATAAAAAATTTAGGAAAAGTATCGGCGCAGGTGGTGCGTTCTACTGCATCTCCAATAAGACAAGTTGCTGATTTTCTGCCGCTTGCCTTCGAAGAGCTAACCGCCCAACTTAAGTTGACAGGTGAAAAATTGGACAATGCCCAGCGTGATTTCAACCATCTACTCTTGGTGCTCAGCGATTTTCCAGTGGCCATCACCGATGATTTTTTTACCAAAAACGAGAACCGAGAAAAAGGCAGTGGCGAGCTGTTCTCTCTCGCTATTGATCCGCACGCTTGCACAGGTTGTGGTCTATGCGCCGAAATCTGCCCCGAAGATGCCCTGTCCATGTTGCCCCAATCACCTGATCGGTTAGTACAAACAGAGCGAAATTTCACCTTGTGGGAGCAACTTCCCGACACCGCTTCAGATACCATCCGGCGGCAGATAAATGAGGAGGATTACAATCCCTTTGCCGCCGTCCTGCTCAGTCGCTACAACTACCTGTCAATGACGGGCGGCGGCCTCAGCGAATCAGGCGCCCCGGCAAAAACGCTGCTACATTGGATCACAGCACTGACCGAATCCGCCGTGCAACCGGGGGTGGTGGAACAGGTTCGGGAGGTGGAAAAACTGATTGAAAGCCTTTCAGAAAACGTCCATGAAAAATTGAGTGTCGCTTTACCGAAGGAGGACTCGACGGCCCTCTGGAATGCCATTTCCGAGGCCAAAGGAAAACGTTTGCCATTCGATGAAATCATCGAAAAATTGGGCACAGAGGAACATTTGCAATTGGTGGACACCGCCATTTTACAACGAAAAATCCAACTCGTCAACGACTTGAAAGAACTTCGTTGGGTATTGACCGAAGGGCCAAACGGTATGGGTCGTTCCCGCTTCGGGCTGGCTTTTACTAAGGGGCCATTATCGGAAAACACCTACCCTTTTAACCCTTTCACAACTCCGGTAATTTTCGATAAAAACGGAGTGACAGCGGAATTGGTTTCGGGACTTTTCCAAGGCTACCTGCGGCATTCACTCGACAACTTGCGGCTTTTGCGACGTGCCCGTTTGGAGGCAAAAGATCAATACCAACCAAATGTGAGCGCCCAAAAAATAGCAGCGTTGCGCTGGCAGGATTTGGAAGAGAACGAAAAACGGCTCGTGCCTCCGATGTTGTTGGTAGGTAGCCAAAACAGTTTCTTGGAGAAAAATTTCACCCAACTGAATAGCTTATTGGCGAGTGATTTCCCCATAAAAATCATCGTGTTAAATGATGGTAAACTTTCGCCTAACGGCGATGTCGCAGTACATTTTTCTAAAAACAATACGCTGCTATTGTCGGCCTTAGCATTGCGAAAAACCTTTGTCTTTCAGGGAGTTATGGACGGCAGCCGGGTGCTTTTCAAAAATTTGCTAAAAGGTCTGCAACGACCTGGCCCTGCGTTTATCCACCTCCTTGCTCCGGACCATGAACAGCATGCGGTGGAGGATTGGACGATGTTGCCAACACGTGCACTGGAGACACGTGCATTCCCATTTCTCAGCTTTGATCCAGCGGCTAACGGCTTGTCTCGAACTGGTTTAGGAAGTGGTTTCCTTTCGACTCAAACCTCACTGGAGGGCAATCCTTCGGCAGCAGAAAACTGGCATAATGTGCAGTTGGATTTTTTGGAAAATGAAGAACCAAAATCACTTCCGTACACGCTGACATTAGCCGATTGGTTGTGCACGCAAAAAAATTGGGCATCGCATTTCCGGCCTGCCCTGCCGGAAGAACTGAATACCGTAACTATTGCTGATTTGCTAAAACTTGAACCACAGCAAAGAGAAGGCAAACTGCCCGTGATTTTTTCTATCGATAAAAACAAGGAACTGCTTCGCTGGGTGGCCTCCCGGCAAGTTGTCAACCTCACAAGCCGCTGTACATCAATGGCATACACTCCGTGAAATCGCAGGTACGCTGACACCCTATCCTGAAAAACTTTGGAAGGAGGCCGAAGCTGAATTAACCAAAAATACGAATCAAAACTGGCGGAGGTACGGGCGGAATATGAGTCAAAACTGAGCGAAAAGAAGCAGCAGTGATGGCGGATGTGAAGGTCAGATTGAGGGAAAAATTGCTGTCCCTTTCAAGAAAAAAGGAATTGAACTAAGTCACGGTGATATTAAAATATCTCCTGATTTAAACGAAAAAAACATATGGCAACCACCAGTAGCATCGGCCTGCAGACCTTCCGGCACGGCGTACACACGGAGGAATTCAAGGCTATCCTGCAACAGCCGGATTGAGCGGATGCCTTTTGTCGAGGAATATATCCTGCCATTGGGTGCATATTGGAGCGCCTTCAAAGCCGATCGTGAAAGAGGGACAACGCGTGCGGCGAGGAGAAATGATTGCCGAACCGGTGGCTTCGTATCCGTGGCCTTTACCTCCTGTTGATGGTACAGTGAAGGCGATTGACCTTTTCGATCAACCGAATGGGCAGATGGCGCAGGGATAAAAATCAAGACCGACCCATTTTCTACCCAAAAACTGGTAGTTGGTGAAATGACGCCTCCAGAAAAACTGAGTGTGGAAGAATCCGTTCAAGCCGTTCAGCAATGCGGGTTGATCGGCATGGGCGGGGCAGCCTTTCCCGCACATGTTAAATTTTCTATCCCCGAGGGAAAAGCTGCCAGTATTTGATGATGAACGGCTGCGAATGCGAACCCTTTCTCACCTGCGACCACCGGGTGATGGTTGAATATGCCGACGACTTAATTGATGGTTGCGAAATCTTACAACACTTTGTACCTGCTGAAAAAGTGTTCATCGCCGTGGAAGCCAATAAACCCGATGCCATTCGTATTTTGCGGGAAGCAGCTAAAAAAGCGAGCTCAACATCGAAGTGGTAGGCCTGAAGTGAAGTACCCCCCAAGGCGCAGAAAAAATGATGATTTCTGCTATCCTTGGTGAAGAAGTCCCAGCAGGAAAACTACCGCTCGACGTCGGCACGATGGTCTCGAACGTGGGAACGATCGTCGCCATGTCCCAATATTTCCGCAAGGGACTGCCACTGATCGAACGGGTCGTCACGGTGTCTGGCACGGCAGTAAAACGCCCAGCCAACGTACTCGTTCCCATTGGCACGCCGATGCGGGAAGTGGTCGAGTATTGTGGTGGACTCGCACCTTCGCCGGATGCTGCTCGGCGGGCATGATGGGCGTAGGTGCAAAAGAGCCTTGATGTGCCAGTAATCAAAGGCACCTCCGGCATCTTGTTACTGACTGACGACGAAGTGCAAGACATCACGACTTTCAACTGCATCCGCTGTGGTCGCTGCTTAGATGCTTGCCCACTTTTCCTTAATCCTGCCCGTATGGGCGCTCTTGCCAAAAAAGGGCTGTGGGAGGAAATGGAAGCCTATAATGTTTTGGACTGTTTTGAATGTGGCTCATGCTCTTTTGTTTGTCCCATAGGATACCGCTGAGGTGCAGAGTTTTCGGGTGGGGAAAGCGATGATTCGGGAGAAAAAAGCAAGAGAAAAAAATCAAAATGCTTGAACCAAAAAAAATAACCATCTCCACCTCCCCATTCCTGCATCATCAGGACACAACTCCGAGGATCATGTGGGAAGTGGTCTATACACTGGTGCCAGTGTTTGGGGCGGCGTTCTTTTACTTTGGGCTGAGTGCACTGCTGATAAGTGTGGTCGCCATTGCCGGGTGCTTGGCGACGGAGTTGTTTTTTGATAAAAGTGCCCAAAGAGGTGCTTCCCTGCGGGACGGAAGTGCACTGATTACCGGGCTGCTATTGGCGTTGACTTTGCCACCGGGCTTCCCATTGTGGATGGCTTTCGTTGGCGGCGTGGTTGCGATTGGTATGGGCAAAATCATCTGGGGAGGACTGGGCCAAAATATATTTAACCCTGCGTTGCTTGGGCGGGCATTTTTGCAGGCTGCTTTCCCCACGGCTATTACGACTTGGGAAATGCCGAATGGACAATACCTGTCAGCTCGTGGCACCAACTTCGCCTTTCCTTTTTTTCAGGGTGAATCAGTGGATGCAGTGAGCATGGCTACGCCACTTTCACAAATGAAATTTAGCCACCAAACAACGCCCGTGATGGATTTGCTTTTGGGAAATACGAGTGGTTCGTTGGGAGAAACATGTGGCATCTTGCTGATCCTTGCCGGAGCGTATTTGGTTTGGCGGAAAATCATCAATTGGCGAATCCCAACGGGCATATTGCTAACCGTCGGTTTATTTTCTGGCTTGCTATATCTGATTGATTCTCAAAAATTTGCGTCGCCCGTTTTTATGGCGCTGGCAGGTGGTTTATTGCTTGGAACGGTGTACATGGCGACTGATTTGGTTACCTCTCCCCTCACGGCGAAAGGCATCTGGATTTTTGCTATTGGCATCGGAATATTGGTGGTGATGATAAGGGTCTGGGGCGGCCTACCAGAAGGGGTTATGTACGCCATTTTGCTAATGAATGCGGTAACGCCATTGATTAATAGGTTTAGCAAAACCAGGGTTTATGGATATAAATGATAGGTGTTGCGGTTTTACGGTTTAATGGTTTATCGGTTAATCGGAAACCCACAAAACAATCCATTTGAACATGACCATTTTCCTAATTCCCCAATTCCCTAATTCCAAAATATGAGCGAAGCGAATAAAAATACCACTACAGAATACAGTACCAGCCGGCTCATTCTACGCTGGGCTTTGCCGGATTTTTATCTGGTTTGTTGCTCGTGCGGCCTACCTCTACACTTTGCCAATGATCGAAGCTAACAAAGCCAAGGCATTGGAAAAGGCCATTTACCAAGTATTGCCTGGTTGCGCAATTTCGAAACGCTGATTTTGAAAAACAGGAAATTGGAGGTATTAAAGGAGTTAAAGCAGCGGCAGGAGGTAAAGCTGACAAAAATATCTATGCTGGTTTTGACGACGCCGGGCAGTTCGTTGGCTTTGCCATACCATCTGAGAACCAGGGCTTTCAGGATTTGATTGTTGGGATTTTTGGCTATCAGCCAGAGGAAAATAGGATCGTTGGTTTTGAAATACTGGAAAGTAAGGAGACCCAGGGCTTGGTGATAAAATCATCAAAGACTAGAGCGTTTCCGGTGCGGTTTGAATCGTTGTCCAACAAACCAGAAGTCGTAGCTGTAAAAAAGGGAAAAGCAAAACCAAACGAGGTAGAAGCCATCACGGGGCGACCATTTCGTCGAAGACGGTGGTTAGGCTATTGAATAATGGTGTGGAAGATTGGCAAGCTGCGATAGAAGATTATTTGAAACAAATCCCCAAAGGGTAAAAATCATTAGGAAATGAAACAAGATCTGTTAGCTGGCAACCGTACCGCCGAGGAATTCTGAAGGGCCTCTGGAAGGAAAACCCTGTTTTCGTAGATGGTACTTGGCATGTACCGGTTCTGGCTGTAACAATACGGCCATCAACAGTCTGGCGATGGGATTGGCGACCCTGTTTGTTTGGTTTTCCAGTTTGCTGGTTTCGCTTTTCCGAAAATGGATTCCGGCCTAGTGCGTACGACCTTCATTATCATCATCGCCACCATGGTGACGGTGATTGATTTTTTACTGGCGCACTCGTTCCAGACATCCACAAAGAACTGGGAGCCTTCATCGCCTTGATAGTGGTGAACTGTTTGATTTTGGGACGTCAGGAAGCTTTTGCCAGTAAAAACAATGTAAAAATGGCCGTGGTGGATGCCTTGGGAATGGGACTTGGATTTTTGTTTGCCTTGATGTGTATCGGTGGCGTCCGGGAGGTTTTGGGAAGTGGATCGCTTTTTAATGTTCCGTTTTTGGAGAAAAATTCGAGCCATGGGTGGTCATGGTTTTGCCGCCAGGCGGTTTTTTACTTTGGGCTTTTTGCTGTTGTTCAATTGGCGAAAACAACGAAAAGTTGGCTAAGGATCAAGCTACTTACAGTTGAACGCTCATTCGGCTGACTTAACGAACGGGAGTTTGAAAAAATACTCGCCGAACGGGAGTTCGGCGCTACCTTATGGAGAACCTACTTTGGATTTTCATCTCAGCACTGCTGATCAATAATTTCACCCTCACCTACTTTTTGGGCATTTGCCCATTTCTGGGGATTTCGGGAAAATTGGAAACGGCCTTTCGATTGGGGTTGGCCAATATTTTTGTGATGCTGATAACCTCTCTTTGGGCCTGGGCACTGAACACTTTTGTGCTGCCTTATGCTCCTTATCTGCGGTTGATCAGTTTCATTATCGTCATTGCCAGCACGGTCCAATTAGTGGAAATGACCATCAAAAAAATGAGCCCGGCACTGTTCAAAGCATTGGGGATTTTCCTGCCGCTCATCACTACGAATTGCGCCATTTTGGGGCTTGCTTTATTCACAACCAACAAAGGATACGGACTGGTCGAAGGACTTGTTTATGCCCTTGGTGCGGGTGGCGGCGTCACTTTAGCCCTGTTGCTGATGGCGGGCATTCGGGAAGAAACCAAATTGTTGGACATTCCAAAAGCTATTGAGGGAACAGCGTTGAGCCTCATCATTGCGGGGATACTATCCATGGCGTTCATGGGTTTTGCAGGGATGTTCAGTGTTGGTTGAAAATAGAAATAAACTGTCCCAAAATGCTTTAAAAAACATCTATTCAAAATGCAAATCCTATCACATCTCCTTCCAATTTTCGCCCTATCCCTGCTTTGCGCCGGATGGGTTGCCGTCCAGTTTTTAGCAAAAAAAATGGGCACGAAAAACCATTTCGACCACGGGGCTGAAAGTTGCGGAAAATGCAGTTGCGGTGGCGCTTCCTGCAAATTGGAAAAAGACCCCGTTAAATAAGTTCCCCCAAAAAATCTCCACTTTTCCTTTCTAAATCCACCTTTCTGTTTAGCAACAGCAATTCATTGATTACCCACTAATCTGTTGTTGATCCAAAAAAATATTTCCGCACAAAAAAAACATAAATCCGCTTTAAACTTTGACAATCAAATAGTTAGTGTCGTTTCCATTTCAAATATTTAATACAATGGGAAACGTGCGCTCCTCATTGTTTTATAAATAATTGATTTCCAATTTTTTAAAACATGCTTTCAATTCTTCTCAGCAAATTATATGCAGAAGACCAAAACCAAAACCAATATTTATTTTCATAATTGTTGGGTAAATTCTATGTTTACCCGTTTTTCCAACTCAATCTTTCATACATCTCAAAATCTTATTTTGAAACCTACGAATATTCAAGACCCGGAGTATTATCACAAAGTGGTGGATTGCCAGTATGCCTGCCCAGCCCACACGCCAGTCCCCGAATACATACGGTTGATAGCTGCCGAGAAATACACGGAAGCTTACATGATCAATTGGGAATCCAATGTCTTCCCCGGCGTACTTGGACGGACCTGCGACCGGCCTTGCGAACCTGCTTGCCGGAGAGGCCGGGTGGACGAAGAACCCGTTGCCATTTGCCGGCTCAAAAGAGTAGCTGCTGATAACAAAGGCGAAGTCAAACACTTGATGCCCAAAGCTCCATTTCCTAAAAATGGGAAAAAAATTGCCTTGATCGGGGGCGGTCCAGCCTCATTGACTGTTGCCCGGGATTTGGCACCATTGGGATATGAAATTCACTTGTATGATGAATGGCACAAAGGCGGTGGCATGATGCGCAGCCAAATCCCATCTTTCCGCTTGCCCGAAGAAGTGCTCGATGAGGAGGTAAATTATATCATCGACCTTGGCATTCACACGCATTTCAACCATTTCGTGCATAGCATGAAAGAGGAGATTATGAGTAAAGATTACGACGCTATTTTTGTAGGAACGGGAGCTCCAAAAGGTAGGGATTTGGATTTGCCGGGCAGGAAAGAAGCCGATCCCAACATTCACATCGGGGTGGAGTTTTTAGCCAATGTAGCTTTTGAGCATAAGAATAAAGTCGGGAAAAAAGTCATTATCCTCGGTGGCGGAAATACGGCCATGGACTGCTGCCGAACTTCCCGCAGGCTTGGTGGAGAAGATGTAAAAGTGGTGGTGCGGAGTCCTTTCAAAGACATGAAAGCCTCCCCTTGGGAAATTGAAGATGCCCAAATGGAGGACATCCCAATCCTGAACAATATGCCTCCAAAGGAATATGTGATCAAGGATGGAAAACTCATCGGGATGATGTTTGGGAAAGTAAGGGCCGAATACGATGAAAACGGAAAGCGCAAATTGGTGCCAACCGGCGAGCCAGATATTTTTATTGAAGCAGATGATGTGATCATTGCCGTAGGTCAGGACAATGCATTTCCCTGGATCGAACGGGATTTAGGGATTGAATTTGGCAAGTGGGACATTCCAGTTTTGGACAAGCGCACTTTCCAATCTACCAACCCAAAAGTGTTCTTTGGCGGCGATGCTGCATTTGGCCCAGAAAATATCATAACGGCGGCGGCCCATGGGCACCAGGCAGCCATTTCCATGCATTTGTTTTTGGAAAAAAAGGATTTGCTCAAAGATCGGCCAGCACCAACGACCAATCTTTTTCAGCAAAAAATGGGGCTACACGAATGGATGTACGATAGCTATGTGGCCGATGACGATCGGTTTAAAGTCCCCCATGCCGACAAGCGCAAGACATTGAAGGACAGGAAGATGGAGGTAGAACTGGGCTTCAGCAAAGATTCTGGTTTTAAAGAAGCCCAACGCTGTCTGAACTGCGATGTGCAAACAGTTTTCAACACCTCCCGCTGCATCGAATGCGATGCTTGCGTGGACATTTGCCCGACTGATTGTATCACATTCACCTATAACGGGGAAGAAGAAGATTTGCGGACAAGATTGACTGCCCCCGCCAATAATCTATCACAAGACCTCTTTGTTTCAGACCTCCTTCCGACCAATAGGGTCATGATAAAGGATGAGGATGTTTGCCTCCATTGTGGCCTTTGTGCTGAACGTTGTCCAACCGCAGCGTGGGACATGCAGAAGTATTTATATTCCGTCACCAAAGCTGGTCAAATTTTATGAAAAAAAGGAAGGTTAATGACATGGTGATCCGCTTCGCCAATGTCAACGGCACGGGCTCGGCCAGTGCCAATGAGATGTTCGCCAAATCCGTTTTTCGGATGGGTGTACCGATTTCCCCCAAAAATATTTTCCCCTCGAATATTCAAGGATTACCCACGTGGTTTGAGGTACGGGTCAGTGAAGAGGGCTATTTAGGGCGGCGGGACGGCATAGATATCATGGTTGCCGTGAATCCTGCTACGCTAAAAAAGGACATTGCTTCTGTCCAAGCTGGTGGTTACTTGATGTACGACAGCTCCAAGAAGTTGCATGCCGAATACATCCGGGAGGACATTCACTACCTCGGCCTGCCCATGATGCAATTATCCATGGACAATTTCAAAGATCCAAGACAGCAGCAGTTGTTTAAAAACATCATTTACGTGGGTGCGCTGGTGGCTATTTTGGACATGGAAATGGAGGTGGTGAAAAACATGATCCGGGAACAGTTTGCCAAAAAAGAAAAATTGATAGCGCCAAATTTCTTGGCGCTTGACACCGGGTTTAATTATGCACAACAACATTTTGACTGCCCCATCGATTTTCAAATTAAACGGTCAAAAGCAGTTGGAGACAAGATTTTAATGGAAGGCAACGCCGCTACTGGTCTGGGAGCAGTTTATGGCGGGGCAACGGTTATGGCTTGGTACCCGATCACTCCCTCGACCTCGGTGGCCAAAGCATTTGAAACCTATTGCAAAAAATTTCGCATTGATCCAGAAACGGGCGAAAAGAAATACGCCTTCCTGCAAGCAGAAGACGAACTCGCTGCCATTGGGATGGTCATTGGTTCGACATGGAACGGCGCACGGGCATTTACCGCCACCAGCGGCCCGGGCATTTCCCTGATGAGTGAGTTTATTGGCTTGGCCTATTTCGCAGAAATACCTGCCGTTATAGTCAATGTCCAAAAGAGGTGGCCCTTCCACTGGGATGCCGACCCAGACCCAACAATCGGATATTCTGTCAACGGCTTACGCATCGCATGGTGATACAAAACATGTCATGTTGTTCCCAAGCACTCCGGCAGAATGTTTTGAAATGACAGCTCAGGCATTTGATCTTGGCCGACTTTTTTCAAACCCCTATTTTCATCATGTCCGACCTTGACCTGGGCATGAACAACCACCTCTCCCCTCCCCTGAATTGGGACGATACCCGCCGCTACAATTTGGGAAAAGTGATGGATGCCAATGACTTGGAGGCGAAAGAGTTTGGCCGGTGCCTCGATGTAGACGGGGACGGTGTTTGTTATCGGACAATCCCGGGGACTCATCCAACGAAAGGTTCTTTTTCATAGAGTACTTCCCGTGATGAATATGCCAGGTACACAGAAGATGGGCAAGTTTATGTGCGGGTTGTTGACCGGATTAATAAAAAATGGGAAACAGCAAAGAGCCATGTCCTGAGCCCAGAATTTTACCAAAAAGAAAATCGGGGAACGCAGGGCATCCTATTTTTCAGGACTACAACCTACGCTGCCCTTGAAGCCATGGATCGACTCAAAGCACAAGGCATCATCATGGATTCGGTACGTGTCCGGTCATTTCCCTTCAATCAAGAAATTGAAGATTTCATCCAGTCACACGACGAGATTTTTGTAATCGAACAAAACCGGGATGCCCAGTTCAGAAGTCTGCTTATCAACGAGTTAGAGGTCAATCCTACCAAGTTGATATCCGTTCTGAATTACGACGGGATGGCCATCACTGCTTCTAAAATATTGCAAGGAATCACCAAAGGTATAACCGTAAATTAAAGGTGAACGATAAATGGTGAATGGTAAATTTTATACATCATTCACCGCTTCCCATTCGTCATTTACCATTATAAAATGACTTTTTTAAAACCATCATTCCGACATCCGCAGGTTGTACCAAAAACAATGTTGGCTTCACAAAGGCTGATTATGAAGGGGCTATTTCTACCCTATGTGCAGGATGTGGCCACGATTCGATCAGCGGCGCTATTATCCAAGCCTGTTATGAGTTGTCGGTTTATCCGCATCAGATAGCCAAAGTGTCGGGCATCGGTTGTTCCTCCAAAACACCGACTTATTTTCTGGAAATTCACCTGGGTTCAATTCTGTGCATGGCCGCATGCCATCTGTCACCACAGGAGTAAAAATGGCGAATAGGGATTTGTTGTATTTAGGCGTTTCTGGTGATGGCGATACCGCTTCGATCGGTATGGGGCAATTTGTTCATGCCGTACGCAGGAATTTGAACATGACTTATATCGTCATGAACAACGGCTGCTATGGCCTCACCAAAGGCCAAGATTCTGCAACCGCCGATTTTGGATCGATTAGTAAAGCGGGAAAGATTCCAACACCTTACCCTGCCATAGATTTGGTAGGATTGGCCATGGAGATGGGGGCAACATTTGTCGCTCGCAGCTTTTCAGGCGATAAAACCCAGTTAGTACCATTGATTAAAGCAGCCTTATCACATCCGGGTTTTGCTTTTATTGATTGCATTTCGCCGTGTGTTACTTTTAACAATAATGTTGGATCAACGAAGTCTTATGATTACGTGAGAGAACACATCGAAGCGACTTCAATGCTTGACTTTGTACCTGAAGAAAAAGAAATCGAGGTGGAATATGCTGAAGGGGAAGCGAGATCAGTTACCCTACATGATGGGTCAACAATTTTATTAAAAAAATTGTCGCCTAATTTTGATCCGACCGATCGACACTCTGCTGTCAACCGACTTTTAGATGCAAAATCAAGCGGTGAAATATTGACTGGATTAATTTATATTGACCCAAGTTCTCAGGAATTACATGATTTGATGGGCACACCGAAAAAGCCCTTAAATAGTTTGCGTGAGAAGGACCTTTGCCCAGGATCGAGTAAATTGGAAGCCATTAATGCAAGTATGCGTTGATTTTAATTTTTATAAAAAAGGGCCTGGATTAACCCAGACCTTTTTTTTATTTTTCGATAAAAATCTATTTAATAAAGCAATAATAATTATCGTCTGATTTATTTTCATCAAAAACATATCCATCAACCACTAATTCTTTCAACTGCTCCTTCTTTGTAATATTTTCTTTTACAATTAAATGAGCCATTTTCCCCCTCGCTTTTTTTGCATTAAATGAAATTATTTTTAGAACTCCGTCCCTGTTTTCTTTAAAATCAATATTTAATATTTCTCCTTTTAATTCTGCTGGTTTAACGGCATGGAAATATTCGTTCGAGGCCAAATTAACGACCACGTTGCTTCCCGATTCCGCTAAATCATTATTGATTAATTCCGTGATGGTCTTGCCCCAAAATTCATAAAGGTTATTTTTTCTTTTATGTTTCAGCCTCGTCCCCATCTCCAAACGATAGGGTTGAATTAAATCCAGCGGTTTTAGCAAACCGTACAAGCCTGATAAAATCCGAATGTGTTTTTGGGCAAAATCTATTTCGTCCCCAACGAAATCTTCAGCTTGCAGTCCTGTGTACACATCACCATTAAATGCGTAAATAGCTGGTTTTGAATTGTCTGTTTTGAAAGGCAAAGAGAAAGAATTGAATCTTTCGACGTTCAGGTCCGCAATATTTTTGCTGACGCCCATCAGTTCTTGCAATTTCTTGGAAGATTTCTTTTTTAAATTCCCTACTAATTCTTCACTTTTTTCCAACAACCTTGGTTGCGAATAATAGCCGTATTCTTTTGGCGAATAATCAAGTGATTTGGCTGGCGATAATAAAATGATCATTTTATTTAGATTTATTTTTTAATTGAGCAAAGTAAAGTTCAGATTAAAAATGTCGACTTGACAGCGTTGGAATTCCTTTAAAAAAAACCGTTTCTGATTTTTGGTTTTTTAAGTAAATTATCAACGTTTTTTGCAATGGCAACAATTTCTTTTAAATTGTTGGTTTCGACTATTTTCGATTTTTTGGAAATAAAATCTAAAAAATGCCGGGCACTTGCGCTGTCATATTGCATGGAGTATTCAAAATAAAACCCCAAGTCTTCGATTGTAATTGTATTGCAAAAAACAAATTTTTCCTTCCAAATATCATAAAACACAATGAATTTAGGTGACGGAAAATGATTGATAAAAATATTTAAAAACAGAGGCGATTCTAAAAACCGTTCATTCTCGTATCCAAAAATATTGGCATCATAAGCGGGATAATACATTAATTGGCATTGAATGTTATTGGCCGCCATTTCCCAACCCATTTCTGTTAATTTTTTCGTTAAAACATCAACAGGAATATGTTCATTTGTGAAAAGAGAATAATTAATCCAAGACCTTGTCTTAAGATAATAAAATTCTAATTCTTGCTTATTGCCAATTCTTAATTTATAGTCAAAACGATCAAACCCCGGAACAACATATCCGGGATAATAAAAGTCAAAATTGTGATCGAGGCCGTATTCAATCTCCCGGATCATCGTATAGATGCCAAGACTATACTTCGAATAAGCCGGATCATACACTCCCTTTATGCTGGCCAAACTTTTTTCCCCAATGTCAAAAAAGCTGTAAGCGATCAATTTTTTTCCGTGGAAAATTTCAATATTCATGGTATTATAAATATTGACGGAGCCATTGTCCTGCAAGCTTTCTATGAGCGTAGGTGATAAATTTCCTTTGAAGTGTTGGCGGTACTTTTGAAAGAGCTGCTCTTTGAATGGGTCGATCTGTCCCGTCCTAATTTCAACCCGAAAATTTTCTTCAACTTGCCGTTTAATCTTACGCAAGCTTTTCCTGAATCGATAATTTTTCAGCGGAAGCCTGATCCAAATGGGCGAGAAAAGGCTTTCGTTAAAAAAAAGAAAATGACAAGTAAAAATGAGCTGGCCCAACCGATACCAAGCTTTGTTGAGAAAGTGGTCTAATTCGACGCCTGTTATAGAAGTAAGAAATTGCTTTTCTGTAAACATCAATTTAGATTGCGTAACCGTCCTGAATCAATCAAAGAACCAAGAAATCTTCACAAGGTTTTGATTTTGCAAATAATTTTGATCCCAAAATGTATAGCACATTGTACTTTTGTTTTTCAGAAAAATGACAACACACGTTTGAACAGCCGAAAATCAAAAAAATCCAATATTTATGAAACGTCAAATTATTTTGTCATTTGTTTTCGCTTTTTCTTTGTTTGTTAACCTTCCAGCGCAAGAGGCTTCCACAAAACGCCAGACCCCAGTTGCCGACCTAATGAATCAGCGAAACGGCGAGGTTATCGATTACCAAAAAACATTGCGGCGATTTGAAACGGCCTTCAAAGAAGGCGATCAAGCATCAATGAGCGACTTGAAAGAAGATTTGGTAGCCGCCATGCAAAAAAGGATTGATTTGTTGGAGGCTGAGCCACCTGCCAAGGGGGAACAACAGAACGAACTCAAGCAGCAAAAAGAAATTCTTTCTGCTGTTAAAGAATATGACTATGGCAAGATGAAGCAAGGAAATGAGGCTTCCATGAGCCAGGTGAGAATGCTCCAGCAATTTGCCCAGCTGATGGAAAAAAACTTTGTAACCCAATAACAATTGAATGGATGGCCGGGCTACATAATAGGTCCGACCATCCGTTTGACCTGCCTTTTTGGCAATAATATTTATTCCCATCCGCAAGACTCACTACCAATCCACTTTAGACTATCTTTTTTCCCAACTACCCATGTTTCAAAGGGTCGGCCCTCAAGCCTTTAAAAAAGATTTGGGGAATATTATTCGGGCCTGCCAAGCTTTGGGCAACCCCCACCGACAATTTAATTGTATTCATATAGCGGGCACAAATGGCAAGGGTTCCGTCGCCCATTTTTTGGCTGCTGTTTTTACAGCCGCTGGTTATAAAACCGGGCTTTATACCTCCCCTCACTATAAAGATTTTAGGGAGCGTATAAAAATTGATGGACAGTTAATTCCGAAAAAATATGTCGTTGATTTTGTAAGCCAACACAAAACAATATTTGAAGAAATAAAACCTTCTTTCTTCGAATGGACGGCAGCCCTCGCCTTTGAGTTTTTTGCCAATGAAAAAGTGGATATGGCAATTATTGAAACTGGTCTCGGAGGCAGGTTGGATTCCACCAATATTGTTACTCCGATGATGAGTGTCATTACGAATATCGGATTCGACCATGTTGATATTTTAGGAGACACACTTCCTTTAATTGCGGCTGAAAAGGCCGGCATCATTAAGCCTAATACCCCTGTAATTATTGGGGAAAGCCATCCTGAAACCGCTCCAGTTTTTATTGAAAAAGCGAAAAAAGAAAATGCTCCAATTTATTTTGCGGATCAAGTATTAAATGCAGATTTAATAAAAAAAGAAAAAGATTATTCTATTTATAGAATAATGGAAAACGACAAAACCCTTTTTAAAGAATTACAATTGCAACATCAGGGTCGGTACCAACAAAAAAATATAATTACGTCCATTTATTCATTATTAATTTTTAAAAGCATGCACCCTGAATGGTTTCCCAATTTTAATGATTCAATTAGATATGGATTATCTAATTTAAAAAAATTAAGCAGTTTTATTGGGCGTTGGGATATCATCAGTACCGACCCTTTAATTATTGTTGACAGTGCCCACAATGAAGACGGTATTCAACAAGCAATTAATGCATTAAATGAACTGAAATTTGATCACCTGCATTTTATAATTGGAGTTGTTTCGGATAAATCACACAATAAAACTTTCTCGTTGCTACCAATAAACGCAACATATTATTTTGCGAAAGCAAATATACCAAGAGGTTTGGATGCTACGGAATTAAGGCAAAAAGCAGCTCAATTTAATTTATTTGGTAAATCATATTCCTCAGTTAAAAAAGCATTGGCGGCAGCTAAAAAAAGTGCAAATAAAAAAGATTTGATTTTTGTCGGTGGCAGCATTTTTACGGTTGCCGAAGTATTATAAAATAAATTTTGAGGTTTCGATCTATCCAAAAAGCCGAAACCTCCAAAGCCCTTTACAAATCAAATAATCTCAAGAGGGGAGCCCTTTCTTGATAATACTCTTGAACAACGTGTAAGGCTGTCGTTCTTCTCGCCCCTCCGAATTTAAAAGCACTTACGACTGATTTCTTTCCAAGAAAAATAATTTCTGTATTGCATTCTGAAAATTGATAATTGGAAGTGCCATATCAAACGCCATCATAATTACAATTTCCTATTCGGTTTCTTTATCAAATTAGGTGTTTGTGCTACATAAGTTTTCGATATTTTATTAAAATTGTCTTTTATATTTTCAAATAATAAAAAATGAAAAACCTACTAATTCTTTTCTTTCAAATTTGCAGCGTTTCACTAATTGCCCAAACTCATGTGCATAATTTATTAACGGAGAACCTTGTCAACCCAATTGGTTTGGATTTAAATCAACCTCGGTTTAGTTGGCAATTATCCAGTGAAAACAGAAACACCTTACAGACTGCCTATGAATTGCAGATTATGGATGGAGCAAAAGAAATATGGCAAACTGGAAAAGTAAATTCGGACCAATCTGTATTTATAGAATACGATGGCAAACCATTGGTTCCTGGTATAAAATATAATTGGAAAGTGCGAATTTGGGACAACCACGAGAAACGCCTCCAATTGGAGCGAAACGGCTTTTTCAGACTGCTTTTTTGCAAACATGCGACTGGAAAGCAAAATTGGATTGAAACACTGGATTTGAAGAAGAAATAGAACGCCCCTCCCCTATTTTTAGAAAGGAATTTAATTGCCGAAAAAACATAAAACGAGCAACAGTTTATGTCACTGCTCATGGCTTGTATGAAGCCACCATAAATGGCAAACGAATTGGCGATGCCTATCTCACCCCTGGCTGGACGAGCTATAATAAACGACTGCAATACCAAGTATTTGATGTGACCGATTTATTAAATAAGGGAGAAAATGCAATTGGGGTAACGCTAGGAAATGGCTGGTACCGTGGTAATCTTGCCTGGGAGCGGCAGAAAAATATTTATGGGAAAGACGTGGGCCTACTTTTTCAAATGAACATACAATATGAAAATGGAAAGGAAGAAATGATTATATCAGATGGTAGTTGGAAATGTTCGACTGGCGCAATCCGCTATTCCGAAATTTATCACGGGGAAACCATTGATGCCAGAAAAGAACAACGTGGTTGGAATAAAGTCGGCTTCGATGACTCCAACTGGTATCCGGTAAAAGTCGTCAATCATTCCATGGACAACCTGTTGGCAACTTATAATGAGCCAATTAAAAAACACGAAACATTTCAACCAAAAGAAATAATCATCACCCCAAAAGGGGAAACAGTTATTGATTTTGGGCAAAATTTGGTGGGGTGGGTCATGGTAAAAGCAAAAGGAAAAACTGGTGACCGAATCGTACTTTCTCATAACGAAGTTTTGGACAAAGAAGGGAATTTTTACCTCGAAAATCTTCGTGCGGCAAAACAGCAAAACACTTATATTTTAAGGGGTGACGATGAAGAATTTTTTGAACCACATTTCTCTTGGCAAGGGTTCAGGTATGTGCGGGTTGATGAATTTCCCGGGGAAATAAAAGTGGAAAATTTTACCGCAGTGGCATTATATTCTGACATGCGCCCTGCAGGTCAATTTCATTCTTCAAACCCGCTCATCAACCAACTTCAACACAATATTGAATGGGGCCAACGAGGAAATTTTCTGGATGTGCCAACCGACTGCCCACAGCGGGATGAACGGATGGGCTGGACGGGTGATGCACAGGCTTTTTCACGGACCGCTACCTTTAATTTTGATGTTCATAATTTTTTTGCGAAATGGCTCAAAGACCTCGCTGCCGATCAATCGGAAGATGGCAAAGTTCCATACGTCATTCCGCATGTAATGGGGCCAAAACACGGCGGTTCTGCTGGTTGGGCTGATGCCGCTACGATCATTCCATGGAATATGTTTTTGGTTTATGGTGATAAAAAAATATTGGCAGATCAATATGAAAGTATGAAAGAATGGGTGGGGTTCATGAGTTCAAACAGTGAAAATTATTTATGGAATACGGGCTTTCATTTTGGTGATTGGTTGTTTTACAGTGTCAATGATGACCGAGACGGAAAATCAGCTATTACCGACAAATATTATATCGCTCAATGTTTTTACGCTCACTCGACCCAGCTCCTGATTAATGCGGCTAATATTCTTGGAAAAAAAGAAGATGTTCAGTTTTATTCTGATTTATTAAATAAAATTAAATCCGCCTTTTTAAATGAATATATAACGCCCAATGGATCCACAATTTCCAATACGCAAACCTCTTATGTATTGGCATTGCAGTTTGATTTATTGCCGGAAAATCTTCGCCAACAAGCTGCTGATCGGCTCGCTAAAAATATTTTAAAATACAACACCCATTTATCGACTGGTTTTTTAGGGACCCCCTTCCTATGCCACGTTCTCAGCCGTTTTGGTTATACAGATTTAGCTTTTGAATTACTGCTGCAAGAATCCTATCCATCCTGGCTATACCCGGTCAAAATGGGTGCAACTACCATCTGGGAAAGATGGGATGGAATAAAACCAGACAGCACTTTTCAAAATCCAACTATGAATTCTTTTAACCATTATGCTTATGGTGCCGTTGGTGATTGGATGTACCGGGTAGTTGCAGGAATTGATTTGGCGGAAGGGTTTTATGGCTATAAAAAAATAAATATTCATCCGCATATAGGCGGAAAGTTCACTCATATATCAGCCACTCAACAAACGGTATATGGGGAGGTCGCTTCAAAATGGGAATTAAAAAATGGTAAACTTTCATTGAGTGTGGAAATTCCAGCCAACACTACTGCAACTATCTTTATACCTACATCAAATAAAAATACGGTCACTGAAAATGGAACCCCTATTGGTCAACAAGAATCAATAACCGTTCTGGGTGAAAGGAATCAATATTTACAAGTAGAAGTAGGGTCTGGGAAATATTTATTTGAATCAGACTATGCGAATTGAAAACTCAATTTAAATTCCGGGAAATAACTTTTTTGAATAACAAAATCCCAATTGCCGCAATTCGTAATAAAAAAAGAGCTTCGATTTAAAATCGAACCTCTTATATTTAGTGCCGAAAGAGGGAGTCGAACCCTCACGTCCTTGCGGACACACGCCCCTGAAACGTGCGCGTCTACCAGTTCCGCCATTTCGGCTTTTACGGTGGTAAATCAAAAAAAATGGTGAACGGTGAATGTTATCCGGTAACAATTAGATTTACCGTTTTACATTTACCATTCACCATCAGAAAAAAAGTACCGAAGAGGGGAATCGAACCCCTACTCCCTTGCGGGAACTGGATTTTGAATCCAGCGCGTCTACCAGTTCCGCCACTTCGGCTCATTGGCTAATTAAAATAATTACTCTGTAGCAATGTCAATCAATTAACCCATTGAAAACAAGGACATTAGGTCGATAAAAAGATAGTGGGTGTCCTTGTTAGCTATGCTTCCTTCGAAGCGGGTGCAAATCTATTCAAATTTTCTCTAATTCTCCAAAGGTATTTTTTCTTCAAGTAAAAATCTTTTACTTTTTTTAGTTCCTCCTCATTGGATTTAGCATCATCGTACGCTTTCAAGATGGATTTGATCTCAGTTTCCAATTCATCATCAAGGCTGTCCACCAATTGCAATGCATTTTGATAGGCTGATTCCGTAAAATCAAACTCTAATTCCATGATTGATTCTTGTATTTCCATCACCTCCGTAAGAAAGTCCTGAGGTATTTCATTTTTACCTTCCTCACTGAGAACCCCTTTTTCATTCAATATATAAGCCATCCGTGCATTAAAATCGGATAAAGTCTTATAGGCATCGTTGATTTGAGTAGAAAGCTCAAGAACCTCTTGTTGTTTCTCCTCTGAATCCGTTGCAAAAAAATCGGGATGGTATTTTTTACTCTTTTGTAAAAAACGTTTTTTTAATTCCTTTTCATCCAAATAGAAGGAGATTGGAAGTTCAAAAAATTCAAAGTGATTCACTTGACTTTGTTTAAAATATCCTTGAAATATCAAGTCCCAGGGCAAATACCATCAGGGCAATCAACAAAACGAAGCCCGCCATCGTGGAGTATTCCAACACTTTGTCGCTTGGTTTTTTGCCAGTTAGCACTTCCCACAACAAAAACATGACATGTCCGCCATCCAAGGCAGGAATGGGAAGCAGGTTGATGAAACCTAAGATTAGGGACAAAAAGGCGGTCATTTTCCAGAAGGAATGCCAATCCCAAGTTGGAGAAAACATGGAACCAATAGTCAAGAAACTGCCGAGACTGTCACTTGCCTTGATTTTCCCCCGGAACATCTGCCCAAAGGCACTGATTTGGCTGCCTAAAAAATCGATACCTTCAGAAATGCCCGCAGGGATTGACTGCGCCAATGTATAGTCCTGATGTCCAAATTTAAAATAATGGCCATACCCCATCGGTCTGGCGCCAATAAACCCACGGCTATTCGGCACTACACCCAGCACCAATGTATCTCTACTATTTTTTAAAGTATCTTTTCTCAGCACGGTAACCTCAACTTCTTTGCTTTTGTAATCTCCTCCTTTCATGATATCATAGAAATCATCAAAGTATTTTGTCGGTGTTCCATTGAGCGCAATAACTTGATCACCTAATTGCAATCCAGCTTCTTCAGCTGGTGCATTCTCACATTTTTTCCAAAATAATTTCCCGGTACATTCTTTTGCAAAATCAGCAATTTCAAACGGAATTCTTGGACTGACGAGGCTAAACCCTTTGTTTTCATATTTTGAAAGCAATTCGGCTACTTCCTCGGTCACTTGGAGTGTCATTTTTTTCCCATCCCTTTCAATATCTATGGTCCGGGCCTCATTGATGATAATCTCCATTTTGATGCTGCCAGCATTGAATTCATCCATTTTGTAGTCACCGACAGAAAGGATCTTATCGCCTTTTTGGAAACCCATCACCATGCCCAAACTATCTGGAGCAATGCCGTTAACTATTTCACTATTTGGCAAAAAGTCCCGGCCGTAATTCCAGAAGATCATGGAATAGATAAAAAAGCCAAGAATAAAATTGACGGTAACGCCACCCAACATGATGATCAGCCGTTGCCAAGCCGGCTTCGAGCGGAATTCCCAAGGCTGCGGCTCTTCTTTCATTTGCTCCGTGTCAAAACTTTCGTCTATCATGCCGGAAATTTTCACATAGCCCCCAAGCGGCAGCCAGCCAATACCATATTCGGTCTCCCCTATTTTCTTTTTAAACAACTCAAACCATGGGTCGAAAAAGAGATAAAATTTCTCCACCCGGGTCTTGAACCATTTGGCAGGAAGAAAATGCCCCAATTCATGAAGTACAATGAGAATGGACAAACTCAAAACCATTTGCCCGACTTTTATTAAAATATCCATATAGGTGAAAGTAATGTTGGAATTTAAGAAGTTGTTCCACTGGAGTCCTGTCAAAAGATTTTTATACTACTAAAATTTGAGATTTAAAATGGCCATTGACTCAACTTCAGATCTATTGATTTTTTTTGAATCCACCCAATGCAGGATAGACTTCATTCTAAACGGGCGCAAAAGTACATTAGTTTTTGAGTTTGCAGACAATTTAACCCGCAAAGTAGGTAGTCAGCTTGACTATCTGTAAAATATTACCACCCCATACTTCCTCACTTGTACATTTGCCCAATGATTTTATTTTATTGTCACCACATAGAAAATGATCTGGCTTCATTTGATGAAGTAGAAATGAGGCACTGTATTCAAGTGCTCCGCAAACGGGCCGGTGATGAAATAATGTTTGCCGATGGGAAGGGCAGCTACTATCAAGGTATCATTCAATCTTCAAACAAAAAGGGGTTTACTGCTACCATCATAGCAAAGGAGGAAAGGAAAAATCACCTTTTGTCCAATCTCCACTTGGGCATTGCCCCTACCAAAAACATCGATCGTTTTGAATGGTTTTTAGAAAAATCAACTGAATTTGGCATCAGCGAAATTACCCCATTGCTATGTTCTAATTCAGAGCGGAAACAAATCCGTCCTGACCGTTTGGAAAAGATTTTACTCTCCGCTATGAAACAATCTTTACATGCACATTTGCCGAAACTTCATACAATGCAGTCTTTTGAGAGTTTTGTAAAAATGGCCGAAACTGATCCTAATCAACAACGTTTCATTGCTCATTGCCAAGAATCTAATTTGCCCCATTTGTTTAACAACTATACAAAGGGCAGCAACGTTTTAATTGCCATTGGGCCAGAGGGCGATTTCTCGGAAGAGGAAATCAGTTTGGCACTTGAAAATAATTTTCACGCTATCAGCCTTGGTACTTCAAGGTTGAGGACGGAAACAGCGGGGATCGCTGCTGTGCACATTGTTAATCTAAAAAACAATTGAAGGTTAAATTACTTGTTTAACAGATAAAATTGAACCTTCTATTCTAACTATAAAATAAATCCACCATGCGAATATTACTGCTCCTTTTATTTTTTTTACCCTTGGAAAACAATGAAGCTCCACTAAAATTAGCCTTGTTAAAATATAATGGCGGTGGCGATTGGTATGCCAATCCAACTGCTCTTCCCAATTTAGCCAAATTTTGCAATGATGCCCTCGGAACTTCATTTGACCCAAATTATGCTACCGTAGAAGTGGGCTCTGCCGAGTTATTCAACTATCCTTTCATCCACATGACTGGGCATGGAAATGTTGTCTTTTCAGACGCTGAAGCTGAAAACCTCCGCAATTATTTGATCGGCGGAGGGTTCCTTCATATTGATGACAACTATGGGATGGACACTTATGTACGTCTTTCGTTAAAAAAAGTATTCCCTGAACTAGAATTGCTTGAGCTGCCCTTTGAGCATGAGATTTATCATCAAAGCTTTGAGTTCAAAAGTGGTTTGCCTAAAATCCATGTGCATGACGACAAGCCGGCTCAAGGCTTTGGCCTTATCTGGGAGGGAAGATTAGTTTGTTTTTACAGCTACCAAAGTGATTTGGGAGATGGTTGGGAAGACCCCGAAGTCCATAAAGACCCTGAAGATAAAAGGAAAGCCGCACTGCAAATGGGAGCCAACTTGATCCGTTTTGCATTTGAACAATAATTAAATCAAAGGATGGATTCCAAAATATAGGAAGCGCTTTACTCTATTCTTTTTAGGCGGTATTTTCCATTTCCGCCTATTCACTGTTCAGACTTTTAATTTATCCTTTTTTAAAGGCACAGGATCTTCCCCTCCTTCCGACCACGGGTGGCACCTCAACAACCTCACAATGCCCATCCAAAGTCCTTTAATCGGCCCCCATTCTTGAACGGATTCTACCATATACTGTGAACAAGTTGGATGATAACGGCAGCTTGGAGGCGTAAAAGGTGAAATACACTTTTGGTAAAACCTGACAGGCAGGATGATCAAATATTTAAAAAATTGAATCATTACAATAGGAAGATAGGATTGATTAACAGCGATTTTAAAACCTTTCGGCTATTGTTAACATCGGATGAGCATGCAAGTTTGGGAAATTTGCAGACATTCTGGAAACCGATATTTATATTTTCCGTTCTCTTATGAAAAAAACCGAATTGCCTTACTTTCGCAAGTCAAAAAATTGAACATTAATTTCGCAAACTGAAATAAAACTGAAGTATGACGATTTTTACATTATTACTATATGTGGCTATTGCCGCCATAATTCTTTCAGCTGTTACCGCATTTTTATACAAGGGGAAAAAGAATTGGTTGATGACCTATCTGCAACATTTTTGTGGCAGCTTATTCATTTTCTCTGGGTATGTAAAGGCAGTTGACCCCATGGGAACGGCCTTTAAGATGGAGCAATATTTTCAAGAATTTTACTATACATTCAACGAAACGGCGATGTCTTTCATCGCTCCCTTATTTCCTTGGATGAGTGATCACTCCATTAGCATTTCTGTGGGGATGATCGTATTTGAAATTGTGCTGGGCATTATGCTCATCCTTGGATCACAGCCAAAACTGACCAGTTGGCTGTTCTTCCTGCTTGTTGCCTTTTTTACCGTTTTGACGGGTTTCACCTATCTAACCGGCTATGTTCCAAGCGGCACCAATTTCTTTGAATTTGGAAAATGGGGCGAATGGGTTGAGACCAATATGCGGGTGACAGATTGTGGTTGCTTTGGTGATTTTTTAAAGCTTAAACCTAAAATTTCTTTCTTCAAAGATGTATTCCTGCTCGTACCTTCATTGTTCTTCTTGTTTAAACACAAAGACATGCACAAACTTTTTACAAGAAATATCAGGGCGGGTCTCATTTTGTTGACAACCATTGGTTTCCTTATTTTCTGTATCAGAAATTTTGTGTGGGATGAGCCCATCATTGATTTCCGTCCTTTCCATGCTGGTGCTGATGTTCGCAATGAAAAAATTTATGAAATTGAACAATCCGACATTGCTAACAAAGCAACCGCTTACAAACTCACCAATAAAAGTTCAGGACAAGTTGTTACCCTTCCCATTGACCAATATTTACAAGAATATAAAAGCTATCCAAAAACAGAATGGGAATTGGAGCAAGTAAAAGGAAACCCACCTTTTGAAACGACTAAGATTTCAGATTTTGAAATCAGCGATTTGGAAGGCAACAGCATGACCGAGGAAATCCTTGAAAATCCAAATTATTCCTTCATGGTTTTGTCCTATAAATTAAAAACATTGGACACTAAAAAAACCAATACAATCACCGTTCAAGATACGACCTTCCAGGTGGATACTGTTCTGACAGAATTAGTCAAAAAAATCCAATCGATACAAACCAGAGAGGTCACCGAGGAAGTCACACAATTTGATAATGAGTTTGTAAGTAGGTTTACAGAGGTCATCAACCCTGTAGTTGCAGATGCTGAAAAAGCAGGTTACACCGTTTTTGGAGTAACTGCGCCCAACTCAAGTGATGTGATTGACGACTTTAGGCACGCTACCCAAAGTGCTTACCCTTTTTATACTGCTGATGATCTTTTGATAAAAACCATTCAGCGGTCGAATCCTGGTTTGGTGCTTTGGAAGGATGGGAAAATCATCCAAAAATGGCATTTGAAGAAGATGCCTTCTTTCCAAGAAATTCAGGCTAATTACTTGAAATAACATCTTTTCAAAGTCCAGAATTTTTGAAATTAAATCCTTTGATTCTGGACTTTGAATTTGTTTTTAGCTGTCAATTGCATTTATTTGCAGGATTAACGGAAAAAGTAATATCAATTGTCCAGTTCGCCGTTGGTTTGCTCACACACCACTGATTGAAAAACAAGACCTAAAAACCACACGGAATTGGATTTATCTTTGAAAATATGCTCAGCAGAAGAAACATCCGCATAAAAGTCATGCAGGTGCTATACGCCATGAACCGAGACCAAGCTTTAACCAAAACCAAAGCTTTGGCCTATTACCATCAAAATATCAACCAGTCTTATGAGCTTTTTCTGCTCAATTTGCTTCAATTCATTAAAGTTGCTGAGTACACCAAAATCGTCAAGAAGAAAAAACTGGACAAATTTCGACCTACCGAAGAAGACTTGTCCTTCCAACCTAAATTGTTAGAGAACGAGCTTATCAGTTCCTTAATTAAAAATCTTTCCCTTTATAAAGAATTCCAGAATTATAAGACGGGCAACCTAATTTCGGAGGATAATACAAGAACCTTTTACAAAGAGTTAAGCAAAACAGATCAGTATCAGGAGTATTTGAAAAAGAATGATTTGACGATAGAGGATCACCGACAAATTTTAATTCATTTATACAAGACGATGCTTGGAAATGAAGTCTTCGAAGACGTACTGGATGAGAAATTCCTTTTTTGGGACGATGACAAATCCTTGGTAATAGGTGCCATGAAAAAGACTATCAAGGCGCTACCAACCACTGAGGATTTTTTTGAGGCGTTTAAACCTACCGATGAAACAGTCGTCGATTTTGGGGAAGTGCTACTGAACAAGGTCCAGTCCGATGGAGAAGAGTTATTTAACCTTATTGAGCCTACTTTAAAAAATTGGGATGCCGAAAGAGTTGCGGTAATTGATATGATTTTATTGAAAATGGCGGTCTGCGAACTGGTAAGCTTCCCAACTATTCCAACAAAGGTCACCCTGAATGAATTTGTTGAGATTTCAAAGTTATACAGTACCGACAAGAGCAAGGATTTTATCAATGGTATTCTCGATCGATTGCTGAAAAAATTAGAAAAAGAAGGAAAGGTTTTGAAAGAAGGAAGGGGATTGATTCAATAAAGAATCTCAACTAATTGCTCAGCCTCAAGACAGTTAATGATTGTAGGTGACATCCGGCTTACGAGTTCTTGATTCTAAATAGCTCACCCGCCCTGATTATTCCAAACCCAAATCCAACCACAAGGATTTTTCATTTCCCATCACCAAGAATGCCCTTTTTAGGTTTACATTTATGTTTGAATAAACCACCTTTTTGATACAAACAAAAACTATCAATGATGAGAAAGTTTTCCGTTTTACTCACACTCCTTTTCATTTCCCTATGCAACGATCTTTCCGCCCAAACTGAACAAAGCAAAGACGCTTTGACTTGGCGTTGGACCTGGAATAATTTTCAATTTCCAATCACTGACAACATCGATGGCAAAGATTATACTTCGGGCGGGGAATTGGCTTACGGCCGCTACCTTAACCGATGGCTGAACCTTTCTATCCCGCTCAAATTCGGGAAGGCTGATCTACCTTTAGATGAAAAAGGCGCCATTGATGAGAACAATTTGATTGGCAGCCTTGACGCTCTACTTCATTTCAATATCATCAAAACCGGAAGTTTGATTCAGCCCTATCTACTTGGAGGCGCAGGTTTGATGATGGAGATGGAAAACGATAACAAGGTTAATCCAGAATTTCCAGTTGGTTTAGGTCTTAATCTTCGAATGGCAGAGGGGGTTTACATAAGTGCTGAAACGCAATACCGCTTCGACATAAATGATAACAGAAATCAGCTTATGCATGCTGTTGGAGTCAAATTCGATCTTGGCAAAGGTGAATCAAAAGAAGAAATTGCAGATGCTGACAATGATGGAATAAAGGACGACGAAGACCAATGTCCGAATCAAGCCGGATCAGCTGCACTTTTCGGCTGCCCCGATGCAGATGGAGATGGCGTAGCTGATAAATTGGACAATTGTCCGAACGAAAGTGGATTGGCAGAACTCGGCGGGTGTCCTGATTCCGATGGTGACAAAGTCCCCAACCATCTGGACGAATGTCCAACAATTGCAGGCCTTATTGAAAACAAGGGCTGCCCCAATGAAGATCAAGATGGGGATGGAATAAAAGACGCCGAGGACCTTTGCCCCACTGTGCCTGGAACTCCATATACCAACGGTTGCCCCGATCTTGATAATGATGGCATTGCAGACAAGGATGATGTTTGCCCAACAGAAGCGGGCCTTCCAGAGCACAAAGGTTGTCCTGATACTGACCAAGACGGTGTTGCAGATCCTTTTGACAAATGTCCCAACACCAAAGGTCCGGCCTCGAATACTGGCTGCCCAGAGCTCAAGCAGGAAGAAAAAGATGTACTCGAATTTGCGATGAAAGCCGTCCAATTTGAAACCGGTAGTTCTCGGTTATTAGCTTCTTCCAACGCCGTACTCGATCAAATCGCCGGGATCATGGCGAACTACCCTGACCGCAAATTAAAAATCGGTGGACACACTGATAGTATTGGGACAGCAGAGGAAAACTTAAGTTTATCCCAAAAAAGAGCGAAGGCTTGCTATGACTACCTCGTTAAAAAAGGAATAGCCGCTTCACGGATAAACTACGAAGGCTATGGAGAAACCAAACCCATTGGCGACAATAGATTCGCCCCAGGCAGGGAGAAAAACAGAAGGGTCGAGTTTGAAATTTATATTGATTGAAAATTATGATCGTTTAATTTTCAATATTTCCAAAAATTAGAACTTCTCGATTCAGGATTTTGTCATAAAAACGGGGCGCATCCAATTAAAAGATGCGCCCCGTTTTTTGTTCTTTTTAAACAAATTAAAAGCCTGACAATCAAAATCGATAGTCAGGCTTAAAAAAAAATAATGTTTGTTCAAAGTGTTTTTCGTTTTGTCAGATAACGATCCTGAAACACGAAATTTCTGCTTAAATTAAAAATTAGTCAGCATTCTCTGGCGTTGGTTCAGGACTTTGTTCAAGTTCTTCACTTTCATAGTTTAATTCTCCAAGCTTACGTACCATCTCATCCCGGACGGCAAAAAAGGATGGCAGCACAGATTCGGGAAGCGGGTTTGGCGCAGGTAAATTTTCCGACAAATGATTGACCTGAACGCCATTTTTCCAAAACCTAAAACAAACATGAGGACCGGTAGCTAATCCCGTGCTACCAACATAACCGATGACTTCACCTTGAGCAACCTGGGTTCCTCTTTTCATGCCACTTGCAAATTTTTGCATGTGTAGGTATTGAGTCTGGTAGACATTGTCATGCTTAATTTTTATATAACGGCCATTGCCTTTTGTAAATCCAGCTTCAGTGATAACGCCATTTCCTACTGCATAAATTGGCGTTCCGTAAGGGGCGGCATAATCAGTTCCCAAATGGGGACGTACCCTTTTTAAGATCGGATGAAATCGAGCTTTGTTAAAACGGGAAGAAATTCGGGTATATTTAACAGGTGACTTCAGAAAATTGCTGGTAATCGGTCTGCCCTCCATATCATAGAACCCTTTATGTTCATCATCTTCATACCAAATAGCGTAGGATTCTTTGCCTTCCCTGCTATAAAATGCAGCATGTACCTGCCCCACCCCAACTTCCTCATCGTCAATATATTTTTGGTCATAGATCATTTTAAACTGATCCCCTTTTTGGGTATGGCTAAAATCAACACTCCATTGTAGGGCATCTTCCATTTTAGCAGCAGCTTCGTAGCTGATACCTTGTTTGGTCAAAGTCACCCAAAGGCTTGAGCTGATCTCTCCGACAACTTCTTTACTTCTTATCTCGATCGGTTTTTCAACTTTTTCGACCTTAAAATTTTCCTTCAAATCGAACACGAAATACTCGTAAACATTTGGCTGAAAAATAAAATGAGCAGGCTTGTTTCCTTCCTTTTCAAAAAGTAGCATATAAGGCTTATCCACCCTAAACTGACTGGACACATTAAAAACCCCTTTGCTATTTTCAACCAATTTTTCTATCGAAGGATAGTCTATCCCAGCATCGAAGAGCAATTTGCCAAGCGTTTGATTTTTCTCAACTTTCGATTCAATCACTTTATAGGCTTCCATAACAAACCCATATTTAACGGTTGGAACGGCCACTGGAAAGTCGCCAAGTTCAACAGTTTGTGGAGATTCGAAAACAAAAAACGAGGACTTTACAGTTTTGACTTCTTCGTTGGTAGGCAGGAACAGAGTCGCTATCATTCCGATAAAAGCTCCTATGTAAGCAAGTAGTTGCTTTTTGTTGTTAAACGGGCCTTTTTTCATTACCTTTTTAAATTGTGCGCTGTACACTACATTAATTTTTTTTACTTCCTGGCTTACATCGCTAACCTTAAAGGCTGGAAATGACAAGACAGCAAGTCAATACGGTTTTGAGCACTACACCTTTTTTCTAAATAGACCATTAATAAATTTCAGTAAGTTTTGCCATTTAATTAAACAGATTTGGGGATCAAATTGGCATGGCGGGCTGCATTTTTTACTCTTTTATATCGGTAAGTTTTAAATTAACGAGCGGCAAATATAGTTTTCAGTTTTAATATTGCACAAAAATAAATGTTAAAAGTTCTAAGATTACACTAAATTCAAAATAAACAAAATCCAATTCCATTATTTTCGAACGATCATTTGGAAGAACAGCTCATTTCCCCTTCTTGGCAAAATGGAATTCGGAGCAATATACATCTCTAACACATCAAAAAGAGGTTCAAATAGCTCAAGATAGTTACTTTTCGTACCACTAAATGGCGGCCCTGGCTTGTCAAATTCAGAAGCAAAAAACAAACCGATCAATTTTCCACCAACATTTAATAAGCTGGCTGTTTTAGAAACATAATTTTTCCTTTGTGAGTGGTCAATGGCACAAAAAAAAGTTTGCTCAATAATTAAATCATATTTTCCCTCAAGAGAAAAAAAATCGTTGATTAAAAGTTGGGATTCTGGAAATGCTGAACATTTTTCTCTCAGTTCATCAAAAGCATGTGATGCCCAATCACAAACATATACGTGCTCAAACCCATTCTCCGATAAATAAACTGCCTCATGTGCCTGCCCCTGGAATTAATATTTTTTTCCCTTTGTCACTTAGCTTATCAATATACGTTTTAATGGGCGCTGAAATACCCCCAATGTCCCAAGGTGTTTCCTCGTTCAAGTATTTACCTTCCCAAAAGCTTTGATCTAATTCCATGTGTTTAAATGATTGAAAAAAAGGCCTTATGCTATAATACTAAGCCAGGTAGACACCTGTGATTCAAGGTTCAGCAATTCTATGAGTCTGCAAACTCAATCTCCACTTCGGGTTTTCAAACAAAAATCAATTGCTGCTTTGGTGTTTGCTTGCGTGTTATCTCCATCCATTGGCTGAATGAAAAAATGGGTAAAATGAAGCTGTTCGAAGAGATGGGGCTCAGCACCCGGTTGAGGAAAAACCAATTTAAGTTCATCGCCGGACGTGATTTTCAATTCCGTCCCAGTCTTTGGGCTCACACATATCCAATCCAAACCAATAGGCGGCTCACAAGTACCGTTCGTTTCTACAGCTACCTCGAATCCGGCATCATGAAAAGCGGAAATAAGCGGTTCATCCAGCTGCAACAAAGGCCTTCGCCGGTGCAAACTACATAGGGTTTCCCGAGTCCAGTATCCCCCAAACTTCCGCCACTTTAGCTGTTAAGGAAGCAGCGTTGTATTTCCCGCCATTTTCACCATCCATCCCCCAAAATCGGTATCACAAAATTGGCAAATGGCCTTGTGCCGATCCTCCTCTCCCACTCCACAGGCTGCAACCTGTAAACCGGCAAAAAACAGCAGGCCGTCCGGCTTGTGCGCCTTCCCTTTGCAGGGTATAATATATTTCTTTGATTTGTACAAGTGGAAATTATTTGAAAATGATCTTTTAATTTTTTTGAAACAGCTATTCCTTAACTGCTTTTAGCAAATAATAGTTGAAGATAAATCCTTTTTTTAATAGGCTGGTTTTTGAAATCTTCAAGCCATTATTTTTTAATAACATTTCATACTCTTTTAAATTCAATTGATGAGGATGTAAAATATCTCCGGCATTAACTGGAAAACGTGTTTCAAAAATTGTAATTATATACTCAATGGATAATAAAAAGCGCCCCTTTTTTCTTTAATGCAATTCCGAGGTTTTGCAAATACTTTTATCGATATATTTAACGTGGTTGATGGCATTTAAACAAAAAATAATATCAAAACAATTTTGCTTTGCCAACTGCTCTAACTTTATTTTTTCAAAATCTACATTGGTAAAATTTTCTTCTTTAAAATGGGGGATATTTACCCTATAAAATGCCAATAATGGGTCAATACAACACTTTATTTTTTGGAAAACATCATAAAAACTCAGCAGGTCCGCACCCCGCATCCAATATCTCATCGGTTGGTAAACGTCTATTTTTTCCTGTATCAATGAACGTTTTCCAATATTTTCTTTTCCATTCCAAGTATTCCGAAACTGGACGTTTTCGCAGGTAATTGCGCCACCACCAGGCCTCAAAAAATTGGGCCATTTGCCATCGAGTTTTCATGGAGCGGTTAGATAATTTCACCAAGATCGAAGTTCTAAAATGAGTCCTTCTTCATGTTTTAAAATCAAACAGAAATAATCAATGAATAACGACGGAATGCTTTTTTACTAATTTCGAGCCAACACTCGCTCCAATAAAACCAATTATCTATTTTCAAAACAAATATCAATGTTATTTGCCATATAACCAAAGTAAAGTTTTTGCACACAGGCGATGAAGGAATCGTAAAAGCCAGGCTTGAAAAAGGCATGGTAAGCGTCTATTTGCCTGCGGAAGATATGGAAATCCCCGCTGCCGAAGAAGACCTGATCAGGGCGGAGGAGGTAGCCAAAAACCCTGTAAAAGCAAAAGTTGTGGAGGGGAAAAAAGAAAAAATTGCACCAAAACCACCCGCCATAAAAATAGAAACGCAGTATGCCATCTTAAAAAGCATGGGCATCCAATTAGCGTTTTTGGCCGTCGAGAACAATGAGCATCGACCGAAAAGTACGTGATTTATTTACTGAACGACACCCAGTACGCTATCATTTTTAATATTAAATTTTGGCTCAATTACCGTTCGGAAACTTGGAGCGACAAACTTCCGGCAACGTCTTACATTGAACTGGGGGAGATGCTTTATGACGACCTCAATGAAGCGCCAGAATTTGATGTGGAAATAAATTGATCACGACGGAAGGTTGGCAAACCTATTTAAGTCACTGAAAATCAAGGCAAAATCTTTTTTTAATACCCTGCGAACTGCCCCACTGATCAATAAGCCATCCCACCTTTACCGATTATTCGAGAAGCCCGTTATTGAAGCAGAACCGGAAGTCGAAGATCTACAGACCTATACCAAAAGGCACGCAAAACCAATCTGGAATAAGAGCGACAACTTAAAATCTTTTGACCCACACAGCACCAATGAAATGGCCAATTTTTCCAGGGAAATTGATTTGCACATTGAGGCACTGCGGGAAGAAAGCCGAAAAATGACCAACTCTGAAATATTGGCCGTTCAATTGAGTGCTTTTGAAGCCTACCTGAATCAGGCAATTCGCTTAGGGGTGCCCAGCGTTTTTGTGATTCATGGGGTTGGGAAAGGAAAGCTCAGGGATGAAATTGCCACCCGTTTGATGAACAACCCAGATGTCATGACCTTTAAAAATGAATTTCACCCAAAATATGGATGGGGTGCCACGGAGGTAGTTTTTTAGTTCTTGTCCGGTAAAAAAACCTCTGCCATCATGCAGCGAACACTCCCCCCTCCGTGCTTTTCAATCACTGGTATGGGAGCATGAAAAATTTGGGTATGTTTTTCAATTTGAGCAATTTGATTTTCCTTCAATGAACTATAAGCTTGAGAGGACATGACCAAAAATGTGTCTCCTGCCTCATTCCTTACTTGCAACATATTCCCTGCAAAGTGCATCATTTGATCCAGCGAAATTTCAATAATCTCTTTATTGGTAGCGTTAAATTTTTCCTGCAAAACAGCCAATTCTTGTGCATCTGTTACGGTTTCCAAACAAATGACAACAAATGTTTCGCCCAACGCCATCATCACATTGGTATGATAAATTTCTTGGTTGTCGCCATCCACTGCGTGGAATGCAACTGGCTCAAAGTCAGCTATTTCACAAAATCGCTTGAGCAGATCCAAGGATGTACGGGGGCTGAGACAAGCATAAGCCAAGCGGTGTTGCCGATCTAAAATCAGACTGCCAGTGCCTTCCAACATCAACCCGTCGTCTTCGTACGATTCCAATTCTACTTTTCTGGAAATATAAAAATCGTCCATGAGCATATCAATAATGTCGTCCCGCCTTTCCAGACGGCGGCTTTTTGACAGCATTGGATAAGTAATAATGGTCCCGTTTTGATGGAAGGTGATCCAATTATTAGGGAAAACTGCGTCGGGTTTTAAAGGCTCTGAAGTGTCTTGTACGACAATCACATTTACCCCTTTTGCTCGTAGCTTACCAACAAAAGCATCGAATTCTTCAATGGCTTTTTGCTTTATTTCATTGGCTGCCAAATGTTGGTCTTTCGATTGAAATGCATTGCTGTCCGCTGTTTCTTCGTTAAAACCGAAATTGGCGGGGCGAACCATCAGAATATTGGAAGTCGTTTGTAAAATGGATTGACTCATTGGTAAGGTATATTTTGGGTGCAAATAAATCACATTCTCGAATAGAAGGAAAATAAAAAAGAGGATTAATATTGCTCTTTTAATTTATTCCCCAATCCAGTTCGGTTTTCTTTTCTCCCTAAAAGCTTGCAACCCTTCTTGCCCATCTTTAGTAGAAATGGTTTTCATCAACATGTCATATAAATATTTATGCTCATCTTCTGTCGGTCGAATTTGATCAAAAGCTTCTAAACCAAATCTTATTGCTGATGGACTATTTTCTTTTAATTCATTAATTATTGAATCCACCCGGGCATTAATATTTTCTGCCGATACCACCTCTGTGACCAAACCATATCGCTCGGCATCTGTTACTTGCAAATTGTAACCCCGGATGCACCAATCCACAACTTTTCTTGCAGGCATGATTTTTAACAATGCGGCCATGACTTGAAATGGGAATAGCCCTCTTTTCACTTCGGGCAACCCAAATTTCACATTATCTTGAGCTATCACAATATTGCTTCCTGCCAAAAAGAAAAACCCTCCTGCATAAACATCGCCCGTCACCTTGGCAATAGTCGGTTTATATATTTTATTAAATAACTCGCCAATTAAAACGTCGCCATTTGGAGGAGGAATTGTCGAATTATTTTCTTCAACAAAACCCGCCATTGCTTTTAAATCCGCACCCGCACAAAATATATTTCCTTTTGCTTGTAAAACCACTACCCAAATGTTTTTTTCAAAATGGGCGTAATGTATGGCATAAGCTATTTCATTGACCATTTGTGGGTGAAGTGCATTTTTTTTATTGGCCCGGTCCAATGTAATAGTCAAAACTTTATCTTCCTCTTTGATTTCTATAAATGCAAAAGTTTGACTATTTATAGACTTAATTTGTTCGATCGAATAATAATTCATTTTATTTTATTTGCCTCGTTAAATAATAATCCTTACGACTATAAATAATTACTTTATTTTTAAAAGCAGATGTCCTGCCTCTACGTTCATTCCTTCTTCTACCAGAATTTCTTCTACTTCACCATCTTCATTTGCAAAAATGGTATTTTCCATCTTCATGGATGAAAGCACCACAAGCCCTTCTCCTTTTGAAATCAATTGTCCTTTATTTACTAATACTTTCACAACATTTGACGGCATGGGCGATTCATAATTACCTTTTTCTTTTTCTACTTCTTTTTTAGGAAACCGTTCTTTTAGCAATAAATGAACATTTCCAAATTCTTCGTTGTGGCAATACATATTATTTTCTTTTTGCACTATAGCATATCTGTAAACAATTCCATTAATTTCTATGCTTATGTTATTCTTATTTTTTTCCGATAAGCTTACTGAATAATTTTCATCATTTATTATAAACTCAAATTGGCGATGTTTAAATCGATATTGAACCAGTAGCTCTTTACTATCTATTGAGTATAAAATTTTTTGATGTTCATAAAAATTATTTCTCCAACCGGAAGGCATAGACCGTAAAAGCGTTCGATTTTTTTCTCTTTCTTGCCAAATAAATAAAGTAGCTGCGATCGCCGAATGGTCGGTAGCCTTCAAATCAGGAACACCGTTAAAATCATTGATAATTTCGTTAACAAAATGTGTGGTGTATATACCGTTTTTAAAATTTTCGTTTGCCAGTATTTTTAATAAAAAACCCTGATTAGTTGTCGTACCTAAACAAACTAACTGGCGAAGCACACACCTGCATTTTACGATGAGCAGACTGTCTTGTTTTATCCCAAACTATTAATTTAGCGATCATCGGATCATAATAAATGGATATTGCGGAACCGCTTTGAACAGCCGTTTCCACTCGCAAACCATTTATTTCAGGCACTTCAAATAGTTCAACGATTCCAGTCATCGGCAGGAAATTATTTGCAGAATCCTCCGCATATAAACGCACTTCAACTGCATAACCAGTTCCTTTTATATCTTCTTGCAATATCTCCAATGGAGTGCCCTGTGCAGTTTCTATTTGCATTTGCACCAAATCCAACCCGGTAATTTCTTCCGTAACGGGATGTTCCACTTGCAGACGGGTATTTATTTCTAAAAAATAAAACTCCTTTGAAATCTCATCATAAATAAATTCTACAGTTCCGGCATTTTGGTAATTAATAGCTTTGGCCGCTTTGATTGCCGCAGCCCCCATTTTATTTCTTAGTTCTTCGTCCATAATTGGCGAAGGGCTTTCCTCAATTATTTTTTGAAACCTGCGTTGGATAGAACACTCCCTTTCCAGAAGGTGGACAACATGTCCGTGTTGGTCACCAAATATTTGAAATTCAATATGTCGTCCATTAGTTATATATTTTTCAACAATTAATTTATCATCCCCAAAAGCATTATTTGATTCCCTCTTCGCACTCTTTATTGCTTCTGTTAATTCCTTTTCATTTTGCACAATACGCATCCCTTTCCCTCCGCCGCCAGCTGTTGCTTTTAATAAAACTGGAAAGCCCATTTTAATTACCTCCTCCCGTAAACGTTGTTCACTTTGATCCTCCCCTTGGTAACCAGGGATGACAGGAACTCCATTTTTTTGCATTAATAATTTAGCATTTGATTTTGAACCCATCAAATCAATAACTTCCGAAGTCGGTCCAATAAAAATAATATTTTCAATTTTACACCTTTTTGCAAATTCAGCGTTTTCAGCCAAAAAACCATATCCAGGATGAATGGCATCAGCCTTCATTTCTTTTGTTACTTCTATTATCTTTTCTTGATTTAAATAAGAAACAGTAGGCGTGCTTTCACCAATAAATACTGCCATGTCCGCATGTTGCACATAAGCAGCATTACGATCCGCTTCCGAATAAATGGCAATACTTTTAATGCCCATCTTTTGACAAGTCCGAATAATGCGGGAAGCAATTTCACCACGGTTTGCAATTAAAATAGAATTAATTTGATTCATCATTTAAAATTACAGAAACTAATTATCGATTTAATTTATTATTCATTAATAATCATTCATTCATCATTATCAATGCCGCCACACACCATAAGCTTGTGTCCCTTTTATTTTTTTATTATATAAAACAGCCAAAGAAAAACCTAAATAATTTCTGGTTTCTCTTGGATCAATAATCCCATCGTCCCAAATTTCTGAGGTAGAATACCACGCCGATGATTTTTTTTCAGCCTCAGCCATTAGCATTCCTTTTAATAATTCGCCCTGCTCTTCGTCATACACTTTCCCCATTGATTTAGCGGAAGCACGCTGAACAATTTCCATGACACCTGCCAGTTGTTCCGAGCCCATGACTCCAATTTTTGAATTAGGATAGGCAAATAAAAAATTCGGATCATAGGAACGACCGTTCATACCATAATTTCCTGCACCATACGACGAACCGATCATTAAAGTGATAGAAGGTACTTCGCTATTGGAAACCGCATTAATTAATTTAGCTCCATTTTTTATAATCCCACCTTCCTCATATTTTTTACCGACCATATAGCCAGTCGTATTTTGCATAAATATCAGCGGTATATTATTTTGATTCGACAATTGAATAAATTGTGCGCCTTTATTCGCCGACTCTGAAAAGATTACTCCATTGTTAGCGAGAATGCCCACTGGGTAACCATGGATTTTAGTCCATCCTGTCACCAAGGTATTTCCATATTCTGGTTTAAATTCTGAAAAAAGGGAACCATCCACCACCCGCATGATTAATTCCCTAACATCGAATGGTGTTTTCGGATTGGCAGGTACGACCCCCAATATTTCTTCCGCCTTAAAAAGTGGTTCAGCTATTTTTCCTTCTGGAATTAAATGCGGTTTGGTCACTTTAATAAATTCCATAATTTCCCGAGCGATGCGGATTGCATCCATTTCATCTTCCGCCAAATAATCACTGACGCCAGACACCCGGCTATGCATTTCTGCACCACCCAATTCTTCATCGGTGGCTATCTCATTCGTGGCCATTTTTACCAGCGGTGGGCCTGCCAAAAACACTTTGGCCGCTTTTTTTTGGAAAATTGCAAAATCGGACATGCCCGGCACATACGCTCCGCCAGCGGTTGCATTTCCAAAAACCACTGAAATGGTCGGCAGGCCCATTTTGGAACGGCGGGTAATTTCCCGAAAACTTTCCCCTCCGTAATTAAATATTTTAGCTTGATCTGGCAAGTTGGCACCACCGCTTTCGACCAAATTGATGGAGGGCAATTTACACTCCCGAGTGATCTGCCCGATCCGCAAACCCTTCAACAACGTCGCTGCATCCACCGAGCCGCCCTTGCGGGTGCCAACATTGGAATTAATCATGCACAATTTCCCGGATACCAGGCCGATCCCTGAAACATTCGTCCCGCCAGCCCCAAATCCACCTTTATTTTCCATCCCCGCCAACGGTAGCAACTCCAAAAATGGGCTGTCCAAATCCAGTAGTAGTTCGATGCGCTCCCGTGCCAGCAACTTGCCCCTCTGTCTCGCCCGTTCGATTTGATTTTCCTTTCCCTGAAACCGGCTTTTCTCCAAAGCCTTTTCCAGTTGGGCTACCTGTTGAAGCATTGCGGCGTGGTTGTTTTTATAGTTTTGGCTGTTGGTATTGATCGATGATTGAAGTGGGCGCATGACAAACTTGTGATTAGATAAATGGAGAGGTGAAATTAGTTTTTTTACAAAACTATTTAAAGGTAAGGTGAGGATAGGCCACAAAAAACAAAAGCAGCTACCCGTCGAGGATAGCTGCTTTTTTTGTGGAGCCGCCGGGAGTCGAACCCGGGTCCAGAGAAAGCACCCATAAGCCTTCTACATGCTTATTCACTGATTGAATTTTCGAGCGCCAGTTGGGTTCCGTGACCGACCTGGCCAGCGCCTTATCCCCTGTCCGGTTTGACCCGGGTTCGCCATCCGGCCGAGGCCCTCCTTCAGGCTATCCTACCGGTTGGATGATGTGCGGTACGCTGTGTAGTAGGAGTCAAGCGCAGGGCACAATGGCTTAGTGATACTGAGTATCAGGCAGCCATGGCATACTGATAGTTGCCATATAAAGGTTTGATCGTCATTTTTTAACGGAGTGAACAATCGTGCTCCGGCATGCTTACTTATAAGTTATCAATCCTGTCGATTCCAATACGGCCCCGTTTTTAGTACGGCAATTTGAGCCGAAGGCGAAATCCCGGATTCATTTAGGGATGTCACGGCAGTCCGCCCATCATGGCGGTTTCCCATCTCATCTTTTTGAAAGGGACGCAAATGTATAAACTTATATGGCTAGGAAAAAGTTCTATTTTGTTGTTTCGAGAAAATGAAAATGGCAGGTATTATTTTAAAGAAATTACTTTGAATTCTGCATTGCGTGTTTTGAGGACAACTATCTATTTAAATCTAAAAAACATTGACTTAAAGTTATAAAGAGAAGAAAGTGAATGAATTTTTGTAAAGCTTCAGCTTTCCTGAAAAAACATTTCAGAACTAAAGTATGGCCATAACAAAGTAATCGACCATCTTTGGTCGAACCAAAGAAGCTCTAAATTTGTGAAAGGTATTGTTCAAAGGATTGCAACGAAAGGGAAAGTTGGGCTAAAAAGAAGATGATACGAAGATTGTTTGATCTGGTTTTCTTCAGCTACCAGACGATTTGGCATGGTTTGAGGAGTTGTCACTCATAGTGACGGATCTGGCTGTCTTACTATTCACAATATTAATGAACAGGGCAGCCAATACTACGGATAGGCATAGAACAATCATTATCTCAATTTTTTCTAAGTTTGGTAAAAAGGTGCTCAAATAGGGGGAAAATAGTAACTGGAGGGACTGAATTAGGACACAAAAATAAGTTAAAAATTTCTTTGCAGCAATTATATAGGTAATATAAAGGTTGGTATTTATCAATATTTTTTAATAACATGTCTAAGTATTTAATAAACAGAATATTACACATTTTTCCCTCCAATAAAATCTCCTCTAACAATTTCTTTTCATAGCCGTTTTTACAAATTTTAACGATTATTATTCAAATATTAAGCATTCACATTTAATTTCATACAAATTATATAAACTAAAATACTTGCCAATTTAATCCTTCCTGGCGGAGTTTTTATCCATGCCACTTCAATCCTTTACTTTTGCCATTCTTTTCATATTAATAAAAACAAAAAATGAAAATTGGAATCATTAAAGAAGGGAAAACACCACCTGATTCAAGAGTACCGTTAACGCCTGAACAATGTGCGGCCATCCATAAAAAGTTTGGCGTCAACATCATTGTCCAGCCCTCTCCGACAAGGTGTTTTTTAGATGTTTCATACCAAGCTGCGGGCATTACTTTATCAGATGATTTGTCAGATTGTGAAATATTAATGGGTGTAAAAGAAGTCCCCATCAAGCAATTGATTCCCGATAAAACATATTTCTTCTTTTCCCACACTATCAAAAAACAGGCTTATAACCGCAATTTGCTCTGGGCCGTTTTAGACAAAAACATCAAGCTCATTGATTACGAAGTTTTGACCAATGAAAAAGGCCAACGACTCATTGCATTTGGAAAATTCGCAGGCATGGTGGGTGCTCACAACGCACTTTGGACTTACGGACAGCGGACTAAAGCTTTTGAATTGCCCCGTATTAATACACTGCATGATTATGCCGCCGCAGTTGATTTTTATAGGACACTTTCTTTGCCTCCTATTAAAATTGTCTTGACAGGAACAGGCCGCGTGGCAAACGGTGCAGCGATGGTCTTGCGAGACATGGGCATTGAATCAGTCCAACCCAAAGATTTTTTAGAAAAAAATTATGACAAGGCAGTTTTTACCCAATTGGATTGTGAGGACTACGCCACAAGAAAGGATGGAACTCCATTCGACTTGTCTGATTTTTTTAATAATCCGCATTTGTATAAAAGCATTTTTTCACCTTATGCAAAAGAGGCGGACATTATGATCAATGGAATTTATTGGGACAACCAGGCACCTGCCTTTTTTACCAAAGAGGAAATATTAGACGATTCTTTTAACATTCAGGTCATTGCAGATGTCACCTGTGATATTGCCCCCATTTCGTCCATCCCTTCCACGCTCAGGGCTTCGACTATTGCTGATCCTGTTTTTGGGTACGATCCAAAAACAGGGGCAGAAACGACCGCCTTTTTACTTAATGCAATTGATATGATGACCATCGATAATTTGCCAAATGAATTACCGAGGGATGCTTCCACTGCTTTTGGAGAACAATTTATCGAGCATATTTTACCAGAATTATTGAAAGAAAAAAGTGAGGTGATCGAACGGGCTACCGTCACAGAAAATGGAATCTTGGGCAAGCATTTTCGTTATTTGGAGGATTATGCTTCCAAGTAAGGGAAACTATACCCCAATCAATTTTGTAAAACTTACCCTAAACCAAAGCCACAAGGCAAACTCTTCCTAAATTCGCCGCTCAAAAAAAATTACCAATTAAATGGATAAGAATAAAAAATACCTCGTCACTTCTGCCCTACCCTATGCCAACGGTGCACTCCACCTCGGCCATTTATCTGGCGCTTATTTACCTGCCGATATCTATGTCCGGTATCTCCGATTACAGGGCTGCGATGTAGCTTTTATTTGCGGATCGGACGAGCACGGGGCGGCCATCACCTTGCGGGCAAAAAAAGAGGGGATTTCACCGAGGGACATCATAGATAAATACCACCACCTCAACAAGCAAACCTTTAAAGACCTGGGCATTTCCTTCGATTATTACCACCGGACCAGCGACCCGCTCCACCATGAAACGGCACAAGATTTTTTCAAAAAATTAATTGAAAAAGGAGGAGAGTTGGAAGAGCGAACCAATGAGCAGTACTATGATGAAAAATTTGACCAGTTCCTCGCTGATCGATACATTACTGGTGAATGCCCAAAATGCGCTAATCCGGAAGCCTATGGCGACCAGTGTGAAAAGTGCGGGTCCTCCCTTTCACCAACAGATTTGAAAAATCCGAAATCTACCTTGAGCGGTGAAACGCCTGTTCTGAAAAGCACTACCCACTGGTATTTCCGCCTCGACAAACATGCGGATTGGCTACGGGAATGGATTGAAAATGGAACAATTGATGGCCATTTTCACCACGACCCAAAAGCATGGAAAAAACATGTTGTCGGCCAATGTCTGAGCTGGCTCGATGACAAGGAAGGTTTGCAGCCCCGCTCCATTACCCGTGACCTTGATTGGGGCATTCCAGTGCCGTTGGAAGGGGCGGAAGGAAAGGTGCTGTATGTTTGGTTCGATGCACCGATCGGCTATATTTCCTCCACCAAGCAATGGGCGTTGGAAAATGGCAAAAATTGGGAAGATTACTGGAAAGGCGACAATGTCAACCTCGTACATTTTATTGGAAAGGACAACATTGTTTTCCATTGTATCATTTTTCCAGCAATGCTAAAATCTCATGGGGATTATGCTTTGCCGATCAATGTGCCTGCCAACCAATTCCTCAATTTCGAAGGCCGGAAATTTTCCAAAAGCAAAGGCTGGGGCATTGAGCAGCATGAGTATTTGGAGGAATTTAAAGACTTCCCCAATAAAGAAGATGCCCTCCGTTGGGCACTCATCCGCAACATGCCAGAGAGCCGGGACAGCGATTTTAAATGGGATGAGTTTGTAGATTATTATGACAAAGACTTAGCCGACAACCTCGGCAATTTCATCAACCGGGTGATTGTTTTGATGAATAATTATTTTGAAGGGAAGGTGCCTGCAGCGGCCATTGCATCCGATGCAAATGCTTTTTCTGAAAAATTGCAAGCGGTAAAAGACTTAGTTAAAACGATCACTTCTGAAATCGAAAATTACAACTTCCGCAATGCCGCTGCTGGCTTGATGGAACTCTCCTCTTGGGGCAATCAGTACCTACAGGATGCTGCCCCGTGGGCTGCCCGGAAAACTGACCCTGATGCAGAAATCATCAAAGAAAGCCTCTTCATTAGTTTGCAAGTTGTAACCGCAATAAGCGTTCTATGTGAGCCGTTTATTCCATTTACCTCTTTGAGGATCAGGCATTTGTTGAATTTACCAAAAGTTGAACAAGGTATGTTTGAATTATTAGAGGCTAAATTAGCCAACAACAATTCTCGGATCCAATTAGCCATCAAATCGGTCAACCAGAAATCCTCTTCGCCAAAATCCACGACCGCAAAGACAATAGCCGCTTAGAAATTATCGAAAAGCAAAAGGCAAAATTAGAGGCAATTTTAGCCGTTGAAAAAGCAAACGAGCGTCCCCCGATCAAAGCCGAAATCCAATACGACGACTTCGCCAAATTGGACATCCGAACTGGAAACCATCCTAACTGCTGAGGCCGTCCCCAAGGCAGATAAATTGCTAAAACTGACCATTGACATTGGCATTGAAAAACGAACGGTCGTTTCAGGCATTGCACAACACTTTAAACCGTAAGAAGTGATTGGGAAAAAAGTGTTGCTATTGGCAAACCTTGCCCCCGCAAATTGCGTGGCGTTGAATCTCAAGGAATGGTCTTGATGGCGGAAGATGCAGATGGAAAATTGGGCCTTGTAAGTCCCGGTGACGGCTGGGAAATGGGTTGGAGGTACGATGATTTTCAACAACGTTTTCCGCCAAACAGGAATTAAATCCCCTGTTTGGCGGAAGGCGATCAGATTCTATCATTTTGAAAAACAATACAGAACGGCACTTCTCTCCTTTGTTTATTGGTGGCCATCGGCACAGGGTGGCGCATGTATGATCTCTACCATAACGAAATTTTATGTGGCCACCTACCCTTATTTTTCTTCCCTCTCCATTTATCTGTCCGTTGTTTTTATTTTTTGGAAAAAATATACCCAGCATCCGAAAGGTCTTCGCTGGCTTGGGCTCTCAACTTTAAGTGGGCTCTTGTTATCGCTTGGCTTCCCTCCCTCCCCTTAACCTTTTTACTGTTCGTAGCCGGCATCCTTGTTGGTGGTAGAAATGGAGGTTTCTGAAATGAAAGGAAAAAGTCTCTTTGTTGCCATATGCCTACAACACATTTGCTCTTTGGAATGTCCTGGTAACGTGGTGGGTTGGTAATACAGCATTTATCGCTGGTTTCTTTGCCTTTTTATCAATGCACTTTTCATGTGCGTTCCTTTTCTGCTATTTTCCAAAACAAAAAAAGTCTTCAATTTAGGCTACACCGCTTTTGTGGCATATTGGATTTCCTTCTGAAATGCTACACTTGCATTGGGAGCTTTCGTGGTCGTGGTTAAATATTGGTAACGCATTTGGTCAAGTCCCGAGCTGGATTCAGTGGTATGAATATACAGGCGTTTTGGCGGCCTATTGTGGGTTTTGTTGATGAACATACTGGTTTTCAAATTATTGCGCAGCGGAAATTTTTCTACTTCATTTAAAAGGTATTGGCAGGAAAATACTGGAGGAGTATTAAAAATCATTGGTATTGGAGTTGTACCTATTGCCTTTTCGATGTTCATGTATTTTTCCCACGAGGACGTTGGCAGAGAGGTAGAGGTGGTAGTTGTACAGCCCAATTTTGAACCACATTACGAAAAGTTCACGATTCCAAAAGATCAGCAAATTGACCGCTTCATCTCATTGGCGGAGAGCGCTTTGACAAAAAACACGGAGTATTTGGTTTTCCCTGAAACCAGCTTTAACGGAGGCGAAAAAGTGGCATTGCCGATAACCTTTATGTCCAGAAATTTGAGCGGTTCCTGTCCAGATACCCGAATCTAAAATTGGTGACCGGCATCAATGCCTATAAAGTTTTCGGAAAAAATGAACCTCACACCAACAACACCCGGGAGGACAAAAGATCAGACGGGTCGACTGTTTATTGGGAAGCGTACAACGCTGCCATTCAAATTGATCCAAACGACTCCTTGCAATTTTATGTCAAAGGCAAACTCGTCCCCGGCGCTGAAATCACCCCTTACCGAAAATTTTTCTTTTCCTCGAACCCGTGGTTGATGCCTTAGGTGGTGCTCTGGAAGGCCATGGCATTTCCCATCAAAGAAAAGCATTTGTGAGTAGTAGCGGCAAAGTCGCTCCGGTGATCTGCTACGAAAGTGTTTTTGGGGACTATCATGCCGGATATATAAGGGGCAATGTCAAAGCCATTTTTATTGTTACAAATGATGGTTGGTGGGATAACTCACCCGGATTCAAGCAGCACCTCAAATTTGCCTCGCTCCGTGCCATCGAGACACGTAAGTGTCGCCCGCTCCGCCAATGTTGGAACTACTTGTTTTCTTAAATCAACGCAGGGATGTTTTACAGCCGACCGAATATGGAAAAGCAGCCGCCGTTCGGGGCGTGATTAAGTTCAACGACATCAAAACCTTTTATGTGAAATGGGGTGACTTAATAGGCAGGTTGTCCGTTTTCTTTACGGCGATTTTGCTGCTGAATACTATTGCGAAAAGTTTGAAAAAAGAGAAATGAAATAGGATTGAACAGATTTTTACACTTTTAATCAGATAAAATCAGTTCAATCAGTTCGATCTGCGTTCAATCCCCCACGAATTATTTACCAGACCTCGCCACTTCCCAGTTCCATGCAGACAGCATAATTTCTTCGATCCCCCTCTTCGGTTGCCACTTCAACAACGTCGCCGCCTTTTCCATATTAGAATAAATAGCTACCACATCCCCAGCTCTCCGAGGCCCAATTTTATAGTTCAATTTCTGCCCAGTCGTTTTTTCAAAGCATGAACTGCCTCCAAAACTGTTGCCCCATTGCCAAGCCTACATTGAATATTTCACAGTTCTTTTCATTTTCCTGAGACATCAAATATTGCAGGCATTTTGTGTGGGCATTCGCTAAATCCATGACATGAATATAATCCCATACACAGCTTCCATCACGGGTATCGTAATCGTCCTCAAAAACAGTCATTGATTCCCCGTTTGCCAATGGCGGTTTCAGTGATCACCGGGACGAGATTGGTTGCCTTGTTGCTCGGTGCTTCTCCCAACAAAGCTGATTCGTGGGCCGCCAGCCGGATTGAAGTAACGCAACAAAATGGCGCTGAAATCAGGCGAAACTTTACAAAAATCTTCAATTATTTTTTCACCCATTTGCTTGGTGCGGGCGTAGGGGCATTCTGCTTCCTGAAATGGAGTGTCTTCCGTTACTGGCAGATCTTTTGGCATTTCCATAAACAGAGCAACTGGACGAAAAAATGAGATGCTGACGTGAATTCCTGCGCTAATGCAAGCACATTTACGAGGCTCTCATTATTATTATGGAAATATCGAAGTGGCTGGAAAACAGATTCTTCAACTGATTTCAAAGCTGCAAAATGGATTATGCCAACCAAGTCAGGATGTTTTTCAAAAACATTTCGAGTTAGGTTGGCATCACATAGGTCAACCTTGTAATTTCGCACCCGTTTGCCAGTAATTTTCTCGATAGCCTCAAGTGGCACTTCTGTGGAATTGGACAAATTGTCAATGGAGATTACCTCAAAACCATTTTCTATCAGGTCAATAATAGTATGGCTGCCGATGTAACCGCAGCCGCCTGTTACAAGTACTTTTTTCATGTGGGATAAGATTGGTTTATTGGCTGTTATTGGTTACAACTGGCCAATCAAAATTCTTACCATTGATTTTTTTTCAACGGCAAAAGAATTTAAAGGAGCGCAAAGTAACGTCCATCATATTTATAAAAAATAATACAGAATGAAACTTGTTGAACTCCTACCCGACTTGCTCCAGGTCGCCCAACAGGCTGGCGAAGCCATCCTGAAAATTTATGATAGTGATGACTTTGGAGTAGAGCACAAAAATGATGATTCACCATTGACCAAAGCGGATCAAGCTTCCAATGAAATAATTTGCGAGGGATTGAAAAAATTGCCCTTGCTCTACCCTATCATTTCGGAGGAAAACAAAGAAGTGAATTTTGATATCCGAAAATTCCGGCGGCGCTGCTGGTTAGTTGACCCATTGGATGGCACAAAAGAATTTATCAAGCGCAATGGCGATTTCACGACCAATATCGCTCTGGTGGAAAATGGGGAAGTCATTTTAGGCGTGGTAGGCATCCCTGTTTTGGATGAAATATATTGGGCTGTCAAAGGGGAAGGCGCATTTGTAAAAAGGGATGGAAAAGCAGAAAAATACAAGCTGCCCATTTCAATGCTACCGACAAGGGCCTGAAAATAGTAGCCTCCCGCTCGCATTTAAATGAAGAAACGAAAAATTTTATCGATCACTTTTCTGAACCTGAAATCGTTTCACGAGGTAGTGCCTTGAAGTTTTTATTGTTGGCAAAAGGGGAAGCACACATCTATCCGAGGATCGCCCCCACAATGGAATGGGACACAGCCGCAGCGCAGATAATTTTAGAAGAAGCTGGAGGGAAATTAACCGTTCATGAAACAGGCGCTCCCATGCGGTACAATAGGGAAAATTTAAGAAACCCAGCTTTCATCGCCACGGGAGCTATTAATGGTGAATGGTAAGAGGTGAATGGTGAATTCATTTAATGCAAAATTCACCTCCTACCATTTTTCTGATTATTGCAGTTCGTCGGCCTTTAGAGTGAATACCCGCTCTACTGGGTTCAATGGCGTGGCAACCGCTTTACCTTCGTTGTCTACCAGCGTCAATTTGACTTTATTGTCGCCCATAGGAAGCCCTTCAATGAATATTGGTTTCCACTCGTCCAACACAAACTTATCGTCACCGTTGATGGTCACTTTTACTTTGTTTCCATCAGGGGATAAGGTGGTATTCACCAAGTAAAAATCCAACATTATTTTATCAGTGTTGGCCTTACCTACATAATTGCCCTTTGGTCGGCTGTAAAAAATCATGGGCTCGGTTACGGGTGCACTCTCCGACATTTTACCTCCAGCAAATTGGCCTTTGACTGCCACATGCGCATCATTTGTCTTAATACTTTCGTGGTAAGAACGGGACAAAAACGCCAACACATAATGCTGACCATCAGCTACTTCATGGGCAAACGAGGGCTCATATTTAGCGGCATAAGGCGCATTGTCAACAATCAAGTGGATGTGTTGCCCTTCATTAGAATTGGCGCACATTTTCTGAGGTGCATCAGAAGTTTGCGCCTTCAATTCATAGTTGGAAACGGTAAAATTGAAAGTACCGTTGTCGTACCCATTTAATTCTAATTTTGCCCCGGGAAAATCAGGTGATGAAGAAAAAGGACTTTGCGTAATATTGGTGGGAGTGGCTGACTCCTCGCTGGCAGTTGGTTGATCGTCTTCCGTATTTTGTTGCTCTCCACCGCCACATGCGGTTACAAACAAGAAAGAAAATGCCAAAAATAAAAAAGTAAAATAGTTTGATCTCATGTTGAATTTTGTTTTTGTACTGATTAACTAAACCAGTTTTAGTCTCACAATTTGAAAATCAATAACATTGACAAATAATCAACGTCTTTTTATGCGGGCCGAAGATCGTTCATGCTTTTTCCATCTATCTGCTCGGCCCTCCAGGGGTTTCTAAGGGGCGGTGTCGGTAGAAAACCGACACCGCCCCTTAGAAACCCCTGGAGGAGCACGTTGGGACTTTGCAAAAAGCGTTAGTTTTCCTGCTCCGCATTTTATTAATTCTCAATTTGCCACTCTATTACTGGTTTAATTGAATTTATAGTAAAATTGTTATTTAAACTGATAAAAACAAAACGTACAACCATTTAAGGTGTTTACTCAACAGACCACCTTTTTTTATTATGAATAAAACAATTGAACTGAAAGTAGACGGAATGGATTGCACGGGATGTGCAGCGAATATAACCACCTTTTTGGAAAAGAAAGGGCTCAAAGATGTTTATGTGAATTTTTCTACGGGCGATGTGCGATACGAAGAGAACGAAGATAGCATCTCCTTAAATGAAGTTAAAAAAGGAATTAATAAATTAGGCTACACAGTTGTTGGCGACGATAAACAGCCTTTTTGGACTTTGGAAAAAAGATTAATTGTTGCTGCCATTTTTACTTTACCGCTTTTTCTTTCCCATTTTTTTATGATGGCTGGCATTCCTTTTTTGGAAAACCATTGGATGCAGTTAGCGATTTGTTTGCCAGTATATTTAATCGGTTTTACTTATTTCGGCGGCACCAGCTTTGCAGCATTGAAAAATGGTACTGCTCACATGGATTTATTGATATTTATTGGGAGCACGGCGGCATTTATTTACAGTTTAATCGGTACCATTCAGGGCAACCCCAATTATATTTTCTTCGAAACAAGTGCGACTATAATTACTCTTGTCTTATTGGGGAATTATATGGAAAAACGGGCGGTCAAACAGACTACTTCTGCCATCGGAGATTTATCAAAATTACAAGTTGAGTGGGCAAAAAAAATAATGCCCTCCGGTACGGTTGTTTCAATTGAGGCTGCAGAAATTTTACCAGGAGATTGGCTGCAAGTCAACGAAGGTGACAAAATACCCGTTGATGCTACCATTTTAAAAGGCAGTGCAGATGTCGATGAATCCATGTTGACTGGCGAGAGCCTCCCTGTAAATAAAACGGTTGATGATAAAGTAATCGGGGGGTCAATTGTAGCCGGCGGAAATTTGACAATAGCAGCGGATACTACTGCCAATAATACCGTCCTGAGCCGGATGATCGAATTGGTAAAATCAGCTCAAGAAGACAAACCAAAAATCCAGCGATTGGCTGATAAAATCAGCGGGATTTTCGTTCCAACAGTTCTCGCCATTTCCGTCCTGACATTTTTAATTTCCTTTTTTATTGTTCAAATTCCTTTTCAAAATGCCATCATGAACAGCATTGCGGTGCTGGTTATCTCATGCCCTTGTGCTATGGGGTTGGCTACGCCTACAGCGGTTATGGTAGGAGTTGGTCGGTTAGCAAAAAATGGGATTTTAATCAAAGGTGGAGCGACTTTGGAAATATTTTCCAATATCAAAAATTTTGTCTTTGATAAAACAGGAACGCTGACCACCGGAAATTTTAAAATTAAAAACATCCAATATTTTTCGGAGGACCAAGATTTAATTAATGGTGCGTTATTAAAAATGGAGCGTTATTCTTCGCACCCCATTGCCAAATCATTGGTTAAAGAATTAGAAAGAAAAAATATTGATACAAATGGTTTAATTAAAATTTCTAAAATAAAAGAAATAAAAGGACAAGGAGTGGTTGCGGAGGACAAGGATGGTAATATTTACCGGGTGGGCTCAAAACGATTTGCCGTTCCAAATTTAAATAAAATTAATGCGCCTTTATATTTTTCTAAAAATGAAAAATTATTAGCAGCTATTGAAATAGAAGACGATATAAAAATTGAATCAGCCAGCTTGATGCTTTATCTTCAAAGCGAAGATAAAACACCAATTATTCTGAGTGGCGATCAAAAGGAAAAAACAAAAGCTGTCGCTGAGCAATTAAATGTGTCCAACTATTATGCAGAAAAAACACCAGAAGAAAAACTTCAGATTGTTGAAAAACTCAACCATGAATCCCCAACCGCTATGGTCGGCGACGGGATCAATGATGCACCGGCTCTGGCCAAAGCTACCATCGGCATATCGCTAAGCAATGCTTCCCAAGTAGCCATGCAGTCCGCCCAAATCATCCTTTTAAATGGAAATTTAGAACGTTTAAAAAAGGCCTTATCTATTTCTAAAGCAACGTTGCAAACTATCAAACAAAATCTGTTTTGGGCTTTTGCTTATAATATAATCGCCATTCCAGTCGCTGCATTGGGATTTCTCCACCCGATGTGGGGAGTGCTTTTTATGGCCATGTCGGATATTGTGGTAATTGGTAATTCGATCCGATTAAAATTCCGCAGGATAGATTAGAAATTAGAAATTGGGAAATTAATTTCTCAATTTCTAATTTCCCAATTTCTAATTTCAGCCCCCCGCTTTCTTTAAACCGAAGAATTTTATTAGAATTAATTCTTTATAAAATTACCGCCAATATTTTTTCCATTTATCAAAATATTATAAAAGTAAACTCCTTTATTTAAATGGGTCAAATCAATTTTATTTTCATTTTCAGCATTCATGACTTCCTTTCCAAGTGCATTAAAAATCCGAATATTAAATTCACTAAAACCATCTTGCCATTCAATATTTAAATAATCATTTATTGGGTTGGGAAAAATTTTCACATCAGCCGACTCCAATTCCAAGGTAGCATTTGGTTCGCACTCCAAATCATTCACATACTGCCATATTTCATTATTTAATAAATTCGGAACCAATAAACCATCCGGCGACTCACCCATCCTAACCAGTACCAAACCTTGGCTTGGTGATATATTTAAAAATTGTCCGTTTTTTCCCATCGCAGCAAACATATCGGCGGGCGCATCTGGGCAGAGAGGTCCAGGAAAATCAATTTGCAGGCCGGGTAATTTGTAAGACTCTTTTCCATTCAACCACCACAAGTAACCATATGCTTTGTTCAAATCCTGCGAGGTATTTATCATGTCATTTAAATAATCCGCATCAGCTAATACAGGGGTATTGTTCCAGTAGCCATTGTTTTGCATCAACAATCCAAACCTTGCCATAGCCCTTGCTTTACTGAACAAAACGTGGTTGTATCCAAGATATACCCAAAGCCCTCCCATGCCTGTTTTATTTGCGAGGCGATTCCAATAAAATGCATTGAAATTTTCACCACTTGCATTTTCGAGTACACCATCCAATTTGGTGTAGGGCGCATTGTGGTAAGCCCACCGAGTACCCGCATCTTGCAGGTAAAATAAACAGTCCGGATCAGTGCAATCCACATCGCCCGTACCATCATCAAGTCCAGAGGTCATTGTTAATTGATGTCTGACTGTAATTAAATCTTCTTTTTCCTGTGGGGCGGAAGTCCAACCAAGTCCGAGGTAGTCACTGGATTTATCATTAATATTTAAAAGCCCTTCATCTTGTGCGATGCCCACTAAAGTTGCAGTAACAGACTTTCCAGCCGACGCCCAATACCAAAGACTGTCGGGGCCAAACCCATTAAAATATTGTTCTAAAACTATTTTCCCGTCTTTTAAAAGAAGAAATGCTTTGGTGTTTTTCTCTTCGAGAAAATTATATAACTCCGTAATTTTTTCGTCGCAAAAATTGAGGCCGTGCGGGTCGGTGGTTTCCCATTCATTCCCTGTTAATGGTGGGAAATAAATACTTTGAGAATATAGATTTGAGAAAGTAAAAACTGTTAAAACAATGGAAAAGAAATTTTTCATAAAGTTTGATTTGTTATAAAGACGTTAAAAGTCGGTGCAGGTTTAATTAAAAAATAATAGTAAAACGATTTTACAAATACTTGACCCTACTTTTGGAAAAATCTAAATTATGAAAAGGACATTCTTACTTTGTATTGTTTCCTTTTACTTCAACCATTTAGCTGCCCAAATATTTGTGGAAGGCAAACCACTTTCTGAAATATTTCAGGGAAAATACATAACGGTATATCCAGATCCGGAGGGGATCAGTAAATATTTGGCCTGCATCGATTATGGGCAAGAAACAATTAGAAGGACTGGCAGAAATCAAGCAGTTATTTCTGATGAAAAAGGAGAGGATAAAATATTTAATAGTAAAACTGGTATCATGAATTTTCTATACGAAAATGGATTTGATGTTTTCCACCTCTCTGATTCAACTACCTGTATTATTTATGATCGAAAAGAATAATCAATCCAAAGCTTCCTGCGCTTCCATCCACTCCATCATCGCCAATTCCAGCTCTTCTTTTTTGCGGTCGTAATCTTTCATTGCGGCTGAACTTTCCGGTTTTTCAAAAAAGGAAGGATCGGCCATTTTCTTTTCAAATTCGGCAATTTTCGTTTCCAAATCTTTCACTTTCTTTTCCGCATTGGAAACGGCACGTTGGAGCTGCTTGCGGTCTTCAAAGCTCAATTCTTGGCCGTTGCCATTGTTTTGGGAAACCGACTTTTTGCCTTGGCTCATTTCTACTTGACGCATATCATCGAGCTTGCGTTTTTCCAAGAAGTAGTTAACGTCGCCGAGGTGGGTATGTAATTTATTGTCCCGGAATTCAATGGTTTTGGTCGTTAAGTCGCCCAGAAAATCACGGTCGTGGGAGACAACGATCAAGGTGCCGGAATAGTCCATAATGGCCCTTTTTAAAACATCTTTGGAAATCATGTCCAAGTGGTTTGTAGGCTCATCCAACACCAAAAGGTTGATGGGTCGGAGCAGCATGCAGGCCAATGCCAAACGAGCCCTTTCGCCACCAGAAAGAACGATGACTTTTTTGTCATGATCCTCCCCGCTGAAAAGGAAAGCCCCTAAAATATTGCGCAGTTTCGTCCGCATCTCCGGCGGCGAATGGTCTTCCATGGTTTCCAACAAAGTCCTTTTGGGGTCCAAAGTTTCTGCCTGATTCTGCGCATAATAACCAATGTGGACATTGTGGCCGATCTTAATTTCCCCGCTTGTCGCTTTCAGTTTGTCAACGACCATTTTGGCCAAAGTCGTTTTGCCCTGACCGTTCTGCCCAACAAAAGCCACCCGGTCGCCCCTATCCAATTTGATGTCCACGCCATTTAAGACCATTAAATCGCCGTATTTTTTCACTATTTTTTTTCCTTCCAAAGCAACCACACCTGACCGAGGCGGTTCGGGAAAACGGATCAGCATGGCAGCGGTGTCTTCGTCTTCAATTTCAATGCGTTCGATTTTATCCAATTGCTTTTGCATCGATTGGGCCATGCTCGTTTTGGTAGCCTTGGCCATGAACCGCTTGATCGTCCGTTCTTTTTCGGCGATGATCTTTTGTTGGTTGTCAAAGGCAGCCATCATTTTTTCCCGGCGCTCTTTGCGCAACTCCATGTATTTGCTGTAATTCGCCTTGTACTCATAAGCCTTTCCCAACTCAATTTCAATCGTCCTTTTAGTTACGTTGTCCAAAAAAGTCTTATCGTGGGAAATAACTACGATCGCCCCTTCATAGGTCTGCAGCCACTCTTCCAACCAGATAATTGATTCGATATCAAGGTGGTTGGTAGGCTCATCCAAGAGCAAGTAAGAAGGTTTTGCCAAAAGCATTTTAGCTAACTCAATCCGCATCTGCCACCCGCCACTGAATTCGTCGGTCAACCTCGTGAAATCGGTTTGTTTGAAGCCCAACCCTTTCAATATTTTCTCAGCTTCTGCCTGCATATTGCCACCGCCAACCAAGTGAAACCGGTGATCGAGATCGCCCATTTCATTCAATAAATTCATGTAATCATCACTCTCGTAATCAGTTCGGACCTCCAGCTCTTTGTGAATTTCGGCCAGGCGTTGTTCCATTTTTTTGGCTTCCTCAAAAGCGGTCATCGTTTCCTCCATGACCGTCTTGCCCTTGGGGATGTTCATTTCCTGGTGCAAAAAACCCAAAGTGGATTCAGTTGGACGGGTCACATTGCCTTCATCGGGGTTGATATTTCCAGAAATAACTTTAAGAAAAGTGGACTTCCCTGCCCCATTTCGACCTACAAGACCGACCCTGTCTTTATCGCCAATGACCACATTGATCCTGTCCATGAGAATGCGGTCGCCGTATTGAATATAGATATTTGAAGCTGTTAGCATGGTAATTTTAAAATTTGAGGCGCAAAAGTAGGGTTTGATAAGATTTGAAAACAGTTTTTAAATATTAAATAAAATTTTTTGTTGAATATTCGGTACATCAATTGTTACTGTAACAGGAAAAAATAGACGCTCCTAACAGGCATTTCCCAATCAACAATCCTCTTTTGGTTATGCTTTCAAAAACGCTTTTTCTCCTTACCAGTTTAATCTATCTCGCTTCGCCGCTCAATGCACAGCTCATGTATTATTGTGATCCCAGCGGCAATATCCATTCCTTTGAAATTTCCACCTGTAGCGACAACAAGGTGTTTTCTGTTACAGCTGACTCCGTCGTTTTTCTCGACCTCGCTTTCGCTTCCGACAACCAGCTATACGGCATTTCCAAAAAAAAGAAACTTTATCGCATCGACCTGGACAGCCAACAGTTGCACCAAATGCCCAACTGTTGTCAAACGTCGAGTAGCTTTGGATTCAATTCTTTGACTGCCGATGCTGAAGGGAATATTTTCGGTGCAGGAAAAGATGTGTTTAAATACCATGTTCCAACGGGGAGCTATACTTCTCTGGGCCAATTGCCAAGTTTTTTCTACCAGCAGGCGACCTAACTTTTTCCAATGGACAACTTTACTATGGCTCAGTCGGAAATAAGATTATACAATTAAATACCGATAACCCAGCAGCCAGCAATGTTTCTTTTTATGTGGAAGATTATACTCCGTTTTATGGTTTGGGTATTGATTTTTTATCCTGCAATTCTTACCAAGTTTATGGAACCAGCCAATCCGGGCAATTCGCCAAGTTGGACCTCTTGGCCAAAACCATTGAACCCGTCAATTGCTCAGGCTTTGTTACCCAACCACTTGGCATTGCGTTCCCCAACGAATTTCAGGCTTCAGAATGTGACCCAATCCTCTTCGATTTGGATGAGGACAACAGCTCTGGCCTCAACGATTTTAACTTCCAATCATTCTTGTGCCCTCATTCTTCTGGGAGCATAGTCGATGTTGACTTGTTGTTTGAAACCGTTGAAAGCATTGATTCAATTACGGTACAGTTCGTTGAAAACCCGCCAGATGGGTTTCATGAGATTCTCTTGGCGCCTCCTACCAATCAAATCACCTTTGCAGGAAATGGCACACAAAGACTTACCATTTTACCGCTATCTACCGCTACGTCGTTAAGCGATTTCAAAAATGCACTCCTGTCATCTTCCTACCAAAACACAGCCCCCGACCCAACTTTAAACGTTGAAAGAATCATCGAATTTAAAGTTTGGCTGAATAATGGGCTGCAGTTAAGCGCCCATACATTTGTTACCATCAAATGGCCTTACGCAGGACAGGATGTCGACACTGTTATTTGCACTTCAAATAGCGTTTTAAATCTCAATTATTTGCTTGACGACGAAGCAGACCAAAACGGTTATTTTGTTGCTGTTGAACCCGTCGATTCCAACAACCAGCTGCCGACCATCAAGTCATCGGGGGTTTTTCTCTACATCGTACCTTTCAACAACTGCCTCAATGACACGGCAGTGATAAGTGTGGTTTATGACGACCCTTCTTTCAGCTTTGGGCCAAATCTTAATATTTATGATCATGATCCGGACACCGTTTTATTGGAGATTGGAATACCGACCAGTTCCGTAATCTGGCAGGACAGCAGTACGGAATCTTTTTATGAAGTGACAAAAAGCGGCCTATATGGGGCTGATATAATTTCTGTACATGGATGCACGGCGTCAGACAATATTTGGATTAGGTTTTTGGATACGATATACTATAACATAGATCTACATTTTTGTCAGGGGGAAATTTGTGAATTGGGAAATGGGACTTTTACCGAGGACACTTCCATCTGTATAATTAATACCAACATAAATTGGTATATTTTTAAATATTGCTACCACCTCCATTTTCAACCTAATTATGAGAAAATAGGTACGACCATTTGCCAAGGTGACACGCTATATTTCAAGGATTCCATTTATACCGAGGCAGGCAATTACAGCCATTTTTCCAAATCAAAATGTGGCGGATTGACTGAACTCAACCTTAGTTTTTGGCCGACCGACACCTCCTACCTATCGATCCAATTGGAAGATGGCAACACCTTCGAAATGAACGGGATCCGTTTATCCTCAAACGGGGAGTACGAATTTTTGCTGCAAAATGAAAAGGGGTGCGATAGCCTTGTCCTGGTAAATGTGGGGTTAGAGTCACTTAATATTTATGCACCTACCGCCTTCTCACCTAATCATGATGGGATCAACGACAAGTTCAATTTATTCGCTGGCCCTCCGGTCCAAAGCATAAACTATTTGAAAATTTTCGACCGCTGGGGCGATTTGGTATTTCACGGAAAAGATTTCCCGCCCAACCTTTTAAATGCCGGATGGGACGGAAAAGCCGGTGGCGTGCCCGCCACGAGAGGCACCTATATTTGGCTGGCCGAGGTATTATTAAAAAATGGGGAAAAGAAATTTCTGAAAGGCGAAGTTTTTTTAATGAAGTAGCCAACTTTTGGAAAATTTTGAATTTTTCAAAATTGATAATCTAATATTTGGCAAATACTTCTATTTTGCGCCGATTTTAAAATTTTGGGCTATTGCTCTAACCATTTAGTAGAAACGAAAGACTTATGATAATAGGAGTCCTTAAAGAAGATCCGACCGAAAGGCGGGTGGCAGTCACGCCTGATACCATTGCTGCCATCCTCAAATTGGGTATCAAAAAAATCATCGTAGAACAAGGGGCCGGCACATCTGCCAGTTATAGCGACCAAGCCTATCAGGATGCAGGTGCGGAAACAGTTTCCCGTGCCGATGTTTTGAAAAACGCCAACTTGATCGCTTGTATCAATGGCATTACCGACGCTGAAATCGGTTCGCTTTCAGCCGGGCAAATGCTGCTGGGGCAGTTCAACCCATTGTCCAACCGGGCCATTCTCGATCCACTCAATGCCAATAAGGTGACTGCTTTCAGCCTCGATATGCTGCCCCGTACGACCCGGGCGCAAGCGATGGATGTTCTTTCATCGATGGCCACTGCGGCTGGTTATAAAGCGGTACTAACTGCCGCCAATCACTTACCCAGTTTCTTCCCGATGTTCATGACGGCTGCTGGTACCATCAAACCCGCTAAGGTGCTGATCATTGGTGCAGGCGTAGCTGGCTTGCAAGCCATTGCAACTGCCCGTCGTTTGGGCGCTGTCGTCGAGGCTTTCGATGTTCGGACGGCAGCCAAGGAAGAGGTCTTGAGCCTCGGGGCCAAATTTGTAGATGTGGAAGGGGCTGCCGAAAGTGCCGCTGCCGGAGGATATGCCATCCAGCAATCAGAAGAATACCTCAAAAAGCAAGCGCAAGCTGTCCACGACCACGCCAAAACAGCCGACGTCATTATCTGTACAGCTCAGATTCCTGGCAGACAAGCTCCCCGGATCGTCCACAAAGCAACCGTGGATGAAATGAAAAAAGGAGCAGTCATTGTCGATCTCGCCGCGTCTTCTGGGGGCAATTGTGAAGTCACTGAAAACGGTAAGACCATTGATTATAAAGGCATTACGATCATCGGCGAGTCCAACCTGCCTTCTTCC
>JAWKLX010000032.1:0-104007 GCA_041392505.1 Saprospiraceae bacterium | reverse complement strand
ATCAGTTTTTCATCTTCCACATACACCGTTTTCCCCGTGGTGTTCAAAAGGTTTTGCACCATGACCAATTCAATACGGGTTACATCGTCGGTGGAAGTGAAAGCAGTCATACCCATACCGATTTGGGCGGGCAAGTTGGGCATGGCCCGGATGATTTTGGCAGCGCCCAATCCTTTAGTAATGTTTTCCATTTTTACCCCAGCCATGATGGACAAGAAGACTTGCTGGGAGTCGACCATCGGTCGCATGTTGGCAAATAAGGTAGCACTGTCCTGTGGTTTTACGGCTAAAATGACCAAGTCCGCCTTGGCGAGACAGTCTTCCGGTTTTTTGCAAATAGAACCTAAATCCTCTTTGGCCAATTCCTCCCAATTATCAGGGGATTTTTCGAGGATCATCAAATCCTTTTTGGTCGTAATATGGGAGTGGAGGAAGGCACGGGCGTACGTTTTTCCCATATTGCCGCCACCTACAATTAGTATTTTCATAAAGAATGATTGGTCATTTAAAAAAAGGAGCGAAATTACCCCTTCCATTTTTAAAACAAAAAACAAGAACTAATGAGCGTCCAACATTTCACGTCGTTTTTAACTTTAAGTTGCTTCCTACTTCTTTTTTCCTGTAACCAACCTACTCCTGAATCAACAATGACTGAACCAGCTCCTACTGTTTCCAAATCCGATTATGCGATCGTCATTCATGGCGGTGCAGGCACCATTTTGAAAAAAAATATGACGGATGAGCAAGAGGCAGCCTATTTGGCTATCCTGAATGAAGCCCTTGATGTTGGTGAAAATATTTTGAAAAATGGCGGCACTGCGCTGGAAGCGGTGGAAAAAACGATCATGCTAATGGAGGACAGCCCGTTGTTCAATGCGGGAAAAGGGGCAGTATTTACAAATGCTGGCACCAATGAATTGGATGCTTCGATCATGGAAGGCTCAACCCAAAACGCAGGTGCCGTTGGCGGGGTGAAAACGGTCCGCAACCCCATCCAAGCAGCCATTGCTGTCATGCAAAATTCCGAACACGTCATGTTGACGGGCGAGGGAGCTGACCAATTTGCCAAAGAACAAGGATTGGAAATTGTCGACAATTCTTATTTCCATACTGACCGCCGTTTTGATGCCTTGCAGCGGGTCAAAGCAGAGGAAGAGGCCGCCAAAAAGCGTCTCACTGAAAATTCTGAATCCAAACATGGAACGGTTGGCTGCGTCGCCCTCGACAAAAATGGCAACATCGTCGCTGGTACTTCCACGGGGGGCATGACCAACAAACGCTGGGGCAGGGTGGGGGATTCGCCCATCATTGGTGCCGGGACTTACGCCAATAACGCCACTTGCGGGGTATCCTGCACGGGGCATGGTGAGTACTTTATCCGTTACACCGTTGCCCATGATGTCTCCGCCCGGATGGCTTATTTGCAGGAAAATATTGAGACCGCAGCGGATCATGTTGTTAATAAAACATTGGTGGAAAAAGGTGGAAGTGGGGGCCTCATAGCTTTGGATGCCCTCGGAAATGTAGCTATGCCATTTAACTCGGAGGGGATGTACCGGGGTTATGCCAAGCCCGGCGAAAGGGTGGTGAAGATTTATAAAGAATAACAATCTGGCTACTTGGACATATAGGGATGCAAATCACTGGGTGATTTGCATCCCTTTTTGGTTCTGTCGAATACTTTCTTTCAATTTCCTCGGCATTGTATTTGCCAATTCCCTAATGTTATTTAAAATTATTTCAATGCTGAAAATAGCTCAGTAGCAAAAGTTTCCTTCATTTCTCCCCCATTCCTGACTTCCGATAAATTTTACTGATATTATGAGAAAACCTGTCTTGTTTTTCATGTCCATTATATGGGCCACAAATATGCCTGCCCAATCTTTATTTGAGCCATCTATTTTGCAAAATGGAGCCATTGTCATTTTAGGTTCATTACTTTGACCCTTTATTTATCCTATCGGAAGAATCAAAATTATCGTCAAAAGCTGCAGCAACTGGAAAAAGAAATTGACCAGAAAGAGGAGGAGGCCAATTACCAAAATCTGGAATTAGAAGCTAAGAGCATTAGTTTGGATTTATTAAATAAGAAGTTGGTGAGTGAAATGGCAGAAAGGGAGAAGATCGAAAAATCCTCTTTTGCCCGTGACCGTTTTCTTGCCACAATGAGTAATGAAATGCGGACGCCACTCAATGTCATTACTGGGTTAACCCACGTTTTGCTGAAAGCAAAACCACGGGAAGACCAAGTCGAACACTTGCGCACCTGCAGTTCTCGGCCAATGACATCGTCGTTTTCATTAATGATGTACTCGATTTTTCAAACATTGAGGCAGGCAACTCCACTTGGAAGACCGGGAGTTTTCACCCCGCAATTTGGTGAAGATGCCATCGTAAATTCAGCGAACGAGCCAATGAGCGCCAATTGGATTTCTTTTCGGCTACGATAAAAATCCCAGACTTCCTTTTGGGCGATGATGTCCACGATCCAGATTCTGACCAATCTCCTGACCAATACTTTTAAATATACGCAACACAGCATCATCAAGCTGAGTGTTGTGCTGCACGAGCTCAGGGCACGGGATGTCATGTTGAAAATATCAATCGAAGGGACAGATGGCGGCGTCAACCGGGGCTCAATTGAAGAAATGTTCAAGCCCCACCATACTGGCGAAGGTGATTTTGAGGGGTACGATAGCCAGCAATTTTCATTGGCCATCACCAAGCGTTTGGTGGAATTGCAGAACGGAAAAATCGATGTGGATATTCAGGAAGGGGAAAGCACTTTGTTTACGGTCCTGTTACCGTTTAAGCTGGTGTTGGATTTACAAACATCAGTTAAAAAACAATCTTCTTCAGCTATAGAAGCTTTGGATGATGTCCGCATTTTAGTGGTGGAAGACAATAAAATCAACCAGCTGGTAGTCTCCAAAATGCTCAAACAAACTGGTGCGGAGGTGGTGCTGGCCAACAACGGGATCGATGCCTTAGCCAAGGTCGAAACCAACGATTTTGACTTGATCCTCATGGACATCCAAATGCCAGAAATGGATGGTTACCGGGCGACCGCAGAAATCCGTCGGCCCACCAATCCACTGAAAAGTGACATTCCGATCATCGCCCTAACGGCCTCCGCTTTTTTAACCGAAAAAGAAAAAGCGGTGCTTTTCGGCATGAACGACCACGTTGGAAAACCCTTTAGCCCTGTTGAGTTGATGGAAAAAATAAAGAATTGCTTGCGAGTGCATAGTGAATAGAGCAAAGTGCAAAGTACAAAGTGATGAGATCAGAGAGCAAAGCGCAGCGTTATCAGGCATAAAAATAGGTTCAGCAAATGAATTGCTGAACCTTTTTTTACTTGAAAATTTTACCGTTTTGCACTAATCACTCTGCTCTCAGCACTAATCACTAGTTAGCGCTTTTATAAGCATCCCAAGTGGTCGTCGTATAATGGTCTTCGGCAACGAATTTTAGTTCTTTTTTCATGTCATCCACAGGCTTGTAGCCTGGGGAAATAAGGATGCGCTCGAAGGTAGGCGTCAAGTAAACATAACTTGGGTAGCCCAGCTTTCCATTCAACAATTCCGCTGCCAACATGTGGACACCACGGCGGCCGTTCGGCCGATATTCGAAAGTTGTCCCTTTGAATTCAATGGACTCTTTTTGCTCCGCATCAAATTTTACCGGGTGGAAATTGGCATTGATGTATTTAGCAACTTCCTCATCGGAGAAAGTGGTTGCATCCATGCGCTTGCACCAGCCGCACCAGTCGGTATAAAAATCGATGAAGATTTTTTTGCCAGTTTTTTCATTGGCTTTGACAGCTTCGTCCCAGGTCATCCAGTTGATTGGCCCGGCAGCCTTGTGCGATTTGGTGGAAGTGAGTGTTGGTTTGGCGGTTTCTTCAGCTACTTTTGTGTCCTTTGGCAAAAAGGCGAAAGCCAAACCAGCCACAACAAATGCTAAAGCGATGAACAGTACTTTTTTCATTGGAAATAATTTAAATGTGTTCTGAGATTTACCCGGCAAAGGAATGAATAAAAATCAATATGACTTGTAAAATTGGGAAAAGCACAGGTTTAAGGGTGCTTTCAAAAACTTTATTGGTCAAATGTTCTTTTCAATCTTTCTTTGAATGTTTCCACTGGAGGCCGGGGCACAAGAAAATTTTTGGCTCAGATTCTCCAAAAATTTATTATCGAAAATGGGAATTTGAAACCTATCGTTCTCTGCGCTGCAACGAAAGTACCAATTTCGTAAAATGTGCAGAAACGCACTTTTTGATTTAATTAAACTTTAACGGAATAATGCTGCTGAAGGTTAGCGTTTCGCCTTTGTTTTTTGCCAAATGCCAACCGTTTCCAGCCAAAACCAATAACATAAATGAGGAAAATAGTCATTGCAGTTGGAGGCTCCAGTGGGGCCATTTATGCCAAGGTGTTGTTTGATCGTTTGCAAAAAATTAAAGCGCAATGGGCTGCCGTTGGGGTGGTGATGAGCGACAATGCCAAGTTCAATTGGACATACGAATTGGGTGATGAAAGTTACCAGCATTACCCTTTTGATTTTTATGAAAAAAAAGATTTCATGGCGCCTTTCGCATCTGGATCGGCTAAATATGACACCATGATTGTGTGCCCCTGCTCAATGGGCGTTTTGGGCCGGATCGCTGCGGGCATCTCCGATGATCTGACGACGAGAGCCGCTGATGTTATTTTAAAAGAAAGAAGAAAATTGATCCTCGTTCCGAGAGACACGCCGCTGAGCTTGATCCACATCAATAATATGAAAACTGTTACAGAAGCTGGGCATCATTTGTCCCGCCACTCCTTCTTTTTATAGTAAACCTGATACTCCTTTGAGGCCCTTGCTGCAACAGTCATTGATCGGGTCTTGGATTTGGCGGGATTGGATATGGAAAGTTATCGGTGGGGGGAATGAAAGATAGATGGTTTCATAGTTTCATTGATTCATGGCTTTGACCAACAACCATGAAACCATGAAACTATGAATCAATGAATCAATGAAACCATGAAAAACAAATTCACCTTAATATACGAAGACGATGCTTTACTGGTGTTGGATAAAGCATCTGATGTGCTGACTATTCCTGACCGTTTCAAACCAGAGATTTTTAATTTATACAATTGTTTGGAAGGGAAATACGGAAAGATTTTCACTGTACACCGCTTGGACCGGGAGACGAGTGGACTATTGGTTTTTGCCAAAACAGAAGAAGCACACAAATCTCTTTCCCGGCAATTTGAAGACCGGACCGTTGAAAAAATCTATCAGGTGCTCGTTGAAGGAGTCATGCACGAAAAAGAAGGAGAGATCAACAAGGGCATCACAAAACACCCAGTGAAACCGGGCAAGATGATCGTTTCGGCCAAAGGAAAACCCTCGCTTACTTTGTACAAAGTGATAGAAGAATTCAAAAATTTCTCCTTGGTGGAAGCGGACATCAAGACGGGACGAACCCACCAGATCAGGGTGCATTTTCAATCCATCGGTTACCCACTGGCTGTGGATTCGTTGTATGGCAGGAGCGATGCTTTTTATTTATCCAAAATCAAAAAGAAATACAATTTTGGCAAGGAAGCGGAGGAGCGCCCCATGATGTCCCGTACCAGTCTGCACGCCTTCCGCTTGGTTTTGGACCATCCTACGACGGGCGAGCGGATGACCTTTCAAACGGAGCTGCCTAAAGATTTTGGGGCGGTCGTGAAGCAGTTGCGGAAGTGGGGGATGTAGTTTTGATTTTTGTTCATCGGCCTTTAGCTGATGCAAGTAGATTCCGCCCTTTCAGGGCTTAAAGCTGAGAGCCTTGAAAGGGCGAAATTCATTACCACAGGATGAAGCCCTGTTTTCACATCTTCATATAGAAATTCCTTTTGCAAACTCAATAAAAAACGCCAACGAATCGGGATTGCGCATCGAGTCCTTATTGGCAGCTTTTTCCACCGATTTTCCCATCAGGATTTTCTTCACTGGTGCTTCTAATTTTTTACCACTAATAGTATAAGGGATGTCCGGCACCTCAATGATGTCGTCCGGCACGTGGCGGGGTGAATATTCCGCCCGGAGCGTTTGTTTGATTTTGTTTTTCAATTCATCGGTCAGTGCCTCTTTTTCGTTCAGCAGGACAAAAAGTGGCATGTAATCCCGCCCCCCGCTGAGTTCCAAATTAACAATCAGGCTGTCTTTTACTTCTTTTACTTTGTTGATGGCATTGTAAATCTCTGCAGTGCCGATGCGCACGCCACCCCGGTTCAAGGTGGCATCCGAACGGCCGTGGATGATGAGGCCGTCATGATCGTGATTTCCACCCAATCACCATGCCGCCAGACGCCGGGGTACATTTCAAAATAACTCGAAGTGTATCGTTCAAAATCCTCGTCCCCCCAAAAGAAATGGGCATGGAGGGCATGGGCTTCGTAACGATCAGTTCGCCAACTTCACCTACGATGGGTTCCCCCATTTCATCCCATGCTTCAATGGCCGCTCCAAGACATCGGCATTGAATTTCACCTTGGTAAACGGGGCGGACTGGACAGCCGCCAACCCAAGCAGTACAAACATCCGTGCCGCCAGCCATCGAACTCAGCCACAAATCTTGTTTGACATTTTCATAAACCCAACCAAATGCTTCTGGTGGAAGTGGCGCACCGGTGGAGCCGATGCTGCGGAGATGTTGCTGGTTAAAATCATTACCAGGGTGCAGGCCCTCTTTCATGCATGCGGTGAGAAATGGGGCGCTTGTACCAAAATGATTGATTTTAGCTTTTTCGGCAAACGACCACAATCCGTTCAGGTTGGGATATCCGGGACTGCCCTCATAAAGTACAACCGTGGCACCAGCGAGGAAACTGGCGTTCACAAAATTCCACATCATCCAGCCCGTGGTGCTGAACCAGAAAAAACGTTCACCGGGATGGACGTCGTTGTGGAAATGCAGGTATTTCAAATGCTCCAACAAGTTGCCACCATGTGAATGGGTGATGGCCTTGGGGATGCCCGTTGTGCCTGAAGAATACAAAACATAGATGGGGTGGTCGAACGGAACTGCCTCAAATTGCAGCTCCTGCTTCATCCTGAACGTATCATTCCAGATCGAGGCAGCAGGCAGGTCAGTTGTATGATTGATGAAATCGGCACTCTCTTCGGCATCGAGATAAGGCACTATGACCAAGGTTTCTACGGATTCTAATTTTTCGCATAAATCTTTGACAACCTGTTTTTTATCAAAAGGTTTTCCATTGTAAGTATAGCCATCACACGCAAAAAGCACTTTGGGTTTTATTTGGGAAAAACGGTCAGCCACACTGTTCGCTCCAAAATCGGGCGAGCAGCTCGACCAGATGGCGCCGATGGATGCCGCTGCCAAAAACGCAAAGGTCGCCTCGGGTATGTTCGGCAAAAACGCTGCGACCCGGTCGCCTTTTTTTACCCCTTTTTCCCTCAAAAAAGCAGCCATCGAGGCAACCTGACTATGAAGCTCAGGCCAACTGATTTCAACGTTGTCGTATTTTTCTGAGGTAAAAATGATGGCCGGTTGTTGATCGTTCCGCTTGCGGAAAACATGTTCGGCGTAATTCAGGGTCGATCCCTCAAACCACTTTGCCCGGGGCATTTCACCGCTTAAAACCTTTTTATAAGGCGTATGGGAAATGATGGCAAAATAGTCCCAAATGCTTTCCCAAAAATCTTCAATATGCTCGACCGACCATTGCCACAGGCTTTCATAATCGTTGAATTGCAAGCCTTTTTTTTCTTCCAACCATTTCTGGTAGAGCGAAAGGTGGGAGTTGTTAATAAAATCAGCAGAAGGTTCCCATAATATTTTTGCGGCAGTCATTGGCGGATTGATAGTTGATTGAAAAATGTTCTTTTTGAGTTCTTGAACCGAAAGTTGTAAAAATAGAAAAAACGGCTACTTTTGAAGACATGGAATTGCAGCTAAACATAGGGGAAAAATTACTCTGGCAAGGGAAGCCTCGCCGGGGTTACATGATTTGGGGGCTCGAATTGGATGGAGGGAAAGGAATTGCCATGTTTAGGCCGGGTGTTTTTCCAGGATATAATCAAGTTGGGGCATTAGGTAGCTTTTTAATGAGTATAGTGTTGGCCGGAATCCTTTTCGTTTTTCTTGAAGTTTCTATTTCATTTTGGGTTGGCTTATTCGCTGCGGTTAGTGTACTCCTTTTTGGATTTTATATCTTGATTGGAAGGGAGATTAAATACTATAAATTAAAAAAACGGACTGCTTATTTTGTCACCAACGAACGGTTGGTATTTCATTTAGGTTGGCCAAAAACGAGAGAATATTCAATCGATTATCAAGATTTGAATAAGGTGATTCCAGTAAAATATGATAATGTAAATTTAGCGGCCATTTATTTCCATTCGCATAAAAAGCCGAATTTTAGAACCTATTATTTTAATACAAAAAAAGAGAGGCCATTGCCGACCTTTGAGGATATTGAAGACGTGGACAATGTTATTCGGATCATCAAAAAATCGAAAGCAGCATTTGATCAAAAAAATAAAACTTTAAATCAAGACTAAAATGAAAAACAGGTTTGCGCTTTACAGACGAAATGCCCAGCGAATTTTATTAGTGCTCTTCCTCCCATTATTGTTTAACTCCTGCGCCGCCTTACTTGGGGGCGTGATGGGGGACTTGGGCGGCAGCCAACCGCCACCGCCTGATTTTGAATTTCAATACGAAACAACTGGTGAGATTTCTTTTATCATTTTGCAGATGAACGATGTGTACGAAATCGCTCCGTTGGAAAAGGGAAAGGTCGGGGGTATGGCCAGAGTAGCGACTTTGCGAAACCAATTGATGGAGGAAAATTTTAATGTCCTGACTATTCTGGCCGGTGATTTTCTCAGCCCATCGTTGATTGGTACGCTCAGATATGAAGACCAACCTATAAAGGGTCGCCAAATGGTGGAGGTGATGAACGGCCTAGGCGTCAATGTGGTCGCTTTTGGCAACCATGAATTTGACATAAAAGAGCAAGAACTTCAACAGCGGATGGACGAGTCCTACTTCGATTGGATCGGCACCAACGTCCTGCATAAAAGTGGAAATAAAATTGAACCGTTTTACAAGGAATCTTATGGCGTAAAATATTTCTCACCTGAAACCTACCTCTGGGAAGTGACGGATTACAACAGCGGCCAAACGATCAAGGTCGGTTTTTACAGCGCTACTATAAATAGTAATCCAGTGCCTTGGGTCTATTATGAAGATCCTTATCAAGAAGCGACGAAGGCTTTTTTGTCCTTAAAAAATGATGCGGATATTATTGTTGGCCTGACGCATCTATCGATTGAAGAAGATTTGAAAATGGCTGCTTTGCTGCCCGAAACAGCCCTTATCATGGGTGGCCATGAGCATGCCAACAGCATTGACAATGGTTGCAATGTCGTCATCACAAAGCCGATGCCAACGCCAAAACCGTTTATGTCCACCGATTTACTTATGACATCGCCACCAAAATCTTCCGTTTATTCGGAGTTAGTCCCCATCACCGATGCTATTCCTGAGGATGAATACCTAAAAGGGGGTGGTTGAAAAATGGCAAATGTGCAAAATGAAAAAATCTCAGAGGTAGTTGAAAATCCAGATGAAGTTATTTATTATGCCAAGAAACTATTGGACGGTCGGGAGGTCAGCGTTCGTACCGAGCAGACCAACCTGGCAGGCTTGATTGTTATGGGTATGGCGGCCTCCTTAAAAGCCCGCTGACTGTGCGCTGTTCAACGGTGGCTCGATCCGTCTCGACGACGAACTGGTGGGAGAAATAACTCCCGTGGATTTGTTCAGGGCTATGCCTTTTGGTGGGGCTATTTTTGAAATCGACATCAAGGGTAAAGTCTTAAGACGGGTTTTAGATGCGGGATTGGAAAATTACGGCAGCGGTGGTTATTTACAGTGGCATAATATTGAATATCAAAAAGCAGGTACGACGTGGAAAATCAATGGCTATCCACTCCTTGATGACAAAACCTACCACATTGCTTCCAGTGATTACCTTGCGAATGGCAGGGAAGAACGGTTGGAGTTTTTTAATGAAAAAAACTTTGTAAAATTGGATAAGCCAGTAAAAGGGGATACCACCGACCTGCGGGAAGACGTCAGAAGAGCAGTGGTGAACTATATGAAAAGTTTGAAAAACTAAAATACCTGAATACCAAAATACCTCAATACCGAAATACCTAACACCTCATAATTTTTAAATCATGATTCGTAGCCTATTAAAACTCCTGTTCATCCTCATCATCGGTGTGCTCATTTACAATTATTTCTTGGGCACCCCAGAAGAAAAAGAGAACGCCAAGCAAATTTTCAGTGAAGTGAAAGACGTGGCCGTTGGTGTCAAAGACTTAGTAAAAGCTGAAAAAGAAAAATTTGACAAAGGCAAGTATGATAATGCCATTGATAAAATCGGCGACTTACTTTCCAAACTTAAAAGCAAGGCCAAGGACATTGACGAAAAATACATCGACCGCATTTCCGATTTGGAAAAAAAGAAGGATCAACTCAAAGATGCCATTTCCAATTATGACGACGAAGATGAACGGATTGGGGATACCCAGAAGGACAGCATGGTCAATGAATTGGATCAATTGCTCAGGGATGCAGAGAGCCTCGTTGGGGATATGGAAAGGGATGAGAAAAATTAAGAGAATTTTGAGTCAGCGCCCTTGCTCGGATTTTATTCTTTGAATTAGTTCTTACTTGAAAACCCCAAAAAGCTGGGGTTTTCAAGTAAATTGATAGTAAAACCTTACCTGCCAAAATCATCTTCCACCCGAACGATGTCTTCTTCATCGGAAGGATTGGCGGCGTCTTCATGCTGCCAAATTTCTGCTAAAACACCCCAGCCATCCAGACCGACCAAGCGGTGTCGCTCACCACATTCCAACCTAACCAGTTCGCCCATTTCCAATTCATGAACAGCCGTTTGTTCATCCGTTGGGCTTTTTACCACGCCTGCGACGCCATCAATCAGCCGCCATATCTCGGAGCGGCGATGGTGATACTGCCAGGACAGCCGTTTGTCCGGAGCGACCATCAGGATTTTGGGGCTGAGTTTGTCAAAACCCGCAAAATCTTGGACAGACAAACTTGGAAAATACGTTTCGATAAACTGATGCGCCTGTGATTCGTCAATGACAAAGAACCCGCCCCACGGACGGTTTTCGTCTTTTGCGACAATTTTAAAACCTTGTTTGTCAAGGGATTGGGCAGTTTTGGAAAAGGTATTACTGTTATGCATAGATTTGATTATTTTTTTTAAAGCAATGATATGGAATCAAGGTGTAGAAGTCAAGTTTCCTTTTTAACTCTCTTTTTCTTGCCGCTCCAAAAATTTCCTTCTTATCACCGTCTGAATGGTAGTCCCTTCCATTTTCCCTTCCAGCCAGGAAATGATATCCAAATACAAAAACGGCCTACTTTCAAACTGCATTTTTTCGAGTGGCAGCAGCACGGCGTGCAGTTTTTTGAATTCATTCAAAACTTCTGAACGTGGTGTTTTCTGAGTTTGCCGCAGGAAATGGAAAATGGCCTTTTGCACCGCTTGCAGTTCTTCAACGTGAAGGAGGAAGCGGTAAACTGATTTGATTTGGTATTCGACCAAGCCCTGGTTGCCCAATTCAAAATGGGAGATCAAAGCCAAAATCCGGGCAAAACACTGGATGTCGCTGCGGTAGCTGGTCACCTTGTCGTTGATGATTTTGTTCAAATAGGTCAGGGCGTTGTTGTAGTCTTCGTCACCAAAATAAATACAGGCAATGCGGTAGTTGAACACCATGATGCGGTAGTCGTCCCAGTTGTAACGGTTCGTTTCAATGCAATTGGCCAGTTCAGGAATCAGTGCCACCCCTTCCGAGAAAGTACCCTCGAGGTAATGTTTGTTGATCAGATGGATGAAGCGGTACATGTGATAGAGCCCTTCCACGTTGGGGTCGTGTTTGAACTGGAGTTCGTCAGGTAGCTGTTCTAAAAACGCCAAAGCTTCCACAAAGCGCTCATAATGAAGGGTATGGAACAAGGAATACAATTGATTGTGCAACCCTTTGAGATAGAGTGGGGCATAGAGCAGTTTCATCCTTGGCGTTTCGTCGAACAAATTGACCCATTTTTGGGAATACCTAAAACAAGGCAGGAACTCCAGACAAATATGGTATTGCCAGACATAAGATTGGCAGTAAAATATTTTGCCCAAAAAATCGAGCTCTTCAAAGGTGGTTGGCGGTAAGTTTTTCCTAAAAAATGCCTTGGCTGCCAGCGAGTCGGCCTCACTTCTTGCAAAACCACTTTTCAAGTAAAGCCCATACATTCTGATCGACAAATTGGAAAAGCTGCCGGTTCGGGCTATTTGACTGTTCAATTCAGAAGTCTGGGTGGCCAAAACTTCTGCCCGGCCCTCAAAACTCCTCGTTATGTACTGCCCTTCGATCATTTTTTCAAACTCTAAAACCTCCAGGGCCAAGGCCGACATTTGATTGGTTAGCGCCCGTTCTTTGGCCTTGGCCAACAATTCGAGGGACTGATTATAGAGGCCCTTATCGTAGAGCACCCTCGCAAAATCAATCGCTTCCCTGATTTGAATCCCTTCGCTCCGCTTTTGCGCCAGCAACCGGAGGCTGGTCAACAATTGCCGCATCAAGTGGGCTTTTTGGTTGGCCAGTTGTGCTTTTTTAAGCCCCGAAATTTTACTCAAAAGGTAATCTTCATCGTATTCGCCCTTTTTGTCGAGCAAGTCGAACAGTTGCAAAAACAGAAGATCATCGGATGCTTGGTTGCGCTTGGTGAATAGTCGGAAATGCCGCTTTTCAGCAGGGGTAAGGGTACGGATGAGTTGTATCAAATGATCTGTCTGCTGTTTGGGCATCGTAATTTCCTTAAATCTAACCTACTGAAAATGAATTGTTTAAAATGGCAGTTCCCCCGTTTGGATGGCGGAGTACCAAAATATTTTGATTAGGCAGCAAGGTTACAAATTTAGTTCTTTGTGTCAGTTATACACGATTCAATAAATTTATTTCATAAAAAACTCAAACCAATGGCAGGACGGATTCAAATTTTCGATACCACTCTCCGGGACGGCGAACAGGTCCCCGGTTGTAAGCTCAACACCCCACAAAAAGTAGAAATCGCAATCGCACTCGAACAACTTGGCGTTGATGTGATCGAAGCAGGTTTTCCAGTTTCCAGCCCTGGTGATTTCAAGGCCGTCCAAGCGGTTGCCTTGGCGGTGAGCGAGCCCATCATTTGTGGTTTAACCCGTGCTGTTGTCAACGATATTAATGTAGCGGGCGAGGCTTTGAAAGTTGCTAAACGCCCCCGTATTCATACCGGAATCGGTGTCTCCGAAATGCACATCAAACACAAGCTGCGCACCACACCGGAGGACATCATCGAAAGAGCGGTTGCGGCGGTGAAACTGTCCAAAACGTTTGTCGAAGACGTTGAATTTTATGCCGAAGATGCGGGGCGAGCGGATAACGAATTCCTCGCTCGGGTATTGGAGGCCGTGATTAAGGCAGGGGCAACTGTTTTAAATATTCCTGACACCACAGGTTATTGCCTGCCAGATCAATACGGAGCGAAAATCAAGTATTTATACGAAAATGTGAAAGGCATTGAAAAGGCTATTTTGAGTACCCATTGCCACAATGATCTCGGCCTTGCAACCGCCAATTCAATAGCTGGTGTCATGAACGGTGCTCGCCAAATTGAGTGTACCATCAATGGCATTGGCGAACGGGCAGGCAACACCTCCCTCGAAGAATGTGTCATGATTCTGCGCCAGCATGCGGATTTGGGATTCACCACGGGCATCAACACGAAGTTGTTGAACCCGATCAGCCAATTGGTTTCCCATAAAATGGGCGTGGTTGTTCAGCCTAATAAAGCCATCGTCGGGGCCAATGCGTTTGCGCATTCTTCCGGCATCCATCAAGATGGGGTGATCAAAAAACGGGAAACTTATGAAATCATCAACCCGCTCGAAGTTGGGGTTGATCATAGCAAGATAGTATTGACGGCCAGAAGTGGGCGGGCTGCCCTGGCTTACCGGGCCAAGAAGCTCGGATTTGATCTTACCAAAGATCAGTTAGATGTGGCGTATGCATCCTTCTTGAATGTGGCGGACTCGAAAAAGGAAGTCGAAAACGATGACCTGACGCCAATTTTTGAAGGGTGCATCCAGCCTCACTATGCGTGAGTTTTGAGTTAGTAAGTTTTGAGTTATTGAGTTTTGAGTTATTGAGTTGGAGAGTTATTGAGTTGGAGAGTTTTGGGTATATTCGCTTTTGATAGTCGAACTTACCTTTTTTCAAAACGCTACAATTCGAAACTTTACATGATGAGCAATGAAGAGTTTGCCACTCGATTCAAAACTCGCACTAAGCAGTTTGTAATTAGGTCTACCAATCTATTTAGGGCCTTACCGAATACCGAGGAGGCTCGGATTTTTGGAAAACAATATTTGCGGGCTGCATCCTCCGTTGGCGCTAATTATCGGGCTGCGTGTCGGGCAAGGTCAGCAGAAGAATTTTTTTCAAAAATAAATATTGTGGTTGAAGAGGCAGATGAAGCTTGCTTTTGGATGGAAGTGATAATTGAAACCAATTTGCTACCTGAAAATAAAGTTGCTGCATTGTTGAAAGAAGCCAAAGAAATAACCGCTGTAGCTGCTGCTGCCCGCTTCAATACGCCTTCCAAATCAAATAAAAATTACAAGAAAAATAAATGAGGAGAAAAGAGTGATGAGTTACCTCGTATTATTGCCAAGTGCGATTTTACTCAAAACTCAAAACTCAAAACTCAAGACTTTCAATGGGAAAAACATTATTCGATAAAATCTGGGATGCTCACATTGTCAAAGCAGTCGAAGGTGGGCAGGATGCCATTTATATTGACCGCCATTTCATCCACGAAGTCACTTCCCCGCAGGCGTTCGATGGTTTAAGAAATAGAGGTATCCCGGTTGCCCGGCCAAAACAAACAATTGCCACTGCCGACCACAACGTTCCGACCATCAATCAACACCTTCCCATCCGAGAGGAACTTTCCCGCAAACAAGTCGATATGCTGACCAGCAACTGCCAAGAGTTTGGGGTAGAGTTGTACGGTCTTGGCCATCAGTACCAAGGGATCGTTCACGTTATTGGGCCAGAATTGGGCATCACCCAACCGGGCATGACCATCGTTTGCGGTGACAGTCATACTTCCACGCACGGGGCGTTTGGCGGGATCGCTTTTGGTATTGGCACCAGTCAAGTGGAGCAGGTTTTAGCGACACAATGTTTGTTGTTGAAAAAACCAAAGCGCATGCGCATTTCCGTGGAAGGGGAATTGCAAAAAGGCGTCCTTTCCAAAGACATAATCCTTTATATCATATCCAAACTGACGGCAGCGGGTGGCACTGGTTATTTTGTGGAGTATGCAGGTAGTGCCATCCGTTCACTTAGCATGGAGGCCCGCATGACCATCTGCAACATGAGCATCGAAATGGGGGCAAGAGGCGGCATGATTGCCCCGGATGAGACGACCTTCGAATATGTGCGTGGCCGCAAATTTGCCCCACAAGGCGCTGATTTTGAGGCGGCTGTCGCCAAATGGAAATTGCTCTATTCCGACCCCAATGCGGAGTTCGATAAAGAATACCACTTCGATGCTGCCGACATTGGCCCTATGGTCACCTATGGCACCAATCCCGGTATGGGCATCCGTGTCAGCGATCATGTGCCGGCTGCCGCTCATGCTGGTGATAGTGAGACTTCCTTTTCCAACTCCTTGAAATACATGGGCATGGATGCAGGGCAAGCAATTTTGGGCAAAAAAATCAACCACGTTTTCATCGGTAGCTGCACCAATAGCCGCATCGAAGATCTTCGCATGGTCGCTGATTTTGTCAAAGGAAAATCAAAAGCACCGGGCGTTTCAGTCATGGTCGTGCCCGGTTCAAAGCAAGTGGAAATCCAAGCAAAAGCAGAAGGTTTGGATAAAATATTGGCCGCTGCCGGATTTGAATTCCGAGAGCCGGGCTGTTCGGCCTGCCTCGGTATGAACGAGGATAAAGTGCCAGCCGGAGAGTATTGCGTCAGTACCTCTAACCGCAATTTTGAAGGTCGGCAAGGGCCGGGCGCAAGGACCATTTTAGCGAGCCCACTGACTGCGGCTGCGGCTGCACTGGCGGGGGAAATTGTTGATGTTCGAGAAATGCTAAATTGATATTATTTGATTGGAAGTTTGTTTATTGAATTTTCTAAACAATTTTAAATAATGACTCAATACGAATTTAAATGCAAAATGCCAGGAGTTATTGAACACAAAACATGGGGCTATGGTGAACTTGAAATTATTGTTGACGATAATGAACAAAAAGGTGTCTGCTACAGACATAAAAATAAGTCCGCAAGTTTTGGAACATATGGTTTAACATGGTCAGAAGTTTATGAAAAATTGAGAAAAACGCTAATTGAAAATGACCATCTGCATACCTAATTATGGCCAATTTTATGATTAGATAAATTATCAAAATGGAAAAATTCACAACCATAACCTCCACCGCCGTCCCTCTTCCCATCGAGGATGTGGACACCGACCAGATCATCCCTGCCCGTTTCCTCAAAGCAACAACCAGAGAGGGGTTTGGCGAAAACCTCTTTTGTGATTGGCGTTATAATCAAGATGGTTCTCCCAAAGCGGATTTCGTTTTAAACAACCCGACGTATAGTGGCAAAATACTCGTTGCTGGAAAAAATTTCGGCTGCGGCAGTAGCCGGGAACACGCGGCCTGGGCTATTCACGACGCCGGATTCAAAGTCGTCGTGAGCAGTTTTTTCGCAGATATTTTTAAAGGGAATGCCATGAATAACGGGTTGTTGCCCGTGACCGTTTCCCCTGAATTCCTCCATGAAATATTTTCGGAAATTGAAAAAAATCCAAAAGCGGAATTCACTGTGGATCTTGACAATCAAGAAATTAAGATTGCTTCAACTGGAAACGCAGAACATTTTGACCTCGACCCCTTCCGCAAAGTCTGCCTGCAAAATGGCTACGATGACTTGGATTATCTGTTGAGTTTGAAGGAGGAAATTAGAAATTATGAAATTGAGAAATTAGAAATTTGAAATTGTAGCTTGCAATTTTCTAATTTCTCAATTTCCAATTTCTCAATTTATAAAATGAGCATACAAAAAAACATAGCAGTTCTCCCAGGTGATGGGATCGGCCCAGAAGTCACCCAACAAGCGCTGAACGTTTTGAAAACTATTGAAAAACGTTTTGGCCATTCATTTACCTACACTTTCGCCGACGTCGGCGCCATCGCCATCGACAACCACGGCGACCCGTTACCAGAAACTACTTTAGACATTTGCAAAAATTCTGATGCCGTCCTCTTCGGAGCGATCGGCCACCCGAAATACGACAACGATCCGACTGCCAAGATTAGGCCGGAGCAGGGCCTGCTACGCCTCCGTAAAAGCCTGGGGTTGTTCGCTAATATTCGCCCTGTGACGGCCTTCCCAAAACTCCTGCATTTGTCCCCACTTCGGGAAGAAAAAGTGAGCGGGGTGGACTTGGTGATCTTCCGGGAACTTACGGGCGGTATTTATTTTGGGGAAAAAGGAAAAACTGAAAATGGCGCCTACGACCACTGCGTCTATTCCATTCCTGAAATTGAACGCATTGCCCACCTTGCCTTTCAGGAAGCAAGAAAAAGAAGGGGTAAATTAACCCTCGTCGATAAGGCCAACGTATTGGAAACCAGTCGTTTGTGGCGAAAAGTTGTTACCGACATGCACACCAACGAATACCCAGATGTTGAGTTCGATTGGATGTATGTGGACAATGCAGCCATGCAGTTGATCCAATACCCCAAACATTTCGATGTGGTATTGACGGAAAATATGTTCGGTGATATTCTCTCTGATGAGGCGAGTGTTTTGACCGGGTCAATGGGGCTTTTGCCATCTGCCTCCGTTGGTACAAAGACAGCACTGTTTGAACCCATTCACGGCTCTTATCCTCAAGCAGCTGGTAAGGACATTGCCAACCCGATGGCGGCTATTTTATCCGCAGCCATGTTATTGGATTCTTTTGATTTGAATGAAGAGGCAACCGTCGTTAGGGAGGCAGTCAAGGCAGTGATGGAGGCTGGTTTTGGTACAGAAGATTTGAAGGCGGAACACGTTTGTAAATGTTCAGAAATAGGAAATAAGGTGGTAGCTTTGGTAGAAACGATTGACGTAGGAGCTGCTGTTTGATACAAAGCAAATATGCACAAAAATGAGGTGTGGCATTTTTTACTGTTGCGCCTTTTTTTTATTCAAGCAAGTTTTTATTTTTTATTAATATTCGTCATACATGTTCTAAATACGAAAAAAGGATAAGCAGTCATGGCCATTTTTTTAGCTTTATTTATTCTACCTTTTTTATATTTAAAACTAACAACAATTCTGTTCTCCCAATTTTGTTCACTGGAATTTACTCTTTCTCCTGATTTACTTTTTTCCATATTAATCCAGTCCATTACTAATTCAAATTGACCGTAATTATTAATGCCTCTTAAATTGTTTATATTTGAATAAACGACAGGTAATATGCCCAATTTATTTATTTTACGATAAATCGGAGAGTCCTTTAAAATCAATGGTTTGGGTTCATAAATCAAAAATTGGAACTGTTCATTTTTACTTAACCATTTTGAAAATATTTTATCGATGTCATTAATATGGCTTGAGGTTCCTCCATTTTGATGGGAAGTTGCAAGTTCATGAAAAGTAAACAAGCGAAGTGAAGGAAAATAAAATGACTCTTTTGGAATGTCTATATTATTCTTTGTTTGTTGCTCTATTTTATTATTGTTTTTAACATCCAGAATAGTATTATTTATTTTTCCTAAAAAAATTAAATAAGCAATATTTAAGAATTCAGATTTCCATTTTAAATAATTATTTACCTGTGTAAAATTTAACCCCAAAACCGGGTAGTCATTAAACCTTTCGTCCGACCAATAATTTTTCTTTAAAAATACTTTTTCTTTATTTTTTAAATTCGTCAAATCCCATATTCCCCGGTTAGGTTGCGCAGCGGCCAAAAGCGAATCATTTTTAATTTCGGTTAAAAAATTGAGGTATTGCCGATACTGGTAATTGGACTCTACATATTTAGAAGCATAATGACTGCTAACAACAATGCGGGTGTCTCCGTCCCGTAAATAATCCCGGTGTATGGTTGACTTTTGGGTTTGCACCATGTTGGAAAGTATTTCCGGCTGACCAAATCCAACGCAGGAGAAAAACATGGCTACCCAAATAAAATAAATTCGTTTTCTCATTTTCAAGTTTTGATTCTTTGTCCGTAATTCAAATCTGATGTGGTCTGAACCAAACGATGGGGGACTTCGTCTCCACCGCCATCGAAAAAGCGTAACAACCTGATCGCCAATTTAATAGAAAACGCTTAAATCCAAACCTCACGTTAAATTAACCTTTTCAAAGAAAAGATTAGTTATCTCCCCATTTTATTTAGACATTTGTCTAAATATCTTATCAGCCATAAAAATGGATAAAGCATTCAAAGCCATCAACGACCCGACCCGCAGAGAAATACTCAAGCTCCTCAAGGAAAAAGACCTGACCGCAGGGGAGATCGCTGACCAGTTCGACATGTCCAAACCCAGTATTTCCCACCACCTCGACCTGCTCAAACAAGCAGACTTGGTGACGCAGGAACGCAATGGCCAATTCATACTTTATTCTATTAATACAACAGTGGTTGATGATATTTTAAACTGGCTTCTTTCTCTAAAAAGTTAAGCAGTTTTCACCTTTTCAAAACCCAACTTTAGTCATGAAAAAAACAATCAATTTCAGCGAGATCATTTTGTGGGCACTTATGTTGACGCCTTTCATTTATTTAGCAACCATCTGGGAAAGGCTACCCGAAACGATAGCGACCCATTTCAATGGAAGAGGCGAAGCCGATGGTTGGGGGAGCAAGGAAACCTTGATTTGGGGGCCATTGGTAATGTTAGCTCTGTCTTATGGGGTGTTTTTGCTGATCCCCTCCATCGACCCAAAACAAAAAATCGGTGCAATGGGGAAAAAATTCGAAGCTGTTAAATGGATTGTAGTCTTGCTAATGGTGGCAGTCTCCATATTGTGGATCTACTCTTCCCTGAATGGGAGTTCATCCATTAATATGTTGTTTGTGGTCTTTGGGATTTTTTTCACTTTGATGGGCAATTTTATGCCGACCATCAAACACAATTACTTCGTGGGCATCCGCACACCTTGGACGTTGGAAAATGAGACTGTCTGGAAAAAGACCCACCGCATGGCTGGTGGTTGGTGGCTGGCTGGCGGCATTGTCATTGTGTTGGCTTCGCTGTTGTTGAGCAACGAATGGGTGTTGCCGGTATTCATCACGGTAACGGTAGTAATTGCCCTGGTGCCTATGGTATATTCTTACTTGGAGTACAAAAAACAGGCAAGCGCAACTTCGCACTAATTCGTTAGCACACTAAAGAAAATGAAATAAAAAAGGGTCGGTAGCTTGATGGCTATCGGCCCTTTTCATTTAAAAAAATAGGGCGGCAAACTGCCGCCCAAATCGGTTTGTGGAATAGCCTCTCTGGCTACATCTTTGGCCTGAAAACCTGATGGGTTTTCAAAAACCTATCAGGTTTGGCGAATGCCAACAGTGTGTAAAGTCCGGTAAAAAGAAGGATAGTTGTAAGGTGGGATTATAGTCGGTTTCTCTTTTTGCGAGAAGAAGCGCTAAGGTATAAACTCTGTCGTATTGCGCAAATTTTTCATGGGAAATGTTTTTTGAGTTTGAGCGCAGCGAAATCCTGAACTCGCTTCGGGATGGCAGTTCTCAGTAGGCAGTAGGCAGTTAGCAGTCGGCAGTGGGCAGTTTACAGTTTCGCAGTGGGCGGGAAATCCGATTGAAAAACTATCTTTGCCATCCAAGCAAAAAATCCTTTTTCTAAGAACTCAATGAGCCAACTGCCAAAGATATTTATTGCCTATGCCCATGAGGACAGACCCCTCCTCAAAAAGCTCCGTACCCACCTCAATGTGATGAAGCGGCAACAGCATTGTGACATTTTTTACGATGGCGAGATGATGCCCGGCGAGACCTGGGATGACCGCTTGAAAAAGGAACTCCGTTCAGCTCATATTTTTGTTCTCCTTGTAACCGCCGAGTTCCTCGACAGCGATTATGTCAATGAAACTGAATTGCCCAAAATATTAGAACGGCGCTCGAAAGGGGAGGCGGAAGTGGTTGCAGTTATTTTGAAAGACTGTCTTTGGGAACTCACCGAACTACAACATTTGCAAGTGGTGCTTTTCCAAGATGAACCCATTGAAGAGCGAAGTGCCTATGCCCACGCCGCCCGGGAAGTGTTCCGGTCATTGAGGGAAGAAATAAAAAAACTGAAGAAAGAAGCAGATATAGCGGCTGCCAATTTATTAGAAGCTAAACAACCTGAAGTCGAAGAAAAACTAAAAACACAAGGCTCTGAACCTACACCATCAGATTCAAAAGTTCAAAAGTCGAATTCTTTATTAGAGTCTTTTAAAGAACAACAAGATTACATTTTTCGGCATTTGCATTCCTCGCATCTTCCAGAACCTGAGAGACAGTACAGAGAAGAAAAGGAGCGAAAAAAGAAAATAAAAGAAGAGGAACACAGTCGCTCCCTCGACCCCTTCCACGACCTAATGATACCCATCAAAGGCGGTACTTTTCAAATGGGCGATGAACATGGTGATTTAGGGAAAGATTGTCGTCCAGTTCATGAGGTGACCCTAAAAGATTTTCAGCTTTGTAAACATCCCGTTACACAGGCTCAATGGCGGGCCATCATGGGCGAAGACCCACCAAACCTGAATTTCAAAGGCTGCGACGACTGCCCGGTGGAAAGCGTAAGCTGGGATGATGTACAAGAATTTATCAAAAACCTGAATGAAAAAACGAACGGTAATTACCGCCTGCCCTCCGAAGCTGAATGGGAGTTTGCAGCCCGGGGCGGCAACCAAAGCAAAAAATTCAAATATGCCGGAAGTAACCAATTGAACGAGGTAGCTTGGTACTTTAAGAATTCCAAGAGTAAAACTCAACCCGTCATGCAGCTTAAGCCTAATGAACTGAGCCTTTACGATATGAGCGGCAACGTCTGGGAATGGTGTGAGGACACTTGGCATGATAACTACAATGGGGCACCGATCGACGGGAGTGCCTGGAGTGCTGGGGGCGATCAACTTCGCCGAGTGGTTCGTGGCGGGTCCTGGGACTACTTCGATGACATCTGCCGGGTCTCGATCCGTGACTGGAACTCCACTGATATCAGGTACAACTTCGTAGGGTTTCGGTTAGCTTCGGTGACTTACCCTTTGTCCCTTTTACCCTTTTACCCTTTTCTTTTTAAACTTTAAAAAAATACGGCGAAGCTGTCCCGAATTTACTTCGGGGGTAAACAGGCTTACTGAATTTATTTAGGGAGCGAATATGGCTCCAACGTTTTGTCGTCCTGAAAGGAACTGTTCACGTCATACGTGCAGTCGTGTATAGCGGCACTTTTAACGTGAACAGATCCCTTCGGGATGACAAGGGAAAATGGCGAAAAGGAACTAAAAAAAGAGCACTACAAAACCCCACCGCTATCCGTACCAAATTTATCCCCGCACCTTATTACATTTGCCCGTCCCGAAATTCACCGTTCACCATTCATCATTTACCATTAATAAATGACCTACGACAATTTCACCCTCAAGGCGCAAGACGCCATCATGAAAGCCCAGCAAGTAGCAGCGGGTCTCAACCAGCAAAATGTTGGGATTTATCATTTGCTGCGGGGCATTCTGAAAACGGACGAGAACGTTGCCACTTTTCTATTAGAAAAATGTGGGGTCAGCATGGCGATGCTCGACCGCAAATTGGAAGAAGGCATCAAGCAAACACCGAAGGTGAGCGGGACGGACAAGCAATACCTGACTCCCGAAGCCAACAAAGCATTGGCACGGGCGAAAAAACTGCTGCCGGATTTTGGCGACAAATACATCAGCATTGAACTCATGTTGATGGGCATTTTGCAGGGAAATGATCCGGCGGGTAAAATGTTGCAGCAAATGGGAGCAACCGAGGAGGCATTGAAACAGGCCATCCTCGATCTGCGGAAAGGCGAAAAAATAACCGATCAAAGCACCGATGAATCCATGAACGCCCTCGGTCGTTTTGCCGTCAACCTCAACCAACAGGCAGAAGAAGGGAAACTCGATCCCATCGTCGGGAGGGACGAGGAGATCCGGCGGGTGCTGCACATTTTGTCAAGGAGAAAAAAGAACAACCCAATTGTCGTCGGGGAACCGGGAGTCGGGAAAACAGCTATAATCGAGGGCATTGCCTGGCGGATTGTTAATCAAGATGTGCCAGAAAATTTAAGGACCAAAAAAATATATGCCTTGGATATTGCGGGTTTGCTGGCAGGTGCAAAATTTAAAGGGGATTTTGAAGAGCGGTTGAAAGGCGTCATCAAACAAGTACAAAAAGCCAATGGGGAGATCATCCTGTTTATTGATGAAATCCACAACCTCGTTGGGGCCGGCGGCGGCAATGGCGCTATGGACGCCGCCAATATTTTAAAACCTGCCCTCGCCCGTGGCGAGCTCCGAACCATCGGTGCCACCACGCTCGACGAGTACCAAAAGCATTTTGAAAAAGACCAAGCACTCGTTCGCCGTTTCCAAAAAGTAGTAGTCGAAGAACCGAGCATTGCCGACACGGTGTCCATCCTTCGGGGCATTCAGGACAAATACGAGATGTTTCACAAAATCGACATCCGGGACGATGCCCTCGTTGCGGCAGCGGAGTTGTCCGACCGCTACATTTCTGATCGACATTTGCCGGATAAAGCCATTGACTTGATTGATGAGGCTGCCGCCAAATTGCGGTTGGAATTGGACAGCGTACCAGAGGAAGTAGATGAAAAAGACCGCAAAGTGAGGCAATTGGAAATCGAACGGGAAGCCCTCAAGCGGGAAGGCGATAACGAGAAAGTCAAGAAAATGGACAGCCTCATCGCCAATGCCAAGGAGTTGCGGGACAGTGTACGGGCCAGTTGGAAAAGCGAAAAAGAGATCGTCAACCAAGTGCAGGAGGTCAAAAAGAAAATGGAGGAACTGGAAATGGAAGCCGATAAAGCCGAGCGCAACAGCGACTTGGAGAAAGTGGCCAAAATCCGCTACGGCGACCTTCCGAAATTGCAACTTGAGCTGCGGGCCATCGAGCAAAAACTGGACAGTCTCCCCGAAGAAAACCGCTTCACCAACGACGTGGTAACCGCCGAAGACATCGCCGAAACCGTTTCCCGCTGGACGGGCATCCCCGTTTCCAAAATGATGCAGAGCGAAAAACAAAAATTGCTCAGCTTGGAGGATACCCTCCACGCCCGCCTCATTGGTCAGGACCAAGCGGTAAAAGCCGTTTCCGATGCGGTGCGCCGCAGCCGGGCGGGTATGCAGGACGAAAACAAGCCGATTGGGTCGTTTATTTTCCTCGGTCCAACAGGGGTAGGTAAAACGGAACTCGCCAAAGCCTTGGCGGAAACCTTGTTCAATACCGAGGATTCGATCGTCCGTATCGACATGAGCGAGTACATGGAAAAGCACAACGTCAGCCGATTGGTTGGGGCGCCTCCGGGCTACATCGGCTACGATGAGGGCGGGCAATTGACGGAGGCGGTGCGCCGCAAACCTTACTCTATCATTTTATTAGATGAAATAGAAAAAGCGCATCCCGATACTTTCAATATCCTCCTGCAAGTCCTCGATGATGGTCGTTTGACGGATAACAAAGGCCGCCAAGCCAATTTCAAAAACACCATCATCATCATGACGTCCAACATGGCGGCGGATAAGATTTTGGAAAATTTTGAAGACCTTGATGCAGTGGGGGAGGAGCACCGGGAAGACATCATCAACACGACCCGGGAGGAGGTGATGGATACGCTGAAAGATGAATTCCGGCCAGAATTTTTGAACCGGATTGATGAGGTGATCATGTTCCTGCCGCTGACCAAAGATGAAATCCGGCAGATACTTTTGCTCCTTTTACGGAAGGTGGAAAAAATGCTGGAGCGCCAACGTTTGACCATTCAGTTGACCAAAAAGGCTTTGGATTTTTTAGCGGATGCTGGGTACGATCCTCAGTTTGGGGCGAGGCCGATGAAACGGGCGCTCCAAGATCTTTTGATCGACGATCTGTCGAGGGAATTGCTCGGAGGCACATTTGCCGCAGGCGATACGGTCTACGTGGATGAGGCTGGGGAGGAACTGATTTTTTCTAATAAAAAAATAGACGGTGCTCAATCGGTAGCCGATTGGAAAAAAGAAACGGCCACTGCTGCCCCCATTTCAGTGGTCAAGAAAAAAGGCCGCAGTCGTGGAAAAGGCAAAAAAGAAAAGCAGTTGGATGAATTGAAAAAGGCCACGGATGATTTGAATAAAGCGGTGGCGGAGGTGGAAAAGGAATAATGAACTACCGATCTGAAGTTTATCATTTATAGTGTTTTTACTTTCAAGACCTTTAAATGCCCTATGATAGGGTGAAAACACCTTCGCTTTATACCTTTGTGTAGTTATTCCCATTTTCCTATTCAATGAAAATTCTGACGGCATTTGGCCTACACAAAAACACTTCATTGCCTCTGGATAATATTCCTCGGACTGAGCAGCTTGCTGAGTGCGCAGGATTTTATCGTTCACCAACAAATTTATGGCATTGAAGAAGGCCTTCCCCACCGCGAAGTTAATGCCATCCATCAGTGTAGCCGGGGTTTCGTTTGGGTAGGCACCCCGCAAGGTTTGAGCCGCTTCGATGGCTACCAATTCCAGACCTTTAACTCCCGTACCGACGGTTTTCAGCACGACAACATCTGGCGCATTCTTGAAGATGCGGAGGGCTGGTTTTGGTTATTACCGATCCCGCCTTATGAAGATTTCGACATTTGGCACCCAGTGACGAGGAAGTGTACCAGCTTTTTAGAAAAATTTGGCGGTAAGTTTCCTATCCCTCAGGCGCACCCAGCAGGCTGGGTCAGTATTGAAAATGACCAAACGTTGGTGGCAAAATTAGACTCGCACACCCTGTTTACCTACCACCCAGACAGAGGGGGACAAACCATTGAGCTGGGCAGTTTTGAGCTCTTTGACTTTGGGCAGAACCATAATTTTGCCCGGTCAGTCATCTCAGCTGGGCGAAGTATATGGGTGCTGACAGCCGACCAACAGGTTGTTGAATTGGACTGGGAAGGGCGGGCCATCCAGCAATTTGGGCACCCATACCCATTGCAGTTCAACCGATCGATGCATAGTTCTGCTTTTCCATTTGCTTATTTTGAATGGACACCTGACAATAGTCAAAAGAAAAAATCCTATTTGATCGACCGGGAGGGTAAACAACATTTATTTCCAGAGGAATATTGGTACCCTTCCGTTTTGCCCGCTGCCAATGTGCCAACCATTGGGCAGGATTTGTTGTACGATGATTTTTCCTTTTACCAAGAAAATGGAGATTTGCTTTTCAGCATTCCGAAAACCCAACCCAGTCAAGCCACCAGTAATTACCGGGCATTCATTTTTACCGACAAAGGCGACTTTTGGACGGGGGGCGATTTTGGCCTGCAAAAAATCAGCATCCGCAAAAACCCTTTTAAAAATTATTTAAAAAATGAAAAAGGTGAACTGAACGCCATCCGGGGTATTCTCGCCGATCGAGAAAGCATCTTCCTCAACGTGGAGCACCTTGGTCCAACCATCATTGACCGAGCTACCGGAAATGCCCAGCCAATTGAATTTGCATCCAAAGGATTTGGAAACAATGCCCTGCAAAAATTAAAAGACGGAAGAATCGCTTTCGGTCATTCCCGGTTTTTAGGACTGACAGATCTTTCCGGCAAACCGCCAGAGTTTTTCCCGGTTGGTTTTTATACTTGGGCCATTTTTCAAGCCTCCGAAAATACCGTTTGGCTTGGCACCGAAGCTGGCCTCCAAATTTTTGATCCGACAAGAAACGAGGTGCGCCCTTTCGAAGAATACAACTCCTTCAATGACCTGCGCAGTGCCCATATTATGCACATCGCTGCCAGCAGGGACGGGCGCATTTGGCTCTGTACCAACAAAGGTTTTTTTCAAGCCGATCGGGAAAAAGGCATTATCGCCCAGTACTCCAAAAATCAGGAAAGGCCGTTTCGAATTCCACATGATGTTATTTATCATTTTTATGAAGAATCGCTGGATACTTTTTGGTTGGCGAGTGGAGGAGGTGGATTGATCCAGCTGGTGCTTGGTAACGACCAGCCGGCAGTCCGCCAATTTACGCAGCTTGATGGTTTGTCGAATGATGTCATTTACGCTGTTTACCCCGACTCCCTACCTTCTGGGGAAGCCGGAGGGGGCAGCAACATTTGGTTGAGCAGTGATCTGGGCATTATGCGTTTCCACGAAAAAACAGGGGAAGTACAGACCTTCCTCGAAGAGGACGGTTTGCCGAATAACGAGTTCAACCGAATATCACATTACCAGGCAGCGGACGGACAGATTTTCTTTGGTACCATCAACGGGGCGACGACTTTCCATCCTGCCAATTTGGAAAACGTGGCAATCAAAGACAACCCTCCACTCCGCATCACGTCTTATCAGCAGTTTGACGGAGAGGAGAACCGCATGGTCGAACGGACCAATGAGCTGCTGCAAAACATGGAAATTGTGCTTAGTCCCAACGACCGCTTTTTCCGGCTCGAACTGGCCTTGCTGACTTTTCACCAAGTGTCAAAAAATCAATTTGCCTATCGCTTCACAGGCATGAGCAACGAGTGGGAATACACCTCCGAACGCACCCTTCGTTTCGGTCGCTTGCCTTTTGGAAAATATGAATTGCAAATCAAGGCACAGGACGTCCGGGGGCATTGGTCGGCGAGCGAGCTACACATCCCGGTCACGGTGCTGCGGCCATTTTATTTGCAGACTTGGTTCATCGGGCTGGCCATTGGAGCGCTACTTTTTGGTGCTTTTTTATTTTATAAAATACGCACCCAACAATTGAAAGAACGACAGAGGGAATTGGAAAAAACGGTAGCTGAGCGCACCCAAAAAATCAGAGATGATAAAGCAATCATTGAGCAACAGGCCGAAGAACTCCAGTCACTCGAAAAACTTAAGTCCCGTTTCTTTGCCAATGTGAGCCATGAATTGCGGACACCGCTTTCCCTCATGATCGGCCCATTGGACAGCATTTTGAAAAAAGAAAGTAACCGGCCGGAGAAGGAGCTACGATTGTTAGAATTTGTCCGAAACAACAGCAAGCACTTGCTCAAACTGGTCAATGAAATTTTGGACTTGTCCAAACTCGAAACCGGACGATTGGAGGTGAAAGAAGAAGCGGTCAATTTCCATGATTTTTTGCAGCCACTCGTCTCGCAGTTCAGTTCGTTTGGCGACAGTGAATCGGTAAAAATGAAGTTCGATTACCAAGCCGACCCCAAGCTGAACCTCCTCCTCGATACCAATAAATTTGAAAAAATCGTCCATAACTTCCTCTCCAACGCCATCAAGTTTTCCCCGGCAGGGGCAGTGGTTTATTTCAAAGTAGTGGAAGAAAACAACCATTTGCTTGTCAGTGTGACGGACAGCGGCCCCGGCATTCATCCCGATGACTTACCACACATTTTTGACCGTTTCTACCAATCCAAACAAGTGGATGCACCTACGCAGGGTGGTACAGGTATTGGCCTTTCGCTCGCCAACGAACTGGCCGAACTGCTCGGTGGAAAAATTTGGGCAGAAAGCGAGATGGGCAAGGGGAGTGTTTTCTTTTTCCGTTTTCCGATGAAGTTAGTTTCAAGTCCGCAGTCTTCAGTTCCCAATCTACAGTCGGCAGTTCCCAGTCCGCAGTCGGCAGCCACCAACGTCAGCATTGGACTGAAGACTGCCGAACTAAAACCAACCATCCTCATCGTCGAGGACAACCCTGAGCTGCGCTCCTACATGCAGGTACTTTTGGAAGATGACTATCATCTCATCACTGCGGAAAATGGGAAGGTCGCTTGGGAGTTTTTGAGTTCGACATTTTTGAGTTCGTCAGTCCGGCAGTTCGACAGTTCGACAGTCGCAAACGCGGACGCTACAAAAGACTGCCGAACTGCAGAACTGAAGACTGTGGACTTGATAATAAGCGACCTCATGATGCCTATCATGGACGGCTTCCAGTTGTTGGAAAAAATAAAAGCGCACGAAACCTTGCGCCACCTGCCTGTTATCATGCTCACGGCCCGGGCCGACGTGCGGGTGAAGCTACGAGCCCTCCGCATCGGGGTGGATGATTACTTGACCAAACCGTTTGTGGAGGAAGAACTGCAAGTCCGTATCAAAAACCTGTTGCAAAACTATCGGGAGCGGGTGAAGGCGATGACCGAAGGCCCCTCCCCAGCCCTCCCCCAAGGGGAGGGAGCCACGGCCGTCTCCTCCCCTTTGGGGGGAGGTCGGGAGGGGGCTAACATGGCCGCCACTGATGCGAATTGGCTGGAAGAGGTCGAAGCTGTATTTTCAAAAAAACTGCCTGAATCCCAATTCACCATGGAATGGGTGGCCAATGAAATGCATCTAAGTTCCCGCCAGTTCAACCGCCGCCTCAAACAACTTACCGGGCTGACGCCCAATAATTACCTCCGGGAAATGCGCCTGCAACGGGCGAAGGATTTCCTTCACGAAGGCAAATACACCTCGGTGAAAGAGGTTGGTTTTGCCGTCGGCTTCTCCAGCACGAAGTATTTTTCCAATCTTTTTCAGGAGCGGTTCGGGGTGTTACCTTCGGAGTACCTTTCTTAAAAATTATCAGCTTTCCTTTCTGAATAAGCTCGTTACGGCACAAAATGTCCGTTTTGCACCCCCAAGTTGTCCGTTTTGTACCACCTGTCCCGCCTCATCTTTGTCCCATCATTTTACTGAAAACCAAATGAAAACAGCATGGACGACCTAATTATCCTTAGCGTCACCATCATCGCTCTGGTCTTGCTGAACTGGCCGGAGAAAGGGGAAAAGCCATTAGATCACATCAAACGAAAAGCTCCATAAACTAAAATACAGGTCCGCCGGGCACTCATTAATCATTTTTAAAGTGAGCCGCTCGGTGGTCTTTTAGAAAATAATTCACTTTAAAAATGATCAGGCATGAAAAAATTCAACACTATAGTACTGCTATTATCCTTGTTTGGGAATTTTTTAATCGAGGGGCAGACTACTTATACCTTTCACACAACAGGCGATTATGCCAACTCTTCAAATTGGACAAACGGAATTCCACCTGCTACAATACCATCCACGGATGCAATGGTTATTAATGCCGAAGCAACGAGGGATGAAGTAGGTGTACAAAACAATGATGGAACCATAACTATAAACAGCGGCGCCAGATTAATTAATAACGGTGGAGCTTTTGTAGACAGGAATATGACCACTATTGAAAGTGGCGGTACCATCGACATAAATTCAGGAAATGGCTCTTCTGGTTATCATATCGATGGTGGCCATACAACAAACAATGGTACCATCAATAACAACATTGTAGGAGGAACCGTTGGACTATTATTTATGAATGGTAGTTCCTTTACAATTTCTTCGACTGGAGTTTTAAATAATACCGGATGGCTTTACAATGCTGGAGGGACCATCACCCTGAATGGAATTCTGAATAACGAAAATGCCAATACCAGTGATAGAGGAATATTTAACAGCGGAACCATAAAAGGCACCGGAACCATTGTTTCTACTAATAACAACACGAATGTACCCGGCACTATTTCCCCTGGTAATTCTACTGGCATATTGAATGTTACCAATAATATTACTTTTAGTGGAAAAATCGATATGGAAATAACTGGGCGGGGAGATAGTGATGGTGGGGTTGCTGGAACGGATTTTGATCAAATATCGTCCACGAACGCTGCTACCATTACACTCGAAAATGCCACCGTTGATCTAATTTTCACTGGAACGAATTTTTATAATGGTGATACTTATACACTTTTCGATGCAGGAACAGTCACCATTGTTGGCACTTTATCCATAACCAATAATAACGGCTATATTATCCAACATCAGGGCAATGGCGTCTTCCTAATTTTTTCAGGAGCCCTACCTGTTGAGTTAATAGATTTCACTGCCCGTGAAAATGACCAAACAGTAATCCTCCAGTGGCGCACTGCCTCCGAACTCAACAACCACGGCTTCCAAGCCCAGCGCTCCACCGATGGCAAAAAATGGCAAAACCTCGCCTTCCTTCTCGGCCACGGCACCACCCACGAGGAGCAATCCTACACCTACACCGATGAGCGTCCCCTGCCCGGCCTGAACTACTACCGCCTGCGGCAGGAGGATTTCGATGGGCAGTTCGAGTACTCCCAAATCGTCAGTATTAAAATGAGAAATGGAGGCAGCGGCATCCGCCTCTTCCCCAACCCGGCCACCCACTCGGTCACCCTCGCCATCGAAACGGACTACGATGGCGAGGCCACCCTTACCCTGCATGACATCACGGGCAAGCAAGTGAGGACACAGGTGCTCCCGCTGGAAGGCGGCACTTTCCGCAGCAGCATCGAGCTGGCCGGGTTGCCGGCCGGGGTGTACCTGGCGGAGGTGCAGGCCGGGCGTGAGCAGTGGCAGGAAAGGCTGGTGGTGGAGTGAGTGGACAGCTGACCACTTTTGTAGCGGTGTAAATTGAAAAGTAGTTATTCGCACTTGGGGGAAAGAGAAATTTTTTGACGCTGATTTTTATGATCCTTATGGTTGATTTATCCCGCCGGAGGCGGCTGGTTGTCATAAAAAATCATAAAAATCAGCGTTATCTGCGTCGAAAAAACAAGCGTCAGAATTTCTCTTGAAACTCCTAATTTTCACTGCGAAATTTTTTGCAGCCATCTTGATTTTTATCGCCTCTTGGACTAAAAAACAAACACGTACAGTGGCAACCATTTGAAGCCAATAAATCTTGAGCTAATTTCTACCATATCATGGTCATACAATAAGAAATAACGCCGGAAACCAACTCGAACCATTTATTAATCATTTAAAAAACTTTCCAAATGAACAGTCGAAACCCATTCTACAAATTCCTGATGGGCACATTGTCCGTCACTCTCCTCACACTAGTGTTTTCTTGTAACAATCGAGATGAAATGCCAACACCGGAACCACCGCAAACGGCAGTGGAAGAACCCTACACGATTGATGATCTGACGGGGAGTGTTACCCTCCGTACCGATTGCGATGGCGATGACATTCACTGGGAATATGAAGGGGATGAAGGCCCTGACCACTGGCCCATGCTCTGTGATGGCTGGGCCTGTGGTGGCTACCAGCAATCGCCCGTCAACATCGTTCCACCGCTGGTTCGCAAGCTGTCAAAAAGCCTCCGGTTTTACTGGAAAAACACCGCCACGAGCATTGTTAACAACGGCCACACCGTTCAGTACAACATCGAACAACCAGCCGACCCGAACGACGGCAGTTACATTTCACTGAACGGCCAAAAGTACTACCTGCTGCAGTTCCACTTCCACGCCAAATCGGAGCACACCGTAAAAGGTGAACACTACCCGGTGGAAATCCATTTCGTGCACCGCAACCCCATCAACGGGAAGTTGGCCGTCATCGGCGTTTTCGTGGAAGAAGGTGAGGAAAACCCTTTCTTTGAAGGCATCCATGACATCTGGCCTCACGAAGAAGGCGACTACACTTCGACCGAAACTTACAACCCAGATGTGTTGATGCCAGAAGGTTTCAACAATTTTTACAAGGCCCATTTCTGGTATTACGATGGTTCGCTGACCACACCACCTTGCTCCGAAATCGTCAATTGGATGGTTTGGTCGTCAAATATCGAGGCGTCGCACGAGCAGATTTTGGAAATGGAATCAATTCTGCACGAAAACTATCGCCCGACGCTACCGTTAGGCAGTCGGTTGGTGAAGGCGCAGTGACCTTGAGATAGATTTCACTGGCGGGCTATTTTAAAAACCCGTGAAAGCAAGAGCCTTGGCCGATAACAATCGGCCAAGGCTCTTTGGTTTAGTACCTATAAACGGAACTTCGGTTGCACTTCCTTCTTATTTCTACTTAAAAGCTCACTCCCTAATCACATAACCCTGCGCATTAGGCGAACCACTCACCGGGTTCACCCGGAACAATTCCCCACTTTCGAAGAAGACGGAATAGTCGCTCCATCCTGAACTTGGGCCCATGATAAACCTTGGATCAGCTCGGTAATAATCAGTGGAAATAATCTGCGCGCCACTGGCGAAGGCTTTGTCCCGGCGGGTTACACTTCCGGGGTATCGGGCTTCCAGTGTTTCCGCATCGGCTCGGGTACGGACAAAGTAGCCTTCGTTTACCAGATTCTGGATTTGGGCAAAATGGCTAATGGGGTCCTCCATTCTCACAAAAGCAGTCTCTGGGTTGCCGGGGTCGGAGAAAACAAACATCGTCGCACCGTGCAGTTCGGGGTATAAGCTCAGGTAGGCTTCTTTTTCATTGTTGGAAGGAAGCATGACAAACAATATTTTGCCTCTGGCTTCCTCCAGCCTTGGCCACTTATTATGGGTAATGGCAAAGTTCAGGGAAGGTAGGTTTCCACGAACTTCATCGGGGGTAATGACCTGTTCTTCCCCAAAAATATCCCAGATTTCATTTTCAATAGTGCTCAAATTAGCAGCCGTAAACGGAATCGTGTTCGTGAAAAGATTGGGGGCATTGAGTAGCTGAGCGATGCCAGCCAGCTCGTTGTATGGGTCATCATTTTTGGGCTCGACCATGATGATCATTGGTAAATGCGTTGGGTGGGCATCCGACCAATCTTTCACTGCCATCAATCCTTTTTTGAAAGTGTAGTAATCATTGGTGTTGTAATCGAGGTCTGGGTAGTGGAGCATTTTCAGGCCGGGAGTCATTAGGTCAGGAATATTGGCAACGCCTTCGGCTGGGTTGCCGGTGACGATGGCCTTGCCATAACGGAAGGCAAACAAACCACCGTTTGGGTCGTCAAAAACGTCTAATTCGATGCAACGGACGCCGTATTCATTGAACTGTTCATCCAAAGGCAAATGCTCGTAATCCCAAAAATCGGGGTTAAACTCTGGTGGCAACAATTGCAAAGATTGGTACATAAACCCAAGGATGGCCGGGTCGGTCCGCTTGCGGTAACTGTTGTGGCTGCCGATAATTTGTAACTGGTTGATGGGCAGTTTGTTGACATTCACATCGCAGCCAACCGGGAGATTGTCGTCGCAAAGGTTGAAGCAACATTGATAAACTGGGCCTCCAATTAGCACCTCACCGCATGGGTCCGTAAAACGGTTTTTCACTTTATAGGCAGGCCATTTTTTGAAGCCGCTGCAATACATGGAAGCGAGTGGGTCGCCGCCTGTCCATTTCCATTTGCCGTAGGCAGATCGGTCGTCGGGATCGTCATCGTCGAGCTGGGTTTCGAGCCAACTCCAAAGGATTTCGTCGCGGTTGAAGGATTCTACAAACAGAAGGGCGTAAACCAAATCCTCATCTTGAGAAGGATTGCCAACGGAAAGCAGTTCCCTTTCGGTTAGGCCATCTCCGTCATCTTTTAGGTCGAAAAGTTGAAGCGCATATTGTTCGGAAGCTGCTGGGTTAGGTAAATCAAACTGGTCGTTGAGGGTTAGGTAGGTGTACTTTGCGGCAAATACCAGTGGGGAAGTCGGTTCTTCCAAATCTTTTTGGCAGGTAGTCAGCGACATTGCTGTCATGATAAGTGCCAGCATGGGGAATCTGGTTAGGTTTTTCATGAAGTAAATTTTGTGCCTACTTGGGAGTTAGAGGCTTCGGCGATCCTCTTAGTGAAAGGTGGTGGGGCCGAGGTAGGCCATTGACTCATGCAGCTAAATGAAGAGGTGTGGTTCGATTGAAATGAAAAAGTTAGAGGTTAATGCTCCATTGTTTTTTGCATCGATTATTGGATAAATTCAAATCTCCATGAATTGATATTTTTAAAAAATGACTTTGCTTAAATTTTGGGGTGATATTTCTCAAATCCTGAATTGCTGGGATATGGGTTTTCTTATAAAATCAAAAGCAATTCATTTTACCAAGGCAGCCGAGGTTTTGAACCTCGGGGGTCGAACCAAAAAAGTATCATTTAGCCTAAAACCCGAGGTTCAAAACCTCGGCTATCTCGCCTGAATTAACAGAAAACCGCAGTTTCAATATTATAAGAATATCCTTAGTTGATGGAAAGGTGCCATTTTAAAAAACTCAAAAGATTTCGCAACTTTCAGGCTCTGTTTTGGGTAGAGGAAACACCTTGCCCAAAGGCATCAACTAAATTATTGACCACATTTTTTCTGATATGACTGACTTTGCGGAAAACGCCCGGCTTTTACTAAAAAACAACCCCGTTTTTTCTCATCTCTCCAATGAGGAATTGGATGAGATATTGAGCATCTCCGATCGGAAAGTGTTTGAAAAAGATGAAGCTGTTTTTTCTAAAAATGAAGCCGCCCATTTTATGTTTTTAGTGGAAAATGGCTCTTTTATTTTAAACCTGCCCAATAGCGATTCCAAGACCTTTAACCCCGGCGACCTGTTTGGGGAAATTGCAGTTATCAACAACAACATGCGGTCGGGTAGCGTACGTGCTGCTGACCACTCTTCCGCTTATGCCATTTGTGGGAATAAATTATTTGATGAAAAACACGTGCGGCCAGCTACCGCACTCAAAGTCCTGCGGGCGCTGTCCATCAAGATCACCGACTACCTGCGTTCCAGAGAGCAGACGTCCACCTTGGAGCTGATTCGGGGCGGCGAAACGGAATATGTGGAGTTTAAATCTTCTTTGCGCTGGAATAAATTCACCAACAAAAAAGACCCGGCCATTGAACATGCCAGCCTAAAAACGATGGCTGCATTCATGAATGCAGAGGGTGGGACTTTGCTGATCGGGGTCAATGATGAAGGGGAGCTCTTGGGGCTGCAAAACGACCAATTTGAGAATACGGACAAAATGCTGCTCCATTTGACCAAACTCATCAACGATAAGATCAGCCCACTGCACAGCCAATTTGTCAATGTGTTCGTGGAAGAAATAGAGGGCCAGCAAGTCCTGCGGGTGGACTGTGAAGCGGCGACGATCCCCGCCTATTTGACCAACCAAAACGATGACCATTTTTACGTGCGGACCGGGCCTTCGACGGTGAGTTTGAGCGTGCGGAAAATATATGATTATATTCAGATGAGGTTTGGGGGGAATGCGGGCAGGATTGCCTAAGTTGGAATTTGTTCAACATTTGCAAAACGGTTATTGTAAACTGTTTCTTTCTATTGGTATCGACCACCGAAAAAACTTATTGACCTTGTTTTTGACACAAAAAACAAAAGCAATCAAGCTATTCAAATGAAAAAACACCTGCCAGTACTGGCCTTTATTCTAATCCTCGTTGCTGTTTATTTTCTGTTTTTTCCCCAAAGAAAAACCAGCGCCGACATGCACAGCGCTACCGCTGACCTATCGATTTCAGCGATCGAACTCTACGCCGATTTTCGGCAAGATGAATCAGCGGCGAATGAAAAATATTTGAATAAAACAGTGGTGGTGCAAGGCGAGGTGATAGCAATTTCGACGGGGAAAAACGGGTTGCCCCGTTTGAAGCTTTTTAGCAAAGGGACTTCTTTTGGCGTGCAGTGTTTATTGGATAAGGAGAGCCCGCACCAACGGCTGGAATTTCATGAAGGGGAAATGGTGACAATGAAATGCATCTGCATGGATTATTATAACGATGTGGAGTTGACTAACTGCGTGGAACAGAGATGATTTTGAAAAATGAAAAACGCCCGTCTGGTATTCCAAACGGGCGTTTTTCGTCGATTTATACTTATTCAATTGCAATCATTTTGCTGGGGCAAAAGAAGCCAAATCAACCACGAACCCTTTTATTTTTTTGTTCTTTTTCAAGTTGTCTTGGTAAACTTTTGCTTCGCCTTGGCTGGCAAACGAACCGAGGATGACTTTATACACCATTTCGTCGCCTTTCCCCTGTTCTACATTTACCAAAATATTATCGAACCACTCGCCTTGCAGCTCCGCTATTTTTTTGAACAAAGCATTTTGGCTGGTCAGGGCAGCTACTTGTACGCCAAAACCTTTAGCCTCTGGGCGCTTGAGTTCTATTTCATACAAACCTAAAGGCGTGTAATCCTGGCTTTTCACCAAAACAGAATTGGAAGTCGTTTTCTTTTCTGTTTTAGGAGTGGCGACCGCAGCGATTGTATTGCTCGGTTTTTCATTGATTTTCACTTTGCCTTTTTCAGCAGTAGTCGCAGCGGCCACTTCATTGGTTTTGGGGGCGGCAGGTTTTGGCTCCTCCTTCTTCTCAATTTTGGCCTCAGGTTGTTCGGCAGGCGTTGGAACGACAGGCTTGGTGGCTTCGGCAAGATCGGTTGGTGCTGGTTGCTCTTTTACTATTTCCACTTTTACCCGGGTAGCGCCATCTTTGATCAGGTCAATGCGGTTAGCGCCTTCCCTCGACAATTCGATGATGCGGCCACTGATGAAAGGCCCCCGGTCATTGACTCGCACAGTTACGGATTTGTCGTTGTCCAGTCTGGTTACTTTTACCAATGTGCCGAAAGGCAGGGTTTTGTGGGCGGCAGTCAGTTTGTCTTTGTCATACAATTCGCCGCTGGCGGTGGGCTTGCCCTGGAAGAGGTCTGAGTAATATGAGCCGATGCCGAATTCATCGTCTTGGGCGAGTAAACTTGTGGTTAAAAAGAGGTTGAACAATAAAAATTTGAATGTACTTTTCATGGTAGTAAGTTTAGTAATTAATGTTGAATTGTAAACGGTGAATGGTGAGTAAGAGATTGCAAGCAGTAAAATTCACCATTTAGCCTTCCTCAATCACCATCGTTGTTGAAATTTTTGGTCCTAATGTGAATTGTAAAAGATCAAAATTAAAGCATAAGTGCCTAAAACTCAATGGCAAAGGAAATGCTTTTATTGCATAAAATCACAAATAAAATCATGCCTTATTAATGGTGAAAGGTGAGAAGTAAATGATGAAAGGGCTGAACGAGTCAAAAACGGCTAAACGAATTAGCAGGGTAGGGTGTTCAGTTGAGCTAAAACTTTCCACTTAGTTAATTGTATTTTTGCAATAATTTTAAAAGGCCGAAGATCGCTATTTGGCCAACAGCTAATAAAAAAATGAGTAAAAAAGGACGAGTATTGGTCGCCATGAGTGGCGGTATTGATAGCACGGTGACGGCCATGCTGATGCATGAGCAAGGCTATGAAGTCGTAGGCGTCACCATGAAAACCTGGGATTATGCTTCTTCGGGTGGGACAAAAAAAGAAACGGGCTGTTGCAGTCTTGACTCTATCAACGATGCCCGGCAAGTGGCGGTGGATATGGGTTTCCATCATTTCATTGTGGACATCCGGGAGGAATTTGGTGACTATGTCATCGACAATTTTGTGGATGAATACATGGCTGGCCGCACCCCCAACCCTTGTGTGCTCTGCAATACCCACATCAAATGGAGCGCTTTGTTGAAACGGGCAGATATGCTTGATTGTGAGTTCATTGCAACGGGCCACTATGCCATTATCGATGAATTGGACGGCAGAAAATTTGTCAAAAAAGCGGTCGACCGTAACAAGGATCAATCGTATGTTTTGTGGGGGCTGACCCAAGAATGTCTACACCGGAGCCATTTCCCGTTAGGGAAATACACCAAGCCAGAAGTACGTCAATTGGCCTACGAGCGGGGCTATTCAGAATTGTCCAAAAAAGGCGAGAGTTACGAAATCTGTTTTGTGCCGGACAATGATTACCGAAGTTTCCTACGTCGTCGGGTGGATGGCTTGGAAGAACGGGTTGCCGGAGGCGATTTCATCAATACTCAAGGTGAAATTTTGGGAAAACACGATGGCTATCCATTTTATACCATTGGTCAACGAAAAGGGCTTGGCTTGGCATTTGGAGAGCCTATGTATGTGACGGAAATCCGGCCTGAAACAAATGTCGTCGTTTTGGGAAAAGAAGAGGAATTGATCAAAAATGGCATGAAAGTCAAGCAGGTCAATTCGATGAAATATACCGAAATCCCTGAGGGCATGGAGGCGGTAACCAAGGTCCGTTACCGTGATAACGGCACTTATAGTACCCTTCATCATGCCGGCCCTGAAGTTGAAGTCCGCTTTTTGGCCAATGTAAAAGGGATTGCCCCCGGGCAGTCTGCCGTTTTTTATGATGGCGATGACGTTGTGGGTGGGGGGATTATTAGTAGGTGAACCATTTGGAAATTGAGGAATTAGAAATTATTCAAACCCATTGATTTTCTAAAATTTCCCAATTTCCCAATTTCCCAATTTCCCAATTTCCCAATTTCTCAATTTCCCAATTTCTCAATTTCCAATATTTAAGCCATGCGCCCATTACAAGTCCTTTTATTAGCATCCTTATTTATTTTTTCCTGCAAAACAGTAGAAGACAATTTCGATACGGATCTGGGGCATGATTACATGGCGCTGGAAGTGGGGAAATATTTGGTTTATGAAGTTGATTCGACCATTTTTGACCCAACGGGTGACTCGTTGATTACGTATAGCCATTCTTTTATCAAAGATGAAATAGTCGATACGCTACTGGACAACACAGGTGAAGTGCTTTACCGCACAGAGCGTTTTGCCCGTCGGGACAGTACGGAAAATTGGCAGATACAAAAAGTGTTCACCCAATCCATTCAAGGCAACCAAGGGGTGCTAACGGAGGATAATTTGAGGTACATAAAATTGGCCTTCCCCATTCAGGTTTTTAATTCTTGGAACCCGCTGGTGCATATTGACCCTAATTTGCAAATCATTGTAGCTGGGGAAACTTTGGAGCCGTTCAGAAATGGCAATTGGCGGTCCCGCATCCTTTCTGCCGATGAGCCGGACACAATTGGTCAAAATGCTTTTGAAAAAGTATTAAATCTACGGGAGGTGGACACCTCCGGCGACTCGCCTTTTGAGTTGCGCATTTCTTATGAGAAATATGCGAAAGGTGTTGGGCTCATTTATCGGGAGCAATGGATTTTAGACTCACAAAAATGTACCAATCAGTGCCAACCCATCGACGACCAATTTGATGCTTGCGTAAATACCTGTTTACAATCGATGCCGACAGATACTATTCAATGCGAAATCAATTGTGATAATTTCAACCAGCAATACCTCGACTGTTTTAATACCTGCGATGCACTGCCTTGGGAAGAAAAAGCGGAGAAGGGATTTATTGTCCAGATGAGAATTATTGGATATAATTGATGGCAGGGGAAAGTTCCGAAACCGACATTATATAAGAGCTTATTTAGAAATTGGAAATTATGAAATTAAAGCGCGTTTAAATTTTGATTATTAATTGGTTAGCAATTTCCAAATTTCCAATAAAATCTATTTTTAAATAATTAACCATGTACTTATTTTATTTTAAATCTTCAACTCCTTTCCATGCTCGATAAATACATCACTATTGGCTACACAAAAAAATCCTACGGCTCTAAAGGTCAGGTCAAAGCCGTTGTGCAAAATCAATTTTTGGAGGACTTCGTTCAGTCCGAATTCGTATTTATAAATCAAATGGGAAAACCTGTTCCATTCTTTATTGAAAGCATCGAGGAAATGGGGGATTTATTATTAAAGGTGGAAGAAATTGACTCGCCGGAACAAGCGAAGGCCATTATTTCCAAGGATTTATTTTTAAGGGAAAAAGATTTATCTAACCCACCGATTGATATTCCAGAAAGCGATCTTGAATTTGGCGATTTAATCGGTTTTATTTTAGCCGATGTTGAGGTTGGCGATATTGGGGAAATACAAGAAATACAAGAATTTCCACAGCAAGAAATGGCGGTGGTGGAATATAATGGAAAAGATATTTTTATACCTCTGCATGCTAAATTGGTCGCTGCATTTGATGAAAAAGGAAAAAAAATAACCTTGAAATTACCAGAGGGTTTGCTTGAATTATAATTGACTTCCGAAAGGCGGGGAATTGTACTGCCGAAAATAAATAATTAATAAAATGCGGAGCAAGTTGACTATCGCTTTTTGCAACTCCTTCGTGTGCTCGGCCCGCTTGGATAAATGTTCAATTTTTTTGAATTATTAATTTTTAATGTTCGGGGCTACAATTCCCCGCCTTTCGGAAGTCAATTATAAAATAAAAAAATGCACAGATGTAATCATCCGTGCATTTCCCCAAAATAAATTTAGGAATGGCCGTTTTCATTTGGGCTTTATCCTAATTATTTTCATTTTGGATCAACCCCGCCATCCAAATAGTCTTGATATTCCTGTAATTTTTCCCATTCCCCATCAGCTGCGTACTCAGCTTGTTTTGGCCAAGTTCCTGGATTGGAAATTTTATAATTAGGCCCGGCATCGTCGAGCATTTTCTGCAAAGTTTCCACCGAAGTATTAGCTAATTGCCGCCAAGTATAAATGCCGATATTATTGCACAACTTTTCGATCTTGGGGCCAATGCCTTCTATTTTTTTCAAGTCGTCTTTTTCTGTAACTGGTGCAGCAGCAGCCATCGCTGCAGCGCCCATGACTGCATCCCGACCGGTCGTTCCGGCAGCAGCAGCTTCTTCACAGGCTTTTAATTTATTGGTTAAAACAGTGACATCCCCTTCCAAAGCGCTGATGCGGGTGCGGCGTTTATTAAAATCTTTTTCGAGTTCTTCGTATTTATAATGCAGGCTTTTATGTTCTTTTTCCAAGTCGCGGTGCTGGGCACTAAGGCGCTCGTGTTCTCTTTGCATTTCGAGATAAATACGCCGCCATTTATACCAAATAATGTAGCCTAATAAAAGGCCGAGGGCAAACGCCACTAAAAGCCAAAGGCATACTTCAATTGTATGGGTCATTATTGTTTCAGTCATGATTATTTTATTTTTAATTTCAATTTTCAGAAAGGATAACTCGGCAGTTATTAATTATTTAAAAAAATAAATACCGGATATAAGTCTGAAAAATGAATAATTAATTATTTCAAAAAAATTAAAACCTCCGTTTTTATTTTTTAACGAGTGTCAATACCGCCCGTCTGTTTTGACGTGTACCTTCTTCTGTGTCGTTGCTGGCTACGGGTTCTTTTTCTCCACGAGATTCTGTAGAAATGCGACTTCCCGCTATGCCATTTTTTACTAAAATACCTTTGATATGTTCGGCTCGCCGCATGCCTAAACCGAAGTTGAAACGATCAGAACCAGCATCATCTGTGTGTCCTACAATCAATGCATTGTCGTCCGTTTGTTTCATGGCCTCAATTAAATTTTGGAGGCACTCTTCAATTTTCGTATCGACTTCCCGCTGCGCTTTTCCATAAGGGAATAAAACAGTGAGCGAATTATTATTTTCAACAATACATTCCACGACCGGATCTTTGGTTGGTGTCCGGTACCTGAACAGCGCTGCTTCAAACAAGGTGTCCGCCCTGATGCCGTCTGGCTCAGGGTCAATTAATTTTGAATTTTCGACAATTTGTTCTGCGGTAAGCGGAGGGATGAACAGCGCTTTTATTTTCGCTGCCCGGGCCAACCCCATATTGGAGAAGCCTTCTGGCGTTGCCTCGTCTTTATAATAGCATCCCGTGATTTCTAACAATTGCCCTTCACCTAAGCCGTCGAGCTGGCCTTTTTTGAAAGCTTCAAATGAGGAACGGGTGATGGGCGTGTCATCGGCCCATTTGAAAACCAGGGGGCGTTCGTCGGGTGGTGGTGGGGGTGGTTCATCAATAACGACGGTAGGCTCGCCACATAATTGCTTGATATGGCAGACGTACCACCTTGAAACCACAAAGCACCAAATGAGGAACAAGCCTATTGGTAAAAGTGCTAATCTTGGAAACATGGTAAGATTGGATTTATGAATAGTTAAAGTTGGTTACAATATTTGCCAGAAGAAATCGACTATTGTTTTAAGCAATGTCTGATCTGTCCGATCGTCCTCTGCTCAATTTAATATTCAGGTGTCTTCGAATAGTATGTCGTTTTCAGAAGGTGCAGCAATGAAATAGTCATTTAATAGCCTTGTTTCATTGGCCTTTGAATATGTGGCACGGGAAAGAATTAAAATCGGGTGGAAAAATTAGCAGGTCAAATATAATTATTGAAAAGGATAAAAAAGAATAATAGCGGCGAGGGGACAGATTTTTATTTTATAAATTTGACTTTAGCCCTATGTATTGTTTGGGTAAAAGTTAATATTGTAAAATTAATATTCAAACGAAATGCCTTCAAGTTCTTCTATTGTTTCCGCCTCCTCCAAACTCACTTTTGCCAGCAGTGCTTTTAAGCGCAAGAGAGAGGCTTCCGTTTCACTTTTTCTGATGGATAGGTCTACATAAGCGGTTTCTTCAAAATGTTGATGTACGATGTTCAGTTCCATTTTTTTGACGGCGTTCATCACCTCGCCCATAAATGCATAATCGAAATTGATCCGAATGGTATCCTCGATAATTTTTTCAATAACGTGGGCTTGCTGCAAGGCATCTTGCGTGCTCAACTTATAAGCATTGATGAGGCCAGAAGTCCCCAGCAACGTTCCGCCAAAATATCGTACTACCACCACAAAAACATTGGTTAGTCCAAAACTGTCGATCTGGCCAAGGATGGGCCGGCCAGCGGTGCCGGAAGGTTCTCCGTCATCATTTGCCCGAAAATTATTGGTGTCCAAACCGAGTCGGTAAGCGTAGCAATGATGCCTTGCCTTTGGATGCTCTTTTTTCACTTGTTCCAAGCATTGTTGCCAGTCTGATTCGGTGGCAACGGGAAAAGCATAAGCCAGGAACTTGCTGCCACGGTCCCTGAATTCGCCAGTGGATGGGTTGGATATGGTTTGGTAAGAGTCTTTCAACAAGTTGAGTTGAGTGAAAGATTGGAAAATGGTGATTTGATTAACGATTAAGAGATTAACGATTACTGATTTTTGATTTATCACCAATCGTTGATCCAATATAATATTCGCAGATTAAAAAGTCTTCGCAGCTGGGGCAAGGCCCTCAATATGCTCTACCAGCGCTTCGAGACTCCACGCATCTTCAATGCGAAACTGACCGATTTTGGTACGGCGCAGCTCTGTCAAATGCGCACCGTTGTTGAGCGCCTTGCCGAAATCATGTGCCAATGATCGGATATACGTCCCCTTGCTGCACTGCACCCGAAATTCGATATGCGGCAAGGAAATATTTGTTATTTCAAATGCATCAATGACCACAGGCCGGGCTTTGACCTCGACTACCTCGCCTTTGCGGGCCTTTTTATACAAAGGCTGACCGTCCACTTTGATGGCCGAATACATGGGGGGCAACTGATCCAGTTTTCCTAAAAACTGTTGCCTGGCTTGCTCTATTTGTTCGGGCGTGATGTGGTCGAAGGGGAAGGTAGCATCTGGCTCTGTTTCCTTATCATAGGAAGGCGTGGTTGCGCCGAGAGTAATGATGCCTGTGTATTCTTTGCCAAGTCCTTGATATTCGGATAGCTTCTTGGTAAATTTTCCGGTACACACCACCAAAAGCCCCGTAGCCATTGGGTCGAGTGTGCCGGCATGTCCAACTTTTATTTTGCGGATTCCTAAGCGGTGCTTGATGACAAACCTGATTTTGTTTACGACATCGAATGAAGTCCAATTAATAGGTTTGTCAATTAATAGGCGGGTGCCATTTAGAAATTTTTGGGCCGGGAAGGGATCTTCCATTTTTTAATTTTGGATGACGGAAAGGAAAGCCGTTGTGTCAGTTTGCAGTAAACGGTCCGCACGCTACAGTTAGGGTTCGGCACTTTGCAACGGCATCAATATTTCAATGAGAATGAGACTTTACGCTATCCGTCATGACATAAAATAAGTTGCTGACAGTTTTTAAAAAAACTTGTTAAATAGAAGAAGGTTTAGTCAAAACCTCCAATTCTATTTCAATCTTACACAAGGTAAAAAATAATTGCTATTACGGCGACGATAAAACAGTAGACAGAGAAATAAACCAATTTACTGCTTTTCACCAATCGGATCATCCATTTACATGCCAATAAGCCAGTGAAAAAAGCCGCGATGAACCCAACCGTTAAGGGTAAAATGTTCGCAGATTCAGTAAGGACGCCATCCAGCAGGTCTTTTGCTATTTTACCAAAAATCAAAGGGACAACCATCAAGAACGAAAAACGGGCAGCTTTTTCCCTATCAATCCTAAGTAAAACGGATGTAGAAATGGTAGCGCCTGAACGGGAAATGCCTGGTAAAATAGCAATGGCCTGGGAAATGCCAATCACCAACGCATTTAAAAAACTGACCTCTCTATTGGTCGTTTTGGCTTTGTCTGCCAAGAAAAGCAATAAGCCAGTAATCACTAAGCAAAAAGAAACCAAAACGATCTGTCGGTCAAACATCGCCTCGATCTGGTCGTTGAGCAGAAGCCCTACCATAGCTGCGGGCACCATGGAAATGACGATTTTCAAGGAATATTGCGTTTCGTCGTTCCACTGAAATTGGAACAAGCCCTTAAAAATCTGCGCCACTTCTTTTCTCAAAATGACAACCGTGCTGAGCGCCGTCGCAAAATGAAGCACAACCGTCATCATCAGGCTGTCTTCTTTCAAACTATGATCGTCGAGGAAAAATTTGGCCAACTCCAAGTGGCCGCTGCTGCTCACAGGCAAGAATTCCGTCAATCCTTGGATGATGCCAAGGACGATGGCCTTTATGATTTCGTCCATTCTTTATTTGGATTAGATGGCTGGCTCTTCCTCTTCTTGGTCAGGTGCTTGTTTGAAAATAGCATAGATTTCCAAAACCAAACCTGAGATAATGACCAATGAGGCCAGGACTGTCCTCCTCCAGCTGTAGATAATGTTTTCGTCCCACACATCCGGGCTTGGCATGCCACCGCCGCTCATCAGGATCAGGCCCAAGGCAATCAAAGCGATACCCCCCAACATCAAAATGTAATTGGTTTTGTTGAAAACCAACGGATGGTTACTACTGGATGAAGAAGAGGAAGTTGTTTTTCTGCGTGAAACGGTCGGCTCTGCCTTTTTCGGGGCTTGGGCAGTGGTGGTCACGACTACTTTCTTTTTGGCTTTGCTCATTTTTCTAAAAGGCTATTGGTCATTTTTTATTTAGCGATTTATTAGCCGATGGCTAATAACCGATTTTAATATAAATCATCAACCCGCATGCGCAGGTATTTATTGACAACATAATAGGTGCTCAAAACGGTAATCAAAATCCCCAACAATAGTAATCCTCCGAAAAGGACCACAACACCGGGGATATACAAAAAGTCTGATGAATCCGGCATGTCCTTGAAAACAAGATAAAGTAATAAGGATAGTGCCCCAATTGCCAAACAGCCACAAAGCAGGCCATGCCAGAAACTCCGTTTCAAAAAGGGCTTGCTGATAAAGCCCCAAGATGCGCCCACCAATTCCATGTTTTTTATCAAAAAACGGTTGGCGTACAAAGCAAGGCGAATGGTGTTCAATATCAGGGCGACTGCCACAAAGACAAAAAACAGCCCCGCTATCAAAACGCCCAGACTAATGTTTTTTAAATTGGATGCAATGGCCTCTGCCACTGATTCTTGATAATAAACATCGTTGACTGACCCAAATCCCTTCAAAATCCCTTTGATCTCTTCCATGCCTTTTGCATCGACGTAATCTGCGTTCATATTAAAGGTCAGCACATCATATAACGGGTTGGCCATGTCAAGTTTCAAAAATGCCTCGCCAAATTCATTTTGCATCATTTGGGCGCCTTCCTCCTTACTGATAAATCGGGCCGATGCTTCTTTGTAAAATAAGCTTTTGGCCAAAAAATCCTTTAATTCGGTGACCTCGGCTTCTCCACTGTCTTCCTTCAGTTCAATGATGATCTCCACTTCTTCTTTCAACTTTTTTACCAGTTGTTGCCCTTGCAATACCAGCAACCCAAACAATCCCAATAGCATCAGTACCAGGGTCACACTGATGATGGAATACAAGTAATTCGGCTTAGAACCAGAGGGATTTGCCATGATAAACTGAATGGGCAGCCCCGATTTCAGATTGGTTTACACCTGCTTCGGGACTCGGTTCATATTAAAGGCGGCAAAGATAGGTATTCGGTTGGAGACTTTAGCAGTTCGCCAGTCTTTAGTTCGGCTGTCTGCCAGTCCTCAGTCCTAAGACTGTCGAACTGTGAACTGTCAGACTGTGAACTGTCAAACTGTCGAACTGCCGAACTAAAGACTGGCGAACTGAAAGGCTCAATCCACAATCATCTTCCCAACAACCGCATCCGTTTCAGTCTGCAGTTCATAAAACACCAATCCGCTTTGCTGCAAATCCTCTTTCCTGATTTTCATCTGTTGTATGCCCATTTCAAAAAAAGCTTTTTTGGAAAATAGCAAACGGCCAGTGGAATCGAAAAAGTCGAATTGGACTTCAGTAGGCTCGGGCAGTTGGAAGCGGATGGTTGTGGCTGAGGAAAACGGGTTGGGTTGGTTTTGGAAAAGTGCTAAATGCTGAGAGACAAGTGGTGGTTGGTCGGGAGCGGTAAAATTTAATTCGATATTAAGTGCCGATTCTTGTTGGTCCCAAGCAATGGCTGGCGTTTTGGAGGAAGTGATGGTTAGCGCTTCGCTCAAATCGGTATTTTGCAAAATGTCAAATTTCAATGTGAAATCTTTTTCTCCTTTACCATACCAAATGATGGTCAGTTGACCTTGTTCTTGATAGGTGGCACCGATTGCCACGTTGCCCTCCGTCATTTCAACGAACGACATTTTTGCTGGATCAAAGAATAATGTGAACTGATAGGCCAAAGCCTCTTCCATTTCAAATGACACCTCCATCGTTTCGCCTGCCGCTGCTTGCTGATCTTCTGTTATGATGGAAAATACGCCGCCGCTGCGGTCTTCATTGCCGTTGTCAAACATACTTGGATCGGCATTTCCCGTAACATCCCCGACCTTTATGCCCAAGAAATCAGCAGTCAGATAGTCCCCTGTAAGGTTGTTCATGGAAATATCGGCAGGGAAAGGCCATGGGATGTACGGATTGGTAAATACATGGTCTGCTGGGACAAACTGCCAAGAAGGCGTGCCGTTCGGCAAGGTGGTTATGTTGTGTAAGATCAGGTTTTGCAGCGCTACTATGTCATAAGTGGTGAGGCTTTGACTATTGTTGGCATCGGCAGCGATAACCTGCCAAGCCTTTTGGAAAAGCTCGACGCCTAAAATGTGGGCATTGATTTTAGAAAGATCATACGCCGTGACGCCATTGAGGTAATTCGTTAATTTGCTGGGAGTTAATGTATAGTTGTTTCCCGAAGGAAGGTTTTCAAAAGAAAATTCGCCGTTATTATTTGTCATAAATGGCGGCGTGGAAACGCCGCTCAACTCAACCTCAGTCCCGGCCACCATCAATCCTTGTGGGTTTTGCACCAACCCTGCGACCATGACTGGTGGTTGCAAACAGACTTGTTGGTTATCGACAATCATTACGAATGTTTGGCAAGTTGCCATATTGCCGCCATCGTCGAAAACGAAAATGTCGATCAAACTTTGCCCTTCATCATCGCAATCAAAAATCGCAAAGTCGTCGCCGGGGTTTTGGGTAAATGAAAATTGCAAATCGGTGCTGCAATTATCCGAACTGCCACTGTCAAATGTCTCTGCAAATACGGTCGCTATTCCACTATTGCCCAAGTTGACGGTCAGGCCATTCAGGCAATTGGCCATCGGTGCTTCGTCATCTCCGATGGAAATTTGGATCGTGTGGGAGGCACCGTTTCCACAACCATCCTCGGCAAAATAAGTCATCTGGTAAGTGCCGGCAGGGACATTTTGGAAATTGAAACCGCTTCCCAAATCACCAGTCGCAACGACGGTAATATGGTTGCTGCAATCTGCCATTTCAGGCAAAGGCAAAACGACATTTCCAAAGCATCCATTTGCACCTTGAATAACGATATCGGCTGGTGGATTGATAAAAACGGGCGCTTCAACATCCTGTATTTCAATGACTTGGGTGTATTCCCAAACACCGGTATTGTTTCCAGAATTGGGCTCGAATTGGCACCAATCCGTAATCTTCCAATGCCGGTGAACCGAGTAGCAAGACGGCTCCGCAATCCAATAATAATCATCCGTGTGGCTCACCGAAACGGACTCACACCCATTTTGGCCAAATAAAATTGGCCCGTCAAAAGGCGCTGGCAGGTCATAAGGTTCAAGTGAAATATTGCAACCCGTCGTGGTATAATTTTCCGGCCAAACGATGTTGTTGCCACTGATATTCCACGGGGCGAGGTTGTCGAGGGTAATATTTTGTTCGGCAGTGGTCACGTTGCCATAGGCATCGGTCGCCGTCCATGAACGGACGATCGCACCCTTCCCGCAGCCTGTAAAATTTTCATAATACGTGGCGTCCAACGCATAGCCACAATTATCAAAAACAATCGCATTTCCAAAAATGGACAGGTCACTCAGGTCGGTCGTGCAATCAACGGTCAGGTCGGCCGGAGGCAAAATGACGGGAGCGTCGTTGTCCTGAACGATTACGTCTACGTTGCAAGTGTTGAAGTTGCCAGCGCAGTCTGTCACCTTTAAGGTCACCATCACTGGATCGCCCAAATCGCTGCAATCAATGGGCAGGGTAAGGGCGTATTCAGTATCGGGTGCGCCTTCTTTTTTTATCATAAAACTTTCGATGCAGCACCAGTCATAGCTGCCGTCGTCCACGACATCGGCATACACCATGGCGTTGCCGTCGCTATCCAAAGAGGCAATGGTCTGTCCGTCGCAGATAACGGTCGGGCCGATGGCATCCTCGACGGTGACGGTAGTTTCGCAGGTGTTGAGGTTGCCGCAGTCGTCGGTTGCTTCATAAGTGACAGCATAGGTGCCGGGGGCAATATTTCCGAAAGGGCCATAACCAACTCCAAAATTCCAGTTTGGGGAAATATTTACAATCGAAGAACAATCATCAAAAGCGGTTGCCTGCGGCAAAGTGAGGTTGCTAAAACAGCCTAAATTATTGGTGCCAACCACCTGTGCTGGTGGACAATTGATTGTTGGGGGAGTTATATCAAACAGCTTGATGATCTGGGAGTGTTCCAAAACTTGGCCGCTACAATCGTCCACGATGGTCCATTTGCGGAGCACCAATTCACTGCCCTCACATGTAGCAATGTTTTGGTCTTCGTAAATAACACTGAATGCACATTCACCATTGTCCAAAGCGTACTGGTCGTTTGATGTATTTAAGTCGCCATCTTCATCAATGTAGGGTTGGCCTGTCAGAGAAAGATCGGCCATGGCGCCACAGGTCAGCATTGGGGCAGCTATTCCATCTCGGTCGTACGGGAAAATAACTTGAGAAAGGGACGCCCGGTTTTGGGTGATGACTTGGGTGTAGAGGCGGGTATTTCCATATTCGTCCGTGGCCGACCAAGTCCGGTTGATGACCTTCCAGGCGAGGGTGTTGAAATTAAAATTGGAAACGAAAGTGTGGACGGCGTCTGCATCCCCATCGGACACTTGCTCGAACGACAGGACGTCGCCCGGGAAGAGCAGCCCTGTCGTATAAGAGCCGCTCTGGATGGAATCGTTGGTGAGTTGGATGCACCAATTGTTGATGGTGAGGTAGAACCCTTGCGGGTTAAATGAGGAGCCCCCGAAACTGCTCCAATCAAAGCTTACAAAGCCTTCTGTAGGAATGACGATTTTGAATCTCGTCACGTACGTCGGGCTTGTGCTAAGAGGGGAGCTATCGGCCCCTTCAACCAATATTTGATCGGGAGCTCCTGTGACATCTACCCCACCATCCCCATAATTATTTAAGCAAACTTCCCAATTGCTTGGGTCGAAATAACCTGCAAATCCGGTGTAACCGCAGCCAAAATCAAGGATCGAATCCGCATAAGAGACAATGACATTGTTGCTGCAATTATCATAGACCGTTGGCTCCCCAACGGCCGATACGCTAGTGTCTTCTGTACAATTCAGCGTAACGTTATCTATTTCAATGGTTGGTTTTCGCTTATCCACCACTTTGATCGTCCCCCAACAGTCATGTCCAGACCAGTCGTGGGTGATGTGGACGGAAACCGTTTGGCCAATATGGCTGCCGTTTACCTCATTGTTGGGCATCGGCGTACCGTTGGCATCAAAATATTCCACCGTGGCAGGCCCTGTGCAAGACCAATAATTGGCCAACATATAATAAGGATTGGCACTGCCAAGGCAATCTGCATCGAGTTTGACCTCCACATTTTGGTTGCAGATCAGCTCGTTGCACTGTCCATTTACTACAATTGGTATAAGCGAAAAGGCTGCGAAAAGCAGCAGGGAATAGGTGTGTTTTAAAAGGTGGCCCGAAAAAAAACGGGCGGTGTTGAAGTGTTTCAGAAATGCTTCCGCAAATATAGAAACATTTTGCATACAGGGGCAATAGATGTGTACCAGTCGCATCATGGGAAATCGGTTTTGGAATAAGAAATTTGAAATTCGGAAATTAGAAATTGTAAAATTGATGTCCTAATAAATGATGTATTCTCCGAGTTCGCTTGCTCGGAATTTCTAATTTCTTAATTTCGGGAAATAAGCCGCACTAGCAACCTTTGTTGCCAGTAATTACTTGAAAGTCAAAAGTTTATGCTTTTGAACGGTCATTGTAAAATAGACTTGAATAATGGAAACGGCTCAATAGTGTGTGACTGGAATCTTTGGTAAGTAAGGGTGTTCTTGAGTTGTAAGTTTTGTTCATGGTTAATCAGTTTTGGCAAAAATGGGCAATTCGCTGCAAATATTGAATTGCTTTGTATTAGAATTTTAACTAATGGCAAAGATAGTGGCCTTGACGAATTTGAAAAGGAAATGAAGGGCTATTTTTAAAATTTATTTTAACATATTGTAAATAATCAACAATGACAAACCTCACCTCCTTTTGTGATCCACCTCACAACCCAATGCCTTGGACATTTGTTGTTTTGCCACCCAAAAGCCGAACTTTGCGGCCATTACAAAAAAATGGTCAACCGAGCCGGGTTTTTAGTTACATTAGATTGTTAAACTCAATAACTCAAAACCCTAAACTCAAAACTCAACCATGACCCAAACGGTAGAAAAAACAGACGTCGTCATAAAGATCGCCGGTGATTCCGGCGATGGCATGCAGCTTACCGGGAGTTTCTTCACGGGCGATACCGCTTTGTTTGGAAACGACTTGGCCACCTTTCCGGATTTCCCTTCCGAAATACGTGCCCCGGTCGGTACAGTAGCTGGGGTGTCGGGCTTTCAAATCCATTTCGGTAGCCGGGTGATACATACGCCGGGTGACTTCTATCATGTGTTGGTCGCCATGAATGCAGCAGCTTTGAAAGCCAATTTGCCGATGCTGCGAAAAGGCGCTACCATTATTATTAATGAGGATGGGTTCGACTCGAAAAACCTGCGGCTCGCCAAATATGAGGAAGGCCACAACCCATTGGAAGATGATACTTTAGAAGGTTTTGAGGTCATCAAATTCCCCATTTCCAAATTGACACGGGAAGCGCTCAAAGACTTTGACCTTGGCACCAAGGAAAAGGACCGCAGCAAAAACATGTTGGTCTTAGGATTCTTGCTTTGGCGCTACAACCGGCCGCTCGATACGGTTTATAAGTTTCTAAACAATAAATTTAAAAACAAACCGACCATCCTGGAAGCCAACAAAATGGTGCTGCACACGGGCTATCACTTGGCCGATACTATGGAGCAATTCACTTCCCGCTATGAAGTGAAACCTGCCCAACTGGAAAAAGGGACGTACCGCAACATCATGGGCAACGATGGCCTGATTTACGGTCTGGTCGCTGCTGCGAAAAAGGCAGGGATTCCCCTGTTTTATGGCTCCTATCCGATTACGCCTGCGTCCAATATCCTGAACGGCCTGGCCAAGCTGAAAAATTTTGGTGTCAAAACATTTCAGGCGGAAGATGAAATTGCTGCGGTGTGCTCGGCCATTGGGGCGAGCTATGGCGGCAACCTCGGCGTCACCGGAACTTCTGGCCCCGGCATGGCCTTGAAAACGGAATCAATGGGCCTGGCAGCGATGCTGGAAATCCCCTTGGTCATCATTGATGTGCAGCGTGGAGGCCCTTCGACTGGTCTGCCAACCAAAACGGAACAATCAGATTTGCTGCAAGCATTATATGGTAGGAACGGGGAGTGCCCGATGCCGGTTGTGGCGGCGAAGTCTCCATCCGATGCGTTTGAAGCGGCTTTCGAGGCATGCCGGATTGCGTTGCAGCACATGACGCCAGTCATTTTGCTCAGTGACGGATACATCGCCAATGGTTCAGAGCCTTGGAAATTTCCGAAGGCAAAAGACATTCCGGCGATTGAAGTGAAATTTGCCCAAGAACGCCAAAACGGCAGCCCTTTTTACCCTTATGAACGGGACGAAAATCGGGTGAGGAAATGGGCTATCCCTGGCACGCCCGGCCTCATGCACCGGGTCGGTGGTTTGGAAAAAGAAGACCTGACGGGGAACGTTTCTTACGACCCCGCCAACCACGAGCACATGGTGAAAACACGGGAGGCGAAGGTGGATCTGATCGCCAATTTTATCCCCGAACAAAAAATGGATACGGGGTCGGAAAAAGGTGAACTGTTGATTCTTGGGTGGGGATCGACCTTTGGTGTCTGCCAGTCCGTTACCAAGTTGTTGGAAAAGGACGGCCATAGAGTCGGTCATGCCCACTTACGTTATCTTCGCCCGTTTCCCAAAAACCTCGGAACGATCCTGCAAAATTTTGATAAAATACTCATCCCAGAAATCAATAATGGGCAGCTCTGCAAAGTGATCCGGGACCAATTCCTCGTTGAGGTAGAACAGTATAATAAGATACAAGGGGTGCCCATTACGAAGTACGAGCTGTTTGATTTTGCAAAGAAACTAATGGAGAGTGGTGAACGGTAAATGGTGAATTTTCACCCATTTACCGTTCATCATTTACCATTTACCATTAAGGAATATGTCAGTAACTACCACCGACCATCCGCCTTTAAAAGCCAAGGATTTCGCCACTGACCAAGACGTCCGTTGGTGTCCAGGCTGTGGCGATTATTCTATTTTAAAACAGGTGCAAACCGTGATGGCCGAACTTGGAAAGCAGCCGCATGAAACGGTTTTCATTTCTGGAATTGGCTGTTCCAGCCGCTTTCCTTATTATATGGAAACGTACGGCATGCACGGCATTCATGGCCGGGCCCCGGCTATTGCTTCCGGCCTGCGCATGGCCAATCCCGACCTCAATGTGTGGCTGATCACGGGGGACGGGGACGGCTTGTCCATTGGTGGCAACCATTTTATTCACTTGCTCCGCCGCAATGTTGACCTCAATATGTTGTTGTTCAACAATCAAATTTATGGTTTGACGAAAGGCCAATATTCGCCGACGTCGGAGGAGCACAAGCGTACCGTTTCCACTCCTTTCGGGTCGCTCGACCATCCGGTAAATCCCGCGGCGCTGGCACTCGGGTCGGACGCTACCTTCGTGGCCAGAACAATGGACCGGGACGTAAAACACCTGCGGGAAATGCTCAAGCGTTCGGATGCCCACCGGGGCACTTCCTTTTTGGAAATCTACCAAAACTGCAACATTTTCAACGATGGCGCATTTTTTACTTTTACTGAAAAAGAGACCAAGCCAGACACTGTTTTGTTTTTGGAAAATGGTCAACCACTTGTTTATGGAAGTGAAATGGACAAAGGCATCTGCCTCGACGGATGTACGCCTAAAATGGTCAGTTTAAAGGATGGCGAATATTCGAAGGACGACCTTTGGGTACACGATGAAAACGATATTTATAAGGCTCAAATATTGGCCCGTTTCTTCGATGATCCCGCCACCAATCCAAATGCTTTCCCTCGCCCGTTCGGGGTATTTTACCAGACAGACCGGCCATGTTACGAGGACATGCTTTTGGCTCAAGTAGAAGCGGCAACGGAGCAGTTAGGGGAAGGGGATTTGGATGCGTTGATCGCAGGGAGGAATGCTTGGGAGATCAAGTAATGACGAATGACGAATGAATAATGACGAATTAAAAAAAAGGAAGCAAGGTTCACCTCGCTTCCTTTTTTTTTTAGAATTAATATAAAATATACTACTCCATCACCACCACCTTCCCAGTCGTTAAAACTCCTTCCCGATTATTTATTTTAAAATAATAAATACCACTATTTAATTCCTCGCCATTTATTTCCAATCTATTATTTTCAAAAATAAATTCCTGCATTAATTGCCCGGTCGAATTAAATAATAAAAATGTTTTTTCACCTTTTAATTCCAATCCTTTTAATTCTATAGTTGCCATATGAGAAAAAGGGGTCGGGTAAACATCAACATTACCGTAATATACTTGTTCTTTTGCATTTGTTAAAATACCACCGGAGTTAATGGTTTTGGCATATACACCCGGACTTCCTACTGCATACCCCGTTTGTTGATTTGGGAAATGTATGTCATCTAAATTAAGCACGTTAAATCCATTATTCATATTGATTTGCCATGTCTCCCCTCCATCTGTTGTTCCATATATATCCCTTACGTCAATCATAAAACCTGTTGTTTCACTTATCATGAACACAGCTCTCGCATCCAAATCAGAACCAGCAGGTGTTGTACAAGGCAGCCAATTTGCCCCACCATCACTAGTGTAAAAGGAAATTTTTTCGCCTACGACAACACCATGCATTTCATCGTAAAAGTGCATAGCATCCAAAGTTTCGTTTTGACCATTTCTTGTAAAAACTAAGGACCAAGTTACTCCGGCATCAATGGTTTTATAAACTGCCCCTCCTTTAAATCCATTTTTTTCAGCATGAATATACCCAATAGAAGGGGTAACAAACTGAATACCAAGCAAGAAATTTTGGTCATTATCTTCTTGGGGCATGTCCATTAGCGTCCATGTTTGACCTCCATTGGTAGTTTTTCTTGCTCCTTTATAAGCATATCCACCAACAGCGTAACCGTTGTTTTCGTCTGTAAAATGAACACCATAGATAGTAGGACCGTCATCTACAATGTGGCTACTCCAGCTATTTCCGCCATTGTTTGAGGTAATGACAAGTGCATCGCCATTGCTGTTGAAGCCGCCACCTGCCCCGAAGTTGTTATTGGTAAAATGCAAATCTTTAATTTCACCTTCATCCTCCTCGAATACCTTCACCCAAGAGCTGCCCCCGTTGGTTGTCTTGATTACAAAACCGGTAAAATAGATGAAACCAGATGAACCAGCGGCAAATCCAGTGTTGGCATCTATAAAATGTGTGGTCTTTAATTGGTCTTCAGGGTCAGTGCCATACAGGCTCCATTGAGCCGTGGAATAATCAGAGAACATCGTCAAAAAGAGTAAGCTGAGTACTTGTTTTTTCATAATTGTGAATTTTTTATATTATTAGAGAAAAAATTGAAAGCGATTGCTTTTGATTTAGGTATAATATTCCTTGATGTTTTGTTGAATATTTATGCTATTTTCATTGTTTTGTTATCACTCTACTATTACTACTTTTCCAGCTGCTAAAAACCCTTCCGCATTAATTATCCTAAAATAATAAACGCCACTGTTTAAATCATCTCCATTTATTTCAAAATGATTATTGTCGAAAATAAGTTTACGTATTAATTGCCCTGATGAATTAAATAATAAAAATGATTTTTCGCCTGTAAATGTAATTCCATTTATTTCAATTTTTGCTTTTTTGGTAAATGGATTTGGCAAAACATTGACAGAAATATTTTTATTTATTTTTTCATTGACAGAAACAACCATCGGAACAAAATCTTCCCCTACCGTGTGATAAGTTGTATTCGTAATAACGGGTTCATTAAAATCAAAATAAATAGCTGCACTATTATTTATAACCGAACCGAGCGGTACATTTTCTTTTTGTGAAATTCTATATTTAATAAAACCTTGGGATGCGGATAAATTAGTAGTGCTGTCCGGTAATAAAATATTATCGAATGTGAATTTTAAAATACCGGGGCCGGAAATATCAAAATTATAATTATGGCTTGAAGCTCCGGGTCGTACCGATGCCACATCTAAAAAAGGAGAGAGCGTGTCCCGGATTACGACCCTGAAAGCTGTATCCGTCCCTGTGTTTTGAAAGCGGATTAAATATTCGAGGTCAATATTTTGTTCGATAAAATGCTCGTCGTCGTAGCCAATGGGAAATGCCAGTTTGTCGTTGGGGTCGTAGCTGCCAATGTTTTCCCGGCAGTCGATGTCAATGTACGGGTCGGCATCGTCCATCGGGAACAGGTTCACAAAACCAGGTGTAAAGCCTTGGCCGCAGCCTTCGATGATGTAAGTGGGCATGGAGTTGCCGGGATGATTGGGTTCTTGGTCGGATTCGAGGCGGTAGGTGGCACCGATATTCGCTACGGAAACTTCCTGTACTCCTCCCGGCATTAATTGATTGATGGGTTCTTCTTTTAAGATCACATCATCTTCAATGACAATGTATTCGAGCCCCGGTGAAAGCGTTGTGTTCCCTTTGTTTTTGATGGAAAAATGGATGGTGTCATTCACACAAGTTCCATTTACCTCGACACTTCCACCCAACCATGAAGGCGTGGGCAAGCATAACGAATCGGGGTATATGTGTGCCTCAACGCAGTGGGTCTGACCGAGCTGGGCAGCGCAGTCCACCTCAACTTCGATGGTAAATTGGCTGCATTCTCCGATACCAATGGTGTCAAGTTTGAAAGTCAGAATATTGCCGTTCTGGCTGGTAATTGGGATGCTGCTGTTGATGAAATTAAGAAAGGTATCGAGGGTGATTTGAATGAATGCTGTGTCGGAGGGAATAGTGCCAAAGTTGCAGTATTGGACATAATAAACGGAGGTAGAACAACGTCGCAAAAAAGGGGTTGTAATGCTTGTTTCCAAATATGGGCATTCAACTAATGCCTGTATGGGAAAATCAACTGTGTCCTTTTCTAATGAATCTACCGTGGTTGAAATGGGAGATGCACAAGCTGCCCAATAAGGCCCAGTTGGAGTAATTTCTACACTATAACTACCAGTGTCTACTGGTGCATGGTAATTCCCAAAAACATCAGTCGTTTTGTAAAAAAAATAATCGTTGCTTTCCCCTTTTACGATCCATTGACTGAGTGGGATTTCTCCGTAATTATAATCGCAACTGTCTTCGTCAATGAATGCTTTGCCGAAGATGGAGTTGTTGAAGATGTTGCCGAGGGAGTCCGTTTTGATGAGGCGGGGCCAAAAGTCCCAAAAGCCATTTCCGAAATTAATTGGTTGGGTTAGAGCAAACCCACCATCAAGACACGATATGTGTTTACTCGGAGTATTATTGCTTTGAGCAATAAACAATTTTTTTTCCCATTTAAAATTTCCAGTCGAATCATAGGCCGCTAAATAATTTCCAAATGAGGAGGTTGAAATATTTTCATTTTCAGTTGCAATCATATTCCGAAGAATACCATTTTCTTTTTTTTGTATCCATTTTATTTCTCCAAGAGAATCTGTTTTAATTAAAATACCAATCGATGTCCAATTTGAATCGACAGAATAACCTGAAATGAAAAAATTGTTCTTACTTGTTTTGGTAATTGATATTGCACCTATGGGGAGTGTGTCTGTTTCAATTTTCTTGAACCAATCGACTTCTCCCATTGGATTTGTTTTTACCAAAAGAAGGTAATAGGGGCCGGGTGCAAATGGATTGGATTTTTCATCACCCAACATAATTGTTCCATTACCGGTAGTTGAAGCTATAGCTTTAAATTCATAATCTTCTAAGCCGAATTCTTTATAGTATTTTTGCCAGATTTCGTTACCATTCCCATCAATTTTTATTTGCAAAAATTGATGATTTTGATCCCAAGTATTTGCTGCTATTATATATTCATCAACACTATTCTCCTTTAAAACGGAAATATAATTTGTGCTCACTCGATATTGTGGCATATAATTAAACCAAAGGATATCTCCAGATATAGAAACTCTTGCGATATATAAACCATAATCTTCTAATGTATCTTTAACGGCACATGCTAAAATGAAATCTGCATTTGAGGTTTCAGCTATTGAAATCCCATAATATTTTTGATAAGAATTACTTTCAAAGAGCCAAATTGGATCTCCATTGGAGTCCGTTTTTAAAATAAAGGGATTTGCTTTATCATCTTCAATTTGTCTATGGCCTACCAAAGCATAACCTCCATCCTGTGTTTGTATTACCTCTTTACTTTGATATCCATCCATCTTATATACCCTATCAAATCGCTGCGCCTCTCCTGTGAACCAAATGAATCCAAGCAAAACCAAAAAAATAAATCGAGCTGTCATAGGTAAATAGTTTAATGGCGCAAAAATGCGACATAAAAACTGGTTATTTAAGGACAAATATTTGCAAATCTCAAATGGAATTTATCTTTACATATAGAAAATCAGTTAGTTATAATATTATCCTCAATTTTGTTATGCAAAATACCAACCTTCTTGCCCACCTCCGCCGCTTCACTCTCCATGACTTTCGGGAACTCCGAAAGTTCATCCGCTCGCCGTATTTCAACCAACGGGAAGATGTCATCCGCCTGTTTGACCATTTCGACACAGTGTTGAACAACAAAAAAGGTGGCTCTGTAAAAAAAGAAGATGTCTGGAAGGCCGTTTTTTCCAAATCAAAAATTTGATGACAAAACGCTGCATTATACGGCTTCCTCTTTTTATTGAAAATCATCAAAGCAATACCTCGTTCAATCGGAGGCGCAAGAAGATGCCAGTTTGCAACAGCAACTCTACCTCTGCCGGGCATTGCGGAAGCGAGGCTTGGAGCAAAGTCGTTTCAAAAAGAGCTATTGACAACCGAATACGCACTGCAACAAAAGCAGAACCGTCGCAACACCCGCCACCACTTCGACCGCTACCAATTGGAAATGGAACTCGCTGCTCACACCATGCAACAGCGGCGCAGCGGCGACATGAACCTTCAGGCCGTCCACGATGAACTGACCACTTATTTCATTGCCGAAACGCTGCGGCAGGGCTGTACCATCCTCACCCACCAAACGATGTCGAAGCAGGTGTACGACCTGAAATTACTGGATGAAGTGCTGGCGCTGGTAGAGGCGGGTGGCTATGAAGAGGTGACGGCGGTGATGGTGTATTACCATGCTTTTCGGGCCTTGTCTGGCAGTTCGGCAGTCGGCAGTTCGACAGTTCGGCAGTCAAGGGGCGGTAAGGTTGATGAAGCGTATTTTTTAAAATTGAAGGAGTTGATCATTGGGTCGGGAAATAAATTTCCTGATCACGAGCTACGAGACATTTATTTGCTGGCCATTAATTTTTGCATAAAAAAACTGAATGCCGGGGAGCGGCAATACATCCGGGAGGCATTTGAGCTGTACCGTTTGGGACTGGAAAATGGGGCGCTCTTGGAGAATGGCATTTTGTCTTCCTATACTTATAAAAATATCACCCGGTTGGGCATGAACCTCGACGAAATAGAATGGGTCGGGCAGTTTTTGGAAAATTTCAAAAAACATTTGCCGCCCAAGGAACGGGACAATAGTTGGCGCTATAACTTGGCGTTTTTTCATTTCCAACAGACCGACTATGACAGTGCCATGCGGCTGCTTCGGCTGGTGGAATTCAACGATGTGCTGAACAACCTCGATGCCCGGCGGATGTTGCTCCGGAGCTATTTTGAGTTGGGTGAGTTCACGGCATTGGATAGCCTATTGGACAGTTTTAAGGCCTATATCTGTCGTCAAAAAGATCATGGCTACCACCGGGAGAATTACCTGAATCTGGTGCGGTTTGTTAAGAAATTAATGAAAATAGACCGAGGGGACAAAAAGGCGATGGCAAAAATCCAAATAGAAATTCAAAAAACAGAACGGGTAGCGGAAAAGGAATGGTTGCTTAGAAAAGCAAGCTGAAAATGCAACCGCACTTTTTCCTGAATCGGAGCGGCTACTTTTCATTTTGATTTTCATTTTGATTTTCATTTATTTGGCTTTTTATAATCAATCTATTTTATACACCACATTCATGACCAAACAAGACATTATCAGCCTCATCATGCAGGATGAAATCGATACGGCCATCAAAGCCATTCAAATAGCAACCAATACGGGCAACGATATTATTTTGCAATCCGCCCGGTGGAACAGCCTCAAAAAAGAAATGGACAACGGTACAATTAGCGACGAAAATGCCAAGCTGACCAAAAACCGCATCGTCAATGGACTGTTGAGCATAGCCCAGAAATTGCCGGATAATGTAGTAGTGGAAGGGGTCGAAATGCCAGTTGGTGGTGGAGGTACAGGCAGTCAAGCCAATAATAAGCAACCTAAAGTTTTTATCTCTTACAACCATAAAGACAAGTTGCAGGCTGACCGCATTGCTGCTTTTTTCAAAGCCAACAATATCCCCGTAACGATCGATTCGGAAGCGATGCAAGCTGGGGAAAACATCCAATCTTTTATCAATAAATGCATTAGGGAAACAGACATAACTATTTCGTTGGTCTCGACTAATAGCCTCATGTCTGCGTGGGTCGGAATGGAATCAATAAACACTTTGGTAGGGGAACAGATCGCCAATAAAAAATTCATTCCTGTAGCTATTGAAACCAGTTTTTTTAACCGTTCGTTTGTGGATGATTCTCTGGATAAAATCGATGAATCATTAAATGAAATCAATGGCTTGATCCAGCGCCGGATGCAGAAAAACCGGGGGATTGAGGACCTTCAGGATGAGCTGTCCCGGTATAAAGATTTAAGCTCAAAATTGCCAGCCATCGTCGCCAATTTAAAAGGGCGGTTAACGATAGACATAAGTGGTGATAATTTTGACGGCGGCATGCAAAGGGTCTTGGAGACGATTACCAGTTAATATTATTTTAAATCAAAATAAAAATTTGCTATCAGTCGGCATAAATCAATACCCACGAGATTAGCAGGCCCAATAAAATGACCAAACCCAAAAAGGAATAAAGCGTTCTTTTCGCTGGCTTTTTATTTTCATCTTTCCACAATCCAATCAGGGCAAAGAGTAGGGAAGCGCCGCCAAAAATAATTACAAGTATTAACAGACTGGCAAAGCCCATAACAAGCATCAACATAAATAGAAACAAAGCGGTGCTACCATAAAAACTGCTTTCTCTGTACCTATTTAATTTAATTCTTTTTTTAAACCGATTTTTGTGTGGTTTAAAATATCTCTTTGCCCTGTTTTCTTTTTTTATTCTTTTTTCTGGAATTGTAATTTGCTGTAAGATGCCTTTATTTATTGGCGTTTTGCTGCAATCAGCAACTGCCCATAACGTGGCCGGGGAAATTAAAATAAATAAATAAAAAAGCAATGATGTTTTCATAGAGTAGGAGTTGTATTTATTACTTTAAATTATTTCACAATAAATAGGACAAAGGTGCTCTCTTTGAATTTTTGTATTTTAAATAATATATAAACAGGTAAAGAGAAATAGATAAGCAGCGACCTGCCGTAGATCATTGGTTTTTTATTGGCAAGATTTAATTATTTTTTAATAAACATTATTTTTAAATTTTTTGCATGACCGATATACCAAAACAACATTATACCGAAAAACCGAATAAAGTCTAATTATAAATAAAAAAGGGCAGCCAAAATTTCGGCTGCCCTTTTCTTGCGCAAAAAAAATTAAATGAAAAATTAATCCCTTTTCTCCGATGGCTTCCAATCCAACCGATTGATGACACCTTCCAGATAAGCCTCAAATTCATTTAATTTTTCCGGCCCTTCGATCGTGTTCTTGACGGATTTTATCATGTCGCCATAGCGAACGGTGGTAATAGTCGAAGGGAGGTCGGCCACTTTGTGTTCGACGGGGTATTCGTTGTAAAAATCGAGATAGCCCAATTCGCTGGCCTTGTCCTTGATGTCCTGGACTTTCGTGCCTGTCAATTTCGCTTCGTACCAGCCGATGCGTTCCACATTCATTTTCCCATACCAAGTAGCTGTATTATCGGAATAGATTTTCACTTCGTAAACAGGGCATTTTCCGAAACAGGGCGTTTTCTTGTAGCCAACAGCTTCATAGGGTTTGTCAGCAGGCTGCTCGGCTGGGTCCTCCTTTTCTGCAACGTCTTTAATCGGATTTGTTTTTTTCGTTACGCTGTCTGTTTCCTGTGCCTTTTTCTGATCACAAGCGAAAAAAATTGCAAGGAATGCAATGGCGGCAATGGTGAGAATGGTGGTTTTCATAAGTTTCATGGTTTCATGGTTTCACTGTTTCACTGTTTCATGGTTTAAAACAATGGAACCATATAACAATGAAACAATGAAACCATGAATCATTTTATTTTTTCTTGTTTTTAGATGAGGCAGCCTTGGCAGCTTCCCGTTGGGCAGCAAGGGCCTGTTGTTGTTTCATGGCTTCTTCGAGACGGCTGGAGAAACCACTTTTCTTTTTCGGTTTCTTCTTATAAGCCTCCAGGTCGGCCCTTATTTTATCATGGTCAATGAGGATGTTTTTCGTGATCAGCGTTTGAGCTATGTTAAAAATATTGCTGAAAACGAGGTAACAGGTTAGACCCGATGCGAAATTGTTGAAAAAGAACAAAAAGAAAATAGGCATGATGAACTGCATGTACTTCATCATCTTGGCATTGGCGCCACCCATATTCCCCATGTCCATTTGTTGCATGTTGTAGTAGCTGTAGATCAAGGTCGTGATGACCCACAGCAACGTGAACAAGCTCAAGTGGCTTTGGTCGGTAAACGGGATATTGGTCGGCAACCAAAGAAATGCATCGTAGCTGGAGAGGTCGGAAGCCCAGAGGAAAGGCTCTTGACGGAATTCAATGGAAGCCGGAAAAAACCGGTACAAAGCAATCCAAACGGGCATCTGCAAGACCATCGGCATACACCCGCTCAAGGGGTTGACGCCGAACTCCCGGTACATCTTCATGCTTTCCATTTGAATTTGGGTCTGATCGTCCTTGTACTTTTCTTTTAGGGTTGCCATGCGTGGTTTCAGAGCGGCCATCTTTGCTTGTGAATGCAGCATTTTGTAGGTCAAAGGATAGAGGGCCAGTTTGACCACCAAGGTCAATATCAAAATAACGATGCCTTTTACGCCGATAAAACCAGATAGAAAATTGAATAGCGGCCGGATGATATAGCGGTTTGCCGTTCCGATGATGCTGCGCCCGAACGGCACAATATATTTTACCTCTTGGCCATATTCAGCAAGTGTCTCGTAATCTTTCGGTCCAACGTACATTTCCATGGCGAACGTTTCTTGATCGGTCGGTACCTGGATTTTGGAGTGTAAGACTTTGAGGTCAGGGCTGTCTTTTATTTTATCTCGAGGAATGGCAATGGTTTCAAAAACACCACCTTTAAAGGGTTTGTCCTTAGCCATAAGGATGCTGGCAAAAAACTGGTTGGAGTGGGCCATCCATTGGATGGGTTCCGTTGGCAGCTCATCAGTGTCGGAACTGGTGCAGCTGCAATAGTCATATTCATCATCGGTAGGTTTATAATACACCGAGGAATACATTTGCTCGTAGGTATAGTTGAGCTCGATACGGTCGAGGTGGTCGAGCCAGTTGAGTTCGACAGTGTTGTTGGGGGCATTTATCACCGAACCAAGGTTGGAAAACCGGACATTGTAATCTACTCCGTAGCTTCCTTCTTTTACGGAAAACACCTGTTCAAAATAACGGCCATTGCCGGCATCGGCCCTAAAAGAGATCGAGTTGCCCGTTTTCGTTGGGGTGAAATACAGATCTTGCGAGCTGATTGTCCCCTTCGCCGAATTGGTCACTGGGAAAAGGTACTCAAAGCGGTCTTTCTCATCCTCCATCAAATAAAGCGGCACTTTGAATTCCTTGTGGTTGGAATCCCGCTCCATTTTGAAATGTTTTTTCAGCATCACGTTTTTGATGCGCCCGCCCTTGTTGGTAAAAGTGATTTTCAATAAATCATTTTCCAGCACTTCCTCTTTTTCAACGCCAGAAGCAGCAGGGTAAAAATCGCCATATTGCGCTTGTAACAGCAATTGTCGCTTGATGAGGGCTGAGGAATCGTCTGGGTCGGCTTCAGTAGTTGGGGTGGGAGCGATTTGGGTCAGCTCGGCTTGTTCTTCCAGTTTTGCTTGCTCTACCTGCGCAATGGAATCTTGGAGGCGTTGTTGCTCTTCCATTTTTTTCTTCGCATCTGGAGCCATCATCATGTTCCAAACGAGCAAAATTCCAAAGATCAGTATAAACCCAGTGATGGTATTTTTGTCCATTCTATTTAAGTGAATATTCAGAAATTAGAAATTGAGGAATTCAAAGTTTGGTGGTCGTTGAACTTAGAAAAAGGGGTAAATTTTTCTTTCCAATTACTCAATTTCGGATAAGTCATTTTAATGTTTGCTTGTTTTTTCAAAATCGGCAGCAAAGGTAAGTTTTTCCCTTGGAGAAGAAAGCAACTATGGACGTTTGTCGCTAAATGATAGTCGAACGGAGAAGATGGGCAAAAAAAAAGCGCAGCGAAGACCGCTGCGCACTCACGTTTTTGTGTTTAAATGCTGAATCAAAAAATTGTTAATTGCTGGTTTTTAAAAACTGGCAACCAACAACTTACATATATTTCTGAGATAAGTAATTTGGTAGCTGAATGATCTGGTCGTCGTGCAACGACTTCAGTATCTTGTTGTTGCAAAAACCAGTCCTGATGAGAAAGGTTTTTGAAATTTTTTCAAATTGGTCAACAATTTCAGCTTCTTGGACTTTCCCATCCTCATAATAATTCAAAGCCATCGCAATCAACAAGCGGGTCCTCACTTCTTCCGCTTCCCCTTCGTCCGGGTTGGGAATCATCCCTTCCAAAACTCCCAAGGAATAGCGGCCATAAGTCAGTGCCCGCTCCGACCAAAACTGGCGGCGCAACCGACCATCGGCGGTCATGCTCAGGATAGAAGCAGCAATGTTCATGTTCTTGAATTTTGTCATCAACTGCTCGTTGGTCAGGGAAAAATCATCGTAACTGCCGAGTACCGACAGCCAAAGCAAAGCTTCTCTGGCCAGTGCCCTGTTTTCGGTCGGCACTTCAAATTGGTCGGGCGGCAGATCGAAAAACGAGGTGGTTTCCAGTGGCTCGGTTTTCTCAAAAAAACCTGCTTGGTTTACGGTTCTAAAGAAGGGTTGTGGTTGGCTCGCCTCCACTAACAACATGGACAATAGGGCAAAAGCCACGACGACGAAAATCAAAACGGGCCGCACTTCTTTCTCAAAGAGGGGAACTTCCTGCAAGTAGTCCAACATTTTCCCCCGAAAATGACGGATCGCTGGGAGAGGGTTTTGTAAATGGGTTTTGGAGGATAAGGCATAATGCCTTATGCTTGCAATCAACTGCTGTATTCTCACGGTGCTACTGTTTTTTGCCCTAAACCGACCCATTGGGGGACAAGTAGGTAAGGGCATGTAAAGAAATAGATACCAAGAGGGGGAGTGCAGTTAAATCACATAGTATGAAACCAAAAGCCTAAGGGAAAGGTGAATAAAGCGTTCGATAATTTCGGATTTCGAATGTGGGATTTCGGTACGTAACCGAGTAATTGTGAACTGGTTGAACCCCGAAATCCAAAATTATTAATCTGAAATATCTTAAATAGTGGAGGTAGGTGTTGTTTTCTAAAGGTTACAAATTAAACCTTTTGAGAAGTCAAATGCAAATTTGGGATTCATTAAATAGCAGTATCCGAGCGTTACTACTTTGATTTTCAGTTATTTGTAAATTTCAAAAAATGAAAAAAAACAATATGCCTGCTGAACGAACCGCCTCAACCATGTCGCAGCGATTATTGGCGCATTTTGAAAACCTATTAAAAAAACTCCCCGAACTGCCGGAAGGCGTCTCCTGGTTACTGCCCTTGCGGGAATTGCCGGAGACGGCCCATATCACCAAAACCTTTTTGGAAAAATATTACAACGACACCCAGCCCCGAACCCTTATCCTCGGCATCAATCCCGGTCGCTTTGGGGCCGGCCTCACCAATGTCGCCTTCACCGGTCCGGTCATGCTGGAGCAGGAATGCGGCATCGAAAATACGTTTCACAAACGGGCTGAATTGTCTGCCGTATTTATTTATCAAATGATCAATGCTTGGGGTGGGGTAGTGCCGTTTTACAAAAGGTTTTTCATCAACTCCGTCGTGCCGTTTGGTTTTGTGAAAGATGGGATCAATTACAATTACTACGATGACAAAATGCTCCAGCAATCGATGGAGCCTTTCATCCAATTCCACCTCGAAAACCTGTTGTCCCTGGGCATGAACCGGGAAGTCTGTTTCTGCCTCGGGACCGGCAAAAATTTCAAGTATTTGAATAAGCTAAATGATCGGAAAGGCTACTTCGAAAAGGTCGTTCCGTTGGAGCACCCACGATTTATCATGCAGTACAAACGCAAAAAATTGGAGGAGTACATTGGCATGTATTTGGCGAAGTTGAACGGGGATTTTTAAAGGGAAGTCCTGTCAGTGGGGACACCATTTCGTATTTATTTAGCGAAATAGCATGCGGGCCGAAATATATGCGGAGCTTATTCCATCATTCTGCTCGGCCCTCAGGGGGGGTAAGGGGCACGTTGGGTCGTACCCAAATGCGAAAGCATGCACCTCCTCATTTTTCAAATGCAAAAGAACCTGTCCAAAATCATTTGACGAACTCCATATTAACAAAATGTGAATATCCCCAAGAACCTTTCAAGTTGCTGCCAAAAGCACTTTCCTTTGCCTTTTTTAAAATAAAATTTGAGATGAAAAAATTAATCACCTGTTGTGCGGTCTGTCTTTTTGCATTGAGTACCCTGATCGGCCAAAATGGCTGTGAAATAAAGGTTTTCCTAAAACACTTTTCCAACGATACGATCTGGTTTGGACAAACATTTGGCAAGCGGAACGTGCCTGATTTTTTTGGAATACGGCAAGCGGATGAATCCTTTTTGTTGAAAACAGACAAGCCGCTGCCCGAGGGCATGTACGCCATTATTTACAATCGTACCCCAACAACCTTGTCTTCTTTCCAGTGTATGTTGGTCGATGGCCAGCGCAAGTTTACGATTGACACCAAGGTGAGCAACCCGTACAGCGGAGACGTGACCGGATCGAAAGAAAATGAGCTGCTGTACAGCTATAATGCAGCCTTTAAGGGGCTCGACCGCCAGCTCGACGATGCCATTGACCACTGGCGCTATCTGCCAAATGAGGAGAACTATCGAAAAAGAGTGGCCATGGAAAATGAGCTGAACCGCTTCCAAGTTGATTTTATCGCCCATAACCCCGGTACACATGTAGCTAAATTGGTCGAGCAGACCATGCTCCCCGTGCCACCTCCCAACGCCTTCCGGGAGAATGGCTGGGAAGAAGAAGCCGCCCTTCGCTGGCAATGGCAAAAGCAACACTACTTCGACAAAATGGACTTCAGTGCGGAGGATTTCATGCGCTATCCTCAATGGTTGGAAAAAATGGATTTTTACATCCTGCATTTGCCACCACCCAGCCCCGATACCACCATTGCCCTCATTGACGAGGTGCTGGCCAAACTGGAGACCAACGATTCTGCATTCCAATATTATAATAAATACCTGACCCGTTCCTTGGAGCGCATGACCCAATTCAGGCTCGATGAAGTGCTCGTCCACATGATCCGGAAATATGTGCAGACGGGCAAGTCCACTTGGCCGTCGGACAGCGAAAAACAAAAATACATGTCGGATGCCGATCGGTTGGAAAGACTCTTTGAAGGCCAACAAGGCCCCGATTTGACCTTGTACAAAAAGGATGAAAGTTCCGTCAATCTTTACAGCATTCAAGCGCCTTACACCCTGATGGTTTATTGGATGCCGGATTGTGGCCACTGCAAAAAGGAGCTGCCTTTGATTATGGAGGAATATACGAAGTACAAAGACAAGGGACTGAAAATTTTATCAGTCTGTGGCAAAGCGGGTAGTGACCTGCCCCAATGCTGGGCATTTGCCGAAGAAAAACAATTCCCCGAAGATTGGTTCTTAGTGGCTGACCCGATGCGCCGCTCTGGGATCACTTCCCTCTACAACATCCGCTCCTACCCAAGGATGGTCATTTTTGACAAGGACAAAAACATCGTGTTCAAACGATCAGGTTCGATGAAGGACTGGCAGTTGGATGCGGTGCTGAGTGGGTTGGATTGGTAGTGGTTTATTTTTCGGAATTATTTTCGTTTCAAATATTGTTGCTCTTTTTATTTATACATTTGATGCGTTAAATGCGGAACAGCATATTGGTGGTGTTTGCGAAATATTGCAGGAATGCCGTAGTTGGTAACAATGAAAAAAACAGTATGAAAAAATTGCTATTTATCCCTTTTATTTTTCTTATACATAACTTGTTTTCCCAAAATCAGAATATTGTCGACGCAAATGCTGTCAAGACTATTGATGGAACAATTAATGAATCATTAAAAATTATAACTGGAGAAAGAGGGAAAAACAGAAATTGGGAAGCATATAGAATGTTATTTACTCCGAATGCTCAAATAACATATCTTCATCATGATACAGCAGGGAAAATTACACCATTTACCAGTTCTCTTGAAGAATTTGTTAGAAACGGTAGAAACTATTATGAAAATGATGGATTCATAGAATATGAATTAAAAAAGCAGATAATTGAATACAATGGAATCGCTAACGCATTCCAAAGTTACTATGCAAAGGAAAATGAACATGAAGAAATAGGGGTCAATAGTTATCAACTTATATGGGATGGCAAGAGATGGTGGATCACCAATATTCTTTGGACAAATAATAGCAATGGAATGGAATTGCCAGATAACCTAAAAAAATAAAAAAATACTAACAATAGTGGCTGTTAATACCGTGTAATTTAAATTTCTTTTAGAAATGCGGAGCAGTCAATTGATAGATGTTCTGTCGTTAATTTCGGCCCATAACTAATAAGCAGAAAAATAAAAGAAATTTAAATTACATAGTATTTAAAACCACACTTAAAATGGGAGTTGTCATCTGTAAAGATTAAATTCTTTTAATAATCCTAATTGAAAAAAAATGTTTGTAATTGAATTGACTTATAAGGTAGGGCTCGACAAAGTAGATGAGTACTTGGAAGAGCATGTTGTGTACTTGAAAAAACAATATGCAAATAATGTTTTCATTGCTTCCGGAAAAAAAGTGCCCAGAACTGGCGGAGTTATATTTAGTAAATTAAAAAATAAAAAAGATTTGCTAAGAATACTTGATGAAGACCCATTCAAGGTAAACAATTTGGCTGACTACCGAATTATTGAGTTTATTCCAAGTATGACAAGTAAAGAATTTGAAATGTTAAAAGAATAAACATAAAGGCCAGACAACGGAAGTTGTTGATAAAATCAATTTTTGCAGTAAATTGATTTTGTTCATTAACAGATAAAAAAATTAAAATGACAAACAAAAAAGAAAACGTAGTTTGGATAACAGGCGCCTCGTCTGGGATTGGCAAAGCTATGGCGTTTGAGTGGGTACGATTGGGATATAAAGTAGTGCTGTCTGCCAGGCGCAAAGAATTATTAGAAAAGATTGCTCTGGAGATTAAGAATTCGGGTGGTGAAGCATTGGTTGTGCCAGTTGATATTATGGAAGAAAAATCAATTGAAAATGCAGTGCAAAGCATTATCGACAATTGGGGACGTATAGATGTAGCGGTGGCCAATGCCGGGTTTGGTGTTTTTGGAAGTATAGATAAGTTGACTGCAAAAGATTGGCATAGGCAATTGCAAGGCAATGTCACCGGATTAGCCTTGACGGTAAAATACGCCCTGCCACATTTGAAGAAAAACCAAGGTCGCATTGGTTTAGTAGGTAGTGTGGCAGCTTATCTTCCCAATCCTCATGTCGGAGCCTATGGCGCTTCAAAAGCTGCCGTCAATTCGATTGGTCTGACCTTGCAGGTTGAATTAATGGGTACCGGTGTGAGTTGTACGACCATCCATCCTGGGTTTGTGGAGTCGGAGATTGCCAGGACCGATAATGAAGGCGTGTGGCACCCTGATCGGCCAGACCCACGTCCAGCCAATTTAATGTGGCCAACAGATAAAGCTGCAAAAGTTATGGTGAAGGCTATCATTAAGCGGAAAAGAAATTACATTTTCACAACCCATGGGCGGGTTTTTGTTTGGTTGCAACGTTGGTTTCCCGGCGTGTTGAGAATTATAATTGCAAAAGGCCCAAAGCCAGAATAAAAAAGATAGGACGTAACCTAACTTCGACCTATGAAAAAAGAAAAATCCAGAACGACTATCTGAAAATCATTCTGGATTTTTTATTGGAAATTGAAAGGCTGATTAAAACCCAAACATCCCATTCTCATTGGCCAAACCTTCAGTAGGTATTTCCTGAATAACATCCCAGTGCTCAACGGCCTTACCATTTTCAAAGCGTAGCAAATCGTAAAAAATATTGGTGACACCATTCCATTGACCTTCACTTACTGTAAGTACAAAATTTCCCTCACCCAATATTTTGTGGATTTTGGTGTATTGGAACATGTTGTTTTGGGAAATGAGATATTGTACAGCCTCCGTAATTCCAGCCAACCCATCTTTGATGGCGGGGTTATGTTGGTCGTATCGCTCCGCACTAATGTAATCGGTAATCTTATTAGGGTTTTTACCCATTAGAACATCTTCCACCATTGCCTTTGCCAAAGCTTTATTTGCCTCAGTTTTATCCAAATCTTGTGCGTTAGTTGGGCCATCTGTCTGCGTCCTGCCACTGGCTGTTTCTTTAACCAAAGGCGTCATAGCATCCCAATGCTCTGCAACTTTGCCATTTTCGTCCAATCGGATAATATCAAAGGAGACCATTTCGTCCGCACCAAATGGCTTTGCATTTTTCCAAATGTTGTGCATAAAAACATAATTACCGTCTTGGAACATCCGAATATTTTCAGCAGTTGTTCCATTTTCTTGCAATACAGGTAGCATTTGGATAAATGGTTCCAATCCCGATGGAATGAATGGATTGTGCTGGATATAATTGGCATTAGCCAGTTTCCGCATGGTGGCCGGATCGTTTTTTAATACAGCACCTAAAAAAGTACCGACTGTTTCTTTCTCGTTCATTGTTGAAGTTTTAGATTGTTGATTAATATCGCTTGAGGATTTGGTAGAATTACAGGCTGCGATGAAGCCTGCAATCAATAGAATTGAAAATGCTTGTCTCATAATTAAAGAATTATTACTTTTGATTTGCAAGCAAAATTATGTGAATGACTTTCGATTTGCAAGTAATAATTTTTATTAATTGCATTTTGCAAGTAAAATTAACTTAGTCTTAACATGGAATATAAATTTCGCTGCGATTGCCCCTTTACCTCAGCCTTGGATGTATTAGGTGACAAGTGGATGCTGGTCATCGTAAAGCAGATGCTGACAGAAGGCAAGGAAACTTTCAAGGATTTTACGGAAAGTGATGAAGCCATTGCAACCAATATTCTTTCTACCAAACTCAAACTGCTCGAAGACTTGGGTATCATCATAAAAGCTAAACGGCCAGATAACAAAAAGACGAACCTCTACTTCCTGACCGATAAGGGCTTGGCTTTAACTCCCATACTTGTTGAACTTGCAACTTGGAGTGATAATAATCTAAGGGATGCTCATCCGACCCTATTGGATGGAGAAGCAATGGGATTACTAAGGAAGGATAAAGTCGCTTTTGCAAATGCGTTGGAAGAAAAATACCGAGAAAAACTGGCCGCAATATCCTATATACAATAATGCCTCTAATCGGTCGCAATAGAATTTTATCCGTAGGCAATAATTTGAACAAAACAAAATGCCAAAACCAAGTTCCGTGTTTGCAGATTCAAAAAAAGCTGGTAATGGTTAAAATGTTCATATCAATTAAAAATGAAAAATGAATGTCGTTCTGGAAAAAGAAAAAAGATGATATAATAATTCAATGCTCTGTTTGTGAGTGGAATCCAGATGGAGGAAAGCATTGGGGGTGTTCGTGCGGGCATTTATGGAATACTTTCGACACAAAAGGAAAATGCCCAAAATGCAACATACCTTTAACGAGAACTTAAAAGTAATCAAGGCAACCGTAAACTATTCTTAAAAATGATATACATAACACAACTGGTTTTTGTTAAAGCAGGAAAGAAGAGACCTTCTTGGGTTTGAAAGCCATGCCCTGCCATTAAATGGAAAAATATAACGGACGAATAATTTACAGGCTAGGACCGGGTAAAGAGGCTTTCATCGCTGAACAAAAAGAACTGCCATATAAATCATATCATATCCTTTGATTCGGAAGCAGATTTAGATAATTTCATGAATGATAAAGTAGGTTGGTTATATTCATTTTTAAAAAATGAATCAATTAAGTCAACTTTGCTTATTAAAAGGGAGGAAATGTGAAATTGAAACTGCGGCTGGTACTAAATCGTAGCTCTAATAATTTAGGGTGTAAAAGAAAATAAAAAATGGACATTATAAAAATACAATCAATCAGCTTGGGACAATTACGTTGACAAAAAAGACCGATGGACAATCCCGGGTGTCTAAACAAGAATTGGAAAATGCAAAAAAGAGGAGACTGGAATATTGTCTTAACTGCAGGAAGCCCGTTCCGCACAACTGGTTTCCCGAATTAAAAAGGATTAAATTTTAGGACTTGCATCTGGCGGTGGACAGCAAGGTCCGATCCTCGCAACTTTGGGGGCAGACGTTACTATTTTTGATAATTCCGAGAAACAATTACAACAAGACAAAACTGTTAGCGATGAATTTGGCCTTGACATAAAAAACAGTTCAAGGGGATGAGGGGAACCTATCGTGTTTACGGATAGTTCATTTGACCTCATATTCAATCCTGCTCCATCCTTTTCGTTGATAATATTTTACCCGTCTGGAAAGAGTGTTTCCGTGTTTTAAAAACAAACGAATTTTAATGACAGGGCTGATGAATCCTATTTCATTTCAATTGGACGAAGAAAATTTGCAACTAATTTACAAAAAAAACATTTTCAGACTTGCACTCCTTGCCAGAAGAAAATAGCCAGATTAAAAAAGAATAACGAACCATTGATGTTCGGGCATAGTTTGACTGACCAGATTAGTGGGCAATTTAAACCCGGTTTACTTGACAAATATGTATGAAGATGATTGGGGCGGAGAAAGTAAAATGGATGAATATTTTCCTACCTTCATTGCGACACAGACGGTAAAACCTCTATCTTTCAGCGAGATTAAACCATGCCAACGTTTGTACGTTTGTAAATCTTTTACGGATTTCAAAATGAATAAAATGAACAATCACTTTTGGCCAATAATATTTATGCTTGGGCTGTTAGCTGTACCAGTCCAAGAAAAAAAGGGAGGATCAGCAACAATCAACAGAAAGAGCTTGGTGGAAGGAAGGCATCCTCTGCAAATTTATCCACAAGCTTCAAGGACACCGACGGTGACGGGGTTTGGAGACTTCAAAGGGGTTATTGAAAAATTGGACTATATCGAAAGTTTGGGAATCAATATGGTCTGGATGAACCCTTTTTCGAGTCGCCATTGGTGGACAATGGCTACGATGTCATGATTACCGGGCTATTCTCCCGAGGTATGGAACGATGGAGGACTTTCAACGAATCTTTTAGACTGAGTTTCATGTGGGGATAAAGTTTGTGCTGGATGTTGTCGTGAACCACAGCAGCAATGAACATGGTGGATTCAAACAATCCCGAAGTTCCAGAGATAATCCATACCGTGATTACTACCATTGGTGGCCTGCTGAAAAAGGCGAACCGCCTTACCGCCATAGCCTTTTTGACCCAGAAGGGAAACATAGAATATGACTCATTAACCAACGCCTATTACCTCCATACTTTGCGGAAGCACAACCTGATCTGAATTGGAGAATCCCAAATTAAACTTCGAGAGATTTATGATATCGTATTTGGGCGGAAAAAGGTGTGGATGGTTTAGGATGGATGCTTTTCAGTTTATTCAATCAAGGACTACCACTTGGCCTGCATTTCAAGAGGGACACGCGAAAAATTCATCAAATGGTACGGGATGCGGCCTCAGATTCATGATTATTTAAAGGAGATGTATCACGAAGTCATTGAAAAATATGATGTATTCGCAGTATTAGCCGAAGGGGCGGGCAGTACCTTTAAGATGCATGATTTGGTGGATGCGGATCGCAAAGAACTCCAAATGGCTTATCATTCGAGTCCGTAGATATCATGCAGGAAACACTGGAAGGATATGAGTTGTCAATTTAAAGATGTGTTCTCTCGTTGGGACGGCGCTTTTGTGGAGAATGGATGGATCGCCATTTTCTTATCCAACCATGACAATGCCCGATTGGTCAACCGTTTTGGCAATCCAGACTACAGCATTCATCACGCCTTCCACCGTATCTAACACTTACTCTTTTCGAGGTATGCGTGAGCACTCCATACACTTATTATGGCGATGATAGAATAGCATGACGATATTGACATGCCAACTATTGAAGAATATGTCGATGTCGATGCAAAGGAAAATACAAAGCAGCTTGGTTAGCGGCCAGAGAAGATTTGAACGAATTTATGAAGTTAGTAAATTACAGCTCCCGTGAAAATGGACGTACCCCAGAATACAATGGGACGACTCAGAAAATGCAGGTTTTACCACGGGCACACCTTGGAAAAAGTAAATGGAAATTGCAGAAATTAATGTAGCTGCTCAAAATAAAGACCCTAATAGCATCCTCAACCATTTTAGAAAAATGACCAAAGTCAGGAAGGATAATCCGGTTTTGGTTTCATGGTAAATATGAATTATTACAAAGGGAGCACCCTGATATTTATGCGTTTACAAGAACTATGAATGACGAGAAAATGTAATAACTGACAGATTTTCAAGAGACTTCATCATATTGAGCTTCCGAAATTGGCAATTCTGAAAAACAATCATTAATTATAATGAATTAAAAGTGGAAGGTGAAAAGGTAAACCTTTGCTGGCGCACCAAGCTGTGATTTTGAAGTTAAAATAGAGCAAAAAACGCTTTTGTAAGAAAAATAATTTCTTTTATGCACATCTCGCTCGACGGATTTGTCGCAGGGCCGAACGGGGAAATGAATTGGATAACAATCAATGAAGAGGTATTTGATTTTGTCGGAAAGCGAATCCAAAAGGGGGATACAGCATTATATGGACGGGTGACTTTCCAGATGATGGAAAATTACTGGCCTACTGCTGGGAAAAACCCTAATGCGTCCAAGCACGACATCGAACATTCTAAATGGTATAATGACGTTCGAAAAATTGTTTTATCAAAAACAATAAAGGAGGCGGATTTTGCCAATACAAAGATTATCAGCGACAACCTCACGGAAAGTATAAATGAAATAAAGAAACAGGGAGACGATGACATTTTGCTTTTTGGTAGCCCGTCTGCCACGCATGCACTTTTGCAACTGGATTTAATTGACGGTTTCTGGTTGTTTGTCAATCCAATTATTTTAGGAAAAGGCATTCCATTATTTGTGGACATTAAAGACAAAATAAAATTAAAACTATTGACCACCCACCAATTTGATTGTGGGGTGACGGAGTTGAACTATATAAGGGCCGGGGAATAATTACATTGCGCTCAGTTGGCAGGAGGGCAAATGCTAAATTCTGAGAACGATTTAAAGCTTTATAATAAAAGGTTTTTAGAGGCGAGCGGCAGATGGCCGTCCGCCTTTATTATTGAATGGTTAATTTAAGTTGCCTGCTATAAAGTGTAGAATATTTAAAATGAAGTATTTGGCAATAAAAAGTTAAATTCTACATTTAGAATAAATAATTAAAACAACTGCAAAAATGAAAGCAATTTTCCTATTCGTATCGATTTTAATTCCAATAATTCTGGTTGGACAAAGAACAACCAAAATCAATAAATATTCCGTTGGAATAGAAATAGACTTAGGCCACTCGTTCCCAAATTTTGATAAAGAACAAGAACGTTGGAAAGGGGCATTTTATCCTGCTGGAGGAATAAACGTTGTGTTCGTAAACCGGATAAATAAAAACTGGATCAGTGATTTGGGTGTGGGGATAACAGGTTATTCCTTGACAAATAAGGGAAGTGTCGATAATTACGTACTTGATTTTGCTTCACCCACCATTTCATCTGGAATAAGCTATAATTTTTTAAATCGGCGGGGACAAGAAAATTTTATCAAGTTGACAAGTGGTTTCCAAATGGGCTATCAAGGTACTTTTATCGATGAATTCGAAAGCTATTCAGTTAGGATAGAAGGCAAGCATAAATTTTATCAATTTATAAGACCTGAAATTGGAATCAGGCGATACTTCAAGCAAAAAGTAAAGGGAGCCCGGTACAAAATGGCCTATGAATTTGGGACCTATTTTCGGTATAATTTTAATTATCTGGGATCAGCAACAATTAGGGAAGTTGATTTTGAGACGACAATTAAGCCAAGGGGAAATATTATTGGAGGGTATTTTAAAATACTTTTTCCGGCAGGAAAAAAACGGGTGAGGATTAAACAAGAAAGTAAAGATGAAATCACCCCAATAATATATAGCCCAAGAAATATGAAATAATGGTACGGGATAACTCATCCTTATCCATTGTGTGTAAACATTTTTTACATTTCCGGCGTTAAGCGTAATCTCCACAAGGGTTTTATTAGAAAACCCTTTAATCTCAACTTAAATAATAAAGAAGTATGCAAAAATTGTTTTTATTAATTTTTCTGATTGGGTTTATCCAAGCTGCCAATGCGCAAACTGACAAAGAGGGAAGCAAAGACCATCCATTAATTCAGCGGTTTAATCAGTCGTATATTTATGATTATGAAGAAACCTCCTTTGAACCGTACACCTTGGTTACTGGCAAATCAGATGGTTCGAAATTCACTGGAACTAAAGAAATCGAAGGAAAGATTTACCGAATATTTTATAGTCTGCCAACGGATGCAGGTTCCGTTTATGAGATTTATTCCAATTATCTCAATGCACTAAAAAACAACGGTGCAGAAATCATTTTTAATTGTAAGAACACAGCAGATTGCGGTAAATATTTTTGGGACTATTTAAGGGATTTAGATGGAAAGATGCAGATGCCTGCCTACTATGGGGAGGAGCTCGCCTATATCGCCGCAAAATTCAGTAAAGGTGGGACGGGGTATTACATTACGATTATTCCGGGTTACGGACTCAGTGAAATAGGATATGAAGTGACCGTGATAGAAGTTAAAGAAATGCAACAGCAGATAACTTTGGATGGCATTGAAAAGGCAATGGACGAAAAAGGAAAAGTTTCCCTGTACGGGATTTTATTTGACACAGGATCGGATGTGATTCAGCCAAGTTCTTTTGCTGAAATTGATTTAATTGCCAAATACCTAAAAAATCGCTCGGCAGTAAAAGTGTATATCGTAGGGCATACCGATAATACGGGTTCTTATCAAACCAACATGGACCTTTCCAATCGAAGAGCCAATGCTGTCAAAGAAGTGCTAACTTCAAAATATGGCATTGCTGCTGACCGAATGACGCCATCTGGTGTTGGCCCCGTCGCACCGGAAGGAAAAAACACCACCGAAAGTGGCAGGGCAAAAAATCGCCGAGTTGAAATAGTCTTGAATGAAAAATGAGGGTAAAATCCTTCGTGATTCTCTGTGCCTCCTCTGTGTCTCTCTGTGAAATAATTATACTATTACACGAAGAAACACAGAGGAGGCACAAAGAGACATAGAGAGTTACTTTTTCTTTATCCTTGCCATATAAAACCCGTCGCACCCATATTTTGCTGGGGAAATTTTCCGTTCCTCCTCCAATTCAAACCCTTCGTTATTTTCCAAAAAAGCTGCTACCTGCTCTTCGTTTTCCGAAGGTAAAATACTGCACGTTGCGTAAACCATCAGGCCGCCCGGTTTGAGGATTTGGGAGTAGCGTTCGAGAATGTCAGCTTGGGTCTTTCTGAGCCTTTCCAAAAAGTCGATGGTCAGTTTCCATTTTGCATCGGGGTTGCGTCGGAGGACGCCGAGGCCAGAGCAGGGCACATCGAGCAACAAACGGTCAGCCCCGCCATGAAGTCGTTTCACCACCTTCAAAGAAGTAATGGCCCTCGGCTCAATGATGTGGACACCATTGCGGCGGGCCCGTTTTTTCAGTTCAGCCAATTTCCAAGCTTCGGTGTCGAGGGCGATGATCTGGCCGGTGTTGCCCATCAGGGCAGCGAGGTGCAATGATTTGCCACCAGCGCCAGCACATGCATCTACGACCCGCATGCCGGGCTCTACTTTTAGGAATGGCGCAATTTGTTGAGAGCCAGTGTCCTGTACTTCAAACATTCCTTTTTTGAAAAGGGGGCTGGAGAAAATATTGCCCCGTTTTTTTAAAACTAATGCATCGGGAGCAATGGGCGACGAAGCCGTTTCCCAGCCTTCTTTCAACAATGCTTTTTTGAGCAGGTACTTTGTAGTGTTGAGGGTATTGGTGCGCAGGACGACATCGGCGGGTTGGTTGAGGGCGGCTATTTCGGCGTCCCATGCCTCGCCCAATTCTTCGACGCCCAAGTCGTCCAGCCAATCGGGAATCGACTGGGCGATTTTCCGTTCCTTTTGCAGTTTTTCTCTTTTAGCAAAAATGGCCTTCGTCCGCAATTCCTTAAAATCTTCCCATTCGGGCAGTTTGTAGTCGTTGAGGATCAGGTTGATGCCGAGCAGCCGGATCAGGTCCTCGTCCGAACCTTTGCCCTCGTTTTCCCAGCGCCGGGCATCTATCTTTCGCAACAGCCGCCACCAGCGAACCATTTCATAGACATTTTCGGCAACGAAAGCCCGGTCCCGGCTGCCCCATTTGGGGTTGTTTTTTAATTGGAATTGGATCGCTTTGTCGGCATAATACCCTTCCTGGAAAATGTCCCGCAGACAGGCGACAACGCCTTTGACGAGTGGGGGATGGAGTTTGATTTCGTTCGGCATGCTGAATGTTTGACTAAAGATGATAGGCCAACCGCTCGTGAAAAAGGCCAACCAATTTGATTAGAAAGCAACATTACAAAAGACTTTATATATTGCTGACGTTCAGCTAACATTGACTTGTTTCTTTTGCCAAAACAAAACGGAAAAACATGAAATACATCTTCTTTTTGTTGGCAACCCTGATTGGTCTGCCTCTTTTCGCCCAACCTGCGCCGGGCCACGACAAAGATCGCTTGATCCAATTTCCAGACATTCCGGGGTATCTAACATTGAATTGTGACCTACACATCCACACCGTGTTTTCGGACGGCAGTGTCTGGCCGAACATCCGGGTGCAAGAAGCGCTGAAAGATGGGGTGGACGCCATTTCCCTGACAGAGCACCTCGAATACCAGCCTCACTCAGAGGATCTGCCTCACCCCGACCGCAATCGGTCTTTTGTGATTGCTGAGGAAAATGCCCGTGCACATGACCTCATCGTCATCAAAGGGAGTGAAATAACGAGGGATATGCCGCCCGGCCACTCCAATGCCATTTTCATTGAAGATGCCAATAAGCTGCTCATCAAAGACTCATTGGAGGTTTTTCGGGAAGCTAACCGACAGGGAGCGTTTGTTTTTTGGAACCACCCAAACTGGATCAGTCAAACCAAAGATGGTGTGGCTAAATTGACGGATATGCACCGCCAACTCATCAGCGAAGGATTGTTGCATGGCATCGAAGTCGTCAATGAATTTACCTATTCCGATGAAGCTTTGCAGATCGCCCTCGACCATGACCTGACCATCATGGGCACTTCCGATATTCATGGTTTGGTCGATTGGGATTACCACGTGCATGAAGGCGGCCACCGACCCGTGACTTTGGTCTTTGCAAGGGAGCGGACGGCGGATTCCATCAAGGATGGGTTGCAAAAAAGACGGACGGTTGTTTGGCACAACAACCAGTTGATTGGTCGGGAAATGTGGCTGCAACCTTTGATTAAGGCTTGCCTATCCGTGGAAAAAGTGCAGTACATGGGGGCAGCTTCCGTGGTTCAGGTTTTTTTGAAAAATGATAGTGATGTGGAATTTTTGTTGATGAATGAAAGCGACTATTCGTTGCATAACGGGACAGGGATGATCCAGGCATTGCCTCATGCAACCACAAAAATTGAGGTAAAAACGTTGGAACAATTGGATGCCTTTAATTTGAAATTCCGGGTGCTGAACGCCGTGACAGCGCCTAATGAAAACCCTGTTTTTGAACTGGAAGTGAAATTGGATTAATCCATTTCGGAATTCGGATTTCGGAGGCTTAAACTCTTAGAAAATCATTTATCTGCCTTAAAAAATTTGAGGTTCACGCTACTCATAGACTTTATTCAGGAAGGAAAAATAAATCAATCCGATTTTTCAAAAATACCTGGAAGCGAGTTAATTTTCTCCACTTCTCTGTAAAAATCATACCCCAGCATGATCTCGATGGAGCCGTTGGAATAATTGGAAATTTCGTTCAACGAGTAATCGTAGGCGAAGCCGATGCGGAAGCCGTTCTTCATCAAAAAAGCCGCCCAGAAATCAACCGAATCGTAGCTGCTCGTTTTGCCATCCTGCTCAACTATTGCCGCAAAAGCCGACCGGAAGGAAGCGCCGAGCCACAATTTTTTACTAAACAAAAAAGAAGCGTCCACATCAAAAACAGTGGGTGAACCAATCTCCCGAACGAGGTTTCCCTTTTTGAAAAACTCTGGGAAAAACCCAACCGTTTTGATCAAAATGGAAGGACGGAAAACGACCGTTTCCCCGTTCAACGGCACGACTCCGCCAGCGGTAAGGTAGGAATGACGGTAGTTGCGGGCCCATTTTCTGATTTCTGCCCGCTCCGCTGCGCTCACTTCCCGGAGGTTTAGTTGGGCCAAATGGGGGAGGGATAGACCTGTATAAAATTTTTCCGTGTAAAAAAATAGGCCCGCACCAAAATCAGGGAGCACCTTGCTTGGGTTGCCCTGGTTAAAGGCGTTGTCGATTTCTTGTGCGTCTTTGAATTTAAGTTTGCTCCAGTCAGCCTTGTAGCTCATGGCCCCTGCCTGTAGGCCGAGCGACAAAGTGCCTTGGCCGAAATTGATCCGGTAGGCATAACTCAGGTCAATAAAAGTAGAATGATGCGCCCCTGCTTCGTCGTTCACCAAATTGAGGCCCAGCCCGACCGTTTTGTTGACGGGCGAATGAATGGAAAAGGTCTGGTCACTGGTCGCCCGTCGTTTTCGGCCCCATTTCCCCATCCCAGCCACTGGTCGCGGTGCAGGGCGACAATCGACATGTATCCCCGACTGCCCGCATAACCGGGGTTGTACGCCAGGGTATTGAACATGTATTTGGTGAACTGTGGCTCTTGCTGTGCGTGGGCTATATTTTCAGAAAAGAAGAGAAAAAAGGTAAGACAAAACATAGCAATCCCCATTTCCCGCATGCGGTGACAGGCCGACGAAACGCCAATCCGGTTGATTGCTGTGTTTAATTTCATCAAATAAATTCCAAAGATGGAGGGGGTAGTTGTAATAGGGAATGTCCCTTGGTGTGATTTTCAACTAATAAGAGAATAGTATGCCGCTTTTGGGATCGGGAGTATAAGGGGGGCGAAGGGCATGGAAATTAAAATAAAAGTTAAAGTGAAAAAAGTTGAGGGGTAGGGGTTTAGCTATCTTCGAAGGTGAATTTTACTTTTTGGTTTTTAGTGAAAATGCTATTGAATATTGGAAGTTTGTTCGTCAGCAAACGCCTTTGTTTATTTTCGGCTTCGCCAAATTAGGGATTGCACGCAGATTATACTGATCGAACTGATTTTCACTGATTGATCAAAAAAATCAGCGAAAACCTGCTTGATCAGTTCGATCTGCGTGCAATCCCTGTCCTAATTAAACAACCGTTTTCAAAGCATCAATCAACACATCCACCTCTTCTTTGGTATTATAGTAATGCGGCGATACCCGCATGGCCCAATCCACACCTTTTTCCGTAAAATCAATTACGGCATTAAACGTCCGGGCAAAACCAGCATTGATGGTAGCCGTTTTTAAGGCTTTTTCAAAATGGGTTGGCCTAATGCGCTCGTGGTGAGCTGTAACGATGCCACATTTGTTTTTCCCTAAATCCAACACCTTCCAACCCGGTAATTCTGCCAAGCGCTGTCGGGTGTAGGTGGCCAATTCACTGACCCGGTTTTCGATGTTGTCGAGGCCCAAATTCAGGGCATAATCCATAGCCACTTTGCTCCCTACGAGCAGCGCCAGTTTTTTCAAAATACCCAAACCGCTGGGCTTTTTGCGACGATTTATACTCATTGGCAGCGGTCCACATGGCACCGCTCAAGTCGGAAAACAGGTTCGAGACCTGCTTTTAAAGCTTTGTTGGAGACGTACAAAAAGCCAGAACTCCCGAGGGCCTCGCAACCATTTGCGCAGCGTAGCGCTTAAAAGTCGCAACCAATTTTATCCACCTAAGGGCATTTGCCCGGCAGACTGACAGGCGTCTACCAAATACCAAATATCATGTTCTTTGCACAATTGGCCGATGCTTTCGACGTCCTGCACCAACCCCGAATTGGTTGGTACGTGGGTGACCGCCACCAACTTAGGATGGTGTTTTTTGATCAGTTTTTCCACTGAATCGACATCCACGCCACCCACAGGCAATTTAGCTGCCCGGACGATTTTCACACCGACGGTTTTTTCCAAAAACAAAAAAGCGATCTGATTGGAGGAATAATCATCGTCGGTGGTTAGGATCACGTCGCCGCTTATCAACGGTATGGAGGATAGCGCTTTATTGTATGCCTCGGTTGCCCCGCTGCTCATGTACTCTACATGGTCTGGTTGGCTAAGCCGAGCAGGCTGGCGCAGGACTGATAAAAGCCTTTGATGTCCCCCGACCGAGCGTGCTGCTGTTTCGTAGCCGCCATGCAAAGCCTCTTCGGTGAGGTATTGCTGTACGGCGTCAATAACTGGTTGCGGCTGTAGGCTCGCTCCAGCGTTGTTGAGGTGGATGTAGTGCTGGGTGCCAGGGGTGTCGTTGCGGAGGGAATTAATGTCCATTATTTGTTTTTTAAAATTTGAAGTTGGGCAGCTAATTCAAGGCGGACTTGTCGTACCTATTAGAGCGTTCGTAAACGCCAAGCAGCCAGAAATTTTTCCATCTGATACCGGCATGGAATGCGGTATTTGCGAGGAATTTATTTCGCATGGAAAAACCAAAGTAGTATTTGTTTTTAAAAAAGGAAGAGACTGATGTGTCGAAAATGGATTCATATCCAGCGTTTTTACAAAGCATCAATGTTATATTTAAATGATCATTTAATTGTAAAATATATCCCCTTGAAAATGGTTTTTCTTGCATTTTCTGTTGCACCAATTCGATCTCCAGACTTGTTGAAATAATAGCCTGATTTATCACAATTTTTACAGTTGAGACCGAAATAGATTGACTTCCAATAAATAGTAAAACCCATATTAATTTTAATTGAATTTCCATTGTAATAGCCTTGCTCTATAGTATCGCCGGTTAGAATCGTAGTGAACTTTCTTACAAAATTTGATTGACTTCTATAGTCAGCACCAGCTCCTAACGAAATGTCAATTCCATTATTGAAATTGAGTATTTTATTTATAAAAATCCCTCCCTCATTTGTTTGGTAATAAAATCTATGAAAGGAAAAATAATTTAATCCAATGCTTATTTTACTTTTTTTAATGGTATTGCTACACCTCCTACTAAATTTAAATGTATGGGATTCCACGAAGTTCCTGAATTTATTAATATCAGTGAATCAATAGGTTGTGCGCTTGGATTATTAAAATATGGTTGCCAAAAATGTAAGTAAAAATTACCTGCTCCTTGCTCTTGTGCATTTAATTGGATTGGTAAAATAATAAAGAAAAATAAAAGGAGCGTTTTCATGCAAAATATTAAATGATAAATAATTGGTAAATCAATATAGTCAATAAACCTGTTATAAAATTATATACCTAAAAGCCTATAAATCAAAAGTCATACATCATCAATCGAATAAATCAGTTTGATGGATTTATTTGATTGATGATGTATGATGTATGATTTTTGATTTTGGCAAGCTCAAAATTTTATGGTTTCACCTTCAGCCACTGATCCAGCCACCCCGCAAATTCCCGCTGCCACAAAATGCCGTTTTGGGGTTTTAGCACGTGGTGGCCTTCTTCTGGAAAATACAAAAGTTTACTTGGAATCCCTCGCAGCTGAGCCGCTTGAAACGCTTGCATGCCTTCACTTTCCGGTACCCGGAAATCTTTACCGCCCTGGATAACGAGGATCGGGGTGTCCCAATTTTGCACATATTTATGGGGGGAGTCAAGCTTCCAGGTCTCGGGTAACTCTTTTTGCCAATACGAACCTTCGAGGTCGTGGTTGGCAAAAAACATTTCTTCAGTGGTGCCATACCAACTCTCAAGGTTGAACAGGCCGCAATGCGAAATGAACGTCTTGAAACGGCCGTTGTGGTTGCCCGCCAACCAATAAACCGAATAGCCCCCAAAGCTGGCACCGACTGCCCCTAAATTATCGTTGTCTACGTAAGGCTCTTCCGCCACCTTGTCAATGGCCGAGAGGAGGTCTTGCATGGCCTGGCCGCCCCAGTCGCCAGCGATCTCGTCGTTCCATTCTTCGCCGAAGGAGGGGAGCCCCCGGCGGTTCGGGGCGACGACGATGTAGCCATTGGCGGCCATCATCTGGAAATTCCAGCGGTAGCTCCAAAACTGACTGACCGTACTTTGCGGGCCACCTTGGCAATAGAGTAGGGTCGGGTATTTTTTGGAAGGGTCGAAACCGGGAGGGTAAATGACCCAGGTCAGCATGTCTTTTCCATCGGTGGTTTTGATCATCCGTTTTTCCACCTTGCCCATTTCGATATTGCGGAGCTCATTTTTGTTGGTCATCGTCAGCTGCATACTGCGGCCTTTGCCATCGTGTTCAAGGGCAACCAATTCATGAGGTTCAGACATAGAGCAACGGGAGGTCACGATGTTGTTTTTCCCAATAATAAAAGAGTTGTGGTTGTACTGCCCCTGGCTCACCTGAACAGGTTCGCTGCTGCCATTGATATTGATATAAAACAATTGATTGGTCGCATTTACGGGGCTGTCGAAGTAGACCCGGTCATTGCCAAACCATTGCGGGTTGCTGGCGTTTTGGTCGTAGCCAGCCGTGATTTCCGATTTCTTTTTAGTGACAAAATCATAAACAAAAATGCGATGGCGGTCGCTCTCGTAGCCGTCTTCTTCTTGGCTTTCCCAAGCAATGTACCGTCCATTTGGGGAGAAGGCTGGGTTCAGGTCATAACCATTCATGCCAGCAGTCAGGTTGGTCGTTTCTTTGGTCAAAACATTGTACAAGTAAATGTCTGAGTTGGTGCTGACTGCGTAGTTTTTGCCCTTCAATTTTTTGCAAGTATAAGCGATCACCGTCCCGTCGTGGTTCCAAGCAATCTGTTCCATGCCACCGAACGGCTTGAGCGGAGAATCATAAGGCTCGCCCATGATATTCAAAGGTTCGCTCTGGAATTGGCCATTGGCATATTCTGCCAGAAAAATATTGCTGTAAGAGCCGTCCTCCCATTCGTTCCAATGGCGGTACATCAGACCGTCGATAACTTTGGCTTCCGCTTTTTTCAGGTCGGGGTACTTGTCTTGGGTGGATTGGTCGTATTTCACATCCGCAATGAACAATATCCTGTTTCCCGCAGGGGCGTATTGAAAACCGTTCATAATCAAATTGGACGCTTGTTGGGCATTGCTGCCGTCGGGGTTCATTTCCCATAAATTCCCTTTGTGCAAAAAACCGATCTTGCTACCGTCCGGCGTGTATTGGGCGTCTCCCTCGCTGCCGGGCATGTTGGTCAATTGGCGGGCGTTGCCCTTATCCGACCCATCGGTGTTGATCGCAAAGAGGTCGCTGCTGCTATTGTTGTTTTCAATGTCGTAATAACGAACGCTGTACACCACCGTTTGCCCATCGGGGGAAATATCGCTGAGGCCGACCCTGCCCAATTGCCAAAGCAGTTCGGGGGTCATTTTATCTTGTGAAAAAAGGTTTTGGAAAAATAAAAAGGTGAGGAAAAAAACTACGTATTTTTTCATGGTCGACTTTGATTTTTATTTGTGAAATGAGGGAGCGAAATTAGGTAAAAATGTGGCAAAAGGCTCGACCTATTTGGAGCACCATCGTTACTCTTCCTGTCCATTCCAACACATTGTCATGATATGGTGTGTAATTTTTTTATAAAATGCGGGGCAGGATAAATCTATCTTTTGGCAGCCTTTTCGTGTGCCCCCCTTAAAATCCCTTTGGGCCGAGCAGTCTGGTGCCTAAATGCGAAATGAATATTCTGGCCCACATACTTAAATGAATACATAAAGAAATTTTTTACACCGTGAAGTAAGAGTCAAAAATTTACTTTTGCCAAAATTTAAAAAAAATGAAATACCCTGTTTTTATACTCCTGCTTTTGTTGTTGAGCTGCCAAGGCGGCACTCCCAACGAACCAGCCACAGAACCAACCAGCGAGCCGACCAACGAAACGGTGCCCACTCCGCCCGTTGCCGAACCACAAGAGCCACCGACCTATTCCACTCAAAGCCCTAGTTTGTTGCACGACCTGCTCCGCAGCACTATCCGGACGGAATTGGATTTTACCTTGCCGGAGACCAACGGCGAAACCGTCGCCAAAAAATCTTATTCTTTTGAAATAAAGGAAAACAATGGACGGGCTACTTGGGCCTTCAAAGTAAAATGGCACGATGCGGCCACCGGAAAATTATATGCCGGAGCGGACTACCTCTTGCTCTGGAGCGTGGTGGACAAAAACTCTTTTGAGATAATTAACTCACCTGACGGGAAAAAAACAGCCCTCCGCATCAAACCGACCGAGGGCAACACTTTTATTTACCATCCTTATTCCAACGACCCGGACGTGGTTGTCAACGAAGCGATCCTCGGTTGGTTCGACCACAGCCAAGATGCCACGTTGAAAAGGGCACTTTATTACATGCAGCAATTAGCACAAAATATGGACAAGTGGGAGTTTAAACGGTAAATGGTAAGAGGTGAATGGTGAATGGTGAATAAAGCTCGTTTTATTCACCATTCACCTCTCACCATTCACCATTATTCAACTACTATCCGACCACGGCCGATTACGCCTTCCTGCATTTTTATTTCATAAAAATACAAGCCTGTTTGGAGCTGGCCGAGCTGCAATTTGCCTTGGGGGGCTTGCAGTTTTTCTGACTGCATTAATTGACCGGAAATGGTGAATAGGTTCACCGTCATTTCCCCAAATGGGACTTGGCCTGTCAGGGAGAGGGTGGCTTCGCCGGAAGTGGGGTTGGGTTGGATAAAGTGCTGAATGTGTGTGTGCTGCACATCCGCAATAGCCGTCATGACGAAATGTTCCCCGATCTTATGGATGGTTTTATTGGTAATGACTGGGTCATTGAAGTCGAAATAGATGGCAGCTTCGTTTTCGATCACGTCACCCAACACGTTTTCCTCAGATTGGTCGATGCGGAATTTCACAAAACCATGCGAAAGGGCCTCGTTAATATTGCTGTCCGGCAAAAGGATGTTGTCGAAAGTGAACACCAAAGTGTCACTGCCAAGTACCGACAATTCATACGGGTGGCTGGATGCGCCGGGGCGCAAGGTCGTAATATCAAGGTGCGGGGAAAGAACGTCCAAGATGACCACTTTAAAGGCAGTATCGGTGCCCGTATTTTGGAAGCGGATGCGGTATTCGAGGTCTTGCCCGAGATCGATGAAATGTTCTTCCCCATAGCCCGCTGGGTAACCGTACTTGTCGTTGGGGTCAAACGAGCCGATGACAGTATGGCAATCAATGGAAATAAATAGGTCGGCATCATTTTCAGGAAACTGAGTAACAAAACCTGTACTGAAGCTACCCACGCCATTGATGCCACAACCTTCCAATGCCTGCAACGGGGCGGAAAAACCCGGATGGTTGGAGACTTGGTTAAGTTGGAGGATGTAGGTCGAACCATTAGCAGGGTAGGAGACTTGGATAGAAGCTCCAGACGCTAAAAATACCTCTAACGGGTCGGTCGTCAACATGACCCCGTCCTCGATGACGATGAAATAACTGGGTTCAGCCATGTCGCCGGTGCCAAAATTGGAGATGGTAAAAACAACTTCACCGCCTGTACATTCTGAAGTAATTCCGAGGCTGGCGCCCGACCAAAGTGGGTCTGGTTCGATGCAACTGGTGTCCGGATAAATATGGGCTTCGGAGCAGACCGTTTCCCCTAACATGGCATCGCAAGAAAGATAGGCGTTGATGTGTACCGTGCCGCATTCGCCAATACCGACATCCCCAATTTCTAAAATATACAAACCGGGCGAGGGGTTGGTGTAAGGGACGCTTGCCGAATTGATGGTAAAGTTGAGATCCAGGCTCAGTTCAATGGTAGCGTCTTCGGCAGGGGTCGTTCCATTGTTACAATAGTTGATAAAAAGATTGTTGTTAAAACAGCGGCGTAGAAAGGAAGAACTAATATCCACTTCCATGATCGGGCAGTCGATTAATTTTTCCAAAGGAAAATCTGCCGTTTTTACATCAAACTCATCTACCAACGTCACATTGGCAGTTGGAGAACAAGCGTTCCATAAATCTGGCAGGTTGTTGATGATTTCAACAGTATAGTTGCCTGGAGGGACGGCTATTTCATAAAAGCCATCCCCGTTTGACAGATCGTAATAATCGTTTGTGCCATTGCTGGCTTTTATTGTCCAATTGGTTAAAGGCGCTTCACCCGGATCAGCCATGCAATCAGTGTTTTCATCATCTTTTACATATCCATTAATGTGTCCGCAACCTTCGTCAGTAAAAGGAACAGTAATAGTGACTGCGACTTGGCAATCGCTAATATCAGAGATGGTTACTGTGTATGTACCTGCCGCAGAAACGAGGATGCTTGGGGTAATTTCCCCGTTTGACCAAATAAAGGAATATGGTGGCTCCCCATTAAGGCAATCGGGTGTGAGTTCCACTGTCGGATTAGCGCAAGAAAGAGGGTTGACAACGACATTGCAGTTTGGCACATCTACATCACTTTCAACTATAGCGGTGCATTGCCCCGTACAGCCATTTGCATCGGCCACAATGACGGTATATTCACCCGGTATATTTATCAAAGGGGCTAATTCTGTTGACATAAATCCATTTGGGCCTATCCACTGAAAGGTGTAAAGCGGAGTCCCGCCGAAAATGGTTACAACCAGGTTAACGCTTGGCTGTGAACAAGTTAGCGTATTTCCAGCACAAGCCACTTGAAAATTGCCTTCATAAAAAACGACAGGGGCGCCCTGTGATACGCTCAAACAGAAGTCGGTCAAATCAATATCTCCATTCCCAATTTCGTTGCCTACTACCGCTGATATATAATAAGTTTGGCCATACATCATGGTATTGGGGTCAAATGTAAATTCAGGGATTGTATTGACTGCTATAATTGTCCCCAAATTATTCCCACTACTAGTATGGAGAACAAAAAGTAAGATGTCATTTGGATCAAGGAATTCGTTGGTATCATCATAAAGTGCGGTTATGGGGCCATCGCCACATATTTCGATTGGCACTAGCTCCATCACTCCTGCCTGCGTCAAACAACCACAAGAGTGTCCACCAGAAACAATGGCAGGCCCACATCCATTGGCATCGTCGACAGCAAAGGTGTAGGAGCTGTTGGAAGGAATAGGGTCGCTGGTAAAAACATTCCCCGTTAAAAATCCATTGGGAGGGGTAACTTGATAAGTGCCCGGATCGCCACCTATTATTTCAAATGAGACAATAAAATTTTGACTGGTTTGGTCACATTCTTCGGTCAAATTTGTCGCTATAGGAGCGGAATGAACGACTACCACCACCGAACCATTCAAGGTTCCATTGCACCCTGTGCCATCTTCGACAGAAACCAGTTCCAGGGTAACATTTTCAACAGCATTTAATGCGATGGTAAAAGGGGAGCCAGCAATCGTTAATGGGGGTTGAGGGACACCGTTTGAACTGTAAACCACTGTCCATGGGGCATTGCCGGTCATCGTAAAAGTGACATCTATAAGTTCTCCTTCGCAGTATTCGCCGCCACCGCTGATGGTGGCCGAACATTGCGCTTGGATTTGTAAGGCTGTAAAAAAAACAAAGCAGGAAAGTAGAATTGAACGTATCATAATGAGGTCTGTAGGTGAAAAAATTTGTTGATGACACAAACATCCGGCAAAGGATTGGGGACTACAAGTACATTTTAGTAGAATTGTAGAAGAATATGTTTAAGATATTTCATGTAAATCAAGCTATTTAGAGGTGGTGATAATAAAATTGTAGAGAAAAATAATCCTATCTGATTTCGTATTTTATCAAAATAAATCCATATTGGCCGATTAGTGCTTCCGACAGCGGGGGAATTCAATTCCCCCGCTGTCGGAAGCACTAATCGGGACAAACCGTTTACCATTTACCATTTACCATTTACCATTAATCTCATGCAAAACACCCTCGTCTGGCAGATCATCGAAAGCTTCAACAAAACCGAACTCCGGGAGGCTGGCGAGTTCCTTGCCTCGCCGTTGGTGAACAAACGGGACGACCTGAAAGCCCTGTACCAATATTTGGCGGAAGCCGCAAAAAAAGGCAACGCCGTTCCAGACAGAAAGGAACTGTTCCAAAAAGTTTTCCCAGATGTGCTTTACGACGACCAGCAAATGCGGTTGTTATTAAGTTATTTATTTAAAATTTTGGAGCAATACTTAATCTGGAAAGAGGTGCAGGAAAACGTAGCGGGCCAACATCATTATTTGTTGTCCGCCTACCGCAAAAAGCGGTTGACAGCGCATTTTCAAAAAGCCCTCAACAAAGGCCAAAAGCAGCTCACGGACCAACCGCTGCGCCATCCAGAAGTGTATTTGGAGAAATACTTCATCGAGCACGAGCGCTATTTGTTCCTCTCGGAAACGGGCCGCACCAAAGAGCTCAACCTGCAGGACGTGGAAGACAATTTGACCGCTGCCCTACTCGGCATGAAGCTGCGGCAAGCTTGTTTCCTGCGGTCGCACGAGACTGTTTTCAATACCAATTACCATACTTTTTTAGTGGGGGAAATTTTGCAGGAGGCACTGCGCCCGGTGTTTCGGGACATCCCAGCCGTATCGCTTTACCGTACCTGTTACCAGGCCCTTTTTCAGCACCAGGGAGAGGAAGGTTTCCAAATTTTTAAAACCCAGCTTTTTGAAAATGTGGAGCGTTTCCCAAAAGAGGAAATGCGGGACTTGTACTTACTGGCGATCAATTATTGTATCAAAAAAGTCAATGAAGGGAACACCCATTTTTACCGGGAAGCGCTCGACCTCTACAAAAGCGGCCTGCAAACGGAACTGCTCATAAAGGATGGCCGGCTCTCCCGTTTCACCTACAACAACATTGTGGCCGTTGCGATCCGGCTGCCCGATGAGTGGGATTGGGCGGGGCAGTTCGTCACAGCGCACAAGGAGCATTTATCGCCGGCTCACCGGGAGGCTGCTTTTTGCCTCAATTCGGCCCGGTTGGCGTTTGTCAAAAAAGACTATGACAGCGCTTTGGTACATTTGCAAAAAGCGGATTATAAAGACTTGATTAACAATATGGTAGCCAAGGTGCTGCAAATGAAAACCTATTTTGAAATGCAAGAATTCGAATTGCTCGACTCGCATCTGCGCACCATGCGCATGTTTATTCGCCGAAATAAAAAAATTGCCTACCACCGGGAAAATTGGTCGAACATAGTCCGCTACACGCAAAAACTGACCGAGCTGAACCCCTTCGACGAACTCCGCCGGGAGCAGCTGCGGCAACAAATCGCTGCGGAGGAGACGCTGACGGAGAAGGAGTGGCTGTTGGAGCAGTTGGCCAATTGAAATTTGTTTAACAGAAAAATGCAACAAACAATCTTCCCACCTTCGTAGAATCCAAGAAAGTTAATACATTTGTTTTATTCCAAAATAATTGCAGGGAGATCAAACATTTACAAACCCATAACATCATCCAGCAGGCACTATAATGCGCAGAATTACCCATTTTATCCTATTGATCTATCCATTCTTTTTGGCTGCCCAAAGCGGCTCGGATTCCTTTGATTACTTTAAACAATCCCACCACGAAATAAGGCTGCTTTCCAAAAACGTCAATTCCAAAAGATCGGAAGTGGCATCGCACCGCTATGCCAAGAAGCTGTATTTTTCACGGTTGCCAAGTCCTGAAAACCCCGGCCGGGTATTTACCCAGTTGGAAGGAAATCCCGCCCTTCCGTTTGATTTGAAACCAAACGACGAGACCCAGCACATTGGGTTTACCGCTTTGACGAATACTGGGCAACGCATCTATTATACCCTGTACAGACAGGATGAGGTTGGCAATATTTACAGGAGTCAAATCTGGTTTCATGATAAAGATTTTAATGGGAAATGGGGGCCAGCTAAACAACTGCCCCGCAGCTTTGTCGATAATGGAAAAAATGTAAAACACCCCGCCACGGGTATTTTGTCGGATACGCGTTCGGAGGTGCTGTTTTTTATATCTGACACGGAGGTGGGGAAGGGGAAAGATGATATTTGGTGCACTTATTTGAGGAAAGATGGTTCATTTTCTGATCCGCTGCAATTCCCTTTCAACACAGAGGAAGAGGAGGCCTCCCCGTTTTTTGACATCGCCAACCAGACCCTTTATTTTTCCTCCAAAGGCCACCAGTCGTCGGGTGGTTTTGACATTTTCCAGTCTCATTATTTAGGGGGCGGAAAATGGACCAAGCCGGAGTCGTTGGGCCGTCCGGTAAATTCCTACTACGATGACCTTTTCTTTATTTTTAATGAAAATGGCCATCATTGCTATTTCTCCTCCAACCGTCCCGGGGAAGACTGTCCTCCTGCCGATCTTACGTGCCGGGATTTCAACATTTACCAAGTCAATCTACAAGCGACCTTGCAAGTCTTTTTGTTTGACGACCAGGATAAATTGCCACTTTATGGCTGCAATGTGGAACTGAAAGATCTGGCCACGGGCGAAATCCTTTCCACCTACCTCGACCTCAAAGACAATTTCTCCACAGTCGGCCTTGAGCCGGGGAAAGAATACCAGCTCATCGTCAGTAAGTTGGATTACCTGCCAATTTTCGAGGACATCAATGCGGACGAACTGGATTTTTTCAAAACCAGCTTTTTGGAATTGCGGCTGCAACCTCTGAAAATGCAGGCGATGAAAGTTTCTCATCCTGTTGCCCCAGAAGAGGAACCCATTGTCTTGAAAACAGAGCGGGCACAGCCAGAACCTTCTCCTGCAATGGCAGAAGCAAAGCCGATGGATACCGCTATCATTGCCTATACTGAATTGGTGGAAGAAGACAAGGCGGCTACCAGCCCAAAAGTGGAAGTATCAAAAGACCCGCAAGAAGAACCAGTGCCGGAAATGCCAATTTTTGAGCAGAATTTCGAAACGGAAGTTAAAACCCCTGCGCCTGAATTAGTGGGGAAAACAATTGAAAGGGAGGCACCAATCGAAGAAGTGGCAGCGAAAAAAGAAATAACGCCAATGGCCGCCCCAGAGTTATCGGAAAAGGAAAGTGTTGCAGCAACCACCCAACCAATCGAAGCAACTGCCCTTTCGGAACGCAAACCGCCAATTGTTCCTGACCCAACGGAAGAAGAAATCGTACCCGAACCTACGGAAAATACCCAGCCTGCGTCATCGAACGACCCATCCGAACCGACCGTTCCAACCGAAGAAACATTGGACGCTACCACCCACTACCTGCGTTCGGCTGCAGCCTTGATTACTTCTTTGGATACGGAAAACTACCTGCCGGTGGCCAATATGCCGCAAATCTCTTTGGCCAAAAACGAAGACCCAGTCGACCTGCTTTTTTTCCATAAAAAACTGCAATGTCAAATTGCTTTCGATTTTAAGAACAAAGACTTCCGGCCAGACGGAACGGACACCATGAACCGCTACCTGACCTCCATCGATGGCCTCTTGAAAAAGAACCAAAACCCACCCATTGGGATTACGGTTTTTCATGGTGAAGCAAGCCAATTTGTGGTGTACAGTTTTCGGGATGCCAATGCTGGCACGGCTGAACCGTCGTTTATTCACACCTTCCTTTTTCCAGAACATTATGAAGGGGTCTTGCCTGCACCGGGGGCTTTGATTGAGTTGTTGGCAAAGGATAACTGAGATTCAAGTCTCCTGACAATAAGTGAAGTTAAAACCGTTAAAACGGTTTTATATGAACTGCTTGTTATCAACCCACGACTTAAGTCGTGGGTTAAAAGAACTGTTAGCCTTAATAGCCGTTTTAACGGCTTTCCTCAGCATTTTCAAAGAGCCAAATTATATTAGCCAAATGGCTGTTTTTCAGTAGCTTAATAGTAGGCATCCACCTTTCAGTTACCTCTTTTTTTCAAGTCTTGTCTAGCAGTTTAGTTGATTTTAAAATTACATTCTTTTCTTTGTCGGAATAATTTTTAATCTCACGTTCACCCTATTCCGATTGGGTGTAAATTTTCAAAACACATGAAAAATCACTACTTGCTTTGGGCTTTCCTTTTCCTTTTTGTCACCGCTTTTTTGTCTTGTCGAAATGAGCCTTCCAAGACGGTTGCCACCGACATTGAGCAGCCAACTTGGGAAAAGCCTCGTGTCCCGGACTGGCACAAAAACGCCACTATTTACGAAGTGAACATGCGCCACTACACGGACGAGGGCACGTTCAAATCTTTTGAAACACACCCGCCGAGGTTAAAGGAAATGGGCATCGATATTCTTTGGTTTATGCCGATTCATCCGGTGAGCGTCAAGAACCGGAAAGGGGAACTGGGCAGCCCGTATGCGGTAGCCGATTATAAAGCCGTCAATCCAGATTATGGTACGATGGACGATTTCAAACACTTGGTGCAGGCCATTCACGATGCAGGCATGCATTGCATTATTGATTGGGTGCCCAACCATTCTGGCTGGGACAATCCATGGATCACTGAACACAAAGAGTGGTACACGCAAGACTCACTCGGCAACGTCATTGACCCGATTGATTATAACACGGGAAAACCGTGGGGCTGGACCGATGTGGCCGACCTCAACTACGATGTGCCTGAACTCCGCCTCGCCATCATCGATGCCATGAAATTTTGGGTAAACGAAACCAACATCGACGGTTTTCGGGTCGATGTGGCCCACGGCATCCCGGTTGATTTTTGGGCGCAATGTTCGAGCAGCTCTATGCTATGAAACCCTTGTTTATGTTGGCGGAGGCCGAGGTCGCCACCATCGTCAACAATGCTCAGCCTTTGTCATGGATTATGGTTGGGAAATGCACCACCTGCTCAATGAGATCGCCAAATCCTGGCCATGTCAAATCAGACAAAACTAAAACCTTGGTTAGCGGAAATGTGGTCGAAGGCAAGGAGGACAAACCAGCCAAGAAACTGCCCTCGATATTGATAAAATGCTCGCCAAACAAGACAGCTTGTACGACAAAGGCTACCAGATGCAGTTCACTTCCAACCATGATGAGAACTCTTGGTCGGGCACGGAGTTCCAGCGCATGGGCGACGGCCACAAAGCCTTCGCCGTGCTGACGGCCACGTTCAACGGCATGCCCCTACTATACACGGGCATGGAGTCGGCGATGGACAAGCAATTGGGTTTTTCAAAAAGACCACATTCCGTGGGGCGACTACCCTTACGCCAATTTCTACAAAACGCTCTTCGAACTCAAGCACCGCAACCAAGCCCTTTGGAACGGTGAACACGGCGGCGATCTCGTCAAAATCCGCACTGGCAACGATGAAAACATCTACGCCTTCACCCGGGAGAAAAACGGCGACAAAGTGGTGGTCATCATCAACCTTCCGCTACGAAGCAGACGGCCAATTTGCAGGGAAATGGTTTTGTTGGTACTTACCAAGATGTATTTGATAACTCTGAAAGGACATTGAAAGAAGGAGGAATTGACGCTGGGGGCTTGGGAGTATTTGGTGTTGAGTAATCGGTAGGGTTTAAACCAATTGGATGCCCAGACTTTCCAAGTTTTCTACTGCCGAAAAATGAAAATTAATATTTTTTGTAAATAAGCCGGAGGTTGCAAAACCTCCTCTACGTTCGTTTCATAGCTGCAACCCAACAATAGTAAAGGGCCTAGGTAGAGGAGATTTTGGAACCTCCGGCCTCCCAGCGAAAACGAATGATTAAAAACTTATTTTCGGCAGTACAAAACTTGGAAAGTCTAAACTCCCCATTTTTGATTGCTTTTAGATTTCAAACCCTAATTCGCATTATTTGATTTACGGCGACAGCGGATTATAAATCCAACTGCTCCACGATGTCTTTGGTGAGCTTTGCCAATGGCCTGTTTTTCAAATCTTTTTCATCGATGTAGTTGGTGGTGACGAGGCGTAAGAGTTTTTAGTTACTTGATAAAGCAGGATTGAAAAAAAGGGGGCTTTTTGTTCATATTATAATAAGCTTTCAAAAATGTCATCAATGTCAGATTTCATTTTTTCATCCTTATCCTTGTTGATTAAATAGTCTTTGAGATTGAGGTCTGTTTTTTTTGCCTTTGCTTTTTTTGCATTTTCGAGTATTTCAGAATAATTTATGTTTTGTTCTAAATCTGATAATTGAAAGGGATTTGTTAAATCAAAGTTGTCAAATATTTCTTGAATAGGAATTAATGCATATTCCAATTCGCTTATTATATCTTTATTGCTTTCGATATCCCGGAAGTCGCAATAATCATCTATTAAGTTGTGGAGATTTGCTTCGACAATATCTTTAACATAAGATTCTAATTCTATTTTTGTTGAATAGTCGGAGATGAATTCTGTGTAATTAAAATCGCAATAGTCAAACAGTTCGACTATTTTATTCAAATTATAGGTGTCTGCAATTTCCAAGAGTCCCCATATTAATTTATTCCAATATTGTTTTAATTCTTTTTGCTTATTGTTGTTATATAAATTTTTGCATACTAAAATAATATTATTGAATTCAAAGTGTTGTAAATTTTGCCAATTGATAGATTCGATAAATTTTAGACAAATTGACCATGCGAAGCTATTTTGTAAAGGAATGTTTTCTAATATCCAAACTAAAATGTACAACTCTTTAGATTTATATTTGTTAGTTAATTCTAATAATTGATGTTTTTCAGCTAATAACGATAATATCTCATTTGCTTCGGTAGAGGTTATTATAATTCTTTCTCCTTTTGTTTCAAACCTGTCTAAAATTTGCTCAACAAACTGAGCTGACTCAATAATTTTTTTCCGCTCTTCTTTTGAATTAGAATAGTAACTAATAAAAAAGTCAGTTATTGAAGGGTTTGCGAATTCAACCAATGTTTGAGTTTTGCCATTTTTATTAACCATTGATGTGTTTATAAAGCCCTTTTGAAGTTTTTTTATAGCATTATTAAAGCTGTCCATCTCTCGCATGAATCCATTGTGTGTTATTTCATAATTTAATCTTTTTTCATATGCATTTTGCAAAAAATCTAAATATGCCCGCCCACTTAGAGAGAAAAGTGTTGCTAACAAAAAGCGAGAGCTGCCATCAATTTGATTTTCGTATGCTCCTTTCCATATTTCTTCTGGATTGTTTAAGCTATCCGAAATAAAATCGTAATACTTTTCAGCAGTCACCTCTTCTATTCGGTTTCTATCAGTTATAAATTTTATCAATCGTGGATTGTAGTTTTCATGTTTTATTATTGACCAGTATTTTTTTTCTTCCAGAAGGTTTTGACAAAAAGTCTTAGGCGTTTTATAGTAATAGAGATGGTTGTAAAGGATTAAAGCCTTGTTTGATTCAGAGTAATCTTGTATTTCAATTTCAAATTCAGATAATTTTAGTTTAGTTGTATTTAATTTTTCTCTAAGTATTTTTGCTTGATTCAGTAAGGTGGTTCTTGATGTGAGAATAAAAAGCTTATTGTCAGAATAGGAAATTCTATCTATAAATGAAATAAATGTATTGTCAGAATTAATTGGTTTTGTTAATTCTAAATAATTAGCACCTAAAAAGTCATCAAAGAGAAACACTTGTTTTTTGTTCGGGACAAATATGCTTTCAGCCTCTCTAATGTCATTGTCAATCACTGTCAGTGAATACCCATCTTTCAGTAATCTAAGTATCATGTTTTCTGCAAGTGTAGTCTTGCCAATTCCAGGTGGTCCTTTAATTATGAGGAATTTTTTTTCTAATAATTTTTTATAAGCGATTTCATAAGAGTCGGTTGGAACAAATAAACTTGCGGTTTTTTTAATCTTGCCTTCATGAAAAAGACTTCTGCCATTTATTGAATTGTTTATGATGATATCCAGTATTGTAGTTGAAGAAAACCATAGCTTATAATGTCGCTTTTCTATTTCAGGGAATTCACCAAGTAAATTGTTTAGATGAACTCCATCCCAAATATCTTGAGTTGAAAGAATGAAGGGCTCAAATATTGATTTGATTTCTTCTTTATTTTGAGGAAGTAAACTTTGTGTTGTTATGAAGATGTATCTTTTGGGCTTTAACTTGTTAACCTTGTCAACTTCATCCTTTTTTAAAGAAGAAATCATAGTTTTAAAAGGCGTCTTTACATAGTGCTTTACTTGAACTATTATATTATTCTCATTTTCGGCAATCGCATACCTTAGGTCAATCCCCTTATCTTTTCCTTTTTTAAATGATTGAAATGTTAAGCCCGTTTTTTCTTGAAGTAAATCTCTTGATAGTTGTTCTATATCAATATCTGATAATGTAGAAAAATCATAATTGGCCATATTTCATATTTTTGTCATACTCCTTGATCCAAATGTAGGGTAGCTCCATCGGAGAGATATTATTAGGTGATTAAATGGGTTTTCGGAGCGAAAATAAGGAAAAGATGCTGGAAGGTGGTTTTGCAAAAACAGGCAGAACCAGTATCTTTGGAAACCTAAATTTAAAAAAGATGACGGCTGAACAATTGTTTTACAAAAACTTCTCTTTGCTGACAAACGAGCAAAAAGCAGCGGTATTGATGGTGATGGAGGCGTTTTTGGGTAAAAGCCCCAACAAGCCGGGCAGCAAGAAAAAACGGGCAGGCTATGGTAGTTTGAAGGGAACGCTGAAAATGTCTGCTGATTTTGACGAACCACTTGAAGACATGAAAGAATACATGTACTAATAGACCGATTCCTTCTTGATACGCATACCATCCTCTGGTACCTGTCTGCCGATCCTACATTGAGCAATAAGGCGAAAAATTTAATGGAAGACGTGGAAAACGAAATTTATATTAGCCACGTCACTTTGTGAGATAGTTATTAAAATATCGATTGAAAGTTAGCTCTGCCTTTCCATTTTCAGTTTTTGGAGCAAAAATTAATGGATGACGGGTTTCTATTGCCTATTTCTTTCTCATCTTATTACTTACTCAACTTTGCTCTTGTTGCATAGAGATCCTTGATAGGTTGCTCATTGCCCAATCCATCAGTGAAGAATATATTATTATAGGCAAAGACTCAGCTTTCAAAGACTATCCCATCCGTGTTATTTGGCAATCCAGCCCTGTCAATAGAAGGGTTTATATTCTTATCGAAACGACTGTTTCCCGTTAATTCAGGCGAGGCAGCTGAGGTTTTGAACCTCGGGTTTTAAGCAGAATGATTCGTTTTTGCTTCGACACCGAGGTTCAAAACCTCGGCTACCTTGTTAATACGAACAGTTTTCGGTTTTAGGAGAAAAACTCTTCCGACTTTTATTTATCCTTTCCAAATTTTAAAACTTCTCCCTACTTTCGGCTTTCAACATTTAGTCTTTAATGGAACAACTACTCAACGATCCTACTTTTCAAAAAAAGCTCGCCCACCACGCCGAACGGACGGGCGAAAACCTGGCGCAAGTGCACGAAGAGGCGGCCCGCTATCTGCAAGAATTGTACACCCTGCACAAGCCCATCGCCAACATGGTCGGCGTGCAGATCGGTCAGTATATCCTTTCCCGTGCCTACAATAAAACCATTGATATCAATCCAACGGAAGTAAAGGAGGTGGCCAAATTGGTGCGGCGACACCCGGTTGCCTTGTGATGACGCACAAGACGTATGTAGATATGTTTGTCCTGGCACTGGTCTTGGCCCGGCATGGGCTGCCCATTCCTTACACCTTTGCGGGGATCAATATGGACTTCATGGGCTTGGGGCAATTGGGGCGGCAGAGCGGGGTGATTTTTATTCCGTCGGGACATTAAGGAGAACCCTGTTTACAAATTGGCGCTACGGCATTTCATTGTTTATCTGGTCAATGAGAAAGGGAGCTTCATGGGCCATCGAATACATTCGCTCCTGTACCGGCAAATTGGTTTGGCCCAAATGGGCATCCCGAAATACATCATGGAAGGGGAACAGACTCGCCCTAAGAGGTAAAAAATACATCCCCGTTTCCATTGTTTATGACTCGATCCCCGACGTGAAGGAAATGGCCAAGGAGAGTGGGAAAAGCCAAAAAAGCGAAAGCCTGTTTGGTTTTTTGGATTATATCAAAGAAAATGGCGAACGGTGGATGGGGCGCATTTCCCTTGCGCTTTGGCGAACCTGTCGATGTGGTCGCAGAAGAAGCCTTTAATCAAGCTTTGCGAGGAACAAGAAATGCAGGCCAAGTCTCCCGTTTTGCGTTGGACTTGGTTCACCAGATCAACCGCATCACGCCAGTGACGACGACCTCCCCCGTTGCGATTGCCTTGTTGAGCAAATACGCCCTGACCAAACGGGCCATCGAAAGCCGACCTCGCCGACCTCATGTTGCTCATCGAAAACCACAAGCCTGACGCTGTTGACTCTGGGCGAAACCCATCAGGAACCGGTGTGCAGTATGCGCTCAATCTACTCACCCGCACCGGGCTGGTGCAGCAGCATGGCGACAGTCTCCACGCCAAATATTCGATTCGGCCGGAGGATTTCCTAACGGTTAATTATTATGGAAACATGGCGGCTCACCACTTGTACCGCCGGGCATTCATCGAACTATCGTTGGCACGGGTCGCCGATCTCGCACCGGAAGACCGCCTGACGGCTTTTTGGAAGGGCATCATGCAGTTGCGGGATTTGTTCAAATTCGAATTTTTCTATTCTAACAAAACCACCTTTGTGGATGAAATCGAGGTCGATTTGCAGCAGCTCGAACCTCATTGGGAACACGTGCTAAATGATTCTAAAACAGACTTGTTTGCGGTTTTGGAAAAACAAAAAGTACTCGTGTCGCCCGTCGTTTTGTACACCTATATCGAGGCGTACAGCGTGGTGGCCTATGCCCTCCGAAATTGGGACAATAGCATGGATTTCAACGAGCAGGTGTTTCTGGATAACTGCTTGTTTTTAGGAGGTGAATTGCAGTGGCAGGGCCGGATTCAACGCATTGAGTCGGTGAGCAAACCATTTTTGGAAAACGGCATCCGGTACGCTAAAAACCGCAACCTGATTCCGACAGCTGACGATGCCAAACGAGAGGCGATCACCAAGTTCATTGATGAATTGGAGCACATCAGCGACAGCATTTCCATTTTACAAAAAATAACCATCGCTAAGCCATACGATCAATTGCCGGAAGTCCCCTTTGAACGGGAAGTCGTGCCGGGCTCGAAAACTGAAGGCATTACACAGGTAATTATTGAAGGGGAAAAAGGCAAGCACATCGGTGCCTTCTTCGACCTCGACCGCACGTTGATCAAAGGGTTTTCTGCCAAGGAATTTTTCCAAACCCGCTTGTTAAGCGGGCGCATGTCGGCGAAGGAAATAGTCGCCCAGTTTTCGGGCGCATTGGTTTACGCCTTTGGCAATGGCAATTTTGCCGGACTGGCGGCCATCGGAGCTAAAGGGGTTGCTGGCGTGAACGAGCAAGTATTCGTGGAAGTAGGGGAGGAGGTTTATTTGAAATATTTAGCGGATGAAATCTACCCTGAAGCGAGGGCGCTGGTGGCAGCCCACATGGCGAAAGGGCATACCGTTGCCATTGTTTCGGCGGCCACGCCGTATCAGGTCGATCCGATTGCCCGTGATTTGGGAATTGAGCATGTGATCTGTACCCGCATGGAGGTGCACAAAGGCCAATTTACAGGCCGCATCATCGAACCTGCGTGCTGGGGCGATGGCAAAGCGTTTGGAGCGAAGGGACTGGCGGAGCGATTTAATTTGGATTTAGAAAAAAGTTATTTCTATACCGATAGTGCCGAGGATTTACCGCTGTTGGAAATCGTTGGCAATCCCCGTCCGATGAACCCCGACACCAGGCTGTCGGCGCTGGCTTTCCAAAACGATTGGCCTGTTTACCGCTTCAATGATGAGTCCCGGCCGGGTGTCAGCAATTTTGTACGGACGGGTTTGGCATTGGGTAGTTTGATCCCAGCCACCATGAAAGGGGTGCTGGCAGGGGCATCTACGATGAACTGGAATGACGGTGTCAATTCCATGATGGCTTCGGTAGGCGATTTGGTTTGTAAAATGGCCGGCATCCAGTTGGCTGTGAAAGGCCATGAATATCTGTGGTCAAATCGGCCAGCTGTTTTTTTATTTAACCACCAGAGCAGTGCCGACTTGTTTATCATGGCTAAATTGATCCGCAAAGATGCCCGTGGAGTGGCCAAGAAAGAGCTCAAAACCATGCCGCTGATTGGTCAGTTGATGCAAGCCTCGGGCGTTATTTTCCTCGACCGGGCCAACCGGGAAAAGGCCATCGAAGCGCTCAAGCCAGCGATCGATGCTTTG
>JAWKLX010000031.1:0-106260 GCA_041392505.1 Saprospiraceae bacterium | reverse complement strand
CGTGTCGGACACTTCGTTAAATAGCCTCCTTAGAGGAAATTAAGCAACATAGTCTATTGCAGAAAAAAGTGTCCGACACGTTTTTGAGCCAAATCTTGCTCAATGAAAAAAGTTTAAATCGCTTCAATATCATTGTAGAAATTACGATTGCCCACTGACCACCACCACGATTTCCCCTTTAACTTTTTTTTCTTTAAAATAATTAATTAATTCTTCCAGCGGTGCCGTTTTTATTTCCTCATACAATTTACTGATTTCCCTCGCCACGCATGCTTGTCTTCCAGCTCCGCAAAACTCTTTTAATTGTTCCAAACATTTTACCAAGCGGTGCGGCGATTCATATAAAATAAAAGTACACGGCAATTCCGCTAAATATTTGACCCTCGTTTGCCGGCCTTTTTTATGGGGTAAAAAACCCTCAAAATAAAACTTGTCCGATGGCAAACCCGATGCCGCCAAGGCAGGCACAAAAGCCGTTGCACCGGGCAAGCATTCCACTTTCACATTCTGCTGCATACACTCCCGAACCAATAGGAAACCCGGATCGGAAATGCCCGGTGTACCCGCATCGGTGACCAACGCGAAATGGGCGCCGTTGGCCAATTGGTTGGCAATGCCTTCCGTTATTTTATGTTCATTAAAAGCATGGTAAGAAGTCAGTGGTGTCTCGATGCCGTAGTGGTCGAGCAGCCGTTTCGTCACCCGGGTGTCTTCTGCAAAAATCTTGTCCACCTCCTTGAGGATGCGCACGGCGCGAAAGGTCATGTCTTCTAAATTGCCGATGGGAGTAGGAACGAGGTGGAGCATATAGTGGAAATATCAGAAGTCAGATCACTGTGCATTCAGAGATTTGATTTCATGCTTTTTCATGTGAAAAGTGGCGGATAAGCGCTCAGCCGTCAACCGTCCACCCATTTATAAAATTGTCTATTATCGTAAAGAAAAGATAGGCGATGATGATGGCTGCAAAAGCTGCTTCTTTTAGCAAGACGCCCATCAATACAGCTACGACGGCAAAGATAATCCGAATCTCATTGCCTGCCCAGCTGAGCTTTTTGAATTTGAGACTGAACATCGGGAACTGGGCAACCATCAACCAGCATAGTACAGGGATGGACAAATAAATGAACAACGGGGCACTCACGAGGCTGGCCAATCCAAAGGAGTTGTAGTGGAAAATCAACATTAATCCGACGGCAAACATGGCAACCGACGGCGTTGGCATACCAATGAAATTTTCCGACTGCCGGGCATCTATGTTGAAATTAGCCAAGCGCAGCGCAGAAAACAGGGTCACCAAAAAAGCAGGCGAAGCGGCCAATGTCAACTCAATGGGAAGCCCCTCCATCCCTGCAAACCCTTTCACCAACAACATATACAAGATGACACCCGGCACCACCCCGAACGAAACCATGTCGGCCAGCGAATCCAATTCTTTACCGATCCTTGAATTCACTTGCAAGCCCCTGGCAAATGCCCCGTCAAGATAATCAGCAACGCCACTGGCAATGAAAAAATAAAAGGCTTGGACAAATTGCCCATATAACACACTGGCTGTGGCGCAGCAACCTAAAAAGAGGTTGGCTAAAGTGATGATATTGGGAATATGCCTTTTCATTATTTCTTAAAGCATTGGTAAAAAAATAATTTGCAGCATTGCACCGAATTAAGTCTTGAAAACCCATGAGATGCAGGGCCTAAAATCATAAATAAAATTCTCGTACACCATACTGCCGCACAAGGAAAGGCAAAAGTAACATTTTTAACCTTCCATTCACCCAACCCTTTAACAGCGCCATAACGTCGTTATGTCTGCTTTCAGCCAGCAAAACAGTACTTTTGCCTCTTGCAAAACGTTATTTTTGAACCTGCCTTTTTTTAAAGGATTTTGCATGCTAATCTAAAACTTTGATCAATGAGGAAATTATTCCCAACCCTAATCATATTCTCATCTATTTTTCTGTCCAATTCCCTGATGAGCCAGTCGGATGAATGCGCCACCGCTACCATGCTCAGCAACGTGAGCAACTACTGCTCCGCTTCTGGCGAGTTTGATAATATTGGTGCAAGCCCGAGCAATCAAATCCAACCTACTTGTTTCCCGGGTGTCAATAACGATGTTTGGTTTTCTTTTGTCGCAACTGCAGCGACGTTGCAAGTAACGGTGGTCGGCAACACGGGCGGCCCAACTGGTTCTGGTGGCACTTTGAACGCTCCGCAATTTGCGATTTATACAGGCGATTGCGCCACTGGTCTGACGGCCTTGGGTTGCGCATCCGACGGCTTCAATGATAACATTGTGGAGACATTCGCCGGGCCGTTGACGGTAGGGCAGATTTATTACATCAGGGTAGATGGTAGAAATGGGGATACGGGGACTTTTCAGCTTTGTGTCAATAATTTCAACGGCGTGGCCGACCCCAGCGGTGATTGTCCGACTGGTGTGATCCTTTGCGATAAGTCTTCTTTTACCGTGGAAAGCCTTGTCGGCACAGGTAATAATAACAATGAAATAGACCCAAACATTTGTATCCAAACCGAATTTGCATCCGGCTGGTATCGGTGGACGTGCAAAGATGCAGGTACACTGGAATTTACCATTAGCCCAACCAACCCTTCCGATGATATTGATTTTGCCGTTTTTGAATTGCCAAACGGGATTGATGATTGTTCCAACAAAATAAAAATAAGATGTGAGGCTGCTGGTGAAAATGTCGGCCAGCCATTTTCTACCTGGGAAGTTTGTACTGGTCCAACTGGATTGCAAGCAGGCGAAACAGATTTTGATGAGCAGCCGGGCTGCAATCCACCAAACAATAATTTTGTCGCCCCAATCGACATGGTTCCCGGCGTCAGTTATGCGCTCATTATCAATAATTTCAGTAATACTGGAAATGGCTTTACCATCGAATTTGGCGGCACCGGTACTTTTCAGGGACCGACGGCTGAATTTACTTCAGCTCCTCCGCTCAAGGCTTGTCAGAATGAAGTCATCACTTTTACCGATGCGTCGCAGTCCATCTCAGGCATAGCCGCTTATGAATGGAACTTTGGCGTAGGTGCTGTCCCTGCTACCGCAACGGGCCCTGGCCCACACAGTGTAAGCTACAACTCCACGGGTATCAAGTTCGTCACGCTGACCATTACGGATGAATCGGGCTGTATCATTACCGACATTCAACAATATGAAATTTTGGAAGTGCCAAATGTAGATGTTGACATCGTGGCTGATTACTGTGGGCCTGCCGATGCGACTGGTGCTATTTATTTAGAACCTGTTGGAATGGATGCCCCCTATCAATATGACTGGGGGGCTACTGGTAATTTCACCTCTGTTGATTCGATGGAAAATCTACCTGTCGGCACTTACCCCGTGGTGGTCATGGGGGCTAATGGCTGCACCCAGTTGTTTACTTTCGACATCCCCGAGGGTTTGAGTTTACAGGCAGGCGTTGACCCTGTCAGCCCGCCTACTTGCAATGGCGATTCTGACGGCAGCATTTCCGTTTCTATTCAAATATCCAACCCGCCTGTGACTTTTGATTTTGGTAACGGCCCACAAGCCAGCAACACTTTGAGCGGTATCCCTGCTGGTACCTATAATGTGCAAGTAGTGGACGGGCAGGGCTGCGAAGGTAACTTTACCATCGTCGTTGAAGACTTCCCTGTGCTGGTTGTGACTATTGACCCTACCGACATCAGTTGTTATGGGGAAGCAGATGGCACGATAACAGTTACCGCCACAGGCGGCACGGGTGACTACAACTATTTATGGAGCAATGGTGAAACAACGTCCACCATTGATAATCTTGGCCCCGGCAATTATTTGGTGACTGTGACGGACGAGAATGGTTGTTCAGAAATCCTTTCTGCCGACATCATTGAGCCGGATTCGATCAGTTTGGCTTTGAGCATCCTGGATGTTCTGTGTGCGGGCGATGCGACTGGTACCATTTCCGTATTGGCGACAGGTGGCACCCCGCCTTATGAGTATAGTCTCAACGGGACGGATTTTCAATTGTCACCCGACCTGACCGGGCTGGCCGCTGGTACTTATACCGTTTATGTACGGGACAGCAGAAATTGTATTTATACGATTGAGGGCATCGTCAATCAGCCGCCGCCCCTCACCGTAGAAGCTGGCCCAGACCAGACGGTCGATTTAGGTTTTACAGCCAATATCAACGCCGTGATCTCCCCGCCGTTCCGGCCAGTGGACATTACTTGGACTCCTTCGGAAACATTGGATTGCAACGACTGCGAAGACCCAACGGCTTTGCCCCTTGGCACGACCGTTTACAACATCCTCATCGTGGATTCCACGGGCTGTATCGCATTTGATTCCCTCACTATTTTTGTTGATTTGAAACGTCCCGTTTACATCCCCAACGCCTTCTCCCCCAACAGCGATGGGTTCAATGATTTTTTCACGGCGTACACTGGCCGAGCTGGCCGTATCATCAAACGCCTCCGTGTATTTGACCGCTGGGGCGAAATGGTTTTCGATGGCTTTGATCTCACCCCCGGCGTTGAATTGGAAGGGTGGGATGGCACTTTCAAGGGCAAGCCGATGGACCCAGCCGTGTTTGCCTATTATGCACAGATCGAATTTATTGACGGGGTAGTGGTTTTGTATGAGGGGGATCTGACGATCATAAAGTAGCTAACCCAAATTGCGATAAATTATAAGTCCAAGAAATGCGGGGCAGGGTAAGTCATGTTTCATGGCAACCGCCCAACACCTGTCCCGTACTCGCTTCGGGATGCCCCTCTAGGGATTTTAAGGGGGAACGGGAGCAGGGCTCCCGTTCCCCCTTAAAATCCCACTGGGCCGAGCAGGATGATGACAAATGATCTTAACACCATTCGGCCCGGAATTAATGAAGCTTGATTCATCGCAATTTGAATTAACGTGAATTATGGATAAAATCAACTGACAGTCAATATTTTACACAGCTTGTTGGTACGTTTTCAATGGTTCATTGCTGCTTGATAGGCCGGAGGTTGCAAAACCTCCTCTACCAATGCCCCTTCCAGCGGTGAACCCGTGGCCATGAAACCAACGTAGAGGAGGTTTTGTAACCTCCGGCTTTTATACTGGGATTGTTTTCTGGGTTGTCACATGCTGTTCTTATCCATAACTCACGTTGTTCTACAAAAACAACTGTCGAAAAGACGGGAGCAGGCAATCGCCTGCTCCCGTCTTTTTTTTTCCAATAAAAAAGTTATTATATCCTAACAATTTAGCTTTCAATTACCCATCTCCATTTTACCAAAAGAACAATACCTTTGTAATATTCGACACCTTACCCATTATTGAGCGCAAAGTTTTTCATTCAAAAGATTACTAGGTATGAAAGCCTCCATTTTACTACTGACCTTCCTCACTTCCAGCCTTTTTTCTTTTGGCCAAACTTGGATTTCCAAAATAGACCCAACTGTCTGGCATAGTGCCGCCAACGGGGAAGCCGTCGAATTCCTCGTGGTGCTCACCGAACAAGCCAACCTTAGTGAAGCTGCTTTTTTCCCGAAAAAGGAAGAAAAAGGGGCGTATGTTTTCCAACAACTTTCCTCCACGGCAGAGCGGACACAAACTGTATTAATGCAAGTGCTGAACGACTTTGCCGCACCTCACCGTGCCTATTGGATTATCAATTCCGTTTGGGCAAAAGGGGGGAAATCGCTGCTCGAAGCCATCGCTACCCTGCCCGAAGTAGCGGGCATACATAGCAATCCAACCGTCCAGATGGAAGCCCCCCAGCGGAGCGAATCAAGTGGTGAACGCACTGTCGAATGGGGTATTGCCGACATCAATGCTGACGATGTTTGGGCGATGGGCTACACAGGTACTGATGTCGTTGTCGGTGGTCAGGACACTGGTTATGACTGGGACGTGGCTGCCCTGAAACTAAAATACCGGGGTTGGGATGCGGGGGCTGGAACCGCTGATCACAACTACAACTGGCACGATGCTATTCACTTCCGCAACCCCAATTCCCCAATTCCCAATCCTTGTGGATACGACTCTATCGAGCCCTGCGACGACCAAGAACACGGCACACATACCATGGGTACAATGGTCGGTTCGGAGGGAGTCAATGAGATTGGTGTAGCACCAGATGCTAAATGGATTGGGTGCCGGAACATGGATCAGAACAATGGCACACTAACTACCTATATCGAATGTTTTCAATGGTTTTTGGCGCCAACCGATTTGAATGACCAAAACCCCGACGCATCAAAAGCTCCACACGTCATCAATAATTCTTGGTACTGCCCAACTTCAGAAGGCTGTAATTCCAGTAATTGGGCAGACATGGAACTGGCTATCAACAACCTTCTTGCTGCCGGGGTCGTCGTTGTCGTTTCGGCAGGCAATTCGGGTAGCGCTTGCTCGACCGTCAGTGCACCGCCTGCCATGTTTGCAGGAAGTTTGGCGGTGGGGGCTAACGACATAACCAATACCATCGCCAACTTTAGCAGCCGAGGCCCCGTCACCGTGGATGGCAGCAACCGTATGAAACCCGACGTAACAGCACCGGGGGTCAGTGTCCGTTCTTGCATCTCAGGCGGCACTTATGAATCTTGGGGTGGCACCAGTATGGCCGGGCCGCATGTGGCCGGTTCAGTGGCTTTGCTGATCGATGCCAATCCTTCCCTGGCGGGAAATGTTACACTGATTAGAAGCTTGTTGGAAAGCACGTCAGGTGGCCAAACAACGAGTCAGGGCTGTGGTGGAGATTCCCCCACTGACACTCCCAACAACACTTATGGGCACGGGATCATTGATGCGGAAGCTGCTGTGATTGCGGCATTGGCATTGTTGCCCATTGAACTGATCGACTTTAGGGCAAACCTTTACAGCGCTGGTGTCCAGTTGGTTTGGGAAACGGCCCTTCCCGGTACTTTGAACCATTTTGAAATTGAACATTCCAGCCAATCCAACAATTGGGAAACCATTGGCAAAATCGCTTTTTCCCCATACGAGGGCCGTTACGGCCTTTTGGACCAAAACCCTAAATCGGGCATTCATTTTTACCGCCTAAAAATGATAGACATAGACGGCAGCTTTGAGTACTCCAAGGTCGTCTCGGTACAAATCACTGACCACAACAACCTTACCCTATCCCCTAACCCAGCAAGGGATGAACTGTCCATTTTGGCAAATTGGGAAGCTGGCCCAACCACCGTATTTATTTTTGCTGCCAATGGCAGTGTTAAAAAAAACAGGAAGGAAGTAATAGTAGAAAATGGAAAACCGCTTGAATTGAATTTGGCCGACCTACCAAGCGGGGTTTATTTCCTAAAAATAATGGACAGTAAAGGGCAACAGTTATTATTTCAAAATAGGTTTGTTAAGATTTAGGGTTATGTATCAATTGAAATGCCTTAATTATTAAAACCTTAATTAGCAATTTTGACAAAGGATAACGTCGGCAGGGTTATGAACCCTGCCGACGTTTATTAAATACAATACTAATTTTAAAGACAGTCGTATTAGCAAAATGGCAGGGCATCGTGAAATAAGCGGTTGATGGGTTGAGTAGTCAGAACATCATAATTTCGCTGCCGTCGTCAAAAATCAAAAACTATGAAATTATTTATTGTTATTTCAATTGCCCTGACATTCTTGATTGGATGTGGCGAAAAGCAGGAGTCCAGCTCAATAAACCCAGAAAACTGGTCCAAAAGGGCCATAGACATTAGTAACAAGAATTCCCTCGAATACGGGAAATCTTACCTTTCTGTCTATTCCCAGATTTATAGTTTTTCCCAACACCAGAAATACAACCTGACGGGCATGATAAGCCTGCGGAATACCAGTGACTTGGATACTATTTATTTGTTGAAAGCGGAATACTTTGATACCCACGGAGCACCGATTAGAACCTATTTTAAAGAACCGATATTTCTCGCCCCAATGGAAACCACCGAAATAATCATCGATCATTCAGATGTAGAAGGAGGGACAGGTTCTAATTTTATTTTTGAGTGGAAAATCCCAATGGGCTGTCCAGAGCCTTTATTTGAAGGAGTCATGACCTCCATGCAGGGCAACCAAGGCCTATCATTTACCACGCAAGCAAAACGAATAAAATAAATGGTAGAAATATTAACCACGATTTTATTGTTGGTTGTGTTTGAATCATTAGTCCTCATTCATCTCTTATCGCGTTCAAAGCATAATGACTTGGATAAAGAATTCCCTTGCAAAACGCTGATTTGATCAAAATCGTAAAAACTTCCTGTCCTTTATTTGCAGCTACCTCCTACTTCAAGGCTTACATTTGCCCACTACTTTTAAAAACCAAACCATATAAGCAGCATTCCACCAAATGCTCAGCTCGGTTTCAATCACAAATCAACTAACCACTAATCACTATCCATGAAAGTAAAATGGGAAGGCGTCTATCCGGCGCTCACAACAGCATTTACCAAAAAAGGCGACCTCGACCTCAAGGTTTTTTCCAAAAATGTCAACGCACAGATCAAAGCCGGCATTGACGGGATGATCATCGGCGGCTCGTTGGGCGAGGCCAGCACGTTGTTGCAGGAAGAAAAAATGGAACTGCTCGCCACCTGCCTGAAATTGGCCAAAAAGAAGATCCCCGTTGTGGTCAACATTGCGGAGCGCTCCACCAAAGCGGCCATCGCCGCAACTAATGAAGCCCAAAAAAATGGAGCCAACGGCCTGATGGTTCTGCCGCCCATGCAGTACAAACCGACCGATGCCGAAGTGGTGGACTATTTTCTCGACATCGCCAAATCGACCGACCTGCCCATCCTCGTTTACAACAACCCGGTGGACTACAAAATCGAAGTGACGCTCGATATGTTTGAGGTTTTGTTAAAACACAAAAACATCCAAGCCGTCAAAGAAAGCACCCGGGACATTTCCAACGTCACCCGCATCATCAACCGCTTTGGTCCCGACCGCTTGAAAATCCTCTGCGGCGTCGACACCCTCGCCATGGAAGAATTGGTCATGGGCGCACATGGTTGGGTGGCTGGATTGGTCGATGCATTTCCGAGGGAAACCGTCGTCATTTACCAATTGGTGAAACAAGGCCGCATCGCCGAAGCCCTGAAAATCTACCGTTGGTTTTTGCCCATTTTGGAGTTGGACATTAGCCCGCAATTGGTGCAAAATATTAAATTGGCCGAAGTCATGACCGGCATCGGCACCGAGCACGTCCGACTGCCCCGCCAGCCGCTGAAAGGCGCAGAGCGCAAACGGGTGATGAAAATATTGAAAGATGGGCTGAAGAATAGGCCGAAAATGCCGAAGCTTTAATCTTGAACATTGAGTGATAAGTATTCAAAACTCAAATCTCTCCAACTCAAAACTTTAAAATGAAACTCACCGGAAAAAACATCATTGGACAGAAACAATCAGGGAAGGGTAAACGCACCTTCACGGGCAGCACTGCCAACGCCGTAGCCGACGCTCCTGATTTCAAAATAGCTACCTCCATGGAGGTGGACGCTGCCATGCAGAAAGCGCACGACGCTTTTCAAATCTACCGTCATTTTACGGGAAAACAGAAAGCCCAATTTCTGCGAACCATAGCGGAGGAAATAGAAGCCCTCGGCGATCAATTGGTCCATGCAGCCATGACCGAGGCAGGTCTGCCAGAGGCTCGGATACGGGGCGAACGTGGTCGGACGGTTGGACAGTTGCGCCTTTTCGCCGACCATGTGGAAGAAGGTTCTTGGGTGAATGCCATCATCGAACTGGGCGACCTAACCAACAGCCAATCCCTAAAGCCGACATCCGCACCATGTCGCAGGCAATGGGGCCGGTAGTGGTTTTCACGGCGAGCAATTTCCCCTTGGCCTTTTCGACGGCGGGCGGCGACACGGCATCGGCCTTGGCCGCTGGCTGCCCGGTGGTGGTCAAAGGCCACGAAGCGCACCCGGCGACCAACGAATTGGTGTCCCTCGCCATTCAAAAAGCAGCCAAAAAAAGCGGCATGCCCGACGGCGTTTTCTCGATGGTCAATGGCGATTACAAAACCGGCGGGGCGCTCGTCAAACACCCATTGACTGCGGCGGTGGCTTTCACTGGTTCGCTGCGGGGTGGCCGGGCGCTATTTGATATTGCCAACCGGAGACCCAACCCGATTCCGGTTTTTGCAGAAATGGGCAGCGTGAACCCGATCCTTGTTTTGCAGGGCGCTATGGATCAGCGGGGAACGGAAATAGCCAAGACTTTGGCTGGTTCGGTAGCCTTGGGTGCCGGGCAATTTTGCACCAACCCCGGACTCGTTTTTGTCCCCGAAAGTGGACACGAGGCATTTGCCAAAACACTGGCAGAAGCGATGGCCGGCATCGCTGGACAATGCATGCTCAACCAAGGAATTTATAAAAATTACAGCCAACGGCTGACAACGACCCTATCGCAAAATGGCGTGAGGGCTATTCATATTTTCCAACAATCAGAAGCGGACTGCGTGCTTCCTTCCGCTGGCATCACCTCTGCACAGGCATTTTTAGCCAACCCAAATTTGCAAGAAGAAGTGTTTGGCCCGTTTACGCTTTTGGTCACTTATAAAAACGGCAACGAACTGGTGCAGTTGGTCAAGGCACTGCACGGCCAGCTCACGGCAACCGTTTTTGGGGAAACCCACGAACTCGGTCACCAAGGCCGACTCATCAACGAACTCAACCAGATCGCTGGCCGCCTCATCATCAACGGTGTACCAACGGGTGTGGAAGTCTGCCACGCCATGCAGCACGGCGGCCCCTACCCCGCTACTACGGACGGGCGTTTTACTTCGGTCGGTACCGAAGCGATCAAGCGTTTTGTGCGGCCAGTGGCCTACCAGAATTTTATCCAAGAATTGTTGCCAGCGGCCTTGCAGGATGGTAATCCACTGGGTATTTGGCGGAAGGTGAATGGGAGTTTTAATAAAAATTGAAATGAAAATAAAAATGAAAAACTTCCCTTGAGGACAATCGCACATTTCGATGTCAAGAATAGGATAATAATCGAAACGCAGATGACACGGATTAAGCGGATTCTCACGGATTTTATGCTCCATATGGACACAAAATCCGTGAGAATCCGCTTAATCTGTGTCATCTGCATTCCTGTTGTTGTCTAATTTTTATTTTTATTTACATTTTTATTTTAATTAAAAGTGGCGTTAGCGCTTACCGCGCTAACGCCACTATTATTTCACTAAATTCAGTAAAAAGGACTCCCCTATTTCTTATCCACCTCTGGCATTTTGCAAGCCTCATCTGCCGTTTTGCCGCAAATGGAGCAGTTACCACCACCGAAGCGGTCAGCGATCATCGGGTTGTTGGTGGCACAAGTGCCCCGGAACTCCCGTTTTTTGACGATGTAGCTGATGTTGATCATGGCAAAAGCCAGAATGAAAAAGGAAAATATGGCGAGAAAAATTTTTAAGAATTCCATGTAGAATAAAAATTAAAATGAAAATAAAAATAAAAATGAAAACTGGAAAGTCTCTGGTAATTCATTGGAATGAGGTTGCTCCCGGCTATTTCATTTTCAAATTCAAAAATGCTTGGTCAATTTTAGAACAAAGAGCCTTACAGGAAGTTTACCTTTGCCCCGAAATATGAACTGCCGCAAAATTAATGCAAAATGACCGCATCACCTAACACATCTGAACCACGCCCTCGAACGACCCATCAGGAATACAAACTGGAAGCGTTTTCCCGCCTCCTCCGCATCATGGATGACCTGCGGGAGCAGTGCCCCTGGGACCGCAAGCAGACTGCCGAAACGCTCCGCAACCTGACCATCGAAGAGACTTACGAACTCGCCGACGAGATCATCAAAGGCGACCTCAATGGCATTAAAGAGGAAACGGGCGACCTGATGCTGCACATGGTTTTTTATGCCAAAATAGCTGAGGAAGCAGGAGCTTGGAACATCGGCGATGCCTTGCACGCCATTTGTGATAAATTGGTGAAACGCCACCCCCACGTCTATGGCTCGCTGCATGTGGCCGATGAGGAGGAGGTGAAAAAGAATTGGGAGCAACTGGAAACTGCAAGGAAGGTAAAAAGTCGCTGCTGGAAGGCGTCCCCAATTCCCTACCCGCTATCGCTTATGCATGCAGCAAAAACGGCTCAGGTAGGTCTTGAAATGGAAACAACCGAACAGGTTTGGGAAAAAGGTGGAAGAGGAAATCGGGGGAGCGAGTGGAAGTTGCGGGACAACAATTTTTCCCAAGAAAAAGGAAGAAGAATTTGGCGATGCTTTTCGCCCTCATCAACTACGCCCGCTTCCTCAACATTGAACCAGAAACCGCTCTGGAGCGGATCAACAAGAAATTCAAGGCCCGCTTTGAGTACATCGAAAAAAATGCACCCAAAGACTTGAACGATATGACCTTGGCCGAAATGGATGCTCTTTGGAATGAAGCGAAGAGGCAATTTTCAGTCGGCAGTTAGCAGTTCTCAGTTGGCAGTCCGCAGTTTGCGTTGGATAGACTTAGTGGCGAAGTGGCGTCCCGAAGCGGATTTGGGATTCTATTCCACACTGATTGCAAACTGAGAACTGCGGACTGCCAACTGAGAACTGCGAACTGCGAACTGTAAACTGAAAAATGTGAACCGTAATCTAAAAACCGACATCTGCATTGTGGGGGCTGGCCCAGGGGGAACAGCTACTGCACTGAAATTGAGCCATTTAGGTATTTCCTGTGTACTGGTAGACAAGGCTTCTTTCCCCCGGGACAAAATTTGCGGGGACGCTATCAGTGGTAAAACGGCGACCATTCTTGGCCGCATCGACCCGGCCATTATGGAACGGTTTGAAGCCACTGCGGAGCTGCAAACGGAGATCTGGGGCATCCGGTTTGTGGCACCTAACAATAAGGAAATCGATGTGCCTTTCCGGCCTAATTACGATCCGAAAAATGACCCCAAGCAGGGGTATGTCTCCAAGCGGATTGACTTCGACAACTTTTTGGTGGAGGAAGTGAAGAAACGGGACAACATCCTTTTTTTCGAAAACATACAGCCATTGATGATTTTGAAAAAACGCCAACGGGTTACCGACTTACCAATAAGCAAAAGACCTTTTCCGTCGATACCTGGCTGCTGATAGTTTCCAATCTACGCTGATCTCAATTTTTCCCGCCACCACGCTGGTTTGGAAAAAAGATCCGCTCCACTCATGCGGCCGTGCGGGCCTATTACAAAAACGGAAGGGCTGCACCCAGACGGCTTCATCGAACTGCATTTTTGCAAAAAATCAATCCTGGCTATTTTTGCGTCTCAACGCCTGGCGGTTACACCAACGTCGGCCTCGGTATGCGCAGCGACCATATCAGCAAGCGGCAGGCTAACGCAGGAAGGGTTGCAGGACATCATCAATACCCACTGCGGTTGCGGGAGCGATTTAAAAATGCAGAACTCGAAGGGAAAATTACGGGCTTCGGTTTGCCGCTCGGCTCGAAGAAACGGCCTATTTCTGGCGATCATTTTATGCTGGTGGGCGATGCCGGGCATTTGATCGACCCGTTGAGTGGCGAGGGTATTGGCAATGCCATTTACAGTGGCTACATCGCAGCGGAACAGGTGCAAGAATGTTTGGCAAAAAATGATTTCAGCGCGTCTTTTATGAAAGCTTATGACGAGCGGTCGAGCAGCGGGCAAAGAAATGCAGCTGAGCTACGCCGCAAAAGATGATGGCCCGTCCTTGGCTCGTCAATCTCACCGCCAATTGGGCTTCCGCAACCGCACTTTCTGCTTGGATGTGGATCTCGCTGATGTACATTGACCTGGACGTTCGGAAAAAGGCGCTCAACCCGCTGTTTTGGCTGAAAATGCTATTGGGAAAAGTAGATGGAGCAATTGGGGAAACAGTCTTAATTTTTTGAGCTGTTTCGAAAATCTCTTGCCTAAAAGTCCTGAGGACGGCATGCTATAGCGAGGGATGTGAACTCGTTCAATTTCGAGGGATTCACATCCTCAAGTGATTGCAACCCTTCCTGACTCAATGCAATGCCTTCCCAAAATTCGCTTCAGCCGCATAATTTTAAAACTACTACTCCTCTATCAAAATCTCCTCCCCGGCAAACGACACTTTATCCCCGGCCCGCAGCTTTTTCCGCACCTGCCATTCCACCTCCCCATTGAAGGAAGCCTCCCCTTCTTTGATCCGCATTTTGGCTTCGCCGCCAGAGCCGACCAAATGGAAGATTTTCAGGAGCTTGTTCATTTCGATGTATTCTTTTCCTTCCAGTTTAAATGTGTGCATAACGATTGTTTTAATGAAGCCGCAAAGTTGCCGATTCTCGGATCATTTCACAAAACTGAACAAGCTAACGACGTGAATTCGTGAAAAAGGAGTGTTAGATAAACGATGACTTTTCAGTTTGTCAAGAACTGCTATTTTTGCCCAACTGTATTCATAAAAAATTTCCCCCCGGGAACAAACAAAAATCACATTGAGGAAAGAGCGAACCATATTGTTGGAGTTGCAGTACATGCCGCCCGTCCATTATTTCACCAAATTGTTTAGCTACGATCGGTTATTGTTGGAGGCCCAGGAGAATTACTCGAAAGGGTCGTACCGCAACCGCTGCCACATCATGGGGGTCAACGGCGTCCAAATCCTTTCCATCCCACTCCGCAAAGGCAAGAACAGCCAGACCCGCATCCGCGACGTCCACATTGCTTATGACGAACCTTGGAATGGCCGGCACTGGAAATCCATTGAATCAGCCTATGGCAATTCGCCTTATTTCAAATTTTACAAAGACGACCTGAAAAAGTATTTTGTCAACAAGCGGTACGAGTACATGTGGGATTTCAACTTCGACCTTTTGCTCTATTTTATAAAAACCATCGGCATCCACATCAACGTTGAAATGACCGCTGAATACTACCGCAAAGCCCCAAGCGGCGTGGATGATTGGCGGGGAAAAATCAACCCCAAAACTCCCATCGACGATCCGACCTTTAAGCCGCATTATTACGCGCAGGTGTTTGAAGACCGCCACGGTTTTGTGCCTAACCTTTCCATCCTTGATGCGCTGCTTTGCAATGGCCGGGCTGCCCGGAGCGTCATCCGGCAAAGTGTGGTGGAAGAGGGTTGACAAGTCCGGTACAATAAATCCTATCAACTGCTGACTCTAAAGAAACCGGAAGGACTTCGCTTACACCTTCCGTTTTTCAATTTATTTTAATTTTGATTTTCTACTTAGCTGAAAGCCAGTACTTTTGGGAGGGTTGAAAATTGCCCTACTTAGCCTGTCTGACACCACTAAAATTTCCCAAAAACCAAAGTTTAATCGATCATACCATTCAATGAAAACGTTAAGCGACACCAAGAACGAACTCAAACTCCTCCTACCGGAAGGCATCGACGTGGCCATCAAAGGCACCAAGGCTGCCCTTGCCATTGGCACCGACAAATACAATGACCTGCTCCTGCTCGAAGGGCGCTACCAAGATATCAGCCGCCAGTTGTTGCAGGGGATCATCAGCGACGAAGCGGCCAATCTCGAATTCAACAAAATAAGGAAGGAACTGCTCGACTTCATTGACAGCTTAATGGACAACCACTTGGCCACGGCTCAAAAAGCAGGAGTGGATGGCAAACCAGACATTTACAATGGCGAAGTCCTCTACCGCATCCCCAAACAGATGCAGAAAAACGAGGAAACCAAGTGCCTCGTTCGTTTGGCTTTCGATCGCAATATCATTACGCAAGACCTCGAAAAGCACGAAGGCGATGTGTTGAAAGACCTCCGCATTTCGGAAGTGATGGGCGTCGAGCTGCTCGACCCAATTGGGGATGCCTTCGAGATCAGGACGTTGAGTGACACGGTGCAGTTTGTGGAGCAAGACCTGTTCACGGAGTGGATATTTTTTGTAAAACCAATCGCCGAGGGTATGCACGACCTGGTTTTGAAAATTTCCATTATTGAAATAAAAAATGGCATTGAGCGCAAGCGAAATGTGGTGCTGGAGGAAAAAGTGGAAATCATTGCTACTGTACCCGAAAAGTCAGGTGTGGCCGAAGAGTTTGCCAAGGCGGGCATTGCGATGGCTGTCGCCCACGACAAAGGTGGAGCCGGGACAAGGGAAATTCCTTTACCCGGTTCGAAAGAATTCTTCCCCCCAAGCCCACCTCCTGCCCCAATGCCTACTCCTGCACCGGCCCCCGCCATTCCCCGGACAGGCAGTTCCATTCGAAAAATCGGGACGATCCTTTCCGCCTTTGTGGTATTGGTCGTTTCCGCCATGGTGATGTGGAATGTGTTGACTCCCAGCTACATCAATGTCAATCCCAATGACTCTGGGAATATTGCCTCGGCCGATCGAGAGGAATGGAACAAAATCAAAAACAACCCCAATCAATCTGACGTCAAAGATTTTTTGAAAAACCACCCAGAGAGCGACCTATCCAACCGGGCAAAAATCGTTTTGGACAGTCTCGACAACCAAGCTTGGCAAGCAGCTTTGGCCTCCAAGGATGTGGAAACAATGAGAAATTACGTGCGTCAATTTCCTGAAGGGAAAAACGTCGAAAGAGCGGCATCTATGATCCATGAAATGGAAAATGGATTAGCCGAGAAAACTGACCCTCCAACAACTAAACAACCACAACCCACCACCAAAAAAGACAATGACAGGGGTGGGACAAAGGTCAAACCAAAAGGTCAAAACACTGGAAATGTTTCCCCACCGAATAGAGGGGTAAAACCTTCAGTCGACAACGGCAGTGGCGGCATCACCCCTACCGATCCCGATGAAATCATTCCCATGAGATTGGCCTCCCGTCTCCCAGTTTATCCCCGGTGCAAAAATGACAACCAGGAAAAGGAAAAGGCTTGCACAGAACAAAGCATTGGCAAATTTATCAGCAAAAACCTCCAATACCCGGAAGAGGCCAAACGCCAAAAAATTGAAGGTACAGTCACGGTAGAATTCACTGTTGAAAAAGACGGAAAGATTACGAGTGTCCAATATAGAAATGACATCGGCGGCGGCTGCGCCAAAGAGGCGGTAAGGTTGGTGCAGCGATTCCCAAAATTCGAACCGGGCCTGAACGGTTTGGGGCAGCCCGTAAGGGTTCGGTATGTACTGCCGATCAGGTTTACTTTGCGGTGAACAGGATTTTCTATTTATCACGAAACAAAGCAGTCAGTCAACTATAATAACCAAGTAATTTTTAGTTAATGTCAAACATACTCAACGAACACCTCCAACACCTCCGTTCCCAGATCGACGAGATCGTCAAAGACCTCCACGGCCTGACCATTGAGATCGGCCACGACCAGCTCGCCCAAACAGTCAGCGACCTCCGCAACCGCATCAATGAGCCATTTATGTTTGTCATCGTCGGGGAGGTCAAAGCGGGGAAAAGTAGTTTTGTAAATGCCTTATTGTCAACGGGAAAAGAGGTTTGCAAAGTCGCCCCGCAGCCCATGACCGACACTATCCAACAGGTCGTTTGGGGAGAAAAAGAAGAGGTGATCGTCATCAACCCGTATTTGAAAAAGATAACCCAGCCTGTCGAGATTTTAAGAGAAATTGCCATTGTGGACACGCCCGGCACAAACACCATCGTGGAGCATCATCAGGAAATCACGGAGCGGTTCATCCCCGCCAGCGACCTGATCGTTTTTGTGTTTGAGGCCAAAAACCCGTACCGCCAATCGGCTTGGGATTTTTTTGATTTCATCAAAACGGAGTGGCGTCGCAAGGTCATTTTTATTTTACAACAAAAAGACCTGATGAATGAGGCCGACCTTCAAGTAAACATCAACGGGGTACGGGAACAGGCCATAAAAAAAGGAATTTCGGAGCCACACGTTTTTGCTGTTTCTGCGCTGTTGGAACAAGAGGCTTACAAAATGCCACCGCCTGACCTCGACTTGTTGACCGAGGAAAAGGCCAAAAAACTCGACAGCGGTTTCTTTCCCTTACGGAAATATATCACGGAAAATATCACGGGCGGACAGGCACCTGTCCTCAAATTGCAGAACAATATCGAGACCTCCCGCAACCTCAACGAACGGATTGCGAAGGGTGTGGCTGACCGCCGCAAACAATGGGAAGCGGACACTGCTTTTAGGAAAAATGTTTCGGAAACATTGGAAAAACAAGGCGGCAAATCGCTCCGGCAAGTGGACATGTTGGTGGAAAACCTCGTAGCAGGGTATGACCGCATCACCCGTCAAAAAGAGGAAGAATTGTCCAGCGGCCTTTCTTTTTTCTCTTTGTTAAAACGGAGCATCACGGGTATATTCTCCAAAAACCAAAGCCCCCAAGAATGGCTCGAAACCCTCGCCGCTCAACTCGACCGGGATCTCCAGCTCGAACTCCAAACCAAGCTCAACGACAATGTAGCCGACCTCGCCGACAGCATCCAGCAGATGGCCAAAATGATCGACCAGCAAATCCATAACAGCACAACCATTCTCAAAAACAACCACGAAATTTTCAGCGACATCGCCGAGCGGCGGGCCAACGTCATGGCCGATTTACAGGAGACCTTTACCAAATTCCTCAACCGCCCGGAGAATTTCACCGCAGATGGACTTTTTCCCGATAAGCAGCCGGGCACGGGGTCGATGGCAATAGGTGGTGGGATAGCGGCCATTGGAATCATCTTCGCTGCTCTCACCAAAGTTGCTGTTTTTGATATTACTGGTGGGGTGCTAACGACCGTAGGTATATTGTTTGCCGGATTTACCTCTACGACCAAAAGGAAAAAAATATTGGATGGCTTTCGCACTGAAATTCCAAAGGGCGCACTGCTATGGAAACGGATTTATCCGAAAAACTAAAAACCTATGTCACAGGCATTAAGGAAAAAATCGACGCCAATTTTGGAAGGTTTTGACGAAATGATCGCCAAAGAAGAAACTCAAATCGGCAAACTGAAGCGGAACAAAAAGGCATTGATGAACGCCTAAACAATGTTGAAACAAAGCTGGCGCAAACAGGCGGCAGGTGATGCCGCCCTATCAACTTTGGAAAGATATTTGACTGTCAGTACACTCATATTTACGGTGCCTTCTCAGAATTATTTATTTCAAACAGATGGAGAAGAAGATCTGGTCAAAATAAATTTACATCCTCCTGCTATTTATTTACCTCCGATTATTTCACCACCTCCTGCTATTTAATTTTTTCTACAAATTCTAAAATTTAAACCTATGATTAATTTTACTAAGCTCCTCTTGAGCCTCCTCTTTTTTGCATCTCTCCATTCTTGTATTGAGAGCGTCGAAGACATCATTGAAGAACCTACGCTGCAAGGTACTTGGAAAGCAGTTTCGCTAGAAGGGAACATGGAAGCACACTACGTGTATAATGGCGACTCGACGAACATAACGGCCTCCATTGTTGGAGACGACCTCGATTACGAAGTCACTTTTGACGATTCCACTTTTATGACCAACGGCAGCTATACCGTCACCTACACTTATACGCTCAACGGCGATGTCTTTCCGCCCACGACTCATTCCGCCACAAATGTTAATGGCGACGGAAATTACATGATCGAGGGTGATTCCATTATCACAATTGATGGAGTGCTTTACGAACTGGACATCAACGGTATTGATTTAAACGCATTGGGAAGCGAACAAAATGCCGAGTATGAAATAAATGCCGATGGTACATTGACCGTTATCCAAAACACAGAGATTGAATCGGATCAGCCCGGCGTCACGGGTTCGGCCACTGTTTCTTCCAGATCTGTTTGGGAGAAACAATAAATACGGGCATCCAATTGTTGCCAAAATAAAAGCAGGTATTGGCTCGGGCCGGTACCTGCTTTTATTATTTTTCACTGACGATAAAACAGCCGTGCTGTAATCCATATTTCTTACTTTTGGCCGTTTCATTTAAAAATCACAAACTCAAAACTCTTATGGCAACTCCTAAACAAGCTGGCACTGCGCCCATCCGCCTCGAATTCGAAGCTGGAAAAACCTACGCCTGGTGCGCCTGCGGCCAATCGTCCAACCAACCTTTTTGCGATGGCTCACACAAAGGCACTGAATTTTCACCTGTCGTTTTCACCCAAGAAGTCACTAAAACAATGGGCATGTGTACCTGCAAACAGACCGGCAACCGTCACAACGGCCAATGCGATGGGACACACAAATCTTTGGGATAAATATTATTAAGTAATAATGAAAATGAAAAATTGGCCCTGGCTGGTTTTTCATTTTCATTCAACTCCTCACTGCCTTCCCTTTAAATAAAAAGGAACTCACCTTAAGCGGGAAATTTCAAAAAAGACTAAGCCTGATTTTTTCATGGGGAAATGATGTATATTTGGATCATCATCTAAAAAAATTCCCATGAAACTTTTTACAGCCTTTCTATTTCTTTCCCTTGCCATTTGCCAACTCAATTCGCAAAATTATTTCACGCCATTAAATGGCCCTTACGGCGTCCGTTTCTCCCATGTAAATTTCGATTCCTCCGGGCATTTATTCGCTATCAGCGACAGCCTGACTATGCTCCGTTCGAGTGATCTTGGAGACTCTTGGGAAGATTTTGGGGAGGGAATTGAATTAAATCTTTACTGGGCCAAACCACCAACGACGGCCCCCGATGGCACGGTTGGGATTGCAGTGAGGGAAAAAATTTATAAATTATCGGAGGGCCAATCTAAATGGGATGAAGTGCCATTTAATGCTGCCTCAAACAGTTTGACAAGAATTGCATTCAACCAAGACAGTAAACTTTTAATAAGTAATGACAATAAAGTATTTAAAGAAACAGGGGTTAATCAATTCGAATTAATTTATGAGTTGCCCGATTTCTACTGCACAGGGATGGCCTTTTATGGCAACGATAACAATTTTATTTTCGGTGGGATATATAATTTTGGGAATTCCCTAATTTTAAAAATAACCGAATCTGGAACTATCGAAGAAATAACCCCACCCCAAGAGGTCGGTTACCTTTACAATATTCATTATTTTAAATCAGGGCAATTATTAGTAGGTTCGAATTTCGGTTTATGGAATTACGATTTCCTAACTCAAGCATGGAATTCAATTGACCTCAACAATATTTTCAATTATTATTACACCTTTGATTTTGTCCCCGTCTCCGACAGTGCTATTTATTTAATTAATGATTTTCATGTTTATTTCTCTGACGACAATGGTCAAACTTTTGATAAGGATACAGATTCCAAATATTCAATAATATCCGAAAATGGAAAATATCTCCCTAAAAGAATTTTTCCTTATAATTATTATTACGCTCCTTGGGTACTATACACAAACAGTCACACTCGTTCGAGTGAAGGGGTTATTGTTTATGCAAACAATTATCTTTCCCAATCAATTATGCGTTCGTTTGACAATGGGAAAAATTGGGAACGGATGGACGGGCAATATAAATCTGCTGATGTTTTTTCCACCACGAAAAATAGTGACGGGTATTTATTTACGCAATCCTTAGATGCCTATCGGGTCAGTCGATCAACAAATGACGGGTTAACATGGAGACCAATTTTATTAAATGCCAATAAAATAATTAAAAAATTAATTACCCACGAAAATGAAAAGAGCATTTATGCCATTGACCGGGATAATATCTTATACCGGTCGGATAATGCGGGTGGCACATGGGACACTATTTTTACCCCACAACAAACAGATTATTTTTACACCCTGAAATTGGACATTTCGCCCGAAGGGAATTTATTTCTCACCGATAATAATTTACTATTTGCATCTTATAATAAAGGAAACAATTGGGAGTTTCTGGACTCTATGAGTTTTTCCTCCAATATCAGTTGGCATCCTGATGGTTCTATGTATGCGTTTGATGGCTCAAAATTATTTAAATCAACAGATGGAGGGAAAAACTGGGAAGACGCAGATTTTGAACAACCTTTTAGCAATGGCTTGTCTTCACTAAACATCTCGGCACAAGGACATTTTTTGGCGCAGATAGATCAACCCAATACATGGCCTGACATTTATGGCCCTCCACCGTATGTTACATTAAATGCAATAGCACTGGCAGGGGCAAAAAAATTCGTACAATTAGGAGGCCCAGTGTTTTTGTCCCCCTTTTTGACGTCCACTTTCTGTGGGGGAATTTTAGCAACTAATGCAGGTCGCAATTCTCTTTTCCTTTCAATTGATAATGGTGAAAATTGGGAGACCATAAATACGGGACTGCCGGCCCAAATGCGCATCAACCATGTATACGTAGATAAAGAACAATATATTTATGTGAGCCTTTCCAATAATGTAGTTTATAAAAGTACTGTAACTGCCTGCGAAATAATCCTCCCTTCTGCGGTCTCTTTTGAATCTTCTAATGATTTATATTTATCTAAAATTTCACCCAACCCTTTTTCTAATTCTTTTAAAATAGAAATAGAAAATAATTATTCTCAACGATTAAATTTCCAATTAAAAAACCAAAATGGATTGACCGTAATGGAAAAAGATTTTTGGGGAAATACCTTGGAAGTAAAAAGAAATAACTTACCCAACGGGATTTATTTTTACCATATTTATTTAGATGAAAAAATAATTGCCAAAGGGAAAATAATTGCCCAATAAAAAAAGCCCCTCCCGAAAAACGGAAGAGGCTTTTATATCTGAAAAACGAGTAGTATTTAATTACATCATACCACCCATGCCGCCGCCCGGAGGCATGTGAGCATGAGGAGCTTCTGGCTCAGGTTTGTCATTGATGACACACTCGGTCATGAGCACCATACCAGCGATAGAAGCAGCATTTTCCAATGCTACACGGGTCACTTTCGCAGGATCAATTACACCGGCTTTTTTCAGGTCTTCGTAAACACCTGTGCGGGCATTATAGCCGTTAGAGCCTTTTGCGTTGGCAACAGCTTGGAAAACGACGCTACCTTCTTGGCCTGCGTTTTCAGCAATCACCCGAACAGGAGCTTCCAACGCCTTACGAACGATATTGATACCGACGTTTTCGTCATCGTTAGCGCCTTCCAATTTTTTCAAAGCAGCAATGGCACGAACGAGGGCCACACCACCACCAGTAACGATACCTTCTTCGATAGCCGCACGGGTTGCGTGAAGGGCATCATCCACCCGGTCTTTCTTTTCTTTCATTTCTACTTCCGTTGGTGCACCAACATTGAGTACGGCAACACCGCCAGCCAATTTGGCCAAACGCTCTTGCAATTTCTCTTTGTCGTAATCAGAAGTAGTTACTTCGATTTGACCTTTGATCTGAGCGATGCGGGCATTGATGTCTTTCTTCTTGCCAGAACCGTTCACGATGGTCGTATTGTCTTTGTCGACAGTGATTTTTTCGCAAGAACCGAGTTCAGCGAGCGTTGCATTTTCCAATTTGTACCCTTTCTCTTCAGAGATAACAGTAACTCCCGTCAAAAAGGCAATGTCTTCCAACATCGCTTTACGACGATCACCAAAGCCAGGAGCTTTTACAGCAACGATCTTCAAGCCACCACGGAGACGGTTAACGACCAAGACACCCAATGCTTGGCTTTCAACATCTTCAGCGATGATGAGCAGTGGACGGCCAGAGCCAGCAGCTTTTTCCAAAACAGGAAGGATTTCCTGTAGGTTGCTTACTTTTTTATCGTAGATAAGGATGTATGGGTTTTCGTATTCCGTTACCATATTTTCGGCATCGGTCACGAAATAAGGGCTGAGGTAACCACGGTCGAACTGCATACCGAGCACTTCTTCCATATAGGTATCAGTACCTTTTGCTTCTTCCACAGTGATAACACCATCGGTAGAAACTTTTTTCATGGCCTCAGCGATGAGTGTACCGATTTCTGCATCGTTGTTGGCAGAGATAGCAGCAACCTGTTGGATCTTGTCATAGTCGCTTCCAATTTTGTCAGCTTGCTTAGCGATGTCTTTGACCACTACTTTAACCGCCATGTCGATACCACGCTTGAGGTCCATTGGGTTAGCACCAGCAGCAACGTTTTTCAAACCTGCAGTGATCATGGCTTGCGCCAAAACAGTTGCGGTGGTTGTACCGTCACCAGCGATGTCAGAAGTTTTGGAAGCCACTTCTTTCACCATTTGAGCACCCATATTTTGTACGGGGTCTTCGAGTTCGATTTCTTTAGCGACGGATACACCATCTTTGGTAACGCTTGGAGCGCCGAAGCTTTTTTGGATGACGACGTTGCGGCCTTTAGGTCCGAGGGTTACTTTCACAGCGTTGGCCAAGGCGTCAACACCTGCTTTCAATTTTTCCCTGGCATCTCTATCAAATGAAATTTCTTTTGCCATTTTTCTTTAGTTGATTAGTGATTAGTTAATTAGTGATTAGGTTAGTGGAAAGGAATGAAACAGAGACTAAATCATTTCCGATAATTTCTCCATTTCTAATTTCACAATTTCCAACTTTAATCAAGGATAACGAGGATGTCGTCCTCGCGCATGATGAGGTAGTCTTTGCCTTCGTAGCTCAACTCCTGTCCTGCATACTTTCCATAAAGGACTGTGTCCCCTTTTTTAACGGTCATTTTTACATCGTCTTTGCCAGGGCCGACTGCAATGACCTTCCCCCGTTGTGGTTTTTCCTTAGCAGTGTCCGGGATGATGATACCACCAGCTGTTTTTTCTTCGGCGGGTGCTGGCTCTACGACTACGCGGTCGTTGATTGGCTTTAACTTCATAGTAATTCACGTTTTGTTTATTGTTGATTGTTAATTGTTGGTGGCGAGGAAAATAATCCTGCAATCAACCATTAACGATATTCAACGATTCCAAAAATTATATGCTATTCAATTGTCCAGTGTGGACAATAGCCCCTTATCAGAGTTTATGCCAGTGGGGAAAAGGTGACGTTTTGGCATTGAAAGAGGAAAAATGGGCAGGCAGGTAAACTGTTGGGTTGTCAAAATGACGGGATGGCAGGGGCATTTTAAAGCCGAAGTGGCATCCCCCGCTCAAATGCCATTTCAAAAACGATCGTTGTGTTCGTCCCTTCTACCCCATCGATCACGTGTATTTTCTCATAAATAATGCTGCGCAAATGGCGGTTGTCCGTCGCCACCAATTTAGCCAAAAGGGCGTACCGTCCGGCAATGTTCGCACATTCGACGATTTCGGGGATTTTGCTCAACGCATCTTCCACGTTACGGTGCCACTTGGAATCCGTCAACATGATGGAGGTGTAGGCTTGGGTCTGGTAGCCCATTTTCCAAGCATCCAAGCGGTAAATCGGGTTTTTCAAAATGCCCGTCTCCTTGAGCTTTTTGATCCGCTGGTGTACCAACGTATTCGAAATATTGAGCTTTTTGGACAACTGCACAAACGGCATCCGGGCATCCGCTGTCAATTCTTCCAAAATCCTGACATCTATCGGATCGAGTTGATTTTCTTTCATAATTTAAATATGGCTAAAATGAAATATTGACACAAAATTAAACGGATAATCCAATCATTGACATAATCAGCTTCCCATTCGGGCAAATAATTAAAAATCACCAGAATTTTGCGTCAGATTTAAAAAAGGTAATTGCCCCAAATCACCAATTTTTCAATAGCATTTACCATTCAGAAATAAAAGGTTTCGACGGGGCGGGCGGCTGATAGCCGCCCGCCCCGTCGAAAATTTAACTTAAATAAAAATGAACTTATCCGCCATACTTTCCGTCAGCATGACCCTCTTTGCAGTCATCGATATCATCGGTTCCCTACCCATTATCCTCAACATGAAAAAGGATGGGGTGCACATCCGCCCGTCCGTAGCCACGTTGACAGCAGGCATTATCATGATCGCTTTTTTGTTCTTTGGGGCAGCCATTTTGAAAGTGTTTGGGATTGACGTTTCGTCGTTCGCTTTGGCAGGCTCGCTCATTATCTTTTTCATTGGCTTGGAAATGATCCTCGGCATCCGCTTTTTCCGCGACCACCACGAGGACGGCGGCAACGGCAGCATCGTCCCCATTGCTTTTCCGCTCATCGCTGGGGCAGGCACGATCACGACTATCATTTCGCTGAAAGCAGAGTTTGACAGCATCAGCATCGTCGCAGGTATTGTCATCAACTTGCTATTTGTCTATCTCATTCTGAAATCAACGGGTTGGATCGGACGGAAGATTTCGCCACAGGTTTCGGCGACCTTGAGGAAGGTGTTTGGTGTGTTGTTGATTGCGATTGCCATTCAGATGGCAAAGGAGAATTTTTAAGTATATGCCCATTAATGCAGTTGGCACCGCTTGCAATAAGTGGTGCCATCTGCAGACTGAGCACTGAGAACTGCCATCCCGAAGCGAGTTCGGGATTTCGCTTCGCTCAAACTGCCAACTGAAAACTGGGAACTGCCGACCGACATCACCCCCCATTCACCACCGCCAATTTCTTATCCCCGCTCACAGCCAATCTTGTGATACTTGAAATCCCCAATTTTTTTAGGTCCGCCATTTCCACCCAGTTTTTGTCATTCAAAGGATGGAATTTATACAAACGGCTGCCACGGCCGCATAGGATCGTACCGTCGGAAAGAATCGCAAAGTCCTCCACACCGGGCAGTGTGCGGACGATTTCTTCGGATTCGAGGGTGGCTTTGTTCATGGCTTTGAGCACCCAATTTCCTTCCGTGATTTTATGGACAAAAACGAGGCGGCCATTTGGAGAGGTGCCAAAACAGCGGCCCACATCGGGTGCCAAGTGACGGGAGGACTCGTCGCGGGTGTCGGCGATGGAGAGATAATTAGTCGTTGAGACGTTAAATAGGGCTACCGTAAAACGGTCGAGCCAGTGGTAATAGCCTACACCCCGGAGATAGCGGAGAGAGGCCTTGCCTTTGTCACCCCGGTCCAATGGGTATTGCCAGAGCCGCTGTGAACGTTCTTCATCCAGCTCCACACGGACGCAAGAAAAGTAGAGGTTGCCCGGCGTTGGTTTTGCAGAATACTCCGATTCGGGTGTCTTGGTCATGCGGAGTTTGGTCTTTTTCTCCAAATCCAGCATGTAAATATCGGTCTGCTTGTCGGTAGGTGTTTGGACAGTTAGGAGCAGTTCCGTATTGCTGAGGAAAGAAGGTTGGTTGTTGTACCCGTGGCTATTGAAAGCCGTAAGGTGTTTGGGGTTTTTGAAAAGATAAATGGAATCTGCTTTTTCGATGTCCAATAAATAAACATTGCAGTTAGGCAGGTCTTGAGCCGTAGCTATCTGACTTACACACAAAGCAGCGAAGAAAAACAACAAAATCTTGTTCATGTCTCAATAGGTAATAGAACCGAAAAAATTAAAATGAAAATAAAAATGAAAAGCTAAAGTCACTGAAACAATCAAAGTGTAGCATCATCATCACTAGCGCACATATTCATTTTTAATTTTATTTTAATTGCAATTAGGTCTGGAATCAAGCAAAAAAAGAAAGACTACTCACCAAACTTGACAACCACTTTAGACTTTTTACTTTTGCCTTTTTACTTTCTCCTGTTGTTTGTAGTTGAATGTACAAAGTAATAGTTTTATCCCGAAGTTTTAAAATAATCAGTGTTGCTTTAATTTTTGGACCTCATCTACGACCTAATACTAATTTATCAAAATGAAAAAGTCCTTACTAACGACCACCTTTCTGGCATTTTTTGCCTTTCCCTTTCGCCCAGCAAATCCTGAGCAGTCATTTGCCAGTGGCTTCAGCCGCCTGACAGACATCACAAACTGTGGCGACGACCGCCTGTTTGTTGTCGAACGGGATGGGCGTATTCGCATCATCAAGCTGATGGAACAGTCCAGACTACCCCGTTTTTGGACATCAATCCACGGGTGAATTCTGGACAGAGCGAGCAGGGCCTTTAGGTTTGGCCTTTCATCCCAACTATCGGATAACGGCTATTTCTGTGTATTACACCGATAATGGGGAAGACACACAGGTTTCTAGGATTCTCCGTTTCTTCCGCCGACCCCAATGCTGCCCGATCCTGACAGCGAACTGAAAATGCTGGCTGCCCAACCTTTCTGGAATCACAATGGCGGTTGCCTAAAATTTGGCCTCGATGGCTACCTCTACATCTCTTTGGGGGATGGTGGCTCACGGCGGCGACCCACAAGGCAACGGCCAAAACCACCAAACTTTAAGCCGTACTCGCATTGACGTAGACAGCGGAGAGCCGTACACCATCCCTGCCGATAACCCCTTTGCTGATGATGATTTTACTCTGGATGAAATTTGGGCCCTTGGTCTCCGCAATGCCTGGCGGTTCAGTTTTGACCGGGTGACGGGAGATATGTGGATTGGCGATGTCGGCCAAAATGCCTGGGAGGAAATAGACTTCCAACCCGCCAATAGCCCCGGTGGCGAAAATTATGGCTGGCGCTGCTATGAAGGCAACCATACCTATAATGTAAACAACTGTGCCGATATGAGTACGATGACATTCTACGGTCTTTGAATATGTAAATTCTCCTGCTTCCGGAAATTGTTCCGTAACCGGTGGTTTTGTCTATCGTGGCTGCGAAATGCCGGGGATTTATGGGCATTATATTTTTGCAGATTATTGTTCAGGTAGATTTTGGACCATTACCCCGGATGCCAATGATTGGAAAACTGTTGAACTGGCCAATTTAAACAACAACAACTTCAGCGCTTTTGGGGAAACGAATACGGGCGAGCTTTACGTCATCGGCCACGGCAATGGTGCGGTTGCCAAAATCACTTCCACTTCTGGCATTCTCGCTGTCGCTAACGAGACTTGTGAAGGCCAAAACGACGGGGCTATTTCCTTTACCATCCCTACCGACCAATTGGTCGATGCCGTCTGGAATGATGGTAGTACCGACCTTGAGCGCACCGGACTTGCCCCAAGCATGTATTCACTGGAAGTTAAAACCACCAACGGCTGCGTTTTCACGGAAGAAAAAGAAGTTACGGCTGGCCTGGCCTACCCTGCCCAACCCGTTATCACGATCGGCAGTGACGACCTCCTTTCCACCGATGTGGTGGCCGATAGTTACCAATGGTTTTTAAATGGAAATGCGATCACAAGTGCTACTGGCGCTTCCTACACCGCTTTGGAAACGGGCAATTATAGCGTAGTCGCATCAAATGGAAATGGTTGCGAAACTGCTTCTGAGGAAGTCTCCATTACGGTGACTGCTACTTGGGTGCCAGTTAGGCCGGCAAGTATCCGTCTCCCCGAACCCTTTTGATGAAGGACTTTTGTTGCAAATTAATAGCACCGAGCAAATGACCGTTTCGATCCAGTTCGCTGATGCCAACGGCAGTCCATCCGTCAGAAACGCAAATGGTCAATGGCGATTTTGAAAAAAATACACCCTGCATGACCTCCCTTCAGCGTCTATTTTATTACCCTAAAAATGAAAAAGAGGGGAATGGAGTCAGCGGAGTGGTTAAGAGATAATGGTAAATGGTGAGCGGTGAATGGTGAATGATTCACGCTCACCCATTTACCATTCACCGATATAGCACCCAAATATAATTCACGGAGAATTTTTCGAATGGCACGATCTCAATTCCTGGATCAGGCCGCGGTAGAAAAATGGCGACTCGATCAAGCGGTCGTAGTACTTTTCCGTATTCGATAAATTTTTGATCTCATAATTGGCCTTGGACAATTGCTGCAGCAAACGGATGAACTGGATCATCCGGTATTGCCCGTCCTTGCTCAGCTGTTTGGTAGCATAGCCCCGTAGGCGTTCGACCCGCTCGGTGGCTTGCTGGTATTGGCCTTTTTCCAATAAATACAAGAATTGGGCGATGACCAAATGAACGGTGAACGTCCGCAATTGCTTGGGGAAAATGAGCGGGTTATTCAGGAAGCTCGACAGGCGGAAAGTTCGTTTGGCCTGAGCCCGCAGCACCGCAATTTTGTCGGGTTGGCTCTCCAAGAAATAGTTGAGATAGGTCTCATAAATCTTCCATTTCTCCGTAGCCTGATGGCCCAGTTTTTTGAATTTTGGATGGCTATTGGCCCGATTGAAAATCGCCATCGCATTGATGTAATTATCCGTGTGGAAAGCCAGTAGTAGGTAATATTCCAAGAATTTGAACCAGAGTTTGCCCCCTTCGGGAAAGGTCCGCAAGCTCTGCTCGACGTTGACCCGTCCATTTTTGAAATCCCGCATGTGCAGGTAGGCGGTCATTTTTTTCAAATGGAAAGTCGCCAATTTGTCCTCCTGGTAATACCCGGGGTTGTCCTCGATGTATTTCTCCGCCCGGAAACATACCTCCAACATGGCCACATAATCCTGTTGCATTTCATAGCGGTAAGCCCAAACGAGATACATGTTATAGTTGATAACGGGCGATTCGTACGTTTCAGAAAGACTCACCAAGGCATCGCAGTATTCGAACAATTCGCTTTTGAGTTCTTCTATTTCGGTAGAAGGTTTTCGGAACTTGATCAGTACCCGTTGGAACAACTCTTCCGAGCGCATTTCTGCCTCCAAAATGGTCGTGTATTCTTTAATATATTCATCGTAGACGAGGTACATTTTATCATCGCCGGCATCAGCTTCATACTGTCGCAAGATGCGGCAACAATTGACGATTACGTCTGCAAACTTGAATTTTAGGGCAGTCGTCAAAATAGATTTGGCCAAATCCTGTGCGCTGAGATGGGCGTTGTTGGAGGACAATATTTTCACCAAAGTCCACTCCTTGTTGCAGGAAAAATAGGCCCGGTCGTAGTTGGAAGCGCTCGGTTGGTTGACGTCGATAAAGAATAAGGTGTTGAAAAGCCGTTTGCGGAAACGGGACTTGAGCTGCCGGTATTTGTCGTGGGTGGGGCTACAACCGTACAGCTGAGTGGCGGCGTCCCGGTCGTTCCTAAATTTCCCCGCAGTCAAGGATTCATAAAATTCAGCGAATTTGCTGTTAGTGCTGTCCAATGAGGCGCTGTCGAAAATCTCGATTTTTTTGACCTTTTTTTTGGTAACGATTTTCGAAATTTCAATTAAATTTTTCATGGCGATGCCTGGTGTTTGTTCGCAGTGTCAAATGCAAAAGGGGGGAGGGAAAAACTGGGGAATACAGCGAACAGCGCCGTAACTACCCGTAATCATTAAACATTTACACTACCGGATTGGTAATGAGATAATATAGCCAGGAGAAAAGTCGGTGTGTCTAAATTTTATTCTCGGAGTTGATGCGTCTTGAACGTTTTTCCCTTGCAAAGACTATTCCTAATTCGACAATTTTGCCTGTCACAGATCGGGGATCTGGCAAATTTATTTTCAGCCTGATAAAAAAGATGGGCATGACGTTAACCATCATGCCCTTGAAAAAACCTCACCCTGCTCAAAGCAGGATGAGAAAAAAAGTTCTCTTTAGAAAGTCCTGTTCCAAAAACGGGGAATTCAATTCCCCCGTTTTTGGAACAGGACTTTCTAATCGATCATCATTTCCCAACCACCCATTTCCTTACCTCCATTTGCCCTTCCAAATGGAGGCGCACAGGTACATACCCGAACCGACAGCTGGCAATTCAATGGAATGCTGGCAACTGGATATTTTCCCTAAATCTTTGGCTGCCAATATTTTACCTTGCAAATCAATGACTTGCCACTGCAAACTGGATGGCTGATCCAAGGTAACGGAAACCTGCGCAGCGCCGCTGGAAGGGTTTGGGGAAATGCGCCAATCAATCGCCTCCAAAACGACCTCGTCATCTGCGGTGACCGCATCAGGAGGCGTCACCAATTGGTCGGTGTACAAGCGGTACTCACCGGGGGAAAAAGTAAGGTTGGCGTTCACATCTGTTACCTCCAAAGTTTGGCCCGTAAAGTATTCGTACCACGTGCCCGTGTGCTGAAATTTTGGGTTAAACGTTTCGTTCGTCACGTTAAAATTGCCCAGCACGGCTACGTTCATGGAGGGGTGGTTCAGGTGGATGGTTTTCCAATATTGATCCACATCAATGGTAAAATTCGAAGTCTGGAAAGCATCATAATTGTTGCGCAAATGCAACAAGGCCCGGACGTTGTTATAGATATCCACCCGGTCGGGCGCACTGGTATAATCCCAGCGGACAGGTTTCATGGCCAAGCGGCAATTAGGGTCAATGGTCACCCCGTCGTCGCAGGTATTGATGGAATAATCGTAACCCAACTCACCAAATTGCCACAACATTTTGGGGCCAGGAACCGTGTAGAAAAAGGTATTCGCCAACTCCACCCGATCCAACGCAGTGGAAAGGTTTTTCACATTGTAACCACCGTTCGAATTTCCATAATTAATATTTTTGAACACCATCCTTTCCTCGTCGTGGCTCTCCATGTACGCTACCAAATGCGGTTTTGTCCAACCTCTTTCTTTGTAAGAAACGGTTGAAAAGTTGGCAGGATAGCCCATAGCCGCTTCGAGGTATTGGTCGTGCGGATTGAATCCCGACCACAGCATACAGCCATAATTGGCCAATTCGATCTCTTCCGCATTAGCGGTGAAATGTTCTAAAATGACATAAGCTCCGGGGCTGGAATCCCAAACTTGATCTGCATAAATCTTAATGGTTTCGATCCTTTTGGCATCATAAGCACCAGCGTCGAATGGGCCGTTGGTATTTTGAGTCAAACCTTTGGAAAGGTCGAACCGGAAGCCATCCACGCGGTAATCGTCCAACCAGTGACGGAGTACTTTTTTGAAATATTCCCGGGTATAAAAACTCTCGTGGTTAAAATCAAAAAACACATTGAAAGCATGCGTAGCTTCCTCGTTTAGCCACGGATTGTTGGCAGCAGGGCGGAAGGCACTCTGGTTCCAGTAGAGCATGGCCAAAGGGTTACGCTCGTGGGCATGGTTGAACACGACGTCCAAAATAACCGCGATGCCCCGTGCGTGGCATTCATCAATAAACGACCGAAAAGTTTCGGGAGAGCCATAATATTTATCCAAAGCATAGTGATAGGTTGGGTTGTAGCCCCAACTATTATTGCCATCAAATTCATTGACGGGCATCAACTCAATCGCTGTGATGCCCAGCTCGTCAAAATAGTCGAGCAGGCCCTGCAAACTCGCATAATCCATCGCCAAGAAATCCCGCATCAGCATTTCATAAATAACCAAGTTGCCCTGTGTTGGCCGCGCAAAATTATCCACCTGCCAAGGATAGGCCGCAGCCCCCGGCTGGCACAGTGAAACGATGCCCGTCGTTTTGCCCGAAGGGTATGGATGCATGTTTGGGAAAACGGCCGGGTCGACCCAAGCATCATTGTTGGGGTCGAGGATGAGATCGGAGTAGGGGTCGCCGATACGGATTTCACCATCCACTAAATATTGGAAAGCATAGGTTTGGCCAGGTGTCAGGCCACTCAATTTTATCCACCAGAAAATGCCGTCGGACTTCGGTTCAATTGATAATTGGTGTTCAATTGCCAATCGTTGAAATCGCCAAGCAGGAAGACATTTTGCTTGTTGGGAGCTGACCACACAAATGTTATTTCACTGTCATTCAAATAGTTAATACCTGCTTCGACGCCATTAGGAAGGCTGGCGATGGGGCTGTCACCAACGGAGACGTAAGTAAAAGAAGAGGTCAGCGTCTCCGTGCCATTATTGGCACGCAGCTCGACCACGTGTGTCCCATTTACCGCAACATTAATGACAAAATCAATCGAAGTTCCGTTGGTACTGGTAAGCAGGTTTCCATTATCGTAAAGGGATAGGTCTGGCAGGCTGATTGGAAGCACCCGATACTTGGATCATTTCACCGATAGAGGTGAAAACCGAAGTAGTGGAAGGGGAAACAAAACCAGCGGTAAACACCCCACTGTCCTGTTGCACATCATAAAAAATATCTGCTCCACCAACATCCTTGCCCTCCAGCGAGCCATTGGCATTGCGGAAAACAAAGGCCAATTTTTCAATAATTTCGGTTGGGTCGGTCACATTATACCGCTGCCGGATGGTTGGTGTAATGTCCCAGCTGTACACATTTGGTTGGCCTGAAACTGGCGTCATTTTCCAGTCGGGATTGGCTTGGCCCCAGGCGGTGAACACATATTTCCAATCAGAATTACTGTTGCTTTCGGAGGTAATCACCCCGGTGTGGACAAACACGTCGCAATTGCAGTTGGCCAACCCAGCAGTGCCTTTGGTGGCATCAAAAAATACCGTCACCAACTCTTGGTCGGTAGGGAAGGCAGGCTCTGTCCAGATGATTTGGGAAAATAGAATAGATGGTAAGAAAAAACAAAAAAGCGTCGAAAGGTGTAGGTTCAGTTTCATGTGAAAGAAATTATTTTTTTGGTTATCAATCTGATCTTACAAAATTAAGGTAACGGTTGGACGGGTTAAAAGGTTTTTCCAAAAAACAAGATATGATATGGGGGACAGAAGGGGATAAATGTTTGGTTATCAAAATTTTAGAAACTGAATGGTTTGGTTGGCATTCTACTGACTAAAAGGAGAAAACCCATTAGTTCCGCTGGGACTTGTAGGCTATCTTCAAACCTAAAAATTCCTCCAGTTATTAGTCTATATTTGTTTGCCCAACATTCCATCACGCTTAAAACCACAGCTATGTCTAATTGTTCGACCCATGTGCCCCTGCTCTCGAAGCCTTGTTCCTCGTCTTCCTATTTTGCCTTTTTTCCAATTGTTTTCTTGTGGCTCTTCGGTGTCTCAAATATGGCGGCCCAGCCAGATTTGACAGTTACACTTTCGATTGACAAATCGTCACTTGCCAACGGCCAATATCTTTTTTGGAAACTGACTTGGAAAAACATAGGGGACGAAGTAGCCTCTTACCCCAAGCTGAAACTGCGTTTGTCAAATGACAACATGATATCCGATGATGATCTTTACATCATCAATAGTAGTCCTTTGAAAATTGAGGCGGGGGACTCTGTTGTGCGGCAGAACTACTATGTTTTGCCAGTGCTTAATTCATTATCGGGGGCAATGTATCTAATCGCTTCTTCTGACCCTGATAATGTGATAGTTGAATCTGATGAAACAAATAATGAAGTAGCGCTACCTATTGAAATCTACATCCAGCAACCCCCAGAGGAATGCACTTTCAAAATCGGCACCGGAGAGATTCTATGTTATCAAAAAACAGGGGATTGGGTAGAATTCTTTGCACAAGAGGAAGATGGCGCCATTCAGGAATATCAGATCGATTTAAACGGCCAAGTGACGGCTATCAACAATCCTTTCTTTCTTGTTTCGGATAGCGTTTTTATTCAAAATAATGAAGTAGTAAAAAAACTCGCCAATGGTGACATTGCCTGGCAACAGCCAGTTCCTCAGGAAGTTTTTTCGCATATCAACGACTTAGATGCCGCAGCGGAATTGGCGGATGGCTCGCTCGTTTTAGCAGGGTTTAAAAAAATCCCGGAGGAAGCAAAAGATTCCCTTTTACTGATAAAATTGGATTCAGACTTTTCAATTGACACCGTCATTCCTCTGGATTCAAATAGGATTACGTACGCTGATACTTTACTGTTACCCGATACCGTCAATTGGATTCGTCAAAGGATGGATGGCAACATTGATATTCTTTATGGAAAAAGAACCCCATATTCGCTACAATTCCTGACTACCCACTTCAGGGTTCTGGAAGCGAATTCTTTAGCCACTATTGACCATAAGACATACATGGATGAAGAAGTATGGGAAATTACAGCCACCCCTTGTGATTCTTACCGTTTCAAATCGAATGGAGGTTTTGGTGGCCCCACTGGTGGCAATTTTTGGAAAGCCACTTGGTGGGTCACCAGGGACAGCGGGCAACTCCTCAACTGGTTTGGAGATTGCAGAAGTTACACAGATTATGGACCCTACTACTATACTTATTACTTAAGATCTTACCAACCAAACTTGAATCCAATGTCTCTTCGATCTTCCTATACCTCTGAAGGAAATGATTTGAAGATTTCAATGAATTATATTTTATCGCAACCGACCCCACCGAACGAAAATGTTCACCTTGATTTTTTCCCTTTCCTTGGCACCCTTCGTACGGGCGATCACGACCTGATGATTTTTGGGAAAACAGGAGATTCACTTTGGGTGCATATCCCGACGATCTGCCACGAGGGTTATTATTATAGTAACCAATCAGTTTTTCTGTGTCCCGGCGGCTACTTCAAAGGCGAGCAGATTTTTAACGACACGATCATTTTCGATACTTTATTAATGTTGAACGATTATGATTCCCTCACCAAGTATAATGTCTACATGTACCCGGTGTACGAAAAGGAAGTATCAGCTACCATCTGCCAAAACGACAGTATTGTTTTTGGCAATGAAACTTTGACCACTGCTGGCACCTATACAAACATTTTTCAAAGCAGGCATGGCTGCGACAGTACCGTCTACCTGACCCTGCAAGTGCTTGAACCCGATACCATTTCTACCACTTTGGAAATATGTCAAGATGGGATAAGCCCCCTTTCGGGAAATGTCTATCCTATGCCAGGGCAGTATTTTGAGGAGGCGGTTTTACAGAACCAATTTGGCTGCGACAGCACCATCCTGTTGCAGTTAAATGTTTTACAAAACGACACGACCGCATTGACATTTGAGCTTTGCGAGGATGAACCCAGCCCCCTAACGGGCATGATTTACACAGACGAAGGTGAATACGAAGAGACGATAGTTCTGCAAAACCAGGATGGGTGCGATAGCTTGATATCGGCAAAAATCATCGTACATCCAGCACTTTACCTTGAAGCATGGGGCATTTTACCTTATGGCTTCGTACAATGTGGTGTTTACCTTACCCAAGACACCTGCTTTATTTGTTATGATACGACTGAATTTGGGTGCCCTTCAATCGTTAATTTTTGTGCGATGGTAACACCCAGTTCGGTGAGCGATCTTGAAAAAACACTCAACCTTCAAGTGTTTCCCAACCCCGTCAGCGATGAGGTCAACATCCATTTTTCCCTGAAAGAAACAGATGAATTGAGCATTGAGGTTTTTAATGTGCTCGGCAGCCGGATAACAACACTGGCTGAGCAACAGCGCACTCCCGCAGGTGATCACCAACTGCGTTTTAAGACCACGGATTGGCCACCGGGTGCCAATATCTTAGTAATCCGAAACAGAGAGGGTGTCGTTTCCCGGCGGCTTTTGAAATTTTAGAGACTATTATTCCCGCCGAGTTCGCAGGGTTTTGCGCGGAGTTGCGCAGAGTTCTCTCAGTAAAACTCTGCATAAAACCCTGCGACCTCTGCGGGAAACTTACCTCAACCTGCGACCTTCTCCAACAACCATTCCCGCTCCGTCAGTACTTCTTTTTCCTCAATGGTTTGCCGCAGGGCTACCATTTCCTTTTTGTCGAAGCGGTTCACTTCCACCAATTTCTGGGTTAGGGTTATTATGTTCAGGTAATTTTCCTGATGGTAGCCGATGATTTTTTTTCGTTTCACAAAGCGGCGCATCGCGGCGAGGTGGGAGTCGAGCAGGCGAAGTTCGTCTTGTTCATAAAAAATTTTCAGTAAAAGAGTTTTGGCAGCCAGATTGAGCAGCACGTCCTTGTAATCGGCTTTTTGCAAAAGTAAAATGGCAGCGTCGAAATTCTTGCGTTCATACTCCAGCTTCGCAAAATTGAAGCTGAAAGTGGCTTCCCGGTGCTGCGCTTCCAGATTGTCCTTTTGTTCCATCAGGAAATTTTCCACCCAATCAAACTCCTTCATTTGCAGGCCAATGGCCACGATGTTGCGGTAGGCAAAACGGGAGAGGTGTCCATCGAGCGTGAGCAGGCCCTTTCCGAGGGCAACCCGATAAAGCCCGAATGCCTCAGCGGCGAAGGCCACATCACCGCCGTTGAGCTGCCGGATACTAAAATTGATGGCAAAGAGGTAAATGTCCCGGAGTTCGGTGTCGGGGAAAATGTGCCTGTGCTGTTCCAGCAGGGTTTTCAACAGCTCGAAAGAAGGCCGCCCGTCTGGTTCGTCCAGCATCTGGAAGCAGCGGTAATAGACTTCGGCGGCAGGCCATTTTTCCCAAAAAGAAAAAGCGATGTGGGGCAACAAAAGATGGAGCAGGCCAAGGTCGTAGCCCATTTTGTTGACAGCTTGGTGTGACCGGATGAGGCAGGCGTGGCGCAGTTTTTCAATCAAATAATAGGCATCGTGCTGGTCGGTCAGTTGTTGTAGGTGCTGATCACCGGTGCGCTGTTTTTTGGCGGCAGCGAGGTTTGTTTCCCTGGCCAATTGGCCGCTCAAGAAATAGTGGTCTGCATTACGGAGCGGCTGGGATTCGAGCATTTCTTCCACAGCCCTCGCGGCGATGGTAAAGTGCCGTTCGAGGCCACGTTCCCGAAAGCAACGGGCCAGCATGGCCTTGGTTTGCACAGCCCCGGCAAAGGCCGATTTCACCACGAGATAGTCTTCCAACTGTTTTTGCAGCCAACTCATCACAAACCTCACCTGCTGCGGGTCGAACGGCTGATCCGGGAACAGGATGTCCGCCGCTTCCTCTTTGGAGGGTGTCTTCTCCTGCTTTGCGAGGAGGGCGAATAGTTGGCGCACATCCTCCCGATGGTTGAAAAATGGGGAGGCAAGGAACTGGCCGATTTCCCGAATTTCCTTTTTGTCAAAAGTCGAAATCAGCTCAATAAGACGGCTGTTATTCATTTTATCATGGATTTTAGCACAGCAAAGCAAAGTTTTATTTTTATAAAACTGGTTTAAAAAATTCATTATTTCAAGGGCTTTCACAAAAATTAGTTACAAATTCATTTTTATAAATCCATGAAATTGTCTTTTGATACCCGGCAGATGGCCACCACTTTTGTACCATCAAAAAAATTACAGCCATTTTCTATTGGTGCTGATGTATTCCCGAACTCCTGTTCGGGAGTTTCATGCACTCCCGAGCAGGAGTTCGGGAGCGCCTTGCAGCCAAACAGGACGTGGGCGAAAAAAATACAGCCATGACAAAAAGAAATTCACTTTACGCATTTCTAACGACCATCTTCGTACTCGCCTCTGTGCTGCTCCGTGCGCAGGGATGGGAATATATTTACCCAAACCCGACGCAAGACCTTTACGCCAAGGACGTGCTGATTTCCAGCGATGGCAACTATGTGGGCCTCAGCAGCAATCTGCTCCACTACGGGCAAGTCGTGAAGACTGACCCTCAGGGCACTGAAATTTGGAATAAGGAATATGGCCTCAACTCCGGTGGTATGTACATGAAATCCATCGTGAACACCAACGATGGTGGCTATGCCATGACCGGGCAATATTATTTTTCCCCGACCGTAAACGGGATTGCGCTTTATAAAATTAACAGCCAAGGAGACTCCCTGTGGATGAAGGATTTTGGTTGCTGTTCCGACATGCCCAACGACCTGCTCCAAACGCCCGATGGTGGTTTTTTGATAGTGGGCCACAAGGCTTTGCCACCAACTTACAACACCTATAAAGCCCATGTCATCCGCACAGATGCCAACGGGGATTTGCTGTGGGAAAAAGACTATTTCGATTTGACCCAACTTTCCAGCCCCGACTATTTTGGGTTCCGTCAAGCCCTTATCCGTGCCAATGGAAACTTCCTGCTGGTCGGGAGCGGCGACGGGAATGTCCGTTTGAACGAAATTGACGACAACGGCGATGTGGTGTGGGAGCGGTTCATGGAAAACCCGGCCAACGAGCACCTCGTCGTAGGCAGCATGGCCGAAACGCCGGACGGCGGCATTGTCGTGGGCGGTTCGAAATATACGGGTGGGTTTGCGGGTGCAAGGCTTTGGAAAATAGATGCTAGCGGCAATTTGCTTTGGTCAAAATCCACCAATGAGCAGGGCGATTTGATAAACACATTGAGCGTAAATGCCCAAGGACATATTTATGTGGCGCATTGGGATTTTATCGAAAAACTGGACAGCAACGGCAATCTGCTCTGCGACTTCAATGCTGGCCAGGAAAGGGAATTGGGTGGCATTTCTGTAGCGGCGACCCCCGACGGAGGAGCTATTGCTTCGGCGCATATCAGGCCAAGTCCGCTATTGCCTGAAATTTATTTTTCCTTGTTGAAAATGAGCGGCAATTGCCTCGCTGCCGTTGACCTGATAACTGGAAATGCCAATGTGGACGCCGACGGCGACTGCATCAACAACAGTACCGGCGACCCGCTCCCCAACTGGCTCGTGGAGCTGAACGACGGCCAAATCTCCTTTTTTCAATTGACGGATGCCAATGGCGACTACGCCTACCCCGTGAACCCCGGCAATTACACGCTCACCCTTCACCCGCCCATGAGTTATTGGCAAAGCTGCACACAAAACCTGTCGGTCGCCGTTGGCCCCAGCCCCGACACGGTCGTGCTGGACTTGCAAGCCACCGTGCTCGAAAATTGCTCCTTCCTCGTGATAGACCTCGCCTCGCCTCCCATGCGGCCATGCTTTGAGCGGGTGGCCTCGGTCACCTACGCCAACCTTGGCCCGGCCACCGCACTGAATTCCTATGTTCAAATCACGCTGGATACATTGCTGCTGATGGACACTGCTTCCATGACCTACACTACCTTGCCCGGTAATGTCTATCAATTCGATTTGGGGGATGTGGAGCAGGGCGAGGCCGGCCAAATCTGGTTCCAAGTACAAGCTGACTGCAACCTCGAACTCGGCAACACGGTCTGCCTACAGGCCAACATCTACCCCGATACGCTCTGCGGAGGAGAAAACTGGGCAGGCGCCACCATTCAGGTGCATGGCAATTGCGACGGCGACACCATCCAATTTGAAATAAAAAATATCGGCCCTGCCGACATGCTCTCGCCGCTCGGCTTCATCGTGGTGGAGGATGACGTGATGTACATGCAGGGCAATTTCGACCTCAACGCCGGGCAAAACACATTCGTGACAGTACCAAACCAGCACGGCATTTACACCACCATCGCCGACCAAGAGCCGGGCTACCCTTTTGGCAGCTTCGCCATGGACTTGGTTGCTTTCTGCCAAAACCCGGGGCTTTCCACGGCGTTCAGCACCGCTTATTTCAACCTCTTCCCTTATAACGACGGAGAACCAACCGTAGATTTGGAATGTGTGCAGGTCACTAATTCCTACGACCCCAACCAAATAACGGCCAAACCAGAGGGCTTTGGCAACGATCATTTCATTGAGCGCAACACGCCCATCGAGTATCACATTGATTTTCAAAATACGGGCACGGACACTGCCTACAACATCGCCATCAGGGACACGCTGCCGCCTTATTTTGACTTGGCCACCCTGCGCCCCGGCGCATCGAGCCACACCTACGAAATGCAGTTGGAAGGTGACGGGGTCATTGCCTTCAATTTCCCCAATATCAACCTGCTGGATAGTATATCCAACGAGCCTGCCTCACATGGATTTGTCGAATTCAAGATTTGGCAAATGCCTGACCTTGCCATCGGCACGGTCATCGAAAACTCGGCGGCGATCTATTTTGACTTCAACCCACCCATCATCACCAATACGGTTTTCCACACCATCGGCGATGATTTCATCGAAGTCATCAACGACGTGAACGACGTGCCGCCCGGCTTCGGCGACCTCCTCGCCTATCCCAATCCTTCTGCCGGGGATGTGGTTTTTGAAATACCGACGGAGCTGCCCTTGAGTGCCATTTTCCATTTATTCGACCCAATGGGACGGCAAGTAGTGCGGAAAAATTTCACCGAAAACAAATACCGCTTCCAGCGAAATGGGCTTGCAGCAGGGGTGTATTTTTATAAAGTGGAAATGGAAGGACAGGGAGCTTATTCCGGGAAAGTAATTTTGAAATGATAAGCTGCCCATCGGGAGATGGGCAGTACGGCAAAGGCCGCCACGACGATGGGTTGTGGCGGCTTTTATTTTGCAAATCACTTTGAGAAATGACCTAAGAAGCAGGTTTTAACATGGCTGGTTTTATTCAGAATTCCCGTTTTTATAATTGAGAAAACTGATTATTTGATGTTGGCCCACCCATGGGATACCATGATTTTTACCACTCAACAAATGAGCATCGAAGTGGTAGACATACTGGACAGGCAGGTAGTGTTTTTGATGAAAAATGAAGTTTTTCCAAAGGGGAAAACCCCATCCTTGCTGCTACTCAAGGTTGGCCGTCCGGCACCTGGTTTTTAAAAATAAAATCTGAGGGCCAGACCACTTTCAGGCGTTTGATAAAAATCAACTAAAAAACGGGATGAGTGTAAATAAAATGTTATTTTTACCACCTTACGTCCAAGAAAACCCAGTTCGACTTTCGATTCAACTGGCTGATTTACCTGTAAAATAGAAATGCTGTTATACACCATGCGAAAGCATTGCCATCAGGCTGCTGCTCCGGCATTTCATTTTTTCATCAAAAAAACATTAAACATGAACAAATGCTTCCCTCTACCCGCACTTCCAAAAACCCTTTTTACGGTCTACATGTTCACGTTGCTCCTCTGCGGGCAGGCGCTGGCCCAGGGCTGGCAGCAAACCTATCCTGACGGCCAAGGCATCAGCACCAAGGTGACCTACCTCGGCAACAGCTATCGCCTGACCGGGCAAAACAGCTCCTTGCCGCAAACCCAGCAGATTACTTTCGTCACTATCAATACCAACCTGCAAGGCAACCAAACCGGCAGCAATACCATTGATTTCAACAACGCACAGATGAAAGGCATCTTCCAGGCGAACGATGGGAATTCCTTTCAAACGTGGATTTCCGCCACCAACAAGGTCAAGTTGCAAAAATGGCAGCCGGGCGGCATCCTCTTGTTTGAGGGCGAATACGACGTGCCCAATGCCCAAGTGCTCAGCAGCCCCAAGCTGTTAGAGGCAACTGATGGCAGCATTTTCCTAGCGGGGGTAAACACGGAAAATTCGGCTACCCCCTATTTCCATTATTATGTCATCAAATTGGCATCCAGTGGCAACCTGCTGTGGTCAAAAAGTTTGCTGCCCGGCAATGGGCTATACAACGGGCAACCAAGCAATTTCTTCAATGGCCAAATAACCACTATGGCCACCACAGTGGAAGGTGGCTTGTGCTTCGCAGGAAGCGCAGGTGCGCCCGATTCCAGGTTTTTGGTCAGGATGGATGCCAATGGGAACGCCACCATCAATAAATGGTATGCCTGTTGTGTGGTCAACCCGAGGGTCATAGTAGATGGGCTAAATGGAGTTACTGCGCTGGCCACCCTAAACAGTAGTACTGGCCCCACAGATACCCTAGGCTGGATTTATACATTCAATGGGGATGGTACCAGCAAATGGTCGGTTAACCTGAACGGCCTCTTATTCGACCAGCCCCTGCCCATCATCAAATATGTGCTGGTGGGGGCGGTCACAACGGCCGCCGACGGCGGTTTCGTGATTGCAGGTACGAGGAGTGCGGCAGGTGTCCCACTTTCCTTTTTTATGATGAAACTGGACGCCGATGGGAACACAGTCTGGGCAAACTATAGCTACGGTTTCGATGCATCGCCTTCCTCCATCGCCATACTCCCCACTGGTGGTTATTTGGTCTCAGGAGTAAAAAATGGAGAAACTTGGCTGGCCAAAACGGATGAAACCGGCAACATAAATGTCACGCCACCAACCACTTGTGCGGGCAACCTCCTCTCCAACCCCGGCTTTGAAAGTTGTCCCACGGGTACTGCATCCTGTTTCAGCGATTACAGCGTACAGGGAAGCGTTTATGCGGGCCCGGATCCACATTCCGGCTCGAACGGGGCCATCCTTGGGAACAGCTTTGCCTCCGTCGGCCAGACTGAACCTACCTCGCCCGGCACAAGCTACACGGCAAAAGTTTGGGCGAAAACTGCCGGCTCCAGCAACAATTCCTTGCAGCTCCGTTTCCTGACCAGTTCGTGGCAGACGCTGCCAGGGCAAACCCAACAAACCATTACTTCCATCGATTACCAGGAATACACCCTCTCGGGAACAGCCCCAACGGGTGCGGCCTTTGTCTATTTGGTGGCCATGAAAGACGGCAGCGGCAGCGTGGTGGTGGACGACTGGTGCCTGACGGAAGGTGGCGGCGGAACAACCTGCAGCCTCACTGTGGACGTTGGCCCCTCCATCTGCGACGACAATGGCACACCCAATTTTGCAGGCGACGACAGCTTCACCGCCACGGTCACAGTGACCAATCCCGGCGGGGGCACGGGCTTCGTGCCAGTGACACCGCCCGGCTGCCTCATTGATGCGGGGAACTACGGGACGACCTACACCTTTGGCCCGGCCAATATCTTGGGTTTTGGAAATGATTGCAGCGTGGCCACCATCGTTGACAATGCGGACCCGACCTGCCAAACGACGTATTCCATCACACCGCCCCCGACCTGCTCGAACGGTGGTGGCAGCGGCGACATTGACCTCTCCCTCACCCTCCAGCAGATGACGGCCAATCCGGCACAGTGGAGCAACTACCCCGTGAAGCTGACCGTCAGCAACGCTGGGCCGCAAGCGGCCACGGGCGTGAAGGTCAAATTTGCGAAGCCAAACGGTGTGGTGTATGTGGGGGGAAATGAGTTCACCGCTTCGCAAGGCAGCTTCAACCCGAACGGCGACGAGGTCTGGACGGTGGGCAGCATCCCCGCCAACGGTTCGGCCACTTTGACGGTGAATTACTTTTTGTTAAATGCCTCTGCGCCAGTGGCTTACGCCGAGGTTTCTGCCGCAAATGAACTGGATGTGGACAGCACGCCCAACAACGGTGCGCCACCTTCGGTAAACGAGGATGACGAAGCGAGCACGGACAGTAGTGTATCAAATGGACTGACACTCACCTGCCCTGCCGATTTGACGACTGAGGCATTTCCCGGCAACCCAAATGTACCGCTGAGCGGAACAGAGCCCTTGCTGTTTCCCGACGCCACCACCGATTGCACGACAGGCGGTGCCACGGTATCATTCGACGGGTTCGATGTGCTCAGTGGAAACATTGCCGTGCTCAATCCGGGCAGCATGATTGGTCAACATGCCATTTCGGGTTTCGGGGTAATCAAACTCTATTTTGTAGCAACCGACAACTGTGGGAATACGGAATACTGTGATTATACACTGACCAGAAATGAACTCACACCTTATGTCGAATTCACCAATTGCCCCGACGTTTTGGAGGTAGCCGTACCAAACGGGGCAACCAGCGCACAGGTTGATTTGCCATCGCTTGCGGCCGTGGAATTCTGCCTCAACAATGACGGCCCGGTACTGAACCCCATTGTCCAAGTGGTAGGCCCACCCTCCGGCAGCACTTTCCCGCTTGGCACTACGGAAGTAGGGTTTGAGGTTGTTTCATGCTATGGGATGGAGGCCATTTGCTTTTACAATGTCATTGTCAGTGAAGCACCACTGGGCAACCTTCCCGACCTCATTCTCGCTGACCTGCAAATCCCAACCGCAACCGTTGCCACTGGCGCAGTTATGAGTTACAATTTCGATGCGAGCAACGCAGGAACCGCAGCCGTTCCCGGCAATTTCACCATCAAAAGTTACATCTCGACCGACCAGACGCTGAGCGCCAACGACATCCAGGACGGCACCATCCAAACGGGCAATTTCGGAGCAGGCCAAGTCCAGAACGACGTGCCGGGCGCTTCGACCATTCCCGCCAATTTGGCTGCAGGCCAGTATTTTTTGATTGTTAAAATTGATGCGGATGATGCTATTGCCGAAGGCAATGAAAACAACAATGTGGTGGTGAAGCCTTTCACAGTGACGGGAGTTGGAAATACTAGCTGCTCCGCTGTCACCATCACCTCTGGCCCCGGCCAAATCACCATCGCCGGAGCGAGTGCGCCGCACGTTTTGATAAAAATTTTCAGACCCAACTGGACGGTCGCCTTCGAGTGTCTTGACAACTGCCCAAGCCCTGTCGTGGTGGACGGCTTGACCGCCGGGCCACATTACATTCAGGTAAAACTGATCGATCAGGGTTGGGGGGAAATCTGCTACTTGGAGCAAACGGTGGACTTGACCAGTTTTGGCGGCAATGGAGGCACCTCGCTGAAAACCAAAAACAGCCGCCAGCGAATGGCCTTCGACAACATTTACCCGAACCCTGCGAAGTACATGGTCACTTTGGAAATTTACTCTAAAGACAAACAGTCCTCGGTGCTTGACTTTTACAACCAGCAGGGTCAGTCCGTCTATCGGATGGAAGTGGATTTGGCCGCAGGCCGAAACGAAGTAGAGCTGGATGTAAGCCAATGGCGGTCAGGGGCTTACAATATCATTGGGCGAGGAAATGGCCACCCCGCTTATGGGCGGTTTTTAAAGGTTTGGGAGGACTAAAAATCAAAAATCATACATCTGAAATCATCAATCTATCTGAACGGATTTATGATTGATGATTTCAGATGTATGATTTCTGATTTACAGCCCGCCAACAGTTTAAATATTTGGGGAAAACACATCTCGTGAAATGATGAAAATCAACGACGGGGTCGGGAATACGGATGCAATTTGGTAACGCTGTATCCCTTATTTTTTCATAAAAACAAATAATTATGAGCTCCCCAGATACTCCTACCAGAATTCATCATTTTTTTTCCCAGCTCCTTTCCACTCAAATCTTATTGATTTTTTGCTGGTTATTGCCGCTTGGAAATGTACAGGCACAGCTTGTCGATATTGAATTATATATCACCAAGACAACGGTGAACGAAGAAATCGGAGGTGTCATCTCCTACGAATTCAAAATCATCAATCTTAGCCCGAACACCGCCACGGGCGTAGTGGCTTTGATCCCCTTTCCGGCGGGTCTTAAAAGAACCGTAGGCTTCACTCCGGGCGGTTTCAATTTCGATACGGGCGTGTGGAACGTTGGCACTTTGGAACCTTGGAAAAATGTGACGGCTGGTTATACAGCCGAAATCGGGAACATCCCACCAGAGCTGACGATTTACGGACAAATAACGGCGCAAGACCAACAAGATGTTGACTCCACACCGAATAACGGCAATTGCTGTACAGCCAATGAAGATGACGAATCGGTGTTGACCGTGAACTTGATCGATACGGGCGATGACATTGATCTTGAGTTGAACATTATACCAAACACTTCCTTGGCCAACGCTGGAAACAACGTTTTCTACAGTGTTGAACTGACCAACCATGGCCCTTCCAACGCCACGGGCGTCAGTCTTTATGGGCAACTTTCTGCTGGATTGCACTTCACAAGCGGGCATGACTTTTTGAGCAGCCCTTCCACTATTGGAAATGTGAGGAGCGGCGAAACCATCTACCGATATGTCTCTGCCGATGTTTTGGATGTTTCAACTCCCCAAACCTTTTATGCCCAAGTTTATGGCTACGACCAAACCGACTCCGATTCGTCGCCCGGCAATGGCATTTGTTGCACGGGGATCGAAGACGATGAGGATGGGGCCATTTTGGAGGATGCGATGGGCGCACAAATCGTTGACCTTAGACTGGAACTATACAGTTCTTCCGAAACAGATGTGGGCCAAGATGTCTATTTTAACTTGTTAGTTTATTCCGGCATCAGCTCATTGCCGGTAAATAATTTGGAGATCGAAATCCTACTTCCAGCTGGGATAAATGTCTACAATACATCCGCTACCGTTGGGACTTGGGATGCCGCAAATGGCATTTGGACTATCCCCGTGTTGGATCCTCTTGGTTACAATAGGATTTATTTTCAGGCCAAGGTAATTGACCCTCCCCCACTGACTTTTTACGCCCAAGTATTGAGCATGGACGCAATCGACGGTGATGCAACGCCGGGGAATGGGGCTTGCTGCGTTGCCAATGAGGACGATGAAGTCGTAAAAGTGGTAGAGAAAATCGGTTGCAACTGCCCGGCCATTTTTGCACCAGTTTGCGGTTCGGACGGCAATACTTATCCGAACAGTTGTGAAGCGGAATGCGCTGACATTTTTGATTATACGCCGGGCATTTGCAACGGGCAAGTTGACTTGGAACTGAGTCTTTCAACGACAAATGCTACGCCTCCTATTTACTCCACCACCAGCTTGACCGCTACCCTAACCAACAACGGCATCGACCCTGCGACGGGTGTGAGCGTTCGTTTCCCCAAACCTGATGGGACTGTTTATTTGGGCAGCAATGAATGGTCGGCCACGCAAGGAACCTTCCTGCCTTTTGGATCGGAAACCTGGACCGTGGGCATCCTGCAACCCCGAGCATCGGCATCCCTTACAGTAAACTATTACATGCTGACTGGTGACGAACGCACGGCTTATGCACAGGTGGCAACAACAAATGAAGAAGATGTGGACAGCTCTCCCGGCAACGGCGTTCCGCCAAATGTCAACGAGGACGACGAGGCGGCGGTGGTGCTAAACGGGTCGGTCATCACCTGCTCGATCAATGCCACAGTTTCCAATATCGTTTGCAACGACCACAATACGCCCAACGACCCTTCGGACGACTGGTACAGCTTTACTTTGTCGGCGACCAATACCACACAAAGCACTGGTTATCAAGTTTATATCCCGCAAACTGGTCAATCCTATCAAGGAACTTATGGATCACCCATTTACATCCAAAGCGTACCTATTTCTTTTGGAAACTTGATCCTCAACCTGACGGACGAAGTGGACGTGGCTTGCATTAAAAATGTAACAGTCACCCCTCCGGCCCCTTGTTCGGGAACGAGTGGCGACATTGATTTGGAACTGAGTTTGGCGCAGCCAAATGCCAGCCCCGTCATTTACTCCAACTATGATGTGGTGGCTACGCTGAAAAATACGGGCGGACAGTCGGCAACGGGCGTAAAAGTCCGTTTCACAAAACCCACCGGGGTGGTCTATACAGGCGGCAATGAATTCAGCGCTTCCCAAGGCACTTTCAACCCCAACGGCGACCAAGTTTGGACCGTGGGCACCATCCCAGCAGGTGGGTCTGCGACCCTGACGGTTCATTATTTTCTCTTGCAAAATAATGCCCCGGTCGCCTATGCCCAAGTTGTTGCTGCCAACGAACAGGATGTGGATTCTACCTCCGGCAACGGGACGCCGCCTTCGGTAAATGAGGACGATGAGGCCAGTACCGATGCGGCACCAGTTCAGAAAGCCGATTTGACTTTGGCTAATTTGACCATGCAAAATTCACCCATCGTACCGGGAGAGATTTTGAATTACCATTTTGATGTATCAAATATCGGCACAGCCACCGCCAGTGGAAACTTCAACGTAAGGGCCTGGATTTCAATGGATAATATCCTTGGCCCCGGCGATATTCAGGGCGGGTTAGTGACCCTTAGCAACCTTGGTGCCGGTGCGACTTTAACCAACGTGCAGGGTAATTCCACTGTTCCTTCGTCATTTCCCGACGGGGATTATTTTCTGTTCTTAAAAGTGGATGTGGACAATGACATCGCCGAAAGCAACGAAGACAACAACCTAATTTCCGTTCCTTTCGTGGTGGATAGCGGCGACGGCGACCTGGCTGAATTGAATGGCCTACTGCATGAATTCATTCCCGGCGAGAGCAATTGTTACACCAATCCAGGTGGTTCGGTGGGTTATCTGTCGGTGATGGTCCGCAATACGGGCGATGTTCCCGCCACTTCATTTAAAGTAAAATTTTACCTTTCAACGGACGACCTACTTTCCAGCGACGATGTGTTTTGGAGTACGGTGACCGTCCCGTTCCTCGACCTGATCAGCATCAATGGCCCTGCCTTTGTGAGTCCAAATCAGGTGGTTCCCGCTTCTTTGGCTTTGGGCAAGTATTATGTCATAACAACCATTGATGAGGACAACGAGGTGGAAGAATTGGACGAGACCAACAACCTCATCATGCCTTTCCAAATCCAGATTTACCTGCCATTGATATTGTTTTGGGCAACTACTCTGGAATGCCGTCTACAATCGCAGCGGGTAGCAGTTTTGACCTGAATGCAGAGATCAGTTTGCCGACAATGGATTACCAATCAACCCGTCCTTGCTGTACACTATAAAGGTGGAAGTGTTGGGCACTCCTCCTTGGGTGACCGTTGCTTCGGAAAGCTACCCAATCACCGATTTCAATACGACCAATGTGGTGACCAAAACCCTCCAAGTCACTGTACCCACAACGCTCGCCCCAGGTAATTACGAATTTAGGGTCTTTGTCAATGTAAACACCTGCGAAGCTGTTGCTGCCGATAATTACCAAACGCAAACCGTCACAGTGACGGGCGGCACGGGTGGCGATATTGATCTCGAATTGAGCATGACGACCGCCAATCCGCCGCCTGCCATTTATAGCTCATCCGAGATCATTTTAACCGTTAACAACACTGGTACACAAACGGCTACGGGCATCGTCATCGAATGGAAACGACCAGCCAATACAGTGTACACGGGTGGCAATGAATGGACGGCCACCCAGGGCACTTTCAATCCTTACGGAAATGAGAAATGGACTGTTGGCAGTTTGCCCGCCGGAGGATCGGCGAGCCTCACCGTGAGTTATTTTTACCTGACGGCAAATGCGCTAACACCGTACGCACAGGTCATCGCTGCTAACGAAGATGACGTCGACAGTACCCCCGGCAACGGCACTTGCTGTATGCCAAACGAGGACGACGAAGCCGCCATTTTGATCAACGACTACAAAGGTGGCAGTGGCGTTTCCCTCCACAAAACCGATGAACGCCAACGCTTGGCTTTTGACCGAATTTATCCGAACCCTGCGAAATATTGGGTCACGGTGGACATTTATGCGCTGGAAGACCAAGAGGCCGTGCTCGATTTTTACAACCAACAAGGACAGTCCATGCTGCGCATGAAAGTCGATTTGAAGAAAGGCCCAAACGAATTCGAACTGAACGTGAGTAACTGGCGGTCAGGCACTTACAACATCATTGGGCGAGGAAATAGCCACCCAGCCTACGGGCGGTTTTTGAAGGTGTGGGAGGATTGAAAAATCATAGATCATACATCTTAAATCATACATCATAAATCTGTTATAGTGGATTTAAGATGTATGACCTATGATTCCCGGAAGTCATTGCCGGAAAAGAACGAAGAAGTAAAAATAGTATCCTTATCAATCCATTCGATTTGCGGTGAAGTACGTCCACCACCTCACCAAATGCAAATTTTGGCGGTGCATCAAATGTAATGCTGGCGTTCTAAATTGAATTGCCAAAGAACCAACCGATTGCCAGGTCATGCCACTTGTCCAATTTGGAAAAAGAAAGCGATTTTCTGACCAACCGACTGACCCTGGCTCTGATGGTGGCGTTGAACCCTTCAATGTAAAAAGTCAGGTCTTGCCGACTTTGTGTTGGGCACATGGGATGATGCTTCGATAGGCATCCCAATCATCTGTTTCAAAATTACAGCCTTGCAGGACTGGCGGGATTTTGTCCCAGAACTTCTTGGCCGCCTTTGTGCCCCTGCCACCGATATGATAGGCCACCACCAGACGGTGGACAGGGTCGTATGCGACCCATATCCAACGTTTGTTGACCTTCTTTTGAACGAACGACCAGAGTTCATCTGCCTGAATACCAAACACTTGCAGCTTTTTTATCCGGCGAATGAGCGGCGGCGGTAGCCTGAGGTCTGCAGGTGTCTGCTCCCAAAAAAGATGGGCAAACGATTGAGCCAATTCAGGCTCACCCCGAATACCCGCAAATGGCACGAAGGGAAAGACGTTCCTTCAGGGCCTTTTTATGACGGCCTTTGTCCATGCGGACACCGTGTGGCCGTTGTTTCGTACAAACTGCCGGCCACAGCATTTGCATTGGTGGTTCTGTTTTCCATAATGGGTGTGGCCGTTCTTTTTTATATTTGTGCTGTGACAACTTGGGCAAAATAAGTACATATTTTTTGAGTTTCGTCACTACAAATTTATGTATTCTTGCCACAGTTGTCACTTTTAGCATTACATTTGATGCACCGCCCAAATTTTTATCCTAAAGCATCCAACCGCTTTTTACTGGTATTTAATGGACCTGCCTGATTGCAGCATGACCAAACCTGTCAAATAAATGGTGCAGATACCTAAGATTTGTAGGTTGGGAATATTTGCCTTATGATTGTCGTCAATTAGTGATTATTTGATCCGTCCAATAAATGGACGACCACTAAAAAAATGGCAGGACAAAAAAAATTCGGCGCCTTCGATGGCGTATTCACACCTTCATTATTGACCATTCTTGGTGTCATCATGTATATGCGCTTGGGATGGGTCGTCGGGAATGCGGGGATGTATGGCGCTATCATTATCGTAGTAATCGCCCACATCATTTCCATTAGCACAGGCCTGAGCATTTCCTCGATTGCCACCGACAAAAAAGTAGGCGCTGGAGGCGTTTATTACGTGCTTTCCCGCAGCCTTGGCCTACCCATTGGTGGGGCGATTGGGATGACGTTGTTTACAGGAACGGCCTTTAGCATTGCCTTATATTTAGTAGGTTTCAGTGAAAGTTTTAATGCTTATCTGGGGTTAGACACATCGATCAATGGGTTGCGTAGTACGGGTAGCCTGACCCTGTTGGCATTGACCATTTTGGCTTTTATCAGCACATCGATTGCGATCAAAGCACAGTTTTTTATCCTTGCCGCTATCATCATTTCCTTGGTGTCCATTTTCTTTGGCACATCAGCATACATTCCAGAAACCATCCCTCCATTCGGCGGGGATGATGGCGTTTCGATGGAAACGGTCTTTGCCATTTTCTTTCCGGCAGTAACAGGTTTTACGGCAGGCATTGCCATGTCTGGTGATTTAGCGAACCCGAAAAAGGATATTCCCATTGGCACGATAGCGGCCATCGCCGTTGGGTTCATGGTTTATTTGGGACTGGTCATTTTTGTGGGCATGGAAGTCCGTCCGGAGATCCTCCGCACAGACAATAACATCCTGATGAAAATAGCGCTCTTTGCGCCAGCCGTGGTGGCGGGTATTTGGGGTGCTACCCTGTCCTCTGCTTTGGGTGGTATCCTTGGTGCCCCACGTATTTTACAGGCCATGTCAACGGACCGCATCACACCCAAACTGTTTGGCAAAGGTGTCGGGTTGAGCAACGAACCCCGCAATGCACTCATTCTCACCGTTATAATTGCGGAGGCTGGCATTCTGATTGGCGAATTAGACATGATCGCCCGGGTGGTCTCCATGTTTTACCTCGCAGCGTACAGCTTCATCAATATTTCCTTCTTTTTGGAAAGTTGGGCCAGCTCTGATTTCAAACCAACTTTCCGGGTCAACAAGTGGATCGGTTTTACTGGTTTCGTAGCCACCTTTATCGTCATGTTCAAACTGGACATGGTGGCAATGATTGCCGCCTTCGTCATTATCGGCGGTATTTACATCTGGTTACAACGCAAACAAATTGCCTTGGGGACGGGGGATATTTGGCAAAGCGTCTGGTCGACAGTTGTCAAAAAAGGATTGAAACGCATGGAATCCGCAGAAGACCACAAGCGCAACTGGAAACCGAATATCATGCTGTTCAGCGGCAGTTCGGAACAACGGCCATATCTGCTCGAATTCAGCAAGGCTCTGGCTGGCCAGTCCGGGATGGTGACCAATTTTGATTTGGTGGAAAATAAAGGCTCCAAAGTGCTTTTTACTAAGAACAAACAAAATGTGACCGACGAGCTTTTGCAGAAATACGGCATTTTCGGGCGGCGCATTGAGGTAAATAATGTGTTCAAAGGCATCGAGACCATCGCCACCACTTTTGGTTTTTCCGGCATCGACCCCAATACCGTTTTGATGGGCTGGGCTAAAAATACGCAAGACCCAATCTGGTTTGCCCAAATGACCCAAAAACTGATCGACCTCGATTATAACGTGCTCTACCTCGATTATGACAAACGATGGGGTTTCCGAAAAAAACAACAGATCGACCTGTGGTGGCGGGGCTTGAGCAACAATGCAGAGTTGATGCTGCATTTGGCCAAATTCATCAGCTCTTCGCCCGATTGGCGCCATGCCAAAGTCCGGGTCTTATTGGTTAATAATTACAACGTCGACCGTAAGGTGATCGAAAACCGGATGCAACGCCTACTCGACGAGTACCGCATGGAAGCGGAAATAAAAGTGATCAACAACGAACTGGACAAAACGCCTTATTATGAATTGATGAAAGTTATTTCCGCAGAGGCCGATCTGATATTTATTGGCATCCCCAACATTGAAGCGGGCAAGGAAGCCTCTTTTGTAAAAAGAACCAATGAGCTGGTCAGTATAATTGGAACTACGTTGATGGTTAAAGCTTCTTCCACTTTTGAAGTGACGAAATTGGCGTTGAGCGACATGAGGAAAAAGGAGGAATACCAAGCAAGTTTAAACAAGTCACTAACCAGTTTGGAGTTGCCGGAACAGCCATCATTGGCTAATGCGATTCAGGCCTTCGACCAAGAATTGGACAGTGCGGCTATTGATTTTTCCAATAAGACAGTGGCCGTTTTAGAGCAGCATTATTTACAATTTATTTCAGAATTGGAAACGGTTTTAAGGGTTCTATTAAATAAATTAAAAGAGAGAAATAATTTTAGTCCGAATTCATTTCAGGAAGAAAAAAGCGAACTATTAATTTCTTTTTCAGAAGGGTTAAATGAGTTAATTACCATTTCCAAAAAATTCAAAAAAGAGGATGCGGGAATTTTAAAGAATATTTTATCAGATGGCATTTTGAAATATAGAAATGAGCGGATGAATATTATTGCTGCGGCACCTCGATCTATTTCAATTAATATTGCTGGAAAAAACAATTCAATTAAATGGAAAAAGGCTCTTGAATACTTTCAATTATCCACCGGGGATAAAAGCCTGCGGGAGGCCCTTTATTTAATGGGAATGTCCAACGCCAATTTAATTTTCCGTTGCAGTAAAACTATCCAAAAGTTGATGCAACAACTAAGAACGGAATTTGCATCCAACAACGCCTCTTCGATGGCCATAAACAACATGGAAGAAATGATGGCAACCGAATTTAATAAATTACGCCATTTTGCATCGGGCATTATTCAACAACCAATTTTGCATATACGGAACGCTGACCGGAAAATTGGTAATCAATTAGCAGAGGCAGCTACAGATCCTTCTTTTAATAAAAAATACAGGCAGAGAAAAGAAAATTAAGCAATAAAATAATAAAATTAAATTTATTGGGCGTAATGGATTTCGCAGATAATTGGCTGCGAAACCAATATCTTTTCCATCATCAATTTGAAACGGGGCTTTACCTGAATCAAGCTATTTGTCAACTGTACTTATGCAAAGAAAAAGCTATAGATCAGGTGCAAAATGAATATGCAGAAAAAATAAAAAATAAAATAAAAAAACTCCAGACAGCTTTGGCAGCGGCTTCCGCCAAAATGGAAAAACAACACGTTGACAAAATTTCTTCTACCCCATTTCAATTGCAAGAAAGCGATTTCGATAATACGGAAAAAGTTTATATGGCGCTGACCGAAAGTTTACAGGTAATCGGCCAAAAAATACCAGAAGAAACGGAATTAATGGATAGTGGATCGCTTGATAACTTCTTAGAAGAACAGGGTGTTGGTGTCCGTACGGTTAAGTTATCTATTGCTAAAATAACCGATTATTTAATCGACATTAATTTTGTGTCGCCCTTCCAAGAAAAGCTAAACTCTTTGAGCCAGCAATTGAATCGAGTGAGTGGAGGTGTTTTTAACAATGGCAGTTTACTCGCTTATGGTATTGAAACCGCACAAGAAGAAAATAATAGGTCAGTACTTCCACAAATTATCGCTAAAGCGACCGTAGAATTGGCTCAATATAAAGAGGCAACAGCAACCATTACCCAAAATTTTGTCGTAGAAATAAATGAAAAATTCGAATCGACCGAGGCCCTGCTTTCTATTAATAGTATTATTTCGGAAGCAGATGAACTCTCGCAATATGTCCGCAAAGATGAGCGCCGCAAAGGGCTGGTAGCATGGCAACACCAAACAGAAAAAGTGGTCGGGGAAAAGATAAAAGGCTTGTTCGATTTTATTGACCGGAGGAAAGAAGATGTGGCCATGGCTGCGTTTGAGCGGGAGCATGAAGCATTGCGGGACGACCGAGATTTATTGCGCCAATTTATGGGAAAAATATCGGTCGATAAAGCGGCGGCAGTCCACCTACCTTTTTATTATCTACAATTATTTTCTGGGAAACATCTCAACCTTGGAAGAGCCACTGAAAGCCGCTCCACGGAAATAGGCGAAGTAAAAAATGCATTGGAGCAAATCAGGGAAGGTATCACCGGTGGCATCATGATAACGGGCGAGGCATTGAGCGGAAAAAGCTTTTTTTCCGAATATATCGCCAGACAATTAATAGGTGGAAAAATATTTAAAATAACGTCTCCGGCAAATGGCACATTTGCCACAAATGCCTTGCAAAAAGCATTGGAAAACGCCACAGGGTTAGAAGGCCCCGTAAATACCATTTTAAGAAAAATAAAACCTGGTGCCACTTTTATTCTGGACGATATAGAACGTTGGTGGCTAAAAGCACCGGGAGGTGAAATCAATTTGAACGAAATTATCGACTCCATCCGGCAATTCGGCAGCAGGCATTATTTTATTTTGACCTGCAACCTGCATACTTTAAAAATATTACGACGGACGACGAATATTGACCGGGCTTTAATGGCTACTATTATACTAACCCCACTGACCCGTGAACAATTAAATAAAGTGATTTGGTCACGCCATAAAACTGGTGGTGTAAATATTAATTTACAAGGAATTAAAGAGGAACAATTTTCAGAAAAAATGAAACGCCAATTATTTACCCAAATCCATAAATTATCAGGGGGAAATATTGGCTTTGGATTGAGATTATGGCTAACCAATTTACGAACGGACGACATTGAAAACATTGACCTGCAATATCCGATGGAAATTGATTTTCCAGTTTTAAAAGATAGCTCCTGGCATTATTTATTATTGCAATTATATTTACATAAATCATTAACCCGAGAACAATTAGGGCTTTTATTTGACCAGGAATCCGAGGCTTGGTTAGACCATGCAACCGACGAGTTGATTAAATCACAGGTCATTGAAAAACACGCTAAAGAAGTATTTATTTTACAACCCGAATTCCGGCACCATTTGGAAAAATGGTTGAAAGAAAAAGAAATGATATGATGCAGATCAACCCATTCCCGCTGGCATTATTAATAGTACTGGCTTTTTTTGCAGTCATTATTTTTACCGTATTTAAATTGAGCCGTCAATATGCATTGCCCTTGGTCAAAAACCGCAAAGCGTACCGCTATTTTGACCTCTGGATTTTTCGGGGAGAATTACTGACATGGGCAACGTTTATTGCTTTTGCCATTTATCGTTTAATTATTGCCAGCCCCTATTTAAGCGTAATTTTTATCGCCATTTTAATCCTCGCAGGTCGTGCATTTTGGAAGGATTTTATTCCGGGACTGTTGTTCCGGATCGAAAAACATGCGGAAATTGGAGACAGCCTGCGGTACGGAAACGGCAATTGCACGATCGAAAATATTAACCCACGAAATTTGCAATTACGGAATAAAGATGGCGAAATAATTATTTTACCTTATAGCCATATCGACGAAGCGGTTATTTCTAAATCTGTGCAAAAAAGCAAATTATATCAATTCACGTTTAAAATTATTCTAAAAAAATTACCCATCTCCACTGCCATTTTACAAATTGAAAAATATATTCAAGAATGCCCGTGGTCCGTCCCATCCCGACAGCCAACCATCCATTCATTGGGAAATGGGGAATATGAAATTACGTCCTTTACTACGGATGAAAATGCAGCGGCGAAACAGCGGATGTATGTGGAGGGAAAGGTAAATACCGATGAAAACAGTTGAAAAAATTATTCTAATTTAGAGTTGCTGATCCCTTCCGCAAGAGTGGGAATTAAATTCCCACTCTTGCGGAAGGGATCAGCCGATTAATTAATGTAGCATTTCCCTCACTCCACCTTCACCACTTTTTTCACCACCCACTCCCCATCGCCATCTTGTAAACGCAATAAGTAAACGCCATTTTCAAATTCATCAATAGATAAATTAAAAACAGAGGCATTGATTTTTTCCTGCTTTAGTAATTGGCCATTTATACTTCTGAGTTCGACCGCAGTCAGTCTATTTTCTGAACGGATATTTAATTGATTTTTAGCAGGATTTGGAGAGACCAGAACGGATTTTCCATTTTCCAATTCGGTGGTCTTGGTGAAATCAGCTTGCAGTTGCAGGTTGTCCATCAGCAGCACATCGTGATCGAAATTCGGGGACGATTGGTTAAAGATATATTGCCCATACTCGGTGTAAAAAGTGAATGCCAATTCCCCTTTAAAATCATCGGGCAGTGAATAACCATAGTGTTGTGGCACTCCTTCATTTTGTCCGAAAATGATCTCTTCCCCCTCGTCAGTCCCCGACCACTTAGTTTGCAACATGCAGCTGTACAAATAATTATTGGCCGTCGCCTCTTCATTTCTAAACTGCACCAAGTCAAAACTCAGGTATGGCGCATTGGCCCCCGTCAAATCAAGGCACGTGCGGATCTTGCCGTGGTTGCCGCTGTAGAAGCCCGTTTTCCCAAAATTGTCTTCGTAATTCGGGCAAATGTCGATCCGGTCAGGACTGGTCGAGCGGCCGGTGCTGACGAAATAGCCGCTGCCGTCGTAAAGAATGCTGGGGGATGGAATATCAACGGAATGGTACAAGGTCGGGTCGATGGCCAAGTCGCCCTCAAAATCATTGAGGTAGTCGCCCGTGATGGTTTCATAAAATGGCGCTTCCTCCACCTCGCTGTTATTGGAAGGGTCGGGGTCGTCCGAAAACTCCACCAAAAAGTTGAGTTCCGCTTTGGGCGCTGCCCCTAAATCAAGTTGGTAAATGGTAAACTGCGTCCGGAAAGGAATATGGTCGTTGGCCAACGTGTAATCCTCTGACCACAACACGGCACCCATTGAATCTGCGACGGACAGTTTGTAAGTCGTTCCAGCGGGGATGGGTTCGCAGCCATTGTTGGTGATGTAAAATGCAGTCTCCATTTCCGTGGAAAAACAGGGTGGCAATTGGTAGTTGGTGGTCAACCCAAGATCGCCGTAAGAAAACTCATAAATCCGAAAAGGAAGGGAAGAAATGTTGTTGTCGGGGTTGTTGTCGGGGTCGCTGTCGGTCAATTCCAGTCTGACCTGAATATTGAAAGATTTAGGCACGTCGGATATCAACCAATCATCAACGACAACGGTCAGTACCTCGCCGGGCAGGATGGTCTCATTGATTGGTAGGGTGTATTCCGGCAGTGCATTATTGGTGACCGACAACTTTAAAATTGCTCCCATTGCCGGGAGGTACTCGCTGTCCCCAAGGTTGGTGATGTTGACTGACGGGGAAAATTCATCCAAGCCACACCTGCGGTCATAGAAAAAGGGTTCGACCACCGAGAAGTCGAGGCCAGTGACCGTGCTATTGAGGGCAAATCCAACGGCCTTCCAAGCTTCTTCCACCGCTTCGCTGCCACTTTGGGGCCGCCCGCTCCGTACAACCCGCCAGCCGCTGCCATCAAGGAAGATTCATAAAAATCATGGTAATCAGAGCTGGCAGTCAGGTAGGACTTATTGGTTAAAAGCAATCTGGCTGGCCTTATCCATGCCGATGGAAGGCACGTTGAAATAATCCCCGCCTCATTCGTCCCCTTGCCGGCCATCCACCAACATCACAAACCAAAGGCTGCTGATGGCGCTGTTGCAGACGCCACCGCCATCGTACCAAAACTCGCCACCATAATAAGCAGGCATTTCAACACTTTTCGGATCGTCCAAACGCGAGGGTTTTGCTTCGGGCGAAAGGTGGAACGAATGCCCCAGTTCCCAACTGAAATTGGCTGGGTCGCTTTCGTATTCCAGCGCCTTGCCCATGATGTCGGCCATGCTTTCATTCATACTGGATTCGTTGGAGTAGATCAAGCTGGAAGTATAATCAACAATGCCGTGGGTAAATTCATGCCCCACCACTTCCAAGGTCGTCAACGGCCCATAGATGCACCGCCGTCGCCATAATTGGCCGATTCACCCGTCCAAAAAGCGTTCACCTGCCAGCCCCGTTGTTGTGGACATTGACGATCGCCGTTTCCATCCAAGCCCTGCCAACTGAAATTTCCAACAATAAATCATAAAACTGTTGGGCGCAATAATGGGCATCCAAGGCCACTTCGTCTTGTATCTCGTTCGTCAAATCCCAGTCGGAGGTGGTACTGGTAAAGCCATTTCCATTCAATCCAAAAACGGTGATGCCCTCCCCACGGGTCGGGTCGTGCAGCACATATTGCTGCGGCCAATGGAATCGGTGATGATTTGTTGAGTGCCGTAATATTTCGTTTTGGCAGTGCTCGGAACGCCTTCATGCAAGATCAGCGGGAACTGTTGGATGACCTCCCGTGTGAGCATCGATGAAAAACGCTGTTTGTCAAACGGCGTAACGCTTGCAAATCAACCTGATAAGCTAATAACACAGTCTCGACATTTTAGGAAAAGCAGGGTCAATCAAACAAAGCGACGGCGTTGGCAGATGGTTTTCATAAGTCGTCGCTTGCATGGCATATTGGGCCAGTTTCAAAGCTGTTTCTGCATCCAAAGAAGGGTTGGTATCGGCATTCACCTGCGGACTGTACCGGCCATTGGCGGTCACTACCTTACCCGCTTTTTCATGCAAAATATAGATGTTTCCGAAAATGGGAATGGCCCGGTGGAGTTGCTGGTATTTGAAATGCGTGTACCCATTTTCGCCCACAATGGTTTGTTTCAAATCCATCTCTGAGGACACAGAAAGGCCCATATCTGCAGACATTTTTCCAAAATAATGCTGATGATCCAATGTCGCATCAGGGTTGGCGAAATGATGGAATTTTTCAGCAAGGTAAACGTTGGAAACCCGTTTGGATTGGCTGATGGCAAGGGAGCAAAAAATAAATTGGAGGACAAATGCAATCAGGAGTTTACGTGCAGCCATGTGTGCGGTTTTAGATTAAAAAAAATGGTTCGAAATTCGGGTGTTAAAGTAGGGAATAAACTTAACGCCCAAACCATTCCTTTTAAAAATAATGGTCTGCCACTTTGCCTTGCATAAATAAAGTTTCCCGCAGAGTGCGCAGAGGTTTACGCAGGGTTTCGCAGAGTTACCGTATGAAAACTCTGCGAGACTCCGCGTAAAACTCTGCGCACCCTGCGGGAAATAAAGTACCTCTGCGGGAAGCACCATCATTTTTTAATCTGTGAAAGGATAAACTGCCCTTTCATGCGTTCCTCTTCCCGGATATAGGTTTCTGTTTTTTCGGATTCTTGCTCCAGCTTGGCATTTATCAGCGACATTTTATGACAAAACCATTACCTATAAAAAATACTCCAAACCCACTTGTCATTTACCTTTGCGGCAAAAATTACAACTATGCACCAACTTTTCTATTTCACCTTATTTTTAGCAACCTTTCTTTTCGCCTGCAATGCCGGCCATGACCACGACGGACAACACGGCGAAGGCCACGGACAGGAAAGCGCAGAAGGCCACCACGCCCATGAAGGCGGCGAAGGCCACAGCCACCACGGCAGCGATCCGGGCATCCAAACAACCCATTACGAGCAGGAAAAACATTTCAAAAATGTCAAGCAGCTCACGTTCGGTGGCGATAATGCCGAGGCCTATTTCAGCACCGACAATAAGTACCTGACCATGCAGGTGACCAATGAAAAATGGGGCACCCAATGCGACCAGATTTTCTACATGCCCATCGAAGGCTACGGGGATGCCCAGCCCAAAATGGTCAGCACCGGCAAAGGCAAAACGACTTGCTCCTATTTTATGCCCGGCAACCAACAGATCATTTATGCCAGTACCCATCATGCGGCAGACTCTTGTCTGGAAGCGCCACGGGTTGTTGATGGCAAATACGTTTGGGCTGTACATAAGGAGTTTGACATTTTCGTCACCGATCTTAACGGGAAAATCCTCAAGCAACTGACCAACACGCCCGGTTACGATGCCGAGCCAACCGTTTCTCCCGATGGCAAGAAGATCGTCTTTACCTCTGTCCGTTCCGGCGACCTGGAACTCTGGACAATGGACATCGACGGCAGCAACCAAAAACAGGTGACCAGCGGACTTGGCTACGACGGCGGTGCGTTTTTTACGCCAGACAGCAAGGGGCTTGTGTTCCGTGCCAGCCGTCCGCAAACACCAGAGGCGCAAAAACTCTACAAAGATTTATTGGCGCAAGGGTTGGTACAGCCGACGGCGCTCGAAATTTTCGTCTGCAATATTGATGGTTCCAATATGCGCCAAATCACCAACCTTGGCGGCGCTAACTGGGCCCCCTTCATGCACCCTTCGGGCAATTCAATCGTTTTTGCTTCTAATCACCACACAGAAAGTGGCCGCCAGTTCAATATTTTTAAAATCAATGTGGATGGCACTGGCTTGGAGCAAGTCACTTTCGACAATGTCTTCGACAGCTTCCCGATGTTCAGTAGCGATGGCCAGCACCTAGTTTTTGCCAGCAATCGGAACAATGGTGGGACGAGGGACACGAATGTGTTTTATGCGGAATGGGTAGATTGAATTTCGGATTTCGGATTTCGGAGGTGGCAAACCGTTGATTTTCATTTGTTTGCCTTAAATTTTAAACTGATTTCCTAGCTCAATTCTCAATAAAAAAAACGGAGATGGAATTTTTCCATTTCCGTTTTTTTTATTAGATAATTCCGAACAATCATTTTGAATATGACTATTTAAAGTGAGTTTCGGATTTAAACAATTGATTACCAAGCCCGTAGGGCTTTTATCTTTGTAGCAAGATACGTAAAATGAGTATGCGTTCCATCGGAACGCCATCTCAAAGGAAATACCGATCCTCTGGAGCAAGGCTTGATTTCAAAACTCACGTTATTTTATTAAAACGGTAGATCATCATTAGCTGGCATCATAGGCGGCTCATCGGAGGCGGTAGGGAAATCAAAATCGTTGCCCCCCGTTGCAGCGGGCGCTGCGGCTGTGGCAGGTGTGGGCTTTTCGATCCGCCATGCATTCAGGTTGGTGAAATATTTCCCTTGCCACTCCCTGCCCCGCAGGTCGAAATGGACTTTGATCTGTTCCCCTTCATTGCTGGCATCGAGCAAGGCGCAGCGGTCTTGCGTCAATTGGAATTTGATGAACTGCGGGTAGTTGCCATCCACTATTTCCAAAACAAATTCACGGGCTTGAAAAGATGCGGATTTACTTTCGGTGTCGTATTTCTTGAGCAATTTGCCTTCGATCTCAAAACTGGGCATAAGTGGTTGTTTAATTTTTGTCCCGTTCTACTACTTTGGGCAAGCGAAAACGGGGAAGGTGGATGATTGGCAGGCGGAAAGCCTGTTTTCCGCAAAGTAAACAAGAATGATAGAATTGGACAATCGGAGGACTTGTAATTTTTGGGGCGTCAATTGATTTGTGCTTCGCTAAAACAAAAAGAGCCATCCTAAAAAATGCCTTTTATTCGCATTCAGGACGGCTCTTTTCAATTGATAAAATGTTGTTTTAAAAAAAAGTCGCTCTTATTTCTTTATCGGTCAATTGATAAATGTCAGTTGCTGAGGTGCAAAGCACCGCTTTATTGCCGCGGATAGCGATCGGCGCTTTGAGCATCCCTGTGTTGTAGCGGATGACGTTCAGCCAATCCTCCTCATTAAATTCCCGTCCACGGATATTTGCCTGATAATAGGGATGGGCTTTGTTCATTAAATCCTTCGGGTGCATGTCCAACGAATGGATGATCTGATGCCAGCTCGTGCCATTGGAGGGGGCTTGGTTGAAGGAGTAGGCACGGACGTGGGGAACCAGGCCCTGGGCATGGGCAACGGTCTTTTTGTCATTACTGGATTCTGGATTGTAGTAGATCAAAATCTCACGCTGATGGGTCTTCATAGATAATCGGATTTAGTGATAAATTAAGGATCATCAAAAATAAGTAATAATTCTGCATATTGTTCATTTGATCCGTTTTTTATTTCATGTAAAAATATTTATACGGTACTATATTTTTTATTGTTTAAATTTTGCAAAATATTAATCTATCAACAAACAACGATTGTTAAAACAATCAGGCCACCAAACGCCCATTTTCCGATATTTGCCTTTTTATGTGAAACGGCAAACCATCATCAACCAGCAACCTTTAACATGATTACTTTCACCAAGCACTCCCTCCAAAAATTGGAGACTTTATTTGAAGAAATAGGCTATGTCATACGATACGAAAAAGGCAATTTCAATTCCGGCTATTGCATCGTAGAGGACCGCAAGATCGCAGTCATCAATAAATTTTTTGATGCCGAAGCCCGCATCAATGTACTGCTCGACATTTTAGATTCGCTCGAATTTGAACCGGGTATTTTTAGTGAAAAATCGGCCGCTTTTTACGAGAAGATCGTAAAGCATAAAGAAGCAGAACAAGGGGAAGCCGTGCAGGAGGAGTCGGATGGAGCGGTGGGAACATAACAATAAGGTAAAAAAAAAGAGAGGGACGGCAATTATACCGCCCCTCTCCTTTTTTTATGGCGTTTTACAAACTTAATCAAAGCGCCTGCAAAACATGGAATTTCACTTCAATATTTTCCCAATTAAAGACAACGTCTGCTGCCCCTTTCTTGGTTTCCTTGATATTAAAAGTCATCCTTTCCACCATCTCGCTTGATTTTCCGGGAGTCACGGTTACCCGTATCGCATCTTTCGACTGGTCATAATTGTAAGCTCCCCATTGGTCAGCAACTTTGTTGAAAATGAAAGTCCAGTCGCCACCATCCTGAATAGAAAACAGGGAATATTTCCCAGCATGAAGGATTTGACCTTCCACCAAAACGTCTTTGCTGACATTGAAGGTGGTAGCCTCGTTGGCACCGAGCCGCCAGATTTTCCCATTAGGGATCAGGTTGCCAAGCACTTGCCTCCCCTTTACGGCGGGGCTGCTGTAATCAATGGTAATGGCGAGGTCGTTCGTGGTGATGGTAGCGGTAGCCGGAGGGCTGGGCCGTTGCGATTTATCTTCTTGAGCATTGACTTGGCTCGCCGTTCCGAGGACGAGGAAAGTCAGCAACAATAGACTTAAAAAGTTTGAATTCTTCATTGAAAAAAGGTTTTAATATACAGTAAAAGATAGAACAAGATGGTAAACAACACCATGCTTGATTTAGATTTATCTGCGGATTCAGGTATTCTAAAATTTGGCGTCGAAATTACGTCCGGCCAAGTTACAGAGACAGGCGCACATTCAGGATGTTGTCCTGTTCTGGAAGTATTTTTTTTAGCGTTTTGGTAAAAAAACGGCAGTCTCAGAGCCAGATCCTGAAGTCTTCCACTAACGAGCCAACACTTCCACATAAGCTTTTGGGCAAATCACCTGCAGCGAGTTGGGCAAAATGGAGAACGATGCTTCGCTATCCAGCTTAAACCCTTCCCCATCAACATGGACTGCCGTTTTCCGCAAAGGTTTGATCAAAATGTCATTTCCTGTAAAACATTCCACCAAGCTGCTTTTGTGAAAAGAGTTGTTCAAAAAGCGCCAAAGGGAAAACAGGTAGCGCCATTTCGGAGCTGCCTTTACAAGTAGCACCTCCAATTTACCATCATTAAATTTGGCCGGAGGCACGATGGAAAAACCGTAGCCATAAATAGGTGCATTGGCCACTTCTACCAGTAAACAGGAGCGCTCCATTTTTTGGCCGTCGATGGTTAGTTCGATAGGCAGCATTTTGTATTTAAACACCTCCTCCAACGTGTATTTGAAATAGGCTTTGAAACCGCGGAGCTTGCTGCCGTGCAGGCGATCAGCGACCACCGCATCGAAGCCGATGCCAGAGAGATTGACAAATGGGCGCTCGTTCATCCGACATGAGTCGATGGTGATGGGGAGGCCATTGTTGAGGTAGTGAATAGCTTTAACTACATCCCGTCCTACCCCCAAGTGCATCGCAAAGCCGTTGCCTGAGCCACAAGGAAGGATGCCCAGTTTCACATTCGTCCCGATCAGTTGGCTAGCAATTTCATTGACCGAGCCATCGCCACCGCAGGCAACGACGAGGTCGCAACCGTTGGCTATCGCCTCTCTGGTCAATTCGATGGCATGGCCGGCATATTCGGTATAACAAAGTTCATATTGGAATTTTTCATCGTCGAGGTGCGCTTCGAGTAGGGCTGGCAAGTTGCGCTTGCGAACCGACCCAGAATAGGGGTTGGCGATGAATCGTACTTTTAGCATGGTTTACTCGTAACTCCGAATCCTTGTTCGGCATGCGCTCCAAACAGGGATTCGGAAGCGTTTTTACCTAAAAACAAAATAACGGAACATAAAAAAATTGACGGAAACACCGATGATGACGGCGGTGATTATTTTGGCCATCACATATTGCAGGTGAACAATTTCCGTAAAAAACCACACCCCCAACGTATTCAGGCCGATGCTCACCAACACGGCAATCAAATACCGGAACGCCTGATGATGCCACTTTGCATTCCTCTGGTTGAACACCCACATCCGGCACAAAACAAAGCTAATGATCCCGCCCGCCGTTGCCCCAATGGTATTGGACGCTAAATACCAGAGCCCCATGATTTCTGTCAAAAAAATGGTCACTCCAAAATCCACGGAGGTCGCCGTTACTGATACCACATGGTTGCGAAGCCAAGAAAGCAACAGGGGCGTTTTTTCGTTCGACATTACTTTTTCCAATTGGGTTGGATGGTTGAAGGCAATTTAACCATCCAACCATTCATTTCATTCATAAAAAACGGCCACCTCGCTCAAAGGCTTTCTTTTCAAATCAGGCACTTTTGCGTCTTCGGCGGCAAAACCGACCGGGACTAGTAAAAATGGCCGCTCGTTATCTGGTCGGTTCAATATTTTCTGTAAAAAATTCATGGGGCTGGGCGTGTGGGTCAAGGAGGTTAAGCCAGCTTGGTGAATAGCTGCCAATAAAAACCCACAGGCAATGCCTACCGATTCATTGACATAATAACACTTCCGCTTTTCCCCGTCCACCAGATCGTATGCTTTTCTAAAAACGATGATGAGCCAGGGGGCTATTTCCAAAAAAGGTTTGTTCCAATTGTAGATCTAGCCAAGTCCATCAACCATTCATCCGACATGCTGCCGTGGTAGCTTTCGTGTACTCCTCCTTTTCAGCGGCAATTCTGATCTGTTTTTGATGGACGGATCAGCCACTGCACAGAAGGTCCACGGCAACGTGCGCACCAGATGGAGCTGAAGAAGCGGTGGGGATAATTTGCTCAATGACCTCCTTGGGTACAGGTTTGTCAGAAAATTCACGGACAGTGCGGCGCTTGTCCATCGTTTCATAAAATGCATGGCTGCGTTCAGTGACTTCACCTATTTTAAATGGGCTGTATTATAGGGAATGAATGTAGGTTCTATCATTTGTTAATAATTTTTACGCCTAAAATATCGATTCAAACGCTTGGCTCTCAAAAATAGAGGTACAAGTGCATGACGACCAATGCGTAAACACCTGCCAATACGTCATCCATCATGACTCCCCAACCACCTTTCAAAGCTTCCATCCGGCGGATGCCAAGCGGTTTCCAGATGTCGAAAATACGGAAAAGGACAAAGGCGAGGGAAAGATTGGTGAAATTGAACGGCACAAAAACATGGCTATCCACACGCCGACCATTTCATCTACCACTATTTTGGAAGGGTCGTGCCCCACTCTGCTTCTAATTCGTCAGCGGATTTTACCCCAAAAAAAGAAAACAAGGATGAGTACCGAGAGCCCCACCCACGCCATCGGACCCGAAAAGTAGGCAGGAAAGTAAAACTGAAATGCCCATAGCATGCCGCAGCCTACCGCCGCTCCCATTGTGCCTGGCGCCACGGGCGAATAGCCACTACCGAAGCCAGAACCGATTATTTTCCAGAACAAAACAAATGGTTTGAATGGTTTGAATGGTTTGAATGGTTATGACAAAACCATTTAGCCATTTAGACCATTCAAACCATCATCTCCATTTAGTAGTAATAATCCATCCCCAAATGCGTGATCAACTCTTCGCCCATGATGTGGCGCAGGGTGTTCAGCATTTTTTGCTGCTGCAAGAAAATGTCATGCTGAGGTTGGAGACCGGGGGCCGCTTGCGGGGATTTCAGGTAAAAGGACAACCATTCTTGGATGCCATAGAGGTCAGCCCGTTTAGCCAAGTCGAGGAAAAGGGCCAAATCCAAAGCAACAGGTGCTGCCAAAATAGAGTCCCGGCAAAGGAAATCAATTTTGATCTGCATGCCATAGCCGAGCCATCCGAAAATGTCGATGTTGTCCCAACCCTCTTTGTTGTCGCCGTGGGGCGGATAATAATTGATCCGCACCTTGTGGTACAGGTCTTTGTAAAGGTCAGGGTTTTGCTCCGGATGAAGGATTTGTTCCAAAACGCCGAGTTTAGAAACCTCTTTCGATTTGAAACTAGCCGGGTCGTCCAACACCTCACCATCCCGGTTGCCAAGGATGTTCGTTGAAAACCAACCTTTGATCCCCAACGAACGGGCCATAAGACCTGGCGCCAAAATGGTCTTCATCAGGGTCTGTCCCGTTTTGAAGTCCTTACCAGCGATCGGGGTTTTGGTCAATTTAGCCAATTCGACAATGGCGGGCACATCACATGAAAGGTTGGGAGCGCCATTGGCATAAGGGATCCCCATTTTCACCGCAGCATAAGTATAGATCATGCTTGGCGGGATGTTGGGATCGTTGTTTTTCAAACCCTTTTCCAATTTCTTCAAAGAAGAATGCACTTCACTTTCTTCGATGTAGGTTTCGGTCGATCCGCACCAGACGATGACGATGCGGTCGCAGTTATTATCTTTTTTGAACTTCTTGATGTCCTCCATCAATGCCTCGGCCAAGTCCATTTTGGTCTTGCCTTTTTTGACGTGCTTGCCATCCAAGTTTTTGACATATTTTTTGTCAAAAACAGCTTTCATTGGCTTAATGGCTTTGAGCTCTCCTTTGATCTTGTCGAGGAGGTCTTTATCCAGCACTTTGGCATTTTTAGCGGCCTTGTACATATTGTCGCTGAATATGTCCCAGCCACCGAAAACGATGTCGTCAAATTTGGCGACAGGCACAAAATCTTTGATCAGTGGGTTGCGGTTTTCAGTCCGCTTGCCGAGCCGGATGCGGCCCATTTGTGAAACGGAACCGATGGGTAGTGAAATGCCTTTACGGACAGCAAAAACGCCTGCAACCAAGGTGGATGCGACGGCCCCCATACCGGGAAGCAAGATGCCCAATTTTCCTTTTGCTTTTTTTACCATGGTGGTGTTGTTTGAACAGTATATTGGTTAGTAGATTAGTTAATTAGTGATCAGTGATGATTTGCCCGTCCTGATAATCGTAGCCGAGAAAGGGGACTAAAAACCGGATAAGCCAAAAATCTCCAATCAAAATTTCACGAATCGTGCGCATCAGTGAAATTCAAAAATGCGGGTGCGAAAGTACGCATTTCGCCCCTGTTTGGTGGATAAAAGAAGGCCTATAAAAGCAAGTAGTTGTGTGATAAGGTAGGGAAATAGTTGTTTGGTGGGAAAATATAGACCAATTGGACGCTCCCATAGAATATAAAAAAGAAAGTCTTTCTTGGTGGCAATTGTGTTTTTTTTCTGCTAAATGAACAGGTTTGAAAAAAAAATAAAGTTTAAACGAGTAAAGTTCTCCCACATAAAATATAGGCAGTTCAACCACCCTACTAACACCTCTCTTGATGATATATCATTAAAATTATCGGCACGACCTAAATTTTTCCCACATCATTTCGCAAAAGTTATTACATTTGCGGCCTCAAAAAAAAATCGAAGGCAAAACGGGGCAAAAGTCCTTCATTGCCAGACCTTATAACAAAGACGATATGCTTATCATTGATGTCAAAAATGGCGAATCTATTGACCAGGCACTTAGGCGTTTCAAGCGTAAGTACCGCAACGTTCAAATAATCAAAGAACTCAGGGCCAGGAAGCAGTTCACGAAGCCTTCAGTTCAGAAGCGGAACGAGCGGTTAAAAGCAGTTTATCGGGAGCAGCGTTTGCGCAACCTGGAATCTTAATTGACCGTCAGTCTTATTCACCGTGACCGGACCTTGGCCAACCATGCCAGAGTCCGGTTTTTCTATTTATGCGCACCTCATAGCTATTGGTATTTCCGATTAGTACTAAATGGCCGAAGGCCGAAAAAATAATTCACATCATGGCCGAAGTAAAAATTGCTTGCCCTAAATGCGATTGGGAACCCCAGCCTGCCGATCAATGGTCTTGTTCATGTGGTCACGCTTGGCACACGTTTGACACCGGAGGCAGATGCCCTTCCTGTAAAAAGCAATGGGATATGACACAATGTCTTGGCCCTCAAGTAGGCGGGTGCGGAGAGTGGTCGCCCCACTTGGATTGGTACCGGAATCTGGATGAATGGCTAAAAGAGGAAATTGAAAAAATTAGGGTTCGAATAAAAGAATCCACGCCGGGTTAAAGTTAATTTGGAAGGTCATCCTTACCATTTTCCTGATGGCAGCTTTAAATATTTTTCAAAATTCAAACTTATGCCCAAGCACCTCACCAGCCCCAGTAATCCACTGATCAAACAGGCGATCCAACTAAAAAACAAGGCCCGGGAAAGGAAGACTCAGGGCTTGTTCATCGCAGAGGGGCTGAGGGAAATTCGCCTGGCACTACTCAATGGCTTCGAAGCCACCCACCTTTTTTACGACCCGTCGCAAACCAATCAAGAGACGGTGGATCAGGTTTTACAGAATGCCATCATGCCACCAAAAGAGATCATTACGGTAGATCAATCCGTCCTCGAAAAAATCGCTTACCGAGCAAGCGTACCGAACGTTGTTGCTATTTGTAAAAATAAAACACAGGGTGAGACATTGTCACTGGCATTTGAAAGAAATCAACCGCCACTTATTTTAGTATTGGAAGGAATAGAAAAACCCGGCAACTTAGGCGCCATCCTTCGTACTGCCGATGCCGCTGGTGTGGATGCCGTTTTTGTCTGTGAGCCTGATTTTGACCTGTTTAACCCCAATGCAATCCGGGCGAGTTTGGGCGCTATTTTTACGCTCGATATTTTCGATATTTCTTCTGAAACAGCTGTTTCATTTTTAAAAAATCAAGGCATAACGATTTATGCAACCTACCTTGAAGCAGCAAAACCTGTCTACCAATGCGATTTCTCAGCTCCATCGGCTTTGGTCTTAGGTGCCGAAGCTTCAGGCATTTCAAAATTTTGGGTGGAACAAGCCGATCAGAAAATCATCATCCCCATGTCGGGGCAAGTCGACTCGATGAATGTGTCTGCCTCAGCGGCTATTGTTTTGTTTGAGGCGGTTCGGCAAAGAAGGAAAGACATTTGATTTTACACAACTGATTGACTTACGTGAGCTAATGACTGAAAATGTTTGTTCAGGTGGAAAAAAAATGCCCCTACTCTTTGTATTTCCCGGCCAGTTCATCAATACCATTGGCAAGTTTGCGGTCTTTTTCAGTCACTACTCCACCAGCGTCGTGTGTGTTTAATTTGAAATGCACGGTGTTCCAAACATTTGACCAATCGGGATGGTGGTTTTGTTTTTCGGCAAGGAAAGCCACTTCGGTCATGAAAGCAAAGGCTTCCGTGAAGTTCTTAAATCTAAAAGTAGCTTGGAGGGAATTGTCTTTTTCTACCCACATTATTAATGATGAATGGTAAACGGTGAATGGTGAATAATTTTCTACCATCCACCGTTTACCTTTATTTAGTTCAGTTTGTAGGAAATGTTGAAATCCTGCAAGACGGCGTCGAGGATTGGGTCTTGCCCTTCAATATAACCTTCTTTTAGGTCATACCCCCAAAACTTGCTCAGGGTGTTCCAATAACCTGCGGTCATGCCTCCACGATAGGTTTTGATCAGGTTGTGGAGGTCGTCGTTGAGCTCTCGCTCGACCATTTTTACTAAAATTTTCCCTTGCGTCTTGGTGAGGTTTTTCAGCGGTTCTTCAAACTTATCATCGAGGTCCTTTTGCAATTTTTTTGCATATTTTTTCCTCTTGCCCTTTTTCATCTCCAACGTTTGGGCTTCGAGCTCCCTAAAAACGATGATGGCTTCTTTAGCATAAGGATAAACAATGGCTGCATAACGAAGATACTTTCGATAACGAAGATATTCTTCCCGGCTTTTGAATTGACGGGGAGAGGTCAGCGAGACCGTCATCAGATCGTCGGCTACCAAGATCGTGTCCCCATTGTCATCGAGCATCAAGGTGACAAGCTGCCCGTTGAGGGTCGTTTTACCAAGTGAGGTTTGCGCCTGGGTGTGCAAGGCAAACATACCGACCATTATCAGAATCAAAAAATTGAATCTCTTCATTGTATTGGATTAATTTAAAGACGAAATTACACTGGTAGGACGAATGCAACTTCCACAAGATTGTTAAACTATTGCAAAAGTTATCCCCAAAACGAAGAGATGCAGAATGGGATTGTCAAAGGCGGGAAAAAGATGGCAGTTGGCTGGATTTTGAGAATCGCTGCCAACTGCCGGGTGCTCACTGATTGCTCGCCCGTTTTAACCTTAGTTCATAGAGCAGAACTATTTTGGCTTGCTGGTCAGCGACTTTGTTGAGTAATTTTAATTCTTGCTTGATGGCTAGGTTTTCGGGGGATTTCTGTGTACTACGGAGGGATTTGTTAAGGTCGAGAATTTTTTGGATTGTTTCCGTTAGGGCGGTTTTGGCATTGAGAAACCTTTGTAGGATGGAGGTTTCTGCCACTTGAGTTTGTTTCGACATAGGCGATAAATTTTAGATTTTATTTGTCAAAAACGCTTTGCTGGCAAATTTAGTTTTTAGCAATCATATTTCCCAATTATTTTTACAAACTTTTCCAACAAATTTGCCCAACAAGTAGGTTTGCCCGATCAACGGGAAAAACACCTATCTAACGAATTTTGTCAGGTTCTATTATTGTGTCAATCAAGACATTTTACAACTCCCAATCAACCAATATGAACCTTGTTGTTGAGTTAGTGTTTCAATCAAAATTCATTCTTTTTCTGTCATAAACTACTTTTTACAGGCTCTTGATTTTGGCGTTTCCAGCGTCTAAGTCACCTAAATTAGGAACGGCGAAATCTAATAGGTTGTTTATCAAAAGTTGGCCATAAAATTACAAAAGCCCGCACCAATTTGGTTAGCACAAATGATGCCCTTGATTTTTAATAATTTGTTAAAAGCTTTGACAGATTTTCCTTGTCCTTGATTGTCAGGCCAACCCAAAACCAAAACATTCTCGAACCATCGTTTAATTTCCTGTATGAACAATCAACAACAATCTTACTGGTATTTAGAGAACGTGGATATGACCGAAATTCTCTGCCCTACCAAGCTGGGTTCGGCAAAGGATGACTTGGAACATCAGACCTTTCGAAAAGGTGATTATATTTTTTTGCCGGGAGAATATGCTGATAAAATCTTTTTCATCATGGAAGGGAGGGTGAAAATCGGTTCTTACAGTGATTCGGGAAAAGAGATAACCAAAACCATCATTGGATCCGGCGAGGTATTCGGCGAGCTGCCGCTGGTCGGAGAAGATAAACGCCGCAATTATGCCATTGCCATGGAAACCACCACGACTTGTGTCCTTTCCGTTACCCAAATAAAAGGGTTGCTCAAAGAGCACAACCCCTTGAGCATGTTCTTCCTAAAGGTAATGGGCAGCAGGATGATCGAAATGGAAAGGCGACTGGAATCCCTTGTTTTTAAAGATTCCCGAACCCGGGTGGTCGAGTTTCTCAAGGAACTTTGTGAAACGAAAGGGCAGCGCGTCGGCTATGAATGGGTCATCCGAAAATTTTTGACTCATCAGGAAATTGCCAACTTAACCGCTACTTCCCGCCAGACGGTCACAACGGTTTTGAACGAATTGGAAAACAAGAACATCCTTACCTATAACCGTAAACGATTGCTTGTCAGGGATTTAAATGCCCTCAAAATGGAGATAATTAGTGGCTCGGCAGTCGACAGTTGAAGCGTAGTGAAATCCCTGAACTGCTTCGGGATGGCAGTGGGCTGAAGCCAGTATCAATCACTTGATGGATTCTCCCTTTATTTTCTCAACATAATTGGTGGTGGAAAAACCTTCTACAAATGGGAGGCTGTGCACAGTGCCCCCATTTGCTAAAACGATGTCGGCCCCGACAATCGAATCAAGCGCCCAATCGCCGCCTTTGACTAACACGTCAGGCAACAAATTTTCAATCAATTCCAAAGGGGTTTCCTCCTCAAAAAGTACAACCGCAGCCACACAGGCGAGCGCAGCCAATAAGTGCAGGCGGGTCTGTTCATCTTTGATCGGCCGTTGTGGCCCTTTTAATTGGGAAACAGATTGGTCGGAATTGACGCCAATAATCAGATGGGTGCCCATATCTTTGGCTTGCGCCAAATAGTGGATATGCCCCAAATGAAGCAGGTCGAAACAGCCATTCGTAAACACCACTTTGCCGCCAGCAGCTTGCCATTGCTTGACAGCCTCTTTGGCCGTTGCCCGTGTCTTAATTTTGGCTTGTATTTTTTCAAAAAACATCAGATAGGTTTTGGCTGCCGGTTAATGATCGGTAAAAGCACCAGCGCTAAAATACCGAGCAAGGAATTGAACCCGATCTGCACGCAAAAGAAGATGATGTTAGCTATGGAAAAAGCGTCGTCCCCTTTAATGCCATAAAACAAAGTGAGTGCAGTTATGACCAAAAAATGAAACGTGCCCATGCCTCCCGGCGATGGGATGACCATGCCCAATGTTCCAAATACAAACACCAACAAGGCAGCCCTCAGATCAAGATGCTCGGTTGGCCCAAAGGCCTTGAAACCTAACCAGGTCATGACAAAAAACAATACCCAGATGCTCAAACTGTGGAAAACAAACAACCACGGGTTTTCCAACTGCCGGACAGTTTTGATGCCTTCCCAGAATCCTTGCAGGATGCCCACTACTTTTTTGAAAACAACCGATCCGGCCAAACGCTTTCGGAACGAAAACAGCAAAACGCCTCCCAAAATGAACGCAAGCAGCACAACCATCTTCCACGGAAAACCTGCGACCTCCTCCACTTCCTCCGTTTTGTTTTCCGCTAAAAAACCTAATATCTTTTCTGATTCAAATAACAAGGCAAGCCCAAAAGCCAATACCAAGCAGAGCATGTCCACCACCCGATCCACGACGATGGTGCCCATAACTTTTTCCACGGGCAGTTTTTCGTATTTGGACAATACCCCTGCCCGCACAACTTCACCCAGCCTCGGCAACCCTAAATTGGCAAAATAACTAACTAGTATGGAGAGAAAACAATTGATAGGGCGGGGATTGAAACCCATCGGCTGGAGCAGCATTTTCCACTTATAGGTCCGGCTAATATTGCTCACCACGAAAGCGAGCAGAACCAAAGCGATCCAACCGTATTTTACTTTTCCAAAATCACTGATCAACTTATCCAGCAATGGAACGCAAGCCGTTTCAGCGGTACCTGCCTCCCGGCACTCTTTTAATAACGCATCCTTCTCCGCTTGGGAGTCTGTGGTTTCCCACTGTGGGATGTTTTGGATGCAGCATTCATTTTTATATGCCTCATTTTGCGAGCGGTAAACCAAGAACAAGATCACACAGCCTATGCTCAGGAAGAACAGGAATTGAAGAAAATTGCGAAGTAGGTTTTGCATGTTATATGGTGGACGGTAGTTGGTGGAAGGTGGAAGGTGTGCGACGTTGTTCCGTCCACCTTTCACCGTGAACCGTCAGCCGTTTAAGAGATTGTTTTTGTCTGGGAAAACGATGGTAGGCTCGTGCTTTTGAGCTTCTTCCGGGGTCATTTGAGCGTAGCTGATAATGATGACTTCATCGCCTACCTGGCACCTGCGGGCAGCAGCCCCGTTGAGGCAGATCACCCCTGAATTGCGCGCTCCCCGAATAGTATAGGTTTCGATCCGCTCGCCATTGTTGTTGTTAACAATCTGGACTTTTTCGCCCACCATGATGTTGGCTGCTTCCAGCAACGCCTCGTCAATGGTGATGCTGCCCATATAATTCAGGTTGGCCTCGGTAACTTTTACCCGGTGTATTTTTGATTTGAAAATGGTCAGTAACATTTTTTCAGTTTTCTTTTTTCGATCCGTAAATCGGAATCATTAAACAGTATTTGCCCTTAATAGATTTGATGCAAAACTTAGAAATTGGAAATTAAGAAACAGCTAACCAGTTGAATATCAGAGCCAAGATGCACTTTAATGGCTCAATTTCCCATTTCAAAATAATCTCTATTTTTTTCGTAGCTCCCGTTCCATCCTTCTGATACGAGGGACGGCAGCATTGAACAAATCTTTTTTGCCACCGATCGGGATATGTATTTTGACACCACCGATGATACCGCCCGTCACCGCCCCTAACCCCGCAGCTCCAAAACCCAACGTCCAGGATTTATTCCATCGCGTATGGGGCGTGGACAAGCTAGGATCACAGCCCGGTTCCATGGTCAGGGGATCACAAGGTTTGGTATCATTGAAAATGGACAGTCCGGTCAAAGTGCCAACAAAAAAACCTGCACCAGCACCAATCAATGCGTACTGGATAATCTGATTTTGCTTGCGGGCCGAGATATGATTGATCTGCGAATAAGGGAAAATATAGACCACCTCTGGGGCATCCTCAGGATTTTTTTCAAACAAAACCGACTTCTTTTTCAGGATGAGGGTTGAATCGTCCATACGGTGCAACAGCCCATTGGTTACGCTCCCTTTTTTCGTTCTGGTCACCCACAGTTCCAACCAGTTGTCGTGGGTCAAGGTGTCCGGTTTGAACTTTGATTTGCCTGCCTCCGGGTTTTCATAGCGCACTTCAGTGACAAACCGTTTTTCAATGATGTACGCCAAATTGGACAAGTCGCCATATTTTTTGTAGGTGATTTTGGTCTCACTCTCTTCGACTACTTCAATCAGGTAGGGGTATTTGTTTTCAAAAACAATCGTATCCTGCGCCCTCGCCAACACAGTTGTCAGGCAAAAAAAACAATGAAACAGTAGTTTGGGATACGACATAATTCAACTCTTTTGAAAACGGTCGGCAAAGGTAGGTAAGAAATGAAAATTAAAAACCCTTGAGGGTTCCTTTAAAAAAAATCGCTCCTGTCGACCAAGGTGGTTATTAAACAAGTATCGGCGATGCCGACCAAATGACCTGATAGCTGACAGCCTTATCAGCTATTTTTGTATTTTGCCGCCTGCAAGCCAATGGCAACTTTGATTTCAAACCATGCAATTCAAGACAAAAACTTTTCTTTTTGAAATTTAATAAAAATACCCTGCTATTCTTACTGGCAGCTTCCCTGAACTGGACGTCGCTGTTTTCCCAGAATGACCTGCTGCGGGTATACAATTTTGGTATTGAAGATGGTCTGTCGCAACGGGATGTTTTCAAAGTACAACAAGGGGAAGATGGTTTTTTGTGGATCATGACAAAAAACGGCCTCGACCGCTACGATGGCCACCAATTTTTGCACTGGTACAAGGGGGATGAAAAAAATTACATCCCCAACGGCATACAATATGACCTGATGAGCGGCCGGGAAGGAAACATCTGGTTTTCAAGAGGGGAAGGATTAATCCAAGTCAACCCAAAACAAGGCACCCTCGACTCCCTTTCCTGGCCTAACAACTCTGAACAACCTGCCTGGATCAACCTCCTCTGCCAAGACGGCTTGGGAAGAATTTGGACCACTAAATACAACCCAGCGGACTCTACCTCCTGGCTGCAAAGAACTGATGAATACAACCTCCTCCAAGACATTGCCCTTTTACCGGGCAACTATCCAAAGCGGCCCATCCTGAGCAGAAACGGCCTTCTGTACGTAGGGGTTTTTGACAACGAAATATGGGTGTACGACCTGGATGGCAAACAAGTTGGCCAATTCGAATTCCCTGCCCCAGCCAACCAAAAGTCCTATTCCAGGGTCATCCAATTGCAATCCGACAGAAAAGGCTACCTATGGGCCATGCTCGACCACGGGCAGATTTATTACCTCTCTCCAAATGCCACTTCCTTCACCCGCCATCCGATCAGCGAAAATGCCATCGACCATTTTCACTCCTCCGCTTTTTTGATTGATAGCAAGGGGGATATCTGGATGGGTGGACTGGTCACTCAGCATGTAGGGGAATCAGGGGAATCACCTTGCACCAGCTACCAACCGGGGGCGCTGCTGTTGCATTACAACAGCATTTCCAACCGCTTGGAAGATCATAGTTATTTCCTGAAACAGGCCTTGCCGTATGCCGAAGCGCCCCGACAGATTTATGAAGACCAGACCGGGGTGATCTGGATCGCTACTCCATTTGGGTTGGTCAGGATGGTAGAAAACAACCTTTTTGAAAGGTATATGGCCGATGGCAACGACTGTTGCCGCGATGGTGTCTGTAGTATGCGTGGCATCACGGAGGATGACGAGGGCAACATCTATTTTTCCTATTACAGCTCCATCCATGTCCTGAACCCCAAAAATGGTTCTTTGGTCCCCCTGTTTTCCAAACAGTTGACTACTCCTTATGGTATTTTGTACGATCAGGGCCACATCTACACGGGTGAGGGGCTGCGCATCAATTTACGGACGCTAAGTACGGACACGGTCGCCTATGGGGTGGCTGGAGCAGAAGGGGTGGTCATGAAGGACAGCGACAGAATGCTTTGGTTTGGCAGCCAGCACAACCTGCTGATTTACAACCCAACTACCAGTGCTACAACAACTTACCAAGACCCAAAGGGCATTTTTGAAAAAACTGATTTCGAGAACATCACTTATCTGCACCCGGGCAAAGATGGCCAAACCTTCTGGGTAGCCACCCGCGAAAAGGGCATTCTCCATATCTCGAAAAAGGAGGGCACCCTAGCGCATTACCACACCTCATCCGACCCCGCCCTACCCCACGACCGTATTTTAGCAGTGCATGAAAACAACGGTTCACTATGGATCGCTACCGCCGCCGGACTGGCCCGTTTGAATCTTTCCAATGAACAAGTAGAAGTATTTACCACCGAAAATGGCCTGCCCAATGATTTCATCAACGGGTTGCTGTTGGAGGGCGATTCGGCGGTTTGGGTCAGTACGGACAATGGGTTGTCGAGGTTTGATATTTCAAAAAACTCCTTTTCCAATTTTTTCTACGCTGATGGGCTGTCCAAAAATGAATTCAACCGCATGTCGTTCCACCAATCAAAAGACGGGCGCATGTATTTTGGAGGAATCAACGGTATCAATGCATTTTACCCCAACGCCCGGTACGGTGAAAGGAAAACCAAGATGAACAGCCGCTTACTGCTCTCTGGTTTTTCAAAATTTGGGGAGGGGAAAGATACCCACCAAGCATCGGGCATTGAAAATGGGCAACCGATCGTGTTAACTCACTTGGACGAAACCTTTACCTTCCACTTTTCGCTCGGCGATTTTACCGACCCTAAAACCCACCAGTACAGTTATTTACTTGAAGGCTACAGCAATGAATGGTCTGAACCGACCTCCGTCCAGTTTGCCCGTTTTGTCAACATCCCCGCCGGCAAATACGTCTTCCGGGCAAGAGCATCCCGTGGCAAAGGGGATTGGGTGAAAAATGAGTTAGCCATCCCGGTCATCATCAAGCAGGCATTTTACCGGACAGCTTGGTTCCGGCTCTTGGCATTGGGGCTGTTTTCTGTTCTTGTCTATGGCGTCATGCGATACCGCCTTCATTTGGTCAAAAAACACGAGCAGGAATTGGAGAAATTGGTGCTGGAACGCACCCGGGAGCTGGAAACCGAAAAAGCCAAAAGCGACGAGCTCCTTCTCAACATCCTCCCCGCCGACACTGCCGAAGAACTCAAGCAGTTTGGGTCGGCCAAAGCCCGCCGACATGATGACGTTACCGTTATGTTTACCGATTTCAAAGGCTTCTCCTTCATCGCCCGTGACCTCGAACCAGAAGCATTGGTGGCCGAAATAGACCATTGTTTCCGGGCATTCGATGAAATAATAGAAGAGTTTGGTTTGGAAAAAATCAAGACCGTCGGCGATGCTTATCTCTGCGGCGGTGGCCTCTACGACGATGACGATCGCCACGCAGCCGTTCAGGTGGTCAGGGCTGCCCTTAAAATACAGGAATTTCTCACCCAATTAGCTGCCGAACGCCGTGCCCAAGACCGCCCCTGCTTCGAAGCTCGCATCGGCATCCACTCCGGTCCGGTAGTAGCGGGCATCGTTGGCATCAAAAAATTCGCCTACGACATCTGGGGCGATACGGTCAACATTTCTGAACGCCTCCAAGCCAACGGCGAGGTCGGCAAGGTCAACATTTCAAAATGCACCTACGAGCTCGTGAAAGATCATTTCACCTGCACCTACCGCGGTAAGGTGGCCGCAAAGCACTCGGGGGAGATTGATATGTATTTTGTGAGTTCGACAGTTTGACAGTTCTCAGTTCGGCAGTCTTCAGTTCGGCAGTTCCGCAGTTTTGAATGATGGGTATTTTGTTTTCTGTAGTATTTTGAATTTTCTTTTTTGAGTAAAACCAACATTATGGGCAGCTTCCGAGATTTAATCGTTTACCGCAAAGCGTTCAAGCTCGCTTTGGACATTTTCCATGAGACCAAAAAATTCCCGAAGGAAGAAATGTTTAGTTTAACAGACCAGATAAGAAGGTCATCTCGATCTGTTTGTTCCTGCATCGGAGAAGGTTATCGTAAACGCAAAAGGTATCCAAAACACTTTGTGAGCAAGCTCACTGATGCAGACTCGGAAAACACAGAAACGGAGGTATGGACGGATATTTCCCTGTCTTGTAAATACATTTCCCGGGAAAAATATAACCAATGGATTGCCGAAGCCGAAGAAGTTGGCCGCCTACTTAACCACATGATGGATAACCCCGGTAAGTTTACATAAACCCAACCCAAAGACTATCTAACTGTCGAACTGAAGACTGCCGAACTGCCGAACTCACAAAACCCCCTCCAGCACCCGCCACACATTTTCCACCAAAATAAACTGTCCCTTTTCGTTCGGGTGAACCCGGTCACCTTGGTTGAGTTCAGGGATGCCTGCCACGTTGTCGAGGAAAAACGGGATGAGCGAAATGCCGTGCTTTTCGGCAAGTGCCGGATACATTTCCCTAAATTCTTTCGTGTAATTTTCGCCCATGTTAGGAGGGGCTTCCATGCCCGCCAGAATGATTTTGGCCGCTGGGTATTTTGCTTTTACGGATAAAATAATCGCCTCCAAATTCTCTTTGGACGAAGCAGGTGGGATGCCACGCAGCGCATCATTGCCACCCAATTCCAATACAAAAACATCCACTGGCTGCCGGATCACCCAATTGACTCGCTCCTTGCCGCCGGCGGTCGTCTCACCGCTCAACCCGGCATTGATGGCTTTATACGGCAAACCCAGCGAATCCAAACGCTGTTGGATGAGGGAAACGTAGCCGTCGGACGGGTCGAGGCCATACGCTGCGGTCAGGCTGTTGCCGAAGAAGATAATGTTTTTCTTTTTGGTCGGTTCGGGTTGGGGCTCTTCGGAAACTGCTTTGTTTCCCGTTTTCACCTCACTTGATTTTTTTTCATCACTGCAAGCGCCAAAGGCCAAAAGCAATAGAAGTAGTCCAATTATTTGATAATTCATGTTGAAAAATTTTGAAGGACAAAGAAAAAGGATTGCGTACAGATGCAGGTTTGTTTTTTTGTCAATACTTTAGAGGACATTCATTTTTCCAAAAAAAATGGTTTCTTCGGCATTAAATAACGATTCAGACTTATGGCAGGAAAACAGTACGGCATCACTTGGTGGGGCAAAGAATGGCTCAACTCTCTTTCCAATATTGATTACAGCAACCGGTTGCCCCGCGGTCGCAGCTACGCCAACAAAGGGCTGGTACTCTCCACTCATATCAACCGCAACCACATTTCCGCCAAAGTACAGGGATCAAGCCCCCGGCCTTATAACATTGACATCACCGTACCGCTATTTAACGAAGACGAAAGAAAAAACTTGGTGGACAAAATCGTCCTCAACCCTGCGCTCGTGGCCCAGCTCCTCAACCGGGAACTGCCTGCCGACCTGCTCCGTTTTGCTGAAAATCAGGGCATTCAGGTTTTTCCCCGCTCGTGGCGGGACTTCGGGATGAAATGTTCCTGTCCCGACTATGCAGTGCCCTGTAAGCACCTCGCAGCGGTCGTCTATATGGTGGCCGATGAAATTGACCGCAACCCCTTTCTGGTCTTTGAATTACATGGATTAGATTTGGTGAAAGAACTGGAAAACCGCAACATCCAAATCGCGGAAAAGAAACAGGAACGGGTCATCAAGGTGGCAAGTTTGCTGGATAGCTCATCAGGTGCCCCTTTGCAACACGACCAGTCGAAGACAGTCATTGATTTCACCACCATCCCTGAAGTGGGCGGACAGATTCTTACCTTGTTTAAATCCCAGCCGCTATTTTACGAGAAAGATTTTAAGGCAATTATTCAAAAACTATATCTCGGCGCCTCAAGGGCTGCCAATAAATTGCTACGAGGCAATGTGGTGCCCGACAAACGAAAACTTGATTTTATACCAAGCGACCGCCTACAACTTGTTTTTGATGAAAACCTACTGATAAAATCCATTGCTGTCACGAACAAAAAAGGCGAGCACAAACTCCAGCAGTTCAACGGTTTAGATTCACTTATTTCTTCCTTGCTTTCCTATGAAACGGAACAGTTGCATCGCAGCCACCCGACCATCTCAGCACTGGTGGAGCTGTTCAATGTTTCCTTGTTTTTGGCAAAAAACGGCGCCATCATGCCTCAATTGCTGGAATGCGCACCGGGCGGTTACCGGGTTCGGTGGCTGCCCGCCACCATCGTAGAGGAAGTTAGGTTGTTGTTTGAAAAAATAGCGGACATCCTGCCACCGAGTCTTTTGATGGTAGAAAAAGACGGCAAAACATTCAGCCAATCACCGAAGGAAATGGTGAATTCCATCTGCTCGTTGTTCATCGGCCACTGTATCGTTGAGGCAGCTTGGGATGAAGACCACCCCCTCCCCAAATTATTTTGCTTTACCACAGACGGCCAACCCTTATTTTTTGAGCAAATAAAACAAGAGGTAAAAGTCACCGTGACCAAAGGTCGCCAAGCCCAGAGTTATTCTGGCTGGTATGAAAAAACAAATGTGAAGACCCACATCACGGGGCACAAAATCCATCCTGACACCCCGCAATTGATCCAACTCTGGCTCAACAATTTTTACCTCACCCACAAAGACCATGTACCGTTGGTTAAAGTCGAGGATTTGGATGGCCTATTTAGCATTGATCTGGAAGTAGAGTACCGACCAGAACCGCTCCAAGCACCAGTCCCCTTGAGCCATGTTTTTTCCAAAAAGAAATACGAAGCGGTAAAATTTGAGGTACTAAAAGATATACTCCTCTTGACCGATTTTTTTCCGCAACTCAACCGCATCATCGAATCGCAGGGAAAAGAGCGTTTGAGATTTGACTCATTGGAATTTGTGGAAGTATTACTGAAAATGTTGCCTGCCCTCAAGTTGCTTGGCATCCGCATTCTGCTGCCCAAGGGGTTGAAACACTTGGTGCGGCCGCAAGCATCGTTGTTGGCCAAAAAATCGCCCAGCAAGGACGAAGGCTCTTTCCTCACGCTGGATGATCTGATGGCCTTCGACTGGCAAGTGGCATTGGGCGATCAATTGGTTTCCGTGAGTGAGTTTCGGCGGTTGGTGAAAAACCTGAAAGGTATTATCAAAATCAATGATCAGTATGTTTTGTTGGACGAAGAGGAATTAGCCAGACTTTTTAAAAACCTCGAAGAGCCACCTGTTTTAAAGGGTTTTGAAGCCCTGCAAGTGCTGCTGGCTGAAGAGTACCAAGGGGCCAAAATCGGTCTGACCGACGAGGCTGCTGCGCTGATCCGCCGATTGGTACAGCCCGCCGAAGTTCCGCTGCCGGAGGGACTCCATGCGACTCTTCGTCCGTACCAACGTGCAGGCTATGATTGGATGTTGAAAAACACCCGTCTCGGATTTGGCAGTTTGCTGGCCGACGACATGGGGTTGGGCAAAACCCTGCAGGTAATAGCCGCCCTGCTACGTTACAAGGAGGAAGGGCTTTTGGAAAAAAAGAAAGGGCTTATCATTGTTCCGACTTCCCTGCTGACCAATTGGCGCAAAGAGATCGAAAAATTTGCCCCGAATCTGCGGGCAGTCATTTATCATGGACAAAACCGTTCACTGGATTTGAGAGCTACCGACGTCGTCATCACCTCCTACGGCATCGCCCGCAGCGATCAGGCTTTTTTGAAAAAACAAAAATGGTACTGCACCGTGATCGATGAAGCCCAGAACATCAAGAACGCGGGCACGGCCCAGACCAAAAGTGTGAAGGCCATTCCTGCGCCCGTCCGCATCGCCATGAGCGGGACGCCTGTGGAAAACCGCCTGAGCGAGTTTTGGAGCATCATGGATTTCACTAATAAAGGCTACCTCGGTTCGCCCAAACAGTTTACCAGCTCCTTTGGCAAACCGATCCAAAAAGAGGGTGACCAAAAGCAGGCGGAACTGTTCAAAAAAATCACTGCGCCGTTCATCCTGCGCCGCCTGAAATCGGACAAGAGCATCATCGCTGACCTGCCCGACAAAATCGAAAACAACCAATTTGCCAACCTGACCAAGGAGCAAGCCGCTGTTTATGAAGCAGTTGTGAACCAAAACATGAAGAGCATTTTCGAGGAAGGAGAAGAAATCAAGCGCCAGGGCTTGGTGTTAAAAATGATCACCGCTCTCAAACAAATCTGCAACCACCCCTACCAGTTTTTGAAAAAAGGGGATAAATCGCCCGACCTTTCCGGCAAGACCATGCTCTTGCTCGACCTCTTGGATACGATTTATGAAAACGGCGAAAAGACCCTCATTTTCACCCAGTACCACGAAATGGGCAGCCTGCTTTCCACCATCATCACAGAAACTTTTGGCAAAGAACCGCTATTCCTGCACGGCGGCACCAGCCGCAAAAAACGGGACGAAATGGTCGAGGCTTTCCAACGCCCCAGCAGCTTCGACGGGGAAAACGACACCTTCATCCTTTCCCTCAAAGCTGGTGGCACCGGCCTCAACCTCACCGCCGCCAGCAATGTCATCCATTACGACCTCTGGTGGAACCCCGCCGTGGAAGCACAGGCGACCGACCGGGCCTACCGCATCGGCCAGCAAAAAAACGTGATGGTCTGGCGGCTCATCACGCAGGGCACTTTCGAGGAAAAAATCGATGAAATGATCCGCCGCAAAAAAGACCTCGCCAACCTGACGGTGGCAACGGGTGAAAGCTGGATCGGGGACTTGAGCAACGAAGATTTGAAAATGTTGGTGGGGTTGGGGTGAGTCTTTTTATGATAACAACAGGAACGCTGTTGACACGGATTATGCGGATTTTCACGGATTTTTTTTAGCATAGCAAAACCTGCTTGATATATGTTATCAAGGGCTTTCTTATAAAAGTGGAATGAATGCATTTTGCAAGGCAGCCGGGGTTTTGAAACCCCGGAATTCTACCGAGACGGTGAAATTGTTTCAAAGTCCGGGGTTTCAAAACCCCGGCTACCTTGCTAAAAATCAATCAATTTAGATAATTGAATCAATTTCTATTTTTTATAAGAAAGCCCTTATATGTTATCTGAGTTCCGATTAATGTCTGAAGTGCCATCCAAAGATCAGCTGGTGGGCGTAGCATTCCTGCATCTGCGGGAGTTTTTTGAACAGCTTGAGCAATTCGGCCTCGTCGAGGGAGGCAAGGTATTTTTTTGAAGTCGGTGAGTTTAGGCATCGGCTGTTTGTTTTAGAAGGTTAACTGGCAGTTGAGCGGGTGCGGATTTTCATTTTTTCAAAAAATCAATATTCCGCTTCAGCCCCTTAAACTTCGTCCGCTTCACTGCCGATTTTTTAAATAGTTTTTGAAACACCTCTTCCGTTAATTCTTCCCATTCTTTTTTTTCCATTTTCAATAAATCAGGATGCGGCACAAAGGCAGGCTCGTTGTGAGGCTTGGCAAAACGGTTCCACGGACAAACTTCTTGGCAGATGTCGCAACCGAATAGCCAGTTTTCCATTTTGCCTTTAAATTTTTCTGGGATCGCATTTTTTAATTCGATGGTCAAATAGGAAATACATTTCGACCCATCCATTAAATACCCTTGCGGAGAAATAGCCTCGGTCGGACAAGCATCGATACAGCGGGTGCAGGTGCCGCAATAATCTTTCATGGGGCTGTCCGCTGCCAATTCCAGATCAATAATTAATTCCGCCAAAAAAAAATAAGACCCAGCTTTGGGGTTAATTAATAACGTATTTTTTCCCGTCCATCCGACGCCTGCATATTTGGCCCAATCCCTTTCTAAAACTGGCGCCGAGTCCACGAAACAACGGCCATTTACTTCACCAATATTTTCCTCAATAAAATAAATTAAATCTTTTAATTTTCTTTTTAAGACAAAATGATAATCCTCGCCATAAGCATAACGAGCAATTTTTGGAGCCTCTTTATTTTGTTTTTCTTTTGGGAAATAATTGTGCATCAGCACAATTACGGATTTAGCGCCGGGCACTAATTTGGTAGGGTCGATGCGTTTTTCAAAATGGTTTTCCATGTACTGCATTTCCCCGTGATAGCCTTGGTTGAGCCATTGTTCGAGGCGGCGGGCTTCGGTATCCAGTTGGCGGGCTTTGGCAAATCCAACGAAAGAAAAACCGAGGCGGGAAGCTTCGGTACGGATGAGGTGCGTATGTTTTTCTGCGATTTTAATATGGCAGTAGTTTGAATAAAATGAAGAATAATTACCTGAAAGGCAGGGAATTGATTTTCCGCAAAACTACTCCATATTATCACTTAAGTTAATTTTTATTTATTCAAAAAACTATTCACCAATTGCACCTGCCAGTCGGCCACCGTCGCATTATTCGACGGGCCATTTAACAATACCAGGGCATAGCTGAATTTCGACAGTTTACAATCCTTGATAATGGCCCCTTCCAAAGTGGTATAAACCAAATTGAAATGCGGCCGCACATCCACGCCTGCTGCCCGGCAGATGCTCATCGCCCGACGAACCGACGTCATGATTTCTTCGGGCGTAAAATCTTCCTTCAGTAGGTCGCTGGCAAAATAATGCATGCGCTGACCATAGTAGGCGTCAATGAATTCTTCTAAAATTTCATTGACCGTTTCATTTGAGTGATAAATAGCGAGGTTCATCATGATATTAAGGTATTATGGTATTTAGGTATTGGGAATTGAGGTATTTGGTATTTGAAGGTATTAGGGTATTGTAGAATTGTGGTATTCAGTTCCGTAATACCTCAATACCTCAATACCTCAAAATACCTATACATAAACGCCTTTCTTTGCTTCTTCCAATTCCCTCAATTTTTCAAAAAGGCTTTCCTGTTCCTTCGTTAAATGGGTGGGCAGTGCCACGTTTATTTTCACTAATAAATCCCCGTGCTGGGTCGGTGCGTTGGACAAAGGCATCCCCTTGCCTTTTAAGCGCATCGTTGCATTCGGCGATGTGCCTTTGGGGATATTCATTTTCACCCGACCGGACATGGTTGGCACTTCGATTTTCCCACCTAAAATAGCCGTGTATAGATCAATGGTTTGTTGCACCGTCAGGTTGTCCCCCTGCCGGGTAAAAGTGGGGTGCGGGCGGACTTTCAAGATCAGGTAGAGGTCACCGGGTTGGCCGCCATTGATGCCGCTGCCGCCTTTGCCCTTGAGTCGGAGGTTCTGGCCATCCTTTGCGCCGGGCTTTATTTTGATCCGCATTTTTTGGCCGTTCAGCTCGAACATGCGACTACTGCCGTGGTAGGCTTCTTCGAGGGTAATTTCCATTTCCGCATGCAAGTCTTGTCCATTAAATGTTCGTTGCTGACGGGTTCGCTGGCCACCCGTAAATTCACCACCACCGCCGCCAAAAAACTGTTCAAAGAAGCTGGAAAAACCACTGCCGCCACCGCCGCCAAAAAATTCGGAAGGGTCGCCTTCAAAATAGTAGGTTTGGCCGCCACCACCCCGGCCGGCATGGCTTCGCCGATGTTGGGTTGGGTCGTAACCCGTTTGTTGGTAAGTCTCCCAATCGGCACCAAGCTGTTCGTATTTTTTGCGTTTTTCCGGGTCGCTCAGCACCTCGTTCGCTTCATTGATTTCTTTGAATTTTTCTTCCGCTGCTTTGTCGCCCGGGTTCTTGTCAGGATGGTATTTAGCAGCCAGCTTACGGTAGGCTTTTTTGATGTCTTTTTGGGAGGCGTTTTTATCGATGCCCAGTGTTTTATAATAATCCTTGTATTTCATGTCGCAAGTAATTTATTCTATAAATAAAACAACTAATAGCGGTTGTGTTCAATGAGATTTCTTAATTAATTGATGATAAAAGTCAGAGTGACCAAGGAAGTAATTACGACGCAACAAAAACTCTTTTCTGTGGGGCGATCAATTGAAGACCGATCGCTCCGCAAAAAAATCATGGTTCTTTGACAAATCCTGTGTAGCAGAAAAAACAAGGAGAGAGGGAGGTGGAAAAATAAAAAATTGAAAATTTTTTATTTTTCCACCTCCATCTTTCCTTGTTTTTTCTGCTCCACGGGATTCGTCAAAGAACCATTTTTTTTAAAATCAATCTTCATTTAATCCAGTGAATAATTTCCAAATCTGATCATTAGGTGATTCAGCAATTATTTTAATTGGCTCTTTAGTTATTGGGTGAATAAAAGACAAAGAGCGGCTGTGTAAATGGATTGAATTGTCAGTGTTAGGTTGCGGGTGTCCATATTTAATATCACCCCTGATTGGGCATCCGATCTTGGCCAACTGAGCCCTGATTTGGTGCGGGCGTCCAGTTTGGAGTTTCACGTTTATCAAAAAATTGTAGCCAATGGCGCCGATCAGTTCATAGTCCAACGTGGCTAATTTGGCATTTTTGGCACGGCTGCTTTTGGTGTCAAATGCCTTAACTATATTCTTTTGGTTATCCTTCAGGATATAATGTTCGAGGTGGCCCTCAATGGGTTTGGGACGGGAGGAGGTTACGGCCCAATAAACTTTTTCAAGTTTCCTTTCGGCAAATAGCTTGTTCATCCTTTCAAGGGCCTTGCTTGTCCGGGCAAAAATGGTCAAGCCACTTGCTGGCCTGTCCAAACGGTGAATGACACCAAGAAACACATCACCGGGCTTGTTGTATTTTTTTTTGATGTAAGCTTTGACCAAATCAGCCAAAGTCCTGTCGCCAGTTTTGTCGCCATGAACCAGCAAGCCGGTTGGTTTGTTCACGGCAATGAGATGGTTATCTTCGTGCAGTATATTTAGCATAAATTTTAATAAAATTTTTTGATCTCAACTGCCTGAAAATCTTATTTCAGGCAGTTGGTTTCAAAGCCGCAAAAGTATGAAAATAAGCCTTGGGTTTTCGCCTTGTCCAAATGACACCTTTATATTCGATGCCATGATCCACCATAAGATTGACACAGAGGGTTTAGAGTTCGATGTAGTCATGAAAGATGTCGAAGAGCTGAACCAAAAAGCCTTTGCTGGTGAATTGGACATGACCAAATTGAGCTATCATGCTTTTGCACACCTTATTAATAAGTATGTCCTTTTAACGGCTGGCAGCGCACTTGGCAACAACTGTGGCCCGTTGCTCATTTCCAAATCACCATTGGCGAATGAAAAGGTGGAAAATGGCCAAATTGCTATTCCTGGGAAATTTACGACTGCCAATTTTCTTTTGAGCATCGCCTATCCAAAGGCGGTCAATAAAGTCGAAATGCTGTTTTCTGACATTGAACAAGCAGTTTTGGATGGTAAGGTTGATGCTGGCCTCATCATCCACGAGAACCGATTTACCTACCAAGAAAAAGGATTGCATAAAATTCAGGACTTAGGAGAATATTGGGAGCAGACGACGAAGCTGCCAATTCCGTTAGGTGGCATCGTTGTCAAAAGAGGCTTGCCATTAGAGATTCAGTTGAGATTAAACCGAATCATGGAGAAATCAGTGCGATTTGCCTTGACCAGCCCAACTTCATCTAAATCGTTTGTAGAAAAATTTGCACAGGAGATGGACACCCATGTAATGTATGAGCATATAAAATTATATGTAAATGATTTTACTGTAAACCTTGGAAAGTCAGGCAAATTAGCTGTGCATAGGCTTTTTGAGATGGCAAACAAGCTACAGGTTATTCCCAGTTACGAAGAAAATATTTTTATAAATTAAGAATATTTTTAATTTCTGGCACAGACATTGCAATTGTTTATAATGTGTAAGTTTTGGTTAAAGAATTGTAAGATTCGTTTTTTTCGCCCGAGCAACCCTCGGGCTTTTTTTTTGCCCAAAATCGAGAATTGGCCTGCTCGGCAAAAAAAACTTCTTCCGAATGTGCCAAAATCAACCCTACTGCTATCTTTGCCCGGTTTTTATTTCGAGTGCATTGATTTGGATGTTCTCGGAGATAAATCCAAATCATCAAATCCTTTTTAACTTATAAATCCTAACCAAACTAACGATGGTAATAGCAGTTCCAAAAGAGATCAAACCCAGTGAAAATAGGGTAGCACTTACACCAGCAGGCGCACTCGAATTAACAAAACGTGGCCATACGGTTTATGTCCAAAAATCTGCTGGAGAAAGCAGTGGTTTTACTGACTCAGCTTACAAAAATGCGGGAGCCAAAATTCTTCCCAATATTGAGGATTGTTACAAGAAAGCGGAGATGATCATGAAGGTCAAAGAACCGATCAAACAGGAATATGACCTGATTCGGGAAGACCAACTCGTTTTCACTTATTTTCATTTTGCTTCCTATAAGCCACTCACCCAAGCTATGATTAAAAGCAAGGCGGTTTGTTTGGCTTATGAAACAGTGGAGTTGCCTGATCGGTCGTTGCCCCTTTTGGTGCCGATGTCTGAAGTAGCAGGTAGGATGGCTGTTCAAGAAGGCGCAAAATATTTAGAAAAACCTATGGGAGGCCGTGGCATCTTATTGGGAGGTGTGCCCGGTGTCCGTCCGGCAAAAGTGTTGGTACTCGGTGGTGGTATCGTCGGTACTCAATCGGCTAAAATGGCAGCGGGTCTTGGTGCTGACGTCATTATCTTAGATGTCAATCTCAACCGCTTGCGCTACTTAGCAGATGTAATGCCCGCCAATGTGACAACCATGTATTCCAATGAATTAAACATCAGGGAGTTGATTCAAGAAAGCGACCTCGTTGTGGGGGCTGTCTTGATTCCTGGAGCCAAGGCCCCTAGGTTGATTACCAAGGATATGTTGAAAACGATGCGCCCAGGTACAGTGCTTGTTGATGTGGCAGTTGACCAAGGTGGCTGTTTTGAGACAACCAAGCCTACTACCCATGATAATCCTATTTATACCATTGATGGGGTTGTACATTATTCTGTAGCCAATATGCCAGGAGCCGTACCTTATACTTCTACCATAGCCTTGACCAATGCAACATTGCCTTTTGCAATCCAGTTGGCGGATAAGGGCTGGAAGCAAGCTTGCAAAGAGAGCCTGCCTCTCCAATTAGGGCTAAATGTGATCAATGGAAAAGTGGTCTACCAAGCTGTTGCAGAAGCATTTAACTTAAAATATACAGATGTAAATGATTTCCTGTAATAGGAAATGATTTTTTGAAATGAACCTATTGGTCCTTATGCCAGTAGGTTCATTTTTATTTAAAAAAAACAAAAAATGACCTATGCTAACCGCATTGCTGCGGACTTAAACATTTCACCCAAAAAAGTTGAAAACACTATAAAACTCTTGGAAGAAGGGGCGACCATCCCTTTTATTTCCCGCTATCGGAAAGAAGTGACGGGATCGTTGGATGAGGTGGAAATCGGTGCAATAGCAACTGAGTTGAAAAAATTGCAGGAGCTCGATAAACGGAAAGAGACTGTATTAAAAACCATCGAGGAACAAGGGAAGATGACGGATGACCTAAGACGGCGGATTGAAAATTGCTGGGATGCCGTAGAGTTGGAAGATATTTATTTACCCTACAAACCTAAAAGAACGACTCGTGCCTCCAAGGCAAAAGAAAAGGGATTGGAACCATTGGCTCTTTTCATACTCGATCAATCCAACCATGATATTGATGGGAAAGCGGCCGCTTTCCTTACGGAAGAAGTGACTTCGGTCGAAGATGCGCTGCAAGGTGCGAGAGATATAATTGCTGAAATGATCGCCGAAGATCAAGATGCCAGAAATAAAGTCCGTTACGCATTCAAGAAAGGCGCAGATATTTCCGCAAAAGTGGCAAGAGGGAAGGAAGAGGAAGGCGCCAAATACAAGGATTATTTTAAATTTTCAGAACCATTATCTCGCTGTCCTTCTCACCGCTTATTAGCAATGTTTAGGGGCGAAGACGAAGGCTTTTTGCGCATTTCTGTCGCGCCAGAACCGGAGGAAGTTTTGTACCTATTGGAAGACCATTACCTGAAAGGAAGAGGGGCCGCAAGTGACCAGGTAAAAGAAGCTTTGCACGATAGCTATGAGCGGTTGTTGGAGCCAAGTATCGAAACGGAATTTCGAAAAATGGCCAAAGAAAAAGCAGACGAAGAAGCCATTTTGGTTTTTGTAGAAAACCTCAGGCAGTTATTGTTGGCAGCGCCTTTGGGCCAGCAAAGGATTTTGGGCATCGATCCAGGCTTTAGGACCGGTTGTAAAGTCGTTGCTCTAAATGAAAATGGGGATTTGCTGCACAACACGACCATTTACCCACACCCGCCCCAAAGCCAAGGCTATCAATCAGAAATTGCGATTCAAGATTTGGTGGCAAAATATAAAATTGATGCGATTGCCGTGGGCAATGGCACAGCGGGCAGGGAAACGGTCGACCTTTGTAGAAAGATCAAGTTCAATACACCCGTTCAGGTATTTCAGGTAAATGAGGCAGGAGCTTCTATTTACTCGGCCTCCGAAGTAGCCAGGGAAGAATTTCCTGATTATGATGTGACGGTCAGGGGAGCGGTTTCAATCGGCCGGAGATTGATGGACCCTTTGGCAGAATTGGTGAAAATCGATCCTAAAAGTATTGGTGTTGGCCAATATCAGCACGATGTCAATCAAACGAAATTAAAAGAAAGCCTCGACCGAACGGTTGAAAGTTGCGTGAACTCTGTGGGCATAAATTTGAACACGGCGAGTAAACATTTGCTGACTTACGTGTCGGGCCTTGGCCCAACATTGGCACAAAACATCGTTTCTTTCCGCAGTGAAAATGGCGAATTCATTTCCCGCAAGCAACTAAAAAAAGTGCCCCGCATGGGCGAGAAGGCCTTTGAGCAATGTGCTGGGTTTCTACGTATCCGCAACGCCAAACACCCACTCGACAATACAGCCGTTCACCCTGAAAGCTACCACATCGTCGAAGAGATGGCAGCCGATCTTGGGGTGAAAATTCCCGAGTTGATTCAAAAGGCAAGTTTGCGCCAGCAAATTGATTTGAAGAAATATGTGAACGAAACGGTAGGTTTGCCGACCCTGAACGATATTCTTAAGGAATTGGCAAAACCAGGCCTCGATCCACGGGGAGAAGCAAAGGCTTTTGAATTTGGGAATGTCCGTTCTATCGAAGACTTGAGCATCGGAATGGTGCTTCCAGGCATTGTGACGAACATTACCAATTTTGGGGCGTTTGTTGACATTGGGGTCAAGCAGGACGGCCTTGTCCATATCTCCCAATTGGCCAATAAATTTGTGAAAAACCCCGCAGATGTGGTCGCCCTCAACCAGCAGGTACAGGTTAAAGTGGTTGATATAGACCGTGCCCGTAGCCGGGTGCAATTGTCGATGAAAGAAGTGTAAATGGAGAGATGGACAAAAAGGAGTAGGTGCTGCAAGTTGTGAAATCAGACTGCTCAACTCCTTTTCTTACACCATACTTTTAAAAAATGAACATGCAGAAACTGCCCACCAGACTTGAACAACTTTTAGGTTATTTAGAGGAAACACCGAACGATCCTTTCATTCTTTATGCATTGGCAAAAGAGTATGAAATTCAGGGTGACTTAGAAAAGGCACTCAAGCAATTCAATTATCTCTTGGAAGTGAACCCTAAATATGTTGGGGCCTATTATCACCTAGGAAAATTGTATGAAAAATTGGAGCAGCCAACCAAAGCATTTTTTACGTACAAAAAAGGGATGGAAGTCGCCAAAGAAAAAGGTGACCAGCACGCCTTGAGCGAACTTGTCGGTGCTAAGTTGAACCTGGGGGATGACGATGATTTTGAATAGTTTCTTGAAAAAGTAACTTTACTGTATGAAAGACCAACCAGTATCCAAAAATTTTGGGGCCATCATTGATCGCACCCTGAAGATCATAAAAGCCAACTACCAAAAGGCTTTTATTGAAGTAGGCGTTGACCTGACGACCGAGCAATGGGTACTGATGGATTCACTTTTCAAGAACAACGGCATTTCCCAAAATGACCTCGCCAACGGCAGTTTTAAAAATGCACCTACCGTCTCCCGTATCCTTGATTTGATGTGCAAAAAAGGGTTGACCGAACGCCGCCGCTTCGAAAATGACCGTCGCCGTTATAAAATCTTCCTCACACAATTTGGAGAAGAAACTTACAAAAAAGCCCTTCCGGTTGTTATCGACCTCCGTTTAAAAGGATGGAAAAATTTGAGTGAAGAAGACTATCAGCATTTCACACGGATCATGGATCAGGTTTTTTCAAATTTTGAACAAGGATAATAGGGGTTTTGAAATACTCCTCTAAAGAACATTACGAATTACAGAATCTAAGGATTTGTAAATTAAGGATAGTTCAGCGGATTTTTTTCCGAACCAAATGCTGCGCAGATCGAACTTTTGCAATACATTTGCCATAGCAACTATTTCAACAACAACTAAATAAAACCTTTTATGAGTACTCTGACTGCGCCTATCCCAAAGTTATATTCCGAAGCTGCTGATTTTATGCCCATTAATGGGACTGATTATCTCGAATTATATGTCAGCAACGCCTACCAAGCTGCCCATTTTTACAAGACTGCCTTTGGTTTTCAATCGTTTGCCTACTCAGGCCTGAAAACCGGACAAAGAGAATACGAAAGCTATGTAGTGGCACAAGACAAAATCCGGCTGGTTTTGACCTCACCCCTAAAAAGTGGTACCGAAATCGGAAAGCACATCGACAAGCATGGCGACGGTGTAAAAGTGATTGCCCTATGGGTAGATGATGCGACCTACGCTTACAACGAAGCGGTGAGTAGAGGGGCAAAACCATTCTTCGAACCGCAAGTTGAAAAAGATAATCATGGCCAAGTGGTCCGTTCTGGCATATACACCTACGGTGAAACGGTGCACGTTTTTGTGGAAAGAAAAGACTATAACGGAGTCTTTTTGCCAGGTTTTGAAAAATGGGAAACTCATTATTACAATCCCGCACCTGTTGGGTTAAAATTCGTTGACCACATGGTCGGCAACGTAAAACTGGGCAGGATGAATGAGTGGGTAAATTTTTATGAAAAGGTGATGGGTTTTACCCAAATCTTGTCTTTTGACGATAAAGATATTTCAACCGAATATACCGCACTGATGAGCAAGGTCATGAGCAATGGCAATGGGCGTATCAAATTTCCGATCAATGAACCTGCAGCCGGCCTGAAAAAATCTCAAGTTGATGAGTACCTCGATTTTTATGAAGAAGAAGGGGTTCAGCACATTGCGGTGGCGACCGATGATGTAGTTACCACTGTTAAAGAATTGCGGTCAAGGGGCGTGGAGTTTTTGCAAGTGCCTACCACTTACTATGATGTTTTGGAGGAGCGGGTTGGTAAAATAGATGAAGACATTGATGCTTTGAAGGAATTAGGCATTTTGGTCGATCGGGATGATGAGGGTTATTTGTTGCAGATTTTCACCAAACCAGTAGAGCCACGCCCAACCATGTTTTTTGAAATTATTCAACGGAAGGGCGCAAATTCCTTTGGAAAAGGTAATTTTAAAGCCTTGTTTGAGGCGATTGAGAGGGAACAGGAATTGAGGGGGACGCTTTAAGAAAAACGACATTTAGGATCATTCAAAAAATTACTTCACCATTTGGACGGATTTTTTTGCCCTTATTTTTTTCTTTAAAATCAGTCATCCCGAATTTACTTCGGGATCAACAATACTCCTTCTTTTAAAGAAAATCTAAGACCAAAACAACCTCGTCTAAATGTCGAACTTATTCTTTGAATGATCCTTAGAAAAATTATTTGCAAATAGTCCTAACCAAATTTACTTTTATGCAGCATGGTTTCCATGCTGCTTTTTTTATTTCCCAAACCAAAACCTACCAATAAAACACTTTCAAACAACTACATTTTGTCATGAAAAAAATCTTCTACAACTTATTCTTGTTAGCCACATTTACCCTTGCTTCCTGTGGCGGAGAATGCCCAGTTCAAAAGGAACTGACTGTTGCTCAGGCTGATTTGGCAGAGGCCAACGCCGAACTTGAAAACCTGAAAAAGCCAGAGCGAAAAGTATTGATGCACACTGTTTATCTAAAAACAAAACCAGATTTATTGCCCGAACAAAAAGCAGATTTGGTCGGCAAATTGAAATCGCTTTCAACGATTCAAGGCATATTGGAAGTGAGGATCGGCGAGCCTGCGGAAACGGGCGACCCTCGGCTCAACTCAGATTACAATTATGTTTTGCACATGAAATTTGCCTCTGAGGCAGATTTGGCTGCTTACCAAAAAAATGACTTACATCTAAAATCAAGAGAGGCAACTAAGGACTACATGGCAGGGCCGCCAGTGGTTTTTGATTATTGGTTGGAATGAAACCACCAAAAACTGGAGTTTACTATTTAGTAGAATTTTTGGAAGTCTATCAGATGTAAGGCTGTGGCGTTTTTTTAAGCTATCTTCATTGACCTGCACTAATGAGCTGCTGGCTGATACGATTTTTTATCAATGACCATTTTAGCGATGATCTCCATTAATATTTCAGAAGTTCCACCGCCAATAGGACCCAAACGGCTGTCCCGCATCAGTCGGGCAAGCGGGTATGTTTCGATATAACCGTAGCCGCCCAGCATTTGCAGGCACTCGTATGCCACTTTGTCTGCCACCTCTGTTGACATCAATTTTGCCATACTGGCTTCTTTAACTACGTAGACCCCTTTGTTCAATTGGTCGATGGCCACATAATTGAAAGTTTTGTTGATTTCCACCTCGGCAGAAAGCTTTGCAATGCGGTGGCGGAGTGCTTGAAAACGATCCAACGTTTTACCAAATGCTGTCCTTTCAGACATATATTTTATCGTGTACTCCAAAGCATATTCCGACCTGGCGTGGGCGTTGATCGCCATGATAAGCCGTTCGAGCGAAAGGTGCTGCATCAAATAGGAGAACCCTTTTCCTTCTTCTCCCATCAGGTGCGTCGCTGGAATTTTAACATTATCAAAAGCGATTTCAGCGGTATCGGACGCTCGCCAACCCAGTTTATCCAACTTGGTGGCACTGATGCCCGGCGTGTCCCGATCCATGATGAAAATGCTGATTCCTTTATGTCCCAGGCTGGTGTCGGTTTTGGCAGAGACGACCAGGTAATCGCTGTAAACCCCATTGGTGATAAAGGTTTTGGAACCATTAATTATGTAATGATCGCCATCTCTTTTGGCAGTTGTTTTCATGCCCGCCACGTCCGAACCACCGAATGGCTCAGTGATACAAAGGCAGCCAATTTTATCACCCGTAATACTTGGCGTTAGGTATCGCTCTTTTATTTCGTGGCTTCCTTCTACATTGACATGGGTCATGGCCAAGTAGGCATGGGCCCACATTGCAGCCGCAAATCCTCCTGAATTGATACACTGCAATTCTTCCAAAAAAATGACGGTGTAAAAAAGATCGAGGCCGAGCCCTCCGTAAGCTTCTGGGTAGTTGATGCCGAAGTAGCCCATTTCGCCCATTTTTTTCCAAATAAACCGCTCGATAGTGCCGTCCTTTTCCCATTTATCAATAAAAGGGACAACTTCTTGTTTTAAAAAATCACGGAACCCTTGTCTAAACATTTCATGCTCTTCGGTAAAAAATTGGTTGGTCATACTTACTATTTTAAATTTGGTCAGGAGAAACAACGATGGTTAAATGATGATACTTCATCAGTTTGTAAAAGTTGCGCAAATGTAGTTTTTGAAATACTTATGCCAAAACAGAGATCTTTCGAAAAGGATTAGTAGAATCGAAGAATATTCAGTTTTGGACCAAAGCTGGTAGCATTGAAGATTACACCAAAAGGCAACATGTGTTCAAGGGTGGAGTAGAAATTTGTAAAATGACAGGTGCGTTCGAGACAAGCACTATTTTATCAAATTCAAATCACCCTCGTAGCTTATGCTAACCCTATCTTTAAAAAGCACTTTGGCATAATAAACAAAAACAGCAGGGTTGAGCAGTTTGCCTTTAAAGTGACCGTTCCAACCTTCTCTTTCGTCGTTGGGCTGGAAGTTATAATTTTCAAAAACCAGCTCGCCCCATCGGTCAAATATCTTTAGCTCCGCTATTTCTTGGATGCCAATACCTGAAAAGACAGTGAAAAAATCATTGGCACCATCGTCGTTCGGTGAAAAAGCGTTGGGGATGTATATCCGACGGTTTTTATTTACGGTGATTAGAACCGAGTCTTGCAGCAGACATGCGGAATTTGGAGGCGAAACAGTGAGTAAATAAAGTGTTGTTTCAGTTGGGCAAAGGGTAGGGGACAGGCAATCCGTGCAATCTAAAAAGTCAGTCGGTGACCAAGTAATCACCTGATCGGAGTAAGGGATGATTTGGCCATTCAAATGCGTAATTTCACCCAAATCAATAACTTGATCCTGGCCAGCACTTATCAGAAAATCATCCGGCTCATCTATCGTAACCGTTTCAGAAATAGTACAACCATTGTCATCCACTACGACCACTTCGTAAACACCACCAGACAAAGAACCGAGCGTATTTACTTCGGAAAATTCACTTCCGTCGATTGAATAGGCATAAGACCCCAGTCCCCCTGTTACACTGGTCACTTGTATTTCCCCATCCATATCGCCAGCGCATTCTACATTTTCCAAAGCAATGGTCATTTCGAGCGGAGGAGGGGCAAGGATTTCGATAGCTTCAACGGCGGTACAACCCCTTGAATCAGTGACGGTTACGGCATAAACCCCGGAGCATAAATCAGCAAGGGAAGACGCAACCGCTCCATTGTTCCATATAAATGTGTAGCCAGAACCTGAACCGCCAGACGGGGTAGCCATGGCGGATCCGTTACAATTGTCAGCGCAGTCGATATGGGTGGTAGAAATATTTAATTCGATGGGTGGAAAATATTCAGCATAAATGGTATCGGATACCCGGCAGCCATTATTGTTTAGCTCAAGCCAATATTCACCGGGGCCTGTTATTTCAAAAGTTGGGTTGGTAGAGCCATCCTGCCAAAGGGGGAGGCTGTTTTGCAGGTCAGGTGAAAGGGTTACGGCGTCGCCGTCACAGAGGGTATCCAAGACTCCAAGATCAGGTTGAGGGGTGTTGAGAAATTGCACAAGGATATCATCTTCGATGGTACAGCCATTGGTATCAATTGCGGTCATTGTATAAAAACCACTTGTGGTTACCTCCAAAATAGGGTCAGTATTTCCATTTTGCCATTCATAACTGACGATGCCTCCGGTAGTTGCATCAACTATAAAAGATGAAATAATATCGCAAAAAGAAGTGTCCGAGCCTAAGTCTATGTCCACTTCCGTACTAGGGATGATCTCGAAAGAATCCCTCCTCAAACAAGCACCTAAATCAATATCTACCCAATAAATCCCAGTTGTCTGCGCCACATAGCCCGCCGCTGTCGAACCATCTTGCCAAGTATAAACTGCCCCCGGAGTACCCGCATCCAAAAAGACTTGGCCATCCAAACAAATGGTGGATAAAGTTGAAGTTGTGTTTCCGTCCAATACCACTATTTCAATGTGGAAGGTATCCCTTGGGTTACAAGCGGTAGGATTGCCAACAGCCAATTGCACATCGTAAGTGCCTGGTTCGGTGAAAGTATAGGTGTGATTAGGCAAGTTGCTGATGATACCAGTGTCCACCGACCATTCAAAGTTAATGGCGTTGGTTCCCGTAAAAACAAAATCAACCTCGTAAGGCGCACACCCAGCAGTGGAAGGCAGAGCAATGCCGTTGGCATTTATCGCATCGATTTCCAAATCAATTTTGAAAACGCCGATGTCGCATCCAGTTTGTTGAGTGGTAGCCCAAGCATTGGGCAGTGTGTTTAATGGGGTTGGATTCCCGGCCCATGTGCAAGAGCAAACACCTTGATAAATGACGCCCCCTTTGTCAAATCGGCTCGTTCCTCCGTCAACATGGTCTGATCGGCCATAGTAAGTTGCAAACTCCAAACTTTCAGCATTTGGAGTTAGCACGCCTAAATAGAAAGCTTCGGGGCTGGGTGTTTGGCCGGGAATGGCATCGGAAGTAGTCGGTAATCCAGGGCCAGCGTAGTAACCGGAAAAATAAATCCCGTTGCATTTATCAACCATAAAAGCAACTGGGACAAAGTCATAAATGAATTTTCCATTGGGGCCAGTAGCATTAGGGCCATTTCCAATAACAGTCCGGTAAACAGTGGTGGAAAGAGTATTGTCGAAGGCCATTAAAAACTGGTTGCTGCCAGCAACACCGGCATAAGTACCGGGTGGGGTGACAGAAATATTACCGGTTGTTTTGCCGTAAACATGAATCTGGTCGTCTTCGTCAATATCAACGAAATAGGAGTTATCGCTGCCAGCTGATCCGATAAATGTAGAAGCTAATAAAGTCGCCCCATTGGCGGAAATTTTAGCTAAGTAACCTGACTCTTCGCCTCCTGGCCAGCTGGCTTGGATCGATCCTGGGGTAGTAGGGAAATTAGCTGCACCGGCCGTCCCTGTTACGTAAACGTTTAATTGGTCATCCACTCTTATCCCATTGCCTGAATCTAAATCGTCTTCTCCTAAAAAGGTTGCCCAATGCAAAAATGATAAGTCACTGTTTGCTTTTAAGACAACTGCATCTTGAGCGGGAAAGCCATTGGAGTTAAAGGAATTATCATAGGCATTTGCGGTTATCGGAAAATCGGCAGATTGAGTACTGCCAATAACATAAACATTGTTTTGCCCATCAATCACTATTTCCCCTCGGTAATCATCCCCATAACTCCATGTGATCTGGCCATTGATTTGATTAAGTCCGTCCGCACCTGACCCACCAAAAAAACTTGACCCTACCAAAGCAGAACCATCTTGGGTAAGAATGGTAACTACAATATCCCTATTCCCGCCAAAATTTTGCTGAAACCCATTGTTGGTGACTGGATAATTAGGCGACTGCGTGGATCCATAGATATAAACCTGCTGGTTGAAATCAGTAATGATGCTGTGCGGCCATTCGCTTTGATTCCCGCCGATGTAGGTCGCATAAATCATATCAGACCCATCGGGATTGTATTTAATCAGGGCAATGTCCTGATTGCCCCCTCCATTTGTTTCTTGAAATGCACCAATTGAGGTTGGAAAAGTATTGACAAAAGAAATGCCCGCACCGTAAACATTTCCTGCATTATCAAAGGTTGCCGAATGCCCAAAATTGCCCAAAGAGGTGCTGATACCAGTTGTGCCCGTTAAAGTAGAAGCGATGATAGTTGGGTCTATGATTAGTTCATAATTTTTATTATAACCATCTGGAAATGAGTAAGAAAGAACATTTTCTATTAATGAAAAATAACAGGGCACCTGTACCCTTTGGCCATCGATAAGTTGCCAGGCGACGGGCGTCATTTCTGTTATAGTTCCCAAAGAAGTAGAAATGGTAAGATTGCCTTCGATTAACTCTAATTTTTCTGCGCCAGAATAAAGGATTTTGACTTTGGAAATATCGGCTTGGGGCTTGACTATAAGGTCATATTTTAAATGTCCATTTTGACTGTAAGTCTCGAGGTTGATGCCGGGGTAAATATCCTCTTGCAAAACTTTGCCATACTGTTTCACCTTGCCTGCCCATCGGGAGCGGTCATTTCCCAAAAAATAATTGTGGTAGGCTGTCCGAGGGGCAATGCCGATGCCCTGAGAAGGGGTACTGCCTAGAAATTTAACCTTGTAAGCATGGTGATGAATGGCTATATTTTTAGATTCAGGAGAAGGGGAAATGTGTGCTTGATTGATGGCATTTAAGTCGTCACTGCTGGTGGTAAGCACCGTGTACCCTTGCCTTTCAATAAACAAGGTGTTGTTGCCTTCAAAGGTGGTTTTAAAAAGAACATCCTCGTGCCATTGGTTTTTGTTTTCCACAAAATTTAACGGCCCGCCAGCATGTTCGTGACTTGGAAGAATTGCCGTAGGCGTTTGTCCCATACTGGGAACATTTAGGAAAAAAGCAATCAATGCAAAAGAGAAAAAAAATATTTTTAGAGATGACATGAATAAAATGGTTTTGCGCAAGATATTGCTTCGACTGGCAATACTTTCATTAAATCGAAGAATTCACCTTTCTAGTTGATACTAAAATTAGAACAGTCGAATTTAGGTTGGAAAATAAGATGTTCTTGATAAGAATGAAGAATTTACATTAATTTTTTCAATCATTGGCAAGCATTTGACATTGCATTAGGTTGCATAAAAATGAAAGTGCTCAGCAGCCTTTCTTTTCTCCAGAAAAGTTTTTTTCAATTTCAAATTGGAACAATCTGCAACTATTTTTACATTTGCGCCGCTTTCGCCGAAGCAGTTTGCGTGCGAAGCAAAACATTATGACAAAACAACGACATCATTTTTATTTCCCCTTGTAGCTCAGTTGGCTAGAGCGCCGGATTGTGGTTCCGGAGGTCAGTGGTTCGAGCCCACTCGAGGGGACAAAAGCATCCCGAAGTAAATTCGGGGTGCTTTTTTATTTATAGTCATTTAGTGGCTGCCTTCAAGTTTTTGTTCGGTAAATTTGCCAGCCAAACATTTGAAAATAGTTTGCTATTCAACCTACTTACATCATGGAAAGAGGAAGTATTCCAAGAAAAATAAAAGGGTTCAGGGATATTGATGCAGACTTGAACGAGCTTCGTCAACAGATCATCAAAGCAGCATCCAAAGTTTACAAATCCTATGGTTTTGAACACTGGGATACGCCCGTGCTTGAATATGCGGATGCTTTAGGGAAATACATGCCCGATGAAGATACAGTCGATCAAGGGGTGTATAACTTTCGCAACCCAGAGGAAGAGCCTATCCTCGGATCAGATGGAAATGAACTGAGGGACGCCGAGGCCAAGGCAATTATGGAGCACCAGGCAATTGCGTTGCGGTACGACCTGACTGCCCCGCTTGCAAGGGTCTATGCCGAGCGACTTTTTCAAGATGTAAAACGCAAACAGGTCATGGAATCGAATGCCCCGCTCTTCCGACGATTTCAATACGGGCCAGTTTATCGCTATGAGCTGAAATTGATGCCGGGCCGGTTCCGGGAATTTTGGCAATTGGATTTTGATTCCGTTGGCACTAAAGATGTCGCAGCCGATGCAGAAGCCTGTATGATTTTATCAGATGCGCTGGTGGCAATTGGTATGGACAAATCCACCTTTATTGTCAAAGTCAACAACCGAAAAGTATTAAAAGGATTTTTGGCTTCCATCGGTATTGATAATGATGAAAAAGAAGGGGCCGTTCTCAGGGTCATTGACAAATTGGATAAAATTGGTTGGGAAGATGTAGAATTGGAATTAGGCAGCGGCCGCACAGATTCATCAGGCGCTGAAGTTGCTGGTTTGAATTTACCTGCCGATCAGATTGGACAAATTATTTCATTTTTGAAAATTGCCACTGGTGTGGAATCCCGCCAAGAGGTCATTGAAAAACTGGAAGGTTTGGTAAAAGGAAATGAACTGGCAGAAGAAGGTTTAGCAGAACTGCAAAAAATGGATGCCATTTGGAATGCCCTTGGTTTCGATGAGCAGCGGATCATTTTTGACCCAACGTTGATGCGAGGGATGGCTTACTACACGGGGCCCGTTTTTGAGGTAGAATCTTTGTTGACTTACAAAGATGAAAAAGGCAAAACGAGAAAAATTGGCTCGATCTGCGGCGGCGGCCGCTATGATGGTTTAGTGGAAAAATTGCTTGGCCTACAAGTACCAGCGACTGGAGCATCGATCGGAATAGACCGTTTAGCAGCTTTGTTACAAATGGCCAACCCTGATAAAGTCAAGGCGGAAGGGCCCGTTTTCATTGCTTATTTTGACGACAATTTACAATTGGAATATTATAAAATTGCCCGGGAGCTCCGGGAGGCGGGCATTGATACGGAGGTTTACTGCGGCTATTTCAAAGGCTTTAAGAAAATGAAAAAGCAGATGAAATATGCCGATGATAAAAATTGTCCTTTTGCTATTTTAATCGGTAGTGATGAAGCTGAAAAAGGGGTGGCCACGGTTAAAAACTTGAGGCTGGGAAAGGATGTTGGAGGGGATATAAGTGATAAAAAAGAATGGATCAATCAGGTTCAACAAGAAGTTCCCATCAAAGATCTGGTCAGTTATATGAAGCAGCAATTTGCATAAAATTCTGAGAAGCGGGGAATTCAATTCCCCGCTTCTCAGAACTTTAACCGTAAAAACTAAAAATACCTCACCGTTCCAAATTGTGCAGGCATCCCAAAATTTTGCCCCCATATAATCCCCGCATGATCCACTAAATAATAGATGTTGGTGGTAGTAAAATAAAGCGTCCATGCAAATTGAGGGCTCTGGGGCGGCATCTTCAAGCCCACCAGCGCTGACTGATTATTAAATGGGTTTACCATGAAAATTTGTCCGGCACGATTCAAAAAATAATGCATAGAGTCCATGTTAAATTGGCATTGTGCCGCCCATTGATTGTTTTGTGGCTGTGAGGATGGGGTTTGGAATTGCTGATTGAATTGGGATGGGGTGGGGCGTTGCTGTTCGAATTCTGACTGGGTAGGGGGCTTGTCAAAATCCCCTTTTTCAATTTCAGAGGCCAGGTTTAAAACAGCCATTGAGATTTTTGATTTCTCCTCCAGGTTGTCGCCCATTCCCAAATCCCGGTTTCGGGCGTATTCTTTATACCTCCCTTTTAAATGAATGGCCTGATTATATAAATCCCCACCGATCGTTTTCAAATAATTATTCATCGTTTCGATGGCTTCCAACAGCTCACCTTCACCGATATGATTCCTTATTTTATTTGAAACATTGCCCATTAGAATTGGTGGTTTGAAGAAAATTCAAAATTGATAGGATCGCCAAATTAAAATAAATATCTAAACCCACTCTATTTTTTGACTTCGTAAAATTTGGCTACGGCTTTGGCTACATTTTGCCCGTCCATCGCAGCAGAGATAATTCCTCCTGCATAACCTGCGCCTTCTCCACATGGAAATAAACCTGTGGTTTCTACGTGTTGGAAAGTTTCTTTGTCACGGGGGATGCGGACGGGTGAGCTGGTCCTGCTTTCTACTGCGATCACATTTGTTTCTTCAGAAAAATAGCCCTTCATTTTTTTACCAAAAATATACATGCCCTGCTTTAATCGGTCGAAAATAAATTTCGGTAGTAACTCATGAACGGGGCCAGCATACAAACCTGGGATGTAGGAACTCTCTGGTAATGAAGAGGATAGCCTTCCTCTTACAAAATCCGTCATCCTTTGCGAAGGGGCTTTTTGGCTTCCATCGCCTGCTGAAAAAACTGCTTGTTCAATATTTTTTTGAAATGCAAGGGCAGCCAATTCCCCTTCCTCTAAAAATTGTTTGGGTAGGTCTTCGAGTTCTACTTGAACGACAGTGCCAGAATTGGCATAAGGAGAATCCCTGCGGGACATGGACATGCCATTGACCACCAATTCACCCGGAGCAGTTGCGGCAGGAACCACTAATCCACCTGGGCACATGCAGAATGAAAAAACGCCACGGTCGTCAGCTTGGCAGGTCAATTTATAACTGGACGCTGGCAAATGTTCGTCTCTTGTTTTTTGCCTGTACTGTATCTGGTCGATGAGTGGTTGGGGGTGTTCCACCCTAACGCCCAAGGCGAAGGGTTTCGCTTCTATTTTTATGTTCCTTCTTTTCAATAAATAATAAATATCACGGGCTGAATGACCGGTTGCTAAGATGGTTGCTTTCGCAAAATGCTCTTCTTTATCATTGATAATAACCCCTTTAAACTGGTCGCCCTCAAGGATAAAATCAGTCACTTGGGCATCAAAATGTACTTCCCCTCCATAATGCAAAATGGTCTCCCTGAT
>JAWKLX010000030.1:0-108045 GCA_041392505.1 Saprospiraceae bacterium | reverse complement strand
GGACAGTTGTCAGTAGCAGTAACATTGAAGTTAACCGCTTGGCAGCAAAGACCAGGGTTCAAGCTGATCGTCATGTCTGCTGGGCAGTTCAATACTGGAGCTACCAAATCCGCAACAAATACGTTGAAAGAACAGCTTGCAGCAGTAGAATTGTCACAAGTTGAAGCTGTTACAACAGTATTACCTGGAGGGAATGTAGATCCTGAAGGTACATCAACATCGATAGGCACAGTACAAGCACCTTGTACTGTGAAGTTAACAACAGCTGCACAAACACCTGGATCGGTGCTAACAGAAATGTCAGCAGGGCAAGCAAGTGGAGTTGTACAAGGACCACAAAGGCTGAAAGCACAAACAACTCCACCACCAGCTGAAGGGCCAGGGCAAGTGTTGTTACCACCACCACCGTGGGTTGCATTCAAGCAGTTACCTAAAACGGCTTGAGTTGCAGTGTTCCGGACAGTCATGCTACCACCGTTCCAACCGTCACCGAAACTATCGAAGGCTCTAACTTCATAATTACCATCGGGAAGACCGGGAAGCGTGATAGTCCCTGGAACTGCGTTAGGAGCAAGACCAGCATCTTCACAATCGTAAACTACGTTTGTGCCGACATTGACTATCTCCCAACCAGTTTCGTTGAGGAACGCTCCCGTGTTGAACGTCCTATCAACATCTGTTTGCGCCATCAAGCCACCCCCGACAAGGAAGCAACAAAAAGCCGCAAGAAACAGTCGAATTGTAGAATTCGCTTTTTTCATGAGATAAAAATTTGTGTTTTAATGAAATAAAAAATTCAATTCAATTATTCGTGGACAAAAACAAATGCTATCAAATAATCATTGCAGCAAGACGATAGCACCATCGCGGAGTTGCTTCAAATCATAGCGGCTCAAACTGCCGAAGCCGTTTGTGTCATTAAGACTTGCAAGCCCAACTCCAATGGCTACAGACACAGACTTTCCTGCCAACAGCTCTTGGTAGATACCATTGTAGTAAAGTCCGACTTTCTGCGCAGCGGTATAAGCTGGCGTGCCAGGAGTAACACCATTTTTGAGAGAAGTGATAGTATTCACAAGGATATCTTGTGCTTCACTTGACCCTAAAAAAGTGCCGGGCGCTGGATCATACAACCCAGTGCTGAATTCATTGATTGCTTGCGCCTCAGCTTGCTCTACTCCGAAGACCATCAGAGAGAAAACAGCAACAAGAGTCAACAAGACTTTCTTGAAATTCACTTTTTTCATGAGATTAGAAAAATTTTTAGTTAAACAATGTATTTTCATAAAGCAATTGCCATTTTTCGTAAAAGCCCTTAAAACAAAAAAAGGTATTAGCCGACTCACACGAAGTGGTCAGACTAATACCTTGACTCATTTAAAAAGAGTATTGTGTGTAAGATTCGTTTTTTTCACGAGATAATAACTTGTCAAAAAGTTAGATTATAATTTGCTTGCACCAAAAAGGCGCACGAAAAGGCATAGCCCTTTCTAGCTTTATGTAAATGGTTAAAGAATTTCCTACTTGTTGCTTACAGCTGGTCTCTGAGGGTCTTGCTTTTTTTAAAACAGAAATAATTATCGTCCGGAAAATTGCTGCCGGTAATTGGCAGACTGAGAAAAGATGTCGTCAGCTAAAATTGACAATCGGTCTGAGGGAAAGGATCGGTTAGATCTACTTAATCGGTAATGGGAAAGAATGTAACGTTTTGTCATGTTCAGGGACTTGGATTATAATCTGTTTAAAAAAAAAAATGGATTCAGGGTTTTTTATATTCTAAAAATTCAGATGCAAAAATACTTCCAACATTCGTTCTTTGGAATACCGCGTTTTTGGTATATTAAACATATTAAAAAAAAGAACATTATTTCGATCTGCTGGAAACAGAGGCGAAGATAGGCAAAGCTTTTTCAATTCGCAAAAACTTTATCAAAAAAGTCTCTTGGCAGAAAAAAAAGTACTCCTACTGGTTTTCTTTTTTATGCCATTTAGTGGGGGCATGTACGAAACTTTTTACAACTATTACCAGAATAAAGAAGTAGAGATACTATCCAAAACACCCAAAGACTTGGGCCATAAACATGCTAATACATTGTCAGGGTAACTAATGCCTGTGGCCTTCCTAAGGCCTCACATATTATGATATGACAAGCATTGTATTAGATTAACTTAAGGTATGGATTGGAACCCACTCTATCAAACCGATAATCAGATTTTTACATTTTTTCGACGGCGGTGGCAGCGAAGCCGCCACCGCCGTCGAAAAAAAAATCAGGGGGAAGAAAATCCTTTGGCAAGGCAGGATTGGCGAAAGCCAATCCTGCCTTGCCATTTAAATCCATACCTCAAGTTAATCCTACTCAAAGGCTGATAATGGGCTTTCTAAAAAACCAACAAAAAAGCCCCAACAGCGCTATGCTGTCAGGGCTTAAATTTTCAGATATGCTCAATTCTCCTTTTATTAAAAGGATATTATGGCAGCTTTTGGAAAATCACAAAGTTGGCCAGGCCAAGAATATTTTCAGGGGAGGCCAAGGTCGCATTGATCAGAAGTTTGGCTTTATCATTATTTGGCCCTTGATAGATTACTTTGCCATCCATATTGAAATCAGTCATATCGTATCCAGGCACAATAAAGTTGGCCAATAGGTTTAGGTTGTCTTCATTGACGATGACTGTTTGGAACATAGACAAAACGTCGTTCCATGGCCCTTGATAAATAACAAGTCCATCTCCGTTCATATCTCCTGCCCAAAGGGCCATTTTCCCATCTAACTCAATGTCAGCTCCTTCCCCATTAACAGGGGTCAAAGGATTCGTGAAATCAATGTAGGTAGGTGCTGGAGAAAGCAAGTGGCTTGCCGCCGTGATGATGCCTAAGTGGTTTCTGTGGCGGACCGAGACAAAATAATTGCCGCTTGGTACTCCATAGAAATATAGGTACGATAGGCCATCAACGTCTCGGACATCGCCATCTCGCTGCAACAAACCAGCCCTGGTTGCGATCACACTGTCTCGATTATCAGCAGGGCGAAGTTCTACCAGTACCCAATCCACTGGTGCGTCCAGTCCGGTCACATAGAAAATACCTGGGTCGGTACGTTCCTTATACAAACCGTTCCCGTTCCCGTTTGGATTGCCAGCAGATCCACCTCCATTGGAAGGATCGACTACAACACCGCCACCTGTAATAATGGTTATATCATCAAAATTATCGACACCAATATGGGTAATATGAGGCAGACCACTGTAAGGTTCATACTCCGGCAATTCTCCATAGTACCTAAGATCGTCTCGCATTATATCAAATGAATCTTGGTCAATCATTGAACCCATCAAATTCAGTTTAATATTGAGTGCGATCCCACGGCAAGCCTGGTTTATGATCGGGTCACAGGCATTGGTTGGATCACTTTCAATGGCATCGACCACTCCGTCGAAGTTTAAGTCTTCCTCACCATCGTCGAATTCATCACCATCTGTGTTGGGGTTCAACGGATCAGTTTCACCTGCGTCGAATATTCCATCTTGGTCCTTATCTTCAATCCCATCGATGATCTGATCAAAATCAGAATCAGGGTTGTAAAGACCTGTTTCATCTGGATCTTGAATATTGTTATGATTCGCATCCTCAATATTATCTGGAATCAAGTCATTATCTGAATCGGTATCCAAGAAATTCAGGATTCCGTCTCCGTCATCGTCCACATCAGGATTTCCGTTGGTTTCAGCAAAAGAGCCATCAGGCTGAGCCGTTAGGTAGGCCGAATCATCGGCATCTCCGCTATCCTCTGCCCTTCCGTCAGGCGTATTTCCATCTCCTTCAGTCATGATGTTTCCTGTTGCTTCAGCAATATCATCGAAACCGTTATTATTGGTATCAACAAAGTTGTCCCACATACCATCATTATCGCCGTCGTGGATCGCTTGGCCAGTTTCCAAAATATCAAGGATATTATCATTGTCACTATCATGGTCTGTATGATTTGGACTACCGTCCAAATCAGCATCGCCTTCTAAAAACACAGATCCATCCCCATTGGTATCTTCTGGTCGACCATCATGCTCTGAGCCATCACCTTCCGTTAGGATTAGTGGGTAGGCTTCATAAATATCGCTGAAACCATCGTTATTGACATCGACAAAGTTGGCGGTCAGTTCAAGTCTTCCATCACCATCGATGTCAATCCCCCCAACCTCAATCAGGTCAGCTGTGCCGTCATTATCTGAATCACTATCAAGGAAATCAGGTACTTCATCTCCATCGCTATCAGCCATATCGGAAGTCGTATTGCCTGTGTAATTTTCCCCATCATAAACAATGAGTGGATTTTCAGGATCATCTATTCCCGGCAAACCATCATCATCTGGATCATAGACATCATAGAAACCATCGTGATCCATATCGGTCATAGAGGTTGGATCATTCAATGTTGGGTAATCAACCTCTCCATCTCCATCGGTATCTAACCCTCCAACCTCAATCAGGTCTGGGATCGCATCATTATCACTGTCCCGATCTAAGTAATTAGGAATCCCATCTCCATCCCTATCGTTAATCAAGCTTGTGGCGTCAAAAATGACTGAAGCAACCACAGAAGAGTCAATATCACTTCCGTCATATCCATAAGCAAAACCATCTTGGTCATGGTCCCAATCATTTTCCCCAACGATATCTACAACACCATCGCCATTAGAGTCTGTACCTCCCGATTCGATGATGTCTGGAATACCATCATTATCTGAATCAAGATCCTTATCATTGGGAATACCATCGCCATCATTATCGCCAGAGCCTTCCACTAAATCAGGGATACCATCATTATCATCATCCAAGTCAAAATAGTCTACAACTCCATCTCCATCGGTATCTTCCTCAGGAGAAACGTAAATCAACTGAGTTTTGATAGTAGTATTCCCACAGTCATCTGTACCGGTCCAAGTCCGCACGATATGCCCGTTGCAACCATTAAGAGAGGAAAGGTTGTCACTATAGGTCATCGTAACAATGGCTGAACAATTATCGCTTTTCAACGACACGTTGCCTGTTATATCCAAATCGTCTTTGTCTTCCCCACAAACAATCGTCAAACTGGCTGGTGCAACGAAGGTTGGTGGAACGAAATCGTTGAGGTAATAAGTCTCCTGTAGGAAGGTAACGTTTCCGCAATCATCTACCACGTGCCATGAACGAACATACGTAGTGTCCGACTGACAATCAAAGCTATAAGTATCTTCTGTCTTAACAAGTTTAATCGTCGCATCACAGTTGTCAACGGCAATGATCTCGGTACCTATTTTTAGGGCTTCTGGGATATTGTCGCAAGCAACTGTTCTATTTAAAGGAAGGCTGCCCTCGATCACCATATAGCTGACATTCTCAAAACCATGTACCCCATCCTCGTATTCCCACTCATTTAATTGTACCGTGAATCCTGTGGCTGTCACCGAAGTGACCCTTGGTATAACGGCATCACTTTCCGTCGTGATGAGTGCCCCTACGATTACAACCGGGTTATGGTATTTATTAGCCAGAGAAATGGTTAGGCTATTGCTTGAAAGGTTTATGCGTCCCATTTCTCCAATCACTTCTCCCTGCTTATTGGTAATATCACCCGTGCCTTCTATGACCATGTAACTTACTGTTTCCATGTTATGAATTACTTCAGGATCGGCGGATGTTTCCTCTAAAAGCCAAGCTTCTACTCCTGAGCCAGACATGTTGGCCATTTTCACTGTAGCTGGATCAGCCTCATTATTGGTCTGAATACTGGCAAAAATGCTTGGTGAACCAGCGTAAGATTGAACAAACGCTTTATTCGCAGGATTGCTATCCAATAGCCAAGAACCAACTTCAAACGGATTCGAGCCTGCAAAAGCACCTTTCTCGAAAGCAACCCAAGCAACATTCTCAACACTGTGAACTCCGTCATTTGCCTCCTCTTCTTTTAGCTTCAATTGGAACTGAGTCGTTGAAATGTTCCTCAATTTAGCAATCACTGGCGTAAAGTCATTACGGGAAGTCACTTGCGTGAAAATCACTGGCTGACCCGTAAATTGAATCGGCAGACTAACAGTTTTCCAATGGTTGGAAACATTTTCCATCACACCTGCTACCATTCGTTTGCCATTTGGCAAAGTGTAGATTCGGTAAATATCAGGTGCTGTCTTATCCTGAATAGTTATAGTTTGTTGTGCGGCAGCCGTGTTGCTGCAATAGTCTACCCCATTCCAAATCCGGGTGATCAAGTAGTTGTTCAATGCACAACTGTCCGTCCCTTGGGTCGTAAATTCATCCGTACCGATGGAAACAGTCTGACAGTCTTCGATTACGTCAACTGCGTCCGCAACAGGAATTTGATCGTCACAGCTGATGACAATGTTATTCGGTACGTTGACGATGCTTGGCGGGTTGAAATCGGTCAGGTCGATTACAACATTCGCCGTATCACAACAGCCTGTGCCATCGTTGCAAACGACATATTGAAATTCGTCCGTGCCGCAGTAAGTAGAACTTGGGTCATAAATGAATTCTCCGTCAGACTCAAAATCAAGTGTTCCGTTAGTGGTAAACACTGATAAAGTATATTCTGGATTAACCAGATTGAAATCGTTATCGCTCACATTATCAGCATGTGGGAAACCCGGGCATACTGTAAAATAATTATCATCTCCAAGATTCGGTTTTTGCACCAAACGGGCGATTACGCTATTTGAAACGACCCAATCCGAACAAGGTGCACGGCGTGCCTTCCTCCTGAATTCTGTTGTGGAAGAAATAATGCCTGGGTCAAAAGATGCTGAATTAGCGCCCGCCTGATCTTGCCAAGCTGTAAAGCCACCCAAACCGTCGTCCTCTCGGTATTCCCACTGATAGACCAAAGTCCCCCCCGTTCCACCCGATGGGTTAGAACCGGCCACAATATTGGCTGGGTCAAATGTGCTACAAAGCGTTTCCCCTCCTAAAATAGTACCTCCATCCGTATAATTAGCAACTATAGCAATCGACGTATCACGAACTCCGATACAGTTGTTTTCTTCCAATGTAACAGCAATGCTTGCATAACCACCTTCGGTGAAATAAACACTGTGCGGGCCGGGACCAGCAATGGTGTTAGGGATGGCCCCATTACCAAATGTCCAAGTAAATATTGGGTTGCTGTTGATCGGAATTGCTTCAATGGTAATAGTCTGTCCAGTACAATCCTCTGTAGTGGAGAGGATGATATCAGCCTGTGGCGGTGGATCAGATAGTGCAACTGCTCCATAAGATTCCATACAATCACCACCCTGGTAGCGAACCCGTATGTCATAGACACCTGCACCTTTATTCAATATTTGACCATACAATGACCATGACAACCCACCATCAATACTGTATTCAATGCTTGTGCCGGGAGGCCGGGTAGCATAAATCCAAAGGATACCATCGTTCTGTTGGCATTGGGTTGGGTCTTGGGTTACTACACTGTCGATCTTTATTTCAGGGCGGAAAGACATGACCCTGTTGTCAGTCGAAACACAGCCATCTTTTTCAGTGGTCAAAGTCACCGTGGTAGAAGTAAGAGCCGTATTATTTGGCACATCAAAAGATGTATGGTGAGGCCCTTGGCCCAAAGCTGTAGTTGGAGTAGCATACGCCCCAAAATTCCAAGTATAATCCACGTTTGGCCCGGCATCTTCTGCATTGAATTCAAAACTTTCGAGTTCGCATAGGAAGCCGCTGGCACTGATCGGGAACGTTTCAATATTGGCTACAGGGAACGGCTTAACCGTTTTTGTAACGGTATTGGAATTAACCCAAACGGAACAAGGGACACGTCTTGCTTTCCTTCTATACAACGTTGTTTGTGAAATAATGCCAGGGTTGTAACTGGCACCCGTTGCACCCGGAATATCTGTCCAAGATGCACCATTGTTGGTACTTCTCTGCCACTGTAAAACTTCATAACCGTCCACACCACCTGAAGGCATGGATACACTTGCAATAGTGGTCGGATCATAAGTTCCACAAACAGATTCATTGCCTGTAATTGAACCCGCAGAGATGTAATTAACTGACACCATTTTAGTGATGACATTTGAATACAAATAACCTGCACACGGTGTCTTACGGCTTGCCCTTCTGTAGTGGGTAGTCACACTGATTACTCCTGGATCATAATATTCATCATTTGCATTTAGGATAGAGACCCAATTTATTCCATCAGTGCTTTGTTCCCACTGATAGTAAGGGTTGCTCGTTCCAGTACCGCCACTTGGCGCCATGACGTTCAGAATAATGTCTGGGTCATAAATGCCGCAGTTTTCTTCGTTTCCAGTAATAGCACCAGCATCATTATAATTACTCACAACTTGTTTGATGACAGCATTGGAATACTGATAATCTGCACAACGTGATCGGCGTGCACCTCTCCTATAGCGGGTAGATTGAGCAATATTGGATGGGTCATAAGTTTCACCTGTCGCACCTGCAATGATCGAATACGTCAATCCGCCGTCAGTACTTTGCTCCCAAATATATTCGATGCTACCGCCGCCACCTGAAGTGGCTGTGGTTACAGTAATGGGCGATGGATCATATCCGTTACAACCCGTTTCTGCCCCAGCAATGATACCAGCATTGGTTAAGTTTTTACAAACAGAAACCATGTAGTCCTCTACCTCCCCACCTTCGGTAATACCGTTGTAAGAAGTTGCAGGAGAGAAAGGAGCAGTTTTGAAGAGGCGGAAACGGAAGTAGATGTCCTGCCCCCCAGATAAATCTGTTCCTGCGGGAATATCAAAATTGTAATTGACGATACCGGTGGTTACCGCTTCATTGATGAACATTTCACCGCTATCATCAAAATCACCATCTAAGTTGAAATCTGCATAAGCGATCAAGTAACCGCTACCCGTAATTTCTGCGGTCAGCCCCCCTCCGTTTGGCCCAGCCGTCCAAGATCCAGCATCGGTGAATGTAATACCATCCTCGTCATCAATCCCCCTGCTATCATCACCCATTGCATCTGATTGAAGCACTGGCGAAGGTTCGGCGTCAATGGTTGCCCCCAGATATAAAGTTGGGGAGGCAGGAATAATATGAGCCGGACCAGAACTTGCCCCGTCTGCTCTCGTCAAATAAGGTGTTGGCAAATCACCCAAATCAAATGTATCGCTAAAGGTGAAACCGAAATGCATATCCACCACATCCCCACTGACGGCCACATATTGGATTGCATTATTATCACTGTCTTTAATGTCATACGCTGGCGTATCCCCCAAAGAAGTTGTCAAGGAAGTCAAACGCAACGGTGCAACCGTTTTGGAAACGGCGATCACCATATTGGCGGTTGGTAAATTGTCAAAGAAAAATGTTCCATCTGCACCTACAGGCATTTCCCCATATTCGTTACCGTTGAGGTCATAAATAGCAACCTCTGTACCTTCTGGGAAAGTTTCACCTCCCGTATCGCAACGGCCATCCTCATCCCTATCCAAACAGATTACCCCAGCAATTGTATTGACATAATTGGGCGTCAATCCAAAGTTGAGCAGCATTTCGCAATCCTCACCCGGTGGGCACCATGAATTAAGGGTATTTGGTATTTCCCCACTATCTACTACAATCCTGATTGTACTGTCAATGACTCCATCTGGTTCATAAGTGATGAGAAAATCAGTTGGCGGGTCGATGGTGACATCAAAGGTGCCATCAGGTATTAAAGTGAAAACGTAATTACCATCTTCGTTGGTGTAGGTATCCTCCTCAAATTCACCCGGGTTGTAGGTGATGTTATCTCTGGTACAAGTCGTTACGTTGGTGATTATCACCCTGTTTTCGATGATCCCTTCTTCATTGTCATCTATTTCCCCATCCTCATCGTCATCGAACCATACCGTCCAACCAATTGAACCGGGAGGTTGGTAGCCAAAATTGGCCCCTGTATATTGAGCCCCCAAAGAAATGTCGATCCCAATATCTTGATGGTCGCATTCCTCAAAAAGTAAATCATAATTCTCATCCGCTACATCCAATGGTGAATAACATGGAATACCATCAGTGGTTGGATCACCCGTTAAAGTATAATCTTCGGGTACGGTTGTATCATCCACAGCAATAGTATAAGTACCTGCCCGCAGTCCTGTGAATTTGTAAAAGCCAAGTGGTTCTACCCCACCCATAGAGGTAGTCACAGTACTCAAAGCAGTGGCTGCATTACAAGGTCCAACATTGTCTTCACAAATGTAAACGGTAACGCCACCGAGACCCTCTTCATCTTGGCTGGGTGTTCCATCACCGTTGTCATCGGAATAAATATAGCCGACCGCTACACCGGGTTTGGCAAAGCCAAATTCCAATTTGGAAGAAACACAGGGTTGCAAACAACCATAGATATAGACGAATTCAGAATTAACTAAAGTCCAACCAATATCAGAAGTGTTGTAATCGGGGTGGATGATCGAGGTGGATAAAAACTCTTGGTCGCTTGGGTTATCCTCGTTTATTATTTGAATTTGACCGGAGCCATGGCCCACGTTATCATCATCCGTCACCAAAAAGTCGAGCAGATAGTTGCCACCAATACAGCTAATGTCGTCCCCTACCTTTTGGACTCCGGGCAACTGTCCATGCTGTTCAACTAACCCTCCAGGGAAAACATTTTCGGTATCAACACATTTATAGGAAACAGACCCAACGGTAATATCGCATTTATCGCCGTTTCCGGTAGAAATATAGACATCGTGACTACCGCTCGGTGGGTCTACCAAGTAATAAACATACAGCCTTCTTCCATCGAATGAACCAGATTTGGCCATTGTCAAATCAATACCGTTATATTGAGCGGTGGAGATGGACTTATTATTATTAACAGTTGCACTTACAATCAGTAAGTTAGCATCAGAACCCGTTGTATGAGTGTAGTTAAGTGTTTTTACCTCTTTTTTGCTGTCAGAATATGCAGCATCCTGCGCTATCCCATCACAGTCTGATTGAGCTTCACAACCACCTGCCAAATCAACATCATACCTAATTTGCGTGGTAGCTGAGTAAGTTGCACCGTTATAATCTTTTGGGATATCCGTATCAGAGTCATTTACAATAACCCTATAATTGGAACTTAATAATTCTTCAAAACGGAAATTCCCATTTACATCCGTCACGGTAGTTTTGCTCCAAGAATAAACTCCGTCACCATTTAGGTCAGTCTCAAGCCTTACCTCTACCTCTTTGAGCTTTTCTTCCCCTGCATTATAAATTCCATTAGCATTAGCATCTACAAACGCATAGCCATCCACTTGGCTTGTCCCCCCAGTTGGTTGGTAAGCAAAATCTAAGGAGAGGAAATCGGAAACGCAATTGACGCCGATGAACTCCATTGCGATATCAGCTACACAAATGTCTTGGCGCTGATTGCTTGGCCTGCTTTGGTTATAAGAACGGAAGTTAACATCCAAAGTATTGGCCCCCCCAAAATTGTAAGGGATGGTACTTAGGTCTACTGGAAAATGGAGGGTAATCCTTTCACAGATCGCACACCAATAAGGTAATTCCTCTGGGTTGAAAGTTCCAATCTGGACACCGTTCAACTCAATCGGGTAGTAATAATTGATATTTTGTACTTGAGAAGTATTATAGGATTTATTAAAATCGGAAGCTGCGACACTGAAAGTGACTGCCAATTCCGTAACGCAGGCAGAAGGATTGCCAATCGGGTCCATAAAAGGGATTATGTCCATATTGGCGTTAGAATATGGAGGGTCATTGGTGGATGTATAACCCTCATCGCAAATTTCACAACCCGAATTATTGTAGTTGTAATAGTTCCAAACATCGGTCACAGTAACCTCAAAATCTTGATTCGTAATAGCTGTTTTGGCATCACAAACAACACACGGCCCATACTCATCTGGGTCTTCTGTTTGTTTTGGGAAAATGACCAAATCATTTTCCTCCAATGTAATGATGTAATTGGCCGAAGGCTTATTGGCAAAAAGATAATCACCGTTTTGGTCGGTCGTAATGGTCGCTATCAACTGGTCGGAAGGCTGAACCGTACCATTGCCATTTACATCTTTGTACAAACGCAGCCTAATGTTTGGGATACCTTCATCTCCTGAATTTTGGTGTGCGTCCCCTCCCCAATCGTAATAGACCCTTCCGCCCAAGCTCAAATCCCCGCCAGCTTGTAAGCCAAAATCTACATTGAATACTTGCTGGCCTTGGGCAACCGTGATGGCATTCGAATTATCTGGGGTACCATCTGCTTCGAAGGTGATAGACCAATTATCGGCTCCCTGAATGTTGTCCATATCCAACGACAATCTATAATTGACTCCCGCTTGCGCTGAGTTGTAAGTAAACAGTCCATCGCCATTGGTAAGAATCACATCGCAGTTTACACCAGTTGTACAACCACTATGGTTAAACTCAACTGGCACGTTGGAAATGATCGGCTCATTCGAGTCCTTTACGCCATCCCCATTCAAATCATTCCAAACGACACCCTGGATGGTCGATCGGATGTGGTAACCGAAGTTGATGTTGGTATGGTCGTTACCGATTCCGATGATCCCCATATCGCGACAGGCTGAATTGGGGTCTTTCCAACGTTTGTCCGCATAACTTCCAGCAAGACCGTTTGTCCGATCAGGGTCGGCTGTTTGCTCAGCAGCGTTGGTTAGGCTGGTCTCGTCGACTTCCAGATAATAATATCCGTTGTCGATGCCCGACATATAAAACTGGCCGTTTTCATCGGTCGTATCTATTTTAATTAATTCCCAATGACCACCATTCTGGTAATAAGTACAGCTTTTATAATCCTTATAAGCTGGGTACATCAAATCTCCATTGCTTTTAAAACAGCCGTAAAGGAAAATCTCAACGCCCGGAATAAAATTGTCGACACCCGGTTCATATCCAGTAATGCCTCTCCAGCCATCTCCATCAGAATCGCCAAAGACGTAACCGGAAACAGACCCCTTGTTTTCTATGCTTACACCTGCTGCCGTATCTACATCTATAATGAGCATGCCATCACAATTCGTTGCTTGGGTTACATGAGCTATGGTTACCGTTTCATCAGGATCAGATGGGCTCAGAGCTTGGAACGTAAAGTCGATTTGAGTTATCTCATTTGGGTAAACAGGTCCCAAATCATCAAAATAGACTACGCCATTGGAAACACTGCTTGCCTCTGGCGTTGAGGAAATAAATTTCAACTTGGTTTTATCATATTCATATTCAAGCGGCAGCGGGTCCATCACTCTTTCACAAGTACTCGGTTCGCCCTCTGAGCTGGCACAACAAGTAGAGGTAACCCGAACACCGATAGCATCAGTGTACTGTTTAGCACCATCATTACTGTTTACGATTGTACCGTCCATCGTAACCGCCCAATTTGAATCAAAAACACCCCAATCCCAATCTTGATAATCAGTAACATCAAGAATGATCCATCCAATATTTGGTGGACCAACATAGTCATTCAGGCTGGGTGTAGAGTTTTTACTTAAAACAGGGTTTGGCGCATAAGCAATGCTTCCGTCTTCTTTGACAAATGAAATGGTCAAATAATCATTATAGATGGCGTAATCCAAACAAACTGAAAGGATAATTTCCACTTTTTCAATGGTCCCATCTTGTGTTCCAAAATCAAACCCTTTCACTTTGGCCGTCTTTGACCACGTGCTTGGCCAGGAGAGTTGCACATCAGGCGGCCCCAATAAATTATTTGGATAATAGTTGAAATTCGTTGCAGGATCTAATTGGCTGGCCCAGGCAATCACGGTGCTTGAATTGTCAGTATCTTCTACATAGGCTAAGTTTTCAATTTCTACTTTGTAGTTAACGTAGTCATCTTCGGCAACGATTGGGTCACTTAGCAAAGTGTTGGTCAATTCAATAATGCTGGTAAAACCAAATGCGAGTGAGCTGGGCAGGCTTCCGGAATTAAATGCAATTTCGTCAGGGGTGGTATTGATCCATCCAACTGGTATATCAGTATCGGTCAGGTCAACAAATACGATATAATCGCCAGTTACAATATCACTGAATGTGTAAGTCCCATCAGCTGCTGATTGGGTTTGGGCCACGAAAACATCTCCATTGTCCAACTCGCCATTAGCGTTAAGGTCATTGTAAAGGGTCACCGTAATGTTAGGAAGACCACCCTCACCTCCAGTTTGAAGCGCATCACCATTAATAGCGCCCCCATTACCATTATCTGCGAAAACAACATCAGAAATAGTTGTTCCGCCACCACCTAAAACGATGGTAGCGCTACAAGAAGAAAAAGGATTTGCACTACTGGTCGAAACATTCGATTCCGAAATAATGGCCGATTCACTATAATTTAAAGGGATTGCCAATCTGAAATTCACTTCTGCAGCCTCTCCGGGCTGCAGTGCTTTATCAAGAACCCATTTAATATGAGTGACATTTGTTGAAGGGTTGGGTTCGTTGATTTGCCATGAGGTACCGTTATCCGTTGAATACAACATTTTAGCACCTGTTCCAGATGGTAGGATATTGTTGTTGGCCGCAGAGCCCGCAACATAATAAAGGCCACTTGGAATAGCTTGCTGAAACACAAGTGAAGCAGAATATTCCGGCATACCTATCGGAATGCTTGTGGTATTTTCAGTTGATATGGCTATTTGCAGGATATCACCCGGTGTGGCAGACGCTGGAGCCGAAACAGAGCAATTAACGGCTGAAGGGTCGGAAATCAAAGTACCTCCGGGCGTTCCAAAATCTGAATTGAATTTTTCGTTGTTTTTTCCGGAAGCTGCTTCTTGGTACGGAGAAAGTTCAGCATTGCAAGGCCCGTTCAAAACGGCAAATTCATAGAAAACCATCCCTACTGCGCCAGTGTTTCTTGGCAAATTTTCAAAATGAAATTGATCTACAAAATCGATGCTATAAGGTGATCCATTTTTGGGCTTAACAACGATCATCCCCGAAACTTTTACCAAACGGAAACAATTCGCATCAAACATCCCGGGATCACCAACTGGCTGCAACATAAAGTTATAATCATACTGATAATCACCGTTGTTATCAAAACCTTTATTAACGACTCCGCAATCAAACCAGATCCCCTCCAACACCACAGAAGCACCAGGGTGAGTCACATTGGTCGTTTGTCTCCAACCCAACTCTTTATCAGGAAAGGCATTTAAAAATTGATTGGGTACATGACTGGTTGTGTTCGGCCAAATTTTATTGGCAGAGGCAGAAATCTGGGCTCTTAACTGAACAGTCTTGCTGTCATTTGCCTCCCTATAATTGCCATTATCAAAACCAGAAGCCCACACATCATAGCTGAGGCGCAGGTCATCATTTTGATTCGAGTTGGCTCCGAAGACCGGATTATTGTTGGCGTCAACCAAAGGATAACTGACTAACCAATATTGGGTCACACATTCCCCTGCTGGCAAATCCCCAATATAGCGGGTTGCATCTTGCGTTCCCCCTTCGTGGGTAAAGGAAAAAGTGCCCGAATATGGCATCCCTGATGGCGTCTCCGTGGGATAAACGCCCGGCGTAACGTTATCATAATCGCCGATGTAGGCAAATACATTGTCCATATCGTTGTTGCCATCGTTACAGATTTTCACCCCGATGTAAACAGACTTGGGACTTGCTCCGGCAGGTGTCTGAATATTATGATCCACTACCAAGTTGTAGTAGGTCAACATCTCTATCCGAAGATCACCGTTGGGGTTTTGCCCAAACAAAAAAGAGGAACAGAATAAAATGCCCAGTAAAGTGAGTAACCCTTTGTTCATAATAATTGCAGTGTCTAGTTTGGAGGAAAGCAAAATTTTATGCTATTCGTCTCTCAAACATGTGTATTCGTTATTGAATGTAATTTCCTAACTTATAATTTGGGTACAGTGTCGGTTTATCTTGAGTCGAAAAGTCAGAACATGAAATCATCTTAAAATTGGCAGTTGACAAACATGCCTACGAACAAGATTCCGATCAAACGGAAAGCAGCAATACCGAAAGGAAGGAGAAAAGGAAGAAAGTAATTGCGTTGGGTAAGAAGTACCTCATGTTCGTAGTTTTTGTTTTCTTATTTACAGCCAAAAAGAGGGAATAATCAAAAGGGGGGAAGTTTCAATTGGATTTGACCTCTCTACGGGTCAAACTTTATGCCAACAACTTGATAAAAATCTTCTGATAAAAATCTTTGGAAAGGAATCCAAAGAAAATTTTTCACCTAAAACTGGTTTCTGAGATCAATATTGAGCCAAATAAAAAAGACTTGGGCAAATTAATGCCCAAGTCCGATCATGGTTTAGCAAGTTATGATGGCTAAAACTAAGTTGTAAATTGGATGGTTTGATGGTTTTTGAGTCCTACAATGAAACCATTTAACCATCAAATCAATCAATCCACATCGTCGTGCAAGAAGGAATTCCCTTCTCTCAACCTTGGTTCGTTTTCCTCTGTAATCACATATTTTGAATACATTGGTTCTGAAGAATCAGGAACCTCATCCAAGTTGATGCCACGACGCATATAAGCAGGTTGGTTTTCTAATTCATTGACTGTCTGCGGATTATTGAGCTTGGGTCGTTGGCTGATCTGAGCTAACCGCTCTTTGCGCCGACGCTCTACCTCCATCCGATGGCGACGGGTTTCTTCCTCCGCATCAGGTGTATGCCGAACATAAGGATCTCGGCGGCTAAAGTTGGTCCCAAGTTCCGGGAAATCAATGGTATTTGCATTGTGGCTGTCATCGTCGATGCCCAATGCCTGAAATACATTTTTTTGTTGAATTTCATCATCCAATGATACCTTGATTTGCGTAGCGTTAGATTGAGGTTTTCCGCCCCGCATAGTTTTGTTTCCCCTATTTTGTTCGAAGCCCGTAGCTATGATGGTAACACTGATAGCCTCTTCGAGATTTTCATCGAAGCAGTTACCCCAAATGAGGTTGGTACCCTGACCGGCCTCTTCTTGGACAAACTCAGTGATTTCGAAAATCTCTTCCATCGTCACCTCTTTTGTTCCAGAGGTGATGTTTATCAAAATATGCTGCGCACCTTTAATGTTGTTGTCTTCCAAAAGTGGCGAGTTCAACGCTTCATCCACTGCTCGTTTTGCCCGGTTTTCACCTTCGGCAATCGAAGTTCCCATGATCGCTACCCCACTGCCCCGCATAACGGTATTGACATCTTCAAAATCCACGTTCACATAACCAGGAACGGTGATGATTTCTGCAATACCTTTGGCTGCAGTAGACAAAATGCTGTCTGCTTCCGAAAAGGCTTTTGAGATGGTCAGGTTGCCGTGGATTGCTTTTAGTTTATCATTAGAAATGACAATGATCGTATCCACATATTTTTTCAGCTCCTCTAATCCATCGTGACCGTGGGTGACCCGTTTGTTGCCTTCAAAAGTAAAGGGCAGGGTAACGATGGCCACGGTCAGGATGTCCATTTCCTGAGCAGCTTTAGCAATGATCGGTGCAGCACCAGTACCGGTACCACCTCCCATTCCCGCAGTGATGAAAAGCATTTTACAATCATTAGCCAAGTAGGCTTTCACCTCTTCAATGCTTTCTTCGCACGCCAGTTTGCCGATGTTAGGCTTGCTGCCAGCCCCACGACCTTCGGTGAGGGTCGGGCCCAATTGCATTTTAACTGGAACTGGGCTTTGCTCCATGGCTTGTTTATCGGTATTGCAGATGGCAAAATCCACCCCTACAATTCCTTGTTGAAACATGTGGTTGACGGCATTGCTACCCCCGCCGCCGACGCCGATTACTTTAATGATGGGGGTTTCATTACTTTCGTCCATTAGCTTGAAAATCATAACTGCTAGGTTTTTAGATTTGAGTGTTGAGTTTTGAATTTTGAGTTGTTATTGGTTGCTGCCTACTCAAAACTCACTAACTTAAAACTCAACACTCCTTAAAATTCAGCGTCAGGCTCGGCCTGAAACCATTCTTTAGTTTTTTGAAAAATAGAGTCGAACCATTTATTAGAAGAAACACCTACTGGCTCTTCCAACTCTTCCATCATTTCTCTTTCTTCTGGATCGCTTTTAGGTTGTTCTTCCACGTAGTGGTTGTAAACCACCCGGCCTTCTTCCACGTCATTGATGCCTTTTAACAACAAACCGATCGCTGTTGAATAAACAGGACTGCTCAATTGCTCACTGTAGCCATGCGCCAAGTGTTCGATCGGCACACCGATACGAGTATCCATGCCAGTATAGAAGGAGGTAAGTTTTTCAATATGGTTAAGCAGTGATCCGCCACCAGTCAGTACAATGCCTGCAATAAGTTTGTTATCATAGCCACTGCGGCGTATTTCCCAGATCACATAATCAAGGATTTCTTCTACCCTTGCCTGAATGATTCGGGCGAGGTTCTTTTCAGAAATCTCTTTATGATCCCTGCCTTTTAAACCAGGAATGGTAATGATCCGGTTGTCATAAACCTCATTGGCCAGGGCAGAACCAAATTTAACTTTTAGTTTTTCTGCCTGCTGGTGCATGACATTGCATCCGTCTTTGATGTCTTTCGTGATCACGTTTCCACCGAAAGGAATCACCGCAGTATGGCGGATGATCCCATCTTGGAAGATGGTAATGTCCGTTGGTCCTCCACCAATATCAACCAAGGCAACGCCTGCCTCTTTCTCCTCTGCACTCAATACAGAAGACGCACTTGCGATCGGCTCAAGGGTAAGGTTAGCCACTTGAAGATCAGCACGTTGCACGCATTTAATGATGTTTTGCGTAGCAGTAATCTGTCCTGTGATGATGTGGAAATTAGCCTCCAATCGTACACCTGACATACCAATCGGATCGACGATACCTTGCTCGTCATCAACCGTGTATTCCTGCGGTAAAACATGGATGATTTTGTCGCCCGGAGGCAAGACAAGTTTATACATGTCCTTCACCAAACGGTCAATGTCGGTCTGGCTGATTTCGGTGTGAAGGCTGTCACGGGTCAGCATGCCCCGGTGTTGTAGGCTTTTGATGTGTTGACCAGCGATCCCGACATGAGCAATGCGGAATTGTTTTCCAGCAGCTCTTTCGGCGATGGCAATGGCATCTGAAATAGCCCGCACTGTTTTTTCGATATTCGAAACCACACCACGCATAACGCCTTCGCTGTCCACCTTTCCGACGCCCAATATTTCCAAGCGGCCATGTTCGTCTTTCCGGCCAGCAATAGCGCATACTTTAGTTGTCCCGATGTCCAGTGCAACTACCAGATCCTGCTGTTGAGGGTTGTTTGGTAAATTCATGATTAAAAAGGTTAATTATCTCAATATGTTAGATGGTTGGATGGTTAGAGGATGGGATGGCTGTTTAAAAAACATCAAACCTTCCAACCATTTAACCATCCAACTATCTAATTTTTTTCACACACCACCTGGCCCTTGTACCGCAAATCGATAGAATGGTATTTCTTCCATCCCTCCCGGTTCATGGCTTCTTCGTAAAAAGTTTTCAGGCGGAAAAATTTATCTTCCACATCTTTGTACTTTCCAAAGATGATGGTTTGGTCACCTACTTTTGGGATGAGCACAAACTCACCCCTTTTGTTTACATAAATCTGCTCGATCAGCGCCTGCCAAAATTTATCAGCAACTATCACCTTCGCCAACTCAAACAAATCCTTAAACTCGTGATTGCCCCGCTCCATGAATTCTGGCGTATATGGCTGGATGTCGCCCGTTGCAACCAGCGTCCTCGCAGTAAAATGCGGGGAGGTTTCAATCTTGAACCCAAATTCGTCCACATAATAAGTGGCCCCCAGGTTATCGAAGATGCGGAGGATCGGCTCCCTTTGTTCCACTTTGATTTTTACGTGGCTATTTGCCGTAATCATCACCTCAGCGTTTTTGACAAAAGAATCTTCTTCCAAAATCCGCTCAACCCTTTCTTCATCGATCAGTCCAGCAGCCTGCTCATTCAGGGGCATCCCAAAACTGCGCTCAATTATCTTGATTACATCCGCACTGTCAATCAACCAATCACCACTCGCCAATGGTTTCACTACTACTACCGTCGCCTGAATCGGCAATTCCTTTTTCCTGGAAGCTGCTGCCGTGATGAGCAGGATCAGAAGAACTGCCCCACCGACGAAGCCCATGCGCTTGAAAGATTGATATGTTTGTTGCGTGATCTGCACTTTATCTCTTGTTAATTTATTTCTTTTAAAAGGTTTTTAATTGGCTCCACCACGGTGTCGATATTCCCAGCTCCAATCGTCATTAAAACCTCTATTTTTTTATTTTTTAAAAAATCTACCACATTATTCAGGGTTACTTTATGCTTGTTGGGATTTTTTATTTTTTCAAAAATGATATCAGATGTTACTCCTGAAATGGGTAATTCCCTCGCCGGATAAATGTCCAAAAGGAAAATTTCATCCAATTTGTCCAAAGCTTCAGCAAAACCCTCCTGAAAATCCCTCGTTCGGGAATACAAATGGGGCTGAAAAATACCAGACAACTTTTTGTCGGGATACAATTCACGGGCTGCACTGACCGCTGCGTTTATTTCAGTCGGGTGATGTGCGTAGTCGTCAATGAAGATAGTCTTGTCGTTGCGGTGAATGAATTCGAAGCGGCGTTTGATGCCTTTAAATGTTTGTAGGGCAGTGCGGATGGCGTTTTCTGAGACACCAAGTTGTAGGGCGATGGCTGTTGCAGCAACGGCGTTTTCGACATTATGCCTGCCTGGCATGGCAGTTTTGATGTCCTTCCATCGTATTTCTCCGTGGCTCCGATTGCCGACACTCCCACCGTTTCCAGCGGGAAAAGCCTCCCAACTAATGCCAGCAACCGGAGCTACGAAGTCAAATACGAACCATCCATCCTCGACCCGGACGTTCTCCGCCCGGTACATTCCTTCATTTACGCCGAATGTTTCAACTTTTTGATTTTCAAAGAATTGTGCCAAAGTGTTCTTCACATAAATGCTTCCTTTAATATCAACTTTTTGCACAAACGCTTTGAACCCCGATTCGTGCATTTTCTCCAAGTCGCCATAGATGTCCAAGTGGTCTGGGTCCATGGACATGATGGCCGCCACATTAGGCGAGAGGTGAAGAAAACTCCGATCATATTCGTCTGCTTCAACGACAACCCAATCACTTTTCCCTTCGACATAGTTGGACTCGTAGTTCCGTGCGATGCCACCTAAAAAGGCCGTACAATCGATCCCGCCCGTCCGCAATAAATGCGTGACGAGCGAGGACGTAGTTGTTTTCCCATGCGTGCCTGCGATAGCGACCGTCTTGTTATTGCGGCTGATGATGCCCAATACTTCGGCCCTTTTTTTCACAGGAATATTGGCGCTTTGAAAATAGACCAATTCCTTGTGATCCTTTGGCACAGCAGGTGTCCACACGACGAGGTCAACGCCGTCGGGAATTTGCGACAGGTCTTCTTCGTAATGTATTGTCATCCCTTCTTCGACCAACTTTTTGGTCAGGGTTGTTTCAGTTTTATCGTAGCCAAAAATTTCCATTCCCCGGCTTTTAAAATAGCGGGCTATGGCACTCATGCCAATGCCCCCGATTCCGAGGAAATATATTTTATTTAATTCGCTAAAATTCATTGCTGGTTTTTAGACCTGTTAGATCTTAAAAATCTTACAGGTCTTTCAATCCTCATTTTTCAATTAAATCCAAAATCACATTTGCAATTTCTACCGATGCATTTGGCTTCGCCAATTTTTTTATATTTTTCGCCAATTCCATTTTTTTATTTTCATCATTTAATAAATCAATGGCCGTCGAAATCATTTCTTCTTTGGCATTTTTATCGTGTACCAAGACTGCTGCATTTTTTTCGATTAATGCCATTGCATTTTTTGTCTGATGATCTTCTGCCACGTTTGGCGAAGGAATTAAAATAGCAGGTTTTCCCACAAGGCATAATTCAGAAATTGTCAATGCACCTGCTCTTCCAATTACGATATCTGCCATTGCGTATGCTAAATCCATCCGATCAATAAATACTTCGGTTTTTACATTTGGCAAATTGGCCGTTTCACATTTTCCAAAATCCTCAACATACAATTTTCCAATTTGCCAAAGCACCTGTATTTGCTGATTTTTCCGTAATTTTTCGGCATTGGCTTCCATCGCTTGATTTATGGTTTTTGCACCGAGGCTTCCACCGAAAATGAAAACCGTTTTTTTATTTTTATCAAAACCAAAATGGCTATATGCTTCTTCTATTTTACTTTCTAAATTTTGAAAAAAATCGGCACGAATCGGGTTTCCCGTTACGACAATTTTTTCCTTAGAAAAATAGCGCCCCATCCCATCATAAGCGACACAAATTTTTTGGGCATTTTTTGCCAATAATTTATTTGTCACGCCCGGATAAGAATTTTGTTCTTGCAAAACAGTCGGGATATTTTTCCTTTCAGCCATTTTTAATAAAGGCCCGCTCGCAAATCCCCCAACCCCAATGGCCACATCCGGTTTGAATTTTCGGAGGATATTATTTGCCTTTATTAAGCTGGTAAATAATTTAAAAGGAAAAAGCAAATTCTTAAATGTCAATTTTCGCTGGAAGCCAGTTATGTTCAATCCCTTTATTGGGTAACCAGCTTTTGGAACTTTTTCCATTTCCAGTTTGCCTTCTGCCCCGACAAATAATATGTCGGCTTCAGGCTTTATTTTTTTAATCGCATCGGCGATGGCAATGGCAGGATAAACATGTCCGCCTGTGCCACCTCCAGAAATAATTATTTTCATAGTTTCAGGATTTCATGGGCTGCATGACATTCTGATTTATTAATTAATTTCTTGGTGGACGGTTATCTCGGTTGTAATTTCCACCGTCTCGGTTTCGGTTGTCATAATTCCGGTTGCCGCCTCGATTGCCGCTATCCCGGTTATAATTTCCGCCACCACTCCTATTTCCTCCGCCTCCTCCTCTATTTCCTCCATCTCGGTTATAATTGTCCCGGTTGCCGCCCCGATTGTCACCTCCTTGCCTGTTCCGGTTATCATAATTCCGGTTCTGGCCACCACGGTTATCGTATTTTTTGTTATCACCGCCAGTTGATTGTCCTGTATTTTGTTGAGGAGCATTCGGCTGGCTTTGTTGTTTATTTTCTTCTTTTTTATCAGCGCTACTCGTCGGCGCATCAGCTGTCGCACCTCTCGCTGCCGACTGCTCTATGCTACTACTGACACTCAGGATGATACCGAAAAACAAGCAGGTGAAAAGTACGGAAGTCCCACCCCAACTGACCATCGGCAAGGTCAAACCACTAACTGGTGTTAAATTGGTCGCAATCGCCATATTCGCCAATGCCTGAATCACAATATTCAAACTCAACCCAACCGCAGCCATCGCACCAAAAGATTTTTCTGAAATGGTCACCAAGCGGGTCGTCCTAAAAAATAAAAGGACATACAAAGCCAAAATTGAAAACGCCCCGATCATCCCATATTCCTCACAAATGATAGCGTAAATAAAATCGGCATAAGGTGTTGGCAAATAATTCCTTTGAATACTATTGCCTGGCCCTTGGCCAAATAGCTCTCCGTTGGCAATGGCAATTTTTGATTGATTTATTTGAAAATCACCGCCTTGGGTTGGATCCATAAATTCTGAAATCCGTGACACCCAAGTATCTAACCTGATCACATCCAATTCAGGTATTAATTGAGCGGTAACTATCATTCCCGCAAAAACAACTACCCCTAAAAATATGGTTAGCGTTATATATTTTAGGTCTACTCGTCCGACAAACATCATCAACAAACAGGTCACAAATAAAATGGCAGCCGTTGATAAATCTGCTGGCGCAATTAAACCACATATCATGATGATCGGCACAATGATCGGCACAAAAGCTTTATTAAAATCCTTGATATAATCCCTATGCCGGGTCATTTCCCTGGCGACCAAAAGTATTAGAGCTAATTTTCCAAAATCAGAAGTTTGGAAAGTCAAATTAATAAATGGAATCCTGATCCAACGACGGGCATCATTTATTTCAACTCCAAATAATAAGGTGTAGCCAAGCAATAAAAATGCGACTGCCCATAAATATGGAGACAACATTTTAAACCGGACATAAGGCGTTAAATAAGCGAGATAGGCCAAGAACAAACCAAATCCTAAAATAAATAAATGCTTAATTAAATAGGCTGTCGTATTGCCGCCACTTAATTTCCAAGCTAATGTGCCAGTGCTACTATATACCGCTAAAATACTGAACATAGAAAGCACTGCCAGTATCATCCAAATGACCCGGTCACCTTGTAATTCTGCGTATATTTTAGCTCCTATATTCACTTTAATTAATGCTGAATGCAGAGTGAAAAATGCTGAATTTTTAAGTCATTCTGCATTCTGCATTGTTAATTTTTCATTTCTAAAACAGCGGCTTTAAATTGATCGCCCCTGTCCATATAATTTTTAAATAAATCGAAACTGGCACACGCCGGACTCAGCAAAACGACATCCCCATTTTCTGCATATATGCTCGCTCGTTTCACAGCTTCTTTTGCGCTTTTGGTTTCTTCTATATTTTTCAAAATGGGAGAAAAATTCTCCAACAATTTTTGGTTGTCTTTTCCGAGGCAGATAAGTGCTTTCACTTTTTCCTCTACCAACTTTTTTAATGGCGAATAATCGTTGCCTTTATCAGTGCCACCTGCCACCCAAACTATTGGTTTTTCCATGGCTCGCAGTGCCTGATACACACTGTCTACGTTGGTGGCTTTGCTGTCGTTGATGTAATCAACACCATTGAACGTAGCCACCATTTCGAGGCGGTGCGGGTCATTGACAAATGTGTTCAAACCCTCTTGAATCGCCTCATCTTTTATGTCAAAAAACTTGGCAGCATGAATGGCGCAAGCCGCATTAAAAAAGTTGTGTGGCCCTTTCAACACGCACTTTTGCATGTCAAATATGGAGTCGCCGACTTTGAGAGAATGGGTGTTCTCAAAGTGGTTAGAGACCTTTATCATACGTGGCTGGTTATTAGACACTCCAAGTTTTAGAAACTTGGAGTGTCTGGAAATCTCAATGTCATCTGCATTGAGAATGAGCAAATCATCTTCCTGTTGGTTCATGGCAATCCTAAATTTCGACCGGACGTAATTCTCCATTTTGTACTCATACCTATCCAAATGGTCAGGCGTAATGTTGAGTAAAATGGCAACTTTTGGCCGTAAGGACGTAATGCCATCCAACTGGAAACTGCTCAGTTCCAGCACGTGGTAATCGTACTTGTTCTCTGTAATGTTCCGGGCAAAACTGTAACCGATGTTACCGCCGATTCCGACGTTAAGGCCAGCAGTTTTGAGCAGGTGGTAAGTCAACCTGGTCGTAGTAGTTTTCCCGTTACTCCCCGTAATGCCAATGATTGGTGCCGTAGTGTGGCGGCACGCAAATTCGATTTCGGATATGACCGGAATTCCCTGAGCAATCAGTTTGAGGATAAGGGGGGTTGCATCAGGAATGCCCGGACTTTTAATGATTAAATCCGAATCGCAGATGTTTGTCCATGTATGTTTGCTTTCCTCGTTTGGAATGCCTTTATCTGCAAGTTCTCTCTTGAAGTTGTCCTTGATAAGGCCAGTATCGGAGACAAAAACTTCATAGCCTAAATGTTGGGCTAACAATGCGGCACCAACGCCACTTTCGCCTGCCCCCAATACTGTTACTTTCATGGTTTGTTCGTCTTTGTTTTAATGTTCTCATAGACTGTTTCTAAAAATTTTGAGTTAGAGCGTTTTGAGTTTTAAATAAAAAAAATAGGCGTTAATTCAAATCTTCCCGATAATATGTAAATCCTTTTTCCTGTACATTAAATCCGGATTTACTCGGGGTTGTATCATTCGGGTCTTTTAGCAATCTTATTTTGTACATATCAATCTTCTCAGAACCCGGCATATTATTTTTTAATTCCAGCGCTAAAAGTTTTGTCATTTCTTTTAATGATCTGTCCATTAAATCAATGCTTTTACAGCCAATAAAATCAATGTTTAAAACTTTTTTAAAACCTTGCTCTTTTACATTTTCATCCCGTTCTACCATTGTAGAACTTTCTGCATTTAATTGCTTTTCCGCATTTTCAATTAAGCTTTCGATTTTATTTTTTTCGGTGCTTTCTTTTTTTTCATTACATGAAATAATGGTAAAAGCAAGAAAAAGAATGACAGCTATTTTCATTTAATTATCGAATTTTCAAAGTCAAAATTGTCACCACTGCCAAGAGAATACTCACGATCCAAAACCTCGTAACAATCTTCATTTCCGGCATCCCTTTTTTCTGATAATGATGGTGCAGTGGAGACATTAAAAATATCCGTCGACCTTCTCCGTATTTCTTTTTAGTGTATTTGAAATAAGAGACTTGCAACATCACCGAAAGATTTTCTGCCAAAAACACACCGCACAAAACTGGGATCAACCATTCTTTTCTTAGCATGATCGCCAAAACTGCGATGATGCCTCCGATAGTCAAACTACCTGTATCGCCCATAAAGACCTGCGCCGGATATGCATTGTACCAAAGAAAACCGATGCAGGCACCAATGAAACACAAGGTAAAAATTACCAGCTCTTGCGTACCGGGCAAATACAAAACGCCGAGGTAATTGGCAAAAATCACGTTACTCGATACGTAGGCAAAAATGGCCAAGGTGACGCCCACTACCCCACTGACGCCCGTTGCCAACCCATCCAAACCGTCAGTCAAATTAGCGCCGTTGCTGACAGCTGTGATAATGATAATGACCAATGGCACAAAAATTATCCAGATATATTTTATTGCCGTTTCTCTTTCGAAAGGCAACCATTTTGCATAATCAATCAGGTTGTTTTTAAAAAAAGGCAAATTGGTTACATAAGCTTTGGTGTTGACCATTTCTACCGTGTCGCCCTTTGCGTCCTCGATAAAATAGGAGGGCCCAACCGCTTCATATTTCAATTCTTCAAATGCCTTTTCTTTTTCCATCCGCACCACCACTTCGTCTGAAGACATCATCGCAAGAGCAACGATTAACCCGCACCCTACTTGGCCAACGATTTTGGCCTTGCTGCTCAGTCCTTTTTTGTCTTTTTTAAAAACCTTGATGTAGTCATCCGTGAATCCTATGATGGCCATCCAGGTCGTTACCAGGAGCATCACGAGGATGTAAATATTTGACAGGTCGGCCACCAGCAAAACGGGGATCACGATGCCCATGATGATGATGACGCCGCCCATTGTCGGCGTGCCTTTTTTCTGCATCTGCCCTTCCAAACCGAGGTCTCTTATGTCCTCTCCGATCTGTAGGTTTCTCAAAAACCGAATGGCTCTTCCGCCAAACAACATGCTGATAATCAGCGAGAAAACCATCCCAACACCAGCCCGGAAAGAGATGTATTGCCAGAGGCTCGCCCCGGGGAATTGGTAGTTGTTTTCCAACCATTTAAACAGTTCGTACAGCATGCCTTTATCATCAAGGAAAATAAAAATGAAAATGAAAATGAAAAAAGCTACTATCAACGAAGCACCTTTATTTCAATAATCAGTTTGTTTTTACTTTCAACAGTTTTTCGTTTTGCGAAAGCAGTTGAAACAGCGGGCCTCCCAAATTTAGCCCCGCTGCTTCTTGCTTTCCCCTTTCGGGAAATTGCGGCGATCCCTCTAATGCCGCAGAAATAGTTATCAGTTTAAAGTTTAGAGTTAAAGGGCATTTTCTAAATCCCTAACTCCGAAACCAAAATTGCTTTATCATCAAAGGGAAACTTTTCCCCTTTTATTTCTTGGTATTTTTCATGGCCTTTGCCTGCCACTAAAATGATGTCGCCGTTTTGGGCCAGTTTGCAGGCAGTTTTGATTGCCTGTAACCGGTTGGTGATCGAAACCACTTTTTTAGCCGCATAAGGTGGAATGCCTTTTTCCATTTCGGCAATGATTTCGTCGGGGTCTTCCGAGCGGGGGTTGTCCGATGTAAAAATGACCTGGTCACTGTAATTACAGGCAACTTTTGCCATTAGTGGTCTTTTTTTCCGGTCCCGGTCTCCTCCACATCCAACGACCGTGATGATTTGGCCACCACCTTTCCGCAAGTTGAAAATAGTGTTGAGGACTTTTTCCAGTGCATCAGGTGTGTGGGCATAGTCGACGATACCGATCACTTCCCGCTCTGCATTCTGCACGTAGTCGAAGCGGCCTTCTGCCGCTTTCAGGTCGCTCAGTTTTGCCATCACTTCTTGCTTGTTTTGTCCAAGCAAAATGGCGGTGGCATAAACGGAAAGCAGATTGTAAGCATTGAAATCGCCGATCAATCGTGCATAAAAATCTTCGCCATCGAGGTCGAGGTGCAGTCCCGTCAGATAGTTTTCCAAAATTTTGGCTTTAAAATCAGCGGGCTTGCGGAGCGCATAAGTAAAGCGCTTGGCCTCCGTATTTTGCAACATGATGGCGCCGTTACGGTCATCCGCATTCGTCAATGCAAAAGTGGAATTTGGCAGTTTGTCAAAGAACATCTTCTTGGCATCGATGTATGCCCGGAAGGTTTTATGAAAATCCAAGTGTTCATGTGTAATGTTTGTAAAAACGCCACCCGTAAAAAAAAGGCCTGCGATACGTCTTTGTGCAACAGCATGGGAGCTGACTTCCATAAAGACGTAATCGCAGCCAGCCTCCACCATTTGTTGTATCAGTAAATTAATAGACTCCGCGTCGGGTGTGGTGTGGGTGGATACTACGCTGCGTTTGTTCACTTTATTTTCAATCGTCGAGATCAAGCCGGCTTTGAAACCGAGCGACAGAAAGAGTTCGTAAAGCAAAGTGGCCGTGGTCGTTTTACCATTGGTGCCGGTGATGCCAACGAGCTTCAGTTTTTCCGAAGGCCGTCCATGAAAATTGGAGGCTGTCCATCCAAGGGCTTCGGCACTGTCGGGCACTTTCACATAGGTTACTTCTTTCACGAGATGTTCGGGAAGCACTTCGCAAATGACGGCGACCGCACCTGAACCGATGGCTTTTTCGATAAAATCATGGCCATCTACCTGAGTGCCCCGGGTGGCAACGAACAGGCTGCCTGGCTTTACTTTTCTACTGTCAAAATTGATCTGACTAACAATCAGCTCCTTTGAGCCGATGACTGTTTCGGGTTGTATATCTTTTAGTATTTCTTCTAAACTTCTCAATGAGTGATTGATTGAATGATAGGATGAGCGAATTTTATCACCCTAACCTAATCCAAATAGTTTGTCCATTTGCTTTCGATCCCGGCTTGATGGACTGCTGTTTCACTTTGCCATAATTTCCGTTCACCTGAACTTCCAGCCCCCTGTTTTCCAATAAAAATAAGGCGTCCCGCAGTCCCATGCCCAATACGTTTGGCACTTGCTTTTGGCTAATTGGCCGTTTTATCAATTTCAAAGAGTCAGTTTCGGTAGCCCGGATGATCGCCCAATCGTCGTCGGAACGGTTGAAATATTTCACATCCAATTCTTTGAAAACTGTTTTAATATCACCCACATTTCCAGCATCGTAATCGGGCATGCCTTTTTTATCCAAATCAGCTATCGGTGTGTCGTTAACTACTGGGTATAGCTCCAAATTTGTGCGGAAAGTTTTTTCCGCTATTTCTTTGAAAATGGGTAAGGCTACTGCACTCCCGTAATAACCGCCGTCCTTTGGCTTGCTGATCAGGACGATGCAGGAATAAACCGGATCATCAGCAGGGAAATAACCAGCGAAAGATGCTTGATACCCCCGTACCTTGGTTTTGTTTTCCAACCGTTGGTAGCCCAATTGGGTCGTCCCGGTCTTTCCAGCAAAACTGAACATATCAGAGCGATACTGATAGGCAGTACCATAAGTGCTATCGACAACGGCCCTCAGCAGTCGCTGAGCAGATTTTATATTCTTTTTGGATGCAATCCGACCTTTTACTTCTGTAATCGGAAAACGCTTGACGGTTTCTCCAAACTGCTGCACTTCCGTTACGATAAATGGTTTTACATAAATACCTTCATTGGCCACGGCATTGTAGAAAGCCAACAACTGCAAAGGGGTGGTAGCCATTTCGTACCCGATGGACATCCAAGGTAAGGTAGTCCCGCTCCAATCATCCTCTTCGCTGTAGGCCCGTTTGAAATAAGGGTTGGGCTCACCGTTAATCTCGATGCCAGTTGGCACATCCAGATAAAAACTCTTTAAACGATCAATGAATTTATCAGCGTTGTTGGTAGTCGCATAGTGATTGTACACCAACCTAGAAACACCCACATTGGAGGACATAGCGAAAGCCTGCTCAATAGTTGCGTTATTCAAAGTGTGAGGAGTCGCATCCTCCAATTGCACATCATAATAAATGGTTCTCCCCTGTTCCAGGTCAATGCTGTCGTGCAGTCCTACCAAACCATCCTCCAAAAGAGCCAACATAGAAGCCAACTTAAAAGTCGAACCTGGCTCAACCAAGGTGCCGATGGCATGGTTATAATTTTCCCAAAGGCTGCCATTTTCTTTCCAATCAAGGTTGGCGATGGCTTTGATGGCCCCAGTTTTCACTTCCATTACAATGGCGGTTCCATATTCTGCTTTGTGTTTGTACATGGCTTTTTGCAAAGCATTTTCTGCTATGCCCTGAATATCCATGTCAAGAGTAGTCACAATATCCTGCCCCGGTTTGGGTTCTATTTTTGCCAAATCTTCCAAAGGAATCCACATTCCATTTCCGACCCGGTACATCATGTGCGTGCCTTCATCGCCCCTCAGGTATTCATCAAAATAACCTTCTAACCCGACGCTTATAGAATCTCCTTTTACGTAACCGATCGAGCGGTTGGCAAGCAAGCCAAAAGGTCGCTCCCTTTTGTACTTAGCCTGTACGATCAACCCGCCTTTGAAGCGGCCCAAGTTGAAAAGCGGAAAACTGCTGATCAGTTCCTTTTCTTCGATGGTAGCATCCTTCTTAATCATGATATACTGCTTACCAGCATTTCTCGACTCCTGCAAGTAGCGTTTGATCTCCTGTTTTTTCTCTTCAAGATACTCCCGCATACCACCCGGTGTAAAGGACGGGTCAACAAAAGTGGCGATACAGAAAGCCAAACTATCGAGGTGCAGGTTCCAATCGGCGGAATCCATCCCTGAAGAATTAGGATCTAAAGCAATGTCAAAGAACGGCATGGAAGTAGCGAGCAGGTTGCCATTTTCCGTAAGGATATTACCCCTCTCAGCTTCTACTGGCACTTCTTTTATGTAAAGCGATTTGCCTTTTTCGCGCCATTTTTCACCTTCCACTACAGAAATCTGGACAGTCCGGTAGACAATGGCCATAGCCACGACGATGATCACAGCCAATACGGCATAGACCCTAACCAGAACTTCATTTTTGACAGTGAAAGCCATGTATCATTTTGGCTATCGGCCGATGGATAGGAGCTATTGAAATCATCAAAATCTCCTATCAAAAAGCCAAAAGCATTTAGTTGTCAACAATAATCCGTTTTACCCTTCCCGCTTTTTTCGTCAAGCCCATCCATTCGACATCTTCTTCGATTTCGGCTAAACGGCTTTTTAACATGTTTTCAGATTTGAGCGAATTGTATTGTCGCTTCAATTCTTTTACATCTTGTTGCAGGGTCTGTATTTGCCGGATTTGTTTTTCTGCAAAATGTGCGTTGGCAATATAGATGACGGTGAGAAATCCCAGGAACATTACAAATGGTAGGTTCTTCAGGATGAGCGAGGCGCCCATGCTCCCGAATGCGAAATAGTTCCCGTATGAAATTTTCTTACTTGCCATCAAACTTGCTTTTATCAGAGGCCCGGATTTACGTTTTGCTTGGACAATTCTCCCAAGCACCGTTTACCGACTAACCTTTCTTTATTCCAACTCTTAGTTTAGCACTTCTTGATCTCGGATTTTTTGCCATCTCTTCTTCCGAGGGTGTTTTTACACCTTTATATAAGGTCTCAAAAGGCCGTTCAATCTTTCCAAAAAAATCCTTTATGACCTTTCCTTCAACATTTCCTGTTTTCAATAAATTTTTGACCATCCGGTCTTCGAGCGAGTGATAGGACATTACTACAAGCCGCCCCTCTGGTTTTAGGACATCGTGAGCAGCTTCTAAAAACTCCTTCAAAGCGTCCATTTCATCATTCACTTCAATTCTCAGGGCCTGAAAGACTTGAGCGAGGTACTTGTTTCGCTGCCCTCGCACCATTGGGTCAATTATTTGCAAAAGATCAGCGATAGTTTGTAACGGTTTCACTCCACGTGATTCGGTGATCTTTTGCGCCAATGATCGGGCATTCCTGACTTCTCCATATTCTCCGAAAACTTTCTGCAAGTCATTTACCGAATAGCTGTTCAGCACCTCTGCTGCGGTTTTACCATCTTGTTGGTTCATCCGCATGTCAAGGCTGGCATCGAATCGGAAAGAGAAGCCACGTTCTGCTTCGTCCAACTGATGGGAAGAAACGCCGAGGTCGGCCAAAATCCCATCTACCTGCTGTATGCCATGTAGCCGCAAAAACTTTTTGAGAAAACGGAAATTATGGTGGCAGAAAATAAACCGCTCGTCGTCTATCAGATTCCGTAGCGAATCATCGTCTTGGTCAAATGCCACCAAACGCCCATCCTTTCCTAACTCTTTCAATATCAGCCGACTATGCCCGCCCCCACCAAATGTTGCATCCAGATAATAGCCATCCTTTCTAATGGCCAGTGCTTCAATGCAATCTTCGGCTAAAACTGGGAGGTGGTAGTCCATCGGCTTTTTATCATTGTGGTGCAGTCGTGGTTTCTTCCTTTCCGGCGTTGCCAAGGGTCTGCTGAGCCAGTGTGGCAAATTCGGCTGGATCAATTTCCATTTGCGCCTCCCATTGCTTGGCCGACCAGACCTCTACCCTATCGTTTACCGCAGCCAAAATGGCATCGCCATCGATTCCTGCAAACTCAAGCAAAGTGTTTGGCAGGTTTACCCGGTCTGCTCCATCTTTTTTCAAATGAGACGCTCCATTCAGGAAAGCCCTTTTGAATCGGCGACTGTTCAGGTCGAAATCATTTAATTTGTTAACTTGCACCGTTTTTTCATCCCAAACTTTTTTAGGATAAAGATTGAGACAACCCTCAAAACCTCGATTGATGACAAAAAGGTCACGCTCATCAGCCGGAAGCTGGTCGAGCAAGCCCGAAGGCAATCGAAGCCTTCCCTTATTGTCAATTTTACAGGGGAACTCCCCCAAGATTTGGTACATATTATCTCAATCATTGTCAAATTACAGTCCAAAAGTAATCACTTCTCTCCATTACCGCCCACTTTCTCCCACTTTTTTGTGAGAAAAAGTTTTCCACATACCTACGCATTGAAATATACCACCGATTTTGACACTTATTGTTTCAATTCAAAAACAATAAATAGCATAATATCAATGAAATCAAAGATTTCTATTTTAATTAAGCGCTTAGCACCTAGTGCCGTTTCCCACATTTTGACACTTTTCAATCCAAAACCATACAAATCATCCATTTTTCTCACTCCATTTCAACTCGAATGGGACGAAAATTGTCAAAATCCAGAAATCATTCTATCTGGTGGTAGAAAGTGGGAGTGCAACCAAACTTGATAATTGAGGAAAATCAGTCTTTTAATCTTGCTGAGACCTTGATATTGGAAAGGACCCGGTTTTTTGTTTTGGCAAAGCTCATCCAACGAAGCTGAATGACCCCCCAAATGGCCTCCTTTACGATGCCTTTGGACATTTTGGAAACGCCAATAATACGATCCGTGAAAGTGATGGGAATCTCTTTGATTTTAAAGCCTAATTGGCGGGAGGCATACTTCATTTCAATCTGGAAAGCATACCCTATAAATTTTATTTTTTCTAAATCTATGCTGGCGAGGACTTTATTTTTGTAACCAACAAACCCAGCAGTTGGGTCTTTCACCCACATCCATGTGATCAAACGGGTATAAATGGATGCACCATAAGAAAGGATTTTACGATCGGCCGGCCAATTCACGCATTTCCCTCCTTTCACATACCTGGACCCAACAACAACATCTGCCTCTTTGTTAGCCAATACTTTTTGCATTCTGACCAAATCAGCCGGGTTATGGGAAAAATCACAATCCATTTCAAAAATATAATCATACCCTCTTTCCAATGCCCACTTAAAACCCGCAATGTAAGCTGTCCCCAAGCCCAATTTACCTTTTCGCTCTATCAAAAAAACCTTATCAGGATTTTGAACCTGCTGATTCTGTACTAGCTTTGCCGTCCCATCGGGCGAGCCGTCATCTACAACTAAAATATGAAATGTGGTTGACAAGTTGAGCACGGTTTGAATCATCTTTTCGATGTTTTCATGCTCATTATAGGTCGGTATGATTACTAAGTTATTTGGCAAAACTGGTGATGTGAGAGGTTGTATGTTTAAGATTGTACACAAAAATAAAGATAAAGTTCATGCCCACCAATTATCTGCAAACATGAACTTTTTAACTAATGAGAGCAATCAGGCTTCCAAAAATTGTACCGTGTAAAATCAATAGCTTTCAAAAAGCCGTCGGGCATTCCGGTCGGTACCAGTAGGTGCTTTTAAATCATCGATAAAATTTCCACTTTGTCCACCATTTGGCGCATCGCTATACAACTGCACTTCCCAACTTGGGTTATTGACCTCACCTCTAGCTGTAGAATGTAATAAGGTGTGTCCATTGGTAGACAACGTTGGATTGTAAAATAGAAATTTAACATTGCTTTGTCCGGTCTGCGGAAATTGGTTGTAAAACCAAATTTCATAGGGAGGTGCGCTTTGTTCTGACTCCACGGAAACGACATCGCTCGGCACACCATATTTCATGTATACATATCCACGATCTGATTCGAAGCCATAGCCGAAACCATTTTCGAATTTTTTGTCAATCGCCTTGGCTACCGCCATGTAGCCATTGTAAGCTCTTTCAGGGTTGACAGGGTCTTCTTTAGCCCAAAAGCTAAAAAGATATAAGCGCATAGCCTTTGGTTTTGCTTCCGCAATAATGGTATTCAATAATTCCCCGTCCACATCATCTACCTGCATAGCAATTGCTCTTAGGGAGTACCGCAATTCCTCGACTGTCATTTTCGCTACGAACTCATCGTCCAAGTTATCAGTGCTGGCTGCGATTTCTTCCCGAGTCGCTTTGAAATAAGGATTGCTGCGCTGAAAGGAGATAGATTTTTTGGTCAACAACTCTCCAGTTTTGTTTTTCACCTCCATCACTAAATTATAATTGCCGCTTTTCAGCTCACTGATATCCATTTGTTGCAAGAAAGGGACAACTGCGCCGGGCGACCGGCGCTTATGCACCGCCCCAATAGCCATCGATTTCTTCTCGCCAGAAGTTGCCTCCATAAAATAACTGACCATAAAATCATCCCCGATTAGTTTATCTGTATCATAAATCTCATTGTAAAATATCAATCGGTCACAGTATTTGTCATAAAACTGGGAGGGCAAAGGCTCGAAAATATAGCCCCCTTTCGCCATGATGTTTTCCGCTTGATCTTCCTTTATTTTCCGAAGAGAGGCTATCAATTGAATGTCAGATTGATAGACCCGGTTTTCGATGAAATCAATTTTGAATGGCTTATTGTATCGCTTGGTATTCCCCTCTCTGTTTAGGTCATTTACTGACACTTCTAAATCGTACTCCCCGGCAGGCAGCGAATATCGTTTTATATCAAAAAAATCTTGAGGACTTGGATAGCTGGGGCTGGTCAGTTTATACTTATCAAACTTCACAACATCTTCCGCTTGTTTAAATAAAATAACTACTTCCATATTTGCGAAAACAGTCGAATCAGTTGCGGGAATGAACGCTACCGTTTGCCCAACTACATGCAAATAAACTTCTATGTATGGACCTTCATTACTTTTAAAAATACCGTAAGAAATATTAGCGTCCAATGCCTTAGATGCAGTAGAAAGGACAGCTACATAGATGAGTGAAAGTATTGATTTTTTCATGTCAGGTGGAATTTACAAAAATGTATTTGCAGTGAGTACCTTGCTTTGTTTTCTTATTGCATTCGTAAGAAATATCCTATGTACACCCTTGCAAATCACTAAGATCAATAGTTAAAGTTTTCGCTTGGAAAGTTAATATTATATCGGTTGTCATCAAAATTGTTTTGCTACGCGGGGAGACAAAAATGCATATTTTGCTTGCTCAATAATCTTGGAGAAATCAAAGCAAACCCAGTTATACTTTTACAATTCCTACAATCTCTTTTTTCAAAAAAATACAAATTTTACTGCCAAAGCAAACATTTACAGGCACTTACACTTCACTATGAATATTATCTATTTCAAAACTTCTTTAAGTTAAAAAGCCTGCTTAGATTTGCGTCCTCACAAGTTTATCCATTCGGTTCTTTCTCACTTTTCTCATCATTTTACGATTCTCGTTCACGGTCTTAATCCTTGATAATAAATTTGGTAATTTACCTCATTTCGAACTATACCCAAAGGGTAGTCCGAAATGATCAAACCCAATTGATTGCAGCTTTTTGCAGCTCATTGGGCATTGTCAAAGACCTCATTATTTCTAAGTAAGTTTTTTGGTAAAATGGTAGGAGGGTTGCATCCGCAACCCTCTTTTTGTTTAAATGAATTCAATCAATAGCTTCCCAAGCTGAACCAATATCCTTTATATTTGTCTTCATACCATTTCAACATTTCAATCCATTTAAATGATCGGTTGGCAATTTTCAGAATTTGTATCCGAAGGCGGCGATTCGGTATTCGACAAGCTTTTAAAACTATTTCAAGAGCTGCTCCTATACACTGCTGGCGATGTAAGGGAAGCCCTGTCCTGGCTAACAGAACTTGACCGTAAATATGGCCTGACCAACGACCAATATGGCTTGGCGGATTTCATCCAAGACTTGATGGATCAAGGCTACATAGAGGATGGTGAGCTGAATGGACAGCCCGGCTATGTCCCAACTTCCAAAATGGAAATCGCCTTACGCCGGCAGGCCTTGGAGGACATCTTTGGCCAATTGAAAAAAACCAAACATGGCAACCATTCCACCAAACAAAGTGGCAAAGGTGATGAGCGGTCTGCCGAACTAAAGCCTTACGAGTTTGGCGATAATTTGGAAAATATTGCCATCTCTGAAAGTTTACGAAATGCCCACATCAATCATGGGATCGATGATTTTAGGCTGACACCAGATGACCTTGAAGTCCGGGAAACATTTTATCAAAGCCAAACCAGCACGGTATTGATGATCGATATTTCCCATTCCATGATCTTGTATGGCGAAGACCGGATCACTCCAGCCAAACGGGTCGCTTTGGCACTTTCGGAACTCATCACTACCCGTTATCCAAAAGATACTTTGGATATTTTGGTTTTCGGAAATGATGCTTGGCAAATTGACATCAAAGACTTACCCTATTTACAAGTTGGTCCTTATCACACGAACACGGTAGCGGGATTGGAATTAGCGATGGATATATTGAGGAAACGCCGCAACCCCAATAAGCAGGTCTTTATGATTACCGATGGTAAACCAACCTGTATCAAGCGGGGTAAAAAATACTATAAAAATGCTTTTGGATTGGATCGCAAGATTGTTGGCAGGACGCTGAACCTGGCCACACGTTGCCGTAAATTGCAAATACCCATCACCACATTTATGATTGCACGAGACCCTTATTTGGTGAAATTTGTGGATCAGTTTACAAGGGCTAACAATGGCAAAGCATTCTATAGTAGCTTGCAGGGTCTTGGAGAGTTCATATTCTTAGATTATAAAAACAACAAACGGAAACGGAAATAAAAAATGTCCTTCCCTGACTGAACAAGAAAGGACAAAGTAAATGTGTGTGGAATGTGTCTTGAACGGGTTAGGAATAAAAAAGACACACGACTATTGCAGCTAAGTGCAAAAGCAAATTGTTCAGTAAAGCGGAATTAGGATGTGTGAAGCTCTCTCAGGTATGAAAAAAATGTGGAGGATTGAGTATCTGTGTAGTTGGACAAAGGTAAAAAACCATTCGTATATACCTTTATTATTTATGCTAAAAATTCTTCTTTTAATATGATGGATAAAGAACAAAAATTTGGAGACGTCCTGAAAGGGTTGGCTAACTCAAAAGAGTGGCAAAGCAAATTGCATGAAACCAAAATCAGGGAAGTTTGGAACGAAAAAATGGGGACAACCATCAATCACTACACCACAAGTATTAAGCTCCGCAATGAAAAACTATTTATCAATATTGATGCAGCTTCGCTGAAACAGGAATTGAGCTACGAAAGAGAAAAAATCAAAACAATGATGAACAGTGAATTGGGCGGTGAGTATGTTAAAGACGTAATAATACGATAGTGACCAAAGTGTCCCGTTTTACCAAAAATGAAAAAGGCACTGCGAATCGCAGTGCCTTTTTCATTTAAAATAAGGAGCAAATTCAATTATGCCCTGCTCTTTTTCCCATCCGGCGAGCCGCTAACTTTTTTCCCACTGCTCCGCCATTTGTTTTTCTTCTTTTTAGGCTTGACGGTGGCAGCTTTTTTCATCGCTTCATAGCTGTTGATCGTCCCACCAGAAACACTTAAATCGCTAAAAGGAACCAATTCAGTCTTGCTGCCGGGTTTCTTGACCTTTGCATTTTTGGTTGCGACAGTACTACTCATCAGCACGTCCTTTACTTGTGTAGCGGACAGTTCAGGGTAATAAGAACGAATTACCGCAGCTACGCCCGCAGCAACCGGAGACGCCATACTTGTGCCGCTCATTTTAGCATAGCCTCCATCTGGCATGGTTGAGTAAACATCAACACCTGGAGAGAAGAGATCTACATTCTCCTTACCATAATTGGAAAAGGGAGCTACCGCATCCTCACCACCTTTCCATGAAAGTGCCCCAACTTCCAACCAGTTTTTGGCCTTCTTTGGGCCAAACAAACCTTTTTTCTCAAATTTATCATTTGGATAATTGCTATCCTCGTCATTGTTTTGGTTAGAATTACCAGCAGCGTGCACGAGCAAGACGTCGTTTTTCATGGCATATTTTACAGCTTTATCAACTGCTTTTTTATCCCATGAATGGCTTTTTCCGAAGCTCATATTGATAACGGATGCACCATTGTCTACGGCATAGATGATAGAATTAGCAACATCTTTGTCCCTTTCGTCACCATCTGGTACACAGCGCAGCGCCATGATTTTAACATTGTCAGCAATCCCGTTCATTCCCTTACCATTGTCCCTTGTGGCAGCTATTAAACCAGCAACATGAGTACCGTGAGAAGCGTCAGGGCCTTTCACATCATTATTACCATAATTTTTTTCGTAACTATTCGCATAGTTATCTCCGACCAACTTTCTCGGATTTATATCTGGGTTGTAGTAGTATTCTGCCTGTGGGCCGTAGTAATCAACAGCTCCTTGCAATTGCTCTTTAGTCTCTGCGATATCCTGCCCTTCGGACAACATGCCAGAAACGATCTGAACGGCATAGGCCATTTTTTCATCATTTTTTACATCCAACTTTTGTAAATCGTCCATAGTTGGGCTTTCTTTCCCCGTTGCATCCAATACACTGTTGATGGCATTTAAGATACCGCCATAAAATGCAGCGTTGGAAGTAGCCTCTTCGCTTTCTTCTTTAATTTTTTCACCTAAAGCCAGGTATTCATCATATTCTTTTTTTTCTTTTTTGGAAAGGGAGGCAGGGTCAACATTCTTGAATTTATCTTGGTAAGACTTATAGACACGGGTAATTTCCAACTGGTCGTGGTGAATGTTTTCGCCATTTTTGTTGCCAATAAAATTCCAGCCATAGACATCATCCACAAACCCATTATGGTCGTCGTCAATGCCATTGCCAGCAATTTCTCCTGGATTCACCCACATGACATCCTTTAAGTCCTCGTGCATCGGATCGACGCCGCCATCAATTACCGCTACGATTACGGTTTCAGAGGACTTTCCCTTCAACAATTCATTGTACATTTTATCAGCACTGACCCCCATGATGCCATCCTTGAGTTTGTCCAAGTGCTGCCAATTATCTGGAGGGGTGTTGACGGAAGATTGAGAAAAGCCGATCATGGGAATTGCTGCGAAAGCAATAAAAAAAAGATTTTTTAACTTCATTTTATAAATGATTTTTGTTTGATAGTTGAAAGTATTTCGAAGGACCTTGTCTGCAAAAATTTTTAAACCTAAACTATTATAATGCAAACCTGATCCTTGAGTTACAGAATAGTTTTTGTTGAAAGCCAACAAAGGTAACCGCAACGAGGTGATATTAAGAAACGGCAAAATAAAATAAAATGATACATGCCGGCCTTATTCAAAGTGGTCTGCTTTAGATTCGATTTTCTTACAAACAGCTTTGAAAGACATCTGTTTGGTTGATTAGTGACAACAAAATGTTAAAATTGTCATCTCAATACCCTTTAACAAAACTGGCCGCTTTTTTACTAAGCTTTTTCAAAAAATGAAAAACGCCCGGCAAAGGCGCCAAGCGTTTGTACATAGGTTTGTAAAAAAATGAATATTCTCAATTAGTGTTGGATAGTCATTTTTTGGGCAATCCGGCCCAATTCGTTTTCCAGCACCAAGATGTATAATCCGTTAGGTATAAAGCTGCCATCGAAATCGATATAGTTTTGCCCCTCGTTGATCCAGACCGTTTCCTGGTGAACAGATTTTCCAAGAAAATCTACCACGTTCAAGTTGAAAGAACCACTTGCTTTTGAAGCAATCTCGATATTCGCTGGGCCTGCTGTTGGATTAGGGTTTATTTTCATGGAAACCCCATCAATAAGTGATTCTTTTGTACTAACTGCATCGCAAAAATCACCGGCATCAGCCAACAACTTAAGGGTGTATTTACCAGGAGCAAAGGTAGCGTCAGGAAAAGTTACGTTTTGATCTGGAATAAATGGACTAGCAAAAGAAATGGTTGCTGAAATGATCAAATCGTAATCACCTGGTGCGTTGGCACTAGTTGGAATCCCAGTCAGTTTAGCACATCCAATCGAGTTGGCAGGATAAACGCCACTTTGAGGTTCGTAGACTACGGCCATCCCCGTTGGCAATCCACTAACATTAGTGATTGTAATTTTCTCTAGTTCCAATCTCAATTCGTTTCCTTGGATATCAATGGTAAGGCTATCCCCTACCCCTACGGTAAAACTGAATTCATAACTTTCACCGATCACGGCACATTCGGTAATCCCGCCTTCAGGTGATACCGTTGCATCGTAAGGCATAGGAAACACCCCTGTTGAGTCTTGAAAAGCAGGGTCAGGTGTACAATTTTGAGCACCTAAAAAGAAAACTGGTACGCACACCAGAAATGTAAGTAGTACTTTCTTCATATAAAAAGTATTTTGGATGAATAAAAGCAAGGGTAGAAGCTATTGGGTAAGGTGTAGGCTGGGAAAGAAAAAAGCCTTGCGTTTCTTTTTTCGAAGGGCAAATCTCTAAAAAAAATGTTTTAACAGAGACTTTTTAGAAAAATTAATTCTGAAAAGAAAAAGCAATGAGAAAATACCAGCCAGTTTTGGCTACTTTTGCCCTGCATCTTTGCAGCCATATCCTATATGGAAATCATTTGGCACCTCACTCTTGTTCACGCATTTTACACCCACCAATCAACACCCATCTGAACATTTCCTAATCGTGTAATTCTAATTTTCAATGCTAAATCCTTGAATAGGTATTTCTTTTCCAGAAAATGCCTTATTCTCATAAAGCAATTGTAATTTTGGTAAAACCCAATCACATTTTTATGAACAAAATACTTATAACACTTTTCGCCTTAGCTTTTCTTTGGCAACACTCTACCGCTCAAAATGCATCAGTAAAAGGCCAGATCACAGACGACCAAAACACCCCTTTAATCTCAGCTACTGTTTCCATTGGCAAATCAGGCGCTGTGACGGACTTAGAGGGTATGTTTGAAATCCAACTTCCAAGTGGGCAATACGAACTTTCAGCAAGCTATGTAGGCTACCAGACAAAAACGGAGCAATTGGATTTAAAGCCGGGCGAAGAAATTATCGTGAATGTTATTCTTTCTGAAAGTTTAAACCTCTTGGAAACTGCCACCGTGACAAGCGGCAAATACGAAATGGCTTTGGGTGAGGTAACCGTTTCCTTGGATGTTATCAAACCCTCCTTGATTGAAAATACAAATCAAACCAGTTTAGAAGGTTTACTGGATAAAGTTCCCGGCGTCAATATGATTGGTGATCAAGCCAATATCAGAGGTGGTTCTGGATTTTCTTATGGTGCAGGCAGCAGGGTGTTGCTATTGGTAGACGATATGCCTATTTATCAGGCAGATGCCGGCTTTCCGCAGTGGGAAGATGTACCCATTGAAAACATTGAACAAATTGAAGTAGTCAAAGGGGCTGCCTCAGCGCTCTATGGTTCCTCGGCCTTGAATGGCATCATCAATGTGCGCACCGCTTATGCCAAGGCAGAACCTGAAACAACTTTCTCACCTTTTTACACGGCTTTTTCTAAACCAAAAAACGAAGACTTAGCATGGTGGGATGGTTCTGAAACTCCGTATACAACTGGCTTTACCTTAGTACATCGCAGAAAAATAGGAAAATTTGACATCGTCGCTGGTGGACGTTACCATCGAAACAACAGTGTTCAGGATAGTTCTTTTTCTCGGAGAGGAAGATTTACTTTAAACACCCGCTATCGGATAACGGATCGCCTTTCGGTAGGGGTAAATACAAATTTCAACCGCTCCAAGGGGCAGTCATTTTTATTCTGGCAGGATATGAACAACCTCTACAGGCCAGGTAATGCTCTTTCCAGCTCCGACAACTTACGTTACAATATTGACCCATTCCTCACTTATTATGATAAGAAAAACAACCGGCACAAAATATTGACCCGCTTTTTCAATGTCGATAACCAAACAGGTTCAAAGGAGGCTGATCAAACCAATATCTCGCAAGTCTATTATGGAGAATACCAATACCAAAGAAAAATGGGTAACATTGGTCTGGTGATTACTTCTGGCTTGGTTTATAACGGCACAAGGGTAAGGGCGCCACTTTACGGTGACACGACTTTCACCAATAATAACCTAGCCGCATATGTACAATTGGAAAAGAAATTCTTTGACAAGCTCAATATTTCTGCAGGTCTCCGTTACGAAGACAATACCCAAAAATCCCCAGAAGAAATTTATTATTCGAATGAGATCATCACAGTAGAAGGAACTGTTCCCAATGGAAAAACACATGAGGCAAAGCCAGTTGTCCGATTGGGCGCTAGTTACGAATTGGCGAAAGCTACCTTTTTGCGAACCTCTTGGGGACAGGGTTATCGTTTTCCTACGATAGCTGAAAAATTTATATTTACCCAATTCGGAGGGTTGCCTATTATTCCCAATTTAGACCTTCATTCAGAGACAGGTTGGACCGCTGAATTAGGAATAAGGCAGGGCTTTAAAATCAGTAACTTCAATGGTTTTTTCGATGCCTCAGCTTTTTGGATGGAGTATAATGATATGATGGAATTTACTTTTGTCCTGACGGAAGATTTCGAAGCCTTTTTTCAATCTCAAAATATTGGCAACACGATCATCAAAGGTTTTGAGGTAAGTGTGAATGGACGGGGAAATCTATTTGGATTACCAACAACGTTATTGGCAGGCTATACTTATATTGATCCTAAATTTAAAGAATTTGGACTGGACGAGGAAAAATACCCTATCGGCTCTCAGGGTAACATTAATGCAACCAATTCTTCAAATTGTAGCGGGGGGGCAGATTCGGAAGATTGTGTCAATATCTTGAAATATCGATATCGGCACACAGCTAAATTTGACATGGAATCCAAGTATAAAAAATTATCTTTCGGCGTATCTGCTCAATACACCAGTTTTATGGAAAACATTGATGCGGTTTTTGAATTATTGCTATTTAACCAAGAAGGAAAATCTTCTCAATTAAGAGAATTCAGGAAAACACACAATAATGGAGACTTAATTCTTGGGCTGAGAAGTTCTTATACTTTTAATAATAATATTAAAGCCTCCCTGATTGCTAATAATGTTGCCAATCGGGAATACGCCAGCCGACCTGGAAAATTGGACGCCCCACGGAATGTTACACTGAGAATGGATTTTAATTTTTAAATAAAACACCTGAAATCATAGTGGAAATAAAAATGGGAGCGCATTGGTTCCATTTTTTATTTGCATTTTAATTTTTATTTAAATACGCTTTTTCCACCAGCTCCAAATCCCTTTTCGCCAAAGCAAAATTAAATACCGGCTCTTCCCCATTTTTTATGGCGCTAAAAAAATCTTTAAACATTCCTTTCGACCCACCTATATCTGAAAAACCGGGCAATATAAACCGCCATTTTTTTCCTCTGATAAATATAAAAATACCGTTGGATTCAAACGTAATTGAACCTTCGGTGCCATAAATCCGGGATATTCGCAAACCATTTATCAGCGCATTTATTTCCCATGAATAAAGCAGTGTTCCGACCATCCCTTCTTCATATTCAGCCACCACCTGCATACTTCTTTCCAATTGGTTATCAGGTTTTTGCGGCTGAAAACCCGTCACTTTTTTTATCGTCAATCCTAAATTAGCCATAAAATTAATCCAATGAATACCACCTTCGAACAATGCTCCTCCGCCAGTAATGATTTTATCGTTTCGCCAATCTTCCTGCACTTGTTTTTTGGTAGCATTAAAATAGAGGAATTTAATATCGCCAATAATATCAGTCGCTAATATTTTTCTTAATTTTTGTAAAACAGGTTTGTAAAAATAATTTTCCGCTACCATCACCTGCACGTTCGTTTTTTTTCTTTTCGACATTAATTAAATCAAAATCGGTGGATTTAAAAAACGGGGGTTTTTCCACAATAACATGTTTCCCTGCTTGGACTGCTTTTAGCGTTAATTCTAAATGGCTATCAGGTGGCGTGGCAATTAATATGACATTTATTTTTTCCGATAAAATAGCTCCCTCATAAGAATTAAAATAACCAGCACCGTTCCATTTTTCACAAAAAGATTTTGCTTTTTCCTCTGATCGGCTGGCATAAAATAATTCGACATTTTTAAAACCCTTTAAAGTTTTTGCATGCTTAATGGTCACTCCACCACAGCCAAGAAATGCAAGTCGGATAGGTTCTTTTCGTTTAATTTTTTATAGCTCATAATTATCGTAATTCGATTTAAGAAATGCCAGCGATCACCTCCCCTACCCTCAATGCATTGGCGGCAATGGTCAAACTCGGATTTACCGCAGCGGAAGTCGGCATAAAGCTCCCGTCCAAAACATACAGATTCTCGACCCCTCGGAATTGGCAATTTTCATCCAGTGCCGAAGTCTCGGGATTGTTCCCCATCCGAACCGTTCCGACGGCATGGGAAAAGGTGCGAATGTGGTGAACATAATGCGTCAATGCACCTGCTCGCGAAAGAATCTTTTTCGCTGGGCCAATTAATTCCTTCAGGGCCGCCAAGTCCCGTTTTGAATACTCATGGCTAATGATCGGTTGTGGCAATCCGTATTGGTCTTTTTCGCTTTTATTAATGGACAAAAAATTGGAGGCCTGCGGTTGGTCTTCCGCAATGGCCAGCAGCCCCGTGAGCAACCTTACCCCTTGGCTCAACAATTTCCCCAGCGGCCCGGGGACTTCATTTTGCACCAATCCCATGGGCGGTGTGGGCACTTGCTGCAGGCTACCCAATTTGCCTCTTACCTTTGCTCCGGCACGCCCGTTGTAAAAATCCAATATGCCCAATTGTTTGTGGAACCGGTTTTCTTTATCCGCCACGCCGGGGAAAATACCGAATATGATGCAGTTGGCGTGGCGCATCAAATAGCGTCCGATCACTTTTCCGCCGGGGTTTAATTTATCCAATTCAGAAGCCAACAAAAGATGTGGCGAACCCAATGCCCCAGCAGATAGGATGACATTTTTTGCTCGGAATAAAAGCTCCTCACCCGATAATTTATCAAATGCAACTACCTCCGTTATTTTCCCATTTTTTGCGATCAATTGTTTGACTACGGTCGATTTCCGCAGTTCCATTCCTTTTTCTAAAAGGTTCGGAATAACCATGGTTGCCAAATCATTTTTGGCCCCGATCGCACAAGCGAAAGTATCGCAAGTAGTACAGCTGACACAAGTTTTCCGAGAGGTGTCTTCATAGTTGATGGCCAATGGCAATTGAAAAGGATGCAGTCCCAAGTCTTGCGCACCTTTTTTTATTTTTTGAGAAATAGTGGCCAACGGAGGCGGCCCTTGCGGGAAAGGTTGGTTCCTAAAAGGTTCAGTCGGATCTACACCGCTTTCGCCGGAAATGCCCAAAAGCTGCTCTGCCTGGCCATAAAAAGGTTCCAGATCCTTGTATTTTATTGGCCATCCTACGGCTTCTTTTCCCTCAATGTCTTCATTTTTTTCGAAATCACCCTCCCGAAAACGGAACGAAACCCCTCCATAAAAAAGGGATGGCCCTCCCACACAGGAATACAGCCCCATAATTTTTTTATGCCCGCCTTTGATGACTTTCAGCGGTGTGCTTTTATCGTAGTTGGGTGTCAGTTCCAACGAGCCTTTCATCGTCCAGTTCTCCGGGCTGCGTTCTACCCAGCCGCCCCTTTCAAGCATCAATACTTTTTTTCCCGCTTGGACTAATTGGTAGGCGGCCATGCTGCCACCGAACCCGCTTCCAATAATTATTGCATCGTACATAAAAATTGAGGTATTAAAAGGTATTGGGGTATTTAAGAAATGAAAATAATACAGCCAACTTGGGATGCACCTTTCAGAAAGGTGTCAACACTGAAAAGGTTGCAAGTAAGTTGAAATGATTGTCCTTATTAATTCTGTGAAAATCAGTTCAATCTGTTCAATCTACGTTCAATCCCTGTGAGCCGCAAAAGTACCCTTTCAATGAATTTGTCAAAACCAATTTGGAACAATGAAATAGACCCGACGTATTTACTTTCTCCAATTTAAAATTGATTTTTGTATCTAAAATTTTAACAATATGAGTGAAACGAACAACAACTTTCTGGGCATTGGATCCAGAGTCAAGCACCCTGCCTATGGCGATGGGGTCGTGATCCGTTTGCACAAAGCCGCTTACGAATGCAGCTTCATGACCTATGGCGTCAAGATGGTCGGTAAAGAATATGACAAGTGGCAGGTTATTGAAGCGATCCCGGCAGAGACGACTGTTACGTTCAGTGACATGGAGAAATCATTGATGAAAATCCTCCATGCCTGGTCGGACATTTCGGAAGTTGTCCCCCTTGGCGACCGTTGGACAGGCGGCACCATGATCCTGAAACCGGACGACGACAGCCTCCAATCCAAAGAAATTCCTATCGAAACTTTTTTCCATAAAATCGTCATGGTACGGGACCGACTACGCGTAATGGAGCAGCGTATCAATGCCAGCAAGGGCCTTGATGACGAGGACAAAGTAAACCTACAGCAATACATTACCCGCATCTACGGAAGCCTCACCACTTTCAATATTTTGTTCAAATACAAGGAACACCAGTTTCAAGGGGAAAAGACGAAGTGAGGGGATTGGCATTCAGTCCGATGTTTGAGTCCAACGAAATCCCGAACTCGCTTCAGGATGGAGGAGAGTAGGAAGTGGTCAGTTTCAAAGAGCTTTAACATTGATTTTTACTTGCAGGTTAATATTACGCCAGTGATTTTACCGTCTTCCTACCATTAACGAATCGATATGATCTTCGAAGGAATTTATCCAAAAATGGAGACAAACCTTTTTAGCCAAGTAGCCAGGATTTTGAACCTCAAACTAATTGAAAAAAGGGCTCAAAATCCCGGCTACGTTCGGAATCGTGTTTAAACACCTTGATTTTTATTATTTATCAGAAGGGCTTCATTAATAAAGCCAGCCTCTATTATATTTGTGCATTAATTTTCATTTCCTAACAGCGAAATAGTATTCTATCCGTTCACAAGTGAATTATTTTATAAACACACCACCCTATTTACAATCGACACTTAATTTTTTTTTTACCAATTAATCAATTTTATTTTATGAAAAACTCTAAAGTTTTAATGCTGGCCGTTATGGGCCTATTCCTCCTCGGTTCTTGTAGCAAAGATGATGAATCCGCTACTGATTACCTCACTGGAGGAACCTGGAAAATTACGGAATCACGCTCTGACATTGATGGTGATGGTGATTTAGATGACGATCTAGAAAGCTGTTCCAGGGACGATGAGTATGACTTTGAAAAAGACGGCACACTTAATTTTGATGACGGTGCAGTTAAATGCGATCCAACTGATCCTCAAACTACGACAGGAGTATGGGCACTTTCAGGTGATGAAAAAACCTTGACGTTGACTGTCGATGGTTTTGGATTTGCCTTTGAAGTGATTTCTCTAACAAAAAGCCGCATGGAACTCCGCTCAGAATTGTTTGGCTATACTTCAGAACTTGTTTTTACTAGATAAGTAACATTAGAAAAAGAATCCAGAAGGCCACTTGCAATTGCAGGTGGCCTTTTTATTTTACTTGTTTACCAATAGTCTTGTTCACAAACTACAGAATGGAATATGAAAAAACTTTTCCCTTTTGAGAAACGAATTTTTTAAATTTGAAACTCAAGTTATGCATTGAAAAAGTCAGTTCCTCAAAAGAAAAAACCTAATTCTCACATCCTCAATTCTTATTTATGAACAAGACCGATAGCGAATTAAACAGGCATTTTATATCGCAGAGGAACTCCATTACTTTATCTGTAAGAACTTTTCCCTACTTTTGGCCTTTCTATAGATATTTTAAAATTATATGGAAGGTGGACGCCATTTGATGGCAAACCGACCATAGTTTTTCAACGCACAAGAAACAGGTCTTATGAGCAAACTGCAGATTTTCGCCCGCAATTTGTTGCCCCCTTTCTTTTCTGGGATAAGTTTTTCAATTAAATCCAATCGCATTTTTAACCTTCTGCCTTTCAATCGTTTTTCCTTTTGTTTGCTGCTTTCTACTTTTTTTCTTTTGCAAAATGGCTGCATTGTGATGGAGGGTAAGTACCCTGCTTTGCCACCGGGCATTTGGAGGGCCGAGCTAAAAATCGACCCGCAGTTTGTTTCTGCCAACCCCAAGGGAAAACCTCTTCCCGACAAAGTAAACATGACTTATGAGGAGGTGGAATCTGGTGTTATCCCTTTCAACTTTGAAGTGATATATGATAACGAAACGAACTTTCACATAGAAATAATCAATGGGGAGGAACGCATCACCGTACCAGCAGAACATATTTCCTTTGGGCGCAGCAAGTACCGGGCGCAAGACACTATTCGGATTGACTTCCCGGTGTTCGACTCTTATATCGACGGCTCTTTTGCAGGCAACATCATTGATGGCCAATGGGTAGTACGAAACCGGGAAAATTACGCCATCCCTTTTGTGGCCAAACAGGGAAAACCTTACCGTTTTACCCCTCTAAAAAAAGAGCCTACAACTGACCTTTCGGGAAAATGGGAAACGACCTTTGGCTTGCAGGAAAACGAACCGTTCCCGGCTATCGGCGATTTTAAGCAGGACGGCAATCATTTGACGGGCACCTTTATGACCGAAACTGGCGATTACCGATTTTTGGAGGGCACAGTTCAAGAAGACAAGTTCTGGTTGTCCGTATTTGATGGTGCGCATGCCTTTTTATTTGAAGGAAAAATAATCAGTGATAACGAACTAACAGGCGCCTTTTATTCTGGAAAACATTATGTGACCACTTGGTCCGCTACCCGAAATGACAATGCCGTTTTGACCAACCCCGATTCATTGACTTCCCTTTTACCGGGCTACGATGCGTTCAGCTTTTCCTTTGAAAATCCGGACGGAAAAATAGTTTCTCTGGACAATCCCGAATATCAAGGCAAAGCCAAAATCATCCAATTGCTCGGGACTTGGTGCCCCAATTGCCGGGACGAAACCACTTTTTTGGTGGACTATTTTTCGAAAAATAAAATGGACGATTTGGCGGTCATTGCGCTGGCATTTGAAAAACACAAAGACAAGACCTTGGCCAACCAGGCAATCCGAACTTATAAAAAGAAGTTTGGGATGGACTACGAAATTGTCCTCGCTGGCCCATCCGATAAAAAGGAAGCGAACAAAGCGCTGCCCATGCTTAACCAAATTGTCTCTTTTCCAACCATGATTTTTTTGGATAAAAACAATCAGGTCAAACGGATACACACGGGGTTTTATGGGCCCGCAACGGATCAGTACGAAGATTTCACAAAGGACTTTGACCAATTTGTCAAGGGTTTAATACAATAATTTCCTCAGCTTGCACAGAACAACCAAATACATCAATCAGCAACCAACATTTCAAGCATGTCTGAATTCAATCAATACCTCATTATTTACGCATCTGAAAACGAACAGGTCGCACAGCAAATGCAGGCAGCGGTCATTGACACTGGCAAAGAGGCGATGATACTCGAAAAATCAAGCACTGATTATTCGGAGCAAATGGGCCACTTACAAGTGCCCGCTGGAAGCAAGGTTGTCTTTCTGATTACCGACAACTTCCTCAAATCTTATGGTTGCATGAACGGCATCCTGCAGGCAGCCCATAAATGGGGCGATGCTGGCCAATTGATAAATGTGGTTACTGACGGCGAAGAAATAGAGGAGAATGGAACGACCAACTCCGTAACCACCGATTTTGAAAAAGTTGGGGACATCATTCAGTACATGAATTTTTGGCAGGATAAATACCTTTATTTACGCAAGGAAAAAAAGTCCCACCCGGATGATACCGAACTCGATGATGCCATTGCCACAACTAAAGAAATTTCAGGCGATGTGGGTGAGTTTCTGAGGTACACAAGAGGGCTTGGCTATTGTTCTTTAGAAGAGTTTTTAGAAAAACAGACCCTTTCGGAAAAGGAATCCGCTGAAAAAGAGCAAAGACCAGAGGGTGCCGCTATTCTTGAATCTTATACCCCATCAGGTGATTTTGAGACACCAAAACCCGACGAAAGATCTTTAGTAGAAATGATAGAAAACTCCTCGGAGGAACTGATGGCCGAAAATCCCGGCATCCATCTGACAGCCGATGAACTGGAGGATCAGGTTACCGATGACGTGCTGAGCAGTATCCCTGGGCTTGATTTGTTGAATAAACTGGAAAATCTGGAAGGTCAATCTGACCGTTCCGTTTTGGAAGGGCTGATGGAGGATGATATGGAAGAGGAAACGTCCGGAGTTGCACCCGAAGAAGAACAAGAAGAGCCGTTGCCATCAAATTTCACCAAAAAAGAGATAGAAAAACTGGATGAAGAAAATGGAGAACTCCTGTCCATTTTGGATGAGGTGCTACTGGACGAAGGCTTTACTGAATCCGACAAAGATGAATTTCACTTTGTGGGAGAAGACCCTGACAACCCCGGTGATTTCGACATTGATTCCTTATTCGATGAAGATGAGCCAGAAGAAGAATCAATCCTTGATGAAGAAATCCCCGTTGGCGAAGATGAAGTTTTGTTGAATTTGGTAGAAGGCGATGATGTGCCTACTGCTGATGAGATTTTAGAAGAAGCCGTGGATTATTTCCGGGAGCACAACATAGAAGAAGGGATCGCCCTGCTGGCAGATGCCGTTGCCCACCAACCAAAAGATACGACCCTGCGCTACTATCATGCTTACGCTTTGGCCCGCTATGCCAACAATTTTGAAGCTGCGAAAAAAGAGCTCGAAGCGTTGTTGCGGCAGGACAAAGGGCATCCCGACGCCTGGTTCCTATTGGCTGAATTGGCCGAAAACCAACAGGATTTTGAGGGTGCAAAGAAGTGTTTTGAAAAGGTGATCGAGAACCAGCCGACCTATCCAGAGGCTGAATACCGATTGGGATTATTGCTGGCCGATCATTTCCAAGGAGAGGAAGCCGCCGCTGCCCAACATTTAAAAGTGGCTATTTCTCAAAATGAACAAAATGTCGACGCTTACTATATGTTGGCCGCCATTTTAAATGAGCACCTGGACCAGCCCGAAAATTCAGTTAAGCATTTCCGAAAAGTCTTAAACCTTCAGCCCAACCACCCATTTGCCAATTACGACCTCGCCCTCGTTTACCACGGGTTGGGCGACCAAACACGAGCCATAGAATTTTATGAAAAAGCCGTAGCGATTAACCCAGAGCTAAAAACCGAACAAAACGACCGTGCTTTTGGAATGGGCAGTAGGAAACTGGTCATGGCCGAGACAGCTAACCAAACTGCTCTTTCGGCTACGATGGAAGACAGTTACCAAAAAGAGTTAAACGTTAAATTGGATCAAGACATGCAAGAACCAATCGAACTGGAGGAAGAGGTGACAGAAGTAGTAAAAAAACCTTCAACCGACAACTCAGATGGGCCGACCAATGGCCACCCAAAGAAGGAAACGGAGGTGTATATTGTTGATGACAAAAAGCCCGATGTAAAAACTAAATTGGTTTTGATAACTGGCGGAACCGCAGGCATCGGGAAGGCAACCGCCGAGGTTTTTGCTAAAAATGGCTACCGGGTTCTTATAACTGGTAGAAGGCGGGAACGGCTACAAGAAATTGCCTCTTCTTTTTCTAAAAAATACAATACGAAGGTGGAGTCCCTTTCATTTGATGTCCGGGATCAGGAAGCTGTTAAAATTGCTTTTGATAATTTGTCAAGTGATTGGAAAAATGTGGACATACTTATCAATAATGCTGGGCTTTCCCGTGGCCTTGACCCGATCCACAGCGGCAGTATAGACGATTGGGAAACCATGATCGACACCAATGTAAAAGGGTTGCTGTACGTTACCAGGGCCATTTCCCCTTACATGGTTGAACGTAAAAGTGGCCACATCATCAATGTGTCTTCCATTGCTGGCACCGAAGTCTACCCCGGTGGCAATGTCTATTGCGCCTCCAAGGCAGCGGTCAGCTCGCTCACCCGTTCGATGCGGCTCGACCTGCACCAGCACAACATTCGGGTCAGCCAAGTATCACCCGGGCATGTGGAGGAAACGGAATTTGCCAGCGTACGCTTTGACGGCGACACGGAAAGAGCTGCCAAGGTGTATGAGAATTTCCAGCCGCTCAAATCCAGTGATGTGGCTGAAACCATTTATTTTATTGCCACCCGTCCGGCACACGTCAACATTCAGGACATCTATTTATTTGGCACCCAACAAGCCAGCGCTACGATGATCGACCGTTCAGGCAGGTAATTTTTTATGGTTCTTTGACAAATCCCGAAGAGCAGAAAAAACAAGGAGAGAGGGGAGGTGAAAAAGTACAAAATTTTCAATTTTGTACTTTTTCACCTCCCTCTCCTTCAGTGTTTTAATTGAGTGGAAAATTTTTTCAAAAATTTTCCACTCAATTAAAACACTGATTATTTGATCCATTCCACGCCATTTGTCAAAGAACGTTTTTTGTCAACCAAAAAGCCTCGAAGAATTTAAGGTTTTGGGGTTTCTGATAAAAAAATGAACTTTGTGCTAATCTTATAGTTGAATGTTGAAAAATCAGTTTAGCATCTACACTGACTGATTTCTAACTTCTAATCTGTGACTTCTAACTAAAAAATATGGTAGCAGCTAAAACAACGACCAAAAAAAAGGAAACCGCCAAGAAAGCGACCAGTCAAAAACCTAAATACAGCAAAGAACAGTACCTCAGTTGGTACGAATTGATGCTTCGTATCAGGCGCTTCGAAGAACAAGCATTAATGGCTTACAGCCAACAAAAAATCCGTGGTTTCCTTCACGTTTATATTGGCCAGGAAGCCATTTCGGCAGGCATTGAATCAGCCATTACTCCAGAAGATGCGATTGTAACCGCTTACCGTCAACACGGCATTGCTATCGGGCGGGGCTGTAGTACAGCAGCTTGTATGGCAGAATTATACGCCAAAGAAACAGGGGTCAACAAAGGCAAGGGCGGCTCCATGCACTTCATGTCGAAAGAACACCGCTATTTTGGTGGTAATGGGATAGTTGGCGCGCAAATCCCGATCGGCGCAGGGATCGCTTTTGCGGAAAAATACAAAGGGACTGATAAACTCTGCGTGACCATGTTTGGCGATGGCGCTGCCCGCCAAGGCTCTTTACACGAAGCATTCAACATGGCCATGACCTGGAAACTGCCCGTTCTTTTTATTTGCGAAAACAACCACTACGCAATGGGTACCTCCGTTGAGCGGACCAGTAATATCAAAGACATTTACAAATTGGGGCATGCCTATGAAATGCCAAGCGAACCGGTAGATGGCATGACGCCAGAATCGGTCCATGAAGCCATCAGCAAGGCAGTTGCACACATCCGGGCAGGCAAAGGCCCTTATTTTTTGGAAATCAAAACCTATCGGTACAAAGGCCACTCCGTCTCCGATCCGGGCACTTACCGCACCCGGGAGGAGTTGAAGTCCTACATGGAAATTGATCCGATCAAAGTGACGGAGAAAACCATCCTCACCAATAAAATTGCCACAGAGGAAGAAATCAAGGCCATCAAAGGCAGGATAAAAGACGAAATAGATGCTGCTGCACAATTTGCGGAAGAATCTGATTTCCCACCCGGTTCCGAGCTGTACACAGATAATTACGTGCAGGAAGATTACCCATTTATGAAGGATTGATCTTGTCAAGCACTGAAAATGCCTTCCCCTTTTTATCAGAAGGCATTTTGAAAGGAGGCATTTCACGATATGATGTGAATGCCTCCTTTCTTTTTCAGCTACCCAGTCCAACAAAATCAAACAAGTTTCCCTACTTTTGCGCCACTTTTTGAAAATCCTCCCGTATGAGCTATGGTCAGGATTCATAAAATGGCAAAAGGAACTTTGTAGGCATTGGCTCAACACCTTCCTTTTTACATTTTCAAGATAAATAAACCATAAGGTTGTTTGGTGGCTAACAGGTTGATAACGAGCAACCTACAATTCATTTGAAAAGTCCTCAAACCACCTCAGTATTCCAACAAACAAAATATTTTTATGGCTAAGCGCAAGAAACTCAAAAACAAAAAAGAAGATGAAATACTCTTAGACCTCTCCGAGGTAACCGGACAAGCGGGGGACTTTTTTGAAAGAAATCAAAATCCGATCATGATCGGAGCGATCGTAATAGCTTTGGTTGTAGGTGGATATTTGGCTTATCAAAATTTTTACAAAGCCCCACGCCAAGCCGATGCTGTTGAACAAATGGCAGAAGCCGAATACCAATTTTCTAGGGACTCTTTTGGATTAGCATTGGCCAATCCAGGTGGTGGTTATCCAGGTTTTGCTGACATTGTAAAAAATTACAGTGGCACCGATGCATCCAACGCTGCCTTGTATTATGCTGGCGTTTCAACCCTCAACCGGGGTGAGTTCGATGCCGCCATTTCCTACTTGGAAGATTTTAAAGCCGATGGCGAATTGTTACCGATCATGAAGCAAGGTACGCTCGGCGACGCTTGGTCAGAAAAAGGGGATTTGGAAAAAGGCTTGAGCCTCTATAATAGCGCCGTCAATGCAGGTGACAATGAATTGTTGACACCTTACTACCTGAAAAAAGTAGCCATGCTGAGCGAAAAATTAGGAAAAACCGACGCTGCCGTCAAAGCATGGGAGCGCATCAAAACGGATTACCCTAATTCCAACGAAGCCCGCGAAGCATCCAAATATATTACTGTTTTGAAATAGTATTTTTTCAAAACAATCTGCATAAACTTCCAAGGCAATATGGTTTTTCCATATTGCCTTTTTTAATTTTGAAATTCTTTGATTCTGAGCTTTTTTTAACAAGATGTTGCTCACAATAATTAAACATACAACCAAACACCACCTATGGCTTCCGCACTAAAAAATCTATCTAAATACAACGAAGACAACATCCCATCGGCAGCAGAGATGCATTTTGGCATCGCTTTGTCCGATTGGAATGCCGACATCACCCACACCTTGTACCAAGGCTGTTACGACACATTGGTCAAGCACGGTGCCTTGGAGGAAAATATCCATACGATCCAAGTGCCCGGTAGTTTTGAGTTGCCAGTAGCTGCAAAATTGTTGGCTGGTTCTAAAAAACTCAATGCCGTCATTTGTTTAGGGGTTGTGATCAAAGGCGAAACGCAACACGACGAATACATCAACCATGCCGTCGCTACCGGATTGACGGCCTTGAGCGTAGCCAGCGGCATCCCATGCATTTTTGGCGTACTCACCCCCAACACGCACGAACAGGCCGTTGAACGGGCAGGTGGCAAATACGGAAACAAAGGTGTGGAAGCCGCGGTAACTGCCATTCGCATGGCTGCCATCAAAACGGAATTGACCAAACCGGGCAGCAGGATTGGTTATTGAGAAACCAACCCTTCCAACCAACTTCCATCTAAACATCCAACCATCTCATATCCTTGAAAGCACTCATTATCATCGGATTACAAATAGACTTGTTCCCATTGGGGTCTGCGGAAATAGAGGGAGCGGAGGCAATTTTGCCAGTCGCCAACAAAGCAATCTCTCACTACGATCAGTTAATTGCGGCCCGCTTCTCCCACCCTACCGAGCATAAAATGTTCGTTGCCAATTACCCTTGGCGACGGCCCGGACAAGAAATAGATGTAATGGGCGAAAAGATATTATTACAACATTATTACTGTATTCAAGGCAGTTTTGGTGCTGAACTGACGATGGGCTTCGATCACGATGCCATCGATTTTACCGCTTGGATGGGAACGGATCAAAAACTCCTACCGCACAGCGCCTTTTTTGATGAAAACCGCAAACTGGATACGGGCCTGGATGAATATTTGAAAAATAATAAGGTCGGGGAAATTCACCTCGCTGGCCTTCCTTTTGAAGAAACCATATTTCAAACAGCATTGGATGGGTTGGAATTGGGGTATCGAGTTGGCATTCTAAAAGACGGCGTTCAGGCCAAATCAACCGAAAAAGCCAATAACGCAAGTCAAATTCTAAAAAGAAAAGGGGTCGAATTTTTATAAAAAATGAAAATAACCTTATCCAACCTCAGACCGATCCCATTGCTGGAGACTCCGGGAGGCATCCACCCAACTTCCGCCATTTTTGGGACGGAATGCCATTTTGAAAAAGGGAAATCCTATCTAATCAAAGCCCGTTCTGGCAAAGGGAAGTCTACTCTATTTCATATTCTGTATGGGTTGAGAAAAGATTATGAAGGCGACGCATGGATAGAAGAAACCAACTATAACTCACTGACACCCAACGACTGGCCGTCCATTCGTCAACAAAAGCTATCCATCGTTTTCCAAGATCTCCGCCTCTTCCCCAAGCTCACTGCCCTTGACAATTTATTGCTCAAAGCCCATCTAACTGGTCATACCTCGAAAGAAGAGTTGTTAAAAATGGTTGACCACCTCGAAATGACGCCTTTCCTCCAACAGCCTGCTGAAACGCTTTCTTATGGTCAGCGCCAACGCATTGCCATCATCCGGGCCTTGTGCCAACCCTTCGAGTTGTTATTGTTAGATGAGCCGTTCAGTCATTTAGACACCAAGAACATCGATTTGGCAGTAGAGCTGATACAACAAGCGGTAAATCAAAATAAAGCAGGACTATTACTTTCCAGCCTTGGTGAGGAATATGGTTTAGGATTTCATTCGACCTTGGTTTTGTGAGGCAATACGGTTTTCATAAAACTTAAAGAGTTGGTAATCCTAAAATCAGGCTTTTGATAAAACGGACACCCAATTCCTGTTTTCGGACGAACCTAAGATTGGGGAACGATCTTCAAAAAATGGGCGTTTATCGGATTTGATGTTTTTCGGCTCGGCGTGTACATTTTGACACTAAATAAGTACCGCTTTGCTTTACATTTGATGCAGCGCCAAAAAAACTTCCATTCTTTTGCACTGGCAAGCATTTCAATCGGTGGTTGGCTTTCTTTTTTAGCATCTGATCGGATGCAAAGAATTGATTATTAAAACGTTGTGCATCCATGCTTTTTTAAGGAAAAATATTTTAAAAAAGTTGCCGAAAAAAATTTGACATATTACACCCGATCGTTTTATATTTGCGTCCGCTTTTAAAGAAAGCGATAATATATGCGAAAGTAGCTCAGCTGGTAGAGCACGACCTTGCCAAGGTCGGGGTCGCGAGTTCGAATCTCGTCTTTCGCTCAAAGCCCCGGCAGATAACCTGTCGGGGCTTTATTTTTAGATTACCGGCAAATCTAACTATCACCTGCCCGGGTGGTGGAACTGGTAGACACGCCGGACTTAAAATCCTGTGGCCTTTTTGGCCGTGCGGGTTCGAGTCCCGCTCCGGGCACTAAGCGCAATCAATTTTTTGGTTGCGCTTTTTTTATTTAAAAAAACGTCGACAAGCATTTTCCCTATCGACGCTTACACTGATTTTAATTCGGTTATTTTTTCTTCTTTTCAAGAAATCCTGCCACCTTATCCATAAAGACTACTTGTGTAAAAGGCTTCGGGTCTTCGCCTTTTTTGACCGCTGCTTGGACAAAATGATGGCCATGTTTTTTTACAAAACTGGTAAAAATAGGTCCCTTCACATGGTCTTTGAAGGCTTGCCAACTGGCATACGTTTCAACAAAAGTTACCGCCCCCGGACGGGTAACGGGCTCCGATACAAAGCCCAAGCTGTCAGTAAAATCATTGATTGGGAAATGCACCAAGTACATCAGCGTGCCGGGCTCTTCTTTTTCAACCTTTTTGGCTAATTTTTTCAGCAATGGGGCAACCTTTTTTTCGTGGCCCGGCTTGATCCACCAGTTAGAATAAAGCGAGATTGGTTTTGATTCTTTTTTCATTTTTAATTTTTTTTGGTAAATAGAAATTGTGATAAACTATAAGTCCATAAAATGCGGGGCAGCGAGGTTGACTTTTCATTGCAACTACCCAAGTGCCCCTCAGGGGATTTTAAGGGGGGCGGGAGCGATGCTCCCGCCCCCCTTAAAATTCCTCTGGGCCGAGCAGAGTGATGCCAAGTGATCTGCATAATATTCGGCCCAGAATTAAGGAAGTTTGATTCATCGCACTTTGAGTAAGGGAAATAAATAGTTCGCTAGTGGCTACCTTTTTCAGATGAAAACTGCAACCTTCAAATTAAGGCTTTCATTTTTTTGCTGGAGAAAAAACAGCTTGGTATTTTGCTTCACGTTGAATCTCTTCTTTACCCATCAACATCCTACGAAACTCGCCTTTTGCGTACATCTCCGCCTGATCGCTGTAATGATCGCTCAGTACGTTGCCCGATTGTCCGGTTGGAAGGATGCTCCAACTATTTCCTGCAACATCCGCAAAATCAATAATGCGCCGGGTGGAAGGGCCAGCAATAACTTCATAAGTACCATCGGCTTGCCAGCGGAATAACAGGTTGTTGATGGTTTCAATGTTTCCAGGTACGGGGAACGGGCCAACGTTGAAGTATTTTTTTAAGGAAGGAACAGCTGAAAAAGAATGGTTGTGCTCCAAGGTGTGGACCTTTTCCCACTGCCATTTTGCGGATCATCCCCCAACTGAACAACCAATTCTTCAATGGATTTTTTGAAAGCGCCATTGATGATTTCTGTCCGGGTTTCCTGTTTGTCTGGCGTACTAACATCGTCCCACCATGGCGAATCGAGGTTGGCAAATAAGGGCTGCATAGATCGCTTCATCACGTGGTTGCCGTTGAATACGTCGAACATTCCCTCCCCCATTTCATCTGCAAAAATGCGGTGGGTAAGGTGATAAATGAATTTATTATAAATCGTTGGTGCAGTTTGATTTTGGGCAAAAATACCTTCCCAATTTTTCAAAACTTGCAAAGCGTTTTTTTCAGTTTCCGACAATTGGGCCGGCTCAATCACAGCGGTCAGATTGGCCACTATTTCTGGAACGTTTTCAGAAGTAACGTCAGAGATCATCGTTTTAAAATCGTCAGTAGTCCAGTCGTTTTTCGCCTCCAAAAGAGAAACGATCCGCCTCGCCCGGTCTTCCGGTAAATAGTAGCCCGGGTGCCGGATGCCCGTGGGGGAGACCGATTGGTTATTGGCGCTGTACACATATCCCCAAGCAGGGTTTTCTGCTTGAGGGTTTTCGGAAAAATCATAATAGCCCAGCGGATCATCCTCACCTGTGCTGCCATCCAAAATGAGTTTGGAATTCACGTGGTCAGGCCGGATGGGCAATTTGGCTGCCGCCCACCAAGCAACGTTGCCATTCACATCACCATACATCACATTGAGGCCGGGGGCATGGATTTGAGCAACTGCCGCTCGTGCTTCGGCCATGTTCTGTGCCGCGCCTAATTGATAAGAAGCTTCGAGAGTACGGTTCGGGTGTTTTGAATAAATCCACCACATACTGACCGGAGCTTCGTCATGCATGATTTCAATTCCATCATTCATTACTGGCCCATGAACAGTTGATTTAATGGTCATTTTCACGTCTTGGCCATCTTTTACTTTGATAGTTTCTTCCCGAGTTTGGAAGTTCAACCATTCACCCTTGTATTGGTATTGGTCGGCGTTTTCGGGGTTTTGTTTTTCCCTAAAAAAATCAATGTCATCGTTTTCGAACATGGTCAAACCAATAGCATGGTGGTCGGTATGGATGAGTTGGGGAAAGGGAAATCCAGCCAACCAATAACCGTAAAGGTTCATTCCCGGCGCATTGAGGTGGGCTTCGTACCAGACCGCCGGCTGGGAGAAACCGATGTGTGGGTCGTTGGCAAAAAGTACCTGTCCGCTTTTCGTTTTTGCCCCACTCACCACCCAACTGTTGCTGCCGATAAATGACGAAACTGGCAACCCATCCATGATGCCTTGCACCTGCATGGACAGCTCCTTTAGCTCTAAAGATTCTACCCCACTTTTTATGGCAGTGGTGTTGCTATCCACGTGTACATCGAGATCAGCCAAGTAGTCGTTTCCGTATTTTTCCAAAATATAAGAAAGGATAGGCTCTGTTTTGTGAGCCATCGCAAAACTGAAAGCCATATACCCTGTGATGTTATAAACATCGGTGGGCGTAAAATGCGTTTTTTCCAAACCCATAATGGTAAACTCCAATGGCGTTTTCCCATGGTCAACAAATTGGTTGATGCCATCCAGATAAGCCAATACCCTTTCTTTAATCTGCGGATCAATGCTTTCGTTAAAATGCCGGACTGACTCCGCCGTGTATTCCGATAGGCCAATCATCCTGAAAAAGCGGTCGGTTTTCAAAGTTGCCTCCCCAAACACTTCGGACAACCGCCCCGGCGCTATCCGTCGGACGAGTTCCATTTGCCAGAGCCGCTCCCGAGCATGGACAAACCCCAAGGCCCGAAAGGCATCATTTTCACTTTCTGCATAAATATGGGGAATGGCGTATTGGTCAAAATACAGTTCGACCTGGCCTGTCAATCCAGTCAACGCTAAATCGGCGTTGTAGTCAGGAGTGTGTGATTGGAGGTACAACTTGGCGGCAGCAATCGTCACCAACAAAAGAACAACGATCAAAATGGAGATCCGTTTGAGCAATTTCATAGTTCGTAGTTTTGGGTAAAGGTAGTTTTCGGGTCTTTCATTTTCAAATCCGCATTTCCGTTTGTGTGCGATTTTGCGTACTTATGCGCCTGATAAATAAGGGAAAATAAGCCCAACATTAAATTAGCAGGATTAGATTCGTACAAGTTGTTTTTGTAACCCATTGATTTTCAGCTTCCTTACATTTTTCTTTTTGCTTTTTTACCACCAGTTTTTTTCCTTTCTTTTTTTATTTCTTGATTGTAATCGGAGCAAGTCATTTAGGAAAGCGTCCATCCTTACTTTTTTTTCCAGTTCGGAAAGTGCCTTCTTTTTGTTTTATCCATTTTACTTTTCTCAAAGCCATTCCTTTGGGATTTTTCAAATCACTATATGTCTAAACAAAATATCATTAAGCAAGATGGAATTATTTCCGAGGCACTGGGCAACACCATGTTCCGGGTCAAATTGGAAAACGAACACACCGTTTTAGCCACCATCGCTGGCAAAATGAGAATGCACTATATCCGCATCCTGCCGGGCGACAAAGTTGCTCTGGAAATGTCCCCTTACGACTTGTCGAGAGGTCGTATCACTTACCGTTATAAGCGATAATATTTAATTCCATATGGCCGTCACCGAGGATCGGCCGCTGTTTTCTTTTACCTTTTTATTTCCAGCAACTCCACGCTTTTGGAAGGGAAATTCCTTAATTCTTAAATTCATATATTCTATCATATTCACTTAAGTAAGCGACAATTTTAATGGCCCTTTATGAAAACACCACCACCCCTTTCTGGTGTGTTTTTTGAATAAAAGCAATACATCCCTTTTCGTATTTCATACTATTTACCAAGCAACAATTTTTCAGACTCTTGGCGTCCAATAATATCCGCAGATTACAACTGCCACCCGTCAAAAGAACCTATGCTTACCTTTCATTACCAATACTTCCTCCAGATTGTATTTATTGACATCAATTAAATTTAGAAACCATGGTTATGCGTACGCTTTTTCTCTTCGCTTTCTTTTTGGCCAACTGCTTTCGGCTGGCGGGCCAGTGCGACCCAATCATTTATGGCTCAGAGGAGTTCTGCCAAAATGTTACCTACCAGTCCATCCATCTTACAGCAAATTGGTCCACCATAAATTGGACCAGCAGTGATGGCAGCTTTTCTATTGTTTATGGATCTGGACCAACAATCCAAATCACTTCACCCGGTACTTACTGTGTCGAGGTGACCAATAACCAAGGCTGCGCTGGGAACAATTGTATCACAGTGATAGCATCGAACTGCATCTTAGAGGAGGATATGGACGGAGATGGGTATCTTGCATCCCTCCCACCCGACCATCCTAACTACGATCCAGATGACAACGAGCCATGCAACCCAGATGCTTGTTCTGGAGCTTGCGATTTTGACGGGGATGGTATTACAAATGAATACGATAACGATGACGACAATGATGGATGCAATGATTTATTTGACCCTACCCCATGTGGCAGTTCCTTAAGTGATGATTTGGAAATAGTTGTTTCAGGTTTTCCAGATGATTGTTTTGAAGCAGATGAATGGATTATTCTGGTTGCTTCCATTAGTAATAATAATAATTATCCTTTATATCAATTCATTTATCGATGGCAATATTCCTTGGATCAAACAACTTATTTCAACGCAACAAATGGATCGTGTACAGCCGGGGCAGGATCCGACACTTTAGCCATTTGTCCGGGAAATAATGCGGGCATTTGTTTTAGGCTAACAATTCAAGCACCGAATCAATCCTGTTACCAAGGGTATGTTTATAGCAATACTTATTGCATTGACAATGTTATCAATACGGAAATAAACTCCACCGCCCTTTGCCCCACCACTCCTACCACCTGCGAAAAAACCTGCGCCAACTCCACCGTCACCTACAATGTTGAATACCCGGATAGCATAGCCGTTTATTGGACGGTAACAGGGTCGGATGATTTTACGATCGACGGCAACGAAATCACGGTGGGATGGGAAGAACCGGGGTCGGGTGAGGTAAGCGCTAAGCTGATCAAAAAGGATGACTTTTTGAATGTCAACTGTGGACAATGGTGTAATGTTGACCTCCAGCAAGGCTGGCCGGGTGCGGCCTATCTGACGGCCCATTCCTACCAAAACATTTTGGAATATTCTTTAGATGGGGGATTTAATTGGTTGGATATGCCATCCTATCCAGTCATTACGATTGAAGATTTGGAAGTCGGGGAATACACCGTTTTGGTGAGGGATAATGCGGGGCAACAAAAACCTTGTACTTTCGAAATCACAACAGAAGTAAAAGAGTCGGTATTTCCCGGCATTATTTATCCGAGTGATTGCAATCAAAGTACAGGGGCAGTCACATTTAGGGGGAATTATTCCCAATGTACCGCAATCAATGTTTGTGGGTACTATGTCATTAATTACCATGTTGAAATGACGCATTTAGAAACAGGGCAAACCTGGCTGGACACGATGAATGTTGCTTTTTCGGGCCCTCCGGGTAATGCTGCTTTTTCAGATCTTGCCTCAGGACATTATGAAGCTGTTTTCACCAATACAAGTACAGGAGAAAAATTTCCAGTCTCGTTTTATATCCCTTGTGTGGGAGCATGCACCGTCAATGCTACCCAATGTGTTGAAATACTGCCTGAACCTCGGGCAAATTTTACCTCTTCCCCACCTGCAAACAACAACTTAATTGACCTTTGCCTCGCTGAGTCGGTCCAGTTCAACAACGAAAGTTCAGGCAGTACGACTTTCATTTGGGATTTTGGTGACGGGACTTCGTCGCTGGTGAAAGACCCTTTGAAAACATTTTACGAGCCGGGCATTTACGAAGTGAAACTCATTTCCCGCAATGATTGCGCTTGCGCTGACACCACTTCTGTTACGGTCCAGGTTTCCGATGCGATTGTACCTGAAATCCAGTGTGTCGGGCCGATCTGTCAAGGAGATTCGGCGACCTACTCGGCCAATGTGGTTTGCGATAATTATTCTTGGGTGATTGGAAACAACGGGACGGTGCTTGCTGGTGGCGGCCCCACCGATAATTTTGTAACTGTGTTTTGGACGAATGGCCAGAGCGGGGTTGTCCAATTGCAAACTACTGGTTGTCAGGGAAATGTTTGCCCTAAACCCGTACGGGAGCAAGTGCCAATCATTTCGCCGACGGCGGAAATCATGGGTGCGGCAGTGGTTTGCAAAAATTCGGAGGAGGAATATTTTGTGGAATATGCCCCCGGCGTCGAATACGATTGGTCGGTCTCCAATGGGCAGATTATAAACGGCCTCAACAGCAACCGAATTAGGGTAAGATGGAATTATTCCAACAACCCTGGCTTAGTAAAAGTAAATTATACCAACTGTTTTCTCGGTTGCTCTGGCACAGGTGAACTACCTGTAGAACTAAAAGCACCGACCCATATTTATGGCCCCATCGAAATTTGTCAAGGCGACACCCCTCTTTTCCAACATAAAGACTTCCCCGACAATCTCGGTACACTGGCAGCCGATTGGGCCATCACCAATTCGCTTGGAACTGTCATTTGGTCTTCTCCGCAAAGCACTGGGGAAATTTCCACTGTTTGGGATTTTCCTATCGGGAAATACACCATCACAGCGACCCCATTGGGTGGTTCTTGTCAGGCGGTTCAAGGATTGGAGGTAACGATTGTGGCGCCTCCTCCACCTGTAGAAACCATTATTGGCGAAACGGATATTTGCCCCGGCCAATTTTATAATTACACCGCTGAAAGCCAATTGCCGGATGCCAGCTACGAATGGACTATCTTAAATGGCGGAGTAATTACCCAAAAAACAGGGGCTTCCATCAATGTCCAATGGGCGGCTTCGCCACCATATAATTTGGCCGTCACCCAACGGCAATGGAACGGCCCCGGCTGCCAATCACCCCCTACCCTGTTGACCATCAATGCTTTACCTTCCCCTACCATTAGCGGCCCAACCGCCATTTGCCGGGAGAAAAGTGCCACCTACACGACCACTTTTTGGGACGACTTGGACTATCAGTGGATCATTTCCCCGCCGCAGGCAGGGGCAATTATCAATGGTCAGGGGACGTCAGAAGTAGAGGTGTTTTGGCAACAAGCAGGGCCAGCGACGATCCAGTTGCAAGCCTGCGGCTCAACGGCTAACCTTGCGGTTCAGGTAAATGAAGTGCCACCTCCCGTTGTCAATCACCCTGCAGCAATTTGTGAGGGGGAAACGGCATCTGTTTCCGTTCAGGGCAATTACTCTTTTTATTTTTGGAGAAATGAAAATGGGCAGGTGATGAGTACCTCGGCCACCCCCAGTTTGCCCGCTGGGTATTATTCGTTGACCGTTCGGAATGTACAGGGCTGCTCGGCGGTTGCGGATTTTCACATCGAGGAATGGCCAAAACCCGTGGCGCAGATTTCCACACCAGACCCATATTTTTTCCTTTGTCCGAATGGGCAACAAGTGAACATTTATGCACTGGAAACGGAGGACGATCAATTTTTTCAGTGGTTTCAAAATGGCCAACCAGTTGGCACTGACAGCCCGATTTTGACAACTGGCGTCCAAGATGATATTTATGTAGTCGTCACCAATCAGCGCGGTTGCAAGGCTACTTCCAATATTATTTCCTTTATCGATTGTGAAGACCTTGGGGGCACTTGCGTGAATGGCTTTTGCTCCGGCATTCCAAATGGAAGCGGAAACAATCCACCTGATAGCAGTAGTCTTTGCATCCCTCAAGGAAATCTGGATTTCAGTTTTAGCACCAACGATTGCAAGACTTTTTCTTTCCAAAACCTCTCTACTAATTTTATCCCAAACTCTTTTATTTGGGATTTTGGCGACCCGGCAAGCAACAACAATTCATCTACCGCAACCAACCCAACTCACGTTTTTAGCTCTCCCGGTTATTACCACGTATGGCTTTTCGGGAAAGTGCCTTCCGGTTCTGACCCAACCCAAACATGTAATTTATTGGTAGGGAAAACGGTTTTGGTGCCCTTGCAGGCCGACTTTCATGTTGAAGAAACTTGCGCTGGCCTGCCCACTCAGTTTACCGACTTGTCCACTTTTGTCCCTGTCACGGGCATCACTGCTTGGCATTGGGATTTTGGAGATGCTGCAAGTGGTACTGGCAATATTTCCGATCAGCAACACGCCAGCCATGTTTTCACCGATGCTGGCACTTACACGATCACCTTGGAAGTTACCTCGACCGAGGGATGTACAGCTGTTTTTTTTAGGGAAATAACGGTGCATGAGCCACCCGTTGCCTACTTCAATCCGCCACAATCCCTTTGCGCAGCGACAGCTTTGAATTTTATGGGAAATGCTGGCACCAGTCCCGTTTCTTATGAGTGGGATTTTGGCGACTCTGCCAGTGGCAATGGCAATGTTTCCCAAAATCAAAATACGTGGCATGTCTATCCCGATGTGGCCGTTTATCCGGTAACCCTCACGGTCAGCAGCCCCTACGGTTGCGAGAGCAGCTACACATCCAATGTAGCGATAGAGGCCAATGATTTATCAGGCGAAATCGACCAACCTGTCCCTATTTGCGAAGGTGGTTCAACTACCATTTCAGCAACGGAGGGTGGCATCAGTTGGGTTTGGTCGAATACCAAAATTTCAAAAAGCATCAGCATTTCACAGGCTGGTGTTTATTCCGTTACCCTGACCAATTCGGAAGGCTGTACCTATTCGCCTCCACCAGTTGTTTTGGAAGTACTACCTCCCCCTGTTGCGACCATCCGGGCAGTTGAATTAAATGTATTTGGCCAGCCGATCACCTACCACGAAGGCAGCTACACGGCTTGCGAGGGCGAGGACGTTTTTTTAGAAATAATTGGCGATCCCCGCTACCAGTATGAGTGGTCAGGTGGTGGATCGGGCGAACAGCTCTCCTTGACCGGAGCCAACAACAATCTTCTACCTGTTGGAAACCATAGTTTTAGTGTAACTATCACCGACGTTTTCACGGGCTGTTCGAGCGTGGAAGGGCCTTTTCCAATTACCGTTCACGGGCTGCCTACCAACGCAACTATTTCCTCGGATCCTCCAGGGCCGCTCTGTGGAGGCGCTGAGGTTAATTTTTGGGTAGAAAACCCCGATCCTGCACTCAACTACCTTTGGAATACCGGACAACTAAGTACTACCATCAGCGCTTTGGCAGGCGGCACTTATCTCGTTTTGGCCACCAACCAATTTGGCTGTCAGGCCAAATCCAATGAAATAGAAATCCATAATGTACCCAATGTAGGTAAGGTGACTTCTGGCTGTTATAATGGCTGCATTGAAAGAGAGATTTGTTTGCCCGAGTCACTTGAAATTGCTGAATATCAATGGTTTTTAAATGGAAATAGCCTACCTGCTCCAGCGGGGACAGTAAGCAATTATATCGCTACCGAAGATGGGGAATACCAAGTTTTGATGACCAGTATTTACGGTTGCGAATCACTTTCTGACCCGATTTATTTGAGCTTTGACTCTTTGACTGGTGATGTCATTGGACAGGTTTGGTTGGACCTAAACGACAACGGGGCGATCGATTCTCAGGACAGCCTACTCTCCGGGATTACGATCGATCTGTTGCAAAATGGGAACGTTATTTCCCAAAACCAAAGTGGCATCAACGGACAATATATTTTCGGGGAAATATCCGCCACGGGCTGGCAGGTACAGGTCAACTTCGACAGCCTTTCTCTTCAGCTCGAACCTATTTTTTCTTTTGGGGAAATTAGCCTCACAACTTGTGGCGACTCCGCAGGAGTTGATTTTTTATTGAAAAATCTTTGCTTTCTGACGATTGAAGAAGAAGTGGTTTTGGCTGCTTGCCCGGGAGGCACCGCTGAATACAACGGGGAAACTATCGCCATTGGTGAGACCAAGCAATTTGTTTTCAACTCGTTCAGCGGCTGCGATTCTACCGTCTCTGTCTTCGTCGAACCGATTGTCGTTGATACTATTTATTTGAATGAAACAGGCTGCCCTGGTGGCATTTTTCACTTTCAGGGGATGGACATCGAAACGGGGACAACAGAGGAAATTGTCATCCCATCTTTCTTGGGATGTGACTCGACCATTATCATTTCCGTGGAGCCGATCCTTCTCGACACCACGTATTTATTTTTTGAAACCTGCGCCAACGACACCTACAACTATGGGGGAAGTGACCTTTTACCCGGCACTATTACGCTCTTTGTTTTCCCTTCTTTTCAGGGGTGCGATTCCTTGATATTGGTGACAGTGGATGCGATCCAAGTAGACACAGGTTTTGTTAAAATGGAAGCCTGTAATGGGGAAACTTCCACCTATAACGGGCAACCACTGCAAGTTGGATCAACCACCTTTTTCACCCAAACTTCTTGGGCAGGCTGCGACTCAACGGTTATTGTTTCGGTAAATGGCCTTCCTGTTGATTCAACTTTTATCGAATTGGAAGTTTGTGGTACTGAGACGATTGAATACCAAGGTTTTACGTTTGCCGCAGGCGATGAAATGGTTTTGGAATTGGTCAATCAATTTGGTTGTGATTCGTTGGTATTTATTTCCGTCAACGAATTTCCCGAATTAGCTTTTCAAGCCACCACAAATGCCGCTTGCCCTGATTCAAATGATGGTCAAATTGAATTGAACATAACGAGTGGGACTGCTCCTTTTACCTGTTCCATTGATAGCCTTTATTTTCAGCCAAACGCTGATTTTTCCAACCTCCAAAGTGGTAAATACACGGTGTGGGTCATGGATGCAAATGGCTGTTTGGCGCAGCAGGAGGTGATCATTTCCGAAAGGGAAAAATTGGAAATTTTTGTTGAGCAATATGAATTGCCCTGTGCTGATCCGGTCGTAACTGTTCGTCCTCAAGTCCTGCATCACGCTGGGAATTTGAGCTGGAAATGGTTCGATGGTTCTGAAAAAACATGGTGTCTGGTCGAGACAGCAGGCAGCTACCCGTTTACTCTCACAGACGATTGTACGACTAAAGAATGGGTAGTTGAAGTCATCTGGGATGACGACCGACCAGCAGAACCATTCTATCTTCCCAATGCCTTCTCCCCCAATGGCGACGGGGTCAACGAACTTTTCCTGCCCTATCTCGCCGATGGCGCAGCATTTATTTCATTTGAGTTGCACGTGTTTAATCGCTGGGGAGGATTGATGTTTTCAACCACCGATCCCGCCTTTGGCTGGGATGGTATTTTAAAAAATGAGATGATGAACCCCGGCGTTTACGTCTGATTTTTGAAGGCGGAGGTGGATGTTTGTGGTCAGATTATGGGGGTTTTCCATGAGGGGGATGTAACTTTAATGCGTTGAGCAGGTGTTTAAAATGTTATTCTCATTTGATTTTTCATTTGAATATTTTCGAACTAATTGATATTCAATATTTGTAGTTCAGCTAAAAAGTCCTGGAGAGCCGGCCCCGAAGTGAATTCGGGGCAGGCTCTCCGGGACTGTAATCGTTTACCTCAATATTTTCCAACACAACCTTATATTTTAGCATTTAAAAATAATCATATACGAAGAGAGTATTCCGATTTAGGGCCACCAAACCCTGTCACATCTCGCCATTTTTGGTGCAATTTTTGTCACTAAATGCCCATTCCTCCCATCCCATCGAAACATATCCCAGCTCACCCTTTCGACGCCACTTAGGTGTCTCATTTACCTATTTTTACATATCTGCAAAATAAGTAAACATGAGAATGTGTACACTTACCTGTTGGGGTATATGTTTGTTTTTTTTACCGGGAAAAATGTTTGGACAATGTGACTCACTCGCCATTGAAACCGAACTGATTTTGCAAGTTTGCCAAGGCGATAGTGCTATTTACAATGGCACTTCCATCGCATCGGGCGAGCTTCAATCCTTCCTCTTCACGACTGCCGAAGGCTGTGATTCAGTCGTCCATGTTTCGGCCAATACCATCTCCATCGACACTGGCTATTTAACCTTGCTTGCCTGCCCAGGAGGCAATGTTTTTTTCCAAGGGGCATACCTCCCGATCGACACATCGGTCTGGGCTACCTTCATGACTACCAGTGGCTGCGATTCAATCGTTTTTGTAAATGTGGAAGCTGTTCAACTGGATACTGGGCTGGTGGAGTTCGACGCCTGCCAAGGAGATAGCATCTATTATGGTGGGTTTTCCATTTTGGCTGGGGAATCCCAGATAATTACCCTCCCAAATTCCGATGGCTGCGACTCGACGTTAATGGTGTCTGTTAATATCATTCCCGCCGATACTTCGTATGTGCAGTTGGAAGTTTGCGCTACTGGCACCATTGATTATGAAGGTTTCACTTTGAGCGCAGGTGATGCCATGTGGATTGAATTGGAGAACCAGTTTGGCTGTGATTCTTTTGTATTTGTTGCGGTAGAACTTATTGAATTGGGCACGGGCCTATTGGAGCTTGCCGCCTGCAAGGGCGAAAGCGTTCATTTTGATGGCTTTGATATTTTAGCTGGAGAGTCACAATTGGTACCCATTTATTATTCTGCTGGTTGTGACTCCAATGTTCTTGTTACTGTGGCTATCCTTCCTTCCGATACGACCTTTATTAAACTGGAAACTTGTAAAAACGAATCCATCGATTATCAAAGTTTCACATTGGCCGCAGGCGACGAAATGATAATGGAGTTAAAAAACCAGCATGGTTGCGATTCTATTGTTTACGTTTCCGCAGTTTCCCTCCCCGATATTACTTTTGAAACAGCAACCACCAAAACCTGTCCTGAAACAGCAGAGGGAGAAATTGAGATCAACATAACCAGTGGCGTGGCCCCATTTCTCTGCGCATTAGAAAACAACCCGTTTCAATCCATTGACGTATTCAAGTACCTGAAAAGTGGCAACTACAACGTTCAAGTAATGGATGGAAATGGTTGCGTGGAAAAGGAAGAAGTCCATGTTGCCGAACGGGAAAAACTCGAAGTCCTGATCGATGATTACGAGATGCCTTGCGGCGGCCCTGCGTTGACCATCCGCCCCATCCTTTTGAACCATGCCGGGGAAGTGACTTGGCAGTGGCCGGATGGCTCCGACAAGGATTGGATGTTGGCTCATGGTGTTGGTACCTATTATTTTACCATCGCCGACGAGTGCAGCAAGGAAGAACGTTCAGTTGAAATCACTTGGGATAGTGACCGACCCGAAGAACCCTTTTTTGTGCCCAACGCATTTTCCCCTAACAATGACGGCATCAACGATTTTTTCGAGGTCTATTTGGCGGACGGAGCGACTTTCTTATCCTATGAGTTGCGAGTCTTTGACCGCTGGGGCGCTGAGTTGTTTTACACCAATACCACCTCTTATAGCTGGGATGGGAGTTACCAATTGGGGCCTATGAACCCGGGCGTGTATGCTTGGTTTTTACAGGCAAAAGTAGAGCTGTGCGGTCAGGTAGAAAGCTTGTTCCGGGAAGGGGACTTGACTTTGATTCGATAACGCTTCCCTATCATGCCGTCAGCGCCATTTCCCAAAAACAGGGCTGGTTTTTGCATCCTTGTGCAGGTTGTTTACATTTGTATCCATTGATTCACAGCAATTTTTTAACCATGAGAAAACTACTGTTCTTCCTAACTTTTATTGGCCTGCCCTTTTTTATTTCCGCACAAACATTTCTCAAAGCTCCCAAAGACAGCAAACACATCAAGCAGATCATCGAATGGACGACCTTTGCAGCTGATGAGACTGATCCCGAAGAAACCGTTAAAGAAGGTGTTTATACTTTTCGAAGGGACGGCCAACTGCTACAATACGTCACCAATAATTCACTCAGCGAAGTCTTTGATTATGAATACGATGGTCAAAATCGACTGTTGAAAGTTCAAATTAAAAATGAGGAGAGCACCAAAACGATGACCTACCAATATTTTGCCGACCGCCGAATGGCCGAAATCTACGAGCCGGACTCCGACTTGCGTACGATCCAATATTTTAACAAAAAAGGACAAGTCGTTGAAGAAAAAGCATTTTGGAAAGGCAAACTATCAGACGGGAAATGGGCGACCTTGAACAGAACCGTTTTCAATTACAATGACCGGGACAGCCTGTTTGGGGAAATGCTTTACCAGATCGGCAGCACGGGTGCAGTCGCCACTTACAAAACCATTCATTTGTACGACCCCGTTACCAACAAAAAATCGGACATTATTTACAAAGAGCCAGACGGCAAACCAAACAAATTGGTCTCCTTCCAATACGATGAACAGGGGCGGCTCGTGAAGAAGAAAATTGAAATGCCATTAACTGGCGAAAAATCGGTTACGGACTATATTTATCAAAAAGGAAAACTCTGGCAGTCCATCACCAAAGGAAAAAATTACCGCAACGAAAAGATTTATAAAGATGGCCGCCTGATCCGCTCCAAAGATTTTGACCGAGACGGAAAATTGCTCTGGCACACAGATTATCAGTACGTTTTTTATTAATGAAAAATGCAGAATGTAAAATTCCAGATTAATGCCCTCCCTAAAATTCTTCATTTTACATTTTACATTTTACATTTTACATTTTACATTCCTAATCCTCCTCCTCTTCCGCTTCCTTCAAATCCCTATTCACTGCGATACTGGCGTTCAGCTCGAATCCGACGAGCAGGATAAAGCAATTCAATTGAATCCACAACATGATTACGATGATGGTACCGATCGACCCGTACACCTTATTATAGGTATTAAATGCTTCTACGTAAAATGAAAAGGCGAGGGAGGTAACAATAGAAAGGATCGTCGCCAAGGAAGCCCCGGGGGTGAGCCACTTGAGTTTGTTGTGCAAAGCCGTGCCGTAGCGGTAAATGAGGGCGATGCTAAAATAAAACAGCGCAATCGTCACCAGCCACCGAAACACTTCAATCACATTGACCGCAAACCGGGAAATACGGGCAAAATCAAACAGCCAGGTTATAACCGTATTTCCCAAAATGATGAGCACCACAGAAGCGGCGAGCATCACTGCCAACTGCATGGTAAGAAAAATAGCAATCAACCTTTTTTTCCAGGCAGGCCTTCTATGAAAGGCCCGCAAATGGGTTTTTTCAAAACCGCCCATCAGTGACAACATGCCGTTGGAGGAAAAATAGATCGCCAAAAAAAAGCCTATCGACAAAAAATTGGAATTGGGCTTCACCAAACTTTTGATCGACTCCTGCAATTGTTGCCCCGCATTGGAAGGCATGATCTGGTTGATGTACGAATTGATTTCCGATTCAAAAGTATCGTATAGCGGCAGGTGCGTAGCGAGGGTAAACAAAAAAATAATGGCCGGAAACAATGACAAAAAGAAACTAAACGCCATCGCATTGGCCCTCGACACGATCGTTACCCGCCTTGATTCATTGTACAGAAAAACGGCCACATCGTAAACCGGCACCTTGAAAAAGCCCGGCAGCGAATGGGTCTTTGACCAATCCAGTACCAATTTCACCAATGGATGGTTTTCAATGGCGAGCCGTATTTCTTTAAACTTTGGAAGCTTCATGGTTTCACAGTTTCACTGATTCATGGTTTCATGGTTCTCGTCTTACAATGAATCAATGAAACAATGAAACCATGAAACCATGAATCAATGAATCAATGAATCCATCTAATTTCCTTAAAATTGCCATTCCTTACGAATGCGCCAATTTCGCATTTTATTCCATTACAAAAAAACCCGGCCATGCCACTACAAATCACCGTCCCTTTCCATGCATTCAAACTGCATTTGCAGGATGGGGATGTCGTGACCTACCCACTCTCCGATGCCAATGCCCTTCATATCAAAAAGCCCATCGGCGAGTTGGCAAAAAAATACGAGGAGCAATTCCAGAAAAAAATGCTGGACCAAGGCAAGTTTTCGAGCATTTTGGATGAAATCCAGCAAGGTGAATTTGCGCAAAAGTCCTTCCTGCTGGAGTTTCAGGCGGCCAAAGATGGGATCAGCTACCCGGCCTTTGGACTGGAGTTCACTTATTTTGTACAAAATGTAGAAGAACGGTTTTGGGGCATTGTGCCGGCCCTCGGACTGGAAACGATGGCCGAAACGGAAGCGGAACTGGAAGAACGTTTGCACGAAGTGGTAAAAATGGATTTCACCTCAAAAAAACGCCTCAGCCATGTCCAGTACATCATCAGTGCGATTTGGTTCAATAATTTTTCATTTGAAACAACTCCCATCAATTACACTTTTTATTCGCCAACGGAACTGGCCGAGCAGCAAAAAGAGGAAAAACAGCAACTCTTGCCCAAAGTCGCTTCAAAGTTAGAAATCAACAAAACCATCGCCTACGGCCGGGAGGAAGAAATGAATCATTTGGAGCGCATCCTCAGCAGCAGTTTTTCCAAAAACATCTTGCTCGTCGGCGCCTCTGGTTCTGGCAAAACAGCCCTTGTTTGGGAATTGGCGTACCGCAGAAAAAAACAAAAAGAAGCTAACCATATTTGGGAAACCACTGCCTCCGTGATGATCAAAGAATTGACCATGGAAACGGGTTGGCAAGATAACCTCAGCCAATTGGTCAAGGAGTTGACGTCGAGCGGCGATTTCCTTTTTGTAAGAAACCTGTCTGAGCTATTTGAAGTCGGCCAATATCAGGGCAATGAAGTTAGCATGGCCGAATACCTGCGGCCTTACATCAGTCGGGGCGAAATCACTTTGATCACGGAATGCACGCCAGAAGAGCGGGCCCGCATCGAACTCCGTAGCCCCAACTACCTTTCTTTTTTCCAAACCATCCAATTGGAAGAGCCCAAAAAAGGGTTGGAAGAAATTATCCGCCAAAAAGTGGACGACATGGCTGGCGCCAAAAAAGTGGTTTTTGAAGACGACGCCGTAGATGAGGTGATCCGGTTGCACCGTCGCTTTTCCCCCTACTCAGGCATGCCCGGCAAACCGATCCGTTTTTTGGAAAGCATCCTTTTGGCTTCAAGTGAGACACCGCCTACCAAAAAGAAAAAAGCCAAAAACAAGAAGAAGACGGAACCCAATCGGGAACAAAAAGTGGTCGAGGTGAGCAAACAATCCGTCTTGCACCAATACTGCGCCGAATCGGGGATGCCCCCGTTCATGGTCGACCCCGCTTTGTCGATGGACGTGGAAGCGGTCAAAAAAGATTTCAATGAAAAAGTCTTTGGCCAGGAACGGGCCGTTCATACCGTCGTCGACCTCATGGCAGCGGTCAAAACGGCCTTGACCCGAACGGGCAAGCCCATCGCTTCCTTCTTATTTGTCGGCCCGACGGGGGTTGGCAAAACGGAATTGGCCAAGGTCGTTTCCGAATTTATGTTTGGTAGCCGGGACCGGTTGCTCAGGTTTGACATGAGCGAATACAGCGACCCATTTTCCATCATGCGCCTGACGGGGCAAGGCTATTACAACGATGGATTGCTAACTTCAGCGGTGCGGCGAGAGCCGTTTTCCGTATTATTGTTTGATGAAATAGAAAAAGCCGATCCGACTTTTTACGACCTTTTATTGCAAATCATCGGGGAAGGGCGCTTATCGGACAGCCAAGGCAAATTGGTCAATTTTTGCAGCACCATCATCATCATGACCTCCAATATCGGTGCCGCCAGGTTGCAGAACAACCGGATCGGTTGGAAAAAAGAATTGGACACCGCCGAAGTGACCGACCACTTTATCCGGGAGGTGGAGAAAAATTTTAAACCAGAATTGTACAACCGAATAGATTCCGTCGTGGCATTTGAGCCTTTGTCGAAAGAGATCGTCCGGGCGGTTGTCGAACGGGAAATCAGCCTGCTGAAAAAACGGGAGGGCATCAAGTTCAGGCGCTTGGACTTGAACATCAAAAACGATGTGCTAGACTACCTCGCCGAGCGGGGGTACGACGCCCGCTACGGTGCCCGCTACCTGCAACGGGCGATCCGGGAAAGGCTCGTCGTGCCACTGGCTTATACGCTCAACCAATTCGACTACGACGACCAGCTCATTGTGCAGGTTGTTTTGGAAAATGACGAAATCGCACTCAACGCCTCCAGCGACCCATTGGCCTTCGAATTGCTCATGGAACAGTGGGACAAACTGACCCTCGCCGAACAAACCTCCCTGCTCCGCCGAAAAATGATGATGATGCAGGAAGGTCCGATGTTCATGCGCTTGCAAAGTGAATTGGACTTGATGGAAGGGGAGAAAAATGTGGACGAAACCAAATTCTGGAAGGATCTTGAACGCTCTAATTTGTACACCAATCTGTTGAACATGCAAGAAAGAACGGACTTACTGTACAATAAAATTAAGCAGTTTGAAATCGAAATCGCCTTGGCGACTATGGATCAAGGCCCGTTCGATGTTGACTTTGAAAACCGCTTGGAAGCTTGGGAAACCAAATACCGCCAGCTCCTGATCCACATTATCAGCCTCCTCGAACCTGACAATAATCAATGCTATTTATCCATTTACGGTGTCGATTTTTCCCCTGTTTTAAAATTCTACTTACAACTTGCCGCCAGCCAGGATTTCCAGCTATCGGTCGCCCAAACGATTTGGTACAGGGAAGGGTTTCAGGGCATTGATGACGACCATCCTTACCTGCCTACTTCAGCTAAAACCGAGAGTCCCTACATTAAAAGAGTAGTGAATGAAAACGAGCTTCAGGAAGGGAATTTCCTACCACCCCTTGCCGGGGACAAATTGTACGGAGTGGAACTTCAGTTTACCGGCCCGTTATCGGCGGTTTATTTTTCGCATGAAAATGGCCTCCAACAGTGGGAATTGGTTTCCAAAGAACCGCTGAATACCTTTAAGGTAGGGGTTTCCAACACCTACACCCCTACCCCGCCCAACATCTTCCGGCAGCAGTTTTACCAAAAACCCAAACCCCGCCGGATAGTACTTCAGGGAGAATTTATTGACCTGCCGCTGAACCTGCAAGTGCAAGTGAAACAACGGGACCTCGCCGAATACTATCGAGGGGTGCTGGATGACTATTTCAAAAAGGTGATTGAGGAGTTTTTCCTGTGAGTAACCACGCAGCCTAAATTAATTTAACACAGCAAAGATTCCTTGCCCCGTTACAGTAGTTATTATCAAAAGAAACATTGCTCACAGATTATCAGTGTTTTACATGGAAATGCACACAACCAAATTATAGGTGGCAAAAGCTTTGATATAAAAAACGATCCTATTTGAATCAAAAAAAAGTTAAACTAATCTTTGCCAATTTTTTAAAAAAACTATACCTTTCCGTTATCAAAAAAAGTTCTTAACAAGTGAATTTCTTAACAAAAGTAGCCGATTGGGTATTGGGCTTTTGGCGAATGTTCCGGTCTTTTTTTTTATCAATTTTATCTCATCCCTCCCACACTTCGGAACAAAATTAAGCCCAACAGTTGATGCGGTTACCATTAAAATCTGACCTATTATGTACATTACCTTCAAAGAGTTAAGAAACATCAAGCACAGCCTGCCAACTGGTAGCATTGCCCGGATTGCCACAGAATTGCAAATAGAAGAGCAAACTGTTCGTAATTATTTTGGGGCAAAAAAATATGAATCTGGGGATATTGCTGACATCGCCGTACAGCCGGGCCCCGATGGCGGGATCGTTCAAATTGAAGACACCAGAATTATTGACCTAGCTAAAAAAATCATCTCTGAAACACACACACATCAACCCAGTGCTAACTGATACTGACAAAAAAACAAAAAACGGGGTGAAGCCATTCATCCCGTTTTTTTTTGTCTAAAAATACAAAAACAAGACTGATCAATAATGGCCAACACCACCACCGACAAGAAAAAAATCGCCTCGACCACTATTTTGATGTCGGGTATCATCCTCGCCGCCTTGTTCATCGTTCTTTACTTTTTGGAAGACAAACTGGCAAGTCTGCTAGGCAATTTTTCCGGCAAGGTAATCATTGGGCTGATGCTGTTCGTCATGTGGATCACTGTGGGCAGCGCAGTCCGTACCATTAATAGACATAAAAGGAGTACCCCATTTTTCACCTTATTGCTTTCGGGCGTTGCAACGGCTGCTTTGGGGTCGGCGCTTTTCACTGCCTTCCTTTATATTTTTGGTTCTTTGACAAATAGCGTGGAACGGATCAAATAATCAGGGTTTTAAGTGAGTGGAAAATTTTTTCTAAATTTTCCACTCAGCTAAAACCCTGATAGAGAAGGGAGGTGAAAAAATAAAAAATTGAAAATTTTTTATTTTTTCACCTCCCTCTTTCCTTGTTTTTTCTGCTCCACGGGATTTGTCAAAGAACCATATTTTTCCCAAAATAAGTAAGGCGCAGGATGCCTTCGAAGTGGCGGGCGCCAGCGGAGGGATCATCCTCGTGATGTCGGGACTTGGGTTCATCGCTTCTTTGTTAGCCATTATCAATGTTCGGGTGGGAAGCAAGTTTTTAGGCAACTTGCTGGAATTGTTGGTGATTGGCGCCTGCATTGCTGGGTTTCTTTATGTCTCCACTAAATAACGGCGTCTCCAAAATTTTCCTTTTCTTGCGCTTTTTAAAATAACACCTGTTAGGTTTTTAAAAAACTATCAGGTGTCACACTTCGTAATATGAAAAACCTCGCACTGCATTGGAAGATCATCATAGGCATGGTAGCCGGCATCCTCTTTGGTGCTTTGGCAGTCCAGTTTGGCTGGATAAAAATGACCATCGACTGGATCAAGCCCTTTGGCACCATCTTCATCAACCTGTTGAAACTCATCGCCTTACCACTGATCGTGGCTTCGCTGATCAAGGGCGTTTCTGATTTAAAGGACATTTCCAAACTCTCGAAAATGGGTGGCCGCACCATCGGCATTTACTTGGTTACGACGATGATTGCCGTGTCGGTTGGATTGCTGATCGTCAACATTGTAAGTCCCGGCAAAACTATTGATGAAGCGACCCGTGTCGAAATGATGGAAAAATTTGGCGGGGATGCCGCAGGTAAAATCGCTGCTGCGGAAGAGCAAAAAAATACCGGCCCACTCCAGCCACTCATTGACCTGGTGCCCAGTAATATTTTTGCTGCCGCCTCGGGCAATGGCAATATGTTGCAGGTCATATTCTTCGTGCTATTTTTTGGCATTGGGATGATTCTGATCCCGCCCGACAAGTCGGAGCCCGTGAAAGCTTTTTTCGATGGGCTGAACGAAGTTATTTTGAAAATGATCGACCTCATCATGCTGGGGGCACCTTATGGGGTGTTTGCACTGATGGCATCGTTGGTGGTCGAATTGCCCAATAAAACGGTTTTCCTCGCTTTGCTTTGGTACGCCGCCAGTGTGGTGCTTGGTCTTGGCTTGATGACAGCGGTGTTCTATCCAACGCTGGTTAAAGTGTTTACTGGCAAAAGTTTCAGCTTCTTTTTCAATGGCATTTCTCCAGCCCAATTAGTCGCATTCAGTACCAGCAGCAGTGCGGCTACGCTGCCCGTCACGATGGAACGGGTGGAAGAACATTTGGGCGTGGACGAAGAAGTGGCCAGTTTCGTGTTGCCCATTGGCGCCACGATCAACATGGATGGTACGGCACTTTACCAAGGAGTTGCAGCGGTTTTTATCGCACAGGCATTCAATATGGATTTGTCTCTTTCTGCCCAGTTGGGGATCGTTCTGACTGCTACTTTAGCCTCGATTGGAACGGCAGCGGTGCCAAGTGCAGGCATGGTGATGTTGGTGATTATTTTGGGGCAAGCAGGTATACCCGAGGCAGGTTTGGCATTGATATTTGCCATTGACCGACCACTCGATATGCTGCGGACGGTAACCAATATTACGAGCGATTCGACAGTGGCCATGCTGGTGGCCAAAAGCATTGATAAATTGGGAGAACCGAAAGTGAAGGAATGGGATGATTTTAAACCAAGAGTATGAAAACAAGATTTATTTGAAATTAAAATATTGAAAATCAGCTTATTGGATTTGGGGTAATTTTTAGAACTTGCCCAAAAACGTTTCCGATGGGTAATATTTTCGACCGAATCTTCAAAGAAGATATAGAAGTAATGCTTGAGGTTTTTGCAAAAAACATCCTACATGTAGAGATGGCAAAAACAATTGAACTCAAGGATAAAATCCAAACGACCTGGGAACGGGAAGGTGACTTCCTTAAAAAATTGGTGTTTGATGACCCATCTAAAGATTGTGTTCTTCATATTGAATTTCACGTTAAGGACGAAAACCTGACTAAGTGGATGTTGATGACTTATGGTATGATCTATTTTGAATTTGATGTACCTGTGAAACAGTTTGTCATTTATGTAGGTAGAAAGAAAAAGCCCAAAATGCCGTTCCAAACATCGCATGATAACTGCAAACACCTCTTTACGGTCATCAACCTTCGTGAGTTTTCTTATAAAATATTTTTAGAAAGTAGTATTCCAGAACTTATTGTACTAACAGTATTGAGCGACTTTGAAGGTGAACGTGCTGAGGTCATGATTCGAGAAATATTGAATAAACTCACAAAACTCAAGGGGAATAAAATTGGTTTAGATAAGTACTTGTACCAATTGGAAATTCTTTCCAAGTTGCGTAATTTGCAACAATTAACTGTTAAAACTATCAACGCCATGCCAATAGTCTATGATTTAAAATCTGATGTCAGGTTCAAACAGGGAAAAGAGGAAGGTATCGAAGAAGGTATCGAAAAAGGTATCGAAAAAGGTATCGAAAAAGGTATCGAAAAAAACAAAATAGAAACAATTCAAAAAATTTTAGCCACTAAAAAATTCACGGACGAGCAAATCGCTGATTTATTGGAAGTCTCTATTTCATTTGTTAGAAAGATCAAAAAAGAACTACCGAAAGGAGGAAATAAACAAAACACTAACCACAAGTCACTTTGAATAGAACTCACATCATTTTTTATACCTTAAAATCTAATAAAAACTGCTTCACCTCAGCATCAAATTTTTCTTGTCCGTCAAAGTGAAAATACACTTCCACGGGTAGCACGACCATTGGTATCTTTTTCTCCATCAGCCATTCCCGATGGGCGGCCAATCGCATGGCGTCCTTTTCTGTGGTGACGATGAGTTTTTTGTTGCCGGGCATAGCTTCGAACATTTTCCAAATTTCTTCCAAATCTGTTTCTTCAAACAAATGGTGATCGGTAAAAGCCTTCACCCGTACTGCCCCTACTTTTGATTCCAAGTAGTCTTGCATATATTCTGTACCTGCAATGGCGCAGACCATCAGCACCGACATCTCTTCTGTCAAATCAAGTTGGTACCGGGGATTCAGGATATAATAGGGTCGTAAATAACGGTAACTGGAAAAATAAATCTGTTGGTGCGGGTAGGGGTTGATCTCGAATGTCATCTTGTTTTTTTCCTCCTCTGTCAGGTCTTCGGGGCATTTGGAAACAATTATAATATCAGCCCGATGATAGGAACTTCGCCATTCCCGCAAGCGCCCCGACGGAAGCAGATAATCTCGTGTAAAAGGATGGTTGAACTCAGTCAGTAAAATATTGAGGCCCGGCTGCACGGCCCGGTGTTGGAAGGCATCGTCGAGCAAAATGGCCTGCGTATCCGGCCTGTTTTGTACGATTTGGGAAATGCCAAGCGCCCGCTGTTCATTGACCGTCACAAAAACATCCGGGTATTTTCTTTTGAACATAAGTGGCTCATCGCCAACCTCCTCTACCCTATTATTCACTTCAACGATGCGGTAACCTACTGTCTTTCGCCGATAGCCCCGGCTCAAGGTAGCCACGTTGAGATAGGGTTTTAATAGACGAATTAAATATTCAATATGCGGGGTTTTACCAGCCCCCCCAACGGAAAGATTTCCAACTGAAATAACGGGTACATCAAATTTGAAACTCAACAACAACCGCTTCCGGTAAAAGAAATCTCGGATACTCACCCCCACCCCATAGAGAAAGGAAATAGGCGCCAGCAATATTCGTATGAGTGGGTCTTGGATCAAGCGATTAAATGGTTTATATGGTTAAATGGTTTGAATGGCTTAAATGATTTTTTCTCTTTTGACGAGTACTCGCCATTTTAGAAAAACCATTTAAGCCATTCAAACCATTTAACCATTTACTTACTTTCGCAGCCAAAGAATAAAAAATTGCTACGACTGCAAAATACCACACTAAAAACCCACTGGCTGCTGGCTTGTTTCATTTTTCCCATTATTATTTTTTCGCAAGCCCCTTCCAGCCCGCCCGATTTTGTCACTATCGAAAAAATTTATATTGAAGGGAATAAACGCACGAAGACAGACATCATCCTCCGAGAATTGGATTTTACCGTCGGCGATACAATTAGTTTAGATAAATTGACAGCCCGGATTCAGGAAAATGAGTACAATGTGATGAACACGGGCCTATTCACTTCCGCACAAATCAGTTTTAAAGAATGGGAAGGTGCAACCAATAAAGTTGGGTTGAGCTTGGCGGTCAAAGAAGATTGGTACGTTTTCCCTTTTCCCATTGTAGAACTAGCCGACCGAAATTTCAATGTATGGTGGACCGATTACGATCATTCCCTCAAACGGTTAAATCTGGGTGTCCGTTTTTACCACACCAATGCCACCGGCCGGAGGGATTTGCTGAAAGCGGTGGTGCAATTTGGTTTTACTAAAAAATATGAACTGATCTACACCTTGCCGGCCTTCAATAAATCCAAAACCTGGGGGATCAACGTCAACGGCCTTTTCACCAGAGAAAAAGAAATCGGATTTACGACGGTGGACAATGAGCTGTTATTTCACCGCAATGACGACGATGTTTTGTTGCAGCGGCTTCGTGTGGGCGGCGGCCTGTTTTACCGAAAAAAACTCGACATCATCCATCAATTAAATGTCAGCTACCGCAGCCACCGTTTGCATGAAAGTATTGCAGAAGAACTAAACCCTGATTTTTTCCTAAGCAAAACCCAGCAAAATTATGGGTCGCTCAACTATACCTTTTCCATTGATAAACGGGACATCCGCCCCTACCCAATGCACGGCTATTTCCTGCAAGGAAGCCTTTCCAAGCATGGCCTAACTGCAACGGCCGACCGACAATCGCTCGAAGTAGTGGCCGCCATGCAACAATATTTTAGTTTTGGGGAAAAATGGAGCATCGGCCTGGCGGTAAAAGGTAAAACCGAACTTCAGCGGCAGCAGCAGCCTTACTACAACAGCCGGGCGCTTGGGTATTTTGAAGATTTCATCCGCGGGTATGAATTTTATGTGATCGATGGACTGGACTACGTTTATTTAAAGAAGGCCCTGCGTTTCAATTTTTTTAATAAAGAGTACAATTGGGGGCGCTACATGAAGTTCGATTCATTTAAAAAAATGCCCGTAAAGTTGTTCCTTGTGCTGCACAATGAATTGGGTTACGTGAACAACCCATATTACAAAACCAACAACCCGCTGAGCAATGAAATGCTGTGGGGCGCTGGCCTCGGACTGGATGTAGTTGTCTATTATAATAAAGTTTTTAACCTCGAATATTCACGCAACCACTTGGGGGAACATGGTTTCTTCCTACATTGGACGTTTAGTTTTTGAGAGGAAGAAGGGTATTGAGGTATTATGGTATTTTGATAGAACGCCAGCATAAATCCAAACACCTGACCTATCTTAGTACTCCGGTAAACCGAAATACCTGAACGCCGTAATACCTCACCTCAATACCTCAATACCATAATACCTCGATACCGTAACACCGAACTCAATGCAAGTAGCCATTTTCAGTCAAGTTTTTAAACCAAAGGATGAGCCGTATGTCCAGCAATTGTTTGATGCCTTGCACCGGCATGGCATTGCTGCTTACGTGTATGCACCCTATTTGGAATCATTAAAAGGCCAGATCAAATTCAAGACGAACGTAGGCACGTTCGAGAGTCATACCGATTTCAAAATGAGGTCGTTTGACTACCTGATCACGCTCGGAGGCGACGGTACGATGTTAGCGGCGGTGACCTATGTCCGGGACTCGAATGTGCCCATACTTGGGATCAACCTCGGACGCTTAGGTTTCATGGCGACGGTGGGCAAATCAAAAATTGACGAGGCCATCGACCAATTAATCAAAGGCCAGATTTACATGGTCAATCGCCGGACGCTGCACCTTGAAAGCGACCCACCTTTGTTTGGCAACATGCCTTTTGCCCTCAACGATTTTACCATCCTTAAACGGGATACCTCCTCGATGATTTCCATCCATTGTTTTATCAATGGCAGCTACATGAACACCTATTGGGCGGACGGCATCATCCTCGCCACACCGACGGGTTCTACTGGTTATTCGCTGAGTTGTGGTGGCCCCATTGTTTTCCCCGACTCCAATAATTTTGTCCTGACGCCCGTCGCCCCCCACAACCTCAATGTCCGGCCACTGGTGTTGTCCGACAATTCTGTCATTTCCTTTGAAGTCGAGGGTCGGGCCGATAATTTCCTCTGCACCCTTGACTCCCGTTTTGAAGTCATCAATGCGGAACATCAAATAGCTATCCGGCGGGGCGATTTTAACATCAATTTGGTTCAATTAAAAGATGAGGGCTTCTTGAATACCATTCGGAAAAAGCTGACCTGGGGGGCGGATTTGAGGAATAGTTAGGGTGGGTAGTTCGACAGTTTGACAGTCGACAGTTTGAACGTTGCGAAATCCTGAACTCGCTTCGGAGTGGCAGTTTGCAGTTTGTAGTTTTTACTAAATAAATTTCAACTCCCAATATGAAGAAGCATCCCCCAAACTCAGCAACCGGGGCGTTGTTGTGACCAATGATAAACCCATCTTTGGGTGCTAAAACATAAATTTCTCTTGACCATAAGGATCATTTAAAACACCAAGCGGTTCGCCTTTGCTGACTTTCTGGCCCGACTGCTTCCACCACCGAAACATCCCCGGTCGCTTGGCCCGAACCCAAGTCCGGTTTTCAATAAAAATGCTTTGCTCTGGTGCTGGGCAGGTACAACATACCATGTGCAGCCAATACCCGCTGATGCCTGCCAGCCCTTTTTCAATGCAAACCCATCGAAACGCAGGTTTTCCCCTCCCTCAAAAACAATGATCAGTTTGCCAACATCCAGCCCCGATTTCCGCAGGGACTTAGGATGAAGGTTTCTTTGGTGGAAATAGTGACCGGGGCAGCGAAGGCTTCGGCCAGTACCCTGCTTTTTTCGTCGGCTTTTGTATAACGGATTTGCGGATAATTGAAATGGTTCTGCCCACCCGTGTGGAAGTCTATCCCAAAATCAATGATGGGTAAAATGTTTTTGGTAAACAAATGACACCCTCGAAGCCATCGATCCCACTGCCGATCCCGGAAAGGTGGTTTATACATCTCCTTCCCATCCGGCACATCCCGAAAAATTGTTGAAACCATAAATGTTCAAAACAGGAATGGCGATGACTGTCCCCCTCAACAAATTTTCACTAAGCCCTTTCGAAATGACCCGGCGCACAATCTCTACCCCGTTGATCTCATCCCCATGCACGCCCCCCATCAATAAGACGGTCGGCCCTTCATTGGTGTTGCGGCAACATGCATGTACATATCTATCCTGGTATCAGAGGGCAGCTCTCCCCACGTTGATCCGGATCAGTTTGTTTTCCCCCGTTCTATGGTCTGTTTTTGTATTATCATTTTTTAATAACTAATTGACAATGGGCAATGGGCAATGGATTTAATAATTGTCCATTATCCATTGTCACTTATCCATTACAAGTCATCTTCTTTTGAAATGAATACTTCCGTTTATTCCCCGTACCAAATTTTCGATAATTGCTCCCCCTGCAACATCAACGCCGGTAGTCGTTTCAATCCCCCTCCAAACCTGGCGAAGCATTGACTTCCATGACGAGTACCGTCGGAACGCACAAATCAACCCCGGCTATTTCCAAATCCATCAATCTGGCAGCGTGCAATACAATTTCTGGCCCTTGATGTCAGGTCGATGGGAGTCGAAGAAGCCCCGCGGTGGAGATTGGACCGAACTCCCCTTGCTCCGCTTCTTTCATGCCGCATGGCTGCTACCACTTTTTTTCCCACTACAAAAGCACGGATATCTGCCCCGCCGGCCTCGGCAATAAATTCTTGTGGATAACTTGCTGGTTAAATTTTGAAAATGCCTCCACAATCGAAATAGCGGCGTTCCGGCTTTCAGCCAAAATAACCCCAACGCCATGTGTGCTTTCCAATAATTTTATCACCACTGGGATACCACTCAATCGATCAATCAACTCTGGCGTGTCCTCAACAGAACCTGCAATGAAAGTCTTCGGAACGTTGATGCCGGAAGCTGACAACTTTTGCAAGCATTTCAGCTTATCACGGGCAATGATGAGCGCCTCCGACTTGGTCGCTGTATGAATGCCCATAAGTTCAAACTGGCGGATCACCGCAGCGCCATAATCCGTGACGGACGTGCCAATCCGAGGGATTACGGCATCCATCCCAACGAGGCGCTCGCCCTCATAAATGATCTGTGGCAGCCCCTTTTCAATAACAATATTGCAGCGCTTATGGTCAATGATGCGCACATAATGCCCACGCATCCGAGCAGCCCGAAAGAGGCTTTGCGTAGAGTAAAGCCCTGCACCTCTTGATAATATGGCGATGTTGAGCATGATGGTTTTATAAATTGGTTGATCGGTATGTTTGAAAATCGCCGACCGAAGCCCGGCAATTTTCAAAAAAAACAAGGAACAAAGAAATGTTTAAAAAACAAAAATACATTGTTTGAAAGCCATAACTTCCCGCCAAAGAAATCCTAAATGAGTAAGATCAATTCTATAAAACTAAACGACCCCAAAACGATCAACGGCTGGGCTTTGTTCGACTGGGCCAATTCATCGTACGCACTCGTTATCACGGTGGCTTTGTTCCCCCCCTATTTCCTGGGGGTAACCGATGACAATTTCGTGATGTGGGGGATCAATATGACGGATAGTGCACTTTATGCATTTGCTGTTTCAGCTGCCTATTTACTCATCGCATGTGCATCACCATTCCTTTCTGGGATTGCCGATTATGGGGGACGAAAAAAATCATTTCTGCGCTTTTTTACGACGCTGGGTGCTTTGTCCTGTATCTCCCTTTGTGCTTTCACGGGGATGAAAACGCTGCCGATCGGGACGATCAGTTTCATATTGGCAACGATCGGTTTTGCGGGTGGACTTGTTTTTTACAATGCTTATTTACCGTTAATCGCAACGGAAAGTAGGTATGATTCGGTGAGCGCCAAAGGTTTTACGTATGGTTATATCGGCAGTATTTTATTATTGATTGTAAACTTGTTGGTGATTACTTTTCATGAAGAAATCGGCATCGAAGAGGATATTGCTGTGCGTTCAGCTTTTGTGATGGTTGGTTTGTGGTGGATTGGATTTGCCCAGATTTCCTTCAAACGACTGCCCGCCGACCGACCTGATCCTCCCGGAGAAAATCTTGTCAAAAAAGGTTTTGAAGAGCTAAAAAAAGTATGGCACGCCCTCAAAGGGTTGAAATTTACCAAGCGTTTTTTGCTGTCCTTTTTCTTTTATAATGCAGGTGTGCAGACCATCCTTTTCCTCGCCGCTACTTTTGCGGAAAAGGAACTGGGCTTCGCCACTTCCGACCTGATAATTTTGATCTTGGTGTTACAATTAGTCGCCATTGTTGGCGCTTTGTTTTTTGCCAAAATTTCAGATTGGAAAGGGAATAAATTTTCCATTACCTGCATGTTGTTGATCTGGATGATGCTTTGTGTAGCCGCTTATGTAGTACAGGAAAAAATGCAGTTTTACATCTTGGCGGGTATACTCGGATCGGTGATGGGCGGCATTCAATCCATGTCCCGTTCTACTTATTCCAAACTCATCCCGGAGGACACCAAAGACACCACTTCCTTTTTCAGTTTTTACGATGTCACCGATAAAGTCTCGACCATGGTAGGAACTTTTGGTTTTGGTTTGGTGCAATTGTCAGGCGGCATGCGGAATGCGGTTCTGGCCTTGAGTCTGTTTTTCCTCATTGGTTTGCTGTTTTTATCAGGCGTCAAAATAGGCCGACCAAACAATCCATCATAAAATGGAATAATCCCTATCGGCTCTGTTTTCATTTTTATTTTTATTTTAATTTTTATTTTTCAAATGGTTGTTTTAAAACATTATTTTTTGGTTGCTGGCGCTTTGCCCTTTTTACCTTATATGGTGTTTCAGGGCAGGCATATCCGAAAAAAAATACCTAAGCTTTTACCCCCAACTGATATTAAAGGGACGACTGGCCAGGGAAGCCAATCAATTAATTTATTAACCATTGGGGAAAGCACCATTGCAGGCATCGGTGTCGGCACGCATCAAGACGGTATCACGGGGCAATTAGCTGAATATTTAGCCAAAGAATTAAACCTCAAAATAAATTGGGAAGTGTTTGCCAAAAGTGGTTTGACCTCAAAAGGTATTTTGGAAAAATTACAAAATGAACCCATTCAATTCTCGCCTGATTTGATTGTCATTGGCACAGGCGCCAACGATGCATTCCGACTAAAAAACCCGCTTGTTTTTAAAAACAATATTTCCCAAATTATTATATTCCTTAAAAATAAATTTCCTGACACGCCCATTGTTTTTGCCAATATGCCGCCTATTCAGTCTTTTCCTGCTTTTCCTAAATTGATAAAATTATTTGTCGGAAAAACAGTAAAACGGTATGGACATATTTTAAATAAATTGGTAAAACAATTTCCGCAAGTTTATTTCGATAATAAAAACATCAGGGAATTGAATTGGCGGATGCATGGCAAGTCACCCAATGATTTTTTTAGTGACGGTGTCCACCCTTCTAAATTGGCTTACCAACTTTGGGCAAAACGGATCGGGGAATATATTTTAGGAAATAATATTTTGCAAAATAATTAAATCCAAAATAGGTGTGGTTTTGGATCTATTTTTCCATTTCTAATTCCACTCAATATTCATTTTCATGAAAAACATTTTTATACCCTTCTTCCTTTTATTAATTGTTTTACCCAATACCCACTTTGGGCAGAAACAAGCGTTGGATAAAATAATTACCGACTACCAAGAATTTCAAGAAAAAGAAAATGATTCAGGGGAGGACGCCCCCAGCGTTTCGAAAGAAAACTACGAAAAAAGAGCAATTTATTATAAAGAATTAATGACCGATTTAGCGGGAATTTCCATTGATGAATTAGATGAACAAGACCGCATCAACCATGAATTATTATCTTTTATTTTAGAAGATAAAATAGCGAATATCGAATTTAAAAATTACCTCGTCCCAATGAACGCTGAAGGTGGCTGGTACTCCGAGCTGCCTACTTCTATGGAACGACGGCAGTTTAGGGACACCTCCGATTACCGAAAATATTTCGACGATTTAAAAAAATTCCAAAAAGCAACACACGATAATTTATTACTGTTGACGGAAGGCATGAATACGGGAAGGACATTGCCTCACGCATTAACGGGAAAATGCCGAAAAATAGTGGCCGCCCAAGCCGTAGAAAATTTTGAAGACAGTCCTTATTATTTGCCAATTAAAAATATTCCTGCAAATATTGCCGATGCGGATAAAATGGAAATAATAAGAGAGGGAAAAGTTAGGGTGCATGCCGTCAATTTAATTTACCAAATGTTATTAAAATTTTTAGATGAAAAATATATCCCAAAATCAAATCAAGAAATCGGGATTATTGCTCAACCTCAAGGCAGGGAAATTTATGAACAGCGGGTTCGTTATTTTACGACATTAAAGATGACACCTGAAGAGGTCTATGAAATAGGTCAAAGTGAAGTCGCCAGAATAAAAAAAGAAATGGAGGGAATTATTGAAGAGGTTGGTTTTTCGGGCAGCTTTGCGGAGTTCTTAAATTTCCTCCGAACAGACGAACAGTTTTATGCAAAAACACCAGAAGAAATATTAAAAGAGGCGAGTTTTATTGCCAAAAAAATAGATGGTTTATTGCCAAAATATTTTGGTAAGCTACCCCGCAATTCTTACGGTGTTCAGCCCGTACCCGCAGCCATTGCGCCAACTTATACCAGTGGCCGGTACAGCGGTGGGTCACTCGAAAATGGCCGAGCTGGCAACTATTGGGTCAATACCACTAAATTAAATTCACGGCCATTATATGCACTGCCTTCTTTAACCTTACACGAAGCCGTGCCCGGCCACCATTTACAAATATCTTTGGCGCAGGAAATGGAAGGCATGCCGGATTTTCGCAAGCAAACCTATTTAAGTGCTTATGGGGAAGGCTGGGCTTTGTACACTGAATGGCTGGGCGAAGAAATGGGCGTTTATTCCACCCCTTATGAGCGCTTCGGAAAATTAACCTATGAAATGTGGCGAGCCTGCAGGCTGGTCGTCGACCCGGGCTTGCACGTGTTTGGCATGAGCCGGCAAGAAGCCATCGATTTTATGTCGTCGAACACCGCCTTATCCATTCATGAGTGCACCACCGAAATTGATCGTTATATCGGTTGGCCCGGGCAAGCTGTATCTTATAAAATTGGGGAATTAAAAATCCGGAAATTACGGAGATTGGCGGAATTGAAATTAGGCGATGAATTTAATATCCGGGAATTCCACGACCTTATTTTATCAAATGGGGCGGTGCCGCTTTTTGTTTTGGAACGGATGGTGAAAGAGTGGTTGGAGAAAAAAAAATAACTAATCAGGATTTACCGATAAATCATTTATTGCAGCGAGTACAAAAATTTAATTATAAAATGTGGGGCAGGATAAGCCAAACTTTTGGCAACTTTTTAGAGCGCCCCTTACCCTCCCTTTGGGCCGAGCCGTTTGATGCCTCCAACCGAAATGAATTTGCCGACCTACTTGTGAATTAAAATGTGAAGAAATTTATTAACAGCTATACTTACCATTCGTCACATCCCTGACCAATTTACTAAACTATTGTTAAAAAGCATTTGTAGGAGAAACGAAAACTACGTTTTAAACGATCTATATATAAGCAACTTCAGTCGATGATTTTCCCTGTTCGATAAAAGTTAGTTGCCCAGCAAAACATATTTTCCCGAAATTATTTCAGGAAACAAAAGCCAACTTAAATCCAATAAAAACAATCACCATGTTTGCAGTATTCGGCATATTGATATTGTTTGGGGCGATGAGCAGGTTGGCATTTTCTGGCCGCCATTAGCCTTCCATAATCCGCTCGTTTTGTTTTCTCTTTTAAATAAAAAAGAAAAGGCGAGTGTCCCATTATTGAAAAATAAATTGGGCACTCGCCTTTTTTTTTATTCATTAATAAACATCAAGTAATGATATGTCCTAAAAATTCCGCATCGTCATCAAGGACAGGATCATCTTGCCGTCGAAAACAAAGTGCGGAGGGTTTTCCGGTCCAGAAAATACTCGGTTGGTAGCGGTGCAATTCCCTATCCATATTGAACATAGCCAATTCCTGATATACAGGATCGAATTCGCCGTAATCCCCGTCTGTTTCATATTCTGGCGAAGAGGAGCCATTGTGATAGGCGATGTTCTCCCCCATCCTTCCGAAAATTGGTTTACGCACAAAACGGTGGTCGTAAAAATCCTTTGCAGAAAGGGAGGTTTTCAATAAAAAAGGGTTGTAAGGTTCTAAATCATACATGACTTTCATCAATGCTTTTGATTGCAGCAGCATGGTGTAAGCCGGATTGATCACAACCGCCAATTTATTGCGGATGATGTGGTCGAGGGTTTCCAAAAGTTCTGGCTCATCGAAGACGATAAGCTCCCACGGGACGAATTTGAACCAAAAATCATAGCGGATAAACTGGTCTTTTCCGAGTTCAATAAAAATCCCTTCCTCTTCCGAGAAAATGATTTTGTCCATGTTCATTTCCTGCACATCCTGAAAACCTGCCTTCCGGGCAGCCATCGTAATGACCGAGGTATTCAACCAGTCCTCCTGATATCCGAGAGTGGAAAGCAGCAGGGCAGGTTCCTTGTCAGGGTTTAACTGCAAAATCTTTTTGAACTGGTCAACAAGGCCATCCATCAAAGCATTGAAAGGCTGTCCGTTTGGCAATTTCTTTCGTTCCTGCTCCAGATGTTTTCCTTGAATAAAATGGGTTTCCGCCATTAAAGAGCAAGTATCAGCGTTGAGTTCCAGCATTTTTATTGGCATGCTGTCCAACCCACCCGCAAAATCAAACCTGCTGATTAGGTGCATCCCCATTTCGTTCTCGATGGAATATTTCACCAATTCGACTGCCTGCGGAGGGATGCCCATGTCCGCCCATAAATTACGAGAAGCAACCTCCCGGACAGCACGGATCATCAGGTCGTAAAGCGAGGTTGCAGCCTCCTGTAAAGGCCGCAACTCCCGGTCGCTCAGGCAAATAATTTCTTCGGCAAGGTACTCCTCATTTTCGCCTGTGGCGAACCAACCCATCCCTATATTTTTCAAGGTTTTACGGGAAATGGGGCCGATGTCGATCAATCGTTTATCCACCTATCGAACGGGTTGAGCGGCCACTACCAAAACCTGATTTCCCTGACGGACGCCTGACGGTGGTCCTTGTAGCTGTTCGATTGATTTGACTGCCAGCTGTATTGGAGACCCGGTTGTAAGTGTTTTGATCCATGTAAGCCCCGGCCGATGGAGAGGCTCCCATCGAGCGGCCCATCATGAACCCAAAAAATCCGGCAGTAGCAGCACGGACGATCGGATTTCGGCGATGATGACTCGAACCGGTAGAATCCGCAGCCACCAACCTTGCTTCCTCTAGCGTGAAGGTATCAATGTTGCCATCCAGATATTTGGCAACAATCCTGCTTTCCTCGGGGGTGGGCACCGTCACTTCGTCCTCAATTTTGAAAATGTCCGCTTCCATTTCTTGAACAGTGGTGACCAATCCTTCCGAAGGGACGGCTATTTCTTCCGTCACCCATTCTTCTTCACTTTCGCTTTTGGCGAAAAATACGTTGTAGAGGACAAATACGCCAATCAGGCCATAAATAACCAATTTAACTTTTGACATAGTTGATAAAGGCTTTTTGAGAATGAGACCAGTTGACCAATCCCTTGATCGTTAGAAAGCGTGTCTTACTTGAATTGCATTTAGGAAAATGAAAAAGGCAAGCAGACAATTCTAAATTACTTTTCGTATGATACTCGTTGATTAGCTGGTTTACATTCTATTTTGTTAAATAATACTGGAACAAATGTAGAAAAATAATTCGTTTAACAAATAAATAATTTGGGTAGAACTTTGATCTTTGGCCGATGGATTCTGCGGGAAACCTGTTGCCTCACCTTCGATAAAAATTTGCTGCAATCCACTTTGCCCCCTCTATTTATTTAATATGGATCAACAAAATCATATTTCCGAAAAAACCATTTTTTTCACCGCTGTATTTATTGCCGGTTTATGCTCGCTCATTTACGAATTATTAATCAGCACCACCTCCTCCTATTTTTTGGGCGACAGCATCAAACAATTTTCCCTAACGATTGGCGTGTACATGGCAGCCATGGGTTTGGGGTCGTGGTTGTCCAAATATTTGGAAGATGATTTATTGGAATGGTTTGTAAAAATAGAAGTGCTATTAGGTTTAGTAGGTGGCATAAGTGTCCCGTTGTTGTATTGGTTTTTCGACCTGGTTTCGAGCGGCATATATCAGTGGTTGATGTTGGGGCTAACTTTATTGATTGGTGTTTTGACGGGTTTTGAAATCCCGATTCTGGTGCGGATTATGAAAACTTATTATCCGCTAAAAACAAACCTCGCCAATGTTTTGAGTTTAGATTATGTAGGTGCGCTGGTAGCGACTTTGATTTTTCCATTTATTTTATTGCCTTTTGTTGGGGTGTTCCGAACATCCGTCATTTTTGGGTTGGCCAATATTATTTTAGGACTATTGATTTATCGATTTATTACGCAGCACCTTTCAATCAAAAGAAAAAACTGGATTGAAAATACTACCCTAATTTGCATTTTATTTTTTATTGCTTTATTTATTTTTTCCGGAAAATTATTAAAGCAATGGGAAGATCAATTTTATTCCAGCCGGATTATTTATTCAAAACAAACGCCATATCAGAAATTGGTCATGACCAAAAACAAAGATGATCTGCGCTTGTATATCAACCGCATCATTCAGTTTTCCGCACTCGATGAATATCGTTATCATGAGTCGCTGGCATTGGTTCCGTTAAATGCTGCACCGTCGAAAAAAAATGTTTTGATCTTGGGGGGAGGCGAAGGGTTGTTGGCCCGGGAAGTCATTCGCCACCCGCAAGTAGAGCGGGTAACCATTGTCGATCTTGACCCAGAGGTATTTCGATTAGCGAGGGAAAACAATTATTTAAAAGAATTAAACCGTGGCGTTTTGACCGACCCAAAAGTAACTCTCCAACCTACTGACGCCATGCAGTTTTTGAAAAATACGAAAGAACGGTTTGATGTTATCTTATCAGATTTACCCGACCCTTCCAGCGACGCTGTGGCGAGATTATACAGTACTTTCTTTTTTAGTTTTGCCAAAAAATGCCTGAAACCGAAAGGAGTTTTTGCGACGCAAGCGACCAGCCCTTTTCACACCCGCCGGGCATTCTGGTGTATTTATGAAACATTAAAAGCTAGTGGGTTCAATTATGTTTACCCCTACCATGTATATGTTCCGACGTTTGGGGATTGGGGGTTTGTGCTGGCTTCCTCAGCGGAATTGCAGCCACAAAAATTTGCCTCCAAAATGGATTGCCGATACCTTGATGACCATATTGTTGAAAATATGTTTTATTTTGAGCGGGATATTTCCAACCCCGGAAAGTTAATGCCCAATTACCTGGACCAACCAGCCTTGTTACATTATTTTATTGAGGATTGGGAAGTTTGGAAAAGGGATAAAAAACAATAATATGGAGGTTGAAATATTTTAAAAAATAAAAAATTACCCTTGATAAATAAATTAACGAGTATTTATTTTTTTCACCTAAACTAAAATTATTTAACATCAAATATGAACTCTCTCGGAAGACATTGGATCGTCGAATTTAAAGAGTGCGACCCTGCCAATTTAAAAGATCCACTTATCATTGAATCATTTCTGCAGGAGGCCGCAACAGTTATGGGTGCGACGATTGTGCAAAGCAATTTCCATCACTTTTCGCCATTGGGTGTTTCCGGTGTCGTCATAATTATGGAGAGCCATTTAACTATTCATACGTGGCCGGAGTTCGGTTACGCAGCGGTGGATATTTTCACTTGTGGAAAAATGGACACCCAACTCGCTGTGGATTTTCTTTTTGAAAAATTAAAAGCAAAATATAAAATAACCCAACTCTTGCACCGGGGAATAAATATCGGTGCAAGGGTTGAGCCTCATTAATATTTATTTCATTTCTGCTGGAATCACTGCCACCGTTGTTTTTATTCCTTGCCGCAAAATGGTTAAATGTACGCGTTGCCCAATTACCTTTTGGTTCAATAATTTATGAAGGTCATCAATTGAATGGATAGCGTTTTCATAAAGAGCAACAATAATATCGCCTTGTTGGAGCTGTGAATTAAAGGCCGGCCCATCTGGTTCGACGCCTTGCACCAAGACTCCTGATTTGACAGTTAATTGATGGTAATTAATCGTGCGTGGATTCAATGGAACGGTTTGTCCAGAAATGCCGATGTAGCCCCTCTGAACTTTTCCCTTCAAAATCAAATTGCCGACTACATATTCTGCCAAGTTGGAAGAAACCGCAAAACACAAACCCTGGGCTGGCAAAATAACTGCGGTATTTACACCAATAACATTTCCGCTACTATCGACCAACGGCCCGCCGGAATTACCTGGGTTCAAGGCTGCATCCGTTTGGATCACGTCATCTATCAGGCGGCCACTTTCGGAGCGCAGTGTCCGCCCAAGTGCACTTACTACGCCAGTTGTAACTGAATATTGAAACCCATAAGGATTGCCAATTGCCACTGCCAACTGTCCAACCTGTAGGTGGTCACTATTACCAAAACGGACGGAACGGAGGTTGCTGCCATCGACCTTCACTACGGCAATATCTGTAGCGGGATCGTCGCCAATAAGCTTGGCAGGCAATTCCCTTCCATCTTGCAGTGCTACACCAATCTGTAAGGCTTGATTGACCACATGACTATTGGTCACAATCAGCCCATCGCTGGAAATGATAAAGCCGCTCCCCGTTCCAAAGGGTTGTTGCGAGCCCCTTTTTCGTTGTTGTTGCGCATTAGCTTTTTTCTTTACCTTGATCTGGACGACTGCCGGGCTTACATTTTTTGAAACCTGAACAATGGTTCTTGAATAGGAATCCAGCAAAGCAGCATCGGGATTGTTGGGCAAATGGTAGGTTTGGTCAATGGGGTTCTCAGTCGCAATGAAATCTAACATGGGTTTAAAAGGTTGTGAAAGGGGGTTGTTGAAAAACTTCCTTTCGGCCAATAAAAAAGAAGCCTGGCGGTTGGACCGCAAGCAGGCTTCTTCGTTTCGTTTTTTGTTCCTAAAACAGGAATTTTCATTGCCCGAGGAAAACTGTTCCAAAAATGGAATTCAGCCAGATTGACAGAAATACAAAAGAATACTTGGTCAAGTTGGCGGTAACCAATCAAAAAGTTGATTAAAAGGTCACCTGTTTTTTCAACGTTTTTTTACCCCGTTTTACTTTCACCTCTGTAGTTTCCCCTTTTGAAAACTTGCTGAGGCCTTCCATATAATCGTAAATAGTTTTTACTTCCACATCGCCAATTTTGACAATAATGTCTCCACCTTCCAAGCCCGCCGCTTTAGCAGGTCGGTCGTCCATAACAGCATCAATGCGCATACCTTCCCCGTCATAAACATAATCGGGCATGACACCAAGGGTCACTTTAAAACTGGCACCTTGTTGTTGTTCATCTTTTGTTTTGGTAAATGCAAGTTTTTCCTCAGCATCAAATTTTTCTATCAAATCAAGCATGAAATCGGCGATGTCCTGAATGCCCTGGTAATTGATTAACTCGCTGTCATCGCTTGGTTTGTGGTACTCGCTGTGTTGTCCGGTGAAAAAATGAAGGACGGGAATATTTTTCAAATAAAAAGAGGTGTGATCTGAAGGCCCGATCCCACTATCAGTTGTTTTGATGTTAAATCGCCCATTATTTATTTTCTCCAAATTCTCTTTCCAAACAGGGGAAGTTCCGGCTCCATAAACAGCCAAAGTACGTTCTTCATTCAAGCGGCCGACCATATCCATGTTCAACATGTAATTGATAGTACCCAAATCAATCGGCGAATGTTCGGTAAAATACTTAGAACCATAAAGTCCCAATTCCTCCCCCGAAAAACCAATGAACAAGTAGTTGTTTTGTTTGGCTGAAGACTTGGCCAATTTACCAGCCAAGTACAACATGGCAGATACGCCGCTGGCATTGTCATCAGCACCATTATGGATAGCTGGTTCTCCGGTATGCAACGAGGCCATGGGAAGCCCCATCCCCAAGTGGTCGTAATGAGCCCCAATCACGATTGTATTAGCGGCACCGTTATCGATATAACCTATAACATTATGCCCTACCCGATCCTCACCACCAGTAGTTGCATGGGGATTATCCTTTAGATTAAACTCGAATGGTTGCTGCCAGGAATCTCCAGGCCCCACCTTTTTTAAGCCATTTTCTTTAAATCGCTCAATAATATAAGCAGATGCTAACTCCTCCCCTTTTGTCCCTGTTTCCCTTCCTAATAGTAGGTTGGAAGCCAAATACACAACATCTACTTGTATTTGTTGCAGCTGATTGCTTTGGTCTTGGCCAAAACAAAACAAAGCAGAAACGAGAGATAGGCAAGTCAAGAAATAAGATTTCATAATTTAGAAAAAATTTTAATGTGGTTTGAAACTTTTGAAAAGGCAACCCGTTCTAACAAAAAGCTTCATTTTTAGTTGAAATAGCACCTAACAAATCCTCTTAAAGCAAAACTTTAACTTTAGTTTTTTAGATGCTGATTAATAGTATTTTTTGCTTATTTTCTTTGATTTAAATGGGGACTTGTTTACTTTTGGCCAACCATTCTACTGATACTTCAATCGATACATCTAAACCTTTCACCAAACGACCCTTCAAATTAGACATCAAAGGATTTTAACCCTGAAACAAAAACCGTAAGGCATAGTGTTTCATAGTGTGAGGGGTAACCGCTTCGGTGGTTGCTCCTTTTTTTTAGACATCTCTTTTCATCAAGTAATAAGCGAATTTTTCCAACAGATTTCTCCGATCCTCCTCAATATTCAATTTCCTTAAAAACGAAAAAGCATTATTCTTGTATTCCTCTTTTATCAACTCAGTTTCTTCCTTGATGCCTATCTGATTAAAAATCTGGACTACTTTTTCGATTTTCTCCTTTTCATTTAATTGGTTCTCCTGATACAATTCATATAGCCTTGACTTTTGATTCTGATCGGCCAATTCAAGAGCCTTTAAATAGAGAAAGGTTTTTTTGTTTTGAACAATATCTCCTCCGACTTTCTTCCCAAATTTTTCCGGGTCACCATACGTATCCAACAGGTCATCCTGCAACTGAAAGGAAATGCCTAAATTACGACCAAATTGATAGGCAGCTTCTGCATCCTCCAGATCAGCACCTCCGAGTAAAGCCCCCATTTTCATGGCCCCTGCCACCAATACTGAGGTTTTCAGTTCTATCATCCGCAAGTACTCATCAATTTTGACTTCTTGTTGTTTCTCAAAATTCATGTCCATTTGTTGTCCCTCACAAACCTCCACAGCGAGCTTAGTAAAAATTTTTAACAAGGTTGGAAAATGTTTTTGGTCTTCCAATTTTAACAAAAGATCAAATGCATGAACCATCATTACATCGCCCGACAATATCCCAGTATTGATATCATATTTTTCATGAACAGTTGGCATCCCCCGCCTCAGTGGGGCGTTGTCCATTATGTCATCATGAACCAAAGTGAAATTATGGAATACCTCTATTGCTAAAGCTGCAGGCAAGGCATGTTTGTATTTACCTTTAAAAAGGTAACATGTCAGCAACAAAACTGCAGGCCTCAACCTTTTCCCTCCAATTTGAAGTATGTAATTGATAGGAGCATAGAGCTCTTCTGGGTCATTTTCAAAAAGACTGTCTTTAAGATGAGCCTCAAAATCCTGCTGGATTTGGTTTAAAATTTGCATAGGTGAATCAATTCTTGCTTGTTCTGTTCTGCAAAAGTAGGCCTCACTACCAAATAAACAACTCCTCCCAATGCTTCTTTTTGGTCACCCCTCAATATTAAATCAAGAGGGGCATAAAAAGTATTTTGGCATATTTCTTTCAAACAAGCACTGTGAAAGCCAAAGTAAATAGAACACAAAAGAGGGTTATTTTATTCGATTTCACCAATCGAATAAACTTTATACAAACACTTTAGCCCAATCAAACCATACAATCATTTAACTCTAATGAGGAAATCTAGACCTGTGAATATTTTACTAATTGAAGACAATCCAGGCGATGTAAGACTCGCTCAAGAAGCCTTTAAGGAAGGCAAAATCAACGTTCAACTAAATGTGGTAATGGATGGCTTAGAAGCTATTAATTATCTCAGAAAAATTGGCAATTATGAAAACGTTGACACTCCTGACCTTGTATTATTAGATTTAAACTTACCTAAAAAAGATGGACGGGAAGTATTGGGTGATATTAAAGCAGACCCTAAATTAAGGAGTATTCCCGTTGTCATATTAACCACATCCAATGCCGAGCAGGATATCCTCAACAGTTACAATCTCCATGTCAATTGTTACATCAACAAACCGGTAGATTTTGATCGATTCTTCGACATCATCCAAAAAATTGAAGATTTCTGGCTGCAAACGGCCATTCTTCCATCAATGGTTTACTGAGAAATAATATTACACTCTGACAAATACTTCCAGCGGGATTTAACAGGTCAATTTAACTTAATATGAATACTAAGCAAAAGACGTCCATCTTATTGATAGACCATTTGACTCCCGATGTCCAGTCCATTAAATCGTATCTGGCAGACGCTGGCATCAAATACGATCTTCACCACACTGAATCACTTTTCGAAGGTTTAAATTATATCAGCACCCATGCTGTAGAATTAGCTATCATAGAATTAGATTTACCTGATAGTCAAGGATTTAAGACCGTTACTACTTATATGGAGCGAGCCTCCAATGTACCGGTTGTGATTGTGACCAACACTAATAATGAAATCATTGGCAATCAATCGGTCAAAGCAGGTGCTCAAGATTATTTGATAAAAAGCCAAATGGACAGCAAGCTGTTCGGGAGGGCGATCCGGTTCGCACTGCAGCGGTCTAAAGTGAAAATGAAGCTGGAAAAAACAGCTAAAGAGCTGGAAACAAACCGCAAACGATTTCTGGATGCACAGGAAATGGCTCGTTTTGGCACTTGGGAAATGGACATCGTATCGAATGAAATGAACTGGTCAGACGAGATCTACCGGATTTTTTCTTTTAATCCTGGCAGCCTCTCTCCCACCCTGACCGAGTATTTAAACTATGTCCATTTGGAAGACCGGGATTTGGTAGAAGATTTTTTTGATAGTTTAATAAAAGATGGGGAACAACTGGCCATCGAACACCGCATACTGTTGGAAGGCACCAATGTTCGCTACCTTACCATTCAAGGAAAAATCCAAGTTGATGAAGCAACAGGGAAAATATTATTGGTGGGAAGCATTCAGGATGTGACGGAGCGAAAGGTTTCTGAAAAATTAATTATTGATAAAAACATATCCAGCCGAACGGCTAAAATCCAGGAGGAAGTACTTTCCGACCTTAGTTTTCAAATCAGGACGCCACTTTCCTCAGTTGTCAATTTGTTGTTTCTTTTAGAAAACACCGATAAATCCACCTCTCAGGAAAATTATATCAATGACCTAAAAACCTCCGTTGACGATCTCTCGCTTTCCGTCAACAACCTATTGAACTTCTCTGTCATGGTTACCGATAATGTCAAATTGGAGGAAGAAGAATTCAATATCCGGGAATTCTTGCAAGGAACTAAAAACGTGGTCGCCATCAAGGCTGAACAGGCCGATCTGAAAATAGGGCTGAATATTGCCGAGAAACTACCAGAAAAATTAATCAGTGACCAGAAAAAACTGACGCAGATCCTTTACAATTTGGTGGACAATGCCATCAAATATGGCAACACCGGAGGCCATGTGATCATATCTGCGGGCATGGAAGAAATCAGTGCCTCTGAAGTCCACCTCATCCTAACTGTCGAAGACAATGGGAAAGGGATCGATAAAGAAAAAATAGCTCAATTGCTGGAAGCTGATAAATTATTGTTGGAAGCTAACCTTGACCAAGAGCCCTGTAAAAAACGCCAGTTGGGGATTGCCATTGTTTCCAAGCTCGCCAAAACGATGAAAGGCTCGATGCAAATCAGCAGCCATATCGGAAAAGGCTCTAACTTTACCATCAGCATTCCAGTCAAAGTACCGCTTCAAGCCAGACATCTCCAAGGAGATAAACCAGTCGCCCCACTTAAAATTTTGTATGTGGAAGATCATTTCCTCAACCAAATGGCCACAAAAAAAGTATTGACCAATTGGTCGGATTTTGTCTCCGTTGATATTGCTGAAAATGGGTTGGTTGGTGTGGAGAAATTTAAGGAATATGGTTACGACCTGATCTTGATGGATATCCAAATGCCCGTGATGAACGGTATGGAAGCAGCCCGTAAAATCAGGGAATTCAGTCAGGTCCCGATTATAGCTTTGACCGCCAACTCCAACAAACAAGAACAAGATAAATGCATGGAGATTGGCATGAATGATTATTTGTCTAAGCCATTCAAGCCTAATGACTTGTATGCCAGGATCATGGGGACAATGGCAACGGTATTGGGTTAATGCTAATAGGCATTTTATGAAAATTATATTCTTATAAACGGGCTGAACGATTACCAAAGCTCTTTTAATCAGACGGTTCGGTCCAAGGTCTAAAATGGGGCGGCCCGGTTCAATGAACCGGGCCGCCCCTTTTTAGACTCTTTTGAAATTTCTTGAATCGTTAACATACAAGGCGTTTTATCAAAACTCAAATTTTCCAACCTGCTTTATCCGGCCTTTACTTTCACTCTCGGCGGCAACATTTTATACAACAGCGGAGTAACGACCCTACTTAGCATCATGGAACTGATCAGCCCTCCAATCAAGACCCATGCAAGTGGAGAGATAAGTGGGGAGTTTTCCAAAACCAAAGGTATCAGACCGCCAATGGCCGTTAATGTTGTCAAGAAAATGGGAAGAAAACGGGTTTCTGCCCCTTCGAAAATAGCCTCTTCCAAAGGCATCCCTTGCTCCCGCAACTGGTTTGTATAATCCACCAAAAAGATGGAGTTTTTTATCTCAATTCCGGTCAGGGCGATCATGCCAATGGTTGCTACAAAGGACAAAGTTTCGCCTACCAAAAATAGCGCAGTCAGCGAACCAATGATACCCAGAGGGATAACCGACAGCACAATCAACGTGCTTTTAAACGTCCTGAATTCCAAGACCAAAATCGCTAAAAGCAGGAAGACCGCAATGATTACGATCGTCTCCATTCCCCCAAAACTTTCCTGCTGCGTCTTGCGCTCTCCTGCTGCAATAAAACTGTACCCTTCGGGAAAATCATATTGTTCCAATTTTTCAATGATCTCATCGGTGAGGGCGCTCGTATTATACCCCGTTTGAGTGAAGGCGCTGACATAAGTGAAACGCTCCTTGTTGTAGTGTTGGATAAACGATGGGGACGTTTGCAACTCGATTTTGGCTATTTGTGACAATGGCACCAGCGCTCCGCTGAGGGAAGTGACATAGATTTTGGAAAATGTTTCAAGCGCCTCTTCTTTGTTTTCAGCAATGGAAACATTGATGGCAAATTCGTCGCCATCCTCATTCCGAAAATCTCCAACTTTAAGGCCCGCCACACCCAATCGAACTGTCTTCGCAACTTCAGCTAAAGGGATACCCAGCAACCCTGCTTTGTCCTTGTTAATCACCACCTCCAAATCCGTCTTTTGAGTCCGCAGTGGGTTTTCAACATAAATAGCGCCTTCCGTCCCGTTGACAATTTCTTCCACGTCTATAGCAATTCGGCGTAGTTCATCCAAGTTTTCCCCAAAAATCCTTAACTCAATGGGCGCAGTGATCGGTGGCCCTTGCTGGAACATTTTCACCGTAATCTTAGCACCAGGATAATCAGAAAAATCTGCCTTCAGTTGATCAGTAAAAGCGACAATCTCCGGCACTTTCATTTCGGGTTGAAGCCCAACGAAGACTTGCCCAAAATTCGGCGAATTCTGTTGCTGAAATTCATTGTAGTAAATGCGGGGGTTGCCTTTCCCAATATTCGAGCTGGCACTGACAACCCGCTGGTCACTCAGCAACCGCCTTTCCACAAAGGAAACAACTGTGTCCACTTTTTCCATGTTCGAACCCAATGGCAGCTCCACGTCGATCATGAATATCGGTTTTTCGGAGGTAGGAAATAAGCTGAAACCGATCAGTGGGACCAGCCCCAAACTGCATACAAAAATCACGACCGCGGTTAACAAAGTCAGAACAGGATGCCGGAACGCCCAGTGCAAAACCACCTGGTAAGGCTCGTTCAGGTATTTTTTAAATAACCGAAAAAACAAATTCCCACCAACCTGTTCGTGTTTTTTCAAAATCATCCTTGATAAAAAGGGGATGATCGTCAATGCAACAAACAGCGATGCAATGACGGTCAAAATGATCGCCAAGGGCATGCTGCGGATAAATTCTCCTGTAGCCTCCGGCAAAAATACCAAAGGCAAAAAAGCCAAAACCAAAGTAGCGGTACAACCAATGACCGCAATCCCAATTTGCTTTGTACCCATGATGGCCGCCTCCATCCGGGTGTACCCCATCCGCATGAACCGTTCAATATTTTCCACCACAACAATACTGTCATCCACCAACAAACCCAGTGAAACCACCATGCCCACAATGCTCAATTGGTTGAGGGTATAACCCATTAAATCCAACAGCGCCAAACCGATCGCCAGAGAAAGTGGGATGGAAATCATAACCACCAGCGACGCCCGAGGCCCCAACGGCAACAAGGTCAACAACACTAAAAATACTGCTATCAAAAAATCCTTCCCTAACCCGGTCAACCGCCGGTCGACACTTTTTGCCTGGTCAAAAGAAGTTTCCAAACGCATGCCCGCTGGCAGTTTACTTTTAAATTCTTCGACGATGGGGTAAATCTTTTCACTGGTCTGGATCACATTTTTACGGTCTTTTTGCCGGGTCAGAATCCAAATCGTGCGCTCTCCATTGTATCGGGCCAGATGCGTATCATCCTCGTCTGCAAATTTCACTTGGGCAATATCTTTCAGGTAAATGATGCGTCCCTCTGCCGTCGTTTGGACGATGGTATTCCTGACATCCTGAATGTCTTCAAAACTACTGGTGGATTTGATATTGAATTTTTTTGAACCAATATCAATACTTCCGCCGGGGATGTTCACATTGTTCGCACCGATGAGGTTGAGCACTTGGTTCAGACCCAAGCGGTTTTGGGCCATTTTTTCGAGGTTAATTTCCACCTGTACTTCCCGTTCTGGGTACGCTTGGATTTCCACCTGTTTGAGTTCCCGCAATTTTTCCAGTTTGCTTTTCAGGCGTTCCGCCTGCATTTTCAATTCTTGGTAAGAAGCACTTTGTGAGACTAAGGCATGTTGGAAAATATTTACATCGGAAGATTGCGCCCGGATGATTTTTACCTCTAAAATATCGGCTGGCAAATCGGGCCTTAGTTTATTGATCTCCCGAATGATGTCGTTGTATTTCGTCAGGTTGTTGACGCCATAATTGAATTCGGCTTGGATAACTGCTACCCCATCGTAACATTTAGTCGTTATTTCCTTGACATCCTCCAACTCGTAGATCGCCTCCTCGATAGGGTCGGCCACCAGTTCCTCCATGTCGTTAGGGCTCGTACCGGGATAAATGACCGTCACCACATAAATAGGCGCATTGAAAACGGGGTCTTCGCCACGGGGCATGTTGAACAAGGCACTCAAGCCCAACAACATGACCATGATGAACAACACAATGGTGAACTGGTAATTTTTGACAGAAAAATCTGCTATTTTCATGCTGATTAGTTATCAGTGATCGGTTAATTAGTGTTTAGTTTTGACTCATCATTCTGCCGAATTCTATCAATCCACAACCTCCACCGCTGCCCCGTCTACCAAGTAAGGCGCCCCATCCGTCACGACTACCTCCACATTTTCCAAACCAGCGCTCACCACTACTTTGTCCTCATGTAAAAATGCGATTCGCACTTCCACCAGCTTCGCCTTGTTATCTTTTACGGTGAAAACTTTGGCATCGAACCGATTGGTTTCTACTAGGGCATCCAAAGGGATAACTGTTTGTTGATCAATAGTTTTAGGAAAAATTTCCACCGATGAAATCAGCCCCGCAGCGAGACGGGGAGTGGGCCCGACGATCGATAATTCCACATCGAAAGTCCCGCTGCCGGGGTTACCCGTATCGGCCAGTTGGGTAACTTTCGCTTCATAGGTTTTGCCGGGGTAGGCATCAAAAATGAGCGTAGCCCGGTCGCCTTTGCTGACCCTTGCCCAGTCCCGGTCGGCCAACCCGGTCTTGATGACCCAGTCTTTGGTGGCATTTCCCAAAATAAAATAAGCGGGCATGCCGGGGCCAACGATCTCGCCGGTATTGACCAATTTTTTAATCACCTTACCCGCAATGGGTGAGCGGATTTCCGAGTAGTTTTTATTGAAATTGGCCATTCGCAAATTCTCCTCTGCTACCCGCAGACCAGTAGTCGCATCTTGCACATTTTCCAAAGTGGCCACACTATCCGCATAAAGGTTTTCTGCCCGTTGCAAATCCCTGGAAGCCTTGTTGACTGCCTCGGTGGCTTGCTGAACTTGGGCATTGATTTCGGTCAGGTCAAGCGTCGCCAAAAGCTGGCCTTTAGCGACCGGGTCGCCTTCTTGCAAATACATTTTTGAAATGACACCACCCGTTTTAAATGCGGGTTTGGCCTCCGTATCCGAAGCGACCATCCCCGATGCCTGAATAGACAAATTAATATCTTCCCGCTCTACTTTGGCGGTTCGCACCGTGTTCGCTTTTTTGGAATTCGTTCCGTTGGCAGTGTTTGATGGGGGTTCTTCCTTACCACAGGAAAACAAGAAAACGACCAATAGAAATAGGTGAAAAGGGTATTTCATATTTTGATTTTTAGAAGAAGAAAAAGCTCAATGATTTAAAGGTGACCACCTTTTTTGTCTCTGCAAATTGAAAAGTAATATTTAAGGTTTCTTTTTTTTTGAAACACATAGGCACATAGAAAATTCTCAGCCGCCTTCGGCAGCTGGTGCACAACTATGTGTCCTTTTGTGTCTATGTGTTTCAAAAAATGGGTTTATGTTTTTCTAAAATTATTAATTTTCAAATTGCCGGGCTATGAAAGGTGTCACTTATAGGACACCGAAAATGACTATTATGCAATACTTAATTTCTCAATTTCTTAATCTCCTAATACCTCAATTCCCACTCAAATCAAACCCTGCCACAGCCCTTTCCAATTCCGCTTGTTTCAGCAGCACGGTGTACATGGATAAGGATTGTTGCAATTCAACATTGGTTACCTGAGTGCGGGCATCCAGCACTTCGATATAATTGGAAACCCCTTCCTTGTAGCGACGGAAGGTGTCATCGTATTGGCGTCGGGCATTGGTCAATTGGGCTTGGTAACTGCGCCAAGTCTCAATGGCAGCCAACATGGAATTGCGGGCGGTGGCCGTTTGCAGTTCGATTTGGGTTTCGACCTGCGCTATTTTTTCGGCAGTGGCTTTTAGATCGAGTTGCGCTTGTTGCACTTGCAATTTGTTGCGGTTGCCAGCGAAGATCGGCACTTCCACGGCGAGGCCCGCCAACACATAACCACCATATTTGAAATCAAAATTTTGAGAACCAACATCCACTTGCACTCCGACCTGTGGCACTTTGTACGCATTTTCCAATTCCACCACCAGGGCATTGATGGCCTGTGCCGTTTGCAGCTGCTGGAGCTCTTCTCGGTTGCCCATTTGCATGGCAGTTTGTTCCGCAATTAATTCCGCCAATACCAACTCGTCGGTTTCAATGGGAGCTTCCAAATCCCGGTTTTGCAAAAAATTGAAATAGGCGGCGGCATTTTGCTGATTGGTCAGGGCCTCGTTTTTTTGGGCTTTTACGTTGGTGATTTCACTTTCAATCCGCAACAGCACCGACGGGATCACTTTGTCATTGCGGAGCAAACTTTCGTTGACCCGTTTGTTTTCCGCCAATAAACCCAGTGCATTATCGAAAATAGAAATGGCCTCCGTAGCTTGCAAATATTGGTAATAAGCCGTTTTTACCTCCTTGACCAATTCCCGTTTGAACACTTGGATTTCCACTTCTTTTAGCCCTACCATCTCGCGCTTGATTTTTTTGTTGAAATAAATTTCCCGGTTGATCAAAGGCTGGGTAATGCGGAATCGGGCATCATAAAAATTATGCGGTAAAAATTGCACTTCCTCATTTTCTATTTGGGGAAATGAATTGGTCATCGTGATTTGGTTGAGCGTGGAATA
>JAWKLX010000003.1:0-1636 GCA_041392505.1 Saprospiraceae bacterium | reverse complement strand
CATTATTGAAATTTCCCAAATGGAGGGCCACGATATTGATACCTTGGAAGATTGGGAAATTGCTGAATTTAAATATAAATCATGGGGGAAGAAATAAAATGGAAATATGGTTGAAATAAAATGGAAATATGATTCACCGCTGATAAATAATCAGCAGCGAATAATATTTCTATTTTATTTCAACCGTATTTCAACCATATTTCAATTTATTTAAACCTAAACAATTGCAAGAAAAAAAATAATGTTGAATATTCTCGTCAGATCAGATTCTTCCAATTTAATTGGGATGGGGCATATCGCAAGGGATTTGGTACTGGCGGAAATATTAAAATCAAATGGGCATCGGGTCAATTTTTGTTGCTTGCCGCTCGAAGGGAATGCCATCCATAAAATTGAAAAAAAAGGGTTTGGTGTTGAGGTCTTAAATACGGAATACGAGGAGGAGCTGATAGGATTAATTATCCGAAATAAGGTTGATTTAATAATAATTGATCATTATAAAATCAATCAAGAAACCGAAGAGAAAATAAAAAAGCAGACCAATGTCATGGTTTTTGTAATAGACGATTTATACAAAAATCATTGTTGCGATATTCTGCTGAACCACAATATCAGCGGCGATGAAAACCGCTATGAGGGCAAAGTGCCCAACGATTGCCTTGTAATGGCAGGGCCTCAATTTTCGTTGATCCGCAATGAATTCAGGGATTTAAAAATACCCAGCCGAGAGCTACCGAACCATCGCCAAATAACTGCGTTTGTTTCATTTGGAGGAACAGACCCCACAAATCTGTCAGAGAAAGCGGTCGAGTTTCTAAAAGGTATTGACCAAATTCAAATGAACATATTCACGACTTCATCCAATCCCAACCTCTCTCGCCTAACAGATAAACTAAAAAATATTGACAACGCTGCGCTTTATATCGATGAGCCCCATTTGGCCGAGAAAATGAATGGCAGCGATTTTGCGATTGTCTCCCCCAGCATGACCTGTGCCGAGGCCATATTGTTGGAGTTGCCTTTGATCGCCATAAAAGCTGTTGATAACCAACAAAACACTTTTAATTTTTTAAAAAAGAACAACATCATTGCATTAGGGCCTGAAGAGATAAATGAGCTGCCGCATTATGTTGATAAATTATTAAATCCGATTTTTTACCAAAATTATTCTAACCTCATCAAAAGCATAAAGCAAACCAAGTTTAAACCACATAACCGAAATTTATATGAGCTTATCATTGCCAAAACGAACCGTTAAACCCAGAAAAAGGGGATTGACCATGATCCTCGAAAAAGGGCTAAACCCGGTCACGTTCCGAAACCAATTGAAATATTATCACAATAATATTGATATTATAAAATTCACTTCTGGCATCGGATTGATAGACCCAGCCATTGAGGAAAAAATAAGCGCTTGTAAAGAGTACGGCATCGACGTTTATTTTGGGGGCACCCTTTTTGAAAAATATTACCACGCCAAAGCATTGGATGCCTACGTCCATTTATTGGAGGATCATGGTATCCGCAGTATCGAAATTTCGGATGGCGTGGTGCAACTTCCCCAAGCGGATAAAAACAGGTTAATTAAAGAACTAAAACCTAAGTTTAAAATATTTAATGAGATTGGGTCGAAGGA
>JAWKLX010000029.1:0-115276 GCA_041392505.1 Saprospiraceae bacterium | reverse complement strand
TGTTCGGCTTGTAGTAGAGGATGTAGTCGGCCCGTTTGCCCTTGCCCCGGGCGGCGAGTTTGCCACGGACATAAATTTTACCAGCGGTGAAGGAGACTTCTTCGAGAAATTGCGTGTGCATATCCCACCCGGCTTTTTCTATGGCCGGGGTGATGAACTTGGTGCAAATATCCCGCTCGGAGAGGAGTTTTTTGTTGAGCATACGTCCGGGTTAAAACAATTGTAAAACGGGCAAGCTTTCTCGAATAGAAATGTTTAGTGTCAAGGTGGCTGATCCGAAACTTTTTGAACCGTTGCTCAAGCGTCGCTGGACATTTAGCAACGGTTTTTAATTTCGGCTGGCAAGTTAGAGAAAAAAAACAAATATCTACCCTCGCCGATATGTCATTTACCCATACCCACAAACAAAACAATCTCCCCCTCCAATTCCGTCAATTCCATTCCCTTCTTTTCCAGTGCCAATTACTCAGAGAGCATCGCTTTTTTTGGGTAGGAACTCCATCGGGAAAAACCTTGGGCCAGTGGCTGGAGATTTGGCTTGGGCAAAAAGTAATGCTGTGCTTCGGATGCCAAATGGGGGTAGGTGGAACAGGGTTTCCGGTACTGCCTGCCAATGAAAGCGAAGCCTTTTCCCAGTTCCAGCAGGAAATATTGGAGGTGCTCAATGAGGCGTTTTTCCAGTTCTGTTTCGGTGGGGTGGTACGGTTCGGGTATCTTGAGGAATTCGAGTATTTAGGGTTCCCGTATGAGGTCGCCGGGTTTTTGTATGAGCTGTCCTTGTTTGGCCAGTTGGAGGGTGCCCTCTTTGTCTTTGGAAGCGGCAAGACGTAGGATGAGGGATGATTTTTTGGGCGCTTGAGTTCCGTGGTGCTCCAGCTTTCATTGATAGCCTGTTTTTCGTAAAACGAGCGTTCCAAGGGGGCATCGATTTTCACCAGTTCACAGAAATGGGTCCAGGACAATTTGTGAGGAAGCTCCTCACAAATTGGATAACAGGAGTAAAGCAGCCGCATATAATTCAAATTGGAGCGGCTGAAACCTTTACTGTGCAGGGCTGTCAGGTCTTTGGACAAATTGACCAAAAGCGAACTGCCATAGATGGCTTTGGGAGCCCCGCCTTGTTCAAACTCTATAGCAGAGTTGATGCGATGGGGAAACGAATCGGCGTAAAAACGCTCTTTTTCCTCCTGTCGAAGCCTTTTTTTGCATTCGTAGTACCACTGCATTTAAAAAAACGCTCCAACAGGAGAAAAAAAAATAGCTGTTTTTGCCAATCCGTTTCCCCGTCGCATCAACTCTAATGTACTGCCCGATTTTCCAATAGGTCTCCAATAGGTTTCTGTTGATGGCCCGGTCGGTGGTGATAACAGATAGCTGTAGGCAATTTGGTTTTGAAACAACAGTTTCAAGAAAAAAAAATAAGTTAGTGTATAGCGTACGGTAGGGGCATTTTGGTGATGAAAGTCATTAGATTTATTATTAAAAAAAAAATACTTTTGGGCTGATTAGGATGCATCTTACTAAGTACGACGTGTTGATTAAACGGGTAATTTTAGGTGTAAGATTTTTTCGATAGTTTTTGCCAAAAAATCCATGCATAGCAGTGCTACGGATTTATTTTTTGGTGAAAAATAGCGGAAAAAGATACGCATAAAATACCTGTTTAATTAGCACGTCGTACTTAAGAGCTGTGCATCACAGCAAAATATAATAGAGAGAACTTTTTTTTATACTTCCTAATCACCGCAATCAGGCTTTTTTTCATTTTTTTCTAATGCAACAGAAGGGGCATCAACGTAAAAGATTTTCTGCTTCCATGTAACACCATGGGAAAGAAACTTTTTTTCTAACCCTTTCGATATGAAAAATCATACAGCCATTTTTCTGCCCTGTGTTGCCACCTATTCCATTTTAGGCTTTCACATTTTTCCGTCTTGTTGCCTTCCTTGAGCCGATGGCATGGTCGGCCAGTCTTTCTTGTGTCGCTTTGTTGCTTAAAGCCATATAAAAGCTACCGTGCAAACAAGGGACTATCGCATTAGTAAACATTCATTTCACGGGATTACAACCCTCAATATTCATAAAATGATACAAGGAACCACTTTTTCTAAGGCCCATTTTTCCAACTCATTCCTCTACATTTCTACTGAGACCGCCGAAGGCTGGTGTGCCTTTTTGATGGATGCAAAGGTGCAACACACAGGCGATGAAATCGACTTCAATACCATCTGGAACGGAAGTGGGAAATTTGGGGCCGTGGAAATTTTTGGGGAATTCATTTTCGCCAGAAAACAGCCCAAGAACCTCAGTGAAAGCTATTGTGCCGACGTCAAAAAACTCATCGATGAAATGGTGGGCGAGTTCCGTAGCAAAAGCATTGTTTGGATTATGGACCCGGATGCCCCGCTGACGGCCGCTAACCTGCTCGTGGTGCCCCTCCGCAAGGAAAGTGCGGGCATCTATAAAATTATCAAGCCTACCCAGGTGGAGTGGGGTGAGGCGGGCGCGTTGGCATTCGTGAACAATGCGAAGGCGGAAAATGAAATCAGTGGGGGCTACAGCGCCATCCGCTTTCCCTTGCCCGCAACGGTGCCCAACTTGCGGCCCATTGATTTTGCCTTGTCCTTCGGAAGCGGGCCGCTCGACATGAAAAGTCATTCTAAGCAGATTCCGCCCGAAGGCTACGTGTCCATCCCTCTATCTGGCGACGGCCGTGGGTGTGTCCGTTTTGAGGTGGAATTGGATGAGGATGTTGACTTGCTGGGCTCCGGTTTGGGGGCAAAATTCTTTTACGACAAGACTGGCAATGGCGGTCGGTCTACATTTGATTTCCCCATTTTTCGTGAGCCCCGGCCGAACTACCTCGTTCGCATGCAGGTGAGCATCGACCCGGCGAATTTGGCGAACGAGGCCTCCACGCCGGGTGACCTTGACCCGGCCCGTACCTATATTGCCTTTGCCGGGACGACCCGAAAAAGAACACTGCAAAATTCGGAAGAACCGACCCTGTTCAAAAGCTGGTACCGCACCCACAACGGCTACCGCATCCACCTGAAACCGAACACTGCCGGTACCGCCTCGGAGGCCGAAGCCAACACCCTGTTTGCCGACCGGCAGACCGCCCGCCTCGTGTGGTGTAAAAAGGAAAAGGACAGTGGTGAAAGATACCTCGCCCCCGCCGGGGAATTTTTCCTGCTCCTCGACGAAGCCGATGTGGAAAAGGCCATGGTGAACGGCCAGGCCCATTTGCTGGCCGGTATCTCCGGCACGGAAACCATTGGCTTTCAGCCAGGTACGAGAGATTTGTTGGGTGACCGCCTGCGGTTCCAACCCTACCGCCCGGCCTTTGCACCGCGATTTCTGGCGACAGGGAACGGCACTGTCGGCCCACTTTTGACCGACCGGGCGCAGACTTCCTGGGCGAATGTGGTGGCCTCGAACGGCAAAAAGGTAACCTTCTCTGCCGAGCCGGAGGGCGCCTCGCTCTACTCGAAAGAACACGGCATCCACGCCATTGCGCCAAATAGCGACGGCCTGCTCGGCTTCTTCGAGCTGGCGGTGGAAATGCCGCAAGACCTTGATTTCTGTGTGCCGCTGGTACCTTACGAGGGCATCCAGTTGCCTAAGGGTACGCTGAAAGCGGAAGGCCTCGAAGCCTTCGAATCGCAGGTCATCAGCACGACCCGGAAAGCCGAAGTGTCGGCCAAGGCACCGCCCTCCATTTTTGCCGAGGACGAACCCACAGTCATCACCTCTACCACGCCGCAGGGGGCCATCGCCAAGGTGAAACCAGCGGACGGCAGCTGGGAGGAAGTTTTGCTGGCGCAAAATACCGTGGGCGACGCCCTGACCACCCAGAACTACCTGAACTACGCAGGAGCGGAGGCGGAAACAGTACCCCCCGAATTCAAGGTCGGTTTCCTCAACTTGGGCAAAGCCCTGAAGGATGCCTTCCAGACCAATCAGCAGTTTTTGGTCGCAACGCAAAATGAGAACCTGGGGCAACTTTTCACCGAATTGACCGAACCGGAACAAATGGCCGGGGTGTCCGACGAGGCCGTTTTCAACAACCAGATGTACATCCGGGAGTGGCCGTTTTTCATCAAAACCGGACGGAACGGAGCAGGGGACGATTACCGCAACGTGCTTATTTTCAAATTCTGCAAAGGCTCGCTGAAAGAGCGGCTGAAAGACCCCGCCTTTTGGACGCAGCCCGGCGACTTCAACGTGCCCGGCGAACTCCCGGCCATTGCCACTTGGGCGCAGAACTACATCGCCGAAGCAGAGGCGCAAACGACTTCCTACTTCGCCCATTTTAACCGCATCGTCGGCGACTCGAACTGGACCGGCATCCTGGCGCTGAAGCTGGATTTGCCGAAGGAAGATTTTCCTGATGAACTCAAAGGACTGCTCGCCGGCGTGGACGACCCCGACGGCCTGACCATGCACCACTTCGGTATCGAAATCAACCACGTGAAAACGGCCGGCAGCCTCAAAATCGAGGAGAACAGCTCGCTCTTCGGCCTCTTCTCCTACTTCGATCCGGTTTACAAGCAAGCAATGCTCGATGACCCTGAGCGCAGCCCCGACTTGCCGATTGAGCCTGCCGAGGGCACGTTCGACTTCAAGGTGCTCACGCTGCAAGTGCTTTTTCAGAACACGGACATCAAGGAATTCGCCAGCAAAGTGCAGGTGAAATTGGGCCAACTGTTGCAAGACGACGTGCGTGAAGTGGCTATCCAGGTCAAGGGGGATGATTTTGAAAGCACAAATACCCAATCGCTCATCTTGAACGGCACCTACGAGGAACGGGACGGGGTGAAATCCTACATTTTTGAGCAATCGAAAAGCAACAAGTTCCACCTCGATAGCAACATCCTCCATTTCATGGAAATCGAGCGGGCGTCGTTCGATACCGTTTCCACGGAGGGGGGCACCGTGCAGTCCCGCTTCAGTTTTTTGGGAAATATCAACTTCGAAATCCTGACGGGAAAGGACGACGACGGCAACGAAACCCAGCTCGACCTTTTCTCCTTCGGTAGCGAGGCAGGCGAGGAAGGATTTGACATCGGCAAGGGCCTACATTTTTCCAATCTCCACCTCGACATGACCTTCCCGCTTGCTGACCCGACGAGCCGGGATTTCGACATGGTGGTGAAATATTTCAAACTGGGAATCGAGAACAGCTACTCCCGGAAGGACGGGCTTTTCACCCAGTTCCCATTGGGTTTTCAAAATTTCATTTTCGGAACGGGCGCAAAACTCCCGACCGACTACGGCTTCGAGCCCGTGCTGACACCCGCCATCGAAACAACGGGCTTCTCAGGTGAATGGCTCGGCCTGAAATACAAAATCAATCTCGGCACGCCCGGCATGCTCGCTTCGACCGGGGCTTTCGACGCCGAACTGCTGCTGGCCTGGAGCCCGCAAGGAAAGGAAGACAACGAGACCTATCGCCTCTACCTCGGCATCCTGCTGCCGGGTGCAGCGGGCAACAGCAAGGCGCTCAGCCTGCAAGGCATCCTCGGTCTGAACGTGGACACGGTGACGCTGAATTTCGACAAAAAATCGGAGGAACAGCCGGGGGCCTACATCCTCTCACTGGACGACATTTCGCTCCGGTTTTTCAATTTCAAAATGGTGCCGCCGACAGTACCCCCGATACCCGGCATCGAAACACCCCAAGCCAACGCCTACCTCTTCGCCAACCGGAAGGAGGGGGAAGTGAAGAAAAACATCGGCTGGCTGATGGCCTATAAAGGTCCCGACACCTCTGAACTCACGGGAGTGACCATCCCGTTCATCGCACTCGGCCAGCACGTGGCGCTGAGCAGCACCAAGAACATCAACTCCGTGAGCGATGCGATTGAGGCCATGAAATCGGCATTCTTCCCGGCGGCCAGCGACGAGTCGGATTTCGGCTACGAAATCGTGTACAATTTTGAATTCGGAGAAAAAAATGACCAAAATGGCAGTGAGGAAGAGGTGAGCCTCGTCTTCAGCGACGAGAGCAGCTGGCTGATTGCTTTTGAATTTGGCCTGCTGGCCAAAGTGCCGAAAAAGGACAAGGACAAGAAAAAGAAAAAAAAGGATGACAGCGACAATGGAAAGCCCTCCGGAAGCAAAGCAGACGACGGGCAACCGGACGACAACGGCGATAAGGAGGAAGAAGAGGAATTCGATGATTTCGCTGTCGAACTGGCAGTCGTTTTCAACGACCCCGAAATATATGGTTTACGACTCTCGCTAGGCGGCGAGGCCATGAAGGTTTTTGATGGGCTGGAGTTTGAGATTTTGTACAAAAAAGTGACAGATTCAGTCGGCGTGTATAAAATCCTGTTCACCCTGCCCGACCAATTCCGGAAGTTCGAAGTGGGGGCCGCCAAGCTCACCTTGCCGGTGCTCGGGCTGGACATTTACACCAACGGCGATTTCAAGGTCGACCTGGGCTTCCCGTACGATTTGGATTTCTCCCGTTCCTTTGCCATCGAGGTGCAGGCGGGACCGTTCCCGCTGGTGGGTTCGGCTGGTTTTTATTTTGGAAAACTGAGCGGCGAAACGGCGCTCATGCTGCCTGACATCAAAAAAACTGCTGACGGAAAAGCGGTCGGGCGCTTCGGCACGGTCATCATTTTCGGGTTTGGTTTTGAAATTGGATTTGGCAAGAGCATCGAAAAAGGCGTGCTCTCCGCCTCGTTCAAAATCACCCTCGTGGCCGTGGTGGAAGGAGTGGTCGCACCCTTCATCCCCGACGCTTCGCTGTTCCCGGCACAGGCCAGTTCCGGCAACGTCGAGGAGACGAATTACTACTGGGTGCAGGGCACCATCGGACTGGTGGGCATCCTGCAGGGCGAGGTGGACTTTGTGGTCATATCGGCCAGCGTTTACGTGCGGGTGTACGCCCTCATCGAGGCCACCTTCGAGGCTTACCGTCCCGTGCCCATCGTGCTGAAAGCGGGCGTGACGGTGCAGGCTTCGATAAAAATTTTGTTTGTCAAAATCAAGTTCTCCTTCTCGGCCACCATCTCAGCCAAGATTACCGTTGGCGAAGACCGCTGGCATTTGGCACCTTGGAACACGCTTCCGAGCTCGAGCCGGATGGCATTCGCCGCCATGCAGGCGAGAGACGCTGCCATGCAGGTCATCGATTTCAGAGTGACTGCAGCTGACTTTTCCGGTACGGAAAATGACCTCAGCCTGCTATTCAGCTTGCAGCCTACCATTTCGGATAAGACCGGAAAGGTCAGTTACGTAGCCCTGCTGCTGCTGGACAGCAAAGAGTTCAAGCAACTCTCGGACGACGTGCTTACCTGGGTAGTGAAATCCTATCGGAAAATGACGGCCGCTCCGGCAAGCGACGCTGATTTGTCCCTGGCCGAACTGGAAACCATCCGGGAATGCCTGAACAATGCCGGCCCAAGCCGCAGCGAAATCTATTCTTTCCTGAAGCAGTACTACAACCTGAGCATCGTCGGGCTGAAACCTGAGGCTGAGCCTGAGGCTGTTGAAAAAACCGAAGTGACTATCTTCCCAATGCTGCCTACCCTGAAAATGAAGTGGACAGGCAATGATGAGGGAATTGACTTTTCTACGCACAACGAAGTTGCGGGTGACTACCTCTCGAAAGTGAAGGAATTCCTCAAAGCCTTGGCGCTCGACGTCGAAGGGCTGGATTCCGACGCAGCGGAGGCCTCGCTGGCCACCCATATTTTCGAAGATTACTTCCACCTCATGGCCAAGCACCTCGTGGACGAGGCCATCGAATCGTTCGAAAATTACAGTTTCCCACTGGATGACTCGACTACTCTGCAAGGCGTTGCAGACCGCTTGGGCGTATCCATCGAAAATATTGCGGAGCAAAACAAACTCCATCCGTGGAAAGGTGGTTCGAGCTTCTACGACGAGGCCGTCAAGACGGGCAAAACCATTGCAGTACTGGCCAATGAAAATAAAGGCAAAGTTGGTCTTTTCGACCACGTTGCCGATGACTTCCTTGGGGTAAAAGGCATCGCCAAACTGGACCTCGCCGACCTCCTCGAAGACCTCGACAGGAACAATGTGAGCAGCAACCTCGCCGGCATGGTGGCCCGCTACCAGCTGAGTGGTCTGCGCCTGCCGGATAAAGAAGTGGGGACGGTGGACACCTTCACCAAGCACTTTCCGCTGTTCGACCTCACGGGGCAGCAGTTCGCTTTGCCGGACAACCTGAGCGACAATTTTGACATCACGCTTTCCTGTCTGGAGATTGATGATTGGTTGGATATGGGTGGTGACGGCAAATCATTGACCATCAGTCAGTCAAAGACCGAAGTGGATGATTTGAGAGATGGCTTTGAGGCCGTCGGAGCACCATTCACTGCGCCGAATCTGGAGCGACTGCCATCGTTTGAAAAGATGGAGCAGCGCTTCAATTTCAAGCGTTTTTCAGCGTGGAATTCGAACTCCCTCATCTGGCATTTTCCCGATACAATGATGAGCCACTTGTATACCAATAGTGGCGGAAATTTGAAAGTGCGCTACGGGGTGTTCAACGAGGCCAAGCAGCGGCTGGAATATTTCAACAAAGCCGCCGAATGGGGCACGTTGGTAGAAGTGACCATCAAACGCAAGCCCGGCCAGAACGAGACCAACCTTCGCTATGAGCTTATTGGAACTGACGAAATCGGCATCACCCTGCTCGAACGGCTGCTGCTTTCTGGCGAGGAAATTTTGGGTGGAAACATCCAGATTTTGTACGATGACAAAAGCGCAAGCTCAGACAACGATACCCCCGAAACATTTGGCGGAGACAAAAAATCACTGCAATCGCTGGACATCAGCGCCATCAACACCTTCATCACCCAGGCCAACCTCTCCACCGAGACCAACCCGATTGAACTGGGTGGCAGGATGGCCATGGTGCGTGGCGTGGAAGTCCCGCATGGCATTTTGAACAATCCGGAAGAATTTGTCCGGCTGATTTGGGAATGCAGCATCGTGCGCTCCGGCGGCTATTACCTGTTCTATCAGGATTTGGCGGCAGCCGACCCGAAAGGTCTGCCCGATGCCATTTTCGACGGCGACGGCGTGGCCAAGCTGAGTGTTTTGATAAAATCGGAAAGTGGCGTACCTGCAAATTTCAGCAACTGCGCCGTCACCGATTCGAGCATCGATGCGGCCAACTCGATGGTTTTCGCCGAGGATGCGACGCAGACCTACTCTGTGGCACTGTTGCCGCAAAGCGTGGTGTCCTACGAGCTGCTCCGTGACGTGCCGGATGAGCCAAATAAACCTACACTGCCCGTGTTGCCGAGCAATCCGACTGCGGAACAACAGGCTCAGTACACGGCTGCACTTGCGGTTTACAATGATGAATTGGCGAAGTACTACGATGACTTTTTGGAAAACATCTACCAGCTCTTGGCCTTCCAAGTGGATGGTGGCTCGGGCGGATTTGACGAAAGTCTGATGAGCGTGCCCATCGGCCCTGCGAACGATGTGGGCAAAGATGACATCGACGAGCACGACCGCAAGAGCTTGCCTCCTTCGGTAAATCCGGATGGGAAATGGCACTTCAAACTGGCCGTGCCGCTGGCTCGCTTCGCTACTGATTTCGATGCCGTTTCGAACTTCCATGGTGAGCCGAATCCATACGCTGGCATCGGCCATGAGGCCAAGCTGAAAATGACCTGGCGTGACCTCTACGGCAACCAGGCACTGGGCATCGAAAAAACGGAATCAATTGGAAACTTGGGCTACACTGACGAACTGCTTTCCATCGCCAAGTGGCCGAACGTGACGGCGAATTACGAGTTCGATCGGGTGAGCGAAGGCCATTTCAAGCTCAACATCCACTTGCGTTACACGGCACCTGATTTTGGGGTAAACGATCAAGTGAGCGATGACACCAAACAGGCTGCTCGGGACAACCGCATCCGAGAGGCCAAACAGAAGTTTGCTAAAATCTACTACCAGCTCAACCAGCCGGGAGTCAAGGTGAGCATCTTGAGTTCATTCTTCGAGTCGGATGTGGAGGGTGAAATGGGAGCGGTGGACGTAGATTCCTACTTTTTTAATGGTTTCCTCGATGGTATCTACGAGCACATTGATGACCCGCAAGGAGCTGCAACGGAGCTGACCATTGCAGTCCCGTTTTCAACTAACGAAATCAATCCGGCCAGCATTTTCGAGCTGGAGGTCGGATTGAAATTCCAGCGTAAATTAGACGAGGTAGACAATGATTTCAAGGCTTCGCCAAACGTTGCTTCAACCATCGGCATGGTGCAGCCGATACTCGGAATCGACAAGGCAAATGCCGAGTCAATGCAAGATAAACCGCTGGCCGTTTTCGCCCAGGATTTCGAAGAGGCATTTGCGAAAGAAAACATCAAAATCGCCACTGGAATCAACAAGGAAGACCTGAACACGACCCAGCGCCGGCAGGATGTTTGGGTAGTCAAAATGAACGATTTGACCAGTGAAATTGGTGATACGCCGCTCTACCTCGCCGTGAAGCCACTGTCCACGAAATTGACCACTGAAAGGGTGGACGTGTACAAATACGCCACTGGCGAGGGCTTGAAATTTGAGGAAAACCGGCAGTCCTTCTCCGACATCGACCTGGATGTCTGGGCACAGCAGTTCCTCGAAGCGGTGGATGATTTCCTCTCACCGGAGATGTCCACTTCCGCATTTTTGGTGGATAAAATTTTGGCGGCGGCTCGCGCAGCCGAAGGCAAGAGCACTGACCGACTTGGCGAAATTACTGCCGACAAGCGAACCTTGGCCGAAAAAATTGTGAGTGGCCTGACGCCAGTCTGGACCGACGCAGGTACACCGAGTACAGCCCAGATGGGGGCTGCCCGTGAAAAGCTGAAGCAGCAATTGCTCATCAAACTCCGGCAGGCCTACCTCGTGAACACGGTGGTGCAGTTCGGAGTGGGCACGGACGGAGGGTTCACCCTCGAAGGCAAGCCCGTACGGCTGTACGGCAAGCCCTTCATCGTGAGCGGCGACGGTGCTGGCTCGGGCGACCGGAATTTCTCCTTCTCCAATGCCAAGGTGCAACTGGACGCCGAGGATGCCTTCCTCACCTTCCTTTTCGACACCAAGCAGGACCAGGCCAAGGCCACTGTGGAATTTGACCTGAACTACAAAATCACCCACCTTGAATACCGCATCCAGGACAGCGACCAGATGGAAGGTTATGAGATTTCCAGTTGGCTGATGTTCGTGAATCCGGTAGACGCCAGCGATGCGAGTTCGCCACTGGTGAAACCGCTCGGCCACCTCGAAATACCCGTGGTGCTGCGAAATTTCCCGACTCCGCCCACGCTCGTGCGGCAGTTTGGCGAGCAGTCGAAAGAGGAAGACGACAAATCCGCTCTCGCAAACGCCACGCAATGGGATTACGGTTTTACCTATACCCAACGGGCCGCAGCGCAGGACACGCTGAAAGCAGGCGTGACCCTGAACAGTGTACCAGAAAGCATGGCCATGTCTCGGGCCATGCTCGGTGGCCGGAGCTTCTTCGAAGAGTTGGCTACGTTCATTGCTCACTATCCGGCCATCCAGGCTGATTTGGCAAGCACCCTGCCGACTATTCACGCCAATACCCTTACCGACGATAGCAAGCTGGCGACGGCGAGCAGTGCCCTAGACGCCTTTCACCAATTGGTGGATGCGGTGACTTTGGCTTGGCCGCAGTACGATGCTTCGGGAATGGCCATGGCATCGAGGAATCTCGACACAATGAAATTGAACGTGCGGTTTGATTTTGAAATCCAAGAGTACAGCCGTGACGGCAGCAACGTGGGCGAATTCCTGACGGAAGTTACTCCCGGTGAAATTTCCTATCCGGTCGAATTGGACACCCCGGTCATTCGATTGGCAGGCTTCACACATGAAATAGATTTAGGCGAATCGACCGCCGAGAAAAATGTTTACAAGTATGCCGACATCGATTGGCAGACGGCCAAAGGAATTGCCGAGCGTACTGCTGTGCTGGAAAACCTGAGCATCCTCGAATGGCAAAATGCCGTCTCCGAGGTGAGCATCACCCGCAACGAGGATTTGTTGGAGGGCAAAACGACCCGTTCGGAATTTATTTACAATACCCCTGCGGTGAAATTCCCGAACAAAATCGTGCCCCTGCTGGACAACGACCAGTCCGTCAATATTGCCAAAATTGGAACGAATAAACGGGTGGTCCGCACCCTCGCCGAACACCTCCAAGTTTTCTTCAAAGAATTGATGGACAGGGGGGTAGCGGAGGACAACCAACTCATCAAACTGGAGTGCCTTTACTCCTACAAGTTGAGAGTTGAAGACCAGCCAAAAGATGAGGACCAGGAAAAAGACGGAAACAAATTGCCAAACGTGAAACTTCCCGTTCTGCTCGTACCACCGTACGATTTACAGCTGCCATCCGATTGGAATTTGGAGGATGAAAATTCATTTGTCAACCAATTGGCAAAGGGCATCTCCACCTGGTTCAACGAGCACCTGCCTTCGGACGACAATGTGGACGAATGCTTCCTGTTCGACGTGTCCATCTTCTCAAAATTGACGGACAGCAAACTGCCTATTTTGCGTTTGCGGGGCGTGTTCTTGGACGTGGATGATGTGAGCGATTTGCAGGCGTGAGGTCAAGGAGTCGGACACTTGAAAAGTGTCCGACTCCTAATCTAAGTCGACGTTACTTGTGTTTCCAATTGAAACAATGGGTGAGCCGGACGCCTGCCGAGAACGAAATGCCATGCAGCAGCATGTCGTCGTCGAGGTAGTAAAAATTGTCGGTCAGCGTTGGGTTGCCTGAACGGTTTTTTTCATTGACGAGATTTTGCAGGCGCAGGCTGTACCTGCCTTGACCGTAGATGGAGAGGTAGTGCGAAATCCGGTATGTGAACCCAAGCCCGGCATGGAGGGTGTAGTTGTCCATACGGCGCAGGCTTTCCCCCTCCCGGGTGATGATGAGTGCGTCCAGCCTGGTTTTTTCATCCTGCCAGGAGGGATCGAGGACAATGTTTTCGAACCTCGATTCCCGCATCCAGGTGTATCCGCCACCGAACTGGGCGTAGTAGTTGACCCGGTCGCCGAAGGAAAGTTTTTTGATGGGGAAGTGGTAGTTGGCGAGGAGATTTAGTTCGAGCCACATCGTGAATTCCTCGAAATTCAGGTTGGCGTTTTGCGAAGAGGCAACCGGCATCTGTATTTGGAGGGCGGAGGAGTAGAGGTACTGCGTTGGAGCATTTTTGAACTCGGCGATGACTTCAAAATTATCGGATTCGAAAAAATCAGCGCCTGCCCAAACCGTCAAAAAAGCCAGCCCACTCAGCCTGGTCTCTTGGGAATTGGTGCGCACACCTGGCAGGTCGTAATTCCCGGCAAACGATACCGGAGCAAACTGCAAACCCATGCTACTGCCCATGGTGACTGACCAGGATTTGTACCGCCGGGCGAAATGTGCCAACTCGGGAATTTCAGACTCCGTGGCGTAGTAGGGGTTGTTTTTGAGCAGTGAAACTATTTTGTCGTTCGCCCGGTCGTAGTTTTTTTCCAAAAGTGCCACCTGTGCGGTGAGTTCAGTAGCTGTTTGACGTTGTTTTGTATTCAAATCTCCAGAATTTTCACAACTGGCCAGCAGCGAATCAATGTCCTGGTAGCGGCCAGCCTGGAATAATTCAACGGCCCGTTCCAGGTTCCTTTCACAGGTTGGTTTTTGTGAAATGAGCGGGAAGCTTAAGAAAATGCTAAGCAAGAGGCTCGCGGTGATTTTTAGTTTTTTCATTTCAGCGAAGTAGTTTTATTGGATTTCCATTGCTGAGTTATTTCCTTCAATAGGTCCTGGTAAAAAGTCATTTCCAATTCGTAGAAAATCAGGTCGCCTTTTTTTGAGCTAACCATCAGCTGGTTATTATCATCACTAAGAAACGTGACTGAGGTGGCCCAATCCCCCACATCATCAAAAATATACACTGGCCAATCCGTCTGCTCCAAAAAGGTGACACTGGCGGTGCCGTCGTAGCTCGCCGCTGCCAGTTTGTTGCCGGATTGGTCAAAAGTGAGCGAGGCAATGCGGGCGCTGTGTTGGTTGAGTGCATGTGGCCCTTTGATTTTCGAAATACCATTTGCGCCCCATTTCCAAATCTCGATCAGGCCATTTTCATTGCCGAAGGCAACTGTGAAGCTGTCATTTGATTCAAAAATGGCAAGTGAAGTAATTTTCCCTTCACACTTGATATCCGGTTTCTTTTTTTCGGGATCAAAATCCGAAATGCTTTGAAAATAAAGGTTTCCAGCCAAATCCCCAGCCACAATCATGTTGCTTGAAACAGCCAATGCTTCCACACGGGCCACGGTTTTTAAACTGTAGTCCCGGTCCCGGTCTCGGTTTCCATCATAAAGGTGGAGAGCATGAATCCAGTTATCATTTGTAGAAATGAACGCCCATTCAGTTCCTGGATGAAACTGAATTTGATACACTTCTGAAATGTTTCCGAGATTAAGAATAATGGGGCTGAACCGATTGCTTGGAGACCGTTGAAGGTCAAAAATCATCAAGGCGGGCGATTTTCCACCTACAGCTAACCAACGCCCGTCAGGACTCAATGCCATTGAATTCTGAACTTCGGATACTTTTGAAGCTACGTTTTGCAGGGCAACGCTGTAGTTTGACAACTTCCATCCTGCAAACGCACCGACCTTACCCATCGTAAAGAAATGTTCCTGCTTGTTGTCCGTGACCAATTGGTCAATTTGACGGCCAGTTCTCGCCCGATTCGAATCTCTAAAATCAGGCAGACTGGCCCAACTGTCGTAAAGCGCCTTGAAAATTTCCGGCTGATATTTTTGATAAAAAACACCTGAACTGTCCTGGTAAATCCGGTGGGCTTCAAGTGCCAGCAAAGCCTTTTCCCGGTAGTTCAGCGGGTTCATTTGTACGGACTGGAAGGCGATGCTTTTGGAACGGTTGAAATGATTGGCCTGCACGACTTTGCTTTTTTCATTGCTTAGTTCTATCGCATTCTGCAGGGCAATGTTTTTTTGGGCTTCGATTGAATCGTTTTTTTCTGCTAATTGACTGTTTGCATATTGTAGTTTTTTGTTTGCAAGTATTTTTTCCGAGCCCCTTTGATTTGCCGAATCCCGTTGTCTTTCAGCTTCCTTCCAATTGAAAAATGATTCGATACCCAGAGAGTCAGAAACCCATTTGGCCTCCTCGACTTCTGTTAGTTGTTTAGAAACTATTCTCCGTAACGAATCCGCCGTTTCCTTTTGTTTTTTTGCTAATTCAGTTTGTTTTTCTGCTATTTCAGTTTGTTCATATGCTTTTTCAGCCTGTTTATTTGAATCTACCCATCCCCAAACCGCCATCGCCGACACGACCAAAAGCAAGGTAGTGAACACACCCAGCACCCAATATCTTCGCCGCTGAGTCTCCACTTTTTGCTGCAATTGCATCTGCAGAAACTCCGCTTGCCGCTCTTGCTCCCACTTCAACCTTTCCAACTTTGCAGCTTTTCGCTCCTCCTCGGCTACCCTCACCGCCTTCGCCTTCAGCACTGGCGCTACGAGCGTATCGTGGCTCAGCTCGTACAGGTAGCCTCCTTTGGCACTCGGCTCCCGCCTGATTAGGTGCGTATCCACCAAGCGCCGGAGCAGCTCGTCGGAGATGCCAAAGGTGGAGTGGATTTGTCCTTCGTAAAGGCTCAACCGGCGCTCTTCCTCCTCGAAAATGAGCCCATCTTCGATGAACTGGCGGGCGGCGTTTTGATCCTCCATCGAGCCGAGTGACCGAATACGGTCCTCGTAATAATTCTCATACACCTCCTGGATGTTGCCGAGGTCGGCGAGTGTGACCATTTTCAGCCCTTGTTGGATGACCTTTTGCTCGATTGACTGACAGAGGATTTGCAACTGAAATGACTCGATATTTTCGCTGTGCCCCTTGGTCAGGAAGCTGAGCATGGCCTCAATGGCTTCGTCTTCAAAATCGAAAATAGGGGAGAGGAAGCTACCGGCTTTGTATGCTGGGCTCAGGATGGCCTCTTCGGCCTGTTGCTCCGTGAGCGATCCCAGCTCGAACCAACTGCGTTTTACCAACGGCAGGTGCGTGGATAGCTGGTCGAGGAGGCTGATTCGGTCGGAGCGGATAGCGAGTACAATCTTCAGTTGTAAAGGCTCGTGCAGCAGCGAAAGCTGACTTCTGGTCAATATTTTTGGCGACGCTACCTCCATTTCTACCGGCTGGCGGAACCGCTCCGGTATTTGTGAATAGAACAGTTCGGCCAGTTGCGTTTTGAAGGAATGGACGGCCGTTTCGGGGTACGTGGTAAGCTCCTCGAACTGGTCGAAGATGAGCAGGAATTTCCGCCTGCCCAGGTCGAAAGTATGCTCCCGGGCGAACATGTACCACAGCGACCCATCGTTTTCCAATAGCTCATCCAGAAAGGACGCCTCAGCGCTGTGCAGGTGCTCTCCCACCCGGCTGCGGGTGATGTTCAGTGGTAGGTTTTGCCCGTTTTCTTGGCGGTACGCACCAAAGCGGATGGTAATGGGCGTGTATTCTCCCTCTTCCACGATATGGGGGATAATGCCGGCATTAAGCAACGAAGATTTGCCTAGCCCCGACCGTGCGTGCACTACCACGAGTGGTTCCAGTTTTATCAAATGGAAAAGGTCGAGGGCATCCTGCTCCCTCCCGAAAAATATGTTGGCCTGACTGGTCGAAAAAGGCTGGGCACCGGGGTAGCGATAGCTCTGTTTGGTACCTGGTTGACCTACGTTTTTGGTGGTGGACGCAGATGGGGTCAATTGTGCAGTATGTCCGTTTTTATTTGTTTTCATGTCAAAACAATGGTTTCGTTCAGCAAGTAGAGGAGGTCATTGCGGAGCTTGTTTTCCGCTAGGCTTATTTGCTCTTCACTGAGGATGCCCTGGTGGATTTTCCGGGTCAATCGTGAATGACGATTTTCCAAGAGCGTCAGTTCATCGGACAGGTCGTTGTCTCCTCTTTTGGTGATGGCCAGGTATTTATTTAGCTGCGCAAAAACATCGGGCAGACGGTCTTCAGCAACGAGAGTTTTCATCTTTTCCACGTCCATTTTCTCGGTCTCATCGGCGGTGCGGAGAATGCCTTCCTGTTCGCAGCGGTCGTACATTTCGTCGATAAATTCCACGATACGGTGCTGAATGAAATTTATCTGAAACTCGTCCTTGCAAAGCGTCTCTACCTCGTCCGAAACCTCCTGCATGATTGCAAAGCGCATCACGTCCTTGTCGATGTGGAGGTTGAGCATACGCAAAATAATCTGCATGTACCACCGGTCGAATGGGATGCCGAGAAATATGAGGTTCTGCGCCTCTTTCATGATATGGTAGCGCAGTTTTTCGGGCATGCTCTTGGCCTGGAAAATCGATTCGAGGTAGTCGTACAGGTCGTCGTGGGTGAGCACCAGCGATTCGGGGTGGCCGATGTTGCCCAACACGTTGTACACCATTGGCATTTCCACGGACGGCATGGTGACCTTGGGGTCGGGCGGGGTGTTTTTCCAATAGTAGCCCGAATTAACTTTGAAATTCAGCTCCTGAAACGTATCTACCAGCAAGTTGTCAGGTGTGGTGGTGATGATAAAATGGAAGGGGATGCGGGCGATTTTCTGCATGATATTTTTCGCAGCCGAAAAATCCTCATTTTCAAAAAAGCGCCGCATGCGCAGGTACGTATCTGTTCGTCGTTGCCCGTCCCTGAAAAAGAAAAGCCCGTCGTCGTAAACCTGCACTTCGGGGTCGTCTTGGAGATCGAGGTATTTCAGCAATCGTTCCTCCAATTTGCCCTCGTCGTTATTATAGATTTCCGGACCCAGGAAAAGGATGCACTTTCCCGATTTAATAGTGTCGATGGTATTATTCCAGTCAAGCCGTGGCATTGGTATTGGGTTTTTGATGACTAGAATTCTCGATAGTAAGTTTGAAGGGCGAGTTAGGGGGATAGAATTTATACATCTGCAATTTTTACAATTAATTGGGATTAATATATGATTAATATCATTTGAATTATTGACAGTCTTCACGCCTATCGGTTGAGCAAAATATTGCGCCCCTACTTCCTCCCGGCCAAATTTTTCATCCCCAAAGCGGTTTTCGATTTCACGGTTCAAGCGGGAGGTGTGCCCCGTCTATAGGCTCAGCTCGTAGAAGTAAGTAGCGTAATATTCCAGCATCGCCACCACTACCCTAAAAGCGAAAGAAAAATGAATTACAAATCCGTTGAATGTGCCGTGCGGTAGCTACACTTAACTGCAGAATCCGCTGGCTTGCGGATGTCGCAGGGGGTCATGCACTATCGTTACGGCATAAGGGTCGGCGTAGGCCGACACCGCACGCTCTACAACAGTTCATTGAACAGGTCAATAGAGAGGCCGTCTCCGTCCGGCTTGCCCAATAAATAGGCAAAAACGCTCGTACTCGTTCCGGTCGGACGACAGTGTCCAGACCTTGCAACTGTGGGCCGTTTTCATCTTGTTCAACAAGGCGCTCAACGTTTTTTTTGAGAGGCATTCCGAACGGTGGATATCCCCCGTTCGAGTAGGTCGCTAAGGGTACTCATGGTGTGTTTTTCGCTAAGATAATTTTTCAGTAGTTTTCAATAATAAGGCAAACTGTGCCGGGATAAGATGCTGCCTTTTATCCCTTCCTTAAGATTGCCAGTTAAAGTAATGTGAAAACCCATTTGCAGAGCGCACAACCCGTAAACATCCAGTCAAAACATCCGTCATTTAGACAGACCGGACCTTTTCACCTGCCGGTTGTTAAAATCTATCGCAATGAAAAATTACCTAAAATCTTGGATCAGCATTTTACTCGCGACTTTTCTGGTTCCTGTGTTCCTTTTAGCGGAGCATCCTGACGACTACTACGGCCTGCCGGGCGATGATTTCAGCCTCGAAGGAGCTTTGGATCTTTTTAAACGGTCCGATTCTTTGGAAGAGTTCGAGCGGGCACTGAATTCTCCCGACAACGACGTCAACAACCTTGACTTAGACTACGATGGCCTGATTGATTACCTCCGGGTGGTCGACCATGCGGAAGGCGATTTGCACGCCATTGTCATCCAGGCTTTCGTTGGCCGCAATGTGGCACAGGACGTAGCGGTCATCGAAGTGAAGCGCAACCGTTACAACGAGGCCATCGTCCAGATCATCGGCGACGAAAACCTCTACGGTACTGCTAAAATTGTTGAACCATATCCCTACGATGACATGGTAGGGGCCGACTACCGTGATTACTATTACGATCACTATAGCCCCAACGTCTTCGTCAACGCATGGTTGTGGCCTTCCGTCCGCTTCATTTTTGCTCCCCGTTATGTGGTGTGGGTTTCGCCCTATTACTATGGTTATTACCCTGTTTGGTACCGTACATGGAGACCGCAATCACGGCATGTTTGGCACACCAGGACCATTGTTTACAACAACTACTACTGTGCAGCTCCCCAATACCGAATCCCCGAAGCACGCCATTTTTATGAGCCCCGCAGGTCGAGCGCCCCGGAAGTACACCGACGCACCGAACGGTACGTTGAGGAACATGGTGGGCGTTCCAACTTCACCTACGGCAGTCGCAAAACCGATGCAAATGTTAGTCGGAACCGCAGTCTTGAAAGGTCGGATAGGCGAACCGTGGCCACCGATCCCAACAGAAACAGGGACGAAAGTCATGTGGCAAGACCCCGAACCAACAGCCGGAAGTCTGACGGATCGGTAAAATCAAATGGAACGACCAATCCCGACAGAAAGAGGAACGTGAGTCCTGAAGCAAAAAATCAGACCGACCGTCGTCGCCAGGAAACGACCTCCAAGAAGTCTTCCCGTAAAACTTCTGTAGCTTCAAGGCCCGCTGCTGAAAAACAAAACCCTCCGGCAACGACCCCTACCCAGAAAACACAACCCCGTAGGAACAGCAACGTGACCACTCAAAGCAGCAGTGCCAAAAGCAGCCCGCAGGCAAAGTCACGAAGCGTCAGCAAGCCCACTTCCTCTGCCCCTAAAACGAAGAGTACGGGGGGGACTACCAGTCGCTCTAAATCTAGTACCGGCAGCAAAACGCCCGTAAAGAGCGGAAGCCGTCAGTCCCGGAAAGGGAAAGGTTAGGATAGGGGCTGGAAAATTTAGACTACGCCGACAGGGATTCGCTCTGTCGGCGTTTTTCGTTTGGGGGCTATTTCCCAATTATAGCAGTAAAGCGACGGGCTTTATGAGGTAACCAGAAATATGTTTCCAGCGAAACACCTGCGGGTGTACCAGTCTGTGCTTTGGAGGTTGGAATTCGTTCCGCCAAAACTTTCTGTCTCATCAGGTGATGGGAGAGCCGGCGGTGATGAGGGCTCTTCTCTCCTGAAACCTTTTTTCAAAAAAAAAGCAGCCCATCAGCGACAGGCTGCGAAAAATGAATAGTTAAATTAAAAACAGGCAAGCGGCACTATAGGCACTAAACGGTATTAGGGCCCGGGTCAAGTGTCCGCATTGCCAAAGGCTGCGGTCGTCTTATCGTAACCGTTCTGCCCGGAGCGTTCAGAATCGGGAAAGTATTGGTGATCGAAGATGATAGGATATGGGAAGTAATTAAATTAACCATGTAAATAATTCTTTTGTACAAGTATATTCGGGCGTCAACCGCTACAAATATAGGCGATTTTTCACCAAATAAAAATAATATCATCATTATTTGGTGAAAAAATGCCTTTGGTCTAATTATTAGTATTTCTACTACTATGAATTTCCCATCCAACCTAAATCGGATTAGGAAAAAATTTCGGATGAATCAAGAAGATTTTGGCGAACTGCTGGGTTTGTCAAGGGATCAGGTCAAGCGACTGGAAAACGGGAAAATGGAAGCCGGCATCTCCATTGCCGTAAAAGTGGAAGAGCTGGTCGGGATTCCCGTAAAAAGATTGTTTGAAGCACCGATACCTGATGCTGAACTACCAGCTTTCCCAAACGAAACATCCACCTCTGCTGTAGCCAGAGAGCCGGATGAAATACCTGGATATGAAAAAAAAGCCAATCCAAACCCTGATTTTCAAGAACTCCTAAAACTGGTTTTGGAAATAAAAGAAACCCTTCAACAACAAGGGAAACGGATCGCTGAATTGGAAAAGAAAAAAGGGAACCAGTGATGTGCCGTAAAATTGATTGATGAGAAGCTCGTTGCTTCAACTTGATGATGAACCTGTTTTTTCAAGACAATAATTTATTGATCGCCTTTACAATCCGCTTCCCCCTCGATTTATACGCTGCCGTACCGTAGGGCAGCCTCTCCTCGATCACCATTTTTAATTCGTTTAACAAGTCAGGTTCATTTTTGGAAATATTGAAGGCGGTCTGCATGGCATGCACCTGTATGGCTACTGCTGTTTTGGGGTCGAGCAGATAATCAAAACAATGCTGGAGGGCATGCCCTTGCAGTTCTTCTGGAAATTCACCTGCTTCGGCCATAGCCTTGACGGTACTGCGGACGATCCATTCACTCAATTTCGGGCGGCTCAAATTTTCCATTAAAGCGGCCAAATGAGGTTGGACGAGTTGCGGATGTTGCTCCATGCAATGGTTCATCAACCACGAGCCGTACTGGGAAACAGGCTCTTCACCGTGAAGCACAATGTCAATCAATTGGGAAAATTGCTCTTGGTCATTGCCGATACGGGCAGCGATTTCAAGTACCTTTTCCTTGTCGGGACGCTGGGAAAGTTCGTGTTGTAAATCCATGCGGTGAAAATAAAAATACCTTTCAAAAATAACCATGGGAAACCTGTGCAAAGAATTTTATCCTACCTTATAAAAGATGCTTTCTTCTTTATTTCCCCAACAATTTTTTTACCTCTCGATTTGTACGCTGCCGTACCGTAAGGCAACCTTTCTTCGATCACCATTTTCAACTCATTCAACAAGTCAGGCTCATTTTGAGAAATATTGAAAGCCGTCTGCATCGCATATACGTGGATGGAAACGGCCATTTTTGGATTGAGCAAATAGTCAAAACAATGTTGAAGGGCAAGGCCCTGGTGTTCTTCACTTAAATTATCTGTTTTCATCAATGCTTTGATGGTGCTGCGGATAACCCAATCGGACAAATTGGGTTGGCTGAGGTTTTCGATCAATTCTTGCAAATGTGGCCGGATCAGAAATGGGTGCAGATCGATGCAGGGGCTGACGAGCCAGGAAGCATACTGGGAAACAGTTCTTTCGCCGTGTAAAACCAAGTCGATGAGTTCGGCAAAACGGTCGGGCTCGTCGCCGATGTAGGAGGTTATTTCGGCTAACGTTTCTTTGTCAGGGTATTTTGAAAGTGCAAGCTGTAAGTCCATGGAGTAAAAGTAAAATTTTTTGAATTGCTGAAATGTCAATTGCTCAACAGGGCAATCGTTCACCCAAGCCAAACAGGTAAATTGGTTAGACTTTGATCGTTTAAAAATAGCGCTGAAATTTTTTTTTCGAAAAAAATAAAAACCCGTGGGCACCTCTTTTTGATATGCTGCACCAAGAGGTCAAACAATCAATTATTAACCATTCTAAATTTTTAAAAAATGAAATCAACAACCTTTAATGCAGCTATCATTTTCTTTTGTACTTTTTTCTTTTCCCATTTCTCTTTTGCTCAAAGCTCCTTTTTTATTGGGCCTATGGCGACGGGGCACCTCTCCAACCAAGAGGTCTCCAGAGATTTTGCAGACTTTGATCTTCTCGCTACCGACGGGTATGACCTATTCTTTTACCCACAAGACGTGCAGACCAAATCGCTTTTGGGCCTTAGTGGCGGTGTGACTTTTGGTTTCCAATTTGGAAAATTTTCCCTCGTGAGCGGTGCACGATTTTATCAAAAAGGCGCCAGGCAGGAATCAAGATCATTTGACATTTTAGAAGAGACTGATCTGCCTGATCTGTACATCTATGACCCCGCTTACGGATATGGGCCAGTAGATCTGGGCACTTTCAAATTGACGGAAAGACAGAATTTTATCACATCCCTTTGCTTGCGAGATACCAGTTTTGGTGGCCGATTTTGGAGTGACTTTGTCGCTCGGGCTGCCCTTTAACATCGGTATAGGCAACGCAAATCAGATTGGGAAGCAGTTGGACAAGTGGTCAGGAAATCAATTGATGGGACTAAAGAAAGGACATTATGGAAAAGGAACATCATTATTATGTACAAGCCCATGCAAACGAGTTTCGTCATCAGCCCGGGTGTTGTTTTCCCGGTGGGCGAACAGGGCAAACTACATTTCAACATCTATTGGGAAAATGACCTTTCAATTCTTTGAACGATAATTTTAGGGATCAAGTAAATATTGATGGAGAAATTTTCCTCCACAATCTGGATGGAGACAAACGCAACAAATCCTTCGGCATCGGAATCTCTTACGAACATCACCTTGACTTCAATATTGGTTCACACCACTAATCCAAAGCCTTATGTTAATCTGCAATAATTGTGGTAGCTCCAATCAAACCACCAGCCAGCAATGCGGCCATTGCAACATGACTGGGGATTTCACGCCTCACGAAATCAGCAAGATCATCGGGAAAAACAAAGCGACCATTTAAAAGAGTTGATCCAATGCATTAATTGCGGGAGCACATCTCAACTGATGTAGCGAAGTGCAGGACTTGCCATTTTCCAATAAAAAGGGAAAGCCAAACGAAGGAAGTGCCCCACCAACATTCCCTGAAGTTGCTAAGGAGAACCGCATAAAATAACAACGCCCTTCCGGCAAAAAAATCAATTGCCGGAAGGGCTCAGAATAAAACTCATCATGGCAAGAAGAAGCACCGAAATGTTCAACCTTTCCTTTTTAGATTTACTATCGGGGGCATTGGGAGCGGTGATTTTCCTTTTCATCATCACGCCAAAGGGCGGGGCATACTTAACCAAACACCAGCAAGCAGTCGTGTATATCGACGTTGCACAACCAAGTGTTTGGCGGCCTCCCCACGATAGCTTGACCCACAAAGGAGTCAGGGATACGCTGCTGGTTTTTGATCGGCGATTTCAAAAAAATGCCTTCCATCGACGATTGTCCAGCGTGCCCCTCCACCCATCATTTGTCCAGTTCAGCGGCCCTGTCCACCTACGAAGGAATGCCCCAAATGCCCAAAATGTCCTGAAACAAAAGGAGGGCAGCAACCCATCGCCAATACGGAAGCTGATCCAATTGATTCACCAGAAGAACCGGACTTCATACCACCTCGAATGAGTGCAAAGGCAGCGATCCACCCGGCGTACCGTGCAAGGTTTCCTTTGAGATCAATTGGAAAGATTTGGCGGTTTCAATGTTGATCTATCTGTTTGCAAAGGTGGCACTTGTGTAAGTTTTGGAAAAAAGAAATCAAAGACATTGGGGCTTAGGACAGCGGAAGGTCGAGGAACAAGCTTTTTGGCAACGATTTCAGAACGACCCAGGAGGCGGTTCGGCAATACGACCAAGTAATTCCCGGCACTTACAAAATGTATGCGAAATACAAGGAAAGCAAGAAGAACAATCCAAGCATCAACATCAGCGGCTTGGTTTACACCAAAAACACCAAAGGAGAGGAGAACGGGGAGCGATTTCAAAAAATCCTGAATCTGGACGCCAAAAAGGAAGTTTTGATAGCGACCATCGAACTCAAAGAAACCGGTGAATTCAAATTAACTAAAAACTAAATTATCATGACAACTAAATCAATTCAAATATTCCTCAGTGCCTTGTTTGGCATCTCTATATGTCTGTTGTTTTGGGTAGCTACCCAGTTGTTTAGCGGCACGCCCGGCATCGTTCGTTTTTTTGAACTGTTGGGTGGCAATCTGCCGAGTTTTATCCACATATTCATTTATGCGTCGTTCATGTATGGCCTGTTGGAATTACTCAATAATCACAAGTACATTCGGGGGCAATACGGTGGGTTCAACCTCAACTTGCTTCCCATGGAAGACCAACGGGTCATAACCCCAGAAGAGGTGGCCAAAATCAAGTTGAACGCAATTGATTTGGAAAAAAGGGGCTTCCACTACTTGGTGGCTGAATTTATCAAAAAAGCCTGCACCCAGTACCGCAACGACAAATCGATCAGCGATACCCTGCAAGTTTTTGAGGCGCAGGTGGACAACAACAAAGGCGAGTTGGAGGGCAACCTTGAAATGGTCCGTTATACCATCAATGCAATTGTTTCGCTCGGTTTCATCGGTACCCTCATCGGCCTTTCATCTGCCATCGGATTGGCGCACTTGGCCAAAACGGAGGAAGGCATGCCGGAGATCACCAGCCAATTGAACATGGCTTTCGATACCACTTTGGTGGCCTTGCTGACAGGGTTGGTGCTCAATTTTCTCTACCACCGCTATTTGGAAGACCTGGATACTTTTTATTCCCGAACCAAATCCTACATCATCGACAATTTGATCAGCCGGATTTATGTGGGGCATATTTAACACCTGAATGGCCAATTAATATAAGGCATTAAATGGTTGTTAAGCCATTGAGTTTTAATCTGCCCGGAATGAGAATTCCGGGCTTTTTTTTTGAAAAAAGGTGAGTCAAATGGGCACTACTTCTGGATTTCCTGCACTAATAAATTGAAATCAATCATCGAAAGGCTGGATGAGTTTAAGACCCAAAAAGACCATGATTAAGTGGAGCTTTTGCCACCACTTAAACAGGCCACCTTCAAAAAAAATCTACTATCATGCAACAATTCAATATCGGTATAATCACCATTTTCATAAGCTTGTTTCTGTTGACTTTTACAAAAAGTTATGCCCAAGAGGTATTCAACGGAAAGACCTATTACCCGATGCCCATGCCAATGGGAAACCCAAGCCCCAAGGCTTTTATTGATAATGACAAACCTGTTTTTTTCAATGAAAACAAGGAGGGTGAAAAGACGGGAAAACTAAACAACCTGTCCCAAGACTCTTTTTTCATGCCTGGCAATGTTGGGGCCCTGCCAAAAGAATGGGACATGGAATCCGACCCAACTAAAAGTTTTACCGATATGGAACTGGTTGAAGACCCCGACTACTACCCCATGACCTCTATGGTGAAAATTTTTATGGAGTACAACGGGAAAAACTACGTGTGCTCTGGTACTTTGATTGACTCAAGGCACGTATTGACCGCAGGTCATTGCATTTACAACCACGACGAAGGTGGCTGGGCGGATGAAATAGCCGTTGCTCCGGCCTATAATGAAGGGGTCAATATACACTATGGAGTGGCCTACTCCAAAAACCTGATGTCGTGGAATGGATGGACGCAAAACGAATCGTACAGTCACGACATGGGTATCATCACTTTAGACCGTCCTATCGGTGGTCTGGCAGGCTGGTTAGGCTATGGCTACCAAAACGACGATGCTTTTTACCTCAACAACAATTTCCATAACCCAGGCTATCCCGCTGCTTCTCCCTATGATGGCCAGCTGTTGTACTACCGCTATGGAGATTATGATATGGTAACAACGGATAATGTTTTACAATTTCATGGCCCATCCTATGGTGGGCAGAGCGGTAGCGGCACGTATTTCAAAAACGAAGATGGCGATCGCTATGTAATGTCCTGCCACAGCCACTCTAACACGCAGAACAGTTCAAACCCTACAAGTGGGCAGACTCGCTTGAATGAGAATATGTTCGAAGACATTCAAGAACGCATCAGCGAAAAAACCCCATCTTTACCTGACCTCATCCCATTGAAGGTCTCCGCTGGTCAGAGCTATTTTAGCCAAGGCCAACCGCTCAACGATCTTGGTTTTTACCTGCACAACTATTCTTCTTCGACCTTTAATGGAGATTTTGAAGTGTCTTTTTATCTGTCCACCAATGCGACTATTTCCGACTCGGACACCTACCTGGGCTACGGTAATTTTAATGATCAGACCATTGGCAAAAAACAAACTAAATACTTCTACATCAACAACAATCCCAGCAACCCAATCCGCATCCCCGACGGCATCGCCTCTGGAGAATACTACATCGGTATTTTGATCGAAAACAACGATGCTAACCCTGACAACAACAACACCAAGCTATGGGACAGTTTTCCGATCAAATTGATGGGAGATGGGGATACGACCCCGACTGATGAAATCACCCAGACGCTTGCGGTTCAATGTTTCCCCAACCCTGCTTCCGACTATGTAAAATGGAAAGTGGACGGAGCTTTTAATGACCACTTTGAGTTAAAAATATTCAATGCGCTCGGTCAGGCGATCCATGTAGGTGAGCAATTTTTTCCTGAATTTGAAATAAGTGTAAACGGTTGGCCAACAGGTGCTTATAGCTATCAATTGACTAATGGCGTTAGGACGAGCAGTGGCCGCTTTCAGGTTAAATAATCTCTTTTGAAACACTTTCCAAGTTTTGGAAAGAGATGAGCCAATCCATTTTTCCCAAGTTATTCTTTCACCTTATAAACTATTTGTGCTATGTTAAAAATGTTTGTATTACTACTGCCTCTTTTGTTTGGGGCAGCTACCCCCGATCTTTCCATCTACACCGTTTCCGAATGCCCCACGCCCAGTTGGTTGCAAAAAACCACCGCTGCCGACGGCAATTATTCTATGGAATGGGGAACAGTAAGTGGAGCCACCGAGTACGAGGTCTGGTACATAAAGAATGGTTATACCAGTCCCGTCCAAACAACGAATCAAACGAGCTTCACTTTTAATAATCTCGTTTCAGGTAACTACACGTTTTACGTGCGGACAGTCTGCACGGAGGGAGTAAGCTCTTTCATCGGCAACAATGACATTTTAGAGTTTTGATGAATCAATGTCGGAGGGACTGGAGCAGTTCCTCCGCTTTTTCCAATAACCACTGCTGATGGGCAACGGGCGGATCGCTTTTTATTTCTGAAAAAAACGACATGACTTGTTGCCTTTCCTTATCAGTGGCAACGGCAACGCGGGAAAGCACCTTGGTGAAGTCCATAAAGCGGAAGTAAGGCTGCTTGGCGTCATCAGGTAGCAGGCGGTTCTTATAGAGGTAGCGCTCGAAATTCTTGATGTTTTTGTCTAATTCATCCATGTAGTCTTCGCCGAGAGCGATCAGTTCAAAGGAAGCCCTGATTGCCGTGGTTCGGTAGCGGAGGTTGTAGCGTTCAGCAAACCGCTGTGGCGAATCACCCAATTGGTTGAGCACTTTTTTGAAATAACGGGGCTGTCTTTTCTGCTTTCCTTGTCCGAAATAGATGGCCGCCAGACAGAGATCAACGACCACTTCCTTAGTTTCCGATGGCAACAGATGGGCGTGTTTTTCAACCAGCTTTTCTGCCCATTTTAGTTCGCCGACCTTGACCCCTGAAAGCACCACATTGGTAAAATGACCAGGATTGATCTGCCCATTGAGGTCAGGGAGCAGCCCATTTTTCACTGCGAATCGGAACACTTCGAAGATGAATCGGGAATGTCGTTCACTGCCTTGATTGGATAGCTGAAAGGGCCAATTGGCCAGCAGTTTGACGGCTAGTCTTTTTTCCATGCCATCCATTTGATGCAAGTAATTTCTGAGCGACTGGAAAAGATTTTCCAAGTCATCTGCTCCATCGCCGTTTTGGTACAATTGGAACAACTGGTAAAAAAGCGACAGTGGCGGGTGACCCTGTGACTTGTTGGCAGCCATCTGCAGCCCGTTTTCATCAGAGAGTGATTCGGGCATGGTCTGCATGATACGGAGACCGAGGCGATGTTCCGTTGCCATCTCCAACAGCGTGTAGGCATAAGCCATTTCCGTGCTGTCCACAAAAGGCTTCAGGTAAATATCGCCCTCGTTCATCTGCTCCGTTCCAGGGTGGAGGTACATCAACTGGAAGTGGTGGGCCTTTTCCAAAAAATAGTCTCTTCCCCGTTCAGGCAGGTTGTCCAATTCTTTTAGCCGTCTGGTGGCATAGTCCTTAAATATCCGATAGTTGTTGCGGTGGGCAAGCGCCTTTATGAGTAGTTCGTTTTTGGACTTGTTGTCAATGGCAAATTCCGCTTGGATAAGGTAGCCCTCGATGAGGCGGCAGAATTGGACTTTGAGATGCCGCATTTTTTGGTCGTCGAATGGTTTGTCCTTGTATGCAGCGGAAAAGAGCGCTTCTCTCGTACCCTCTGCCTCCCGCATGTCGGGGTGCATTTCGGACAGTTTTCCGAAGCAATCCATCAATGCAGGTTTTTCCTTTTGGATGTATGCGGCCACGTCCTTGAGTTCCTCTGTGCGGAGGGCTTTCATTAGGCTATATAACTTATTTTGGGCCATTGGCAGATTTTTTATGAAAATGATTTTTGAACAAACTGGGAAATAGTGGAGAAGCCTTTACCCACATATTTTCAATCATTTCACCATAAATATGGCTATGCAAAAATAATGGAGACAAGCCGTTTGGGGCTTAACAAACTGGAAGGAAGTGGTTTTTTCAAGCGTTTTTCAAAACCGACCTTAGCTTCACGTAAGCGGTTTTACGACCCTTTGTTTAATTGCCACAATTGCACCTAAAGCTCTTTTCCTAAAACTCAACTTCATCGTTAAAACCATTAAGACATGAATATTGAACCTTCTTCTTGTTTTCAATCATTTTCATCAGACCCAAATTTACTCTCGAATAGGATAACTATTTTTTTACAAAATAGCCAATCGGGAGAACACTACTTGAATATCCCCAAAAAGGGGCTTTTGCTTTTGGTAATACTGTTATTGTTTTCTGTTTTTTCAATTGGCCAAATTCAACCTCTGCCACCAGTGACGCTGGACAAGAAAGAAGTTGTGTTGAGGAGAACAAATGTGAATGCCTTACGGGAATGGGCAAGAAAGGATAGCATCATCTATTATGAAGAGCGCGAGAGAGCAGAAGAAATTGCGCGTTCTATGGGATTGCCCATAAAGGGAAAGTATAAAGATGGCCGAGCCTTCGAGCTTCAGGGCTTCGATGAATCTGGGCAGCTTAAATATTATGAAACAACAAATAGGGGCGGTGCTGCCACTATTTCCACTGATGAGGTCTGGCCAGGTGGAGATGCAGGAACTTCTCTTACTGGGCAAGGCTGGAGTACTTGCCGTATGGGATGGAGGTAAAGTAAGGGCTACTCATAACGTTATCTGGTCGAATAACTTATGGCGACAATGCCTCTATTCTTGACGATCATGCCACGCACGTAACTGGAACATGTATAGCCAAAGGGGTTAATGCTGATGCCAAAGGAATGGCATACAACGCCCAGGCCATAACTTACGATTTTAACAATGATATTAGCGAAATAGCCTATTTGGCCTCACAAGGATTACTCGTATCCAACCATTCATATGGAACACCGACAGGATGGCGCTATGATTCTGATTCTGGAGATTGGGAATGGTACGGTAATACCAGTTATAGCAACAATGTAGATTACAAGTTTGGCTATTATGATATAGATGCAAAGGACATTGATAATATCGTATTTAACGCCCCATTTTATCTGCCTGTAAAATCAGCAGGAAACGATAGGGGCGACTGGCACAATGGAGTTCATTGGGTAAGAAATGCTGCAGGCAATTGGGTGCAAAGTAGTATGTACCGAGCCCCAGATGGAGGAACTGATGGATTTGATTGCATACCTACAATGGGGACAGCAAAGAATATCCTGACAATAGGTGCAATCAAAGAACTACCCAATGGCTATGGCCCCTTCACTGATCCAGGGGATGTAGAAATGAGTAGTTTTAGCGGCTGGGGGCCAACTGACGATGGAAGGATTAAACCTGATTTGGTTGCAAAAGGGGTTGACGTAAAGTCCTGTACTGCTGTTAGTAATAATTCTTATGATGTTTACCAAGGCACATCTATGTCAACACCTATGGTTACGGGTTCCATCCTACTTATTCACGAACACGTTAGCAATCTATTCTCTGGCGGCGTTCTTTCTGCCGATGCGATGAAAGCGTTGCTAATCCATACTGCAGATGAGTGTGGTTCAAATTTAGGGCCTGATTATAGTTTTGGTTGGGGGCTAATGAACACTCAAAAAGCAGTTGAGTTTGTAACCGAAGCTCAACAAGGAAATGGGCGTCATTGGTTTTATTCGGGTGACAACATTTCCAATAATGAACCGATAGGTTATTCTTTTGAACATGATGGTGTAGATGGGATTAAGGTAACTATTGCATGGACTGATCTGCCAGGAAACGTGTGCAACCCTCCCAACTCAAGTTGGTGGGTGTGCGATAACCGCATGTTGGTAAATGACCTTGACATCCGTTTAGTCAAAAAAAGTGATGGGACGGTATATTTCCCTTGGGTGCTAAATCCCTCCTCCCCAGCCAATGCCGCTACAAGGGCTGAAAACGATAGGGACAACGTCGAACAAATTTATATACCTGATCTGCCTGCGGGGGAATACGAAATCCATATTGACCACAAAGGCCAGTTGGAAGGTGGCATGCAGTATTTCTCCATCATGCTTTCTGGCCTTGGGGATGCATGCAGTGTTGTGCAAGGATTGGACGACAGCAATGTTGAATTTGCAGCATTCAAATTGGAATGGGATGAACTGGACGGTGCGGGTGCCTATCAGACTCGTGTAAAGCCCCAATCGAGCGGTAGTTGGGACATGGGTTCTGAATTTCAAAACACCTCCGTTTGGTGGGGAAACAGAATGCCCAATACAACCTACGAAGCGCAGGTAAGGGCAAAAATTGGAGATAACTATTGTGATTGGTCCACCCCTATCAATTTTACAACCAAAGGGGCAGGTATTGAATACTGTTTTTCTTATGGCCTGTCTTGGGACAACTGGATCGAGACGATAACTTTTCAAGGTGGGAACATTGGCAACGGCAACCGCTATGGTTATTATGACCAATCAGATTTTACAGACTTAGAGGTGGAATCGGGAAAAAACTATCCTATTACCCTTACCTCGGTACTAATGAAACAGAAACAAGAAATGTACATTGGAAAATATGGGCAGATTTCAACCATGATAATGATTTTGATGATGCCAATGAACAACTGCTTAGTCAAACTGGAAACAACCAATCTCCACTTTCAACCAGTATCTCCATGCCGAACATCGTCTCTTCTGGAACGACAAGGATAAGGTTCAGCATGGCCATGCAATCTGGTTCAACCCCATGCAGCGTAGGCAGCTTTCGAGATGTAGAGGATTATGGGTTAATCATAGAAAGCCCTTATCTGACCACCTCCCCCACCAACTTCAACCTCCCCGCCCAACAGGGCAACAGGACGTTCAGCATCACCTCCAACTGCACGGACTGGAACATCACCAGCGACCAAACTTGGCTGACCGCCAGCCCATCATCGGGCAGCGGAAATGCGACCATCAGTTTCAACATCACGGAAAACGTTGGCCTACAGACACGTTCGGGCACATTGACCATCAGCGGGTGTGGGCAAACGCAGGTCATCAATGTTTCACAGGCAGGCGCAAACGCTATCCTCACCGCCTCCCCCACCAACTTCAACCTCCCCGCCCAACAGGGCAACGGGACGTTCAGCATCACCTCCAACTGCACGGACTGGAACATCACCAGCGACCAAACTTGGCTGACCGCCAGCCCATCATCGGGCAGCGGAAATGCGACCATCAGTTTCAACATCACGGAAAACGTTGGCCTACAGGCACGTTCGGGCACATTGACCATCAGCGGGTGTGGGCAAACGCAGGTGGTCAATATTTCACAGGCAGGGGCGGCTACCGTTCTATCTGTTTCACCGACCTTCCTAAACCTATCGGAAACCCAGGGCAATGCATCCTTTTCGATAACCGCTAATTGCAATTGGACCATCACAAACATACCCAATTGGATGACGGTAACACCAACAATGGGCAACGGCAATATGCTTGTAAACATCACTTATATAGAAAACACCTCTACTCAGCCCCGAACCGCCACCTTGACCATCATTGGGTGCGGGACAGACCAACAACAACTGCCCATCACTCAAACGGGGTGCAGCCTACCCCCTGCCCCTAACCTTGGGCAGAGCGGGACAATCACAGTCTGCCCCAATGAACCAGTTCCTTTGACGGCCAACGCTTGCTCTGGCTGCACAGTCGTTTGGTCGAACAACCAGACGGGCAATAGCATTACCGTCACATCGGAAGGGACTTACCAAGCCTATGCCTCCAATAGCTGTGGGCAAAGCCAATGGTCGGGCAGCGTTACGGTGGAGTATCACGAAACGCCCAGCCTAACTACCATTTCTGCTACTGGCCCAACGGACAATCTATGCAATGGTGAAACTGTCCAGCTGATTGCAGGTAATGTTTGCACTGGCTGCACGGTGGTCTGGTCGGACGGGCAGGTCGGCAACCCGATCATGGGCATGGCTGGCATTACTTACACAGCCTATGTTTTGGAAAACGAGTGCGAATTGCAAAGTGGCAACTCGAACGAAATCGAACTTACCTTGGCCTCCGTTCCTCCGATGGCCGATATTGAACCTAATGGGGGCCAGACCATCTGTGAGGGAGAGACCATCGAACTGACGGTGCAAAATGTTTGCACTGATTGTACCGTCCTTTGGTCAACAGGTTCAACAGAACCAGTCATAACGGTTTCATCTGAAGGTATTTACACTGCCACTTTGCTCAACAAATGCGACGTGCAGGGGCTTATATCTGATGCCGTTAATGTTATCATCACCCCTGCTGCCCCAATGGCACAAGTGACACCAGTTGGACCGATTGATGGCTGTATAGGTCAAACCATAACGTTGACCGTTTCGGGCTGCCCTACGTGCAACGTCCAATGGTCTAACAACGAAGCGGGGCCGGTGATGACTACCACCATATCCGGGGCCTTTACCGCCACCTATAGCAATGAATGCGGCGATGCCCTTCCCTCTAATGAAGTGGTGGTCAACCTGACTGAGTACGTGCCCGAAATCACCGTCAACAACGAATGCTACCTCGCCGCCCCTAACGGCAGCAACCACCAGTGGTTGTTCAACGGAAACCCCATTGCCACGGGCCAGTTTTTCACCGCAGAGGAAACGGGCTACTACTCTCTGGCAATGACCAACAATGTTGGCTGTACCGGTACTTCCGAGCCGCTGTTCATTGACGGGTGCGCCACGCCTGTAAAGGAAATCGGAGCCCTGACCAGTCTGAACGTTTATCCAAACCCAGTGGAATCCACCGCTTATTTTTCCCTTACATTGAACCAACCACTTTATCTGCAAATAGACCTATTGACAACTGATGGGCGATTTCTACAAAATGTTTTTGATGATGAAATGCAAATAGGTGAAACAACTGTTTCTACTGATGTATCCAAACTTAGTACAGGTGTTTACCTGTTCCAAATAATTTCGGAAAATGGCGTCAGGATGGGCAGACTGGTGGTGACGAAGTGATCTGTTTCGCAAATTTTCCATGAAATAAAAATACTTTGGCTGAGGGGAATTTGATCCCCTCGGCTTTTTATATTTCGGGTTTGAAAGGGAGAATGTTTGAAATTACCGTGGTTTTGTATTTTCCTTTTTAACCTTTTAATTTTTCCATTATGCTCATTCGTACTTTTTTTTATCGGCTTTTTTTTATTAGTTTTTTATTTTCTTTTTTTTCTGCAAATATATGGGCACAGGGAGAGGTAGACTCGGTGGAGTATGTGATGGGGGATACGGTGCTGGCGAGGGAGTTGTTGGAGGAGGCGAAATTTTATATTGAAAGAAGTGAATTTGAAAATGCAGTTGTTAAACTCGTTGCAGCTAAATGTATATTTATACAGTTAAATTTAAAAAACGAATTTTTGTTGGGGGAAATATACTTTCAATTAGGAAGGTCTTATGCAATTTCTGGACAATATAATTTAGCATTGACAGTCTATTTAGTAAAACTTGGAATTAAAAAGAATCACTTTTGGTGAACATAGCTTAGAATTGGCAAAAGGCTATAACAACTTAGGTGTAGTTAATCACTATAACGGCCAATATGATCAAGCCACATATTTCATGAAATATCTCTGAGTATAGGGAGAACCAGTTGGGGTATTACAACGAGTTGGTTGCTGACACCAAATACAATATCGGTATTGCATATTTTAGAACCAATCAATTAGAAAAAGCAGAAAAGAATTTTTGGATGCGTTAGAAATCCATTAAAAATATTTGGAGACTCCCATAAGGAAATAGCAAGTACATATAATTTTATAGGGAACATTCATTATGTAAAAGGTGCTTATCAAAAGGCAATATTTTACTATGAAAATGCAGAAAAATATGGGAAAAAGAATTTGGAGATAATCATCCTGTAACGGCAGGAGCTTACAACAATTTGGGAAGTGTTTATACCTATTTACCCGACTATCAAAAATCCCTGCTTTTTTTGCGAAAAACCTTATCAATATGGGAAGGCAGATTGGGCCCCCGTCATCCAAAAATAGGTATGCTTTATATGAATTTAGGAAACATTTATCAAAGAATCAACGATTTTGAGACGGCTCTATATTACCATCAAAACTCCATGGAAATCTTATTGGAAAATTTGGGTGACTCTCATCCAGAACTCGCAGCATCCTACAATAATATGGCTACCATTTTCTCATTGCTTCATGATCACGACAATTCTCTCCATTATAACGATTTGGCTAAAAATATATGGGTGTCCAACTTTGGGGAAAGTGATGCGGATATTGCCAGATGGTATTTAAGACGGGCCATGATTGGTTCATGTGAGGGGCTTAGCAGGATTGATTCGTTATTTGAAAAAGCACTTAATATTAGGATTGAAAGTTTTGGAGAAAAACATCCCATGACAACAGAAATCCGAAACCATTATGGGGTCTATCTTAATAAAAATAAGAATTTTCATAAAGCGAATTCACAGTTTCTCTATTCATTTTATTCCAATAATTTGGACATAAATGATGAACATTCCTTTAACAATATTTTATCTTATGACGATGTGTTGTACTCTTACAAAAACCTAATAAAGAACCATAATGACCTATTCACTTTAGAAGGTAATTCTATTTTTTTAGATTCGGCTATTTTGTACTCAAACCATTTTGAAAATTATATTGATTACCTAACAAATTCAGTTTCCAATATTTATCTCCAAAATGAGTTTTTAAATGACACGAAGAAAGTTTACCAGAATAGCATCGCAACATTATTGTACAAACTTGATCTTTCTGATCAGTACATATTTAATGAAAGAATATTTGGCTACCAAGAAAAAAGCAAATCAAATCTCCTTAAACATGGAATAACTGAATCCAACGCCCTCCAATACGCAGGCATCCCCGACTCCCTACTCCAAAAAGAATACGACCTCCGCATAGACATTACCTACTACGACAAAAAGCGCCAGGAAAAACTCAGCGAGGGTCTGGAAGAAACCGACACCACCGTCCTCGCCATCAGCAGCAAACTGTTCGATCTGAATCGGGAATATGAGGCGCTGAAAGAACGCTTTGAAACCGACTACCCCGACTACTACAAACTCAAATACGACCTCTCCACCGTCAGTCTGGGATACGTGCAGGACACCCTGCTCACTGCCGATCAAACGCTATTGGAGTACTTCGTCGGCGACAGCAGCATTTTCATTTTCACCGTCGGCAAGGACAAATACGATGTGGTGGAGGTCAAAAGGGATTTTCCATTAGAAGACTGGGTAAAGCAACTGCAAAACGGCCTGACAGGTTACTACACCCAACCCCTCGCTCAGCGCACCGACGACCTGTACAAAGAAACAATCCAACAATATATCGAAGCCAGCCAGCAACTGTACGGGAAGTTGGTCGCCCCGGTGAAAGAACAGCTCAACACCTCCGAGCTTATCATCGTACCCGATGGGCTGTTGGGCTATGTGCCGTTCGGAGCATTGCTATCAGGCCAACCCAAACGGGCGAGTGTTTTCGACACCTACCCCTTCCTCGAAAAGGACTATAAAATCAGCTATTGCTACTCCGCCACCCTGCTTCGGGAGATGAAAGAAAAGCAGCACAAACGGCAGCCAACGGGTTCACTGGTGGCCTTTGCGCCGTTCTACGAAGGCAGCTACGAACTGTTGGACACCACCTTTTCCCTCACCTTCGATACCCTCGCTAATGGTCAGGACACGCTGATTTTCAACGATGTGGTGACCCGAAAGGACTTCAACAACTTGCCCGCCAGCGGCGAGGAGGTCAAGGCTGCCAGCCTCTTTTGGAACGGCGACTACTACCTCAACGCCGATGCCACCGAAGACCGCTTCAACGAGGTGGCTGGCAATTACCGCATTGTTCACCTGAGCACCCACGGCGTGGCCGACAGCCGCTCGGGCGACTACTCTTACCTCGCCTTTGCGGAGCAAAAAGACAGTCTCGAAAACGAATTCCTCTACGTCCGTGACCTCTACAACACCCAACTCAATGCCGACCTGGTGACCCTCTCCGCCTGCGAAACCGCTGCCGGCGAACTGCAAAGAGGCGAGGGCATCATCAGTCTGGCCCGGGCCTTTGCTTATGCGGGTGCAAAGAGCATCGTCACCACCCTCTGGGTCGCCGATGATTCAGCCACTAAGGACTTGATGAAGGTGTTTTACCAGCAACTTAAAAATGGGGAGGCGAAGGATGCGTCGTTGCAATCGGCGAAGCTGGGACTGTTGAAAAACAGGGGATATTCACACCCGTTCTTCTGGGCCGGCTTCGTGCCGGTAGGCGATATGCAGGCACTGGATTAGACAATAATACCCCGCCTAGAAAAGGTTGCCCTGTGGTTCGGGGCAGCCTTTTTTATTTTAGATCTAATCTGTCTGGGTACTTTTTTGGATTCTGCTGCACTAAATGGTAAAATCATCTCCATCATGAAAAATCCACATCACCACTCCCAGCACGACAACCCGCTGATCGATTATTTCATCGAAAAACATTTATTGGTAAAAAAAGGAATGGGATAATTCTATTCCAGTCTGGAAATAAATTAATAAAAAAATAAATCTACTAAGTATGGAGTCACTCAAAAAATACCAGCCATATTCCGATAATAATTACTGTGAATACGAGCAATTATTTGAAATAAATCCGGGCACGAATTCTCCTCCCTCCGAAGAGATAATAACAAAATCGCCCGCGCCCAATTATTTTTTTAATGTCCTTATTTATCTGTGCCTCTTTGGACCGGGGATTTATTTTATTCATTCGGGGTTGATTGCCAACGAAAGTCCATATCCTGATTTATTACAAATAATGATGGGACTTTCCTTCGTAACGGTCGGATTAATAAATGCTTTTTTGCCCTATTTTAAGAAACAATATCGCATCAAAGGTGACCTGCTTTTTAGCAAAAGACCAATGGATAAACAATTTAAGTTCCTCGGAAAAATAAATGGCTTTGGACAGGATGTTTTTTTGATTTCAAAATATCACCAGGCAAATCACCTGACGATATGCACTGACTCCGGCAATTATGTTTTTAATGAGACCGATTGCGCCAATTTTAAGGAGGTAGCCACCTATTTTGAAAATCATTTCCCCGACTATGGTAAACAAGCTTTTAAGGCCAAAACAAAGGCTGTCTATCAAATACTTGGTGTCATCTTGCTGGCCTCATTGCCGCTGCTATACCTTGCCTGGCAGTCCGAGCAGGCAATAGGAAAAGGTGTTGATATAGAGCAACTTATGAATCTGGAACTAACATTATCGGAATCGCCAGCCCTGATCGTTGCGACTAATAGAAACGGCACTAAATCCCGTCACATGGAAATCAAAACGGAGGAATTTCCCGGCTTTATTTTTTTTATTAATAGCCGCGTATTAGGGGCTGCCGACGAAAGAATTTCCCGCATACCAGCTGGCAAAAAGATAGCTATCAAAATATTGACTGATCAATACGAAAGTAAATTGGTGCAAACAAAGGAACCGGGTTTTTGGACCCGGCATATTAACTGGCGTCACATTTATGTTTTTGAATTAAAATACGGAAAAGATCATTTATTGGATGTGGAAAAATATCGCCATAAATAATTATTATTTCTTCTAAAAACAGTCATAAATATTGGATACTAAACCGCATTAAACCACACTAATAATTTATTAAAATTTAATTTTTTCAAAATAAAAAAAATCGTCATGAAAAATTATGCAAAATTAATTTTCGCTTTTTTCATCTGTTTGATGACAATGACTATTAGTGCCCAAAATCCAACTGGCACATGGGACTCTTCTTCCGGCAGCAGCTTTAAAGCAGTCGCCAATTCCGGCGGCATGAAATATTACAACCTGGCCGGTGGCAACTGGATCAATGCCTCCTATATCGGCAATAATCAATATCAGGCCTATTTTTATAATGGCTCTACCCTCGTCGATATTCTCACTTTTACCATGTTGGACAAGAATACGATTCAGGTCACTTACTATAATGGCAAAACCTATTATTGGAACCGCAGAGGAAGTAGCAATACCACTGCCTCCACTATTTGGAAGACATGGATACCTTTTATTCCCGGAAGCGCAAAATCAAAAGCCATTCAGATTGAACAGTACCAGTTTCAGGTCAAAGTGCTGAACAACAAGATAAAGGAGGAAAGAAGGAGGCTGGCCGATTACCAAAGCCGCAACACCAACTACGGCGCCACCAGTTTTATGACGGAGCAATCGTCCCTCAACCTGATTGCTACATACGAAAACCAGGTCAGGCAATACGAGCGGGAAATTAGTCGCTTGCGGGGGTATTGAAAAGTGGCTCAGCCCAGAAATGAATAAGACAGCCCTTCACCAAAACAAACCTGCTTTTAATTTTTCCAAACAAATACCTGTCATCCATTTAATGCCTTTTACTTTATGAAAAATATCCATTCGTTTTTCATCCCAACCATTACCCTCTTCCTGATCGGGTTGTCATTTGCACCGTTTTCTTTTGCACAGAACAACGACCACCTGGCTTCGTCGCCAACGGGAATTGACACCGTATCTTTTTTGAGCAAATCAATTTAGCCATCGATTCAGCCCGATACGACCGTGCGATAAGGGAGTTGGAGGCATGGCAACGAAGGCACATTTGCAGGAAAAAGAAGACTCCCTCCAGTATGCAGAAAGCCTGCGCTTGCGTTGTATTTGCAAATTGGAACTATCGAAGTTTGATCAGGCCTCTAATTGCCTGAGCCGTTCCTCTGAAATGATAAAGGACATGTTGGGTGTGGGCCCGGAATCGGCTAAAGTGGACGTTTTGATTGGGTTATTGCATAAAATCCTGAGAGATTTCGATAAAGTATTTGGACAATACAACGAAGTCCTGTCCGTTCAGCGGAATAAGCTGGTGGAGGGTCACACGGTTTCATCGGCACCCTCATCGGCCTTTCATCCGCCATCGGATTGGCGCACTTGGCCAAAACGGAGGAAGGGATGCCGGAGATCACCAGCCAATTGAACATGGCATTCGATACCACTTTGGTTGCCTTGCTGACCGGATTGGTGCTCAATTTTCTCTACCACCGCTACCAGGAAGATATGGATACCTTTTATTCCCAGACCAAATCCTATATCATCGACAATTTGATCAGTCGGATTTAAATGGGGCATATTTAACACCTGAATGGCCAATACCAAAAAGGCATTAAATGGTTGTTAAGCCATTGAGCTTTAATCTGCCCGGATTGAGAATTCCGGGCTTTTTTTATTTTTGGGCTTATCTTAATCTTCATCATAACCCACAAAGATTATGTACCTCTCCATCAATTTTCGCTATTTTAAATTCGCCCTTTTACTATTACTCCATGTTTCTGCAAACATGCTTTCCGGTCAAACCGAGCGCGATGCTTTGATAAATTTTCCGGTAAAAGATTCCGTAGCTATGGACAGCGCATTTGATATTGCGAACCAACTCGTGAAGAGTGCACAATACGCTGATGCGCTGCAGCTATACACGCAACTGCTCCATGCTGCTGAAGAAAATTTTGGGCTGGTCAATACATTTACTGCCGATGCTTATTTCAATATTGGCACGATGAATTTTTACTTGGGACAGCTCGATAGCATCCCCTATTTTTACTACAAAGCAATTGATCTCCGTAAAAAACTGTACGGAGAGGAAAGTGCTTTGGTGGCCAGGATTCACAGCAATTTCGGTGGCCTCTATCACCAAATGGGGCAATTCAATAAAGCAGCTGCGCACCTCGATACTGCCATTGCCTATTATATAAAATCAGAAGGGGAAAACTCATCATCTTTGGACTTCCCCTACATGAACCTCGGCAACGTCTATTATGAACTGGACGATTACGCACGGGCCATGCAGTATCAATTTAAATCCTTGGATATTCACAAGCAGAAAATCAACAATCAGGAAGACTCGCATACGGGTAAGTGCTACCTTAATATTGGCAATGCTTTCAGCGGTATGAACAAACCGGAGCAGGCGCTCGAATACTATTTCATGGCTATGACCACCTTTGATACGACCCTTTCCCAACGTGACTTACTTTTCGCTTATGTGGAAAACAACATTGGGTTTTGTTATCAACTAAAGGGAGACTACTCAGCGGCGATTAAATACGCTAAAAGTTCCCTAAATCGTTATGCGGAGCGTGGCTTTGGCGCTCATCCTTCCCTTATTCATTCAAGAATAGCGCTTGGCTCCAATTATTGGAAAGCCGAAATGTTCGACTCTGCGGCTGTCGTCTTTCAATCTATTGTCGAGGTTTTTGAGCCGGTACTTGGCAGCCAGCACCAGGCCGTTTTGGAAGCTAAATATTATTTGCTGCGCAATCTCGTCCGCCAAAATCAACCCGCCGCTGCGATAGAATTTTACCAGAAAAGCGGACTTGACATCGAAAATACAGAGCTTCCTGACAAACAAATAACGGAATATACCCGAATCAAAAATGAATATGCGAAAGCCCTTTACATGGCTTATCGGCAGCAAAACCAAACGGAATTTTTGGAAAAATCGATTGATGTGTTGCAAAGCGCCATTGACCAATTGGACGAACAGCAGGAGTTTTTTTCCAAAGAAAACAGAGGGGTTAACTTATCCTTTCGCACCGACCTGACAGAGGAGATGATGAACATACTCATTCAAAGGCCGGAGCGTCAGAACCAATTGTTTCGGGTAGCCGAGGAGGCCAAAGGGTACTTCCTGCTGGGTAGCATGTTGGAGGCGGAAGCCAAACGCTTTGGCGGAGTGCCCATAGCTTTATTGGAAAAAGAAACCAATCTGAAGTCAGCCCTGAATGAAAAGGAAAAAGAATTATTTGACCTAAGCCCTGAAGACAAAGAGCCGATCGTGGCGAAGGAAGCGGAAATATTCGACATTACCCGGCAGTTGGAGTCGCTGGAAAAAGAGTTCGAGACCAACCATCCGGCCTATTTCCAATTGAAATACAAAAAGGAGGTTATCGCTGTTGATGAGCTCAGCCAGTTGTTACAACCGGACCAGACCCTCCTCGAATACTTCGTCGGTGACTCTTCTATTTTTATTTTCACCATCAAAAAAAACGACTACCAAGTAGTGGAAGTCAAAAAGGATTTTCCCTTGAATGACTGGGTAAAACAAATGCAAAACGGTCTGGCAGGTTATTACGGGAAAGACCAAATCGAAAGAAACGACGACCTTTTCAAAACGACACTGAGGGATTATTTAGATGTTGCCCCGAAGTTGTACAACAAATTGATAGCCCCAATAAAAGAACGACTTACGGAAGAAGTCATCATCGTACCCGATGGTATACTTGGCTATGTGCCTTTTGAGGCGTTGTTAAAAGAGCGGCCGGGCAGCGTTTCGGATTTCAGTTCTTACCCTTTTCTGCTCAACGATTACCAATTCAGTTATTGCTATTCAGCCACGCTACTCCGGGAGATGATGGATAAGCAGCACACAAAACCGCCTACCAAATCGTTGGTAGCATTTGCCCCGTTCTATGAAAACAGCTACGATAAGGTGGAAAATTTAGCCTCCGTTGAATTGGATACCCTCGCAAACGGAAAGGTGGCAGTTGTTACAACAGAAGTGGTGACCCGCAAGGAGTTCTCGAATCTGCCATCCAGTGGAGAGGAGGCTGCTGCCGCCAGCAAGCTCTGGGGTGGCGACTACTACCTCAACAGTGATGCCACCGAAGACCGTTTCAACGAGACAGCGGGCGATTACCGCATCGTCCACCTCAGCACCCACGGCATTGCTGACCCACGGGTAGGTGATTATTCTTATCTCGCCTTTGCGGAGCAAAAAGACAGCATCGAAAACGAGTTTTTGTATGTGCGTGACCTTTATAACCTCCAACTCAACGCCGACCTCGTCGTGCTCTCAGCTTGTGAAACTGCTGTTGGAGAACTGCAACGTGGTGAGGGCATCATCAGTCTGGCGAGGGCGTTCGCTTACGCTGGGGCGAAAAGCATTCTGACGACCTTGTGGGTGGTGGATGATAAGGCGACGAAAGATTTGACCATGAATTTTTACTTGTTTTTAAAACAGGGGAAATCGAAGGACGAGGCGCTACGTTTGGCGAAGCTGAAACATTTAAAAGAAAATGAAAACACCCGCAAGCACCCTTTCTTTTGGGCGGCCATGATACCTGTGGGAGATATGTCACCGATGAAATAGCGACTTAATTATTTTCCAACTGAATAAAAGTTTGGTTTGACGTGACCGGGGCAATTTCCAAAGAGCAGAAATTGCCCCGTTTTTTTTTTGAAAAAAAATGAGAACCGTTGGGTACGCTTTTCCGCACTGCTGCACTAAAGGATTGCCAACCAAAATCATTCATTTCAAAAAAAAATAAATCATGAAAAATCAATGTTCGCAATCCTTCTTTTTTTTAACGCTATGTACCTTCCTCCTTTTAGCATCCTGCAAAAAAGACCCTGTTTCCAACGACCTAACCGACCTTCATTTGATAACGGAAGAAAACCAGTTTTCCAGTGGCTGGCTCGGCTCCGAAAATGATGGCCAACTTTATCAGGACATCCTATTATTTGGGAATAGCAACCTGCCAAGCAAAGTCGACCTGACCCCAGACTTGCCCCCTGTTCAAAGCCAAGGTCAATATGGCACCTGTGTTGCATGGGCCACTGGCTACTATACCAAAACGGCCATGAACGCTATTGATAAACAATATAATAGTAGTCAACTGGGGCAGGAATCAAAACAGGCGAGCCCCAAAGACCTGTTTTGGGCCATCCCTCAAAACCTAAAAGGCCCTGACTGCAATGGTACTCACTTTGAGTGTCTTTGACGTTCTGCTCGAGCAGGGCGGCTACTATGCAAACAGTGTAGGTATGAAGGGCTGGGGACTTGCTCAATTCGCCAAGCCAGTCGTGGACGAATGAGGCTTCCAATAACCGCATCGACTCCTACCATAACTTCCAATTAGAATACGATCAAAGAAAAACTGTCGAAGAACCGACCACTCGTCTTTGGCCTTTGTCAATCGAGCTTTTCAGAACTGGCGCAGTGACGGTGTTATTTGCCAACCAAATACTGGACAGGACTAATTCTGGCGGCCATGCGATGACCATTGTTGGTTATGATGATGGAAAAAACGCCTTCCGCATAGTCAACTCTTGGGGCACTAACTGGGGGGACAATGGTTTTGCCTGGGTTGATTACAGCTTGATGACCAACCCTTCTTTTTGCAAATATGTTTTCGTGGCCTACAATACCGCAGGGGGTGTCACTCCTACCGTCAACCCCAGCAATAACAGCACATCCCTGCCGGATCTTGTTGTCACCGAACTGAGCGATGAAGACGATGAAGATGAATACGATCCTATTTATCGGAAAATAATTTACGATGTAAAAAACATAGGAAACAAAAGCATTTCCTCCTCCAAAGATTGGAGCGTTACCTATCTTTATTACAATGCTTTCGATGCCAAAGATTATGAAATCCTGATCCATCAGTACATCACCAACGATTTTGGCGGCCCTAATACGAATGGGTATTACGAGGATGGTTACGGTTATAGCTCCAACTGGTGGTACAATGAAAACCTACCGGTTCAGGGCGAGTTGGCTGATGAAATGTTCGATGGCGACTACCGCATCGCTTGGAACTACGACATGCCCGAAGTTACCGGTTATTACTACCTCGTCATGATCGTGGACACTTTCGATGATGTGGAAGAAGGCAATGAGGGCAATAATATTTTCTTCATCACCGCCGAAGATGGCGGCCCGATCCGGTTTGAAGACGGTAAGGGCTACGGCTTCTCTTCCGGTGGCGTGGACGACCGCAGTGCGGCGAACGCCTATCCCAATGCATATCGGCCAGAAGAGATCCGCCAATTTATCCAGCACCTAAAAGCCACAGGTGAACTAAAAGCTGCAACGGAGTCTGTCCGGCCCGTAGCTGCCGAAGCAGTTAGGGATTAATAGGAAAGAAAGCCCGGGATGGAAATTCCGGGCTTTCTTTTTTTGAAAAATTAATGAGCTGGGGAAATGAAGGTTTCTCTGGCTTTTTTATTTTTCGGTTTTGATTAACCACCTAATTGTTTCGTTATGTTTATTCGAAGATTTTTCTTTCACCTATTTTTCACGTGTTTTTTAATGGGCTTTAAAATGGGAGTCATCATAGCGCAAGAAGTAATTGATACGGTGCAATATGAGCTGAAGGATACGGTGTTGGCGAGGGAGTTGTTGGAGGAATCTTCAATTTTGATTGATGAGGGGTTATATGATGAAGCAAAAAGTCGAGTGAAAAAAGCAGAAGAGATTTATAAAGAAATTTTAGGTGAAGTAAGTTTAGGTATGGTGAAAGTATGGCAACAGTTAGGGAAGATCGAATATTATAATGGTCAAATTGATCAATCAATTAAATCGTCGGAAAAAGCTCTTGACTTGGTTTACACAATCCTTGGGGTAGAAAACACAGAAGTGGCAAATTGCTACAACACTTTAGGGCAGGCGTTGGAAGCTAATGGAGAATTTGACAATGCTATTAAATATCATCAGGAGGCATTAGATATGCAACTGAAAATACTAGGGGCAAACCATTTAGATGTTGCTGCCTCCTTCAATAACTTAGGATATGTGTATGATTCAAAAGGGCAATATGAAAAAGCTATTGAATATTATGAAAAAGCTTTAGAAATAAATTTATCTCTTTTAGGTGATAAAAACTCGGATGTGGTGACAAACCTGAACAACATGGGAGTAACTTTTTATAATAGTGGAGAATATGCCAAGGCTATTGACTATTTTAAAAAAGTCTTAGAAATAAGATTGAAAATATTAAGACCTCTACATCCAGATTTAGCTAGTGCCTATAATAATTTGGCTATGGTTTATGATGTAAATGGAGATTTTGTAAAGGCAATTGAGTTTCATAAAGAAGCATTGGAAATAAGGTTAAATACATTGGATTCTTTACACCCCGATATAGCTAATTCATATAACAATTTAGCAATTGCTTATGATTCAAAGGGAGACCATGATATTGCTATTCTATGTAAAAAAAAATCTCTGAATATTCGCTTGGCAGTGTTAGGGCCAGAACATCTGGATGTAGCTAATTCTTATAATAACATAGCATATTCCTATGACAATATGGGCATGTTTAATCAATCAGTCAGCTATAATAAAAAAGCACTAGAGATTAGGCTAAAAAAATTAGGCCATCATCACCCCCATGTAGCTGGCTCATATAATAATTTAGGTGTAGTTTATGACCAAATGGGTGAGTATGACAAAGCGATCGAATACCTTCAAAATGCTTTGAACATACGAATAAAATTATTTGGAAATCAACATTCAATTGTAGGCATGACATATGATAATTTAGGGGTATCCTATCAAAAAAAAGGGGATTATTCAAATAGCATTATGTGCCATACAAAGGGATTGGAAATCCGTCAGAAGACTTTTGGGGATGAGCATCCAAACGTCGCATTTTCTTACAATAATTTGGGGGTTGCTTATCATTCGATTGAAGAATACGATAAAGCTATCGATTATTACAGAAAAGCAATAAATATTCGCTTAAAACAATTAGGCGATCAACATTCAGAGTTGGCAGCAACTTATATAAATTTAGGGCAGGTTTATATTTCCAAAGAAGACTATCATTTGGCTCATGAATATCTTGAAAAAGCTTTAGGTATATATAAAAATAAATTTGGTGTTTACCATCCAAAAGTGGTTCACATCAAAAATAATCTTGGCAAGATTTATTTAATGCAAAAAATATATGATGAAGCTTTATCCGCTTATGAAAATTCTATATCCTTTTCGGGATATAAAAACTACAATTTAGCTAACGTCAAATCATTCAACTATTTAATTGATGCATTTATAGGGATAAGTGATACAAAAAGACAATTATTTATAATTTCCAATAGTCAGAATTACTTAACAGAAAGCAATGAAATAATAAAAGAAGCAATAGCTACAATGGAGTACGAGCGAGCTCATTTCAAAGATGAAAGTAGTCAAGTCTTTTGGTTGGAGAGGAATCACAATGTTTTAATTCGAGCAGTGGAAATATCTTTATTCAAATCAAATTCTTCTAATGAAAAACCATCTCCAGTTACACTTTCTTTCTCAGAAAAAAGCAAAGCCGGTATGCTCCAATCACAGATAAGGTCATCCGATGCCCTCCAATACGCCAACATCCCCGACTCCCTCCTCCAAAAAGAATACGACCTCCGCATCGACATCACTTACTACGACAAAAAACGACAGGAAAAACTTAGTGAAGGCCTACAAGAAACCGACACCACCGTCCTCGCCATCAGCAGCAAACTGTTCGATCTGAATCGGGAATATGAGGCGCTGAAAGAACGCTTCGAAACTGACTACCCTGACTACTACAAACTCAAATATGACCTCTCCACGGTCAGCCTTGATTATGTGCAAGACACATTGCTCACTGCCGACCAAACCCTCCTCGAATACTTCGTCGGCGACTCTTCCATTTTTATTTTTACCATCGGTAAAAACGAGTAAACGTCACCGAAATCAAAAGATTTTCTTGGACAGTCTGGTGAAGCAGCTACGGTACGGCCCCTGACAGGCTACTATACACAACCCCTTGCCGGACGAACGGATGACCTCTACCGCAATACTGTACAGCAATATATCGGAGCTGGTCAGAGGCTTTATGAAAAACTGATTGAACCCGTGAAAGAAAAGCTCAGCACCAAAGAGCTCATCATCGTGCCGGATGGCGTGTTGGGTTATGTCCCATTCGGGGCGCTGCTCTCTGGTAAGCCGAAGCGGGCAAGCATTTTTGACACCTACCCCTTTCTGGAAAAAGATTATAAAATCAGCTATTGCTATTCCGCCACGTTGCTGCGGGAGATGAAAGAGAAGCAGCACAAGCGGCAGCCGACGGGTTCGCTCGTCGCCTTTGCGCCATTCTATGAGGGCAGCTACACCAAACTGGACAGCACTTTTTCCATTTCTTTCGACACCCTTGCCAATGGCAAGGACACCTTGATTTTCAACGATGTAGCCACCCGCAAGGATTTCATCAACTTGCCCGCCAGTGGCGAAGAGGTCAAAGCTGCCAGCCTCTTCTGGGACGGCGATTACTACCTCAACTCCGATGCTACCGAAGACCGCTTCAATGAAGTAGCGGGCAATTACCGCATTGTTCACCTCAGCACCCACGGGGTGGCCGACAGCCGTTCGGGGGATTATTCCTATCTCGCATTTGCGGAGCAAAAAGACAGCATCGAAAATGAGTTGCTCTACGTCCGGGATCTTTACAACATCCAACTCAACGCCGACCTCGTGACCCTTTCTGCCTGTGAAACTGCCGCCGGGGAACTGCAACGTGGCGAGGGTATCATTAGTCTGGCGAGGGCGTTTGCCTATGCGGGAGCGAAGAGTATTGTCACGACGCTTTGGGTAGCTGACGACAATGCCACAAAAGACTTGATGAAAGTTTTTTATCAACAGTTGAAAAAAGGGGACGCTAAGGATAGCGCCTTGCAAAAAGCTAAACTAAAACTGCTGGAAGACCGGAGGCATGCTCACCCATTCTTTTGGACAGGGTTTGTGCCGGTGGGGGACATGTCAACAATGAAATAGCAAGGATTTGGAAATTCGGGCTATTGCACCTTTTCCAACAAATCTTTTGCCTCCTGCTGATAATCCGAATACTCATCATTTGCCAGCTGGTTGGCCAAGGCTTTGAATTCCTTTTCCGTAGTTGGTAGCTGCGCTAAATATGACAACAGCAGATACCACTGGGCTTCTTGGTAGTTAGGTAAAAATTCATCAGCGGCAATGATTTTGAATTCTTCGGCTGCTGCACCATATTTACCAGTTTTGAAATAGGCATGGCCCCGGATGTAGCGTTCTGTACTTTGGTCATCCGCAGCGGGTGGCCCCAACAACGTGAGTGCTTCTTTAAAACGGCCCTCATCGAGTGCTTCTGCCGCTTGCAAAATGGCTGACTTTTCAGAAGGGGCATCGCCAGATTTCAAACTACTTGCTTGCGAAGATGGCGCTGTGTACAGATTTTCCGCCATTGCCAAATAGTTGTTTTGACTGGGCGGAGGGGCAGGCCTTTCTGTTTTATTGTTTTCTTGTTTTGGCTGCTCTTTTTTATTGACAGGTTCATCGGGTGTTTCAACGATTTCTGTTTCTTCGGGGACTGTTATGGGTGGCGTTTCTTGGGTTGGTGGTTCGCTGGGTGTTTCCTTTTTAGGTGGCTCATTGACGATCGCAGGTGGCTTGTTGTTCGTTAATCGCCAAAGCAGGGCAGTGATCAGTAAGACTCCCCCAATCGCAGCTGCGATCCTGAGTACCCGCCAATTTTTTCTCGCATCCAATTGGACGACCTTGGCTTCTTGTTTTTCCAAAAATGGGTTCGCTGGTGGACTAGCTGCCCAACTGCTGGCCATCTTATTTTTTAGCTCTTGTTCGAGCATGCGCTCCATGGCATCGTGTTCCAAACGTTGGAGGCTTAGCTCGTTGGCGAGTTGCTGATCATTGGCAGCTTCTTTTTCAAACTGAAGGGACTCTTCGTCCGTTAGTTGGCCAGTCAGATAGGCTTCTATTTTATCGAAATGTAATGGTTTGGCCATTTCAAATATTAATGTTTAGCGCTTCCATCAAAGCTGGATTATCAATGAAAACCTTCCGCAAACGGCTTCGGCAGCGGTAGGCCTGTTTCTTTGCCATTTCGGGACTGCTAAACCCCAAAAGTGTTTGGATTTCTTTCATCGAATAATCCATTTTATAATAACGCAATAACTCTTGGCACCGCTCGTCCAATGCATCAATTGCTTTATCCACCAGGTTCTTTTTCTCTTGTGAGAAATATTGTGCCTCCACACTTTCTACCGTTCCGTTCATTTGCTCAAACTTCAGTTCAGTTAAGGGGTCTTGCTTGCGGCGGTAAGTCACCCATCCCCATTTTACAATGGAAATGAGATAAGTCTTTAGCGTACTTTTTCCCTCGAACCGCCCCTGGCGGAGGTTTCGGTCAAACACACAAATGGCTTCTTGAAACACGTCTTCAGCGTCTTCTTCCTTGCCTCCCTGACTTTTAATATAGTTGGTTGCCCACGCCCTGATCGAACCATCGGAATAAAACTGGTACAGCGCCCAGTCCCGTTTTTTCGCTTCACCGCTTTGGATGCATTCGATGAGTAGTTGGTCTGTGATCTCCATGAGGTTAGTGCAGATTTTGAATTGATGGTGCCCAGTTAGGTTGGACAAAAATAAAAAAGGGTAGGGGGATTTATAAATGGTGGGAATGGTTATTTGAAATTGGCTGGAAAAAGAAAGGGCAAGGGCAGCCAATTAATGGTTGCCTTTGCCAAAATCGGTTGAAAAATTTTGCTGAAAATAAGATTGAAAAAATCGGCAGCTTTTAGGCTGACTATCCCGCCACGACCCCTTCCTGCCACTCCATCGGCGTCATGCCCACCTCCTTCTTGAACACCCGCCCAAAATACCCGGCATCATTGAATCCGCAGTCCATCGCAACCGCAATAATGCTCATCGGCGGCTGTTGCCGGAGCAGTTCTTTCGCCTTGCTCAAACGGATGCTGCGGATAAAATGGGTGGCTGAAAGTCCCGTTACTGCTGACAATTTCCGGTGCAGTTGCGAATGGCTCATCCCGACATCCTTGCAGAGTTTTTCCACGTTGAATTCGAAGTCGTCCAAATGGTTTTCGACAGAGCGGCGAACCTTGATCACAAAGTAATCCTCCTGCTCCGTGGCCTCTTTTGTTGGCTGGGCCTGCCCGTTTTCTTTTGCTGAAACAGCAGGCGCTGGTACCAGACCTGCGACTGATTGATAATATTGTTGCAGGCGCTTCCTGCCTTCCAGCAGTTTTTTCAAACGGATAATCAGTTCTTCTTTGTTAAATGGTTTGGATAAATAGGCGTCCACGCCTTTTTCGAGGCCCTCCAATTTGCTGCCCATGTCAGCCTTGGCCGTCAGCATAATGATGGGGATATGGCTGGTACGCTGGTCATTTTTCAAAATCTGGCTCACTTCAAAGCCATCTTTGTGCGGCATCATCACGTCAGTAATGATGATGTCCGGGATGTTGTTGAATGCGATTTCCACCCCTTCTTGGCCGTCCTTTCCGACGAGCAAAGAGTATTGGTCTTGCAGGCAGGTGGCGAGGTAGGCGACCACATCGGGATTGTCCTCAATGAGCAGTAGGGTAGGGAGGCCGTTGTCATCTTCGATTGGGGTGAGCGGTAGGGAAGGCTCGATGTTTTTGGCTTCCGCCAAATGTAAAACGGCCGGTGCGGCAGCCAATTCGTTTTTAGGCAAAACGGCCGGATTGGCCAGAGGCAACTTGCCCCTGTTTTTGATTGGCAGGTAAAGGATGAACTCGGTTCCGGCCCCTTCCCAACTTTTCACCTTGATTTCACCACCCATCAGATCCACCAATTCTTTGGTCAAAGACAAGCCGATGCCGCTGCCTTCCCCCTCCCTGGTTGAGCTGCCATCCACTTGGTAAAAACGGTCGAAGATGTGGGGCAAAGCATCGGCGGGGATGCCTTTGCCCGTATCCCTGATTTTCAGGGTTAAGAAGGGGCGGGCAGTAGCGGGGCTTCGCCCACTGGCATCCATATTTACATAGACATGGCCGCCGCTCGGCGTGAATTTGATGGCATTGGATAAAATATTGGCCAATACCTGCTGCATTTTTTCGGGGTCATATTCCATGCTCAGGCGTTCCAAGTCGGGGATAAAATGCAGGCCGATGCCACGGTCGGCTGCATAGCTTTTTAACCCATCGACCTGCCCTTTGATAAAATGTACGATGTCGCCCTGCACGGGTTTGAATTCCATTTTCCCACCCTCCAATTTGGAGAGGTCGAGGAGCTGGTTGACGAGGCCAAGGAGCTGTTCGCCGTTGCGGTTGATCATATCCACGCCCTTGTCCAAGTTGGCTTTCGGGTTTTCTTTAATTTGCTTGGCCATGCCCATGATGATGGTGAGCGGGGTGCGAAATTCATGGGTGATGTTGGTGTAAAGCCTTGATTTTGTGTCGTGTAGCTCTTTCAGTCGAACCGCCTCGTTTTCTGCCAACCGGCGGTTGAGTTGAAAACGGTAGGCCCAATAAATAGTCAGCAATGCCAACAGGAGGTACAGAAAGTAAGCCCACCAAGTCTTCCACCACGGTGATTGGATGAACACATTTAGCGATGCTTCTTCCCCCCAAACGCCAAATTGGTTGGCGCCCCGAACTTTAAAACGGTAAAAACCCGGAGGGACATTGGCGTAAATAGCCCTTGGGTCACCTTCGGCCACGCGCCAGTTTTTGTCGTGGTTTTCCAGCATGTATTCCAATTTGTGGAGTTCTGGCGATTGGAAATCCATGACGGCAAACCGGAAGAAAAAGGCATTTTGGAAATGGTTGAGCTCCAACATGTTCGTTTCCCAAAAAGAGGCTTGTTGGGAGCTGTCGAAAGCGGCTTTATCGTTGAGGTCGAGCAGTTCGAACTCGGTGATGCGGAGGATGGGGGCGTTGAGCGAGTCCGTCCAAGAAGTAGGGTTGAACTCGTGCAGATGGTCGTCTGTTTGGAGCACGATATTTCCCTCGTCGTTGGTGAAAATACTATCCGCCGTTTCCGGCAAATTGGTAGAAGCAGCCCCATTTTCAAAAGAAAAGGCCCGCTCCGTTTCCGGCTCAAATTTTAATAGGCTTTGGCCCAGCAGCCAAAGCGCCCCTTGGCGGTCCATGACCATCCCTTTGAAGGGCGGTTTTCCGCTCAGTTGTTTGGCATCATAGAAAAAACCTTTGTTTTGTCGTCCGTCCAATTTGAGCAGGCCGTTTTCCAGACAGACCCAATAGTTGCCGTTGGAGTCCTCCAAAGGAGAGTTTTTCCAATCGGTATTTTTTAATTTTAAATAACCGATGTCAAAGCGTTGCGTCTGGTTGTTTTTAGGGTTTTGTTTCAAAACAGCTCCCGTTTTTTCATCTTGGATGATCCAGACCGTTCCATCCGGGGGATTGGTGACCCATTCATTTTTAGGAGCACTGGCGGCTACTTGTTCAGGTTCTTGATGAGTTGCTGCTGCTGTCTGCTCGGCAGGTTTATCTGCCAATGTTTGGTATTGAGAGGTTTCGCCCAGACGATTGATAATGGGGGTCAGCTGTGGTGCAGGTTGAGCGCTTTCCACAAGTTTGCTGTTGTTGGGCAACGGGTCAATGTTGCTAAAAGCTGCATTCTCTTTGATCCGATAGACTCTGCCATTTTCCCCCGCGGTACTCAACCACAACACGCCGTCCTTCGATTGGAGCATGGTCCACGCTGAATTTTCGGTCATCCACCTTTTGGGGTCTGTCGATTTTTGGGCATTGAAATAAACCTTGTCATTGGTCTTTGGGTCCCAGCACAAAACACCTTCGCTAAAATGCCCAGTCCACAGCCTCCTTCGCTGGTCTTCAAAAATAAAGGTAATGTGTCGCCAGCCTTCATTGCCATATTCCCCAAACCTGTTCAGCAGGAGTTCCGAAAATTTGCCGGTGCGGCGGTCGAATTGCTGTACCCCTTCGGACGAACCGATCCACATTTGTCCGCTCCTGTCCTCAAAAATTGCCCTAACTAAATTGCCGTGGAGGCTCTCAGGGTTGCCCTTTTCGTGAGTGTAACGGACAAAGCTTTCGGTGGACGGCACATACCGGTTCAGGCCACCTTTCACATTATCGAAAAAAGGAAACCCCGTACCAACCCACAAAGTCCCCTGCGAATCAAAATACAAAGCCCGGACCTGGTCGCAGTCGAGGCTGTTTTTGTCAAATTTTTTATTTCGGAAATGTTTGATTTCGCCCGTTTCCAAATCCATCCGGTCGAGCCCATTCTGTGTGCCGATCCATAAGTTACCTTCGTTGTCTTCGGTGATGACCGACACAAAATCACTGGAAATGGAGTTTTCATTTTTTGCGCTGTTCCGGTATCGGATAAACTTATCCGTTTCGTGCTGGAAATGGTTCAGCCCTTCACCCCAGGTGCCGATCCATAGCGAACCATCTTTCGCCACATAAATACACTCGATATAATTGGAAGAAATGGAGGCCCCGTCCCAGGTGCCGTGCACATACGTCTTAAACTTGTGACCGTCCCAACGGTGCAGGCCATACTGCGAACCGAACCACATGAAGCCATAATTGTCTTGGGCGATGGCCTGCACGTGGTTGCCGTGGATGCCATTGGGGAGGATGAATTTTTCCAGTTCCAAACCCTCCAAGGAGTTGGTGGTTTGGGCTTGCAGCCCTTCCCCAGAGCAGCTAAGTAGGCTAAGCAAAAAAGTTAAAAGGACAGGTTGAATTTTCATCATTGATACTATTCGAGTAAACGTCGGCAGGGGATTTTACATTATTTTATAGCTTTTATAAAATGCGGAGCAGCATGCTTATCGCTTTTGGGAATGTCCCAACTGCCTGCCTCGAATTCACTTCGGGGTGCCCTCAGGGGGGGGTAAGGGGCAGAGCAGTATGAAGGAAAAAGCTCCGCAAATGCACCGGCCCGCATGCTATTTCGCTAAATAAAAGACAGCGTGAAATCCCCTGTCGACGTTTTTCAACATACTAATTTATAAAAAGGCAAGGCAAACCCCAAAAGAGCGTCCACCTTGCACCACTTATATATGAAACTTATTCGAAATCTCCAGATTGGGCATTGGGGTATTTATTATTTTCTTATCGCTGTGAATAAATTTCCACTTCACCGGGCATCTCTGTTTTTGAGATCAATGTGTTTTTCAACTTGAGCCCTTTTTCCGTTTTGGAAAATGGTTGGATCACCGTGTTTTTATCGGAAAGGATCACCAAGAGATACTCGCCCTCAGGCAATTTTTCGGTCGTAAATTGTTCGTTCAAAGAATCGGCATTTTTGAATTTTTTGCGCAGGTAAACCTTTCCGGCCAGGTTGCAGATATGGGCTTTGACTTCCTGTCCACCCAATTCTTGGAGCTGCACGTACAAACTGTTTGGGCTGGTTGTAAAGCGGTTCGGCAAAATGACAGCGCTCTCTTTTTGGCCGGTCAGTTGGACAAAACCAGCATCCTTGTTAACCGTGTTAAAAAAGGTGACCGACTCCGTGCCCAATTTAAATGCATGGTTGAAATTGCCGCTCGGGTGTTCGACCCGCAACAAATAATCGCCATTCGGCAAGTTCTGCAAATCGATCCGACTACTATACCCGTCCTTTTTGGTCAACATTTGGGAGAGCAGGGTATAGCCCCAAACATCCATGACTTTGACTTTTGTAAACTGTTTCCCCAAATTGGCCATCCGCAACTCGAAGGCCCGTCCTTCTTCCGCAGGGGCAATTTTTACAATCAGGCCATTATTATCAACTATGGGATTTGCTTTCAACGAATTGGCATTCCAAAGGGCCAGCAACAACATCAAGGCGATCATTAAATTGGTTGTATTCTTCATCTTAAAAGGTTTTAAAAGTGGTGACTGAGTAAAGCTTGTTTGGCTTGTTGTCAGCCGGGTGATTAATTACGCCACAAAGATGTTGGAGACCCAAAACCCTCGTTCGGATTATGCTGCCAAGTTATAGGACATCCATGGCAAGGCATGGGACAGAGAGGTCAAATAGTGGAATAGTATTGTGTTTACGTGCCGTTTAGGTTGTTTTTTTAAAGAAATAAAAGAAAAGTGACAGCGTTGGGGTTTATTCGTCAAATGGTTACTTTAGCTGAAATAAAAAAGAGATTGGCCATCTGATAGCCACTTTGGTTTCGGCGCAAAGTATCTAATCAGCCATTTTACGTTTCACAAAACAACAATATCATGCAAAAGCTTCCCCTCCTTTTCTTACTTGTTTTCCTTTTATTTGCTCAAATAGGGATCTCCCAAAATGAAGTTGAGCTGGACGAAATCCAGCCTGAAGCACCCCCTACTACCACGCCGGCTGTCGACATGAATGCTGGCAAAATTGAATCAGATGTCAACAATAAAGCCCACATCTACGAAAGCGATGAATCTATGTCAAAGGGCATCCAAAACGCCATCATTGTAGAGACGGTGAGCAAGGATGAAAAACTGGTGGAGGATGTCTGGAAAAAATTTATAAAAGATTACGGAGGCAAAACCAAGAAGTCGAAAGGTGGCAAAAATGAGTTTACCACGACCGGGGCTGAGATCGTTGGCATCAATGGTGTGAACTCCTTGAACGTTTATTCCAGCGCAGGCACCGGTGCTTCCGGCAATATCGAAATGCGCATCTGGTTCGACATGGGCGAAGAGTACCTCGAATCCAACCGCACCAGCCAGTATGCAGAGGCAGAGCGCATGCTCCAAAAATTTGCCCACGAAGTGAAAATCGAAAATACCAAGGAGGAGCTCAAAACCGCAGAGAAGGATCTCAAAAACTACGAGAGTGAGCTAAAATCCCTCCGGAACAAAAACGAGAGCCTCCACAAAGACATCGAGAACTACGAGAAAAAGATCGAAGAGGCCAAGGAAAATATCATCACCAATGAGGAGCAGCAGTTAGATACTGGGAAAAAGATCGAACTGCAGGGGCAATTGATTGAAGAGATTGATCGGCGCTTGCGATCATTGCGGAAACAGTAATGCCCACTTATTGCCAATAAATTTGCAACAATTATTACCTTTGCCGCACATTCATCCTCGCTAAGTGGCTGTACCAAAGGAGCAATATTCCATACAAATCGATATGATGGTGCTTTTTTGGTACAGCCCTTTTTGTTGAAATTTAGGGTATTTAGGGTATTGAGATATTAGGGTATTGGGGTATTGTTCCAATCTTTGGCCAATTCTTTAATACCCGAATACCTTAATACCTCAATACCCAACACCAAACTTCGTTATGGATATTTTTGATAAGTTCAAAACACGGGGCAACATCGGTCGCTTTTCCGATGTTGCAGAAGGCTATTTTGTATTCCCAAAATTGGAAGGCGAACTGGGCAACCGGATGCAGTTCCAAGGCCGGGAAGTAGTTTGTTGGAGTATCAACAACTACCTGGGGCTGGGCAACCACCCAGAAGTCCGTAAAATTGATGCAGAAGCCGCAGCTGAATGGGGCATGGCCTACCCGATGGGCGCCCGTATGATGAGCGGTGCGACCAAACTCCACGACCAATTGGAAGAACAATTGGCCGATTTTGTCAAACGGGAATCTGCCATGTTGGTCAATTTTGGCTACCAAGGGATGTCCTCAGGCATCGATTGTTTGGTTGGCCGCCACGATGTGATCGTTTATGATTCTGAGTCGCATGCCTGTATTATCGACGGCGTGCGGATGCACCAGGGTAAACGCTTTGTGTTTGAGCACAACAACATCGCAAGTCTTGACAAAAACCTCGAACGGGCGACCAAGATGGTCGAACAAACAGGGGGCGGCATCCTCGTTATTTCCGAAGGAGTCTTCGGGATGCGTGGCGATCAGGGCAAGTTGCGGGAAATCGTTTCCTTGAAAACGAAATACCAATTCCGCTTGCTGGTAGATGATGCGCATGGTTTCGGCACCTTGGGTGCAACGGGAGCAGGAGCGGGCGAAGAGCAGGGCGTCATGGATGAAATTGATGTCTATTTCTCCACGTTCGCTAAGTCCATGGCCAGTATCGGTGCCTTTTTCGCTGGTGACAAGGACGTGATGGATTATATGAAATACAACATGCGTTCGCAGATGTTTGCCAAATCAGTACCGATGCCGATCGTGGCTGGTGCGATCAAGCGTTTGGAAATGTTGCGTACCATGCCCGAATTGCGCAGCAACCTTTGGCGCAACGTGAGCCAACTGCAAAACGGCCTCAAAGCGGCTGGTTTCGACATTGGTGATACCAATAGTTGCGTGACGCCGGTTTACATGTACGGTGAAGTTGGTGAGGCCATGGCGCTCACTTACGACTTGCGTGAAAATTACAATATTTTCTGTTCGATCGTGGTTTATCCGGTCGTGCCTAAGGGAATGATCATCCTGCGTTTGATCCCAACTTCAGTGCATACGCCAGCGGATATCAAAGAGACGATCGAGGCCTTTACTGCCATCAAGGACAAATTGAAAAGTGGTGGCTATAAAGCGGCTGCGGAAAAATACATGGAAGGAGTAGCGGAGCGTTGATTGGATAGGTTGGATGGTTGGATGGTTCTCTAAAAAGCCATCTAACCATCCAACCATTTATTTTTTTTTATTCTTCCTCTTCTGATCCCTTCTTCTCTTCCCCTTCTTCTTCACTGGCGTTCAGCAATCCTCTTTCATGTAGAAAATTAAACCAGCGGATCGCTTTCTTGATGTCGCTGATATGCACTTGGTCACGGTCGTGGTTGGGAAGTATTTTGGTGAAATAGGTGCGGTGGTCTTCGGAAGAAGCCTTTGGGGTAGGCGGTGGGTTGTCGGCCATCTGGTCGAGCATAGTTTGGAAAATGATTTTCAATTCCACCGAGTCATCATCGTCGGTGTACATGGAAATGGTTTCCAAAGGGGAAAACTGGTGTTTACGGATGGAGGCAAACCTCACTTTTCCAGAATCAACATCGCCCACCAACATACCGTTGTTTTTAGTGGAAACAACTCTCTGGACACCGGGCAGGCCGCTAACGACTACAAAATCTTTCAGGTTCATGATAATGATAGAATGAGTGGATGAAAGAATGGGTAAATGATGCTTTTGTGGATTCTTTCTATCCGTCTTTTATTAAAAAGGCCGCAAAGGTATAAAAAAACAACTTTCGCCATTAGCATTTGTCTTATTTCAAAAAAGGCTTTCTTATAAAATTAAAACTAGCAACGAATTTAGCTTTTATTGGCCCGTCCGGATTGGCCTATGGCCAATCCGCGGACTAAAAGATTTAAGGGGGAGAAAATCGGCAAAGCCGATTTTCTCTCCCCTTAAACCTGCTACGGGCGGCTTGGCGAAGCCACCACCGCCCGTCAAATTTTTATAAGAAAGGCCTTTTATTTCAAAATAATTCTATTTGTCGAATAGGATAGCTTGTTAAAGGCAGGTTCGGTTTTTGGTTGTGGCCTATTATATTTGCCAAGTTATCAAGGAGCTGGAAGGTTATTGGTAAAAAGCAACCGCCCAAAATAATCTGTTACTTGGTACGAGTTTAGCATTCAAAAAAAATAAAAAAAGATAATGCGTAAAATATTGATCCCATTTGTCTTATCGGTCGTGACCTCTGCTGCATTGGCGCAGTCGAACATCCAATTCCAAATGACCACCGGCCGCCAACCTTACGAGATTAAGTCGGAGTTCCCTTACGATATCGCCATCCGCACTGCCTCGAACGATACCCTCAATACCGCTGATGCTTTTGTAAAAAACGGAAAGCCAACCATCCTGCTTTTTTGGTTGACCACTTGTGCCCCGTGCCGATTGGAAATCGCCGCCATTGAAAAAAAATACACCAATTGGCAGCAGGAAAAACCGTTCAATATGTACGCTGTCTCCGTTGATTGGCCAAGAAACGAGGAGCAATTTAACAATCGGGTAAAACAGGGCAATTGGCCGTTCCCAGCCTACCATGATTTCAACCGGGAGTTCGGTAAAATCATGCCAGGCAATCTCAATGGTCTGCCGCAGGTTTTTATCTTAAATAAGGATGGGGAAATAGTGCATCATAAAAAGAAATACCGCCCCGGAGAGGAAGACATATTATTTGAGTGGGTGAAAGAGTTGTGAAAAGTCAAAAGAATAATTTCTTAATTTCCCAATTTCCCAATTTCTCAATTTCCCAATTTCTCAATTTCCCAATTTCTTAATTTCTCAATACCTATTTCTCCTCCTTTTCCAAAAACGCTGCAATTTCCTCAATCGGCTGATCCACCCCGATGATCACGCCCTTTTCATTGATCAAAAATTTTGTGGGGACTTGTTTCACGCCATAGAGTTGAGCGATGGGGGAGTCGAAAAATTTGAGGCTTTCAGCTTGATCCATAATATGGTAGGGCCAGGGCATTTGGTATTTATCCAGGGCCCGACGCCAGCGGTCTTCCCGTTTTTGGACAGCGACACTCACGATTGTAAAACCATCGGCATGATTGAAAGTGGCCGAACCAAACCTGTTATACAATTCTTTAATGTGGGGCATTTCACCGATGCAGGGGCCGCACCAGCTTCCCCAAAAATCGAGCAGGACATATTTACCCTGCAGGTCGGACAGTTTAAAATCGGTTCCATCGGCGAGCTGGGCCGAGAAGTCTTTGATCGCTTCGCCACTGCCTGTGCTTGGTTTCAGATAGAGGTTTTTAAAAAAAGGAATGGCAAAAAAAGCGATAATTAAAATGACGAGTAGTTTGAGTATTTTATATTTTTTCATGCGGTAAAATTAGCCGTTTACAACAGGTATTAGTGCTATTTCTATCAAACAGATTTATCCACCAAACAGTTATTTTTTTCAATCCCAACTGTTACCTTTGAGACAATAGAATTTATTGGAAATTGGAAATTTAGAAAATTCAAACCTGTTGATAATCATAACTTAAATGAGCAATAATTTCGTAGTTTTCAATTTTAAAATAATCACTAATAAGCCACCAAAAATTTATTTATTGAAACGAATTTTAAAACCATTAAATAATTAATCATGACAACTAAATTCTCTCTATCCTTCCTTGCCATCGGCCTCTCCTTTTTGATCTACGCCTGCACCAATGACGAAACCGGTAGTCATCCGCTTTTGAAACAGCAACTTGGAAGTTTGGGTAAAAATCGAACGGATACCGGACTGATCAATGCCATTGGGGCGCAGGTGATTTTGTACGAAAGCGAAGAAAACCGCCGAGATGATGTAAAAGAAACTACGATGGGACAACCGGTGCCGATGGAAGAGTCAGGTTCACAGCCATGGCCAAACCCGAATACTGGATATGGATCATCGCCCGGATGGCCGGACAAAGTTTTTCGCAGAAGACGGCACTGCCCACCGCACTCGCCATCCCATCGCCCTCAATAAATTGGACGTAGTGTTTGAGAAATAGGCTTAATCAATGGTGAGTGGTGGATGGTAAATGGTGAATTGAACAAAACCATTTTAGCATTGCAATTATTCACCGCTTACCATTCACCATTTACCATTAAAAAAAACTATTTCTCCGTCTTTTCCAACCGTTCGATCAACCTCGCAGATACCCGCAGGAAGTCCATTTCTGTAATGATGCCAGCCAGTTCTTTGTCCTCGCCGATGACCACGGGTAGGCAGCCAACCTTCTTTTCCCGCATCAATTGCATGGCTTCGGTGATGGTCGCTTTCGGTGTAATGTACTCCGGATTGGTGATCATTACATCCGCTACTACGCCGATGGACTGGTCGTTGGTCTGTGATTTTTTGCTGTAATATTTCAACAAAGCCCTCGCTGTGACAAGGCCGACGAGGTTGCCTTTCGCATCCTCAACGGGCATGTAACGCACTTTGTGCCAATTGATCATTTCAGTGACGAGGTCTATGAGGTCGTCTTTTTGTACCGTGATGAGGTCGGTTGTCATGAATTCGTCCACGCGGAGACGGGCGGGGACGTATTCCCGGAGGTCTTCTGGGTCGGGGAGTTTCCAAGTATGGACTGGCATTTCTTTTTCCTGGTTTTCGATGATGCAAGCGGTCACGACGGCTGCGGCCTCATCGTTGGTAATGGATTTCTTTAAATTGGTAAATGCGCGCAGTTGCCAGCGTGCACCAGTGCAGTGAATTTTCACTCGTTCTTCCACAATATCCATGTAGCGGTCAATGTCCTTTTGGTCAATTTTTCTCGCCTTCAACCCTTCCTTGGCGATGGGCAATAATTCTTTCAGCAACAGGTCTGCCGCCGTGTATTTTTTATCTTTAAACCAAGTGAATTTTGAGTCGATACCATACCGGGAGGCTTTGATGAAGTTGTCCCGCACGTCATCCCAACTCAACATTTGGGTAATGTCTGGATGCTGTTGGTGCAGGCCGACCACCGCTCCCAACCAGAAGGCCGCATTGGCAGTTGAGTCCACCACGGTCGGGCCCGCAGGCAGTACCCGGTTTTCGATGCGGAGGTGAGGTTTGCCATTTGCGCTGATACCGTAACAAGGCCGGTTCCAACGATAAACCGTGGAATTATGAACCTGTAGAGCTTTGAGTTTGGGCGTGATACCAGCGTGGATCCTTTCCCAAGAATCCTCTTTCTCATCCGCCGTCATGAGTACCCGGAACCGGGAAATGTCTTCTTTGTAAATTTCCAAAATGGATTGGCCCAGCCAGCCGTTGCCAAAGTTGACCCGTGGGCTGCGGTCGCGGAGATGTTGCTGGGAGGTGCGGGTATCCACCGATTGCTGGAACATGGCGATCCTCGATTCGTGCCAGAGCCGTTTGCCAAAAACCAGTGGCGAATTGGCGGCCAAAGCGATGATCGGCCCGGTCAGCGTTTGGGCGATGTTGTATTGCTCGACAAAATCGGCGGGGGACACTTGGAGGTGTACCTGAAAGCTGGTGTTGCAGGCTTCCAGCAAGGGTGAGTCGTGAACGATGTTCAGCTCGTCGATGCCGTTGAGGTGGATCTCAAAACCTTTGCCCTGCAATTGGCCGTGCAAGGATTGCATCAGTGCCAAGTACCGAGGGTTGGGGGTCAGGTTTTCGAGGTCGAGGTCGTATTTGCGGAGGGTAGGGAGGATGCCCGTCAGGATGACGTCGGCGCCCATCTTCCGGACCGTTTCCCTGATTTTTTTGATATAGCCAAGGTTCTCTTCCTCCAATTTTCGCAGGGCATTCCCCTTGAATTCCAGTGGCGTCAGGTTGGTCTCTAAGTTGAACATGGCCAGTTCAGTGTCCAGCCATTTGTATTTGTTCATCTTTTTCATCACCTCCTGGTTGATCTTGGCAGGTTTGAAGGTTTTGCCGTTCACGAGGCACATTTCCTGTTCGGCGCCGATGCGCACAATGCCGGACTCGAACCAGTCGTTTTCCAACATGTATTCCAGTGCCCGTACATCATTGAGGAGGCGGCGTACAAAAGCCTGCACATCTTGTTGGTCTTTCGCTATCGATACTTTTTGTTCGCCCATAGTTGTGGGTTATTAGTTGTTAATTGTTTTGAAACACTATTATTTGAAATGAGAGGTTTGAATTTATGCAACTTTGTGTTTCAAAACGGGTTGATGATTTGGATGTTTCAGCTGTCATTCGTCAACCGTTCCCGAAAATGTCCCGGGAGCAGCCGACTCCCAAAGCAATGAATTTGGCTGAAATTTGCCAAACGGTTTTAAAAATAAAATTTTACCCATCCCTAAAATGATTTTGCAAAATAAACTTTCTGCGATGAAACGATTGTCTGTTTTTTTGTTGGCCGCTATGTTTTTTAGTGCTTGTAAAAAAGATGATACTGCCCTTTTCGTCATCCCCGTCACCAATCTTTCTTTTGAGGTCAACCCGTCAATGAGCGCTTTCAACAGCCACGACATCCCCATCAACGGCGTTAATTTCAATGCGCTCAACATCCTTGCAGGTAAGGGGATCGATACCTCCACCATCAAAAATATCCGCCCCCGCAGCGCCCGGATTTATATTCCCTTTGCCAACAACAACCTCGATTTTATCAAAGAAATCGCCATCCGCCTTTGCCAGCCCGGCGACAACCGCCCCAACTGTGGCCAAGAAGCCTTTTGGTTCAATGAAGACCTCCAACGAGACAAAGGCGCTGAACATGTCCTTTTCGGCAGCAACGTCAACGACCTCCGTGAATTTGTCTTGACAGAAAACATCAACATCCAAGTCCAACTCGACGAACTCTGGCGCAGCCCCGACGGCACGTTTGAAATATTTTTGGATATGGAGTTTGATGTGAGGTGAGTTCTGTTCCATTGTTTCACTGTTGCATGGTTTCATGGTTGAGTTCAATAATGAAACAACAGAACAATGGAACCATGTAGCAGTGAAACTCCCTACCTTTGCGCCCGCAAAATTTTCCTAACCATAAAGTAGGGTGAAAGTATGCCTACCCATTCAATCATTCTTTCATTCCTTCATTCACTCATTTTTACATGCAAAAAGATTTCCTGAAAAAGCTCGGACTCCAAGAAGAAAATGCTGGTACCAGCACCGGGCTTCAAGATGAAACCTCCAAAAAATTCATTAAATCCTATTCGCCCGTGGATGGCGAATTTATTGGTAGCGTCAGTGTGACGACGAAGAGCCAATACAACCAAGTCATCAAGACGGCCCAAGAGGCATTCAAGGTTTGGCGGGAAATACCTGCGCCAAAACGGGGCGAGATCGTTCGCCAATACGGGGATGCGCTCCGCAAAAATAAAACGGCATTGGGCCAGTTGGTCAGCTATGAAATGGGCAAATCGCTGCAAGAAGGCTGGGGCGAAGTGCAGGAGATGATCGACATCTGCGACTTTGCCGTTGGCCTCAGCCGCCAGTTATACGGCTTGAGCATGCACTCCGAGCGGCCGCACCACCGCATGTACGAACAGTGGCACCCACTGGGCATTGTGGGCATCATCAGTGCGTTCAATTTCCCCGTAGCCGTATGGTCGTGGAATGCGATGATCGCCATGGTCTGCGGAGACGTATGTGTTTGGAAACCTTCTGAAAAAACGCCGCTCTGTGGTGTTGCTTGCCAGAACATTTTGAAAAAAGTGCTGAAAGCCAACAAAGTGCCCGAGGGCGTAAGCTGCCTCATCAACGGCGATTACAAGGTTGGAGAATACATGACCACCGACACCAACATCCCGCTCATTTCTGCCACGGGCAGTACCCGGATGGGCAAGATCGTCGGTCAGACCGTGGCTGCTCGTTTGGGCCGCCACCTCCTCGATTAGGTGGTAACAATGCCATCATCATCACCCCAGCAGCGATATGGAAGTGGTGCTGACCGGCGCATTGTTCGAGAGCGGTTGGCACTTGTGGACAGCGATGTACCTCCACCCGTCGCCTCATCATCCACGAGAGCATTTACAACGAGGTAAAGGAAAAACTGGCCACCGCCTATACCCAGCTCCGCATCGGAGACCCACTCGACCAGCACAACCACGTCGGCCCGTTAATCGATCAGGATGCCGTGAAAAACTACCTCAGTGCCATCAAAGCCGTGAATAAAGAGGGCGGCAATATGCTGGTGGAAGGTGGTGTGCTGGAAGGCAAAGGCTACGAAAGCGGTTGCTATGTGAAACCGTGTATCGCGGAGGCCAAGCCGAATATGGCCATTGTGCAGCACGAAACGTTTGCGCCCATTCTTTATTTGTTAAAATACAAAACCCTCGACGAAGCCATCGCCATCCAGAACGGTGTTCCACAGGGTCTTTCCTCTGCCATCATGACGAACAATATGCGGGAGGCCGAGCAGTTCCTTTCTACCGCTGGTTCTGACTGCGGGATCGCCAACGTGAACATCGGTACGAGCGGCGTAAGATTGGCGGTGCGTTTGGTGGTGAGAAGAAACCGGCGGAGGCGGGAGTCTGGCTCAGATGCCTGGAAAGCGTACATGCGCCGGCAGACGAATACGATTAATTATAGTTCAACTGTGGCATTGGCGCAGGGGATCAAATTTGACCTTGGTTAATGGATAATTGACAATTGATAATTATTGGGGAGCGGATCGTGGCGGGGCTGCGATCCGCTTTTACTTGAACTGAGTTGTAAGATTATATTATAAATAAAACATAAAAATAGAACACGGATATTCAAAAATATTAGATTAATTTAAAATGAATATACAAGAGCTTAAAATTCACTTTAAAAAAAATATTTCGGTGGATCTTTCCAATGCAATTGATGGTATGGAAAAATTTATTCGACCCAATACAAATATGTAGATGATTTAGTGATTCTTAAATCAAGATTAAATATATTAGAGAGACGAGAAATGCATGGTGTAATAAGTTCAGAGGAAGGACATTTGCATTTTAATAAAATTTTGAAATCGGCAATAGATTTTGTAAACCTGTTAACGTATAATGATATAATTTCTGGAAATATTGAATATAATAAACTTCTCAAGTAAACACATTTAGCGAATCTATTATTGATAGTAAAATGAATAGCCGATTTGTTCATTTAGCAAAGAGTATGAAGGAGAAAGAACTAAAACTGGGACAACTTTTTGATATTGACTTTAACAATATTGATTATTCTCTATTTAAAGAAATGGATCAGGAAGTGAATGTTAGTGGGACAGTGGTTAAAAATTTCATTTGTATTGTCGATTGTAAAATCTGTAATATTTTTGATAAGATAAACTTCATTAAAGTAATTGGAAATGAATCGATAAATATTTTTCTTACAAAGGTCCTAATGTTGATCATTTAAATTTTAGTGATGTTGAAACCCTAATTAATCATCTTTATGAAATAATGGGTGTGGATGATTATGGGAAAGGTAAATGTAGTATTGATGATAAATCAGATTTCCTATGACAAAGAATTTTATACTTTATTTGGTAGGAACTGGAGGGAATACCCCAAAAATATAATTCCAGTTTCATTGAGTATTGACAGAGAAGATAATGAAATTGTTGTAGGCATATGGGGGGTCTAAAATTTGTATTCAATCCCTTCAGTCGGCTTCAGGATAACTATTCGCTATTGTGGAAGGTTAGTTCAAAATCAATTTTTGAAGTTGTCATTTTTAATATATTCTTCATTAAATGACTAAATTGACAAACAACATCTAACATCAAATAACCCCTCCGTTTCAACGAGGGCATGCCGAAATCTCCACCCTCATCTAACCTCTATTCAAAACAAGCACGGAATAGATGATAGATGCGAGGCGCAGCGTTCTCAATACCCGCCATTGAAATGGCGGGTTATTAGATGATAGATGAGAAACAACCATTCTGAACGGTCTCTCGCATAATGTATTTTTGTAAAAATACCGACTTATCCTGCTCCACATTTTGCAATAAACATTTTTATCGTTGTAATTATAGCAGATTTGATAAACTATATTATATTTCCATTTAAAATTAATAACAAATATGAATCGTCAACTAATTACCGCTCTTTTTCTAACCTTAAACTTTAGCTGTATAGCCCAAGTCATTTTTGAAAAAGGTTATTTGATCGATAATAACGACCAAAAAATAAACTGCCTGATAAGGAATAAAGAATGGAAGAACAACCCTGAAGACTTTGAATATAAGATTGATAATAACTCTATTGTCAAAATCGGTTCGTTGGAAAATGTCAAAGAATTCGGGGTTAGTACAGAGTTTAGGTTCGTTCGCTGCACCGTCGACATGGATAGGTCAAGTGACAAGGTAGGTAAACTCACGGTGGAAAGAGAGGCTGAATTTCGGGAGGAGATCCTCTTTCTAAGGGTGTTAGTAGAAGGGGAGGCTTCCTTGTATCATTTTGAAGACGGAAGTTTGAATAGGTTTTTTTACCAATTGGACAATTCAGAAATTTTACAGCTTGTATATAAAAGGTATTTTATTTCTCCCACCGAAGCAGGCGTCAACAATCGTTACAGACAACAACTTTCAAATGAATTAAATTGTGAAAATGGATTAAGGGTCGAAAATTTAGAATACCAAAAGAACTCATTGGTTAAATTTTTTATTAAATACAATGAATGTAAAAATTCAGAATTTACCTCTTATTATAAGAAGTGGAAGAAAGGTAGTTTTCACCTTGGCATAAGAGCAGGTTATCAAATAAATACATTATTAGTAGATGGGCCATTTTTCTCTGCCAGCGATTTTAAAATTCAGCATAAGCCAGGATATAGAATAGGGGTTTCTGCGGAATTGACACTGCCTTTTAATAAAAATAAATGGGCCGTTTTATTCGAGCCCAATTTGCAGTTATTTAAAGCAGAAACGACATTGGAAAGTGATATTTTTTTGGATAGGGCAGTTGCTGTTAAAGCGAATACGGTTGAACTGCCAGTAGGGGTTCGGTATTATTTCTTTTTAAATAATGACTCGAAGGTATTTATTAATTTTTTAAGTGCATTGGACATTCAACTATCTACTTATGTTGATATTGAAAGGACAGCTGATCTTCCCAATACGACTCCATTAATTTTAAGTTCGGTCGGGGCAGGGTATAGTTTTAAATCCAATTATAATTTTGAAATAAGATATATGATTGGTAAGGACTTATTAAATGATTATGCAACTTGGGGAGGAAAACTCAGCGGGTTTTCGTTTATATTAGGGGTTAATTTATTTTAACTTAATTCCGAATTTTATAAAATTATCCCATTTTAAAAGTCAATTGGTTTTATGCAAAGTAAATTATTTTTTGTGTTATCTTTTTTTGTTGTATGCTCATTTTTACAAAATGGCATTGCGCAAAAATCCTCAATCTTGGAGTTGGTGCAGCAGCAAATGGCTGCTCTTCCTGAGCATACCGAATTCAGCATCGGCATTATTGAAAATGGGGAAATAACGAAAATGGGTTTTCGGATTGAGAATGGGGGAATAATTCCAGTAAAAAATGCGGATGCCATTTTTGAAATTGGTTCGATCACCAAAACCTTCACGGCGTCCCTCATTATGCAAGCAGTCGGAAAAGGGGTGATGTCGTTGGACGATCCCTTGCAAAAATATTTGCCCGTGCAAATGGCAAAAGATAATTATGAAGGCCATTTTATCACTTTACAACACTTGCTGATGCACACTTCGGGGTTGGAAAGTATCCCGGCAAGTGGAAATTTACCGTATTTAAAAGCTAAAATATTTTCCCCCAAAAACCCGCACCAATATTTTAAGGCGAAACATTATTACAAGTATTTAAAGAAATTTAAATTGGATTATATACCCGGAAAAATCTGGGATTATAATAATTCCGCTTATGGGCTGCTCGGTCAAATAACAGCCGATCAAAATAAAACTACTTGGGAAAAAATAACGCAGGAAAATTTATTCGATCCATTGAGTATGACGGACAGTTATTTTACAATAAATAAAAAAAATGAAGTCCGTTTTGTGCAGGGGATTTCAGCCAAGGGCAAAAAAGCAAAAGCGTGGGAAATGGATTTTATTAATCCGGCAGGCGTTATTAAATCCACATTAAATGATATGTTGAAATATGCGGCAGCACAATTAAATCCACCGACAAAAGAATTGGCATTTTTGCAGGCTGCACACGACCCTATGAGTTATGAAATAAAAATGCCAGAGGGGAAACTCTGGGATGGTAATAGTATGGGTTTGGGTTGGTGGCATAATTTGGAACAAGAAGGAAAAACATTTATTTGGCATGGTGGCGCAAGTGGTGGTTACACTGCTTTTATTGGTTTTTCAAAAGAGAAGAATAGGGCAGTGGTGGTGCTTTCAAATATCAGCAGCTCCCATCCTGATTCACGAGGGGAAAATCGCATTCCTAAACCCATGCTATTGGGACAGAAATTGATGAGGATGGAATAGTCAATGAATGCCATCTATATTATTTTCTATTTTTTGGTTTTAATTAATTCCCTCGTAAACTCCATGACGGAATCCTTACCGTTTATTTGGTCCCAAATTGTATTTTTTACTTCAAAGTCTGGGATTACACCATGGCCTGTATTTTCCATGTCCACGGCCATGACAAACTGTACAATTGGCAATACCACTTTAGTTTTAGTGTTGGGTAAAATCAAAGGGAGCATGATACCACTTGTATTGGTAACGGGGTTGCCACCGGGTTCTTCGCCAATAAAAGTAGCGAGGCCGAAATTTTTAATAATGCCTGTCATTTCTCCTGTGGTAAAGAAAAGATGCGGGTCAGTCAATACATAAACCTCATTTTTGAAAATGTTTTTTGCGGGTTTGTTTTTGTTATACCTTTTCATTGATTTGGCGACATATCCACCCGGTCTTTTCTTGACCCTTGCCCACGCAAATAAATTTAAGAGTTTGGCTCCTCCTTCATATAAATTAGCATTTGGAATTCGATTAACTAGCAATCCCATATCTTTATAAAAATCAAAAGGTCGATTGAATAAATGAGAAAAAAGGACTGCTGTTGGTTCTGGGTCACCACCGCCATTACCACGCAGATCAATAACTAAATGTTGGATGTTTTTATCATTAATTTCTGCAAAAGATTTTTTGAAAAACTTTTTATGCCTTTCTCCTCTTTTACGGATTGTTTTTTTATCAAATGTCCGCAAAGTCATTGTGGCCACATCCTGATCAATGGACAAGGTAAGGGCCGGTTCGTTGGTTTCCCAAAACGATTTCGGAATGTTTGGGTAGCGTTCGTTTCTGAATTCCCGGATCTTTGGCATTGGTACTGCTTTGATTTTTTTTTCAAATATTTTTCCGTTTTTATGTTGAAATTCTATATCGTAAAATTCGGGTGTGCCCAAGAGTAAGGCATAATAGGATTTAAATGCTCTGGACGCATAATATGTAGGCCCACTGGTATTAAAGCCGTCCCGGGAAATTTGTGTGGCGAAATAATTGACCAAAAACATCGGTTTCTCCCCATTTATTTTGTTGATGATTATCCCTGGTTCTATGTCTAAATCTTCCGAAACATTTCTATAAACAAATAAAGTATCACCACTTAAAAATGTGTCAAATGGGAATCGGGGTAGGGTGTTTGCTAATTTATCGAGGTGCGATTTGGAGGGTATAATATCGGTATGGCCATTAGCAATATATTTTAGTAAAGGTGTTAACCTTCGATAAAATTCAATATCCGTAAGTGGCTCAGTTAATTCCTTTTCTATTTTTTCAAAAGTATGATCCAAGCTGTCTTTCGGGAAATAGAGGTATAACGCTGGATGTATTTTTTCCATATTGTCTCGGAAAGCTTGCAGATCGGCGTGGAGTTCGGTGGGGGTATATTTTTTATCTGTTTGTGAAAATGCAATGTACGTACTACACAGGAGAAGGAATAGAAACAAGTATTTCAATTTATTGAGGGCGTAAAAGTGAAATTTCATCATGCTATTTTTATTTTAAAGATAAAGGGAAATAGAACGCACAAATGTCGGAAACAATAAAAAGGATGCAATAATATTCAATAAATTATTTGACATTTGACGCTGTCTTGTTAAAGAGGGTTTTAAAAAGCTAACACCCTTACTTAAACATAAATCTATAGACGCTTTTTAACATGCAAAACGATTATTCTTACTACCAAGAGTCCAACCAATTTAATTTAAGGGGGATTGCCCTTTCTGGCCTAATCAGTTTATTTGCGGCATTATTGCTTGGTTATTTTTATACCATATTGACGTTGCTTATTCCGTTGATTTATGTAATGGTATTCATTACTATCGGGCTGGGATTTGTGATGGGTTTGATTGTGAAATTTTCAATTAAACTTTGTCATATCCGTCATCAACAAAGTAAATTGGGCTTGGCAATTGCCTCTGGGCTGTTCGCCAATTATTTTCAATGGGCAGCTTTTTTGGCTTATGTTTTTTTGGGTTCGTTTCCTTCTTTTACGGACTATTTATCCCATTTAGGTTGGATATTTTCTCCAAAAGAATTTTTCATGGTAATTCATGAAATAAATAAATCGGGGATGTGGTCGTTGTTTGGAGTGCAGGTAAATGGATTGCTGCTGGCCATTATTTGGATTTTTGAATTTGCGATCATTTTGGCAGTGCCAATCCTTATGGTATTTCAAACTACTGTTTATCCATATTCTGAAAAATTAGGAAAATGGTACAAAAAATACACGCTATTCGATGATTTTGAACCCATTTTTTCTACTCAACAAATGATCCCTGCCCTGCAAACGGACGCCTTGTCTGCTATTAAAAATTTGCAGCCGGGCAGCGGTTGGCGGTACTCCAAAATACATATCCTTTATTTGGAAGAGGAGGAAAATCAATATTTGTCAATTGAAAAATTTTATATAGAAAATAGGGGCGCAGGAAAAAAGAACCAAGAAATGTTGATTAATAATTTGTCGATTGATAAAAGAACAGCCGATTTAATCATGAAAAATTTTAAGCATAAACGGGAGAATTTTGACGTGTTTTAAAAATAATTAAATAAGATAAATTGCAGTGTATCGGTTCAAAGGTGTTTCGATGTGCCGGATCGATCCCAGTGTTTGGCAACCGAAATATCTTAATACCTTAATACCGAAATACCGTATTTGATTTAACTAACATTAACAGGTTCATTTTCCGTAACTCCTTGCAGCACCTCGCCCATCACCCGCACAAAATCGCTTTCGGTTACCACTCCAACAAGGCGGCCCTGTTCGATAATGGGCAAACAGCCGATTTTATTGGACCGCAATAATTTGACCGCATCAATGACTTTGGTTTCTGGTGGTACTGTAACGACTTCTTCCGACATGATGTCACGCACAGAAATGTCTTGGCAGTTTGATTGAGCATTGGCGAAGTACTTAATCAAATTTCTTGAACTGACGACCCCCGATAAAATGCCGTCATCATTTTCCACCAAGAGGTGCCGGATATTTCGCCAGTCCATGATATTGGCTACATATTCGACGAGGTCGTCCTCCATGACGGTGAACAGGTCGGTGGTCATGATCTGGCCAACCGTTTCGTATCGGTGCAGCCAAATACCAGCTTCGGTTAGATCGGCCAACGACCAAGTGTGGACGGGTTGTCCAGTCTGTTGCCGCCTAGACATTCCAGCGGTGGTAGCCATTAGCGCCTCTTGTTTGCCTGCCTTTTTTTTCAGTTTTTCGAAAGAAGAAACCAGCCACTGCGATCCAGTTCGGCCAGTCTCGACCCGTTCTTCAATGATGCCTAAATAATGCATGATGTCGTCGGGATTAATATTGGCTTTTTCCAAACCCTCCTTGGCGATGGGCAGCATTTCGCGGTGAATCAATTCGTTGGCTCGGATTCTTTTCGTGGAGCCACCCCAGAAAAACTCGGCAGCAAGGCCATGTTTGGCCGCCCGCAGAAAATTGCCCTTGGCGCAGTCGAATTCCATTTTTTGGGAAATATCAGCGTATTCATCAGGCATTCCGTGCATCATTCCCAGCCAAAAGGCAGCATTGGCGACTTCATCCAAAATGGTTGGGCCAGAGGGCAAAACCCGGTTTTCGATGCGGAGGTGTGGCTGCCCGTCGGTGATCCCGTAGCAAGGTCGGTTCCATTTATAGACGGTGCCGTTATGAATGTTGAGGCCATAGAGTTTTGGTATTTCTCCCTGTTCTAATACCTCCAATGCATTTTCTTTCCGGTTGGAAATCAGGATGGGCTGGTAGCGGGCGGCATCATTTCGGTAAATGTCCAATATAGAATCCTTGACCCACTCTGTCCCGAAGCTGACCCGAGGCGGGTGTTGCCGGATCATCTGGGAGGGGTGTCGGATGTCGACCGACTGCTGGAACAGGGCAATCCTCGATTCCCGCCACAGCCTTCGTCCGAGCAGAATGGGTGAATTGGTGGAAGCAGCCACGAGCGGGGCCGTGATAGCCTGCGCCCAATTGTACCGCTTCGCAAAGTCGTCTTGGGCCAATTGATAATGGACTTGAAAACTTGCCGTCACACTCTCGAACATAGCGTGGGGGAAGGTGGTCACCAATTCATCTACCCCCTCAATGCGAAAGTCGAACTGGTGGTTGCGGAGGTTGGCCAGTTTGTCCATCATCATCTTGTAGCGGGGCAGCGGGGAGATGTTTTTCATGTCGATGTCGCTGCTGCGGATGGTCGGCAATACGCCAACCAACAACGCATGTGCATCGAGCCTGCGGGCTGCCATTTCTACTTTTTTCAAATTGCTGTAAAGGTCATGCTCCAATTGGCGGAGGCAGTCCTGCTCAAAAACCAGTGGGTCGAGGTTTATTTCCAAATTGAACAAGGCCAACTCATTGACAAACTGTGGTTGGCCTTCCAATTGCTCCAACACCTGCATGGCCACGGGCGTGGCACACCAATCCTTACCTGCAAAATGTAACTCTTGCTCCGCCCCGATCCGCTGCACCTCCGTTTCAAACAACCCCTTGTCCAGCATGATCTCCAAGGCTTTCAAGTCCGTTAATAGGTGATGCATGGCTTCTTGACGGGTCTGCTTGTCGTTGATGATGGTAACTTTTGCTGCGCCCATTGTGGAGGATTTGTAAGGGTTGAGGAATGTATCAAATGTAGTTGGAAGGTTCTAGGCAAAGGGTGACTTATGGTGCGTTATTGGGTGATTTTTATCAGGGGATTGAACTTGATAACTATTTTCAGGACATGAAAAAATAACGTCGGCAGGGCTTCGAACCCTGTTGATTGCACACAGAATAATTCATTGGAAACGAGTTGTTTACAGGGGCGTAGCCCCGAACCCGTTTGTAGAGAATGGTCAAAAAATGCTTTGGAGGGGCGTAGCCCCGGCTCGAATGACCTTATCGGGAGTTTTCGGGCCGGGGCTACGCCCCTTTGGAAAATGGGCCAACTGGTATTCTACAAACGGAGGCGGGGCTATGCCCCTGAAAGTCAGGCACTTATTCTGTGGTCAATCAACAGGGTTTCGAACCCTGCCGACGTTTACACGATAAAATTTCTCAGGCTTTTATAAAAAAAAAGGCACCGCCACGAAAGGTGGCGGTGCCAGATGGATGTATAGTTTTAACCAAAAACTATGAACTATATCTTTCCGACAACCAATTGCTTGGCCAACGGCTTGTGGCCGGGTAGGTTCAGCCAGACGATGTAGTGGCCTTCTTTCAGCTCCCGGATGTCCATTTGGAAGTATTTGCTGTAAACCTCGTCTAGTTGGAAACGCTTGATTTCGACCCCCAGGTTATTGTAAATAGTGAGGGTGACATCCTTCTTCCCAACCACCGTTTCAAGGCTGACTTTTGCAAAATCATTCGCTGGGTTCGGGAAAAGCACAAAATCGATAAGGTCTGGGAAGCTGACCACTTTTATTTCAGAGTATTGGATCGACCCATCCAGGTTGATCATTTTTACCCGGTAAAAATTGTCCCCAGTGAGTGGTTCGATATCGAATGCCTCGTACAATTCGTTGCTGTTTCCACCCTTAGAAAGCTGGTTATAGATTTCGGTGAAATCGTTGCCGTCGGCAGAACGTTCGAGGATGTACTCGTCCACTTGGAATCCTTCGTTGTGCAGCCAGTACAGTTGGGCGAATTCTTCGCCTTTCACCGCTTCAAATTCAAACTTCGGATTGCCGATCAGGTATTGTCCTGATTTGTAGCCCGCATCGCAGTCCTTTTGCCATTGGCCAGCGGTCAGAGTGAAGATGTCTGTCATGCCCGTCCAGAACCCAATGTCGCTGTCGCTGGTCGGATCGTTGCCTGCATGCTGGGTGGTTGGAATGTAGCCGCCCGGGGTGGAAAATTTGATTTTGTAATCCCCCGGATCGAGGTTATCGAACAAGTAAGAACCATCGCTTCCGGTCACTGTCCAGCCCTTCGAATTGCCAAGGTGGTCTAACAAGTTTATCCAAACACCAACTAAGCCCGGCTCATTGCTATCATGTTTGCCATCGTTGTTGGTGTCGTGCCAAACCAAGTCGCCAATTTTGCACTTGTTGCCGCCATTGTTTGGCGTTCCGGCACAGGTGCAACCATCCGCCTGAATGACATCGTTGATCGTATTCGCATTTCCGTCGTTGCAAGCCGTGCCGGGCGCAGCCGGAACGGAAGCGTCATAGTCGTTGCAATCCTGATTGGCGCAAACGCCATCGCCATCGTTATCGCCGCCTTGGGCAGCACAAGCACTTAATACCTCCAATGGGCGCATCATATCCCAATCTTCATGGGAAAGGATGTGGCAATGCCAGACAAACAAACCTGGAATGTCAAACCTCACTTTGAAACGGGCCACATGCCCCGGAGGAACGATGTAGGTGTCTTTCCAGCCGCTTTCATTTGCCGGAGGCGCAATGGGTGAACCAACCATTTGGATGTTGGTCAATTGGCTGGTGACTGGATCGAGGTCGCCCGTGAATTCCTGACGGTTTACCAATTGGAAAGAAATCTGATGGATGTGGATCGGGTGGGCATCTTCGGTGTTGTTGTAAACTTCCCAAATCTCGGTCTCGTTAGCGACAGGGTTTTCCGTGATCGGTTCAACCCAAGCTAGCTTGCCTTCCTGAGCCGTTCCCAAACTTGGGCGCAACCTTCCGAATTGGTCCATGCCTTCCAAAAGCAACAACTGCCGCGTATTGGTTTCCTGTCCCAAGAACTGGATCGGTTGGCGCAAGCTGTTAGGTACTTGGAAGCTGGCTGAAGAGGAATTGCCGACCTTGAACTGCATGATGACCCCCGTGGTATTCGGGTCGGCAGGTGGCTGGTTGGCGGCGAGGCCCTTGAATGGCTCGTCTGGCCCCACGTTTAACAAAGTAACAGACTGTCCTTGCATGCCAGAGAAATCAATGACAATGTCAGCTCGTTCGCCGGGTGCAAGTACCAATTGATTCAATGTAACAGGACTGTTGAGGAAGCCCCCGTCCGTTCCAATTTGCTGGAAGGAAGCATTGTTTGACAATTTGAAAATGTAAAAACGGGAATCCGATGCATTCAACAAACGGTAACGGTACTTGGTGGCTTCGACCTGCATTTTTGGCCAAGCCCGGCCATTTACCAAAATGTAATCCCCAAAGAATTCAGGGAAAATAGTTGGTTCAATGTTCGGATCAGTTGGGAAATCGAGTGCCTCTGGGTCGCTCAACAATGCTGGGAAGTATTGTGAACCATCCGCTTTGAACTGCTTGTCTTGGATCACCAATTCTCTTTCGTATGCGCCTGTCGGCAAATTCATGGACAACTCGTTGTTGTCACGGAGCAGGTACATGCCCGCCAATCCTGCATACACATTGAGCCTTGTCATACCGAGTGTGTGGTCGTGATACTGTGGGGCGCCTCCTGATCGTTGTCGTAGTGGTAAGTTTCTTTTACCCATTTCCCTCCTTTTTCGGCAAAATTCTGTGTAAACCAAGCCTCTGGATAACCATCGCTAGCAGGTTCCGTGTGACCTCCATGCAGGTGAACAACGGTCGGTACGCCAGCATTCGGACGGGCCTTGTGAATGCTTTCATCCACTGGCAACAGGTGGGTCATCGGCAGGTTGTTGATCCATTTCACGTTTATCGGCTTGTCTTTTTTAGCCAAAAACGTTGGCCCCAGGTACATTTGGTTGTTGTTGAAAGTATAACCCCAAACGGTAGAGTTGACCGGGTTGCCATTGGCATCCTGCAAGCCCAACCACTGGCTGCTTTCTTCCATGCCGATGTTGTAGGTGCCGCCGTTGGTGGCATCAATGCGAGGGATAGCAGGCAATTCGTTGACAAATTTTGGGTGGTTGGTTGCATCGACTACTGGGCCGGGGGTGCTGTTGCCGTCGCAGCAGCCCATCACTTTTATATCATCCAAATCCCATGCTTTCACCGAGCCGAAACCCAGTGCATTGTAAGGTGTAAATTTAAAAGTATAGGTAGCCGAGCCATTGACCACAAAGTCAGGATCGTTGGAGAAATCCACGTTCCGCAAATTCCAAGAAGTCTGGGTGTTCATGGTTGTAGAGAAAACGAGGCTTCCTCCTTTGTACACTTTCAGGTCAAACTTGGTTGGTCGGTTGTTGGAGCCACTCACTGGTGAACCACAGCCATCCGTTTCCCATAAATAGGTATTCGGGGCTTGTTCATAAAAACTGATTCCGGTAAGTCGGTTGGTATTATTGCCATTCAAGGTTACACTGAACTGAACAGTCGTGCCTTGTCCAACACACATAGCATTGTTCACAGCCCCCGGTGTACAGGAATGGTTGTCCGAACTATTGACCGGAGTTAGGCCAGTGGCAGTTACGCTTTGGCAGTTGCTGTTGTTGATAACGGCAGCAGCGAATTCCGACCAATCAGCATTAGAACCAGTGGAGCAGGAGTGGCAAGCGTCCATGTCATACCGCACCAGTTCCGTTGGCGTACAGGTAGTGTTGACGGGCGTACCAGCACAGCCGCAGCCATTGGCGGTAACCACATCGTTTTCCGTATTGGGGTTGCCGTCGTTGCAAGGTGTGCCCGGTGTGGCAGGGAAAGCAGGATTGTTGGGTTGGCAGTCGTTATTGTCGCAGACGCCATCGCCATCGCTGTCGCCACCCGCATTAGCACAGGGATCATTACCGTCAACGGTTACGGTCGCTTGTTTTTCACAAATCAACTGGTAACCAGCCGTGTAATATTTCGCATAAATGAGGTAGCAGCCCGGCGCTACGTTGACCGTTTTTGTTGCTCCGCAATTTCCAAAACAATTGGTGATGGTCTGCGACCAATCGCAAGAGAAAATTTGCAAAGAGGAAACAGGTGCGCCGTCCAAACCAGTCACGGTGATCGTTCCATTGTTGACTGTTATGTCGATGTCATTTTCACAATCAGGATTGCCACCGGTTGGCGTACCTGCGCAGGAACAGCCGTCTGCTTGCACTACATCGTTGGTTGTGTTTGGATTGCCATCATTGCAAGCCGTACCCGGTGTAGCAGGGAAAGCTGGATTGTTTGGTTGGCAGTCGTCGTTGTCGCAGATGCCATCGCCATCGCTGTCACCGCCCGCATTGGCGCAAGGGCCATTGCCTCCGACGGTTACGGTCGCTTGTTTTTCACAAATCAACTGATAACCAGCCGTGTAATATTTCGCATAAATGAGGTAGCAGCCCGGTGCAACGTTGACCGTTTTTGATGCTCCGCAATTGCCAAAGCAATTGGTGATGGTCTGCGACCAGTCACAGGAAAATATTTGCAAAGAAGAAACAGGAGCGCCATCCAACCCAGTCACCGTAATCGTACCATTACCAGTAGTGATGGAAATGTCGGCGTCGCAGTTTGGATTTCCACCTCCTCCGCAATCAGTCGTCAGGCTAATGATGTTGGACTCTTGGTAAGTCGAGCAGCCAGCCCGGCGAGTGCAGCGCAGGTAGCAAGTATTATCCGTGACCACACCTGGGCTGAGCGATAGGCCCGTTTGGCCGGGGACCAATACCCAATGAGGATCGAGACCCGCAATGATGTCATCAGCGGTAGTTGTAGGTGCGCTACAGGAAGAGGTGCTTTTCAGCCAAATGATTTCCAAATTGCCAGAGCCACCACTTGGGCTGACGCAGTTGGCGATGTTTGGAGCAGTGGAGTTGCAAGCAACGGACACACTGGCCAAGCAGTTTGGGTCAAAACCAATAGTGCCTCCATCGGTGATATTGTCGCATCCCTGAACAGGTGTGCCTGCACAAGAGCAACCATCCGCTTGCACCACATCGTTGGTGGTATTTGGATTGCCATCGTTACAGGGAGTGCCAGAGTGGTAGGGAAGGCAGGGTTGTTTGGTTGGCAATCATCATTGCCGCCGCCGTCGCCATCGCTGTCGCCTCCGGCATTGGCGCAAGGATCATTACCGTCGACGGTTACCGTCGCTTGTTTTTCGCAAATCAACTGGTAACCAGCCGTGGTAATATTTTCGCATAAATGAGGTAGCAGTCAGGTGCTACATTGACTGTTTTAGTAGCTCCGCAATCGGCAAAGCAACTGGTAATGGTCTGACCAATCACAAGTGAAAATTTGCAAAGAAGAGATATGAGCGCCGTCCAAACCAGTCACTGTGATAGTGCCGTTTCCAGTAGTAATAGTAATGTCAGCTTCGCAATCTGATTGCCGCTGCTGGGCGTTCCAGCGCAAGAGCAACCATCCGCTTGAATGACGTCGTTGGTGGTGTTAGGATTGCCGTCGTTGCAGGCAGTGCCCGGGGTCGCAGGCAGGTAGGGTCATTGGGTGCGCAGTCTTGATTATTGCAAACACCATCTCCATCAGAATCACCACCTTGGTTAGCGCAGGGAGGTGGGGTCGTTCCAGCGCAAGAACAGCCATCCGCTTGGATTACATCGTTGATGGTATTGGCGTTGCCGTCATCGCAGGCAGTACCCGGAGTTGCTGGTAGGTTAGGATTGTTTGGTGCGCAATCGTCGTTGTCGCAAACGCCATCACCGTCCGAGTCGCCCCCTGGCGTTGGCACAAGGACCTTCGCTACAGCCAAACACCTTGACCTCATCACAGCCCCAAACCGCATAGCCAAAGCTGCCTTGGCGGCAATAGCCTAATAACTCAAATGAAAAAGTGGTCTGAGCCGTAACGGTAAAATCTGGGTCATTGGAAAAATCAAACTCTTCCAACGACCAAGCCGAGGATGTTGAAATGTCCACTTGTTTGAAAACTCTGTGCCATTGGCTAAAACTCTTATCCCATATTTGGAAGGCGGATCGTTATCGCCGCTCCCACCGCTTGTCCAATTGTATTGGTCTGGTGCTGCCTCGTAGAAACTCAACTTTGACAAACTGGCGGTAAACCCATTTTGGGGTTTGATGGTCACGCTGAATTTATAAGCATTGCTGTGGTTATTGGAGAAAGAACAATAGTCCCGATAGCATGGCAAATGCCTTTGTCATAAGGGCTGGGCGAGCAAGAGTGGTCGCCAGAGTTGGAAAGAATAGTTGCCGAAACAGTTGAAAAGCCAATTTTCGGGTGGAAGTACTGGCTGTCAACTCATTGTAGCTACCGGGCGAACAGGCATTCAGGCCCAATAAATAAGCCAATTGGTTCATGCAAGGGCCAGTTGGTGGGTAGGGCAGGGGATTTCCATGACGTATTCGTACCTGTCACTGCCTTCCCGGTCTTTCCATTGACCAGATGATTTTTCTATAACCGTATAATCGCCTTGTCCTCCGCTTGTGCCTTGGTTGTTGAAGGCTCTCCGCCCGACCAGTTGGTGTAAGCGGATTGGCTGCCATCCATCCATTCGAAGGAACCTTCGGTAATTTCATCTGAATAGCCGATCCAAGCGGCACTGGCCATTATGCCATTTTTAATAAAGTCATTTTCGGATTGGTCGTTGATAACAACAAGGTGGCCGCCATTTGCGGCGGCGGCAGTCTTTGCCGATAACCAGTTGTGGTTGTTGTTGTCGGAACAGAAGTATTTGCTCCCATTGTGCTCGCCCATATAAATAAAACCCGAGATGGAATTGGGCACTTGGCTGCAATCCCCTTGGGCATAAAATATGGCTGCGATGAGTAAAAAAGAAAAAAGAAGGGAAATCTTTTTTCCACTGTTTTTTTGAAAAAGACTTTTTTTGTCCTCCTCAAAAAGGTTTGTAAAAGTGTAAAAAAAGTTCATAGTTAAAATTGTGTTTGGTTATAAAAGTGTAAGAATTAAATGATGTATAAAGCTAGTGCATCAGCATAAGCAATTCGATTAATATCAATTGTTTACAATTGGTGAAACATGCTTAATTAGGTCTGAATATATTTTGGTAAATGGTGAGTCCTTGGTCAAAAAGATAGTGTTTTCCAGTTGATGGAAATTCTACATAAAATGTTTGTTATCAGGTTTTTATATAGAGTTAACTCATTGTTTTTAATGTGCTTTGAATTAATCCAAGCACTAATAAATAAAAAGTGTTGCAGAACTGGTGATGATAAAAAAGCCAGCTCAATGCAATTGAGATTAATAATTTTTTTTATTTAAAAGTAAGTGAGAAGTGAACTGCCTAAATTAAAATGGCAGCGATTACAGGAAAGAAAAAATCAAGCTTATTTTAAATGGTAAGGCAAAGATATAAATCATGGGAAAATTATGGTTAAAAATCAGCAGTAATTAAAAGGCTAATTTTAAAAGACTGAAAATGGTTCGTATTTTTTGAAGCGGGAATAAAAAAAAACATCATCAATGGCCAAACAATCTATAAATTAATATTCAGCCCGCAGGGCTCAAAACGATGTCATTTATATTAAGTGGCAAAGCCTATTCATTCGAGCGGCCTTTCAAAATTATCCGTTGCTCACATGGACACTGATATGGGGGCATTCTTCTTAAAGGATAGATCAATGGCTATCCATTTTTTTGTCATTGGGCCAATTTCAAGCAAACCGATTTTGAGAGCTAAGGAAAACGCTTTACCTTTATGCTTTCAATTTTAAATCTCCAATTGTCTGTAATAAAGGATTAATTTGTTTGCCCCCGCCTAGCTGTTCCCTGTGCAAATGTTTTAGAAGTCAACTATTTAACCAAAACAAACACAGCAGTATCCTGTATCCGATAAGGGCTGCCAAAACCTATGAACCTTCACTTCATTCACACAGCTTACCTGACGTCGTTGCGTTGCATCGCACTACTGTTTATTACAGCCCCCTTGTTAGCTCAAGTCACTGTTGAATGGGATAAAACAGCCGGAGGTAACGGCTGGGAAGAGCTCAACACTTTAATTGCAACTTCCGATGGTGGCTATCTGGCTGGAGGGCTTACCACTACCGCTGGCCCAAATGCGGGTACAGAAGTTTCCTATATCAGCCGTGATACCGCCGTATTTCCTGAACTAACAGGTGATTTTTGGCTGGTCAAACTGGACAGTTTGGGCCATGTGCTTTGGGATGGAAGATATGGGGGGTACAAACAAGATAGGATGTGGTCGGCGCATGAAACCAGCGATGGAGGTTTTATCATCGGAGGCGAGTCCCTTTCTGGTGACGACCAGGGAACGGAGCATGCGCAATTTAACCGGGGGGATTTTGATTATTGGCTGATCAAAATTGATAAGGACGGGAATTTTGAGCGGGACTGGACTTTTGGCGGCCCCGGCAAGGATGTATTGAGGGTGGTTATTCCGGTCGACGATGGTTACATGCTTTTTGGCTATTCTGATTCCGATAACAACCTAACTACTTGGGGGGAAAAGACCGACGACTCCAGAGGGTTTGAAGATTTTTGGATCGTTAAAACGGATTTTAACTTGAATTATGAAGACGATTGGACAATCGGTGGCAGTGGGAGGGATATTCTGAACGATGCCAAATTGCTGCCAGATGGCAATTTTGTGATCTCCGGTTGGTCGACTTCGCCCGCTACATTGGCGGGTGAAATCGGTGAAAAAACGACTCCTAATTACGGCCTGAACGATTTTTGGATTTTAAAAATTGACCAGCAAGCCAATATCATTTGGGAGCTGAACATTGGCGGCGACCGACAGGATGTGCCTAATGATTTGATTGTTACCCCGGAAGGAGAAATTGTCGTGGTCGGCTTCTCTGATTCCCAAAACTCCTTTGAAAACGGCATTGGGAACAAAACCGAACCCTGGTACGGAAGTGAAGATGCTTACCTGCTAAGAATCATTGACAATGGGACTTCTGCGGAAATCAGATGGCAAAAATCTTATGGCGGCAATGCTGCCGATCTGGGCTATTCTGCTGTCCGCACTGGGGTTGGCAATTTTATGGTCATTTGTCACAGCGCCTCTCCTGACACCTCGTCCGGTGTAGGCAACAAATTTGCCCCGATCATTGGCTCGAAAGATATATGGGTGTTTTATATTGACCCCGATGGCAATAAATTATGGGATGCAGCCGTCGGGGGGCTCAACGACGATACGGCCAACAAAATAGTAAAAGCGCATGATAATGGGTTCGTTTTCGGGGGCAACTCAAGTTCCATGATGTTCGAGCCCTACAAATCTGAGGACAGCCGGGGTGGCTTTAATGATATGTGGATCGTTAAAACGGGGTGCAAGATCAAACCGCCCGGCCTCGAAGATTTTTCGACTTCCTGCAACGACGATGTTGTCGTCATTGATGCAACCGTCGATTCTTGCTTTCAGTGCAATTATTTTTGGAGCGACGGGGAAACCAACCCTATCCGGGAATTTCAGCCTTTGGAAAATGTCGACTTACGGATCATCATCCAACACCCAGATGGTTGTGAAGCAGTAGATTCGATCAAAATTGATGTGGTGCCCGGCATCGAAACGGTCCTATCTTCCTTTTCCCCCATCACCTGTTTCGAGGCCAATGATGCTGAATTCGCCATCGAGGAAGTCGTCGGAGGGTCGGCACCGTTCCTATTTCTCATGAATGATAAGGACACTTTTGATTTTGTGGATTTTACTGGCATGGGGCCGGGAACCTACACTTTGGAAATCATTGACACCAACGGCTGCACCTACGACACAGCTTTTTTCATTGAACAACCGCAAGAAGTTTTGGTGGTACTAGGGGATGATGTGGAAATTAATTTCGGCGACAGTGTTCAATTGCAGGCCCTGACCAACCTATTGCCCGGAGAATTTACATTTGACTGGGAACAGCCGAACCTGGTTTCCTGCACCGATTGCCTGACTCCTTGGGTTAAACCAGTTACTACAACTACCTATAGCATTGCACTGCGTGACACGATGGGTTGTGAAGTCAAAGCCGAGGTACGGGTAATTTTGGAAAGGGAAACCAACCTTTATATTCCCAACGCCTTTTCTCCTAACAATGATAATGTCAACGACTTTTTCACGGTCTATTCGGATGCCTCGGTCAGCCAGGTACTTCGCTTGCAGGTTTTTAACCGTTGGGGGGAACAGCTCTTTTCTCGGGAAAATTTCCAACCAAACCAAGACCAACTGGGGTGGGATGGCCGCCAAGACGGGCGCTCGTTGCAGCCGGGCATCTTCACCTATCTGATAGAGGTGGAGTACGCTGATGAAAGAACGGAGGTATTGATAGGTGATTTTACATTAGTCCGGTAAACGGCATCACAAGCAACACGGATTTGGTAAATTGAGTGCAATCAGTGAAAACCCGCCAAATCTGTGTTATCAGCGTTCCTTATATTATCCATTTTGTATTAAAGCAAACCTCCTCCATTTTTAAACTCCTTTGTTACACAACATAGATTTTTGTCGAAAAAAACAATCGCTAATCACTATTCACTATTCACTCCTCCTATCTTAGCCTCAAAATTCAATAAACCAATGTTTGAATTAAGAGGCAATTTATCCAATACCCAATCCTTGATTATAGGCATCGCTGGAGCCATCCTGTTGATACTGGTTTGGTGGGGGCTGGCCGAAATCAAATCGGAAAAGGTACCCAACGTCGACATAAGTCGGGAGCTGCCTTCAACCTTGGGCCAAGACTCCCTGAAAAATGCGGCCATCATTGATTCCATCCTTATGGCCGACTCCATCAAAGTCGCCAACGCAACGTCGTTCAGGAAAGTCTATCCGACTATCCCGCTGCCTACAGATGTAGTGAAAAGCTATGGTAAATTGGTGTCCAAAGATGACCTTTTTGGCAATGCCACCAAGTCTATTTGGCTCACCTTACAGGGCTATTTTTGGGCGGTGGTGATTTGCATTCCCATCGGCTTTTTAGTGGGGCTGATACCGCTGTTCAGGGGGCTATTCAGTAAGCCGATTGAGGCCATGCGCTTTTTACCAATTACGGCGTTGATCGGTGTTTTCATCATCTGGTTCGGCATTTACGATGAAATGAAAGTGGCCTTCCTCGCATTCGGGATCATCGTTTTTCTATTGCCTGCTGTCATTCAACGGATTGACGAGGTGCAGGAGGTTTATTTGCAAACTACGTTCACCTTGGGCGCCACCAATTGGCAGACCGTCAAATCGGTTTACATACCCTCCGTCATGAGCAAACTCATCGACGACATCCGGGTGCTGACTGCCGTTTCGTGGACTTATATCATCATCACGGAATACATCAATAAAGATGGAGGGCTCGGTGCGCTCATCCACATCAAGCGGCGGTTGTTGCAAATGCCGGATATGTTTGCCATCATCCTACTGATCATCCTAATCGGCTTTTTACAGGACCGCTTATTTGTTTACATCGGCAAACGGCTATTCCCTTTCCGTTTTTATAAAACGACGCTTCCGGGAAATACCGAAGTTCGGTATGGCATCTGGATGCTGTTGGGACTTTTCACCGTAGGCGCATTGGCGCCCACGCTGTTCCCAAGTGTCAGTATCAGTACGGTTGCGGTGATCGTTGCGATAGCAGCCATTGTTTTTATCCTTTATGGAGAATTTAAAGTGCAGACGGCCTTGCGGCGTCAATCCTAAATCAATAAAATCTAATGGAAAACCTTGAACCAATTATAGAATTGAAAGGCGTCGGGCAGAGCTACGATGGCGGTGAAAACTGGATCATTAAAAACGCCAACCTGACCATTCCCGACAAACCTGCACAGGGCGAATTTGTGGTCATCCTTGGTATGTCCGGTTGTGGCAAATCAACCATTCTCCGCTACATTGCCGGGCTGCAAAAGCCGACGGAAGGCCAGTTACTGATCCACGGCAAACCGATGGACGAAGCCCCCCGGGTCAGCATGGTGTTCCAGCGTTATTCGTCCCTTCCTTGGCTTACTGTTTTGGAGAATGTGGCTCTGGCCCTGCAATTTAAAGGAGTGGCCAAAAAGGAACGTCAAGAGCAGGCCATGGATATTATTAAAAAGGTGGGGCTGGACGGCCACGAGCAGAAATATGCCCAATACCCAACGCTTTCCGGTGGACAATTGCAACGGGTCGCCATCGCCCGGAGCATGGTCGCTAATCCGGAAATCTTGCTCATGGACGAACCTTTTGGCGCCCTCGACATCAATACCCGTTTGCAGATGCAAGACCTGCTGGCAAGTCTTTGGACAGAATTCCACCCTACCGTTGTGTTTGTGACCCACGACATTTCGGAGGCGGTTTACCTCGGCGACGATATTTATATTATGAAAAGCCAACCTTCCGATTTTGTGAAGCATATTCAAGTTGATCTGCCGCTGGTGCGCGGCCGCGAATTAAAGCGGGAGGATAGATTTATCGAACTCGTCCACAAAGTAGAGGATAGCATGGTGGAAGTGGGGAAAATGGGGTAGGGGTAGAAATTTATTTTTGATCATTTTTTTTTAGCAAGGTGCTTTAGTAACATAAATACTAACTAATGAAAAACAATCTACTTGATACAAAAACAGCCAATCTCAATGAAATATTAGGTAATGGAAAAATTTACAATGTTCCGCTTTACCAAAGAGATTATTCATGGGAACAGGAACACTGGGAAGATTTATGGGAAGACATCTTAGAAGTCGAGAAGGCAGACTTCCCACATTATATGGGGGCAATAGTTTTTCAAAATATTGACAATAAAAAATTTATTGTAATTGATGGTCAGCAAAGACTAGCGACTCTAAGTATAATTATAATTGCATGTATTAATTACCTTAATAAATTAATAAAAAAAGGTATAAACATAAGTGACAATCAAGAAAGAATTGATTTACTCATGAATCAATATTTAGGTACAAAAGATTCCGTTTCCCTATTGTATAGTAGCAAGCTATTTCTCAATGAAAATAATGATGCTTTTTATCAAGGTACTTTATTGCAATTCAAAAAACCAGTGAACGAAAGGAAGTTAAAAGATTCTGAGAAGCTTCTTTGGGATGCATTTTTATATTATGAAAAAAGAATTGAGGAAAAATTTCAGACTGAAAATTCTGGGCAACAAATTGCATCATTTATAAATAATGTTTTAGCGGAAAAATTGGCATTTATCCAAATCAAAGTCGAAGATGATTTAAGCGCTTATACAGTTTTTGAAACGCTCAACAGTAGGGGAATTGGCTTAACTTCAACTGACCTTTTAAAGAATTATTTATTCTCCAAAGTTTCAAGCTCTGACACTTCACTTAACCATGTAAGATCTCAATGGAAAAAAATAATTGATGTGATTGGAATGAATGAATTTTCTACTTTTTTGAGACATTACATAAATTCATTTGATGATCTGGTAACAAAAGACAAACTCTTTAAAAGATTAAAAAACAAAATTGACAATGAAACGGAGGTTTATTCATTGTTAGATGAATTAGAGCGTACTGCATATTTGTATAAGGCATTAAGCCAACCAGAGGATGATTTTTGGATGGATTTTGAAGCGGCTAAAACTTTTGTTCGTGAACTTAACTTATTTAAAGTTACACAGTACAAACCATTAGCAATTTCTGTTTACAAAAAATTTGACCCTAAAAATGTGGTTAAAACTTTACGACTTTGCTCAATAATTTCTTTTAGATACAATGTAATAGGAAGGTTGCATACAAATGATCTTGAAAAAGCATTTAATAAAGCTGCCATTAAAGTAAATAATGGAGTTGTAAAGGATGTTCGTGAATTATTTAATGAATTAAAATCGGTCTATGTTAGTGATGAAGTATTTAGTAATTCCTTTTCTACGAAATCTCTTAATACAAGGAGCTATAAAAAACTCGTCAGGTATATTTTGGTAAAAATAGAAAGCCAAATGTCGGGAAAGGATATTGATTTTGAAGAAACATCAGCAACAATTGAACATATTCTTCCTGAATCTTATGACGAAAATTTATGGGGAAATTCTTTTAGTGAGGATGACCATATGAATTTGGTCAATCGATTAGGAAACCATACTCTTCTGGAACCCTCACTTAACAATGAGGCGGCAAATAAAGCATTTGATGAAAAGAAGAATGTATTTGCTAAAAGCACCTATTCAATGACAAAAGATATTGATCAAGCTGATTGGTCTCCCACTACATTAAAACACCGTCAAAGCAAATTGGCTAAGTTGGCAAAAGGAATTTGGAAAATGGACTTTTAAATTTGGTTAAGTATTTGAAACTGATGATTGCTAAGGCAATTTCAAATACAGATCCTCATGCTTTTCCGTATCCTGACTGCAGCTTTGCTGTTTTTCTTTTTTTTCATCATCATCAACATTTCCTTCCAAACGGGTTTTGGAAAAACCATTAGCGACGTCCTTGGCCACGTCCGTTTCGCCGACAAAACCATCCACTTCCTCTTCATGACCCTTTTTTCTTTTTTGTTAAATGGCTCGCTAAAAAATCGTCAACTACTAATTGCTGGACAGCCTTACCTTTTAGGCAGTTTTCTGGTAACTTTATTCATCACTTTAGAAGAATGTTCCCAAGCTTTTATCCCCGCCCGCAATTTTGAAATAATGGACTTGGTTTGTAACTATGCAGGTATTTATATGGGCGGACTGCTGATTTTATTGCTTTTTCCCCGGCTTGGCCACCAAACCACAGGCATTTCAAATGAGCGAAACACAACCTTTTCAATTCAAACAATTTTCCATAGAACAAGATAAATGTGCGATGAAGGTCGGAACGGACGGCATCCTATTAGGGGCTTGGGCCGATGTGGAAGGGGCTTCCTCTATTCTTGACATTGGCGCTGGCACTGGCTTGATCGCCATCATGCTGGCACAGCGGACGGAAACGGCAGACATTCATGCCGTTGAAATCGACGAAGAGGCCTGCGCACAAGCGGCAACCAATATGGAAAATTCGCCGTGGGCCAACCGCCTCAAAGCCATCCTTTCCCCGATTCAAGATTATGCTAAACTTTCCCGCCAACGTTATGACCTGATCGTCAGTAACCCTCCATTTTTTACGGGCGGCACATTTACCAAAAGCCAGGACAAGACCTCGGTGCGCCACACCGTAAAATTGCCGCATGGCGACCTACTCACCTCTGTCCGTTCCTTATTAGCCTCGAAGGGGAAATTTTGCGCTGTTCTGCCCAATATGGAAGGCCTTCGCCTGCAAGAATTGGCCAGTACCTACGGCCTGTTTTGCACTAAAAAAACAGTGGTCAAGCCGCTGCATGACCGACCAGTCGAGCGGCTGTTGCTGCAATTTGAAAGGGAAGAAAAGGAACTGAAAAAAGATGAACTGGTCATTCAATTCGAAGGTGCCAACAATTGGACGGAGGAATTCAAGACCCTGACGGGCGCTTTCTATTTATAAAAATCAAATCCTCTTTTCGACCACATATTTGTTGCGGGTAGAAGAGTTCCGCACCAACAATTCTGCTAAAAAACCAGTCACGAACAATTGAGTACCGATGATGAGCATCAAAATGCCAAAATAAAACAGCGGGCGGTCAGCAATGCCATATTCTTTGCCAACTACTTTTTCATAACTCAGATAAACCAAAATTGCAAAACCCGCCAAAAAGGACAGCGTGCCCAAAGTACCCATAAAGTGCATGGGTTTTTTGCCAAATTTCCCAACGAAAGTAACGGACAACAAATCGAGAAAACCAGTCACCAAACGGCTAACTCCGAATTTGGAATAGCCATATTTACGGGCCCGGTGCTCCACGACCTTTTCACCGATGTTGCGGAAACCCGACCACTTGGCCAACAGCGGGGTATAGCGGTGCATATCGCCGAACACTTCGATGCTTTTCACCACGGGCAAGCGGTAAGCTTTCAAGCCACAATTGAAATCGTTGAGTTGGATGCCACTGATCCACCGGGTGGTGGCATTGTAGAGTTTGGAAGGGATGCGTTTGGAAAGAGGGTCATGCCGTTTCTTTTTCCAACCCGACACGAGGTCGAAACCGTCCTCTTTTATCATGCGGTAGAGTTCGGGGATTTCATCGGGGCTGTCCTGTAGGTCGGCATCCATGGTAATGACCACATCGCCTTGGGCCGTTTCAAAACCAAGAAACATGGCAGCGGATTTACCGTAGTTCCGCTGAAATTTGACTCCTTTTATATTGGGGTTTTTCTTCTGCAGCTGTTCTACCACTTGCCAAGACCTGTCCTTGCTACCATCATCCACCAGGATGATCTCATAGGTGAAATTGTTTTCGCCCATTACCCGGACGATCCAAGCCTCCAATTCTGGGAGGCTCTCTTCTTCATTAAATAATGGTACGACAACGCTAATATCCATGTTGGCAATTAATACAATTTGTAAAAAATTTCTTTACATTTTCATTTGCGCATGTGGGCCGAAAAATTCACATCGTTTTAAAGCATCGGACTGCTCGGCCCAAAGGGATTTAAAGGGGGAGATGTGGCCAAAGCCACATCTCCCCCTTTAAATCCCTTGAGGGGCACATTGAGAAGTTGGCTAAAGAACGGCTTATCCTGCCCCGCATTTAATAAATAAATTTTTCACACAGTTTAGTTGGCAGTTGGCACGTAATCAACTGATAACCAGCGATCAACAGCCAAAAATTAAGGTCATTTACTTCTCAAAAAAGAGGCCACTCCATAGGCTAATAAAAAGCCTGGTAACAGCATCACGGCCTTGAAAAAATTACACTCCCCAAGGGTCATCTTCGCTGTCCTCTGATTGACGGTTTCTCCGGTGGCAACTTCAAATTGTTCTTTTTTGCAAATCGATCAGACTGTTGTCGATGAAATTGAACAAGATAAAAATGAAGGCCATCAGAATCGCCATTGCGATGAGCCAAGTCAAAAAGGAAGTACGGATGGCCTCCCGTTTGTCTATTTCTCCGGACTGGGCCTCCTTCTTTTCTCGTGGCGATCACCATGCCAACCATCGGGAAAGGAGCGCACAAAAAACCAATGGGTTGAGCACTTGGGCCTTGTCCATGCTGTAAAATAACAACAGGTACAGCGTCATCGCTGCACCTGTTATGATACCGTATTTGATAGGTGTTTGTTGCATATACTTTGTCTTTCTGGCTGAAGGTTTTTCAATAAAAAGCCCAAAGTTACAAGAAGCGCAACACTCAGTCTTCAACAATTTTATGCCGCAAAAGGTGGTGGGTCTTTTTTCAGGACTGCACCAGCAATGAAGCCAGTCACCAAACCAATCAACGCACCACCCAAAATCATAAAAATGGCAAAAAATGTTGGGCTGGTAAAGAAGTTCATCATGCCCTCCATCTGATCCATTTGATCTTCTGGCGGCCCATTCTGAATGGCCTGCTCATAAGCTACTTCGCGGATGGTTTCAAGCATGCCGGATCAATGACCGTAAAAAATAGAACTGTCCAAATTGCCCCGATAACGCCCATTATCACCCCTGTCAAAGTGCCCATGCCGATTGACCGCCCAATGGTAAAAATTATCCGCCCAGTTCGTTTTCCTTGTGGTATTTGATAGCCATCACAATGGCATATATCAGCACCGCATAATTCAAGATTTGAGCGATGGTATTCCCTGTGCTGCCCTGATTGGCAGGGTCGGTCATTTCTGTTACATAAAAAATCAGTCCCATAACGACTGTAATCAGTCCACCAATACCACCATATTTCATGGCGGTGGGCCGTACAGGTACTTCACTGATCACTGGAATGTTGGAAGGATCGTCTAAAGTTGTCATAATGTTTTAGTTTAGATTGTGAAAAAGTTGGTAGAACGGATAGTTACGATGCTATCATAGTCTGAAAGACTGGCAAGATCGAGAGCTAATTTTTTATGAAAAGAAATTTTCGATCAACCAATTGATTATTCCACTAAATGATCCTCAACATTCAAATCTCCGCTTTCAAAGTCGCCATACTGATAATGCGCATCACCCCATGCCAGCTTTGGATAAAAGATAAACGGCAGAAAAATCAACCAAACTGTCCAACCGCCGTCCTTGCCTATCTTGGAAAATTAAATATGAAAAGAATAGTTTATAGAATGAAATCTAAATCGAGATGCAGGTGAAAACAACTTTTTACCGCAACAACAACAATCACCCTGCCTTTTAACTTGCGGCCAATTAGCGGTGAGTTTTTCGATTTGGATTGGATGCTGTTTCGTTTCAAAACCCATTCTTGGTGAGGGTCGAACAACGTGAAATTGGCGGGGCTGCCGACGGCAAATTTAGGAATGGGCAAACCCAATACCCGCCTTGGACCATCACAGCCAATTTTCCATCAAAAATGCCGGAAGCTGTTGAATGTCAATCGTTTGGCAAACGAGTTGAAAAAGTGGTCTGTAAGCCGATTGCCCCAAGACATCTGCATATAAAAATTCTAAATTTTTGAGCTCCCTCCAGAGGGGTATGGTTGGAAGTGATGCAGTCGATCGTCCCGTCTTTCAGCCTTTAATGAGGCTTTGCGGTCTTTTCGGAACGTAATGGGAGCACTTTGAAGTTGGGGTCAAATTCTTCCAATACCTGATGTTGAGCTAATTAAGTGCCTTAACTGTGATAAATTTACTTTCAGCAAAGTTTTCGGCAAATGCATAAACTATGGCGTTCTCCGCCGTGGAAATATTCAGCAAATGCAGATTGGAATTGGTATATTCTGACAAATAAATATCCCGTTGCACGATCAGTGGTTCCTCCGCCATGGGAAGGAATGCCACGGAGACCAAGTGAAGTGCTGAGCCCGTGCCTTCATGCAGCTGTCCACCCTGCGCAATGTTATTGTCCAATGGTTGATTGATGACCACGCCATCGAAGGGCTGCCACATATTGTAAAGCCCTCATCATCAGGCCACTATCCTGAATCGGTTTTCCCATCGGAAAACGCTACTGCCCCCGCCGCCCGCATGTCGTACATTTCGGTAATGTCCTTTCCACCACAGTTGTGCGAGACCGCCCCAATGGGCCAAAGTCACTGTGGTTTCGACCGGCCTTTTATATAAAAGCACTTCCGATTTTGAGTGGATAGCTGGTGAGGTGTTCGGCAAACAAGCAACGGCTGTGTAGCCTCCAGCCAAGGCTGCTTTCTCCATTGTCTTGAAGTCTTCCCGGTGCTCGTGTCCAGGGTCGCCGGCAAAGACCAAAGTCGAAGGCCAACCCTAATGAGAGATAGAAGCGGACGTGGCGTCCAGCACCTTAGCTTTTTCGACGGACAGGCGCTTGCCAATTTTTTCAATCAGGCCTTTTTTAATTAAAATATTGATTTTTTCGCCGTAGAATTTAGAGGCGGGATCAACAACGGTCGCATTCTTAATAAGCAGCTGCATGGATTGGATTTGGCGGCAAAAATAGAGAACTAAAAAGAAATATGGTTGGATGGATGGAGGGTTTTATGGTACGCTTTGTTTTTCTACAAATTAGGAGCGCTTGCAACTTTAAATTGGCACAAAAAAAAATGGGCGCCTTCAAGAAGGACACCCTATCAAAATTGAATTAGTATGAAAAAACTTTTTTAGGATCATTCAAAGAATGAGTTCGACATTTCGACGAGGTTATTTTGGTCTTAGATTTTCTTTAAAAGAAGGAGTATTGTTGATACTATGACTGATTTTAAAGAAAAAAATAAGGGCAAAAGAATCCGTCCAAATGGTGAAGTTATTTTTTGAATGATTCTTAATGCGATGTGGTAAAGACTTCTTCGGAAATGGATTGGTTGCTAATTGATGCTCAAAAAACAAATTTTGCCATTTCCCTGTCAAAAGTCTTATTGGCACTTTGTGTTTAAAAAACTGTGCCACCGATTGGCCAGCTTATCTCACGCCCACGTCTTTTTTTCCGAAAATCATCTGGTCGACACTATTCCTATTGTCTATTTGATCGAAGAAACTTTCAACGTACAGCTCGATTTCAAACCTTTCCTGCTTGTTCAAATAGTGGAAACTGCGAATAATATCCAACAACGCTTTTCTTTTGGTTTTGAAATAAGAGATAGTGCCGTTCAGCTTTTCCGATTCCTGTGTCCGTCCCAGAAAAATCCGTTCCATGGCTGTGGTTTGCTGCAGATCGGTATTTGGCCGTAAGTAGGGCGCCCCAACCAAAACAGAATAATCAAAATCATAAGGGACGGCAATGTGAGAACCATCTGCCTTCTTGATCAACTTGATATTGCGGTGCATGTCCAAGTTCCAATCTACGTTTCCGATCATGTACTGGAAAAGTGCCACGACATTCTCTTGGGAAGTATTGATCTGTTCTTGGGCCAAGCCAAAGCAATCATCGCATTCTTTACCACCCATCCTATCGGCTAACTCATCCACATCCTCAATCAGAAAGCCATACCGGACTTGCTTATTGCGCTTATCGTGACTGTCCTGATAGGTAATTTTGACGAGCTGTGTCCGAAAGCTGTTCGGCGACAATTCATTGTACAACTTGTAGGTCAAGTATTCCCGCAACAGCAAGTTTTCATTGTAGAGCTCATCTTCCATACAGTGGGTGACCAACTTCAGGTCATTGTGCTTGGAAAGACCGGCGGCCTCCAATTGTTCCTTCGAAAACTTGATTTTCAACGGAGGAAAATCACAAATCCGTCTCCGGAATTTGCCACGGGGCTTTACTCTAATTTGGTAATTGTGGACAATGCCAGACCCATCTTTGAAAGAGATATCAGCGGCCCGGTATTCTTTAGTCTTCCGGGTTTCGATGAGCGAGTCAATTTCTGCTGTCAAAGTCATTTCCACAATGTCCTGTTGATTGATGACGTCGAAGATACTTTGACCAGAATGGGGCAGGTAGCCCCCACCTGATTTTTGAACGAATTCGGGCGAACAAAAAGCCGAAATGGAAGCGGTTGCCATTAACATTGCAACCAAGGTGATTTTTTTAAGTCGGGTAATCATGTCAATAATTTGGTTAAAGGTTCTTAACTGGGATTATTATTTTTTGCAAAGCTCCCAGCTATCGGGTAAAGGGGTTACTTTTTTGGATATTAGGGTTGAAATGATCGTCCAAAAGCTGATTTTAAAATCTTAATATTTCAGGCCAAACAGAACAACGTTTTGTATTTTGTAAAAATTTCATCCTTGAACAAAATTTTGTACTGCAAAGTTTCCGGCATTTCCACAATAAGTCAATATTAATTGATGAATTAACACAAACTTCAAACACGGCCGAATGAGGCCATATTTCATTTGGTTTGGTCAATAGTTTTAAACAAAGAATTTAATGTAGTACGCGGTAATTCGGAAGGAGGTATGTTCTTAATTTGGTGTTAATTCAAAAGAATATTTTTTTTGAAAAACACGGAAGAAATTTTGTTTTTAATATGCCCCCAATGACTACTGAAAGGACGATGGGTTGCAAGGTGAGGTTACAAGAATGGTTAAGAAGTTGTTAAGGATCGACAGAAGGTAATCAAACTTCGATAAACATCATTTCCCCGCAAAATCTCTTCATTTCCCAATACAACCACGTGCTCCCTTGCCCGTGTGAGCGCCACATTCAACTTACGGTCGACGCCCTCCTCCGACAATGAAACGAGGGAGTCCATTTGCGAGGCGGCATTGGTGCAAAGCGAAATGAGGATGATGTCCCTTGCCCCACCCTGGTAGCGTTCCACTGTATCAATGGTAATGCTCTCGCAGTCAACTTCCTGATTTTTCAAGACCTCTTGTATTTGAGCAATCTGGGCCCGATAAGGTGTGATGATGCCGATGGATTGGTGACTATTATTTGATCGCTTTGATTGAAAAAATTGTACGAGTTCAGCTATCAATAAGGCTTCATGGCGATTCGTTTTTCGGGAAGGTGTTTCCCAATCAACAGGCGTGGACAGAAAGGCAATCCGGTTTTGGGTAACGGCCTTTTGCCAATCAGCCTCATTCTCAATTGTTTGTAAAATGAGCGGCTGCAGATTGTTTTTCAGAATAGGGGATTTCCTCTGGTAAAATTTTCAATTTTCCTTCATAAAAATGCCTGCCAGGAAAGCGCATGATATCTTCGTGCATCCGCCCTTGGTGACTGAGCAGATCATAAGCCCAGTGCCACCCATTTTCCAAACACCTTTTATAGAGCCTTTCAAAAAGCGAATTTCGGAGGTTGTGCAACCCAATACCTTTTAATTTTTCGTCGGTCACCGCCGAGGCTTTGGCATCTTGCGTCACCACTGCGGGTAATTGTTTGTGGTCGCCAATCAATATAAACTGCTCGAACTGGGGCAGCAGCCCAACCAACATTGGCTCCAATATTTGCGAAGCTTCATCAATGACCACTCTTCGGAATTTTTTGAGTTCTAACAGTTGCAGATTGTTGGATAAAGACGCCAAGGTACTGACAAAAATCCGGTGTTTCCCCATTACGTCCTTTAGCTCATCCCTCCTCGAAACTGTTGCTATTTTTTTACTAAGCAACTGATTTTCAAATTGTTCTGCCGTGGAATACTGTGATCCGATCCTTAAATAAGACTCCTTGATCTTTTCCCCAAGGTTTTCCAGCGCTTCGCAAATTTCATCCACGGCCCGGTTGGTATAGGCCAAAATGAGCAAGTTTTCCGCAGTGTTTTCAAACACCCAACCAGCAAAATTTTTGAGCATTTGGCTCGTTTTGCCCGTGCCCGGAGGCCCCCAGAGCAAGAAGTAGTCTTGAGCAGAAAGCATTTTTTGCAGGATGGCTTGCTGCTCACCTGTTAATTTTTCCCCCTCGAAATCATTACCGAAAACACTTTTGGAAGCGGGCTTGGCCGGTTCAACCATTGCTGGAGCCGCCGTCGTCAGCAGCAATTCCCGCTTTCTTGGCTCACTTTGGGCAAACCTAAAAAGCCCCTGGTACATAGCATTGAAACTCATGTCCATCTGGTCGTGCTCCAAGTTCCATTCCTCGAATTCTTCAAAAATGGCAGGGTTGAATTGTTTGTAACGCAGCCTTACGGTTACGGTCGATTGGCCTATTTCCAAAATCGTCACCTTGAAAATCTGAGTCGAAATTGGGGAATTTAGTTCGGCAATCCTCCAGTTCGACAGTTCGACAGTCTGACTCGTGCTTTTTGGGGTTTCTACTTCATTTGCGTTTTTATCAGAAGAACTTCCTTCATCATCTGTTTGCCGGACTGCCGAACTGGCGAACTGCTGGACTGTCGAACTCTCAGACTGCCGGACTGCCGAACTGCCGAACTGGCGGACTGTCGAACTGCCTACCGGATAAAGCACCGCAATATCCCCAGTTCGGAAATTGGCCAAAGGATTGGTCGTTTCTGATTTATCAAAAACAATCAACGCCTCGTCCTCACTGGCGCGGTTTTCCCTGATTTTCAAGGATTTGACTACTTGATAGTTCAGCTCTTTTTCCTCAAAAGTGTCCAACCAAAGTGCCGCCAGGCCGTTGGCTTGGTCAACCCCCTGAATACCCGTTTTGGCCAATTGGTGCTCTCGGGCAATGAGCCCAGAAAAGGCATTAAAATAGTGCCGTTCCAAGTCATTAAGAGACGAATAGACTTGTTCGAACAGTTCTATTTTTTTAGTCAAATAACCTTTGATATGCGGGAAACGAGAGGTATTAATTCGTTGTAAAAGAGGCACTTGAGAAACATCCTCACCAATATTGGCCAACAGCCGATCAATGGCCACCAACTGGTTCCGGATCTGCATGGCCTCATTTTGCTCCGATTTCACTGGAGGGGCGTAGCGTAGCTGGTTGCTGTCGAGGCCAGAATAAAGTATGTAGGAGGCAGGCTCAATTTTTTCCTCAAAAACGGACCTCACCATCAGATCGTAAAGCAGTGTTTGAATGTAGTGGCTTGCCCCGATGCCGTATTTGTTGGGCATAAAAGGTTGGCCGCTTTTCAACTCTATAATGGCGCTGTTTTCCTCATTTTTGTAAAACACATCAAGACGTCCTTGCAGTCCATGGACTTCATCATAAAAAGACGGTTCGAGGTAGCATTGCCCTGGTTCGATGCCAGATTTTTTCATGCCTGACTTGACCATCATTTGGAGGTTGACCCAATGTTTTTGCGATTTTTGGTAAATTTCCCGAATAGCGGCGTCAGGGAGCAGCGCAAAGGTCAAAGGGTTGGTTTTGAACACTTTAGGAAATGTTTCCTTGAATGCCGCATGGGGGTTGCTCATTAATTCATCCAAAAAGAAGTTGGCTATGTTCCCAAAATCAATGGGATGCTTTGTCGAACGGCAGGTATTTATTGAGCAGATAAACAATAGGCTCTGCGCCGCTTCCTTGAAAACAATTGGCCACCGCCGAGACGTCAATCAGGAAGTCCGGCTCCACCACAATGGCCCGTGGGCGGTACACCCCATTTTCGTCCACCTCCACATCCAGCAGGCTAAGGTTGACCGGAAACCCAAAAGTATTCCTGAGTTGGCGAATGGTTGGATTGAAGGAGGCATTCCGCTCAGCGATATTGTATTTCACCAAAACCGGTTGGGCGGGATTGGTCTCATCGTGGGCCAGCAAGCAGTCGTTTTCGGCATCGTCTTGCAGCGCAACGACCTTGGCATGCTTGCGGAACGCCTTGATTTTCAACTCAGTATATTGGTAGGGGATATCCGCAGGGATGGTGTTTAGAATTTCGTCGGGAATGGCTTCATCGAACAACCCGGCGATGCACTGCGACAGCGTTTTCAGGCCGAGGTGGTATAAATCGAGACGTTCTTGATCAGGCACTCGATTGCGCTGTTTTTTTCGGAAAAAATGAATCCAATATTGCGTCCGCTTATTGATGTGGTATTGATGACAGGCAAAGGCAATGCGAGCGAACAGCGTGGTGAACTGGATATTCTCCACTTTCGTCACTTCAATGAACAGTAATTCCATCAACCGGGCAAAGGCATCCGTTTTCTGGCTGACAGACCAAGCCTTATTCGCTTGTATTTTCATCACTTCAATGTAATACAAACGGGCGAGTTCGATTGATTTATGATCTTTATTTTTGTTCATATTAAAATGGTGGGCAAAAGTATTGAAATAGCTGTGCAATTTTTTTTTCAAAAAAAGATGAATGGGATGCAGCGTTCTATCTATTTCTTGCACTAAGGCAATAAAAGCACATTTCCAACTTTGTACGAGACTAATGAAAATATCATCAAGGGCTGCCGAAAAGGTGACCGAAAAGCACAAAAGGCTCTGTTTGAAAAATTCAGGCCCATGCTTTTTGGTGCATGCATGAGGTATGCGTCGGGATGGCACGAGGCAGAAGATTTTCTGCAAGATGGACTAATCCAAATTTTCAAAGATTTGTACCAGTACCAACCAACAGGGGAATTGGGAGCCTGGATGAGAAAAGTGATGGTTAATGTTTGCCTCCAGCATTTAAGGAAAAAGAAAAATCTTTTTGAAGTGGTGGAGGTAGAAACAGTAGTAGATTCCTTTCAGGCCAATGATCAATTATTTGCCAAATATCGACAAGAAGCTTTGGTCAATATGATCCAACAATTGCCAGAAGGTTACCGAGCGGTATTCAATTTACATGTAATAGAGGAATACTCCCACAAAGAAATTGCACAACATTTAAATATTGCAGAAAGTGCGTCTCGATCCCAATTGGCAAGAGCAAAAGCCATGTTGCGAAAAATGTTGGAAAAAAGTGTTGGAGTCATTGATAAATACTGACTATTAAAATGACAGACAAACAAAATAAAGATAACCTTGAACAATTTTTCAAAAAGAATTTGGAAAATTATTCACCGGAACCAGCCAATAACTTTTGGGATAGGCTTGAACCGGCCATCCCGGCCAAACCGGATTTTTGGGGCACGTGGTCAAAATCTATAAGAAAAATAGTCAGTGGGACTCTGCTCTTTGGAATAATTGCACTTTGTGGAATCACTTGGTATTCCGATCATCAAAAAGTAAAAGAATTATCAAATGTTATTGCTAAACAACGAATACAATTAAAAAATGAGGAGAATATAAATAGCCACGAATCTAATCCTACCTTTTTAGAATCACAAAACAATTTAAATCTCAATAATCAAGAAACCAGAATTGCTAATAAAATAAAAGGAGAAGAAAAGAACGAATTAACTACTAATAACATTAACTCCAATAACTTAGAATTTAACAGCAATTATTTAAAAAATAATTTAAATGATAAAAAAAACAACAGCTTATTTTCTTTAGCCAATAATACGACTCAAGCAACACCTGCAAAAAATACAATTTACTCAGAAAATATTAATTCAACTATATTCTCCGATAATGCTTTAAAAGCAACTATTCAAAGTGTTTTTGTCAATGAAATAGCAAAAAAAGAAAACATCGATAAAATAAAGCTACTTCCATTAAACTTCCTAACAACCAAGCAAAACACTCCTTCTGTTGACTCTGATGTGAAAAAGGTTCTTAATCCTTTTGCCAGATTATCCATTGAGGCCGGCGCATCGGTTTTTATGCAGCCTGTGGGCCTCCTCTTTTCGGATTCCAGCAATTTTAACCCAGGGAAAACGAACCTATCTTCTGGAGGAGGCTTGCTCTTCAATTTTGAAATAAATCGTGCTTGGCTATTGCAATCTGGGTTTTACTATAAAAATATAAAGTCAAGTAACTTAAGCATGAAATACAACTGTTTCCCATTTGCTGTTCGGAAAAAGTATGGCTATGGTTTAAAAAAACATTTGGAGATAAAATTAGGCGTTTGCTTGAATTCTCTTATAAGCGCAACAAATAATGAAGGAATTCCTATTCCAGGTTTAAAAAAGGCTTATGTTGACATTTTGACCAGTGCCGCATATACTTTTAGATTAGCTGAAAATATCAATTTTATTGTTGAGCCAAATGCTGGATATTCATTAAGCCCTATTGTCGATAATAAACGCTCAATCAATTTTGGGCTTTATACAGGTATTCGTTATTCATTTTTCATTAAACCATTTTAAATAAAAAAAACTTTTAAATTAACTTAAAAAATATCCAGTAACATGTTCTGATTTGAAAGCCTCAATTACAGTCCATGTTCACAAAAAAAATATTCTAAACAAACTAAATCATTTATCATGAAAATCGCTTTTTTTACCTTGCTCTTTTTTACGTCTTTTATTGTATATTCACAAAACGCCAATTCTGTTGAAATATACGCTTCTCCAAATTATACTAACTACACTAATAAATTGGTCAATGATGATGGTGCCATTTCTTATAATTTTGGCGTGGGTTATAATTTCTTGACCGAAAAAGAATGGAATTGGACAATAGGTCTCCGGTTTGCTGATTTTGCAACAAAATATTCCAACAATAACCTGCGGTGGGGCACTCAGCATAATGGACAAGGTGGCTCTGACCCAACCCTTCCTTCTGGAGAAGGAATTACGGGTATTACTTTTAAAAATCATTATTATTTCCTGGAAATGCCAATTGGAATTAAATATCGATTGTTGAATAAAAAAATAAAATTGTTTGTTGAACCAACTGTTAATCCTACCATATTTTTAACACATCGAAACGACATTGCAAAAAAATATGAAGAGGATCCTGACGAATTGGAAATTTCTTCGGATGGGTATTCGTCAATACGGAAATTTAATTTCTTTGGTGAAATTGGGATGGGCGTTAAGGCGCCGCTAGGTGAAAGGTTGGCTCTACTAATCCGGCCTAGTGCTCGTGTGCAATTGTTTTCCGCCGCAAAGGACAGTGTATCTAAATCTAAATTCTACAGTATGGGGGTTAAATTAGGTGTTGTTTATTCTGTCGGCAATTGAATAATATCGACAATTGTTCATGATTGAAGTAAGCAACTGGCAGAACAAATTGTGCTATCTTTGCCTCTCAAACAGTATTTACAATGCATAAAATATTTTATTTTGCGTTAGCCTTCCACCTTTTTATTTCTTGTAGCAACGACGAAGATGCCACGCCATTTTTTGAATTGTCTTGTCTTGGCACGCCCATCGAATCCAATAATTTAATGGTGTGCGATAGTTTCGTCTTATCTCCCCAACAATGCGACGTCGTCCATGTGGGAGATTACAAATTGGCAAAAGACAGCCGCAGTTATTTGAATCAATATTGTTTGGAGATAGGGGATAAAGAGGTGTTTGTAAATAGCAATGGTGATAAATTATATATGGAGGTTTATGCTAAAAATTTTACAAAAACAATTGCTGCAAGAAACACATTTATTAACTGCGACAATGATACTACTAAATTTATTACCGCTTGCTATGGAAATGAATATGCCCAATTTAATATGAGATCAGCAGATTCAAAAATTGATTTATTAATAAGATTGAGAACTTCCCTTAGTACGGAAGACCCACTGAGTGGAAAAGCAGCAGATTATATTGAAATATTGCAGCGAACGGCAAATAATTTATTCTTGCAGGAATTTTCCATCATTATTAATGAACGAGATATTGGATTTAACCAAGAGCCAAGCCAAGAAAATTTAGGAACGATAGAATTATTGGGTGAATCTTTTGAGAATGTACTTTCATATAACATAAGTGCATTTACAGACCCCAAACCTTTTAAATATTATTACAACCAAACAATTGGCTTAATTGCCTTTCAAGACTCAGAAGGTGTGCTTTGGCGGTTAGAATTGTGATTCATTTTATTAAAACCATCCACAATTACTGATTTTATTTTCTGCCTAATTTAATTCAATGAAAATATCCATTTTATTGCCCGTTTACAATACCGCCAATTATTTAGAGGAATGTTTGGATTCGGTTTTATTGCAGACTGAACAAAACTGGGAATTATTGGCTGTGGATGATTTTTCAACCGACGATAGTTTTGAGATTTTAAATAAATATAAAAACCAAGACAATCGGATTAAAATATTCAACAATAATAAAAAAGGAATTATCCCCGCATTAAAATTAGCATTTAAGAACAGCAGCGGAGAGCTTATTACCCGGATGGACAGCGACGATAAAATGGTAACACATAAATTATCCGATTTAAAAAATAATTTAATGAAACATGGCGAGGGCCATGTAGCTTCAGGGCAAGTCGAATATTTTTCCGCAACAGGGATCGGGGAAGGCTATCGAAAATATGCGGACTGGATCAATCAATTAACGGCCACTGGAAATAATTTTTCAGAAATATACAAAGAATGCGTGGTGCCTTCTCCCTGTTGGATGTGCTTTAAATCGGATTTAATTAAATGCGGTTCGTTTGCTGAAGAAATTTATCCCGAGGATTATGATTTGGTTTTTCGCTGGCGGCAAGCAGGGTTTAAAATAATCCCATCCGAAAAAATATTGCACAATTGGCGTGACCGCCCAGATCGCACTTCCCGGGTTGACGAAAAATACCTCGATAATTCTTACCTGCATTTAAAATTAAATTGGTTTTTAAAATCTGATTTTGATCCAAAACGTCCATTGGTGATTTGGGGCGCTGGCAAAAAAGGAAAACGGTTGGCTCAAATGCTTAATGAAAAAAATATTTCTTTTGGATGGGTAACTAATAATGTTGAAAAAATAGGCCATGAAATCAGGGGCGTGGAATTGCGTAATTTTGAAATTATAGCAAAATTAAAAAATCCACAAATCATCATTGCTGTTGCCGCCCCTGACGACCAAAATGATATTAATGATTATTTGGCCTCCATTAATTTAATTCCCATGTCCCATTTTTATTTCTTTTGTTAGTACTTGTCAATCGTCATTAATCATTAAAAAAAATGCCTTTTAAAGAACTCGCCAGAATCGCTTTACTTGGAACGGAAAATACCATTTTCCCCGATGATCTTTTGCAGGAATTACAGTTAAAAGGACTGAACATAAAGAATGAACCGCCCTTACTGCTGGCTGAAGCGGCAAGCCTTTTTTCCCAAATAAAAAAGGCAGGTTTTATTTTGGAAGAATTTAAAGGCGAATTACCGGAAGCCTCCACGGAAACAGACGAAAACAGTTGCTCTTTTAAATCCATCCGACATTTGCAATTGATTTTGGACGGAAAATACGCTGCTATTTTTCCCGAATTTTTACATCACCTTTTAGAAAATGGCAAGCGACTGCCAACAGATTTGTTGCCATCGCTGATGGCACGTGATGACATTAATGAATGGTGGCATTTGATTGAAGTCTCACTCAGCGAAACGGGTAAATGGTTGTTGACGCAACACCCAAAATGGAAAATAAGGGTGACAAATCCGTCCGATTCCCTCTGGGATGCAGGCGATAAAATCCAACGAATGGCATTGTTCCAATCTTGGAGACTCAATGACCCAACGGCCGGTGTTGAACATTTGCAAGCCACATGGGACAGCGAAAATTACCGGGATAAAAAGAATTTTATCAAAGAAATGGCGGTAGGTCTATCCCCCGCAGATGAGCCGCTTTTTGAACTTGGCGTGCCGAATTGATAAGCGGAAAGAAGTGCGTATGGAAGCTACCCATTTGTTGGCAAAAATTCTTTCTGCATTCTCGAACGCATGTTTCAGCGGGCTGGAATGCTCGTTTTATGAAAAAGGTAAAAATGGCATTTTCTAAGTCTCGGAAGAGTTGGATGCAGCGACTAAAAAGCAGATGGTATTTTTGGGCTATTGGACCCTGCATGGAAAGGCGGTGCAAAAATCGGGGATGCCATCTTGGGCATGTTTTCTCTAAAATTCCTCCCAGCCGGTGGGAGTTGGGTAATTTCGAGGCTGAACTTTCGGAAATCAATTGTTTAACAAAACCGATTGGTCCGATGTGGTTTTTACAGGCTTGGCAATGGCAGCGGTTTTCATGGTGACGTGAAAAATGGATCGACAGTCGCTGTGCTCTATTGGTTGAGAATGAAAAGCGCCGCTTTAAAAAAGATCCGATCGGAACACAAATATTGGCAAATTGCAGTATCGCCAGAAACTGTCAACCAATTATCCCCTCAAATTTTGAGTGCACGCAAGGGTTACCAGATGAAGAGTCCCCCGTTTTTCAATTGTTGCTCGCCAATGATGCCCTCCGTGGGAAACGATCTAACTAAATTGATTATCAGTCGGTTGCAAGAGAGTGGTCGCCAATACAAAAGTCATGGACTGGAATGCCCGCACTACAAACTTTCCTGACATGGCTGGCCTTGCGCTGCTCCCTTCGTTCCTATTTACCTTTCTCGAAAAAGGTTGGCGGACAACTGCACCGCTTGGTACAATTGGGAAAATTGGTCACGGAGATGCTGGAATACTGTGCTTTTCCGCTTAGAAATGATGTTGAAGTTAGGGAGTTAGGAAATTGGAAATTGGGAAATTATCCCCCCACTCATTTCTTTTAGCGTTGTCATTGTCCATTCCTCAATTCTCAATTACCCCCGCATATCCATACCGTTTCCAAAAATTGCTTGTGCATCCTCCGAAAAATAACTCATAAACATCTTACATTTCCACTTTGGCTATTGTCTCCTTTTTTGACACCCTTGAGCAATGGGCGTGTAAGACTCCTGTGGCACTTCTGCCCAATGTCCCTGGTCTTTTATTTTAGGGGATAAAACAACCGACATCGCAGTAATGCCAACCTCTGCCGTCTTGGAGAGGACAAATTGGTTGACTTGGGAAATGCTCTCGCCAAAGACCAGCTTTGGTTGCAGAGCATCATACAAATTGTAAAAATGGAAGGCCTCCACAGCTGCTTCCCCATACGGAGCAGTTTTGGGATTGGCGATGGCAAGGTGCTTGACCGAATGGTTATCTGCCAATTTTTGTATATCAAGTTCGTCGGATAAAATTTCATCCATCATCGTCCATAAAACCAATTTCCCGTACGCATAAGGTTTCGCAGGGTCCGTGGTCAGCCCGGATTGGTGGAGCTCATCCGGGTATTTCATATTTGCGGAAATGAACAGGTCATAAGGTGCCCCTTCTTTTATCTGAGCCGTCAATTTTCCAGAAGAACTGTGAATGGCATGGCATTCGACCCCCGTTTTCTTGGCAAATTGTTCGGTCAGTTCTTCCATGGCAAATTGTACATTGGCAGCTGCGGCAATGGTCAATTTGGCACTTTTTTCATGCCCACATGCCAATAAAATAAATACCGATAAAAGGAATGCCGTTATTTGTTTCATGTTCGCAAATATAAGGTCACGATATAAATAAGTTTTGTTACAAAGTATTTAATTAATTTCGCCCTTCCTTTTTACTAACTACGCTCAATATGAAAAATTTTGTTCTTTCTTTTTTATTGATTACCCTCTGCACAACCATGCTTTTTGGTCAACTGAAAAAAGGGGACTTATTGCTTGATTTTACGGCTGGTTCAATTATTGACAAAAACAATTTCCAATCATCCGACGCTCCAAAATATAGTCACTTCTCCAATTTAAACCCAACAGCAGGATATATGGTCAATAGCCATTTGATGGCAGGCACAGGTCTCTATCTTTATTATGTCAAAAATTATTCATCAACCACAGGATTGTTTACAGGTAAAACACTGGAAGTTTCTCCATTTATACGATACTATTATTTGCCTGAAAATAAATTAATGCCATTTATTTTTATTAATTCCAACTTTAGCTGGGAGAGCGAAGATTATGAGCGTGAAACTGAATTTTATAAATCCTTTAACAACTTGAGAATATCAGCTTCGACAGGCATGGGAATAAATCTTTTTATTGCAAATAATTTAGCGCTTGAAGCTTATGTTGGAACCCCACTATTTGAAAATAAAAACGTAATTGAATGGAATGATTTACTTGTTTATAATCTGGGCATCCGGACATTGGTTAACAGTTGGGACAACTCAGTCACTGATGACCTGATCAAAAGATACTTGCGCAGGGGGAATTTTAAAATCGGAGGAAATACTGGATTTTCTTTATCACCTAATTATCGATATTATGGAGAGGGCCAATTAAAATTCTTAGCGGCCCCATTGGAAAAAAAGGTGAATACAGAACTGTCTATGAAATATTTCACTAAATCTAACCTGGCATTCACATTTAACCCAGCATATAACTTTCGGAATAATGGAAATACTACAGTTCGATCAGTTCAATTGGGAACAGGAGTAGAGCAGTATTCCCTAATTACTGGGCGTTTGTTTTTTGTCCCAAGTTTTCGGTTTTCGGCCAGACGACAGTGGTCTAAATACTCTATTATTAATACAATTTTTACAACAGGTGCTCCAACCTTAGACACTATGCAAATCAAATACCATCAAACATATTTAACTGCAGGCTTCTCTGCGGCAATAAAATATTTTACTAAGAATAAAATAATTTATAATAGTGGAGTCGAATTAATATTTACCAATATTTATTTAAATGAAATTACAGGCAGAAGAAATGCCTCCGGCCAACAAAATATATTTTTGGGATTAGAATATTTCTTTGCCCCCAATTTGATTGCTGGCGCCAAACTAAGCCACAATATAAGTAGAAGACGAGTTAATAGTTATCAATTTGCGCAATTACCTTACGGTCAAAATAACGGAAAATTATTATTGTCCTTTTCACTTGATTATTTTATTTTTCGGAATTAATGCCGGATTTATAAGGGATATTATATTTAGAATTTATTTAGCCAAATCGGCTTAAGTAAAATAAATAAACCAAGCATTTTCCAAAAATAGCCTGATTATACCAGCATTTATTTTTCTATTTAAAACTTACCAACTTAAGGAGCATTTTGCAAGCTCACCCAACTTATTTACCTTCACCCCATTCAATGCTTACATAAAACCCATTTCATGGAACATCAAAATCCGCGTGTTACAGCCATTGGCCACCAAACCATTATGCCATATTTGATAGTGGAAAACGCTTCGGCATTCATCGACTTCGTCAAAATTGTCTTCGAAATGGAACTCCAGTCTATAACCAATCGCCCAGATGGTAGTGTCCTTCATGCCGAACTGCGCCGGGAAGGCAGCACGATCATGTTGTCCGATGCCACTACCGAATATCCGGCCATGCCCGCTGGCCTTTTCATCTACATTGATAATACAGATGAAACTTATGAGTTAGCCTTAGAATTGGGGGCAATTTCTGTGCAACCGCCTTCCGATCAAAACTATGGTCGGGCTGCAGGGGTATTGGACGCTTGGGGGAATACCTGGTGGATAACGAGCATTACCACGAGGAAGGTTTCCTGAAAATTCTTGTGTTGTGTGGGTGTTTAATTAAAGTGTGAAATTAGGGCACACTGGCTCACTGCTTTACTGCATTTTATTTCTCCATTCGATATACCCCCACACCGACAGACCAAAATAGACCACCATTTGCAGCGAATAAAAATCCAGCCCTTTCATGCCGTAGAGCCACACCGTTACCCCATTGATGATGATCCAGAACAGCCATGAACTCAGCACCTTGTGCGCTTGCATGTAGCTGGCCACGAAGGCAAACACCGTGGTATGGGCATCCACCCAAGGGTAGTCGGCGTCGGTGTTTTGGCTAAAAAAATAACCAAACATTGCCGAGCCGGCGAGGCCAATAATAAAAGCGATCAAGTTTGATCGAAGCCCCCACTTGACGATTTTGAATTCCTTTTCCACGCCTTTGGTGTGCCAAACATACCATCCATATACACCTATTGCTACGTAAAAAAGATAGAGAATGGTTTCAGAATAAAGGTGGTTGTGAAACACTACGAAAGCCGCCATCGCCGAGCCGACAATGCCGCATATCCAGCACCAGATATTTTCTCGCATCATCAGGATGACATAGAGGAGGTTGAATAGGACGGAGATGATTTCGATGGCTTTGTAAATGTCCATATCAAATTTTAAAGTGTTGAAAATCAGGGAGACAAAGATGGTTGTTTGGGAGGGGATTTGGGGTATATTTGGATTTGGAACAGCGGAACTAAATTGCCTGTTTGGTTTTTCCTTATTTTTGTTCAAACATTTGAAAATCAAAAAAATGGAGTATGACAATGACGATTGATAAAAATGCCTGGCAGGAATTGATGAAGGATGCAGAAAGCAAAAAAGCTCTTAAATCTTTCTTTAAGGAAATCCTTTTAGAAGAACCCAAGTTTTTCAAAGAAATCCTCACCGAAATTTTAGAGGAAAACCAAGTTTCAGGTTCGGATGAACAGGCGGAGCGTAGAAAGAAAATCGAAGCCATGATCGATGAGGATTTCGACAAATATGATGAAGTATTTAAAGCACTTGCTTGAACTTTGAACAATAGACCCAAAAACACTTTTACCAAATCGAGAATCAACTAAATCTCCATATCAAATGCAAACCATCTGTAGAAAACTCAACCTCCTCCCACTCCTATTTTTACTCCCATTACTGTTTTCTTTTCCCGCCTGCAAAAAGAAAGAAGTCGTCCGGGCCAAGGAAGTTCCCGAAGCTGTTAAGAGCTATGTTTATGCCTATACGGCTGGCGTTATTTCTAAAAATGAACCAGTGCGGGTGCGTTTTTCCGGCGCTGTAGCGGGGGAGGACAAGATCGGGAAAGAGGCCGATAGCGGCATCCTCAACTTTTCCCCGTCGGCTAGTGGAACGGCTTATTGGGAAGATGACCACACTGTCCGGTTTGAGCCGAAAAATGGATGGAAATCGGGGGTGGCTTACATTGGCAAAGTGGATCTGAGCGAGGTGTTCGACAACCTTCCGAAAGATGCCCAAAGTTTTGAGTTTGATTTTCTGGTACGGGGCCAGGGACTGACGGTCGAAGTGACTTCCGTGCAATCTTATGATAACAGTGACCTTTCAAAACAATCGCTCACCGGACATCTGTACACCAACGATGCGGCAGAAAACGTTGATGTGGAAGATGTGTTGACGGCCAAACAAAGCGGCAAAAAACTTTACATCAATTGGTCACATAGCGACGATGGCAAAGACCATGAATTTACTGTTTCCGACATCCACCGGGGCAATGAAGCTTCGGAAGTGGAGTTGACTTGGGATGGCAGCGACATCGGTGTGGAAGTGGAGGACAAACTGACCGTCAAAATTCCAGCATTAGGTGACTTTTCGGTGACCACAGCCAGGGTCGTGGACGGGGACAACCAATATGTGGAGTTCCAATTTTCCGACCCACTTGATCCTGCCCAAAACCTCAACGGACTGATCGCAGTCAGGGCAGGGGCCAACGAAGATTTTGATTTTGACAATCAAAACATCGGGCTGCAATTTAACATCGATGGCAACCGGGTGCTGGCTTACCCGCAGCGCCGATTGGCGGGCGAGCAAACCTTTGAGGTGCGCCCCGGTGTCCGCAATATCGAAGGTGCTGGGATGACGAAACCTTCCGTTTGGCAATTGGATTTTGAACAGGAAAAGCCTCGGGTGAGATTGGTTGGGAGGGGCGTTATTTTGCCTTCTTCCGACAAAGGGTTGGTGCTGCCGTTTGATGCAGTGGGTCTCGAAGCCGTGGAGGTAGAGGTGTTTAAAATTTATAATAATAACATTTTGCAGTTCCTGCAAACCAGCGAAATAGACGGGACAAACAACTACGAAATGCAGCGGGTCGGTCGGGTGATCCGCCGTCAGATGGTGCCGCTGCAAGGTTTGAACCCCGGCGCCAACTCAGCGAAATGGGGTCGCTATGCGCTTGATCTGAATAAACTTTTTGCCGCCGATCCGAGTGCGATTTACCAAGTTAGGATTGGTTTTCGGCCAGAGTACACCATCTATCATTGCAGCAACCACAAGGAAGGCAACAACCTGAAAGAGGTAAGTAAGCAAAGCTATATTGATGAGGACGGGGAAATCCGCAGTTTTTGGGGCGACTATTACGGGATGGATGGTTATTACGAGGGCTTCCGCTGGCAGCATCGGGAAAACCCTTGTTTCCCGGCTTATTACAATTCGGAAAACTTTGTGGCAACCAATGTGATGTCCTCTAACCTGGGCATCACGGCCAAAAGTGGTACGTCCGATAGCAACCGGGAATATCCACTTTTTGTTGCGGTAGCCGATCTTCGGACGGCGGAGGAAGTGGACGAGGCGACCCTCGAATTTTACGATTACCAGCAACAACTTATTTCGACTGCTGTGACGGACGGGGATGGGATAGCAGAGGTTGTTTTAACTAAAAAACCGTTTCTCATCATTGCTAAAACAGAGACCGACCGGGGATACCTAAAAACAGGCGACGGCAACTCTCTTTCCCTCAGCCGCTTTGACGTGGCGGGTTCGGAAAAACAAAAAGGGCTGAAAGGGTTTCTTTATGGCGACCGTGGCGTTTGGCGGCCGGGCGACAGCCTTTTCCTCAATTTTATTTTGGAGGACAAGGAAGCTAAACTGCCAGCGAACTACCCCATTTCCTTCGAACTGACCGACAGCAGGGGGCAGTTGCAGTACAAAACGGTAACCACGAAGAATGTTGAAAACTTGTACCCTCTGCCCGTCGCCACCAGCGCCGATGCCCCAACAGGCAATTGGTTGGCGGTGGTAAAAGCCGGTGGGGCCACATTTACCAAAAACTTGAAAATCGAAACGGTCAAACCGAACCGCCTGAAAATCGACCTTGATTTTGGAACAGAAAAGTTATCTGCTGAAAACGAGCCATTCAACGTCAACATGCAGGTCAACTGGCTGCACGGGGCGGCTGGCAAAGACCTTAAGGCCGTAGTTGAAGCGGAAATGCGGCAGGTGAATACGGAATTCAAAAATTACAAGGATTATGAATTTGACGACCCAGCGAGGTTTTTATATTCCGAGCCGATGGTCATTTTTGATGGGAAAACAGATGGTAGCGGCAAAGCCAATTTCACGGCTAATTTGTACAATAGAAATACGCCAGCGCCGGGCATGTTGCAGGCCAATTTCCGTGCACGGGCTTTTGAAAAAGGTGGTGATTTTAGCTTCAAAAATTCTTCCATGCCTTATAGCCCATACCCATCCTACGCGGGCATTTTGATTTCTAAAAATAAATATGGGGAAAAGCGGATGGACATTGGAACGGAAGGACAGATCAAGTTCAGTGCCGTAGATGAAAACGGTAACCCTTTGAACAACAAGAATTTATCGGTCGGGCTTTACCGGGTAGAGTGGCGTTGGTGGTGGGACAGCGAGGATGGTGGTGTTTCCCAATACAATTCTTCCAACCACTTCAATGCAATGGAAAGCGAAGGCGTGCGGACAGCTTCCGATGGCACCGCCAGCTGGGATGTAAAAGTGAACACTTGGGGCAGGTATTTGGTACGGGTATGTGACACAGAATCGGGGCATTGTGCTGGGGACTATTTCTATGCTGGCTACCCTTGGTACGGCGACGATGGCAACAGTTTGGCCCAAAGGCAGGAAGCTGCGATGATGACTTTTTCTGCTTCCAAAGAAAAATACAACGTAGGCGATGATATTGAAATCACGGTGCCTGCGGGTGAAGATGGCCGGGTACTCGTGACCCTCGAATCCGGCTCAAAAGTGATCCGCTCGTTTTGGGAAGATGTGGACAAAGGCGAAAACAAGATCAAATTTGAAGCGACCAACAAGATGTCGCCCACCGTGTATGCCCACGTCAGCCTGATCCAACCTCACGGGCAGACCAAAAATGACCTGCCCATCCGCATGTATGGCGTGATGCCGATTGAAGTGGAAGATCCGGAAACGGTGCTCAAACCGGTGATGAAACTGCCCGATGAATTGAAACCAGAACAAGAATTTACCATAGAAGTGAATGAGGAAAACAACGAGCCGATGGCTTATACCATCGCCGTAGTGGATGAAGGTTTGCTCGGTTTGACCAATTTCAAAACACCAGATGCACATGCCGCTTTATATGCCAAGGAAGCACTTGGGGTTAGAACTTGGGACGTGTATGATTATGTGTTGGGGGCTTACGGTGGTGAGTTGGAGCGGATCCTCAGCATCGGTGGGGATGGCGAGGTGAATGCTCCCGCAGAGCGCAAAAATGCCAACCGTTTCCGCCCGGTGGTGCTGAATGCTGGCCCATTTTATCTGGATGGCGGAAAGAAAAAGCACACCTTTAAAATGCCCAATTATGTCGGTGCAGTGCGGGTCATGCTGGTGGCTGCCAACGAGGACGCAGCTTACGGCAAAGCCGAAAAATCAGTGCCCGTGAAAAAGCCGCTCATGGCTTTGGCGACTCTGCCAAGGGTTTTGGGTATTGGGGAAACATTGCGCCTGCCCGTCAGTATTTTTGCAATGGATAAAAAGGTGCAGAATGTGGATGTTCAACTGGTGGAAACAACTGGACTGGTGAGCATCACTGGCGGTCAAACGAAGCAGCTCCGCTTTAATGAACTGGGCGAAGATTTGGCCTATTTTAACTTGAAAGTTGGAAATGCCATCGGTGTTGCGAAATTCAAAATAACTGCCTCGGGTGCAGGGGAAAAGTCTTCCCAAGACATCGAAATTGACGTGCGCAACCCCAACCCTTATGTCTCCAACGTCTATGCTGGCATGTTGCAGCCGGGCGAAAATTGGCAGCACGAGGTCATTCCGGCAGGGTCACCCGGCACCAACACTGGCTTTCTGGAAGTATCGAGCATCCCACCGCTTAAATTGGGTGAGCGCCTGAATTACCTGCTCCGTTACCCGCACGGCTGCATCGAGCAAACGACCTCCTCCGGTTTCCCACAGCTCTATGTCGACAAGCTGATGGAGCTGAGCGGCGACCAAAAATCCCTCGTTTCCCAAAATGTGACGGCCACGATCGACAAGCTGAAAAATTTCCAAATGGCGTCCGGCGGATTTACGTACTGGCCGGGCAATGACTATGATTCTTGGGGGACGAACTATGCCGGGCATTTCCTATTGGAAGCAAAAGAGGCGGGTTATGCCGTTTCCCAAAATATGCTTGACCGTTTTGTGAAATTCCAAGCCAATACTGCCAAACAATGGAATCCTGGCACACGCGGTACGAACGGCCATAGCTGGACAGAAATCGACCAGGCCTACCGCCTGTACACCCTCGCCCTCGCTGGAAAACCTGAGCAGGGAGCCATGAACCGCCTGCGTGAATTGCCCAATCTAAGCAATGAAGCCAAGTGGCGTCTGGCGGCTGCTTACGCCCTGACGGGCAAAAAGGAAGTCGGCCAACAACTCGTTGCGGCTGCGCCCGTGAATGTCAAGCCTTATGAAAATTGGGGGCGCACCTACGGCAGTAGCCTCCGCGATGAAGCGATGATTTTGGAGGCTCAAGTCCTGTTGGGCGATACCGAAAATGCCGCAGCTAATCTGCAGCATATCGCCGAGCGCCTCGGAGAAGATTATTGGTACAGTACGCAGACGACTGCTTATTCTTTGCTGGCTATTGGTAAATTTTTGGGAAAAAACAAGGCCACCGATGAGTTCAAATTTCAGTACCAATTGCCCAATGGGCAGGTCGTCAATGCTGGCAGCAAAACACCCGTCATGCAAATCGAAGTGCCAGCCGATCAGGGCGGTCGTTCTTTGACGGTCACCAACTCAGGCACGGGTGTCCTTTTTGCCCGCCTCATCATGAACGGGCAGCCGCTGACGGGCAAAGAGACTGCTGCAAGCAACAACCTCGATATCAAGGTCGCCTACCTTAATAATAATGGTCAGCCCATCGACCCAGCTCGCATTTCTCAGGGAACAGATTTTATTGCTGAAGTCACCGTTCATCACCCGGGCACTCGTGCCATGGATTTTGATGAAATGGCCCTAACGCAAATTTTTCCTTCCGGTTGGGAAATCCTCAATGCCCGCCTTTATAATTTTGATGAGTACAGCAACACCTCTATTCCCGAATATCAAGATGTGCGAGATGACCGGGTGTTTACCTATTTTGATATCAGACGTGGACAACGGCAAATCTATCGGGTGCGGCTGAATGCGGCCTATCCGGGCAAATATTATTTGCCAGCGGTGAGTTGCGCAGCGATGTACGATGAAAGTGTAAATGCGAGAGTGCCCGGGGAATGGGTGGAAGTGACGAGTGAGGTGGAGATGTGATTTTAAAAAGGCCAAACCAAAGCCTCACATATTAAGAGGCTATGGTTTAGTCATTTAGTAGCTGTGAAATAAAAAATGAAATTGAACGATATTATAATGGAAATTTGAAATTACC
>JAWKLX010000028.1:0-115549 GCA_041392505.1 Saprospiraceae bacterium | reverse complement strand
TGTTGTTTAAATTCAACCTCAAAATAGGCAGGTATTTTTTATATTAAATGTGATAAAACATCCATTATAATCAATATTGCCAATTAAATAACTGAATACTCAACACTCTTTTTTCCCGATAATATTTTTCCATTTCAGGTTTTATGAAAAGTGGTGTTGCCGCATTCAGCAGTAACACCACTTTATCAAAAAAAAATGCACGAAACTTACAATGGCAAGTTTGAGTTATTTCAAACTCAATTCATCGCCTTTATCTTGTGGCTCTTCCGTCTCTTCCCATAAATCTCCCTGCGGGTCTTTTGCATTGGGTGGGTTAGTGCCTTGCAATGATAAAATATAGCTGGCGACTTTCTGGATGTCGGAAGCACGGATTTGTGATTTCCAAGAAATCATCCCTTTTTCTGGCACCCCATATTTGATAGTGGTGAAAACATTTTTTATCCCGCCACCGTGTAGCCAATATTTATCCGTTAAATTAGGCCCGATGCTGTTGCCCTCTCCATATTGGCCGTGGCACGGTGTACATTTAGTTTGGAAAATGCTGGCGCCAATTCCTATTTCCGCTTCGTCAGTTAGTAAAGTAACGCTGGTCTCATCCACGGCATCGGACTGTTTGGCCAAATAGGCTCTTACTTCCTTTTTGGCATCTTCCATGGCCATTTCATATTCCTGTGCAGAGCTCACCCCGTTGTCGGAAAAATGTTGGTAACCGATGTATAATACGCCAAAAACAATAGTGACATAAAACAAACCGACCCACCACGGGGGGAGTACGTTGTCCAACTCCCGGATGCCGTCGTAATTGTGATCCATCAGGATGTCCTTCTCTTTTTCCATAGGCACCCTTGCCTCTGCCAAATCCATGAATTTTTGCCAAGCGGATTTTTGGTCAATTAATTTGACCTCTTCCAAAACTTCAATTCCATGCTCCTGCAATAAGCGTATTTTTTGCACTTGCAGCAGCATATTGTTCATATAAAAAAGCGCCATGAACGCGCCGATTATGACCAACCCTGCGACGATCAAAACAATATTTTCCAAGAACCAAGTCATGGCGGTGGCATTGGGTGATTGGGTGGTTGCTTCCCCCGCATCCTGCCCGAAAATGACAACTGTCATTAGTAGGAAAACAACAGTGAATGGATATTTAAATAAATTATTTCTCATAACCATTAGTGGTTTTATTTTTTAGCTATCGTTGACAATTTTCAATAAATCATCAACGCTTCGTTGAAATTAAGCGATGTTATTTTTATGCTCTATGGTAGCGTCGTCCAAAGGCATATTTGACATTTTATCAATGAAGCCTTTCTTCTTAAAAAATACGGTTACGCCGCTGATCACGAACAGCAGGAAAAATGTCAGCAATGCGAAAATGGCCATCCAATTAATGTCTCCTGCGCTGGCTAAAATATGTTTAAACATGTTGATTAATGGTGAAGGGTGAATGGTAAGCGGTGAATAATTTACCATTCACCATTTACCATTTACCGTTATTAATTAATTACCCGCTTGCGGTCCCGGATTGATGTCCGTTCCCAACCTTTGCAAATAGGCGATGATGGCTATGATTTCTTTTTTCTCCAAACCATCCTGTTCGATGCCTTCTCCTTTCAAGCTTTCGGCAATTTTGTTGGCCTGTTTTTGTAAATCCTCCACAGCTATTTCGTCGTAGCGCGTTGGGTAAGGCGTACCGAGCGTTTGCAAGGTGCGGATTTTGGCAGCGGTTTGGCTCACATTCAGGTCGTTTTCCAATAGCCAAGGGTATGGCGGCATGATCGAACCGGGCGAGGTGCTGGTCGGGTCGAGCATGTGGTTGTAGTGCCAGCTATGGGGGTATTTGCCACCAACCCGGTGCAAGTCTGGACCAGTCCTTTTACTTCCCCAGAGGAATGGGCGGTCGTAAATGAACTCCCCGGACTTAGAGTATTCGCCGTAGCGCTCGGTTTCGGAACGGAACGGGCGGACCATCTGTGAGTGGCAACCAAGGCAGCCTTCCCGGATGTAGAGGTCACGTCCTTCCAACTCAAGTGGGGTATATGGTTTGACAGAAGCGATCTTTGGCACGTTGTCATCGATCAACAACATCGGGAAAACTTCGACCATCCCACCGATCAAAATAGCGACAAGTGCGAACACCAACATTTGCACGGGCCGGCGCTCAATCCAACGGTGCCAGTGTTCCCCTTTATGAGCCGCAACGACTTCTCTGGCAGGTGCTTCGGCTGCTTCGTCGGAAATGAAATCACCTTGCTTCGCCGTTTTGACAAGATTATAAATCATCACGAAAACAGAACCCAGGTAAAGGGTGCCACCCAAGGCCCGCAATGCGTACATCGGTAGAATCTGGGTGACGGTTTCCAAGAAGTTACCATATTTCAAAATACCTTCTGGCAAAAATTCTTTCCACATCAAACTCTGCGTCCAGCCTGCCCAATAGAGCGGAACGGCATAGAACAAGATACCCAAAGTGCCAATCCAAAAATGGGTGTCGGCCAATTTGGTAGAGTAGAGTTTGGTGTTGTACATTTTTGGTATCAGGTAGTACAGCATCCCAAAAGTGAGGAAGCCGTTCCAGCCCAAGGTGCCGATATGTACGTGGCCGATCGTCCAGTCCGTATAGTGGCTAATGGCGTTGACACTCTTGATAGAAAGCATCGGGCCTTCCAAAGTAGCCATCCCGTAGGCGGTCACGGCAACCACCATGAACTTCAATACAGGGTCTCTGCGCACCCGGTCCCAAGCGCCTCGGAGGGTCAACAAACCGTTGAGCATCCCACCCCAACTTGGAGCGATCAACATGAGGGAAAATACCATCCCCAGCGACTGCGCCCAATCTGGCAACGATGTATAAAGCAAGTGGTGAGGGCCTGCCCAGATATAAATAAAGATCAACGCCCAGAAGTGAATGATCGACAATTTATAAGAATAAACCGGACGGTTAGCGGCCTTCGGGATAAAGTAGTACATCAGGCCGAGGTAAGGCGTAGTGAGGAAAAATGCCACGGCGTTGTGGCCGTACCACCACTGCACCAATGCATCCTGCACACCTGCGAAAACGCCGTAGCTCTTCCACATGTTGACGGGAAGCTCCAAGTTGTTGCCAATGTGCAGCACGGTCACCGTCACCCAAGTAGCGATGTAAAACCAGATGGCCACGTAAAGGTGGTTCTCCCGTCTTTTCAAAATGGTACCGAACATATTGATCCCAAAAACCACCCAGATGAGGGCGATGGCAATATCAATCGGCCATTCCAATTCGGCGTACTCGTGGGCGCTCGTAATACCCAACGGCAAGGTGATGGCAGCAGCGGCAATAATGGTTTGCCAGCCCCAAAAGTGGATGTTGCTCAGTGCGGTGCTGAACATCCGGGTTTTCAACAAACGCTGGAGCGAATAGTAAACCCCAGCAAAAATGCCATTCCCGACGAAAGCGAAAATGGCGGCGTTCGTGTGCAATGGGCGGATGCGCCCAAAAGTCGTTTCGGCCATCCCCATGTTCATGGCAGGAAAGATCAACTGCAGCGCAGCGATCAACCCGACCAACATGCCGACCACCCCAAAAATGACGGTGGCCACGGCAAATTTCCTGACGATGGTGTTGTCGTAACTGAATTGTTCGATCTTAGACATATACGTTAAGTGATTAGTAGTTAGTTTATTCGTGATTAGTTTTTCAAGCAAATCTGGATCAGTCGTTTTACTTGAAAATGAATAGGTACTTATTTAGTATTTAAATCATTGGTTGTTCTTAATTGAATTATCAGCCGGAGCATCCCTACGCTCAGTGTTGCCAATAGCAAATAGAAAGTGGATTGGATGAATAGCATCGTCATTTCTTTTCAGTTTTAGGTGAAGAATGAGTTGTTGAATGCCCGACCGCCGACTGCCGACTGCCAGCTGGCTTGTCATCGAAAAGCATCCTGATGGAAGGGGTATAATCGTCTTCGTACTGGCCAGATTTGACCGCCCAAATAAAGGCCGCTAAAAAACCAACGGCAATGATGAGACTGATAATTATTAGTAGAAATATGATGTTCATCTTCAATGATTTAGGTGGTAAAATGGCCTGTTTTGTGGCCAACTAAAATCGGGTGCAAGGTCGGACGGGTTGGAAAATTGACGGATGAGGATCGTCAGCAAAAAAGGGTGACTTTTGTCATTTTTGGGAATTGGACTTGGGCTTGAGAAATTGACGGGAGGGTATTGTGGAGTGCAAGTTTTTTTTAGAAGACCTCAGAATGGACATCTATCATCCCCGAAGTGAATTCGGGACAGGCTTGTAACCACCCGTCTCAACGGGTGGTTCTGAAAAGCATTTTAACCGAAGTGGTTCAGCCACTTGATTGTTGCCCATTGTCACTGCCGCTTTGTCATCCTGCATCTGTTCCCGTCAAAAGTGAAGCCACGCATGACGGCCCTTTTTACGTGAACGGGTTCTTTCAGAAGGACAAAAGGGGGGTGGGGATTTCCAAAAACTCTTCGCTGTTGTTTAAAAATCGAACCGTTAAAAATGGCCAACCTGGTATCGTCTTTTATTGCGGGTACTCGTCTGGGCGGGTGAGGATGGCGGCGTAGTGTCTGAGCGGAGCGAGTTTACGCCGTCTTGATTTTTTGTTTCTTTTTTATCAAGAAAAAAGAAAATATAGAAAGGTTTCATTTATCCTGTCAAGTGGGGATAACCTGATTGGATGATTTGAAAATTTCATTACTCACCTCTTTACGAAGTTGTTCTTTTTTAGCGAAAAAAGAACCAAAAACGCTTGTCAAAAAAAACTCGTTTTTCCTCTCGCTCTTTGAGCCTTTGGGCTCAAGCCAACGCATGCTCAAACAGTCTTTTGACGGCCACCCGCCGATACGAGTACACGATTATGGGAAGCTGTTTTGGGAAGGCATCACAGGCAATGTTACATTTGGGTAGTTAGGCAGATTGAAACCTCCTAAACGCCAAACTACTCATCCCCACCCCAAACGCAACAATCGTAACCGAACTCAGCGGCATCAAAATCGCTGCGATGACGGGCGACAAGATTCCTTGTACCGCAAAACTCAACCCGATCACATTGTAGATCAACGCCAGAAAATAGGCTGCATAAATGATCTGGATTCCCTTTTTGGAGAGTTGCAAAAAGGCGGATAGTTTCGAAAAATGATCGGCCTGTAAAATAGCGTCGCAGGCGGGGGTGAAATTGTTCCTGTTTTCCGTCACGACGATACCGACGTTACTTTGTTGCAGGGCGCCAGCATCGTTCAGGCCGTCGCCGATCATGAGGACTTTTTTGTTTTGGGTTTGGAGGTTTTTAATAAAAGTTAATTTGTCTTGTGGGCTTTGGTTAAAATGTATTTTATCAGGAGAAAATAATTTTTCCAAATTATTTTTTTCATTACTGTTGTCGCCGGATAAAATATAGCAATCGTATTTGTTTTTCCAATTTTTAATTAAATCATTTAATCCTTTTCGGTAAAAATTGGAGGAAATAAAAATACCTTTTTCTTTTCCATTTATTTTTATGGCCGTACCATTTTCGGCCTTAATTATTTCGATAAAATAATTATTGGAAAAACCACTCGTGCCGTGGCCAATTATTTCTTTAAAATCGAGCACTTCTTTTAATTCACTATTTTTAAAAAATAAATCAATCAGTTGACTAATGGGGTGGGTGGATTGGTGTGCCAAAGAGCGGACAGCTATTTTTTCTGCTGCTGATAATTCTTGGCCGATGTATTTTAATTCGTTTTTATTGGTCTCGGTAATCGTCCCCGTTTTGTCGAAAACAACGGTGTCTATTTCCGCCATATTTTCAATGACTTGGGTGTTTTTTAGATAAAAATCTTTTCTGGAAAATAAGCGGATCAGATTGCCCAAAGTGAACGGGATGCTCAACGCAATGGCGCAAGGACAGGCAATAATGAGCACGGCGGTAAAGGCGTTGATAGCAATGCCCGTATCTCTGGAAAGCCAATAAAATAAGGTGCTAAAGGCTACTAATAAAATAGTAATGGTAAAACGTTTGCCTACTTTATCGCTCAAGGTGCTGGCGCTGGCCGCTTCCTTTTTTTGAAAAACGTCGTCGTTCCACAACTGGGTCAAATAGCTTTGGGAAACTTTTTTTATCAGCAACACTTCGATGGCCTGACCGATCTGTCGCCCCCCGGCAAATATTTTTTCGTTCACTTCTTTTTTTACCGGATCAGATTCCCCGGTGACGAAACTATAATCAATATTCGCTTGGCCATTTTTTAAAATACCATCGGCGGGAATTAATTCTTTATTTCGGATAATGACAGTGTCGCCAATATTTAATTGATTGAGCGCCACCGAGCTTTCTGCATTATTTTTTAAAATGGTAGCGGCAATGGGGAAATAAGACTTATAATCCCGCTCAAAAGATAATTGGTGATAAGTTTTTTGTTGAAACCATTTTCCAATTAAAAGGAAAAATACCAGCCCCGCCAAACTGTCCAAATAACCCGCACCACTTTGAGTAATTATTTCGAAGATACTCCTTGAAAATAAAGCTAATATTCCGAGCGAAATCGGCACATCAATATTCAATATTTTTTTCTGCAAACCTGTCCATGCCGATTTTAAATAATCACGCCCGCTGTAAAATACAACAGGCAAGGCCAGCAAAATATTTAAATAGCCAAACGTGGTTTTAAAACTGCTTTCTTCCAGCCCCAAATATTCAGGAAAACTGAGCAGCATAATATTTCCAAAAGCAAAACCTGCGACGCCCAATTGATAAAAAAACGTGCGGTCAACTTTCGGTTTTTCGTCATCGTTGAGGTTGCTAAAATTAATGGCGGGGGCATAACCTATAATCGCCAATAGCTCCACGACTTTGCGGAGCGTTAGGCTCTCGTTTTCAAAAGTCAGGTATGCTTCTTTTTTCAAGAAATTGACTTTTGACTGGAGGATGCCGTCGTTAAGTTTGTACAAATTTTCTAACAACCAAATGCAGGATGCGCAATGGATTTGCGGCAGGTGGAAAGTGATTTTAGTGGTTTTTTCGTCCGCAAAATCAATCAGCTTTTCGACAATGGCAGGATCGTCGAGCCAAGCGTATTTCTCCCTTTCCTTGCCTTTGAGGCTGGTGCCGGGGTTGTTTTCAATATTGTAATATTCACCGAGATCGTTGGCGTGGAGAATTTCATACACCATTTTACAGCCCTGACAACAAAAATTGTGGTCGGCAAATAAAACAGGTTCACTGCCGCAATCTTCGCCGCAGTGATGGCAGGTTCTCTCTGGCGATTGCTCACTATTCTTCAATGCTTGGTTAGCCGTAATGGTGAAAGGCATGTATAAAATTTTGGCAAAAATAGAGGGGGGAAGGAGAAGGGTAAGGTGAGAATGATTTTCGGAAAAAATGATTTTTGTCAGCAATGGAATAATTGATAATTGAAAATGGAGAATTGAAAATGCCGTGTAATAATTTTCAATTCTCCATTTTCAATTCTCCATTGTCATCCTGGCATATTCACCAATTTCTCTCGGTCTAGAATCTTGATCGTTCCGCCTTTTACTTCGATGTATCCGTCATTTTTAAATTCAGAAACCATGCGGATGACGCTCTCCTTGGCGGTGCCAACGATCTGAGCGAGGTCTTCCCGGAGGATGTCGAAAGTGTTGCTGCCTTCCCTTTCCTGTAAGGTCAGCAAGGCTTCGGCCACCCGTTTGCGGATAGAGTCGTAGGCAAGTTGGAGCAATTGTTCTTCCTTGTCGATGATGTTTTCAGCGAGCATTTTCACGAAGCGGGAAGAGACGTTGCGGTCGGCGTGCAGCAGTTGCAGGAAGTCCGCTTTGGGGACCATGCTCAACTCAACGTCCTCCATGGCGGCGGCAGTTATTTCATAAGGTTGGTCTTGAATCAGTGCGGTATAACCAAAAAACTCACCTTGTTTGGCAATATGGATGATGTATTCCTTGCCGTAGTCATTGGTCTTGTACAATTTGACTTTGCCGCTGTTCACGAGGTACATGTAACGCGGCAGGTCGCCTTCGGCAAATATTTGGTCTTTTTTCCGGAAGGATTTGGTTGTCTGCTCATCCGACAATTTTTTCAGGGCTTCGTAGCCACGGGCCTCGTTGATGAAAGAGGTCAGACCTGTGGGGGTGCCATCAAACGTTTTTTTGAGGCGCTCGCTTTTTTTCAAACGGGTTTCAATCACTTGGAGCAGTTCGTCTTTGTAAAAAGGCTTGGTGACATAATCATCTGCGCCTAGGTTCATGCCCCGGCGAAAATCTTCCTTTTCCGATTTGGCGGTTAGGAAGACGAACGGGATGTCGGCGGTTGCTGGTTTTTTGGATAAAATATTAAGGGTGCCAAAGCCATCCAGCTCGGGCATCATAATGTCGCAGAGGATAAGGTCAGGGGGATTGGTGATAGCTTTTTCTACGCCCACTTTCCCGTTTTCGGCAGTGGTCGTATCATAGCCGTAGAGATCGAGGATTTCCTCCAAGTTTTCCCTTACTTCGTCGTTATCTTCAATAATGAGTATTTTTTTCATGGCAGGATATTGAGTAAGTAGTAAATTGTAAAAAGCGAGCCTAACGAATAAACGGCGGCATTTTTTACTTTTTACTCTACAGGTATTTCAATATAAAAAGTAGTTCCTTTTCCTTCTATACTGTCAAAGCTAATGCTTCCATTTAATAGATCCACATACCTGCGGACGATGTGCAGGCCCAGCCCCGTGCCTTTGATGTTTTCGACATTGTGGGCGCGGAAGAAACGGGTGAATAGATGTTTTTGATCTTCTGAAGGAATCCCGATCCCTTCGTCTTGGATGCTTATTTTCAATAACCCTTCACTGAGTTCAGTCTCACAATAAATAGTTGCCTCTTCTCCTGAATATTTGGATGCGTTGGACAATAGGTTGAAAAGAATATTTTTCAGGCATTTTTTATCGAGCAGTATTTCCCGGCCATTGCTAAGGCCATTGTGTTGGAGTCGCTGCTTGGGTTTCAATTGTTCCTGGAATTCGTCGATCAAGTCTTCGCAAAAATCCTTTAGTACAAATGTTTCTGGTTCTGCCTGTATGTGGCCTTCTTCCAATCGGCTCAAAGAAAGAAAATCGTTCAAGATCGAAGTCAGGTGGTTGACCGTATTTTTGATCCGGCCAATATGTTTTTCACGTTTGGGCTGCTGTTCTGCCTTTTTATAGGCCTCTACCAGTTCAATCGAAGAAAGGATCGTGCTCAGCGGCGTGCGGAACTCATGGGAAGCCATACTGACAAAGCGGCTTTTCAGTTCGCTCAGTTCTTTTTCGTTTTCGAGCAGTTGTTTCAATTCGGCCTGACTTTTCAACAGTGCATTTTCAATGTCTTTACGTTCACTTATTTCTTTTTCCAACTGGTTGTTGGTGGAGAGGAGTTGGTTGACCACATTGGCCAATTTCTCTGTCCGCTCACTTACTTTTTGCTCCAGCTTTTGGTTTTGGGTTTCGAGCTCCTCATTTAATTTGATTATTTTTTTCTCAGCTTCCTTGACCTCTGTCAAGTCATGGATGACGCCCGTAAAGATTCTTTTTTGATCTAAGAAAACTTCGCTGACCGCCAGCCGGAGAGGGAAAACAGTTCCGTCTTTCCTCTTTCCTTTTACCTCCCGCCCGATGCCGATGATATGAGCGATATTGGTTTTAAGATAACGTTGTAAGTACCCATCGTGCTCTTCCCGATATGGGGAAGGCATCAGCATGTTAATATTGTTGCCAATTATTTCGCCTGCACTATACCCAAAAAGTTTGGCTCCTGCGGGGTTGACACTTTCCACAATGCCCTTCTCATCAATGGTCAGGATGCCATCAATTACGGTGTCAATGACGGCCTGTAAACGCAAGGTGTCATCAGACATCATGTTGAGTGGTTGGTTATTCTTCAATGCTTAAGAATTTGGTGCAAATTAACTACTAGTGTAGCGCATTCCCAAATGAGAAAGATCAGAGAAAATGATGACGAAAGTCACCTTTTGGGCCAAGCCATCTACAGAACTTGCACCCATAATTGAGAACGGCAGATAGTAAAGAATGACAGAAAATATCTTTCTAAGATCAGCCGATACACCACCTTTCACTTAAAAATTGAACAAAATGAATGTACTAAAACCAGTATCCTCGATCATGGCCAAACAGTTGATAACGATTGAGCCTACCGATCCTCTCCGCATTGTCAAAGAGATATTTGCTAAGCACAATATCCACCATATACCGGTGGTAAAATCTAAAAGCTTAGTGGGTATCGTTAGCAAGACAGACTTCGATCAGTTCTTGCACCGCCTGCCGAAAAGTAAAGATATGGGTGATTTACTGATAGAAGGCACCCGGCTGGACAGTTGGAAGGTGAAAGACATCATGACAGAAGGCTTGGCCAAAGTGGACAGTAAAGAACCAATCCGGACGGCTCTCGACCTTTTCCGGTTAAACCGTTTTCATGCGCTACCAGTGGTAGACGATGGCGAACTCGTAGGCATGGTAACGACTTTTGACATCATTGATGCCATCGCAGGCGAACCAGTTAAATTGGAAGATTATAAAACCTCAAAAGTCTAAAGAGGAATGCATACCATTAAAATCCTTGGCGTTCGGGACCATATTGGTACTAACCTGCTCTACTCAAATGTGCAGAACGCCCTACTTGGACTGAACCTCCGCTTGGATCCGGCATTGGTAGAAGATGTAGACAAACTCATGGATTATAAGGTTGGAGGCATTCCGGCTTTAGTGGTTAGGGGGCAGGTGGTTTCGCAACGGTATATTCCCGATGAAAACTCCTTGCAGCATTTTTTCAGAACTATTTTTTTACCAGAAAAAAATCCAGTCAAAATGAATAATATCCTCATTCCTACAGACTTCTCAGAGACTTCTAAAAATGCCTTCGAATTTGCCGTGCAATTGGCGGCTCGTGCCAAGGCCACGGTGAAAGTGTTGCATGTCCATTACCCAGAGGTCAGTACTATGGAAGCCGCTCCAGTGGATATGTTTACAGAAGCCTTGAAATGGAAGCAAGAGAAAATAAGGTCCTTTGCCAAAGTGGATCCAGCACACATGCCAGACGACGAGGGGGGTGTTTTGACCCAAATAAAAACTGAAGTAGCGATCGGTTTTCCGGGTGAAAACATCGTTGAACAGTCGAAAACGGAAGACGTCGACCTCATCGTCATGGGTACCACTGGCGAAAACGGTTTCTTGGAAAAAGTATTTGGGAGCATTTCTTCGCATGTGGCCCGCAAGGCGCACTGCCCCGTGCTACTGGTGCCGGATGGCGTTACTTTCAAGGAATGCCATAATGTCTTGTTCGCTTCCGATAAAAAAGCAGCGGATGAGGTGCTGATAGAAAACATCCCTTACCTCCTGACCTGCCCCGGCGCCAATGTGCATTTTGCCCATGTGGATGAAGTGGAAGGCAAGGAATACAAAGTCGAAGACCTCAGCTATTTCAACCCCGAATTATCTGGACAGTTCCATTTTGTGGATATCAAGAGTGACAATACATTTGATGCCCTCAACCGCTATGCGAATGAGCAGGGGGTTGATGCAATGGTCATGGTAACCGCAAGGCGGCCATTTTTTGAAGAACTATTTCACAAGAGCATGACCAAACAAATGGCACTCAATACCAAAATGCCATTGCTCGTGATGCACTATGGCGACTGACGAAAGTCAGTATCTTCAAATGAGGATGGTCAGCAAAGGGGCATTTTTTCAAATTTATCTTTGAAATACAAAGAAAAAGGAGACTAATTCGAATATCGTCCCTGAAGCATGACAACTGTTATTTGACACTTTAAATAAAAAACAATGAATCCGAATAATCCAATCTCCAGTATCATGACTACCAACTTGGTGACGGTATCTCCTGAAGATTACCTGAGCCGAGTGACTAAAATATTTGAAAGCAATGAATTCCATCACATACCTGTAGTCAAGCAGGGCAGTGTATTGGTTGGCATCATCAGCAAAGAAGATTTTCAAAAAATGAACTATTACTTTTTTGAAAAAATGTCCAGCGAAAATGGAAATGCCAAACATAAGGATGGGCTGCGGGCAAGTGACATCATGACTCCTTACCCACTCAATGTAGACCCGGAAGACACGATCGGCTTGGCGGCCGACATTTTCCTCGCCAACCGGTTTCATGCCTTGCCAGTGATTGAAGATGGTTCGCTCGTGGGTATCGTTACGAGCCACGACTTGATCCGTTATGCTTTCACCACGGCTTATGAGCCAGAGGAAAAAGAGGAAGTTTATTCAGAATAAAATCAAGCTGTTGACTCCCGGATTGAATTCGGGGCAGGCTATTCATCATTAACCATTAGTACCATGTTCGATAAAAAAGCAAAAGTCAGTCAAGTCATGACCTCCGAGGTCGTAACAGTCCAATCGAACGATACGATGGACAAAGTTGCGGAGCTGTTCAAGTCCAATTATTTCCACCACATACCAGTGGTCGATTATGGCAAGGTGGTCGGTATCATCAGCAGCATGGACTATCACATGTTGGAAGATCATTTTACCTTGTTCAATAACAAGAATTCGGAAGCGATGAACGAAGCCATCATGCGTTCCCTATTGGTGAAGGATGTGATGACCCAACAAATAGCGGTGATTGGCCCTGATGATACGGTTGAATTTGCCGCAGGTATTTTTAGGGAAAATCTGTTCCATGCCCTGCCGGTTGCCGATAGCCATAAAAATTTTCTGGGCATTATCACTTCCTATGACTTGCTAAATTTCGCCTATGCTGATGCGCCTCCCGTTTTGAATTAGCTGTTCGTTTTTGGTAGTTGAGTACGACAATCAACGAACCAATGGCCAATAGCCAAAAAAGCGACACACCATGAAAAAAATACTGTTTCCTACCGACTTCTCGCCAGCAGCAGACCATGCATTTATTTATGCTCTGAAGTTGGCCAAACAAATTGGCGCTGAAATTACGACTCTTCATTGCTATGAGCTGCCAGCGCTTTCAGGTAGTCATTTGCCTGTGACGATAAGGGATGTGTACGAAAGCATCAGTTTGGAAGAGTTTGAGAATTACCGGGACAATGTGCCACATCTCCACGAGATAGCCCAACAGGCAGGGTTGGAATCAGTACCCCTAACCCATATTATGCAAGAAGGGGAGGCTATTTATAACATCAACAAATTGGCCGGAAAAGAAGCGGTAGACCTGATCGTAATGGGCACGACTGGTGCGTCTGGCCTCAAACGGATATTCCTCGGAAGTGTGGCGGCAGAGGTAATGGAGAACGCTCCGTGCCCCGTTTTGGCCATCCCGAAAGATGCTCAGTTTGACGGGGAAATCGACCATGTCGCTTTCGCAACTGAATATAAAGATGAAGAAATCAAAACCCTAAGGTGGTTGGCTCGATGGCCCGCATTGAAAGGGGCTGAAATCTATTGTTTGCATGTAGATTTGTATCATACAGAAGGGCTGGCCCACAAGATGGACTTGTTCAGCAAAAAATTCGAGGGCTTGGACAACCTACATTTTGAAGTGGTGGACCATATCAGTTTTGAGAAAGCAATTACTGCTTATTTGAAAGAAAAAAACATAGACCTCTTGGCCATGGTGATCCATCACCGCAATTTCTTCAAAGAGCTGTTCAATTACAGTTACACCAAGGAATTGGCCTATCACCTAACCACCCCAATTTTGGCCATCCCCGAAAGGGCGGTCAATAAACTAAATCCCAAGCCCGAAGACAGACGGTTCGGGTTGTCCGAACTGTCTGCCTTATAAAGAAATTTATCAGTCACAATAAGTCAGAGTTAAGCTATTTGCCAGCCAGTTTTTGATCTTTTCAAGGACTGGCTTTTTTTGTATCGAATTTTTAACATATTAGTTTCTCCGGCATATTTATTGCACCATTTCTCGCACATGTAATCCCGTGGGCGCTCAAGCCCCTTCCTTCCATTTTGAGAAACACAACTGATTTTTAAGGTTAAAAACCAACTTCTTTGTCGGTAAAGGCACTTGTCCAGTCTGTCAGTTCACAGTCCGCAGTCTGCAGTCCGTCAGTTCACAGTTCGTCAGTCATTACTATCAAATATTATCAAGGCCTTGATGGATATGACTGCCGAACTGTCAACTGACGGACTGTGAACTGTAGACTGACAACTGAAAACTGCGATCTGCAAACTGAATTATGTCCACACACCGACGATACTTACTGATCTTTTCCTTTTTCATTTCTTTTGGAAAATGGCTTTCTGCCCAAGCGGAATACCACCTCCTTTTGCAACCGGACGGAAAAACCTATACCGCTTTTGTCCGGCCGCAGGTAGATTGGTTGCCGCCTGTCAACAGCCTATTGCACAGTGCCAAAGTTGTAGTCGTCGTGCCAGCCAATGGGCTGGAAATTAATAACTTACAAAGCCATCTGGGACAATGGCAATTGACCAACACCATTGAACAGCCATTGGAAAATGCAGGGGCTGATTATTTCCTCTTCGAACTGGTTGGCTCGGTGGCGGATTCCACTTTTTTGGAAGGCGTGGAGATGCCTCTGTTTTCTTTTGAAAACGACCGCCCGTGCGCCGGTACTTTTGAACTGATGGATATGGCGACCGATCCCTTTGCGCTGTATGGTCCCATGAATATGGCCATTGAGCAAAGCTTCGTAGTTGAAGGTGCAGGAGGGGAGGCATACCTTGGCAATTACGACTTAAGGCAAGCTGATTGCATGCCTTATTGGGACTGCCAAATGGAATATCAGATTATGCTCACGCCCAGCGGTTATTACGAAATACATCTTCTGACGGGAAATGGCATGCCTGCTCCAACGGCCATCCAATCACTCAAAGTGGCTCTCAAAGTCCCGACCAATTTCTTTCAGATATACGACCTTACCAACCTGCAAACCAATGCGCTGACTTTCTCAGGCGTCATGCGTTTTGATGCACCGGCAGAAGAACCAGGATTTGATTACATCGCCATTAATATGACTGGTATAGGAGGCCAACCAATGCCGATCAGTGCTGGGACAGATATTACTTTGATGAAATTCGGGAATGGTGGCAGTTGTCAGGGCGATTCTATTTTTCTGGTAAAAAACGTTGGCGATCCGTTCTTTCCACCCAATTCGCAAAACGCAATCGTCCGGCAGCAAGTATTATTGGAAAATGCTGTTTTTCCCCAACCTGTCTGCATTTCAGGTAGTGGAGCTGCACCTTGTTTGGGTTGTCTATTTTCCAGTAATGTCCTTTCTATCAATGACATTTCAACCGCCGGCCCAGTGCTTTGTCTGGGGCAAACCGATGGAACAATACAGCTGTTTGCCGAAGGCGCAGACAGCCTGAACTATAGTATAAACGGCGGCCAAACATGGCAGCCGTACCCTATTTTTAATGATTTAACAATTACACCTATCAACCCGTTGTCAGGGGCAACCACTATGGGTGTGCGGTCGTAGCGGCTGTGCCACCAGTGGTATTGGAAGAGGAAACCCAGATCAATTTACAGCTGGGTCTTACTACGAAAGCTTGCGAAGGAAACGACGTGGCTTTACAAATTATGTCCCCTTTGAACATGCCCGTGAGTACAAACTACACCTGGTCGGGGCCGCTGGGATTCTCAGCGGCCATCCCCGACCCAGTACTCTTTGATGTGAATTTGTTCCAATCGGGTTTGTATTCCCTAACGGTAAATGTTCCCGGCTGTGATGTAGCTACCACTACCGCCGAAATGGAAATAGTACCGCTGCCCGAAGTGCCAACCCTCATCAGCAATGCGCCGCTTTGCCAAGGTGAGCCGCTCCTGTTGACGACCGATGTAGACGGCGAAAAATTCGAATGGATCGGCCCTGCTGGCCAAAGCGCAGCGACCCTCGCTTTACCCGGCCTGACCACCACTAACGATACGACTATTTTGGAAAATGACCATCCCGCCTATCAGCCGGGTGATTGGAAAATACGCCTCACCGACGCCAATGGCTGTTCGGTAGAAAGTGGTTTTAAACCGTTGGAAATTAAAGATCGGCCACAGGCGTATGCGACGAACAATGGCCCAGTCTGTCTTGGAAAGGATGCACTCCTCTCAGCACCCCCGATGCAAGGGGCGGTGTACCGTTGGCGGAGGATGGGCGAGCCGACTGTTTTTTCATTTGACCAGCAACCTGTACTACCTAACGTTACCTCAGAAGTGACCTTTGAACTGGAAATGGAACTCGATGGCTGTATCTCGGAAAACATAGCGGTGACGACTGTTTCCCTAAATCCCAAACCATCGGCCTTCCCTGTTTTCGATTACCAACTGGCCGCTGATTGCTCCCCAGAGGACATCCAACTGAAAGCCAATGCTTCGGGCATGGGGCTGACTTACCAATGGTCGGGCGCTAATAATTTCGCTTCGCAAATAGAGAACCCCGTCATCACCAACGCCAATGCCGCCAGCAATGGCAGCTATCAGTTGCAGGTGACCAACGTTTATGGCTGCACGGCCGTTTCCCCTTTTGAAATAACGGGTGTGGTCAACTCCGTCTCAACGCCCAATGTGCAAAGCACTGGGGCGGTTTGCCCAGGCGGGGACATACAGCTTTCGGTAGCTCCATATAGTGACGGACAGGTTTCTTACCAGTGGTTCAAAAATGGCAGCCAACTCATCGGGGCCACTTCGAGTACCTTGAACCTGGACGCAGTACAGGCCAATGATGCTGGGATGTATCACATAGAAGTTAAAGTAGATGCTTGCAAAGTCGAATCTGCTGACCTGCAAGTGGATGTTTTACAGCGACCTATTTCTGATCCTAATTTTGTTCTGACCTTTCCCTGCGAAGGCTCCACGCTCCAGTTTCTGTCCAATTCAAATGGCATCGTTGGTTGGAACTGGACGGGGCCAAACGGCTTTAGTTCCACGGCCCAAAGCCCGGTTATTTACAATACAGAATTCGACCACGTGGGCACTTACTCGCTGACAGTCACGGCAGCGAATGGATGCACTGCGAATGGCTCCATCATTGTGGATGGAATCCTCCAAGTACCCGATGCCCCACAAGTGGCGACCAACAGCCCTGTTTGCCCAGAAGATGAAATCATATTGGTGGTGCAAAACCCAACTTTGGTCGGAACGGTCTACTACCAATGGGTCAATGGTCTTGGCGAACTTGTTGGTGGCAATGAGACCCTTGAACTCAATACGGCTGACCCCATGGCTGTACCGCCATTTTTAGTAAAAAAAATAGTGAATGGCTGTGAGTCTGAACTCTCCGACCCGATCCCGGTCGAAGTAAAACCCATGCCGGTGGCCGATGCCGAAAACAGCGGCGCTGTTTGTCCCGGCGAGCAGGTACAATTGATTGCAGCCCCTGTTGTGGATGCATCTTATACCTGGCGGATAGCGGGTAGCCCACAAGTGCTTTCTTTTGCGCAAAACCCACAATTCACGATTCAAGATAACACCGAATTTGAGCTGACGGTCAAAACGAATGGCTGTGATGCAGTGGCTGTGGACACGACGACCGTCACGGTTTTGAACCGACCCATTATTAACAACTTGACGGGAGGCGGCAGCTACTGCGAAGGAGCTGCCGTCCAACTGTCGGGGAACAATGAGGCAGCTCTGACAGGCAATGTCCAGTACACTTGGACAGGGCCCAACAATTTTACCTTTAGCAGTAGTGCCAGCCCATCCGGGCAGTTTGCAGTGGATCTCGGTGTGCTCCAAGCCGCAGGAGAGAGGGCGCTTATACCCTTCAATTAGAATCGGACGCTGGTTGTTTATCCGTACCCCAGTCTGTTGTTGTGGATTATGTGGAAATGCCCGATCCACCTGTAGTGGCTGTTTCCTCAAACCTGCTTTGCGAGGGAGAAATTTTGCAGCTGGATGCGACAGGCTACCCCGGCAACAATGTGACCTACCGCTGGTATTTCAACGATGGCAACACGGACGAACTGTTGGGGACAACAGATGCGCCTACCTTTTTTGTCAATGATATTTCACCTAACCAATCAGGGATTTATTTTGTCGAAATAAACGTCAATGGCTGCGAGCCACCCCCATCCAATTTACAGCAGGTGACGGTTCTGGGCATCGGTAGCGACATCGTTGCTGCCAACACAACGACCGTCGACGAACCCGTCTGCGAAGGCGATGAGGTGCAATTGGAGGCGACGCTGATCCCCGGCGCAGTGTACCAATGGTACGGCCCAGCGGGTTTTCAGGCAAGCGGGAATGTCCCTGTTTTGACCAACATCAATATGAATGAGGCAGGCAATTATTTTGTCGAAATAAACCTGCCGGGCTGCTCAAACACGTTGACTACTTCGACGGCTGTTTTTGTAAAACCTAAGCCTGGTCAGCCAACTATTGCCGGGCCGGCAGAAGTCTGCGCTGGCACCGATGTAACCATTGAAGTAGGCAATGCTGAGCCAAATACTATTTACCATTTTTATTTCTCGCAGAACAACACGTTGATCGAAACGGGGATGAACCCTTCAGTAACGCTTTCGCAAATATTGGTTGGGCAATCGGGCAATTATTATGCTTTGGCGGAAGTCGATGGATGTTTGTCAGAAGCTTCGCAATTGTTTGGGCTGCAGGTTGTGCCAGAGGAAGTGGTGCAGGCCTACGCTGGGGAGGGGCAAGTCGTTTGCCATGAAAATGAAATAGTCAACCTTTCAGGAAATGAGCCAACGGTAGGCAATGGCTCCTGGTCATCGCTCCACAACGCTACCGTCCAGCAGCCTAATCAACGGGTAACAACTGCACACGACCTGATTCCCGGCGAGAATCTTTTTGTTTGGGAAATAACCCAACCGACCTGCAATTATTCCAGTGCCGACACCGTATCTGTTTTTTATGAAAAAATAACTGCCCAGCCGGATGTCGCCACTTTGGCCTTGACGGACACCCTCATCGATATTTTGGTTTTGGAAAATGATGAAATAGCGGCCACGGGGTGGGATGTGCGCATTGCTGAACTGCCCAGAAAAGGGAGTGTGAAAATAGATGCTGATGGTTTGGCCATTTATCGTCCTTATCCCAATGTGTTTGGCGACGATGTTTTCAAATATGAAATATGCTCGATGACCTGCCCGGATGTTTGTCAGTCAACGACCGTCCAACTGCTCATCGAAAACCTGAACACGGAGGCTTCCGATTGTTTTGTCCCGAACCTCATTTCCCCCAATGGCGATGGGGAAAACGATGTGTTCGTCGTCCCTTGTGCGGCCGTTTTTGAGGGCAGCGAACTGGTTGTTTTCAATCGCTACGGTACGCCCGTTTTCCAAAACAATAATTACCAAAATGACTGGGACGGCACGTACGATGGAGCGCCGTTGCCCGTTGGGACTTATTTTTATCAGCTATCGCTAAATGATGAAGACCGGACGGTGCTGCAAGGGTACGTGGCGGTACTGCGGTAATTTTATTATAAGCCGTGTTAGCGCTTCAAAAAGCAAATACGGATGAAATACATTTCTATGAGAATACTTTTTTACACCATATTATCCCTCTCCCTCTCGCTGGCCGCAAATGCCCAGCAAGAAGCAATCTTTTCCCAATTTTTTGTACAGAAAACAATTGCCAATCCCGGTGCTGTTGGCAATCAGGGAATGCCTTGCCTTTCCGCCATCCATCGGCAGCAGTGGGTCGGTTTGGATGGGGCGCCGATGACCCAAGCATTCACGTTCGATGCGCCCGTTTTTGCCAATAGGGTTGGCCTCGGCCTGACGGTCATCAACGACCAGATTGGTTTTTTCCAAGGGACGTACATCAATGCTGCTTATGCCTATCGGATGGTTTTTGGAAATGGGACATTGGGTATCGGGATGCAAGGAACTTACCGCCACCAGCGGGCGGATTGGGGGGAGGCAGAAACCATTACCCAGCGCGTTGACCCCACAGCAGGGGAGGACATGGCCGTGCCGTTGTTCAATGTGGGAGCGGGGGCACATTTTGAGAATGACCGCTTTTTTGTTGGGGTATCAGTGCCCTACATTCTGGAGAAAAGTTTCACCAAAAAATACAAAGGTATCGTAGAAGATTTCACGGGGACAACGCCCCATTTATTCATAAATGCTGGATGGGTTATTCCTATTTCGGCTGATTTGCGCCTGCGTCCTGCCTTTGCTTCGAGGGTGGTGAAAAATACGCCGCCGGGGTTCGACCTCCACTTTAGTGTTGGCTTTTTGGAAAACAGCCGCTTGTGGACAGGAGCGACCCTGCGTTGGGGGCAGTCAAAATTGGCCACGGCGGGCGATGCCCTCTCTTTGATGAGCCAATACCAAATCAGCGAAAAATTGAATGTTGGTTTTGCTTATGATCTATCCATTAATGGATTGCAACAGCAGGCGGCAGGTACGTTTGAACTGATGGTCGGGTATTGTTTTGTGAAGGATGGGGTAGGGGTACACAATCCGAGATTTTTTCAGTAATGAGTAGAAACACCTCGATACCAACATTTCTTCAATCCAGCACATTCAGCACATACCGCAGATAATTCCCACTTCCGATATTCCCTCCACAGTCTGCTGAATTATTTTCTGCAAACCCTTGGATGGTGTTAGCTCGGTTACTGTAAGATGGCCGGGACTGTAGCCATTTAGCACCTTGGAAAGCTGGGTTAAACAAGGAAGGAAGAATGCCTGTAGGTTCGAGGATGGAAGTATTGCAAACCGATTTGACAGTTGCTTTGTCGGTTTCCTTGATGACATCGCTGTCGTAGATAATATTAGGAAGGTATGCTGCCACATCAGCAATGGTGACGCCGCTGGCAGTCGCCCGGCCCTCGATCAGGTTGATGAGCGTCAATGAGTTGTACTCTTGTTTCAAAGCGTCCAATAAATGATTTTCATTCATGAGGAGGGCTTCAAAAGTGAGTAGGTAAAACAGCTCGTATTCCTTTTCAAAATTCTTCAACATACCTGTTGTGATAAAAAGATCGCCACCAGGCAAGGTGTAGGCGTGTTGCAGCTCGTCGTTGTCAATGATAAAAATTTCCCAATCTCCAGACCAACGGTTATCGCTGGGCGATTGCTTGTCCAGTTGCATGATATTGGTTGCTTGTTTGAACAAGGTCTGAACATACCAATAAACGGAGGTGTCGTAGGGTGGAACTTTAGGGATGAATTCGTTGCTGGCGAGGATGTTGTTTGTGAGCAATAGGCCCAGTTGTTCCCTGTTAGCCTTGGTGAAAACACCATCGTCGGGTACCTCAACGGGGTCACCTTGGCAGGCGTTGAAAAGGAAAGCCGATAAAAGAAGGGTACTTAAAAGCCCGATCCCAAAATTAGGCAAGTGTATGCCGGTTTTCATCTTTATCTCTTTTTAGGTCAGTAGTGTTTGTCTGGACGCTTGGGGGTGGGTTTAGACAAACTGTAAAAACTGCAAAAATCACACCGCTAAACGGTGGGAATCCAGATTGGGCTTAATGTGTATTTTGGAGGGAATACTCCGGAAAAGTCCGGATAGATTATCTGCTGTTGGCGAGCAGGCGTAGTAAATATTCGCCATAGCCGCTTTTGATATATTTGTTGCCCAGGCCTTCGAGTTGTTCATCGTTGATGAAGCCCATTTCCCAGGCGATTTCTTCGATACACCCGATTTTCAAACCTTGTCGTTCCTCAATCACTTGTATGAACTGGCCAGCTTGCAGGAGGGAAGTATGCGTACCAGTATCCAACCATGCAACTCCCCTGCCAAGAACGCCGACCTTGAGTTTTCCCATCTTTAAATATTGCTTATTGACGTCTGTTATCTCATATTCACCGCGGGGGCTTGGCTTCAGGTTTTTGGCTATCTCTACCACATCGTTGTCGTAGAAATAGAGGCCCGGTACCGCATAGTTCGATTTTGGTTTTTGTGGTTTTTCTTCAATTGAGATGGCATTGAAACTTTTATCGAACTCGACAACCCCATATCGTTCTGGATCAGCGACCTGATAAGCGAAGATGACGCCACCATCGGGGTCGGCACTGGCCTGCATGAGTTCGGGCATACCTGCACCATAAAATATATTGTCGCCCAAGATCAGGGCCGCAGGATCGTTGCCGATGAATTGCTCCCCTAATACAAATGCCTGGGCCAAACCATTTGGCTCGTGCTGGGCTATGTAGGAGAAGTTACAGCCGATCTCACTCCCATCTTTTAATAGTTTTTCAAAATTCGGCAGGTCGTAAGGAGTCGAAATGATGAGTACATCCTTGATCCCTGCCTGCATCAGCGTGGAGAGCGGGTAGTAGATCATTGGCTTGTCGTAAACAGGCATCATTTGCTTGCTAACAGCAAGTGTCAAGGGCCATAGACGGGTGCCGAGTCCTCCGGCGAGTATAATTCCTTTCATGGTTGTTAATAGTTTTCAGTATGCAGTTTTCAGAATGCAGTTGGCAGATGATTGTTCACTGCATATTGCCAACTGCAAAATGAAAACTGCCCACTGATTTTCAATTATCCCGCCACATTTGCCAACTTCAACAAGTGGCGGATGCGCAACACCAGTTCATCGGGTTTGAAAGGGGCGATGATAAAATCCTTCGCTCCGAGTCGTAGCCCTTCCATCATCAGGCTGTCCTCGTTTAAAGGTGCACCGACCAAGATGGGTGTATCAGGATTGATTGCTTTTGATAAATTTTGCACAATATCAAGACCTTGGTAGTCAGGTAGTTGCAGATCGACAACAACCAAATCCGGCTGTAGTAATTCTGCTTTTTCTAATGCTTTTTTGGCCGAATGTACGACCGTTAGTTCCCAACCAAATTTGCGGAAGCGGTATTCCAAGGAGGTAAGGAGGAAATCTTCTGTAGTGCAGAACAAAATTTTCATAGTGTTTCGGTAATCGGTATTTGATAATTAGGTTGACATTTCAATAGGCAGCTAATCGCTTTAGCTGTTCACGCAGGCGTTCCACTGGAAGGAATATTTTCTCCAACGGAGCGGCAAAAGGGATCGGCATATCCAATGATGCGACCCTCATTATTGGAGCATCCAAGTGCTCGAACAAATGTTCGGCAATGTAGGCCGCCAATTCGCCGCCCAAGCCTCCGAACAACGTGTCTTCATGGAGCAACAGCACCTTGTTGGTCTTTTTGACCGTTGCCTGAATGGCTTCATAGTCCAATGGGAGCAATGTCCGCAAATCAATAATTTCGGCGTCCATGCCTTCTTCCTCGACAACTTTGGTCGCCCAATGCACGCCCATGCCATAAGTTATGATGCTCAGACTACTGCCTTCCCTCACAGTCCTCGCTTTTCCAATTTCAACGGTATAAAAATCATCGGGAATCGTTTCCGTCAAGCTTCGGTAGAGTGCTTTGTGCTCAAAATACATGACAGGGTTAGGGTCTTCAAAAGCAGCCAGCAGCAGCCCTTTCGCATCGTAGGGCGTAGCAGGGTAAACGACTTTTAGTCCCGGTGTGTGAGTGAACCAAGCTTCATTACTCTGCGAATGAAAAGGCCCTGCCCCTACGCCCCCGCCCGTTGGCATGCGGATGACGACATCGGCTGAAGTACCCCAGCGGTAATGGATTTTCGCGAGGTTGTTGACAATCTGGTTGAAGCCGCAGGTCACAAAGTCGGCAAACTGCATTTCCATCATCGCCTTATAGCCCTTAAGGCTGAGGCCGAGTGCGGTGCCGACAATGGCTGATTCGCAGAGCGGTGTATTTCTCACCCTCTCTTTTCCAAATTCTTTGGTAAAACCATCTGTAATTTTAAAAACACCCCCATAGTCGGCAATGTCCTGCCCCATCAAAACGAGCTTGTCGTGGCGCTGCATGGCGGTGCGCAGACCGTCTGACACAGCATCAATGAACCGCTTTTCACTACTCTCCGACTGCCGCCCCGAAGCAAGTTCGGGGTTTCCGCTTCGCTCCAAACTGCCGACTGCCGACTGTTCACTGCCAACTGGGGCATACACATCATTCAACTCTTCTTCGACCGTCGATTCAACGGTAGGTTGGGAAACCGTCGCTTGCCATGCGGCATTGATCTCGGCTTTTATTCCTTGGCGTATTTCCTGTATTTTTTCTTTGGTTAAAATGCCTTGCTCCAAAAGGTAGGCTTCGTAGTTGGAGACAGGGTCCTTGGCAGCCCATTCGTCCATCAGTTCTTTGGGTACATATTTCACGCCGGAGGCCTCTTCGTGTCCCCGCATGCGGAAGGTTTTGCATTCTACCAAAACTGGTCGTGGGTTCTTGCGCAGGTCGGCAGCTATTTTAGAGAGCTTGGTAAATACCTCTAAGATATTGTTGCCGTCGAGGATATGTGATTCCATGCCATAGCCGATGCCTTTGTCTGCGATGTGCTCGCACCGGAATTGCTCATTGACTGGCGTGGACAAGCCGTAGCCATTGTTTTCCACAATAAAAATAACGGGCAATTCCCAAACCGCTGCCACATTCAGTGCTTCGTGAAAGTCACCTTCACTCGTACCGCCATCGCCGGAAAAAGCCAGCGCTACTTTTTTCTCTTTGCTTAATTTATGGGCCAAAGCCACTCCATCAGCCAAAGCCAACTGCGGCCCGAGGTGGCTGATCATACCGACGATGTGATGCTCCAAGGTGCCAAAATGGAAGGAGCGGTCACGCCCTTTGGTGAAACCGTTTTTCTTGCCCTGCCATTGGGCGAAGAGTTTTTCCATCGGCACTTCCCTCGCGGTAAAAACGCCGAGGTTGCGGTGGAGGGTAAAAATCATTTCGTCTTCCTCCAGGGCACTGGTCGCTCCTACAGCAATGGCCTCTTGGCCAATTCCTGAAAACCATTTGGAAACCTGACCCTGTCGGAGGAGGATCAACATTTTTTCTTCGATCAGGCGGGGGCGGAGTAAACGGTGGTAGAGTTCGAGCAATTGTTGATTGCTCCATTTTCCTTTTTTGTAAATAATTCGGTTGGCGGTGGCTACTGGCATGGGCTATTTGAAAAGGTTGAGGAAGGTTGAGGTGGTTGAAAAATGTTAGCGTATTGAATCCCGACCACCTCATTCTTTCCTAAAACGTGCGCAAAGATAGGTTTCTGTTCCGTTCTGGATAAGCCAGTCAGCCCTCTTTTTTACCAGTTCATCTGATAAGATTAAATAATATTTGCTGGTCTCAATTTTTCGAAATACATTTACAACATCCCACCGATTGATATCCAATACAAAGGAAATACTACTGAAAAAAACGCTTGAAACCAAGCATCCCATCCTTCATATCCGATCGTCTATATTCCCATTTGTTCATGTTGATGTTCAGCATTTAGCTGCTGTTTATTGGTGTTTAGCAAAAGCTAAAGGTTAATTGGCAATAGCAAAATTTCTTATCTAAAACCGACTAATTATGACACGAACGCTGTTACTCCTCGTGGTGGCCATTTGGCTGCTCCCTACTTCTGGCCATGCTCAATTTGATGAAGCGGGCATCTTCTTTGGCGTTTCCCACTACTCAGGCGACCTCACCGAAAGGATGATCGAACCATTGGAATTCAACCATGCTTGGGGCTTTTATGTCCGACGGAAAATGAGTGATCACTTTGATCTGAAAGTCCAGTTCACCAAAGGAAAACTAACCGGCGACGATGCCAACTCCTCCGTAGAGAGCGGCCTTTGGCGGCGCAACCTAAATTTCGAATCCGATATATTTGAGTTGAGCGCTGTAGCGGAATACAATTTTGTAAAAATAGAAAAGGGTTCGTACGGCGTGACTCCTTATGTGTATGGTGGTCTGGCCGGATTCCATTTTACACCTTACACGGATATAAATGGCAAAACATACGATCTCCACCACTATAAAACCGAGGGAGTTGAATACAGCTTGACCCAGTTTTCCATCCCCTTCGGGGCTGGTCTGAAATTACAGATCAACGGGACGGGCTGCTTAGGCTTCGAAGCAGGCCTGCGGAAAACCTTTACCGATTATCTGGATGATGTGAGTGGTTATTACCCAACCGATTTGGCGGGCTACTCGGATGGGGAATCGATGAACGTGCGCACCCAATTATCCTACCGCAGCCCAGAGGCCGATCCGACTGCCCAAGACCTGCCAAAGCTGAACAGCCAACGGGGCAACCCAGATAAAAATGATTGGTACCTATTTTTCGGGGTGACTTTGGGGGTGAATCTGAAGTGACTTGGCTAGTGTAGAATAACTAATTGGCTGGATGAATCTTACCATCCAGCCATTTTTTTTTCAGATACATGCCAGAAAATTAGGTTGCTGGAAACGACTCTGATTTAGTGATTCTATGTTTTGATTTTTATTGTTCTGAAACGATCAACTTACCGTTCCCGATCTTCCCCTTTAAGTCCCTCATTTCCCAAAAATACAGCCCCGGCGGAACGACCGACAGCGGCACTTCCAGTCTTGTTGTCCCCCTGACCATGTTGGAGGAAAGCACCTGCTGCCCCACTGCATTGTAAAGCGACCATTCACAGTCATAGGTCAGAGGAAAGGGTGTTTCTAAGGAAATCTGCCTACCAGCAGGGTTCGGGAAAACAGCTATTTCTATTTTGGGCCTTTCAAACCATTCTGTTGTAGTCAAAGGGGTACAGTTCACCAAACAGCCTTCTTTGTCCACTTTTATCAGGACCCCGAGATCGGGGCCACTGATGTTAAATGGCCTATAATACCCAGCAGCAATGATACTTCCACTTGGCAATTCCACTACAGAATGAAGCTCGACGGTGGTGGCCGTTTCAGCCGTATCGGGAAAGGCCAAGTCGTTTCTGGCCCATAAAGTGTCGCCCGTTTCATCGATCCGAACAGTCCAGCCATAAACATGGGCCTCTGCCCAAAATGGGTCGGTCACCCACTCAAAATTTGCCCCGACACCTATCCAGCCACCTGATTGTGAGGGGATCAGGTTAAGGAGGTAGTTAGTACTGCCGATATCGAGGTCGTCCAGAAGCCGCTCTTCCACGACATTGAAATTGCTGTCCCGGATGATGAACTTGGCCTGCCGCTTCATGTACCCATCAAACTCGAACTCTCCCCTTGCAGTAGCATAAGCCCAACCTCCATCGTTTGTTTTTTGCAGGCCCTTGATCCAAAGTTCTTGGGATGGACTGCTCTCCCAAGCCATTTTTCGTTGCCGAGGCTGTCGATGGCGAATATCTTGACGGTGTTCTGCCACTGCTGCCAGGGGACATTTTGGTTGTCACCTGTGGAGCTTCCTATGACATATTCATTGTCATTTATCTTTAAAAAGCTACCGAAATAATCCCTTCTGTCATTGTTTTCACCATAAGCCTTTTCCCATATTTTTTTGCCATGCTTGTCCGTTTTCATGACAAAAAGGTTGTTGCTGTAATCAAGAGATTGTTTATTACCTACAATTAGAAATCCACCTTCCGTTTCAATTACATCTCCATAATGATCAACCAATGATAATGAATCTGAATACATTTTTTGCCAAACTAGTTTTCCATTGTTGTCCAGTTTTATAACTACCCCAACCCCCGGGCCAAATAATCCACCCGTTATAATATATCCAGATTTATCATTTAGATGAATGAAACCATTTGGTGTGTTGCCCAAATAAAAGTTATGCCCTGCACTGTCGATAGTTAGGCTATATTCAAGAACATTACCGCTTGTATCGGTTTTAAGGAGAAGAAATGCTTGTAAGAAAGGAGGGTTTTCTGGGAAGATAAGGCCACAAATGGCTACCGTATCCTCGACTAATGTTAAATTGGAAAAAAAAGCACCTGGCTTGTCAAGGTCGTATGATCTTACAAAACCATCCTGTCCTTTCAAATTGTAGGTGCTCACCAATAGGGCTATCAATAATATTTTATTCATGTCATTGAATGAAAAAAGGCCGTCATTTTGGGTAAGGTGTCCAAAATGACGGCTCTAGGGTACGTTTTACCTGTCAAGGATTAACTTGCCCCCGTCTTGGGGTTTTCCATTGATCAAGAACTGATAAAAATAGATGCCAGATGGAGTGTTCGATGAATCCCAAGTCATACTACCATAATCACCGATAGCTAACTTGGCAACCAGTCGGCCATATATATCCCGGACCAAGAGTTCATTTTCCCCTTGGGGTATGTTACCAGTCAATGAGAAATTGACTTCACTATCGGCAGGGTTCGGAAAAACAGCTATTTCTATTTTGGGCCTTTCAAACCATTCTGTTGTAGTCAAAGGGGTACAGTTCACCAAACAGCCTTCTTTGTCCACTTTTATCAGGACGCCGAGATTGGGGCCGGGGCCATCTGGCTGATAATACCCTGCGGCTATGATACTCCCGCTGGGCAGTTCGACGGCAGAATGTAGGAACTGCAAGCTGGCATAGGTGGGTGTATCGGGAAAAGTGAGGTCGTTCCTCGTCCACAGAGTGTCACCTGCTTCATCGATTCTGACTATCCAGGCATAGACATGGGACTCTGCCCAAACCGGGTCGGTCACCCACTCAAAATTTGCCCCGACGCCTACCCAGCCTCCGGCTTGCGAGGGGATTACATCAAGCAGGTAATTGTAAAATCCAAGGTCGAGGTCGTCCAAAAGCCGCTCTTCCACGACATTGAAATTGCTGTCCCGGATGATGAACTTGGCCTGCCGCTTCATGTACCCGTCAAACTCGAACTCTCCCCTTGCGGTGGCATAGGCCCAACCTCCATCGTCCGTTTTTTGCAGGCCCTTGATCCACAGTTCTTCAAGGGAAGGGCTGCTCTCCCACGACCATTTTTCGTTGCCGAGGCTGTCGATGGCGAATATCTTGACGGTGTTCTGCCACTGCTGCCAGGGGACATTTTGGATGGCCCCGGTGGAACTGCTGATTATATATTCATTCTCCCCAGTCTTGAAAATATTTTCAAATGCATCCCTTCGGTTGTTTGCAATGGCGTAGGACTTTTCCCAAATTTTATTACCACTCTTATCAATTTTCATTAAATACAAATCACCTTGGTAATCGTACAAGTACTTTTCCCCACCTACCAAAAAACCATCTGGAACTTCAACGATTGCCTTGTTCCTATCTTGGACTGTAAGGCTATCGGGGTATTCCTTTATCCATTCAACCGCCCCTTCATTGTCCAATTTAACTACCAAGGCCTCATTTGTCTGAAATTTAGCCGCCAACAACAAGTAGCCGGTCCCGTCCTCCACCTTTATCATTTTGTTGGGTATTTCTGCAAATACATAATCGTTGCCAAGTGGGTCAATGTGCAAAGAATAGGACAACACATTTCCCAAAGTATCAATTTTAGCAAACAAAAGGCCCTGCTGGTATGGCGGGACTTCGGGGAACGCAAGTCCACAGACGACTAGGGTATCCTCAAAAAGCAGCATATCGGAGAACACAAGTCCTGGTTTTCCTAAGTCATAGGCCTTGATGAACTCTGACTGACCCAGAAGGAAGTGCAGCACGGTAAAAAATAGGCTGAATAATAAAAGTAGGCGCATGGGAAGAAATTTATATCCAACAGGTTGCCAAAATTTTTGGAAAAATGACAACCTGCCGGATAATAAGGTAAGGATCAGATTATTTATTAAGGATTATTTTTCCTGCTTCAATAGATTTTCCATTTGAGTACAACTGGAAAAAATAAAGTCCAGAGGGGTAAATTGAAGAATCCCAAGATATATTTGACTCGGAAGATGTTACCATAAATTTGGTTAAGATCCTATTGTGCATATCCTTTACAACAAGGACTTCACCTTTTTCGGACAAGTCGCCTTCAACAGCAAAATTGACTACTTGATTAGCGGGGTTCGGAAAAACGGCAACCTTAAAGCTGGACACTGCATCTTGTTGGAACCTGATTTGTCCATTCCCTATGAGCTGTTGCTCTCCTTGTGAAGAAGTAACGTATTCAACCGGGTAATGTGCCCCGTACCAAGTCAAAATGTTTTGAGCCCACCCTTCTGCATGGCCACCTACATTATCGTACGAACGCAAAGCCGTTAATGCTGTTGCATCAAGTTCATACACCGATGTTGTACCAATCAGGTTGGCAATAGCAGCATAATTGTTCAAGTCGGACTGTTGGGCTGTGGTCAAGGTGTACTTGGAGGGGATGCCATTGAATACCTGGGCTGCCAAAGTTGGGCTGCCAGCTGCGAGGTACTCCCTTGCCAGCCACAAATCCCCTTCATAGCTATCAAAGTTACTGATCCATGTATAAAGCGAATCGGGTACATAAGGTGACAAGGTATCATTTTTAATATGCAAGGTCATTAAATAGGCGGCCTCGTCCATTTCCAATCTGTATAAATTCATAGTATCAGCAATGGCGTCCGTTGGGTGGGTTTGGTATTTTGCCCCCAAGCGGGTGTAGTCATTTTTAGTATCGTAGTACTCCTACTTTAAATCATTGACTACTTGAGTATCCAAGGGTAGCCTCTGAAAAAATTCAGACGGACAGGTATTAGGATCCCCAAAAGAAATATTCACGATCCCATTAGTGGTTATAGGTTTTTCATTAGCTCCAAATTGATAATAGAAATATTCTAAATGCGAATCAAGGGTTGAGGTCAATTGGCATTATTTCATGCCTAATCCCACGAGAGCCGACGTTATGAACGTCGGGATTCAGGCAAAAACTACATTTTGCAGCATTAAATCCGACGTTCATAACGTCGGCTCTCGTGGGAACCCCAGAATTGCTGGCTTACAATTTCAACCCTTGATTGGCATTCTAAGTTATTGATCCCTTCATTGTCAAAATCAGTCATTTCGGGATCGTGGTTGTTTCTAATCATTGATGTCTGAGTAACGTGGTCATCCTAAATATTACAGTAGATAATAAGGTAGGTATTATTAGCCTTTAAAGGCGGTAGCAAGGTAAGATAGGAAGAACGAGAAAATCAACCGGCAAGTGCTGTTTTAACCTTTATGAATAAGGTTATGTGACTCATGGACGTCATTATGACGGAAGATAATCGAAGAAGGGGCATTCCGGTATTAAACTGGAATGCCCCTTTTAAGGTCTGAGAAAAATCCCAGCATTCAATAGAGGTTAGTAAAGAGGAAGTCTTAGGTAAATCTTCTGGCTAATTACTTACCGCTCACTTCAAATAATTCAACTCAAAAAACGTCCGGTAATCCGCCAAGTTTTTGGATTTCAGCAGCTCCCGGTAATTGCCTTGGCCGACCGCTAACAGCTCATATTCAAACGTTTTTTTATCAAGGAAATCCTTGCTGTTTTTCTGGACGCCATTGTAATAGTCCATGGCATCGGCTTTGTCCTTGAAGCGGCGGATGGCAACGATGGGGTGGCGGTCTTCGCCAGTGCCGAGGTAGATGTTGTTCATTCGCAGCTTGTCTTGACTGTGGTATTTGCTGTTGTAATCACTGACACCCACCTTGGCATCGTTGAGCGATACATCGTTATTGAAGACGACGATGACATAGTGCAGTTGATCGTCTTCCACTTTGTAGTTGCCCACTTGGCCAGAACCAGTGGGAAGGTCGCGGTTTTGGCCGGGGCCAGTGTTGACCCGTTCACCCAAGTTACGGAGCATCTCCCGGGCGGTCTTGGCTTCGGGTTCTTCAGGGTGTTTGGCAATGACCCCCTTGAGCGCTTCCACGTATTTTTCCTTGCCTTCCAAATTGCCGGTGCACATCGCATCGAGCAGAGAGAAACGGGGCATCAAAGGGTTGGTGCCACCAAATTTTTCACCAACCTTGGAAATGCGCTCTGCGGCGGTTTGGAATTGCCGTTTTTCAAAATAATCATACGTTTCATTGTAGTAGGCTGTGACTTGGGCATCCTTTGAGTTGACCTGCATGGCAAAGTTGGGGTCTTTGAGCATGCGGGCATAGTTGGTATTCGGGTAGCCGTTTACTATTTTGTCAAAATAAATCTGTGCATTGGTGATGTCGCCCATGTCCTGATAGGCGAGGTACAGGTAATAGAAAGCGTCAAGTTTGTACTGTGTTTCGGGATAGCGGTTGAGCAGTTCGAGCATGGTTTCCACACATTTATCCTGCTTTTTTAGTCGGTCCCGGTAATGTGTGCCGAGGGTAAACATGGCTGCCTCGATCTGTCGATTGGCCACAGTGATGTCGTCTGGCGTTTCAGGCACATCCTTGAACATTTCGTTGATTTCTTCGTCGGTCAACACTCCCTTTTCCTTTGCTTCAGTAATTTCTACGGCATTGCCGAAAGCCGCTTGGCTGGAACGTCGCCAGTTGTCTGCCAACGTTCGAGTCCCCCATTTCCGCTGAAATTCCCGGATGCCTTTTTTGATTTCCCGGTCGTCGTAAGCCCAAAAGTTGGACTGGTTGTTAGAGCCTAAGGCCGACCGGGCTGGGCCTCCGGTATTTCTCCCGGCAAGGGCTGCTGCTTCTGCATCGGCCTCAGCTTTTTTCCTAATTTCCTCCAAGCGTTTTTCTTCCTGTTCTTTTTTCATTTTGGTGGCGAGTTCCCGTCGCTCGTCTTCCGTCATTTGGCTGATGCGCAGTAGGGAATCTTGCAGTTCAATAATTTGGATATTTTCAGCAATACCGGAAAGGCTTTTGGCCAAACGCTCCACTCTTTCGTAGCGCTCATCTTTTTTATTGAGCACGCCTAAAGTATTGTCATAATTTTGCTTGGCATCGACATAGGCCTCGTCTTCAAAATAAAGATCGGCCAAGAGCAAAAAGGCTTCTGCTTTTAGGGAGGTGTTGCGACTGCCTTTTTCGATGCACTTTTCGAGGTTTTCAATAGCACTTTTTTTGTCGCCGTTTTGGAGGTCAAGGCCAGCTAAGGCAAAATAGATTTGGTCATTGTATTCGAGGTTTTTCTCCTCTTTCAGCATCCTTTCCAGTTTTTTGCGGGACTGCTCATCAGAGTTGACACCCGCCAATGCAAGGTTGAGGCGGGCGTTGAAATCCATTTCGAAATCTGGCTTGAGTTTTATCACCTCCTCAAAAGCGGCGTAGGCGGCAGGGCCTTGCTTCGCTTTTTGATACAGTTGTCCAAGGATGAAACTGAGCCTGGCCCTGATGAAATTGTCCTTGGTGGATTCAATGGCATTTTGCAGGGGCTGGGCAGCTTGTTCGTATTTTTTTTGTTTCAAATAAAAATGCGCCCTAGCGATGTCAGTCTCCCTGCGGATATCATTTGGAGTAGCAGTATTTCCTTCCAGTCTGGAAAGCAGGCGGTCAGCATGGATGAAATTTTCTCTTTCAATGTAAGTCCTTGCCAACCACAAGACACCTTCTTGGTAGGCAGGCCGGTGCTTGAAAGTGTAGTTTTCTGGTTCACCATCTTCGATGGTTGTTTCGAGGTTGCTCAACCTGACTGAGCCTGGCATGGGGTAGCCATTGGGGAGGCGGGGCAGGTCGTCAATTTCCTCTTCAGGATCTGTGCTCTTTGTTTTTTCATCCTTTTTTCCTTTTTCGTCTTTTTTGGGGTCGGGCTTGCGGTCTTTGGTTGCTTTGCCCTTCCTTTTTCGCTGGATTTCCTTCTTTTTGAGTTTGCGCTCCCGCTCCCTTGCTTTCCGCTTTTTGGCGTCTTCCTTCTTTTTAGCTTTAGCGAGTTTGGCCCGTTCCTTTTTGGTCAATTGTATTTTTTCACCGGTTTCATCCACGGTGGGTTTTTCCCCTTTTTTGATGGATTGCTTGACGGCCTTGCTGCGTTTAGCTTTGGCCTTTGAAACGGCAGCTTTCTCAGCCATTTTTTGGGGACTGAATTCAGCGATTAGGTATTCGAAGGTTTCCTCAGCCGTTTCATATTCTTGTTTAAGGAATTGGGCCTGGCCTGCCAACAAATAGGCATCGTCCACCCAACGGGCGGGTTCGTGGATGTTTACCAAAGTAGTAGCCTTTACAATGGCTTCGTCCAATGGTTCCGCAACCGCTTTGGGGTTGTCGGCAGCCATGTATTTGTAAATGGGGAGTATTTTATTGTAGTTGTCCTTGTATTGTTTTTCTAACTGGATCTGGCTTTCTAGCAGCAGGTTGGAGGCGTTGTAATAACCGTTGTAGCGGGCGGTCATGTTGTGGTAGCCCTTGCCGATTGGCCCAACGTCTGCTTTTTTCTTTTGGGAAACACATCCAGCCAGGATGAGGAAGGACATTACGTAGCAAAACGAAGAAGTAAATTTTTTCAAAACAAGTATTTTTTAATGCAGAATGACGAATGAAAACGCAGAATATTGCTCATTCGCTACTTATCATTATTCATTATCCAATTGAATTGCGAATTTTACGTTACTTTTCACAGGTAGTTGCTGTGAAAATTTCACACCACACCAACTAATTAGTGCGCAAATTTATTTTATTCAAACCAATAGATAACACATAATGCCTGACGAAAGCAAACAAGGACAGAGCCGCTGGGAGAAATGGAAAGACCCGTACCGCCTCGTAGTAAGGAACGAAGAGTCCCTCGAAGAGGTGGCTTCCTACAAACTGACGTTGTTGAATGTTTATATTGCCTTGTGCAGTTTGATCGTTCTGGTGGCCGTGGCCGTTGCGGCAGTGATCGCCTATACACCCCTGAAAACATTGGTGCCCGGTTATAATGGTACGGATGGGACAGAACTGATCCAGATTTATAAAGACCTTGACTCTTTGGAACAATTGACTCGTGCGCAAGAGCGGTACAATGAGGGTATCCGTCGCATGTTGGTTGGGGATGTGGAATATGCCCCTGACTCGCCGCCGGAAGCTTCTAAAAATGAAAATGTATCTCAAGAACCTGTTGATCGGGTAGAAGCCGATGACCAGTTGCGGCAAGAGGTCGAAATGGAAGACATCCGAAGCGCAACCGGAGGCCAGGGAGGTGCCCCCGTCAATGTTTCGCCCCGCGACGTCCCATTGGAGCAAATGTATTTTACACCGCCTGTGGCAGGTTCGATCAGTCTAAAATATGATGTTGAGTCGGACCATATTGGGGTCGATATCGTTGCGCCGAAGAACACCCCCATCAAGGCAGCAATGGATGGTTGGGTGATTGCATCTGATTGGACTTTGGAAACGGGGAATACCATTGCCATACAGCATACCAACAACATTGTTACTTTTTATAAACACAATTCAGTCCTCCTTAAAAAAACAGGTGACTATGTGCGAGCTGGAGAGGCGATTGCCATTATCGGGAACACGGGTGAGTTGACAGATGGGCCACACCTTCATTTTGAACTGTGGCATAGTGGGAAAGCATTAAACCCGGAAGATTTTGTGAATTTTAGGTAATGGCTGAGAAACTTTCATTCCTTTCCTATAAATAATCAAGAAATAGATACGACAACGTTGGCAAGGGTTTCAGAACCTTCGCCAACGTTGTTTTTTGCATCGGAAATTTACTAAGACCGTTTCCGTAAAACGGCTCGCTGTAGATTCGTGACAGCAAAAGCCATGACCGGAGGGATTTCTTCTCGTTCAAATAGGTTGTCCCCCGTTGTGCTGACAGGTTTGTTACTGCTCACCACGATCTCCCAAACCAACGTGTCATCAACCTTTTCGGTTTTGGTCAGCAGCCGACTCCCCTGTACCTCGAACCACTGGTAAAATTGTCCGCCGAGATAGTAGCCCTCCATTTTGATGGTGTTTTTTTCATCAATTAAATACAAGCCTTTTGCGGCATCTACAGTGATGAGTTCGTAAGGACGTTTGCCCAATTCTTTATCATTCCCATAAATGATGGTCCAGGTCCAGGAAGAAGATGTGGCGGTATCGATAGGCTGGATGTGCAATTCCATGGGTAGCTCTTGCACTTTCCCAGTGTCTTTGAAAACTTCGAGTGTACCGATCCAATCCCCCTCCCAACTGCCGGGGAACGACAGGTTTGAATTTTGACAAAAAGCAAAACTGAAGGTGAAGGATAGCAGAAAAGTGGCAAGTATTTTCATGGAAGAGAATATTATTGATGGAAGAACGAATCGGGGTAAAAATAAATTGGTTGGTATCATTTCGTCGGTATTTCCATAAAATAAAATTTGGCAAAGAAACGGAGGCCAGTAAAAGAGACGTCCCTTTTTCGTTAATTTTGCACCCTGATTTTACCTAACCAAAATTTAATGAATGAGTGGCGGCCCAAACGGACAGCCAACATAAAATAACCAAAATATGGCTCAAATAGAATTGATAATGCCCAAGATGGGGGAGAGCATCATGGAGGCGACCGTCCTCAAGTGGCTCAAAAATGTGGGGGATTCCATCGAAGTTGATGAAACGGTTTTAGAAATTGCCACGGACAAAGTTGATTCCGAAGTCCCTTCCCCGGTAGCGGGCGTTTTAGCAAAAATACTTTACCAAGAAAATGATGTTGTGGAGGTGGGTAAGGCTATCGCCATCATTTCAACAGAAGGTGAATTGCCCGCAAATGAGCATACTCCTGCGCCGCAGGCTAAGGCATCAGAGGCTGCAACAAACGGCCAATCGAACGGTGCTTCAAAAGCTGTTGAACATGTTGCCACCACCACTGCGCAAGAGGCTGTTGCCGCCACGGCAAAAATCAGTTCAGACCGTTTTTATTCCCCATTGGTGAAAAACATCGCCAAAACTGAAAATATCGGATTGGCAGAATTGGAACAATTGCCTGGCTCCGGTCGTGATGGTCGGGTGACCAAGAAGGATATTCTTGCTTACGTTGAGAACAGGGCGGTTGGCAGTCCTCAGTCCTCAGTTGGCAGTCCTCAGGTGGCAGTTAGCAGTCCTCAGCCAAGAAATAGTAGTGTGAATGGCGCTGTGGAAATTGTTGAAATGGACCGGATGCGCAAACTGATTGCTGATCACATGGTCATGTCGAAACGGACTTCTGCACACGTGACCTCGTTCGTAGAAGTGGACGTGACCAACATCGTGAACTGGCGCGAAAAAAACAAAAGCGCCTTCCAGCAAAAATACGGCGAGAAAATAACCTTCACCCCCATTTTTGTCGAAGCTGTTGTAAAAGCTATCGGCGATTTTCCGATGATCAATGTATCGGTCGAAGACAATAAAATATTGGTCAAAAAAGACATCAATATCGGCATGGCAACGGCATTGCCTTCTGGCAACCTCATTGTCCCCGTTATCAAAAATGCTGACCAATTGAACTTAGTTGGCCTGACTAAATCTGTCAATGGCCTTGCTGACCGGGCCAGAAATAATAAGCTGAAGCCAGAAGAAATTCAGGGCGGCACTTTTACCCTCACCAATGTCGGCACCTTCGGCAATGTGATGGGCACACCCATCATCAACCAGCCCCAAGTTGCGATCCTTGCAACAGGGGCAATCCGCAAAAAACCAGCGGTGGTGGAAACGGAATATGGTGACCTGATCGCTGTCCGGCAGATGATGTTCTTGTCTTTGAGCTACGACCACCGGGTAGTGGATGGATTTTTGGGTGGCTCCTTTGTCCGCAGGGTAGGGGACTATCTGGAGGCGTTCGATGTGAAAAGAGGAGTATGACAAAGGCTTTGAAACCTGTTTTCCAGAAAAAATAAAAATCTATAATAGCTAAAAAAGGGATGTCAATTAAGACATCCCTTTTTACATAATCAGACCTTTTATAAATATAATATGCTGGTCTGAGATTTGGTTTTTCTAAAATTTTAGAGAGAATCTTCGGCGTATTTTCTCGGATACAGAGAGCGGGTATTCGCCGGGATTAAGAGAGAGCGTGTAGGTAGAAAGAACCGTTTGATAATACGGATATTAGGTGTTTTATAAATATAGATCAAAGATAGTCTTGGTTGCCGTAGCGTGCTACTAGGAACTAGTAACTGTGTAAGGTGGGCTAGTAACTGTGCAAAATGTCAGAAATTGGCAAAACGGCAAGACCGCTGATATCATTGGTACTTAACACAGATTGGTATTGTTTAAAAAGATCGAGCATGCATAAGGTTATTGTTTTTGCTCAATTTATTTTTTACTAGTAAACGAATAAAATTGTTCGGTAAAAATTTCCATTTTGGAAACGGAAATTGGGATTTCGGTTTTGTTTTTTAAATGGATTATACCGTTGCGGCCGGTCTGTTCAAAACGATCGATGAAAATCAAATTGACGAGGTAGCTGTGGTGGCAGCGGCAGAATATCTTTTCAGGCAATTGTTCCTCTAAATCTTTTAATGTCCGGGAAGCTGTAAAGGTGGTAGCCTCCCCATTTTTTAAATATAATAAATCCGCCATTGCCCCGCCGGCTTTGCAATATAAAATATCTTCGATAGGGATAACGACATTGCCTTTTCTTGCATCGGGGATGACGATGCGGGAGTTTTGGAAAATAGGGTTTCTGTTTTTTGGGGCGGACTTGATTTTTTCTTCTGCGGTTTCAATCGCTTTGCTCAAATGGTTTACGCTAAACGGTTTTACCAAATAGGCCCAAGGCTGTATTTCGTTGATAGCTTGGATGGCATATTTCGGATAGGCGGTGGTGAAAATAACCCCGAATTGATAATCGCCACATCTGTTCAACAGGTCGAACCCACTACCAAACGGTGGCATTTCAATATCAAGGAAAACAACGTCAGGTGCGAGTTCTATTATTTTCGCGTAGGCGTCATTTACGGTGTGGGCAATGCCAATGATATTTATTTGTGGGAAATATTTTTCGATCATCCCCCGTAAAGTTTTGATGGCACTTATTTCGTCGTCCACCAGTAGAGCGTTGATATTGGTCATAAATTTTTGGTTTACAGAATCAAAAAAAAAGAAACAGCCTGTCATTGCCTAATCTTTTTCCTTAATCCAATCATTGGTTTATTGAAGGCAATGGGATTTTTCTGGGTGAAAAAGTAAGCTTGACCATGGTGCCGTATTTTCCATTGCCAAAGGTTGAAAGGTCTGTAAAGTCGACTTTTATATCCAATGAATGCATCTTATTCAGGACGTTGATTTTTTTTCTCAATAAATCAATGCCTTTAGATTGGTGCTTTCCTTTTTTATTTTTTTTAAATGCTTGCGAGGCCTCAATCCCTACGCCATTGTCCGTAATGCTGCAAGTCAGTGTTTGTCCATTAAAACTAAAAACGATGTCAATGATGGATAGCCCCTCTGGCGATAGCCCATGAATGGTTGCATTTTCTAAAATGGGTTGCAAAATCATGGCGGGGAATGGGGTAGTGGCCAGTATTTTATCGGCTTCAGATATTTGGTACTCAAACCGATCCTCAAAGCGAAGCTTTACCATGTCGAGATAGTCCGTAATAAATTCTTTTTCTTGGCTAAAAGGGATAAACGGCACTTCGGAGAGGTACATCGATTGCCGGAGCAGAGAAGTAAAAGTTGCGATGTACTGACTGGCCCTGATGGGGTCGGGGGGGTAAAAAAACTGCTGGATGGCATTGATGCTGTTGCCCACGAAATGGGGGTTCATCTGTGCTTTGATTGCTTGCAACTGTAGCTCTGAGGCAACCCGTTGGAATTTTTTTGCAGCATTATGTTGCTGAATAAAACGCCAAATCAGGAAGGCGGCCATGCTCACGACTAAGAGACTGAACCATGCTGTTTCGTACCAAAACGGCAGGATAGTGAACACTTTGGTATCGGGTTGCAAGCTCATAGCGCCATCCCTGGAGATGGCGGATACTTTGGTTTTAAAAGACCCGCTCTGGGCGTTTACCCCGAAATACCTATGTGTGTCAGTTACAATGGTCGTATCGCACCGGCCGGTAAGGAGTTGGGAAAAACTGTTAACGAGGTTGCCCCAAGTCAGCCATTGGAGGGGCAACAGCTTTTCCTCTTCAATGTATTGGTAGGTCAGTTTCCCAGCGCTTTTAAAATGCAGGCCGGAGAGTTGGATGTCGATATTGGAAGCGCCAGAGGGGATGTTGAGGAAGGCGGCCGTTCTGTCGATTAGGTCAAACTGAAAATTTTGACCATTTAGGTCATATTGAATGCCGGATATGTAAGTCGGGAAATTGCCTTGGCTCAACTCCTGACTTAGTTGGATTTTGGCCAGCCCAGCAACCGTTGCCGCCCAAAGGGTGTCTTGATCTACGACCATGGCATTTACATCATTGCTAGGGAGGCCGTCGGTTTCGTTAAAGTATCGTACCTGGAGTTTGTCGTTCAATGTATAAATGCCATTATTGGTGGCCAACCAAATGGAACCATCTTGGGATATAAAAAGGCTTTTGATGCCATTTATTTTATTTTCTAGAAAATCGTTAATGGCTTCAACTGATATAACTTTGCCGTTTTTCACGTGCACCCTGGACAACCCGTACTCGGCAGTTGCTACCCAAATGTAATTTTCGTCGGCTTTTTTTATATCGACAATCCTTCCACTAATCGCTTTAAATTTTTTTCCCCAATTTATTTGGAAACTGTCTTTTTCGGACAATAGGCCCTCTGTCCCTCCGACCCATAGATTGCCGCCATGACTTTTCCCAATTGCTGAAACCCTTTTATGTTTAATGACCTTGTAAGGGGTCTCTTCATCCTCATTCCAATAGAAAAGCCCTTGAGAATGTGCGATCCATAATTTATTCGAGTCGAAGAAAACCGACTTTGGAGCACCTATTAAATATGGGTTGCTTCTAAAATTGCGGTAAAAGGATTTTATACCAAGTGGAGTCTTTGCTTGTGTGTACAAGGACTTGTTCATAACGGCGATCCATTTATCGTTCGGCATTGGCACAAGTTGCCGAACCTGGCTAGGGCCGAATCCGTTTTCAAATAAATGTTTTTTTATTTCCCCGTTTTTCAATAAATAAATATTCCCGTTTTCAGTTCCGAAAATTAAACTGTTGTCAGAAAGCATGGAAATGGCCGTTATATTATTAGACGACAAGTAAGGGGAATTGGATTGGTCATAGACTATGGCTGCGTTTTCTGGTAAGGCCAAGACGCCACTATTTAGAGTCGTGAACCACAAGTTCTTTTTGTTGTCCCTGAATATTTTTGACACCTTTTTCCCTTTTAATAAATTTAAGGGAGTAGAAGAGAGAGGGGCTTCTAAACGGTATTTATATGCGCCATCTAAGTAGTCAGGATAACATATCCAAATGTCTTCATTTTCAATTAGGCTTATTCTGTTTTGGTGATCGGGCAGATTAGTTTTGTGCCATTCTTCATTAAAACCATTTTCCTTAATTTCAACTTTTACCAATTTGTTTCCCTGTGAAAAATAAAATTCATTATTTCTTGAATAGACGGAGGGGAGAAAGGTGATAGGGTTGAAGCCGTTGTTATACACCATGGTCATATTGGTGGGGACAGAAAAATCATATATCCCCCTAAGGTTGCCGGCCAGTATTCTATTGTTGATTTCTTTTATTAGGAGAATTGGGATTCTTCCCAAATCCCCTTGTTTCGTATTAAAAGATTGAGCTATGGTGTCTTTGCAATAATAGGCATTGATATCCGTCCCCGTGATCCAAATTCCATGGTCTTTGTCTTCATGGAAAAAATGTTCCATGCCTTTTGCATCAATTTTATTGAGCATGGAATCTTTTTCGCTTTTATAAATAATTCCTCCTTTTAAATAGCACGGTCGTTTTTGAAAACACGAGATCCACAGCCGCCCCTGGCTGTCTTCAAATAAATTTAGAACTTCTGGATCGGGTAGCCCATCCTCAATACCGTAAACTTTGAAACGATTGCCGTCAAACCTTGCCAGACCATTATCGGTGCCAAACCAAATAAACCCTTTTTGATCCTGAAGTGCACAATAGACCAATGTGCTCGGCAGTCCTTCTTCTATACCGTATTGTAGGTAGGCGGGGGTCTGGGCGAAAAGCGCCAAACTCCAAAACAAAAGGATTGTGAGTAAGAAATTTCTCATGTGGCCAAAAAAGGTTTTCGGCGAAAAAGTACGCTATTAAAATAATATTATCGGGCTTGGACAATTAACCATGTAGGATGGGTTATTAACTGTGCAGAAAGAACCATTTTCGACATCAGCCCTCTTCCCGAATCTGGGCCTTCCACGTTTTGTCCAATGAAAAAGAAAGCGTGACTTTTGTACCGTGAACGGTCGGATTGGCCTTTGAAAGGTCTTGGCAATTGAGCGCCAAGTCAAGGGCGTATATCTTGTTCAGCACCTCGAATTTTTTATTTAATGTGAGGTATGGATTAAAACAATTGACAATCAATTATTTAGCAGCTCTGCGGCTTTAATCCATACCTCACGTTTAATTACAGAACCCAAAGATGGGCAAGTTCATTTTCAATGAGAATTGTTTTATGAAAAATGTATACCCAATTAAGATTGCCCCTTTGGCCGGAAGATTAAAGGGAGGTGAGCTGTCATTCCTGATTCGTACGTCCTGTTTTCTGCTATTGTGTGTTTTTTCCTTGTCCGTGCGCTCACAAAATTATGAAGGGCTTGCCCGGCAGGCCGGTGTTTTTTTTGAGAATAAAAATTTCCCAATAGCATTGGATTTGTATGGCACGATGAACCAACAACGGCCCAATGATGCTTTCACTTTGCACCGCATGGGGGTATGCTATTTTGAAGTCAATCAATTGAAAGAAGCTGAAGACTACTTGTTCCAATCACTGCATTTTGCAAAATACGACCTCGCCGAATCCTACTTGTACTTGGGCAAGGTGTACCATGCCCAGCTCGAATTTGAAAAGGCCATTTCCCACTATAAATTGTTCCTAAAAAACAGCCCCGCTAAACATGCCAAACGGCAGATGGTAAAGGACGAAATCAGGCGTTGTGCCCTTGGCATGATCGTGCGGCGTCAGCCCCCCATAGCCGAGGTTGTTCAGGCAGGGGATAGCGTCAATTCGGAAATGGACGAATGCAACCCGCTGCCAAGCCCCAATTTTGCGGATGTCTTTTATTTCGCCTCCGATCGGGCCAAAAATGCAAGGGACGAATCGCTTTCGCACGACATTTATTTCACCGAAAAAGATGCAGGGGTATGGGGCGCTCCCGAACCTCTCGGACTTTCCATCAATTCTCCCCGAAACGAACTGCCCTTGGGTTTTAATGAGGCAGGTGACATCATGTTTTTCTTTAGGGGGAATTCTCTGTTCAGTGGCGATGTGTTGGTCGACACTTTTAGTGAAAATAGATTGGGGAAAAAAGCGACTCAGCCACAGTTCGAAAGCCCCATACGGGCGTGGGAAGGCGACTGCGACCCTTATTTTTTTAACGATACCTGCCTCCTATTTGCCAGCAGAAGACCGGGCGGCTTTGGCGGTTTGGATATTTATATAACTACCTTTTCTTGTAGTTCTTGGTCAGTGCCGGAGAACCTGGGGCCAGTGATCAATTCGGCGTATGACGATCGTTCCCCATTTCTGGCGCCCGATGGGCGCACTTTGTATTTCAGCACCAACGATTCGCACCGCAGCATCGGCGGGATGGATTTGCTGAAATCCGTTTTTCTGGATCAAGTGGGAAAATGGACGCCACCCGAAAACTTGGGCTTCCCCTTCAATTCGGCAGGAGATGAGGTAGGATTCCGCCTCACGGCAAATGGCATTCTGGCCCTGTTTGCTTCCTCCCGGAAAACGGCTCTGGGCCAACGGGATATTTATTTGGCCTATTTCACAGAAAAGCAAACCCGGCAATTGCAACACTCCGACCCCACCCTTTTTAGCGATGTCCACCCATTGCCAGTGGAGGAAAAAAACATACAGCAGCTAAGCACTGAAAGGGCATCCGAAAATTTTAACCAGTTCGAACTGCATCCTATTGTTTATGAAAACCCCCAAATGCCCTTTTCCGCTGCTGCGGAGAGTTTGTTGGAAAAATATGCAGACTGGTTGAAAAAATATCCCCAACTCAACATCGTGCTCGTCGGGTACGCAAAGGAAAATGACGGAGACTTGCTGTTAACCAGAACGGCCCTGCAACAGGCCGCTTTCTTGTTGGAAGAGTCTGGAGTCGACTTGAAACAATTGAAATTATTAACAGTGGGAGAAAAATACAGTGGCACTGGGCAAGGGCAAATAGACCTGTTCGTCGCAAATCCCGAAATACTTTCCGTGCCCATCCAAGCCCGAACCACGTCAGGAGAGTTGTTTCAAAAAAAGTTTTTTATAAAATCCATGAGCAGTCTGGTGTACCAAGTTCGGATTCCGATCAGGGGGGCGACGACCATCGCTGAGCTGCGGCGTTTTTATCCGCAGGGGATGGTCGCTGAATTTCCTGCAACAGGGCAGGTTTGGTTTACGCTCGGCCATCAGCTTTCGTGGGACGCCGTGCTGGAAGCGGAACAGGAGGCGAATAAATTGGGCTTTGCGGAAACGTTTGTATCGCCCCTACTCAACGGCTGGGAATTGACCAAGCAGGAGGCGGCCCTGCACCTCCATGAATTTCCCGAATTGGCCAATTTTATCGGAAAGGAATAGACTTTCTCTGGAATTAGAAATTAGAAATTGAGAATCATGGACTTAATCTCTCAATTTCCCAATCTCCCAATAATCTTAAATAAACAGGCATATTGTTGGTGAGATCAGACTTTTGCCTTTTTGTTGGACCCAAACTTTTACCGCAACCCAACCCTCCCCCCATTCTCTGCGTATTTCTGACAACTAGGCATCAAACCATTATTTCTTATTTGATTCCTGTAAAAAAGCCTTTTAGATTTACGTTCCACTTCAAGAAAAATTGAATAATAATTTGCTGTGGTTGATTGATAGGCCATTTTTAACCAGCGCATTTTTTAATTTTAATTATCATTTTAATTTTTCTCAGGTCCGTATCTAAAATTCCTTGTATGCAATAGTTGGAAAGTTATATTGAAAGATTTCCGCTCTTTCAAAGTGCCCGCAGGGCATGCAACCGATTATTTCATTGAAGCGATGAGGAATTATGCATGCAATTATCAGCCCCTTATTTCTTGCTGATTTTACGGATCATTTTTCCTCGTTCAAACAAATCTTAACACCCACGATGAAAAGACTTTTTCGCCTATTTCTACTGACCTCCTCGTTGTTTCTTTTTTCCCAAATAAATGCCGGGGCGCAAACACAGGCCTACATCATTGGCCCCACTTCTTTGTGCGTGGGGGAATGTGCCGTTTTTGAAGTAGCGTTGATCGATACTTCAGAAATGATCTTGACCAGCTTCTGGGATTATAACGGTATCTCCTTGCAGGGCAACCCCGTTACGCTGTGTATGGATAATCCCGATGGCTTTTCTTTAGTGGTGTCCGGATTTACTACTTTTCAAAATGACTTTGTGGTGGAAACGTTCATCGAGCCGTCTTCCTCCCTCAACCCCATCATCATTTCCACAAATACCCAATGCCCCGACAGCTTGGCCGCCTGCGACAGGATTTGTGCCTTCAATTCTGCGACTTATGAGGTGAACAACATCCCACCCGGCACGGATGTGTCGTGGCAAGTGCTTGGGGCAGAAAGTTTTACACCCAACGGTAGCAGTGTGACCGTAGATTGGGGGGCTCCGGGGCAAGGCGAAGTGTCGGTTGTGGTCGGCGGTGGTGGCAGCCCGACTGAGCCGTTGCAGGTTTTTTGTGGGATGCAGGGTTTTAGTATTAATGTACCTCCTTCACCGGCAGGGGATGCCTACGTTAATTTAGAAGGAGGGGGGGGGGCATATGTTTTGGAATTATACAGCGCAGCGGGGATTCCCATAAGCACCATGACTACCATGGGCGATGCTGTTTTTCCCGCCCTTCCTCCTGATTCTTATGCGGTTAATGTTGTCAACCCAGTTAGTGGTATTGTTGGGTTCTGCAATTTCACAATTGTTGCTGCCCCCGACCAATGTTGGTTGACCGCCAACCCAACCCTCATCCAACACCCTAGTAGTTGCAATGCTTGTGATGGGGCCATCGAGATCATGCCGATCCCGCAGGGGACTGCTTTGTCTTTTGCTTGGAGCAATGGTTCTACCACTCCCAACCAGACGGGGCTTTGCCCTGGCAATTATTCTTTAACGACCACTGATGCGTTTGGGTGTACCAATGCAATTGATGTGCTACTGGTTTGTCAGGATAGCATCGGTGGTGGGTGTGTTGGTGAATCTTCCCTTTGTGTAGAAATACTCGAAGAGCCGGAGGCCATCATTTCTTCCACCCCACCAGCGTTCAATGGGGTGATCGAAATATGCCAGGGCCAAACGGTTTATTTTGAAAATGAGAGCCAAAACGCCGCTTCCTACATCTGGGATTTTGGCGACCTTAACACCTCTACCCATTTTGAACCCAACCATACTTATCCAACCCCAGGGACTTACACCGTTTCCCTCATTGCCCGCAACGCTTGCTATTGCAACGACACTACTTTTATAGAAGTAAATGTGTTGCCTGCCGATGTGCCGGAGATCAGTTGCATCGGCACGGTCTGCGAAGGCGAGTCGGTGACCTATGCAACGGATGCCAATTGTGGCACTTTTATCTGGGATGTTTCTGGCGGTGGGAATATCCTTGACGGTGGCGGCCCTTCCGATAATTTTGTTACAGTAGAATGGCTGAGCGGCCCATTGGGGGAAATCTCATTGGCCGTCAGTGGATGTGCGGGAAATATCTGCACCACGCCGAACGTCATCCCCATCCCCATCATTTCCGAATCGGCACAGATACAGGGCAAGACCAATGTCTGCGAGGGCAGCACGGAAGAATATTTTATCCCCAATTACCAAGGGACGGAAATCACTTGGTCGGTCATGGGGTCGGGCAACATTGTGGACGGACAGGGCACGGAACGGGTGACCATCAACTGGTTTGGCAACGCCAACCAAGGCAACCCGCAAAAAGTCATTGTGGCGTTTAACAATTGTTACCTCGGCTGTGAAGGCAAGGACACTTTGGACGTAAATATCGTACCCTCGTTTTATGCCAAAGGCCCGATTGAGGTTTGTGAAAAAACAATTGAAGAATACAACAGCTTCAACTCGATCACCAGTGCTTTGACGCCAGTCAACTGGCAAGTGATTAACGCTGCCGGAGCGGTCGTCTGGTCGTCTCCAGCCGCAACGGCTACTGCGAACGTTGACTGGAATTTGCCGTTGGGCACTTATACCGTGCGCGCAGAATCTGCCAATGCCGCTGCTTTTTGCAATCAGGATTACGAGATTTTTGTCGATGTCATCGCCGCTCCCCTGCCAGTCAACGGCATTGACGGGTCGATTGAAATCTGCCCCGGCGAAACATACGCCTACTCAGCCGATGGCCTCCCGATCAATGATTTCAACTGGACAGTGACAGGCGGCACGCCAGCTAATTTCAAAGGCAACCCCATCAATGTGACTTGGGCCACAACGGGGCCATACCAGATAGCTGTTACCCAAACTGCGACCTCTGGATTGGGCTGCACCTCCGACCCTTTTATGATGACAGCTGACGAAGTGCCGCCGTTTTCCATTACTGGAAATGCGCAAGTTTGTTTGGAGGAAACGGGGACTTATTCCGTACCCGCATTTGACCAACTGGAATACCAATGGACGATTTCTCCTGCCGATAGGGGGACTGTGACGAGTGGCCAGGGCACAGAAAACATCGAGGTGCTCTGGCACAGCGATGGCCCGGCAACGATCAGTGTTTCTGTTTGTGGGACGACCGAAAATATAAACGTGACGGTGCTCCCGTTGCCTGTTCCGCAAGTGGTCCACCCTGCGGAAATATGCCAAAATACCGTGGCTGCCGTTCAAACGACCACTCCGTACAATGCCTACGAATGGTTGGATGACAATGGGCTGGTCGTCTCAACGGCGGCTGCCCCGAATTTGCCGGCGGGCTACTATGAGCTGCGGGTCATAGACCAAAACGGCTGCGAGGGTAACACCTCGTTCGATATTTTTGAATGGCCAGAACCAGTGGTTGGCATTTCGGTGCCCATCTATGCTGGGATCTGTCCGGGCGGCCCTTCGGTGACGATCACTGCATCGACCACGGCGGACGGTTACGATTTTCAGTGGTATGGAAATGGTATTCCGGTCGGCAGCAATTCCCCGTTTCTCACCGTTAATACGGTTGGGCAGTTTACGGTGGAAGTGACCGATCAAAACGGCTGTACCAACCAATCGAACACCCTTACCATCGCCGATTGTGCCTCGGCGGGCGGTACCTGTGTCAATGGGGTTTGTGTCGGGCCACAGTGCAACAACCCCAACGGCTGCCCTCTAAATGGGGGGATTTCTTTTCAGATCCAAAAAACGGGCGACTGCCTGACCCATAATTATATCAACACCAGCATGAACGACGTAGCCGGCAGTTGGGGCTGGTCGTTCGGTGACCCCTCCAGCGGTGCCAACAATTCCTCCAATTTGGAAAACCCCTCGCACACGTTTTCCAGCGTCGGTTTTTATTCCGTCATTTTTGTTGGGGAGGTAGCGGCCTTTGGCGGTGGCACTTGTCCGGATGGGGTGCTCCAACAGGATACGATCATTGCGATTGCCGATTTTGACTATGAATCGGCCTGTCCTGGGTCGCCCGTTGCGTTTACAGATATTTCAGAAATATTGCCTTATGCTACTTTGACTGGTTGGAGCTGGAACTTTGGCGACCCTGCCAGTGGGGCAGCCAACACCTCCACCGACCAACACCCGGTGCATGTTTATCAAACAGCGGGTACTTATCAGGTTCGGCTCACCGTCACCGAAGCGAGTGGTTGTGAGGTTTCCATTATTAGAAATGTGAAAGTATTCGACCCGCCCTCGGTTAGCTTTGCCCTACCTACTATTACTTGTGAAAATACGGCCATGCCGTTCACCGCTTTGGTCTCTAATGATGTGGTTGAGGTGGCGTGGGATTTTGGTGACCCCGGCAGTGGGGCAGCTAATACGGCCACTAAAATGGATACCTACCATGAATTTGGGGCGGTGGGTGTTTACCCGGTCACCCTGTCAGCGACCAATGTGTACGGCTGTACCGTAAGCTACACCGACAACGTGACCGTGACCCCCAACACCCTTGGCGGGAGCATCGCTTTTTCTCAGCCATCCCCGATATGCGAAGGGGACAATGTTACGCTGACTGCACCAACAGGTGGGGTGTCCTACGTATGGTCAACCAGCCAACCTGCCAATCAAATTACTGTTTCCACCGCTGGCGTTTACGACGTTACGCTGACGGATGCTGACGGCTGCACCTATTCCCCCGCCGCTGCGCAGGTAGATATTTATGGAGAACCCAACGGCATCATCAAAGCTGTGGAGTACAACGAGTTTGGCCAGCCCGTTGCCTTTTTTGAAGACTTTTATTCGGTGTGTGAGGGGGAAGATGTTTACCTCGTTATTCAGGGCAGCCTTAATTACGGCTATCAGTGGTCGGGAGGCAATGGTAATGGCAGTGCGATTGCTTTTACCGAAGACCGGGGCAACCTCTTGCCCGTTGGCAACCATGATTTCACCGTCACCGTTACGGATAATACGACCGGCTGCACCAGCGAGGAGGGGCCATTTACCGTTAGGGTTTATCCAAAACCTGATGTGCAGATTAGCTCCGTGCCGGGCGGGTTTTTATGTGAAAATAACCCAGCGACGCTCAGTGTGGTCGGGCCAAATGCCAGCTACACTTACAGTTGGAACACGGGAGAGACAGGTAACTCCATCAATGTCATTGCGGGGGGCATTTATTTCGCCCAAGCGGTCAACCAATTTGGCTGTAAGAGCCGGAGCAACGAAATCGTTCTCAACAATGCCCCCGACATCGACAACATCCCAACTGGATGCCACACCCGTTGCGACCCCGATACTCTTTGTTTGCCCAGCATGCCTTTGGTCTCCACTTTCCAATGGTTTTTCAACGGTTCGCCGATGCCCGCCCCCAACGGCACAGTGGCCGAGCCTATCTTTGTCCAAAGCGGTGAGTACCATGTCATCATGACGGATATTTATGGCTGTAAATCTACCTCCGATGTGCTGACCCTTGACCTCTTCCCCGGCTTCGGCGACCTCCTGGGAAATGTCTATTTTGACGTTAACCAAAACGGCATCATCGATGGGCCAGACACCCTCGTGAGCGGCATCAATATTTTCCTAAATGATGGGACATCGAACATCGATACAGTGACGAGTAGCTTAGGTAATTATGTCTTTTCCAATATTTTATCCACTGACTATACTGTCGAATTGGACACACTCAATTTGCCCGACGATTGGTTTGCCTATTTTGTCACAGGTGATGTGGAACTCATTGGCTGCGACGTGGAAGAACAATTCGATTGGCTGCTCACCAACCAATGTGTCCCCGAGACCTACCAGGAGACGTTTTATGATTGCCCAGGTGGAGGGATTGTTTTTGATGGCACTTTTATTCCTACTGGGGAAGTCGACACCTTTACCTACACTTCTTTTACGGGCTGCGACTCGGTCATTTTTGTAAATGTTGATCCATTTGTTACCGTCCTGACGCAGGAAGAATTGGGTGCTTGTACGGGTACAACGGTCACCTATCAAGGCGTTGAACTTTCGCCGGGCGACCAAGAGCAATTTACTTTGACTGATGTAAACGGTTGTGATTCGGTGGTGCAAGTGACCGTTGTTGAATGGCAAACCTATTCCTCGAACTTGACTTTGACTGCTTGCGAAAATTCGACAATTGATTACAACGGTCAACAACTTTCGCCCGGCGATCAGCAGGATTTTATGTTTACCACTATCAATGGCTGCGACTCGATCATTGCTGTTTCCGTTACCGCTGCGCCTGTCGACACAACGGCTCTGCCTCTGCAGGTCTGTTTTGGGGAAATGGTTGAGTACAATGGTCAACAATTCTCTGATGGCGATCAGGCCACCTTTTTACTGACGAATCAGTACGGTTGTGATTCTACCATTGAGCTTTCCGTTACCCAATCCTCGGCTGTCACTTATGATTTGATGGCTACGGAAATATGCTGGAACGGCACGGACGGTCAAATTGAGGTGCAAAATGTGCAGGGCGGAACAGCTCCCTACCTCGTGTCACTTGATGGCAACAACTACCAACCTGCACTAAGTTTTGAAAACCTCGAAGTTGGTACTTACACCGTTTATTTACTGGATGGAAACGACTGCCAGTTTGAAGAATCCATTGCTATCCCGATGATCGATCAAATGACCGTGGAGATAGAAAACGAGACGATGGAGTGCGGTGACCTCATTGAATTGGCGCCGATCATTGTCAGTCAACTACCCTACGACATACAATGGACAGATGGCCCTATCAGCCCGACCTATCAGGTGGCAGCACCGGGTGTCTATAATTTTACAGTCACTAATAGTTGCGAGATGCTCAACGAATCGGTTGTGGTCAATTTGCAGATGGCAGGTTTGGATGGCATGATTTACATGCCCAATTCATTTTCCCCAAACGACGATGGGAAAAATGATTGTTACAAGGGCTATGTTGCTCCCGACGTCAATGTGGCATTTTATGACCTGAAGATATTCGACCGCTGGGGTAGCCTGATGTTTCAGACGAGTGACCCCAATGCTTGTTGGGACGGCGTTCACCGCGACAAACATATGCAGCCCGGCGTGTTCGCTTGGTATATGGAATTGCGGGTGCTCAACTGTGACGGCAACATACTTGACATCTTTGAGGAAGGGGATATCCATTTGATCAGGTAAAATGCCATTTAAAATAAAATAATTGCGAAAGGTTAGTTAGTTTCCTGATGGCCGGTCATCGTTGGATGGTCGGCCATTTTCTATTTAGAGGGCTTAAAAAAACATTAATACCTAAATTTCTTAGGTAAAAAATTTGTTTACCTAAAATGCTTAGGTATATTTGCCGCATGATTACCAATGAACTGCTAAAAGGCACACTAAAAACGATCCTGCTCAACCTACTTGCTGAACATGGCCGCATGTATGGATATGAAATAGTTCAGAAAGTCCGGGAGCAATCCAATGGGGCATTTCAACTAACAGAAGGAGCACTTTACCCTGCCTTACACAAATTGGAAGCCGATGGGTTACTCGTCACCGAAAAAGAAATGATCGGCAAGCGGGCAAGAAAATATTATCGCCTCACCCCTGCAGGCTCGGAGGCAAAGGCTACCAAAGTGACGGAATTCAAGGCATTCGTACAAGCCATGCAATTACTACTGAACCCCAAAACTGCTGCTGGGTGAGAATGAAAATACGATGGAAATAAATTGAAATAGAGTAGAAATATTTCTATCATATTTCAACTTATCTCCACGGTATTTCCCATCAAAAAAGGTGCTGTCAATAATCATTTATAATGACTGAACTCAACGAACAACAACTATTTTCAATAGAAAAAATACTGGAAGAAAAAGGGGTGCGTTTTGGCCCGTTAAAAGAAGAATTACTCGACCATATCTGTTGCCAAGTGGAGCAGGCGATGGGGGAGGGGGTGTTATTTAGCCAAGCGCTGCAACAAAGTTTGGATGCTTTTCAAGAAGATGAAATCAAAGACCTTCAACAACATTTTTCTAACAATTCAAATCAAAAAAAGTCAATTATGATGAAGGTATCCTTATTTGCACTCAGCGCTTTGCTCCTGGTGACCATCCATTTCAGCCGTACCGTTTCCACCGAGGAAGACCCCATGTCAGATAATGACTTGGCGCCTATTATTTCCCATGTTCTTTTTGAAGATCCACCAACCATTTCACCGCTCCAAGGTGACCCAAAAATCACCAGCGGGTTTGGGATGCGCGTGCACCCGATCCAAAAAGTGAAGAAACAGCACCGGGGCGTTGACTTCAAAGCGGAAACGGGTACGCCCGTCTATGCGACATCCGATGGGGTAGTGGTAAAAGCAGAGACGAACCCCAAAGGCTATGGCCAGCACATTGTCATTGAGCACGATGAACATTTCAAAACCCTATATGCACAGCTTTCCCGAATGGATGTAAAAGTGGGGGATGAAGTGAAAAGAGGAGATCAGATCGGAGCTGTTGGCAGTTCGGGGATGTCCACAGCGCCTCACCTGCATTATGAGGTCATCAAAGATGGGATGCATGTTGACCCAGCGGAATATTTGCGGCCTTGATGATGCTGGCATTACGAATCGCTAATTTCATCTTCAGATAAATGGGCGGCCTTTTAGGAGGCTGCCCTATTTTTTTGTAAGTAAGAAGAATCTTTAGATTTTATTTGTGGCTTTTAAAACCATTATCCAAATTGTAATTATTTAATCTTCTTTTTTGAAAAAGAAAGATTGTTGTCAGTATAAAAATAAATATTGGATAAATAAAACAAAAAATAATTGCATTAACTTCATAGTAAGACAGCCCCAATAAGTTCGCCAAGTTGATAATAAAATCCGTGCAATAGGCGTAAACAACATTTCCAATTTTAATTAAATAATCCATCCTTATTTTTTTATCGAATTTATTTGCTTTTGTAAATCAATAATTTTTACTAAAAAATTGAACATTAATAAAGGGAATAAAATAACGAGAAATAGAATATTGGCCATAGCATAGCTGCCAGTTGATTTTAATAAACCAATAATTCCAAAATATATGGGATCAATTATTTTAAATAAATGTTGAGTGTGCCTTACGTGGTATTGTTTGCAAAAATTAGTATCATTATGGCAATGCCAAGTACATTTATTTTTTAATTTTTCGGCAGAATTAATGGTGGTTATATTATGAAAGTAATAGGGCGCTTCTTTAACGCTTGACCGCATCGCTTCATTAATAAAAATCATTATCAAAAAAGGAAAAATTAAAATAATGGTATTTCTATAAAATCGTCTCATTAAGTGTTCTGTGTGATAAATTTATTTATAAAATGCGGGGCAGGATAAGCATATCTTTTGGCAATATTCCAGTGTGCCCCTCAAGGGATTTAAAGGGGAAACGTGGCAAAGCCACGTTTCCCCTTTAAATCCCGTTGGGCCGAGCAGTCAAATGCCTTAAATCGAAGTGAATTTTCCGGCCCACCTGCTTGAATCAAAAGGTAAAGAAATTTATCATACAATGTACTAAGAATAGATTTTTAGCCCATTTTTTTTTTAAATATTCAATTAAAAATATAGCCCATTTAGCGTTCGCCATTATCCATTATTCCTCATAATAATCCTTGAAGAAAGTTGGGAGATGCCGCAGTGCTGCCAGCTCTCGTTGCCGTTCCCTAATCTCAGCGGCGGGAATGCCGAAGTAAGCTTTTTTGCCTTCGAGGTCTTTTGAAACCCCTGATTTGGCGCTGACCACTGCACCCGCTCCGATGCGCACCCGCTGTGCCACCCCGACCTGTCCGTAAAGCACAACATTGTCTTCCAGGATAGACTTACCGCCGATACCGACCTGCCCAGCAATGAGGCAGTTTTTGCCGATGACTGCCCCGTGCCCCACATGTACTTGACAGTCCAATTTGCTGCCAGCACCAATAATGGTATCGCCTGAGACCCCTCGGTTAATGGTACAGGCCGCCCCGATGTCTACGTGGTCCTCAATGACGACCCGGCCACCGGAGCGCCATTTTTTGAAGCCCGTTTCTGTTTTTTGAAAATAAAATGCGTCCGTGCCGATAATGCATCCAGCCTGGATTGTTACGTGGTCACCGATATGAGTAAAATCACCGATATAGGCATTCGCTTGAATGTAACAGTTTTTCCCGATAACTGCCTGGTGGCCAATGATGACCCCTGGCTCGATCACCGTGGAAGGGTGGACAAAAGCACTTTCAGCAATCTGGCTGCTCAGAGGGCGCAGTGGCCGATATTTGCGCACCAACCCATCATAAGCATCAAACGGGTTATCGCAAACAAGTAAGGCTTTGCCTGCCGGGCATTCCACCACCTCGTTGATAATGATGATGCTGGCTGCTGATTCAAGGGATTTTTTGAAATATTTTTTTGCATCCACAAAGGTGATGTCGCCTTTTTCCACTTTGTGGAGTTCGTTGATGCCCGTGGCTTGGAGGGATGCGTTGCCGATGAGTTGGGCTTCGATTTTTTCAGCGATGTCAAGGATAGGAATGGGTTGTGGGAATTTCATAGTTAGAAATTAAAATTAAAATCAAAATAAAAAACTCGACTGGTAATCAGACTATTGTATCTTTTGATTCTGGAAACCAGTGACTGATACCAATGTTCAATTGACCGTATCAGTCGATAAATGGTTTTATAGCTATGCGAAACTTTCGATAAGTTTGCGGCGTTAGGAAGGCAAAAGTACCGTGTAAATAAAAATTAAAATTGAAATGGAAATAAAAAAGAGGGTTCTGTTATCATTTTTATTTTCATTTTAATTTTTATTAATAAATAGCCATGTCATTAGAGACCAAAATCATGCAAGACCTCAAGGAGGCAATGAAAAACAAAGATGAAGCGGCCAAGCGTAGTATCCGTTCCATTAAGGCAGCAATCCTGTTGCAGAAGACGGATGGTAGTGGCCAAGATCTTGATGAAGCAGGCGAAATCAAGCTTCTGCAAAAACTTATCAAGCAGCGCCAAGACTCTTTGGAGATTTATGAAAAACAAGGACGGGAAGACTTGGCCACCCCCGAGCGGGAGGAAATTGCCGTCATCCAAAAATACTTGCCTGAGCAAATGAGCGAGGCCGAACTTGAAGCAGTTTTGAAGAAAATCATCGAAACGACCGGCGCTTCTTCCATGAAAGATATGGGAAAAGTAATGGGCATGGCTTCAAAAGAACTCGGTGGTAAAGCGGATGGAAAAACCATCTCTCTGGCAGTGAAGCGTTTGCTGGGTTAATAGGGTTAGATGTGACAAATTTTTAAAATTTGTCACATCTCTTTTTTCATCATTCCTAAGTCAATTGCAGTTTTATCTGTTCCATGTTTTTTCTGGTAAATACCAACGTCGCCCAGAAAATAATTATGACAATAAATATTAACCCGAGTGAATTAAAAAAATTATTCATTTTATGGAGTGATAAAAAACCAGCGGGATCACTTTCATATAAGCCGATATTTAATTGACCTATTTCATATTTTAACTTTATAATTACTCGAACAAAAGAAAATAAATAAAATAATAAAATACCGATCCCCGCCAATAAAAATCGTTTTCTCCAAACCAATGGCGTCGCCAAAAAAATAGCCACTAAAAATATCAACGCCATATTGACGTAATAAGCCGGATCAATACCATATTCATATTCAGGAACACTCACTTTTGCAATCTTGCCCGATTTCTGCATTTCACGTATCATTTCGTCGGCTTGCACTTGGCTGTGAAATTTAAAAAGTATTTCCCCATTTTCGGGTTTGGCAAAAGCATTTAATTTTATTTCGGGCATAAAACGCTGGGCCGTACTACTGAATAAAGAAGCATTCATTCCAGCCAACCCATTCCGTACAGGGGGTGTCGAAACAATTAATTGAAGTACAATAAATACCGCCCAGAATATCCCGAATTGTTTTAATAATATTTTCGGATTTAGCATGAGTAGGGAAATTGTGTATTGTGGAATTTAGGTATCAGTGGTATTGGTGGTACTAGGAACGGAAGCCGTTTTACGATGGTTCAATACTTGGATCACCCAATAACCCCAGATGAACATGGTGATGCTGATAAAAATAACAAACCCGCCCTGCACGTGCAAAAAATCAAACAGGGCCTGAGAGCCTTTGGCGCCAGCAAAATAAAGCATCGGCAAGCGGAGAATGTTAAGAACGGTTAGGATGCTCCCCCCGTACAAAAGGCCTTTCCATTTTTCCTTCCAAGTGGACGGGAAAGCCAATATGCCCGATACCAAAAGGGCCGTGACTTCCAGCCCGTCGCAGCCGCCCGAAACGCTCATGTTGAACCCGTCACCACCAATGTATTGGTTGTCTGCATAAGTTGATTGTCCGAATAGGTTGACGAGGAAAGATCCCAATTTAGCCTGAGCATTTAAAATGCTTGGATGGATGTTTTTTAAGTTGAAATTGGAATAATAGAAAGCGTAAAACAGACCGAGCAGCAGGGCGAAAAGGCCCAAGAATCGCAGGGCAATGCTTTGGTCGTCCCACCAACTGACTAGACGGCTTTTTATCTTATGATTATTTTGCTTTTGCTTTGAAGGTTTCTTTTGCTGGCGGGACATAGCGATTATTTATGATCAAACATTGCTTGAACGAGCTTTTTAAACTAATGGATTCAAAGGTTATAAAAAATCCTGTCGGCATTACACATTGCCAACAGGATTTTTAGAAATTATCAACTATGCGAGGGGCATTTATCCCCGTTATTATTATTCTTTTTTCACCAAAAGGTGAAGCAAATAAGCCAACAGCGGCCCAGCCAACAAACTGCCCGGTACATCAGCCGTGGTCATTTCGTAGCCAAAGAAACCAACCGCTACCGCAAATACGGCTGCCAAGCCAAGCATCACCACGATCAGCATTTTGCCGAAGGCAGCCTTGTTGAAAGGCAGTGAACGGTTGTTGGAAGCAGTGCTGGTGCCTTGTCCGGCCATGGCCAAAACAGGCTCGTGTTTGCGAAGTGCTACCACACCGAAGGTGAGGATGAGCAGGAGAGCAGAATCAGTCCCCATTGGCCGAGGGTCGGTGCGCTGGCAAGCAGCGCAGGTCTGCCTTCCATCAATGGGAATGGCCCGCCGCCTGCAGTCCGGTCAACGGTCATGGTAAAACCAACACCAGGCGCATGGAACAGGTCAATGCGGTAGATGCCAGGGATTAGTTTATTTTGAGCTAGCGTTCGAACTAACTGCTAACAAGTCTCATCTTCAGAAATATAGTGTTGGTCATCTCTATTGCCCCTACTTCACCACCGTCACATCCCCCTCCATCAGCACTTCCTCTCCGTCAATGAATTCGATCACAGCGAACCAAGCGAAAACGCCGGGGTTGATTTTCTCGCCACGATGCTTGCCGTCCCAACCATATAGTGGGTCGTTAGGTGGGAAATTATAGTATTCAAAAACCGACTCCCCCCAGCGGCTAAAGACCAACAACTGCTTGATTTTCAGCACGGCATCGTTGGAATAAACCACAAACAGATCGTTGACGCCATCGTTATTGGGCGAGAAGGCGTTGGGAATATAGACATGGCGTTCTTTCCGCACCAATAATTGCACCTGATCGCTGGCTTCACAGCCATTTTTATCAATAATGGTTGCCGAAATATCCATTTGCCCGAAGGGCGTAAATTGCTGCAGATCGCAAACCATTTTAGGGCATAATAGCCATTCTGCTGGCTGCCACAAAATGGTGTCCAGTTGAGAATCGGGAATGGGGTAAAGTGCTTGTATGGTAACCTCCTCTCCCAAGTCAATCTCCAAGTCTGGCCCCAATTCCACAAACAATGGGTCAGGCTCTGGCAGGTAAATCTGTGTGGCCCATTGGCAGCCAAAACTATTGGTTACTTCGATAAGATACGAACCAGAGCTTAATGGAGAAAACACGTCTGACTGGCCATTGGAAGTACCATTTATACGGTATTCATAAGGCTCATTTTCAAGATCAACCGATACTGTGATCGCCCCATCGGCTAATCCAAAACAGGTTGGTTCTTGCAGATATAAAGTGGCAGGTGGCACTGGTTCCAATGAACCGACCACCATCTCGTCTGTGGCAGTACAACCACTACTCAACAACGTGACCGTCAATGTGTACAGCCCTGCTGCATCGGCCAAAATAGATGGGTTCGTTGGGTCTGTAATCAAAATGTTAGGTTCGGCTGACGACCAACTGAAAGAGACGTTTGTGTAATCACTGCTACCTGTCAAAGTAATGGCTGCCTGGTCGCAACCGATGTTCTGGTCGTCGCCAGCATTTGCCGCAGGCACCGTAAAATCACCATTGACTTCTATCGAAATCGCATTGTTACATCCGTTGCCTGCTGTGCCGAATAGCCAATAAATGCCGGGGACTGTCACCATAGTAGTGGGGCCATTTGCAATGAGGCTGGTGTCCCCATTGGCAATGGTTGCCCAATTGAAATCAACACCTGCGATGGGAGAACCACCATTGATTTCAACGATTGTATTGGCACAACTGAGTGTCGGCGGAGTATCGGCAAATAAGGGCGGATAATCGTCGTCTTCCGCAATGACGACCTGAGTAGTGTCGGCACAAGCGGACAAAGGGTCGGTGGCGATGAGTTGGTAAGAACCGCCTTCATTGACATTGATAACGGACGATGTAGCGATCAAACCATTGGAACTTGTCCAAAGCAACTCCAAATTAGCTCCTCCCGTTGCCGAACCAGAAAGGGTGACGAAAGAAATATTACAGTCCAATACCTCTGTCGGTGAAGCCACGATGTTTGCCAAAATAGTTGAGCTGATGTCCAAAACTTCTGCTGAAATGGTATCGGCACAAGTGCTATTTGGTGAAACCACCACCAGCGTGTAAATCCCCTCCGCAGTAGCTAAACTGTTTGGCAAAACGGGACTGCCCGAAATGATACCGCTATTTGTAAACCAATTGAACGTACTCCCCGAAATGGTCGAAGTGCCGATCAGGTCAACTTCCGTAACAGCACAGGTCAAAATATCGGGTGGGTTAACGCTTGCAATTGGGCGTTCATGGAATGTTATAGGCGTTCCAAAACTCACCTCGGTACATTCGTCATTCAAGTCAACATGTCCATTTCCATCATTATTTCCGGCTGCCGCCGAAATGTAATAGGTGATCCCCAATTGCATCGTCATCGGATCGAAGCAAAAGGTGGGCACATCGTTGCGGCTAAGTTCATCCACGATCAAGTTGGCTGCCCCGGTATGCAAAATAAATTCCAGTACATCGTCGGGTTCAAGGTACGCTGCGCTATCATCGTAATCAGCCGTCAGGCAACCTGTGCCGCATAGCGAAATAGGAGCGATGTTCATATTGCCGACGCTGGTGGCGCAGACATTGATGTTCAAATTACAGGTGCTTTCACAGCCATTGGCATCTACTACGACTACATTGTATGCACCTCCGCCTAAATTTGTAATATCAAAAATGCCAGCCCCAATCCCATTTTGATTTCCGCCCGGCCAGGTGATTTGATAAGGTATTGTCCCTCCCGAAATATCCACCGTGGCTACCCCGTCATTTGCACCAACGGTGCTTTCGCTTGATATTTGGGCACAACTGGTTTGCACCAAATCAGGAGGTTGGGAAATCAAAAAATCCATGGATGCGGTGCAGCCGTTGGCATCGGTGGCGGTCACTTCATAGCCTCCGGCAAATAGCTCAGTTGGGTCTTCGGGGTCGCCAGATATGTTGGGTGACCAACTGAAAGAATAAGGCGCTGATCCATCACTTGCTGTAAGTTCAATCGACCCAGTGTTTTCACCAAAGCACAAAACATCTGTCGCAGCACCAGTCAGCATGATTGGCGCTGACTCGTCTGGGATTTCAAAAATATTCGCCTGCGAGCACTCTCCACCCGTGCTAACGGTGACTTCATAATTGCCCGGTGGCAAGTCGGCCAGCGTATGAGCCGTTTCCCCATTTGACCAAAGGATCGAATAATTCACCAAACTACCCGGAGGTATTGGCGGTGAAATGCTGATCGAAATGCCACCATTTGGCGATAGCGAAAGACAACTCGTATTTGGAATAATACTGGGATTAATGTTAAATGAAGGGTTCTCATTTCCGACCGTCATTGACAATTCTGCCGTGCAATTATTTTGGTCAGTCACGGTTACACTGTAATCCCCCGCTGCAACATTTTGCAAGTCTTCCAAGGTGTCGGCACTGCTCCAATTGAAATGATAAGGGGCTGCGCCACCTGAGGGCGAAAGGTCAATGCTGCCTTTTAGCAAGCCACATGTATCTGTTGTAGAAATGGCGGATAGGACAACCTCCGATTCAGTAACTTGCGAAAAACCGGTTACCGTGCCATAGCAACCGTCAGATTGGATGCTGTCCAAAACGAACGTGCCCGATTCATTGACATTTATGATAAATGGGTTTTCCAAAGTGGTAATGGCCGCTTGTTGCACGCCATCTTTTGAGTAAACGAAAGTCCAAGGTGCGCTGCCCGTAAAGTCGATGGCCAACTGTACCGTGTCCTGAGCATCAGTGCAAATGACACCACCACCTATGAGCGTTGCCTCTTCCAATGGAATGACGTTTACCAAAGCAAAGGCAGTGGCAGTGCTGCCGCATTCATCGGTGACCGTTATCTGATAGGACGTTGTTATGTCGGGAGCAACGGTGAGCATTGGGGTAGAATCGCCCGTGTCCCATACGAATGATGGAATATTCAAAAAGGAATTAACGGTAGGTGATAAAATGGTGGTTTCACCTTCGCAAATTTCCTGATCATCAATGGTGGCTTCTATTGTAGGCGGATCTTCAATCTCTATTGTCAGGGTTGAAATGTCGCAGGAACAAGTACTCTCAATATTCAGTAAGATGGTTTCAATACCCTCGCCCAACCCGTCATTTATCACATTCAAATATAGAAAAACGGTGTCTTGGCCAGCCAAAAAATTGATCGAATCTGGAAAGACATCGTAATCAATGCCAGGGGTGGCCGTGCTCGTAGTATCCACCGTCCAATGAACTGTTTGTGGCAAGCTCAAGTCGCCTGTTCGGATGAACCGCACCACGCCATCGTTGCAAGATTCGTAAACGAGGTTGGTGTCAGTAACCGCTGAAAAAGCTGTTGCTTCCACGGGGCTGCCAGCAGAAAAACTATTGGCCTTAAAGAACACCGCCGAATCGTACCAAGGATCGCCCACGTCACCGACAATCAAGCGGATATGGTACGTCTCACAAGGGACAACAGTTGCCATCGCAGTGAGTACTTTTGTCCATCCATCAAACTGAATATCGGTCATGTTGGTGGTGCCGCCACAACTATTGAATCCATTATTCCAATTGGGGGAGAAGTAAGCAGTATTGTCAATATGGTTCACATTGTTGATTGCCACATTAATGCCAGAGCCAGGAAGTACAGCGATGTTTTCCCCCTGAAAAGTAAACCCTCCATTAATACCGGGGCCACTGATAAAGAACCCAAACACATCGTTGTAAACAGAGCCAACCCATTCACAATATTCTTCCGATGCGAACACATACGTAAACCCAACATTGTCAACGGTGGGGATAAAGTCAAACTCAACCCCCTGCACATCCCGCACATCGCCGCCCGCTGAAAGCGTAATCAGATCGGGGTCGCCACTCGGTCCTATTAGGTTGTCGCCTACACTGGGTGACGTATTAGGGCCCTCGGCAATGCTGACATCGCCCGTACACAAAAGAACCCCTGATTCAATCCCAATAGAGGCACTGCCCTTGGCGAATGTGCCCCTACCCGATGGATCGCCAATAGCCTTTACGTCAGATATAGAAAAACAATCGCCCCCAATGAAAACATCCTGTATCAAGGATAACACAGGAACATTGTTATTGACGGTCAATTTGGCCATTTTCTGCATGGGGTTTTTGACCGCAGGGCGGTCTTCATTTATGTAAATAGAAAACCAAAAGGGCAGGTTGCAATTGCCTTTGTCTTTTATGATGGTAAATGTTTCCTTTTCGCCAGAGGCCGTAAACATAACCTCCTTCTCATAAAACCTGCCTGCCTGCCTTATCTGTGGCCGACAATCCTCGCCACCTGCGGAAAGGATGGTATAAGGTTTACCTTTTGCAAGACCCGTCAATTCCACTTTGCAAGTATCCCCAGAGAAATAAAACTCTTGCCGCAACAAGCCCCCCGATACGTCTAATACGACTGTACCATTTTGCTGTGCAAAACAAAAAGAGGGGAAAAAAAACAAGAAAACAAGCTCCTTTAATTTAATGGTAAACCTTAGCATAATTATCCGTCTTAGGTGCTGGTAAAGAATCGTAGGCCAATCTCGTAGGGTGCCATTTTCATTGGACGCACAAGAAAAGAAAAAAGATTGGCTTATTCGGCAACCAGGAGGAGGCCAAATTGCGATTGTGTCTTTAGATCGTCAATGGCAATAGAGGATAGTATCTGATGGGTAGGTTTAGGGTAGCAAATTGAAAATTAATAAAATGCGGAGGTGCTTCCCGAATGCCTGTCCCGAATTCACTTCGGAACGACGCCGCCCCTTAAAACCTTTGGAGGGCCGAGCAGATAGATGGCAAAAGCTTGAACAATCATTCGGCCCGCATGAAAAAAGGTTGAGTTTTGTTCGAATTATTAATTTTCAATTTGCGGGACTAAGACTGCCCCACAAAAAAGGGGAGGGGCAGTCAAGTGCCAACCCCCTTGCCCAATCTCAAAACTTGGTAAGACGGAATCCAATCCGACTTTTTTTATGCATGGCGGAATAAGTTCGGCCCTTTATTAGCCAATTATTTTCTCAGAAAAACAAATGCGGCAAACAAGCCAACAGCGACACAGCTACTTAAAACTCCACCCGGTAAGCCATTAATGGTATCATCCCTAATTGATTTTTTGTCCGCACCCGATCAAATACTTGGTCGAAATATTCATAAGCCTCATTTTTTCGGTTGAACACATTTTGGATGTCAATGGAAAAAGTGGTGCTTCTTTTTGGCTTATTCCATTTCCAATAAAAGCGCACATCAATACGGTGAAAATCTTTTAATTTTTTTTCATTAACCCGTCTTTCTTCAAAAACAGTATAACCCAATTGTCTGGAAATGCCAATATCCACAGGTGTCTGGCGAAAACCACCATAAAATGAATATCGGATACTGTAGCCTTTAATTACCGTTTTGTTTTTTTTCTTTTTTGTTTTTTCCCGGCCTGATGTAGCATTAATTAAATAGCGTCCATCAAAGCGGGTAGGCCGTTCCAATCCTTCATTATCGGTGTAAAGAGAACGATATAATGATGCGCCCAGCCGGGCAAATGAATTTTTTAAAATGGGGCGTTCCAATAAAATGTCAAGACCATAATTGCGGCCCTTTCCGGTGGCCGTCAGCGTATCTTGCAAAGGGCGGTAAGTCTCAATATTATTTAAGATGGAATAAGTTCCACCGTTAATTGCCGATACAGGAACATCATATAAATATTGGTGATAAATTTCTGTTTTAAAAAATAGACCTCGATCAAATCGGTGTTGAAAAGAAGCGGCGACCTGCTGTGATTTAGTTGGGCCAATATTTTTCCCTGACTCTATATTAGCGAAATAAGTTTGTGGTTGTTGCGTCTGCGCATACCAGCCGAAAGCCAAACTAATTTGTTGTTTATTATTTGGATTAAATGACAAATCAGCACGTGGCGCCAATAAAAAATGGTCAGGGGAAAAATCGAAATAATGCCCGTGCAGACCAGCGTTTAATTTTAATTTTGGAGTGACATAAATATATGTATTTAAAAAGGGCTGCAACAACCAACCATTTATTTCCCCACCATATTCAGAGCTGCCAAAATTATCGGTAAAAAAAGTATTAAAACCTGATTGCTCTTTGGTTGCGTTCATGCCGATTCCCCATCCAGTGCGAGCATTTTTTTTGTAAGATATTTTTCCATAAAGGGCTAATTTACTTTCATTAATATCATCATCAGTCCAGCGGGTTGGCTGTGGGGTACCGACCACTTTTTCCGCTGTCCGTTTGTGTTCCAACCCTGAATAAACAACGGAGGCATTTAATTTAATTTTTTTACTGAATGATTTTTTTAAAGTCACGCCCGCTGCGCCCATTTTAGATTTAAAGTCAATATTAAAAAGGTCTTTTTCCTCTTCTATTTTATTTTCATCCAAAGGCGATTTAAAAATATTTTTATTCAACCCGCCGATGCCAAAAAAGCCTATTTCCGTATTATTTGAAACGGGGAAATTTAAGTGAAAAGATAAATCCTGAAACGTTATTTCCTCGCCCCCAAAATCGACCCCCGCTGCGGTCAAAATGCCGGCAAAAGAATAGCGATAATTTATTAAGTAAGAACCTCTCTGTCGGCCGGATAACGGCCCTTCCGCAGCTGCTTCCAAACCAATCAGGCTTGCCTGTGCGGTAAATTCATGCTGCTCATCGTTCCCATTCCGAAAGTGCATGTCCATGATGCCGCCGAGCGCATTGCCGTAGCCAGCAGGATAAGCTCCCGTGAGAAAGCTGGAAGTACCAAGCAATTGCGCACTGAGAATATTGATGCCACCGCCCGCAGCCGTGGGGCGGTCGCTGAACGTACCCGCATTGGCAGCATGGTTGGGGTTTACGATTTCCACGTCTTCCAGTCGCCAACGAAGGGTTGCGGGGGAGTTGCCACGGACGGAAATATTGTTGGCTTGGTCATCCACGGCTACCACACCGGGCAGCGACATGGCCAGCCGGGCCGGGTCATAATAGGTGGTCGGATAGCGGAATTGCTCTTGCACCTTTAACGTGTAATTGCTCAACGGGTGCGGGATAGTATTTTCACCCCGGGCCGTTACAACGATTTCCGCCAAAGACTCCGGTTTTTCTTGCAGCTGTATGTTTTGAATGAATTCTTTGCCCGTTTCGATCAATAGCCCCGGAAGGACTACCGTTTCGTAACCCAAAAAACGGGCTTCCAAAGTTTGCCGTCCGATAGGGGCGTTTTCCAGCCGATAGCGGCCCAACGAATCCGTCGAGGCGGAAATGATGGTCAGGGTGTCCGACTGTTTGATGTATACAAAAGCGCCCGCCAAAGGGAGGCCGCTGCCTTTATCAGATACCGTACCCCTGATGGTCTGTGTTTGTGAAAATGCAATCAGGGAAAGCATTACATTTGCCAATAAAAATGGAAAGATTTTTTTCATAGTTTTTCAATAAAAATTGGCCGTCAGGTCTCGGCAAAATCTGATCTCTGGCCTCTGACTGCCGACTTCTTCTACAAAAGTAATGAGTCAACTACCACAACAAATACCTTCCCGCTATTTAAAAGAGCTGCCTCCCCGGCGGCTTGATGTGGTGACGCAAGCTATTTTGTTGTTTGGGGACATGGCCAGCCAAGTAGGGTGGTTGTTGGTAGCGATGGGGTCATTGTTTTTCTGGACCGTGGCGGTGAATTCGGAGGCTAGGTTAATGGTAGAAGAAAGGGGAATTCATTGGCAGTCGAAGGCGGGCTTTATCATTGCTGCCGATTCGACCAATTCGGTAGAGGGAAATCAGCGGATTTGGAAGTACAGCCATTCTTTTGGATTGGATGGGCAACGCTATTTGGGCGAGAGTTTTTCAGTAGGAAAAAAATTCGATGCGCATCAGACCGTTTTCATTCTTTATGACTCGGCTAACCCTCACAAAAACTATATTACTGGATTGCGGCGAAATGAATTTTCCTCCAAATCAGATTGGTTTTTGGTGATTCCGCTGTTCGGTTTTTTGCTGTTGTTGTTGCCTGTTAAAGGTAACTTGCGGATTATCCGTTTGTTGAAAATAGGTGATTTTACACGTGGGAAATTAGTGAACAAATATGCGACCGGAGAAACAATTCGGAGGGGCGGGACGGTGATGCCAGAGTTCCGTTACAGCTTTGAGTTTGAATACGAAGAGATAAAGTATTTAGCCAATTGCCGCACCCACGAAACGGACAAAGTGGAAGATGAAGAAACAGAAATTGTTCTTTTTGACCGTTACCAGCCCACCTTTAATTTGGTCTATGATGCAGTGCAAAATGTCCCCAATATCAATGAAGAGGGCAATATGGAATCGTTGGGCGGCGTAAAAGCTTGGGTGTTGTTTCTGCCCGTTTTTACAGTGGTTTTGAATTTGATGTATTTGCTGATGAGCTGAATCGGGCCTTTGCCTTTCGGAAAGTTTCCTAACTGTCTAATTGTCGTTTTAATGGCCATATTGCGACAACTTCTCACGCATTTTGCTTTATTTTATGCCAAATTTTGCAAGGAGATGCTCCTGTGTCCGATGGCATAAATGTTGACCCCCAGCATAGATTGCTGAACGAAGCATTTCACTGCCATAATGGCGGATTTAATTTTTACAAAATCGTAGTGAAGTTGGGAAGGTCGAACTAAAGACCGCCGAACTATCGAACAAAAATATTACATGCCTTTATTTGAAGAAATATTCGCTCCTGATGGTTTTGATGAAGAAGGCGAATTTATGCCCCTTATCACCATAGAGGAAGAAGATGAACAGCACATCCAAGACAGTTACCCAGAAGTACTGCCCGTTTTAGCGCTAAAAAATACCGTCCTTTTTCCAGGGGTCGTCATCCCGATCACGGTTGGGAGGGACAAGTCCATTCGGGCCATTCAAAAAGCCTACGACCACCACCGCATTGTGGCCGTCCTTTCCCAAAGAGACCCTAAAATAGAAAACCCTACTGGTGAGGATCTTTTCGAAGTGGGCACGCTGGCCCGTATCATCAAATTGATCCGCATGCCCGATGGCTCCACCACGGCGATTTTGCAAGGGCGCAAACGGTTTAGGTTGGTGAAAATGGTTTCCGAAACACCTTTTATGCAAGGTTCGGTAGAGGAACTCAGCTATGTGATGCCTTCGGAAAAAATGGAGTTTGAAGCGATGGTTGCGACGATTACCGATAAGGCGAAGGACATTATTCAGTTGTCCCCGCACATTCCCAGCGAAGCGGTGGTCATGATCCGCAACATCCATAACCCCAGCTTCCTAATCAATTTTATCGCTTCTAATTTGGGGGCAAAACTCATTGCCAAACAAACCCTGCTCGAACAGAACGACCTCAACGCCAAAGCGGTGTCGCTGCTCGAACAAATGGACAATGAACTCCAACTGCTCGAACTGAAAGGTCGCATTGAAAGCAAGGTGCGCACCGACATTGAAAAGCAGCAGCGCGATTATTACCTCAGCCAACAGCTCAAAACCATCCAAGAGGAACTTGGCCAAAACCCACAAGAAGAAGAATTGCGCAAATTGGTGGAACGGGCCAAGGTGAAAGCATGGCCCAAAGCTGCCAAGACTACTTTTGACAAAGAGGTCAACAAACTCCGCCGGATGAATCCGCAAGTGGCAGAGTATGCCATTCAGATGAACTATCTGGAGCTGCTGTTGGAGCTCCCTTGGGAGGAATATACCGAAGACAATTTCGACCTGAAAAAGGTGCAAAAGGTGTTGGACAAAGATCACTATGGTCTGGAAAAAGTAAAGGAACGGATCATTCAGCACTTGGCCGTGCTGAAGTTGAAAGGTGACATGAAAGCCCCAATCCTTTGTTTGGTCGGCCCTCCGGGTGTTGGAAAAACGTCGTTGGGGAAGTCTATCGCCAATGCCATTCAGCGGAAGTTTATCCGTATGTCACTGGGTGGCCTGCACGACGAATCAGAGGTGCGTGGACACCGGAAGACCTACATTGGCGCCATGCCGGGCCGGATCATTCAATCCATTAAAAAGGCCGGATCCAACAATCCCGTGTTTATTTTGGATGAAATAGACAAGGTCGGAAAGAGCTTCCGGGGCGACCCTTCTTCGGCCTTATTGGAAGTGCTAGACCCTGAACAGAATTCCACTTTTTACGACAATTATTTGGAGCTGGAATACGACCTTTCGAAAGTCATGTTCATCGCTACGGCCAACTCGCTGAACTCTATCCAACCTGCCTTGCTCGACCGGATGGAAATCATCTATATCAATGGCTACTCGATGGAGGAAAAAACGGAAATCGCCCGTCGCCACTTGATTCCAGAACAACGAAAAGAGCATGGCCTCAAAGCGACCGATGTGACGCTCAGTAAAACGTTGCTAAAAAACCTGATCGAGGGCTATACCCGTGAATCGGGGGTGCGTAGCCTCAGTCGACAGATCGCAGGCGTCATGCGTTCAGTTGCTAAATATGTGGCGATGGAGGAAGCGTATGATAAAAACGTCAAGCCAGAGCAATTGAAAGACATGCTCGGTCCAGCACGTTTCACCAAAGATATTTACAAGGAAAAACAACCTGCTGGGGTGGCCATTGGCCTTGCGTGGACAAGAGTTGGCGGGGAAATATTGTTCATTGAAACGAGCATGAACAAAGGCAAAGGTGGCTTGAAAATGACAGGGAACCTCGGTTCTGTCATGAAAGAGTCGGCCTCGACCGCCCTCACTTACATCAAGGCCAATGCAAAGGCGCTCGGTGTTGATCCGAAATTATTTGAGGAAAATGATATCCACATTCATATACCCGAAGGTGCGATCCCCAAAGATGGACCATCAGCAGGGATTACCATGCTGACTGCCCTTTCTTCCGTTTTTACCAAAAAACGGGTAAAGCCTTTTTTGGCCATGAGCGGTGAAATCACCTTGCGTGGGAAAGTATTACCAGTTGGCGGCATCAAGGAAAAAATTCTTGCAGCCAAACGGGCAGGCATTAAAGAGATCATTCTCTGCCAGCAGAACCAAAAAGACGTGGAAGAAATCAATCAGGATTTCCTCTCTGGGCTGACGTTCCACTACGTGGATCGGATGGGGGAAGTGCTGGATATTGCGTTTAAAAAATAATTGAAAATTGAAAATTGAAAATGCCCTTATGACGTCGTACTCGTTATAAGGGCATTTTCACTTATCCATTTTCAATTTTCAATTACTCAAAGTCCCGCCTTCGCCGATATCTCCAGCATCCGGTCAATGCTTTTCACGCCTTCCTTGATGACCCATTCGGGCAAGGAGACTTCTGGCATATCATATTTCATACATAGGTAGAGTTTCTCCATCGTGTTGAGCTTCATGTGCGGGCAGTCGTTGCAGGCGCACGCATTATTGGGCGGGGCAGGGATAAATGTCTTGTGCGGGGAGCGTTTTTCCATTTGGTGCAGGATGCCCGCTTCCGTGGCGACGATGAATTCTTCCGCATCATCGTTGATGGTGAAATTCAGCAAGCCTGTAGTCGATCCGATGTAGTGGGCCTTTTCTAAAATATGCGCTTCGCATTCTGGATGGGCAATGAATTTAGCTTTGGGGTGACGGAGCATGAGTTTGGTTATTTTTTCATTGGAAAAAATCTCGTGAACCATGCACGCACCGTTCCACAGTACCATATCACGTCCTGTTTTTTTAACTAAATACCGACCTAAGTTAATGTCTGGCGCAAAGATGATCGGTTGGTCTTTGGGTATGCTTTCGATGATCTGAACGGCATTGGTGGAGGTGCAGCAAATGTCGGTCAGCGTCTTCATTTCGGCCGTCGTGTTTACATAACTGACGACGATGTGGTCGGGATGTTTTTCCTTAAATTTCTTGAACAGAGGGGCGGGGCAAGAGTCAGCCAACGAACAACCTGCTTTTAGGTCGGGGAGCAATACCTTTTTGGTGGGACTGAGCATTTTAGCTGTTTCTGCCATGAAGTGCACCCCCGCAAAGACGATCACATCCGCTTCTGTTTTGGCCGCCATCTGCGAGAGACCGAGGCTGTCACCGATGTAGTCAGCGATGTCCTGAATCTCCGAATCCTGATAATAATGCGCCAAGAGGATGGCATTCTTTTCTTTTTTCAGTTTTTCGATTTCTTCAAATAGGTCAAGGGTCGGGTCTACTTCTAAATTTAGGTAGCCCATTTTTTCTAAATCTCTTTTGGCAGTGGTCAATTCAGCGGTCATGTTGATGCTTGCTAAGATTAATGATTCTGGACTAAGGGTGATAAAAGAATTTTTTTGACGCTGATTTTTATGACTGTTATGATTGATTTATGCCGCCGGAGGCGGCTGTTTGTCATAAAAAATCATAAAAATCAGCGTTATCAGCGTCGAAAAACAAGCGTCAAAATTTCTCATAACACCCCTAATTCTGGATCAGCTGTTTTTTGATAGCCAATCTTTTGACGTTAGGCATTGGGGTAAGTAACGCTAACTGTCTTTCTATAAAAACAAGATGGCGAATGTAGGATGAAACAAGGCGGCGGGTCAAAAGTTTGGCCGGAAAAAATGCTTTTTCTCCAATTCCGAACTGCGAACTGCCATCCCGAAGCAGGTTCGGGATTTCGCTCCGCTCAAATTGTAGACTGCCGACTGCGAACTGCCAACTGCCCACTAAATTGGTATTGCTTTTGCAATAATTGGTTTTTTCCAAACCTGGTTCATATACCTCCCGAAGAATTTTTCGTTAGAATTGGTCTCACTCCTTTTATTACTCCCAAACAACAAAATCCTATTATCAACTTGGATAGCCCATTTCCACACAAACTTAAACTATTGAGTAAATGAAGAAGACAGCACCCATAACTAAAGTATTGACTACGAATTGTACCATCGTAGAAGCGATGGCCGACATCCAGACCATTCGCGAGATTTTCGACCACTTTCCGAACCGCTTCTTGCCTGTTGTAAAAGGGCTTGAATTCGTTGGGGTCATTCTTCGGGATGATTTTTTCATGAGGTTTCTCACCAGTCAAGATTATAACCTTTCTGCTAAAGACCTGATTTCCAAAGAGATGGTAAAGCTGTCTGCCGACAATACCATTGAAGAGGCTAAAGAAATTTTTGATACCAAGGTGTTTGACGTCCTGCCCGTGACCGATGAAGATGGAGACCTGATGGGAGTTTTACTGCGCAATGAAGTGGAGGCCGCTTATAATGCTTCTGCCAACAAGGGCTTGTTGGGCATCGGCAACAGGATGAGACGGGTCATGTCCTTCCTTTAGTTTTGATTTGAAAATTACTACTTTGAAGGCCAAGTCTCTTCAGGGTAATTGCAATTTCAAAAGCATAAGAAATAGGAGCGTGCTTCCAATGTCCATAACGACTTGGAAGCACGCTTCTCTTTTTAGGTAACTTACATTTGCTGTTTTACGAATCACTATTTTACTCGTATGTTTGTCAAATTGAAAAAAGGCTCAACGGTATTGAAGCCTATTATTTATTACACAAGCCAGCATGACAAACGAACATCTCGATCCAACCAACACGCCGGAAGAAAACCAGCCAAACGACCAACCTGTTGAGCCAGTCCAGAATGCTCCGTTGGAAGAAATACCAGCCGACTCAATACCGGAAAGCATGCCCGTTGCTCCGCCTGCTTGGACGCAGAACCGCCTTGATTTATCGCCGGTTTCTAATGCCGTTGGTCATATCAAACAGGAATTGAGGAAAGTCATCATCGGTCAGGAAAAGATGATGGATTTGTTGATTGCCGCTATTTTATGCAATGGCCACGTACTGATCGAAGGTGTGCCGGGCGTTGCTAAAACTTTGACCGCCAGAATGTTGGCGCAGACTTTAGCTGCTGATTTTTCCCGGATACAATTTACGCCAGATCTGATGCCGACCGATGTGGTAGGTTCGACGGTATTTAACATGCAGACCTCGGAATTTTCATTCAATGCTGGTCCTATTTTTTCCAATATTGTTTTGATCGATGAAATCAACCGGGCGCCTGCCAAAACGCAAGCCGCTCTTTTCGAGGTCATGGAAGAGCAACAGGTGACCGTGGACGGGACAACCCACAAAATGGGGTCGCCTTTTTTTGTGGTGGCTACGCAAAACCCTATCGAACAGGAGGGTACGTATAAATTGCCCGAGGCCCAACTCGACCGTTTTTTATTTAAAGTAAATGTTGGCTATCCGGATCTGGAAGAAGAAAAATCCATCCTCCGCCGGTTCCGAAACGATTTCAGCCAAACGGTAAAAAAAGAAGTACAGCCCGTGTTTACTCCCGAAGGTATCGCCCAGTGCCGCTCACTTGTGGAGCAGGTGCAGATCAGTGAAGAATTGCTTGATTACATCGCCGAGGTGATCCATCAAACCCGCAACCATGCCGACTTATTCCTCGGCGCTTCACCCCGTGCCTCGTTGGCTATTTTGAAAGCGGCGAAAGCCATCGCTGCCATGAGTGGCCGGGATTTCGTGACACCTGATGATATTCAGTTTGTCGCATTTCCGGTTATGAACCATCGGATTATTCTGACGCCGGAAAAGGAAATGGAAGGCTTTGATGGAAAAGATGTGGTGGAAGATATTTTGAAAAAAATTGAGGTGCCTCGGTGAGTGATTAATTCAAATAAAAAGCAAAAAATAGAATTTATATTTTATTAAAATACAAAAGGGAAAATTCCAATAATATCTATTTATGATGAAAAATGTATTGCTCTTTTTATTTCCATTTTTATTTAGTGGGGCGGATGAGTATATTATTGAAATGGTGTCTATTTCAGAAATGAGCAGGGATGAATATGCTCCCCGAAAATTTGATTCGGGACTAATCTTCACAATTATAGATAAAAATAGAAGCCATTTTTCTAAATTATATTATGCAGAAATAATTAATAAAGATATTTTGGATTTTGTACAGGAAATAACATTTGATATTTCTACTGATTATCATGTGGGAATAGCAGAATATTGTGAGGTGAGTGGAGAATTTATATTTACACTCACCAATCCTAATAGACATGGTTCAAGACATGGTTTGGCACTGTACTGCGGATATTTTGATGGGTATAAGGTGACAAGAATCAAGGAATTGGATTTCTGCTTGAATGAGTATAGTTATTTGTATCCAACTTTGTCATCTGATGGATTAACACTGATTTATTCCTCGAATATAGAGGGGGAGCTTTACAATTTATATCAATCAAAAAGAGATTCTATAATGGGTGAATGGTCATGCCCTGAACTGATTGAAGAATTGGACATTGGCTTCAATTCTTTATTCCCTAATTTAATAAATGATAGTTTGTTGGTTTATTCAGCAGAATATGAAGATGGTAAAGGTGGACTGGATATTTATAAGAGTAAAAAAATAAATGGCGAGTGGGCGTTCCCCGAAAACTGGCAAGAATTAAATTCCGAGAAAGACGACTTTGGCGTCGAAATGATGGATGAAAAAAGCGGGTATTTTACTTCCAGAAGAAATACTGAAACCGATAAAATTTATTATTTCGAAATAAATTAAGGATAAATTATTTGCAACTATTCAAAATTAATTGGCGGTAAAATCGGATCGTATTTTTATATTCTTCGATTTTAATTTTTTCGTCCGTCCCGTGTATCCCACCAATTTGCGGACGGGTCACTTTCACCGGAATAAATCGGTAAATATTTTTCGATACGGCAGTGTAATGCCGGGCATCGGTCGTAGCCACCACTAGGGAAGGAGCAACAATCACATCGGGGTAAATTTCCCGAGCGGTCGTTTGCAAAATGGAATAGCCAAATTGATCCATTCCCGAAACAGGAGGCGGCTCGTTGGCGTGACTGTCGCTGATGGACACTTCAATCCGGTCATCTACCACACTTCTGATATGTGCCAGTGTCGTCTCGACAGACTCGCCGGGGAGGATGCGGCAATTGACCTGTGCTTTGGCTTGAGCGGGTATCACATTTTCCTTAAAACCACTATTCAAAATCGTCGGGGCAATGGTCGTGCGGAGCATGGCATTGGTGGTCGGCGAGCTAGACATTTGTCCGATGACCAGCCCCTGCGTCCAGCGCAGATTCGCAAAAATGATTTTGTTGAAAAAAGTCATTTCTGGGCCGATATGCTCAAACATCGCCTTTACTGGGCCATCAATTTTAGCGGGAGAAGGGTTGTCCCGGAGATCGATTATGGCTTTGCTCAACAAGTTGATGGCCGACTCATGACCAGGCATGGAAGAGTGGCCACCGCTTTCGACATTGGCAGTTAGGTCGATAGTGGCATAACCTTTTTCAGAAAGGCCGATCAGGGCAACGGGAGGATCGCAACCGGGCAATGCATTTTCGACAATCACACTGCCTTCATCCAGCACATATTCAAATTCGATATTCCGCCTTTTAAAAATATCCGCTAAGCTGAGTGCGCCATTTTCGCCACCTACTTCTTCGTCGTGTCCAAAGGCCAGGTAAACCGTCCGCTGTGGCGTGTAGTCTACCGAAAGCAGCGACTCAACCGCCTCCAAGATGCCGCAGACCGCCAGTTTGTCGTCTAAAGTGCCACGCCCCCAGAGATAGCCTTCTTTTTCTTCAGCAGCGAAAGGAGGCATCGACCAGTCTTTGCCCTCATTTTCTACCCCCACCACATCCATGTGGGCAATCAAAAGAATCGGAGAAAGATGAGCGTTTTGCCCCGGCCATTTCCAGATATAACTAAATTCATTGACCCGTTCTTTTTCCAAAAAGGAATCCACGAGTGGGTAGTTTTTTACCAAAAACGTATCGAGTAAACGAAAGGCCGCTGAATCCACATGATCTTCATAACTCAATGTTGGGATGCGCACTGCGCCGGCCAGCCGCTCAATGGCAGCCTCCTCAATCTTCATCGGTTCGACGGCGTCTACGTTGATCTGTCGGGAAGGAAAGGTCATTGTGTTATAGGTAAAAATGACGGCCATGACGAACACAGCAAGGAACAACAAGCGGAGCAGAAGACGGATCAGTTTTTTCATGTATGCTGGGAGGTTGAAAATTAGCTGGCACAAAGCAACCAATTTTAGCGAAACCTATTCAATTATTGCACCTGTTTTTTCGTAACCTTGTCCGATCAAAACATGAAAACGAAATGCTAAAACTTGACCTACTCCTTTTAATTGCTACTCTATTTTTATTGCAATCCTGTAATCAAGAAAAAAACGTCCCGCCCCTACCGCCCAAACACATCGTTTTCATAACTGGCGACGAGGAATACCGTTCGGAAGAATCCATGCCCATGTTGGCCGGTATTTTAGAAAAAGAAGGCTACAAAGTCAGTGTTTGTTATGCGCTGGATTCGCTGGGATTCATCGCCCCCGACAACACACATCACATCGCTGGTTTGGAAATATTAGACAGTGCGGATATGATGGTAATGTTTACTCGTTTTCGGGAATTGCCTTGGGAAGAGGCCAAACACATCGTTGATTTTGCTGAATCGGGCAGACCGATGGCGGGATTCCGAACGGCAACCCATGCTTTTTCCTACAAAACGGATTCTTCGCTGATGTACCTTAACAATGACTGGCCGATCAAAGTGTTTGGCCAGAAATGGATCACTCACCACGGCCATTTTGCCGATGGGCATGGCCGCCTGATAGATGTACAGCTGATCGCAGAAAAAAAAGGGCACCCGATTTTAAATGGGGTTGAACCGTTCGAAGCCTATTCATGGCTCTATCACGTGGACGGGGGGCAGGACAGTCTGTATGGCGATTGCGAGCCATTGCTCGTTGGCACAGCATTGCGCTCCAACCACGCTAATGAAAACCGCCTCGACCAATTCCCTATTTCCAATCCGGTAGCTTGGACAAAAACATATACGGGCCGATCGGGTAAAACCGCAAACGTGTTTTTTACGACGCTCGGTCATCCTTATGATTTTAAGGAAACGGCTATGCGAAAGCTGGCACTCAACGGCATTGTTTGGGCGCTAGAAGGTGGTGATAAAATTCCAGTTGAAGGCATGCCTGCTGATTTCGTTGCTCCTTATGAGCCAAACAATTCAGGGTTTGGGAAAAAATATAAATTGGGGCGAAAACCTTAACGGGTATATTTTTCAAACCGTCTTTTTCAATAAAATATACGTAAATAAAAAATGTAGCTTGCTGGCCTTTTCGGTGTGGTTTTTGTTTTTTTTTCAAAAAGCAAATCGCTTTTAAATATTCCCTTTCATATATCTCCGCAAAACTCTCATTTACCTTAATTAATAAGACTGTTGCATTTAATTGTTTGCCAATGGCAGGCATAATAAAGTATTAAATTGACTTTCCGCACAAAGTAATAGTTCCTATTTTTTATTTGAACTTAAATGCTGTAGTGGATTTTCAATAAAGCTGGTTCCTTCCCCCGATGTCTCAAAATTTCCATGGTTAAATCCCTCCCCCTCTTTGTTTATTACTTTAGTTTTCATATAAGTTACAATCCAATTGTTACGCTTGAGGGAGTTGGTATTTACCAATTCCCTTTTTTATTTTATGCTAAATAAATTGAAATTAAATAAGGAATAAAAATTAATTCTCTATGACAAATGGTTAATCATAAAATGCGGGGCAGGAAAACTCCATCTTTTGGCAACTGTCCAACAGCCTGCCCCGAATTTATTCGGGATGCCCCTCAAGGGATTGTCAAGGGTGAAACGTGGCACAGCCACGTTTCACCCTTGACAATCCCTTTGGGCCGAGCAGTTGGATGCCTCAAAGTAAGTCAAAAGTTCCGGCCCACATGCCTCAAAGAAAACTTAAAGAAACTTTCGTTGCGCAATAATTAAAAACGATAATTAAATATGGTGTTATAAATAAAACTCTTTTTCGTCCACGACCAATGTCGTTAATTCCACAGTATGTCCATCCGGGTCTTTGGTATAAATGGAATGGAAATAATGATGGTCTTGAAAAACATATTTTAATTCTAATTTCTCATAGTGCAGCTTTGCTTTTTCAAATTCCGCCTGGTCAACATTAAAAGCGAAATGATCAATTTTTGGACCTTTGTAAAGTTTGTCAATTGCAGGTAAGGACGCATCAGCTGGGAATATCGCTACCCCGCATTTTCCTGACAACATGAATATGGGGAATTCGCCCCATTCTTTCAATTTGTATTTTTTTAAGCCCAGTACTTCTTCGTACCAAGCTGCCGATTTTTCCATGTCAACAACATGAATGGCGACGTGGTCTAAATAATTTAATCTGATCATGTTTCATTGATTTATTCTGGAAAATAACCAGTAGGCTGGAGCGTATTTTATTTTGCCCGAATTACTCAAAACGGGCTACGAGCCCACCCATCGAATCCCTTTTTGCGCCCGTCACAGAAGCCATGCAATTGGGTACGTGCTCTATCCGCATAACCCCTAAAAGAGCCATTAATACAGCCTCTTTGAATTCAATAGTCTTTTTATCGGGAATAATGATTTCGATATTTTTTTGGGAAATATAAAAGCGGATGCGCTCCATTAAATAAGTATTGTAAGCCCCTCCTCCGGTAGCCATTAATTTAAAATTTTCTTTTATTAAATTTTCTTTTTTAATGACGTCGTTAATTGCATCAGCAATTAATTGTGCAGTTAATTCAACGGCAGTGTGCAGTTTATTTTCAACCGTTTTTTTATTATTTAAGAATATAGCAGTTTGGTTTTCTTGTACCCATTGGTTGGAAAGTGATTTTGGGTAATCGTTTTTAAAAAAATCAATTTGATATTGTTGATTAAATAACGTTTGGTCTAAAATCCCTTTTGCTGCGATGTCTCCATTATTATCAAAAGATAAATTTAATTCATTGGCTAATGCATTAAAAATTTGATTGGCGCCACATATATCAAAAGCAATAAACCGTCCATTAATATGACTGGTGACATTGGCAATGCCGCCCAGATTTAAATAAAAATCAAAATTGGGGAAAAGCATTTTGTCGGCCATCGGGGCGAGCGGCGCACCCTGTCCGCCAAGGGCAATATCTGCTGAACGAAAATCATTAATGACTATGCAGTCGGTTGCAATGGCCAGTGCTGACCCGTCTCCAATTTGAGTGGTAAACCCTTTTGCTGGCTCATGGAAAATAGTGTGCCCGTGTGAGGCAATTAAATCAATCTTTTTTTTATCGATATTTTTTTCAAGAAAAAACAGGTTCACTATTTCCCCCATATATGCGCCAAACGCAGCGTGGGCATCCATCAATTCAAATGCACTACCGGTGGGGAGGGAACGAAGCCGGGTTTTCCAAAAATCAGAAAAAGGATAAGTCTCGGCCTGCAATATTTCCCAATTGTCTATTTTAAATCCCTCCTCATTTTTATTGCAATTAAAATAGCAATAAGCTACATCCAGTCCATCGAGGGAACTGCCGGACATGAGGCCAATGGCATGGTAGGCTTTATTCATCGTTAGGTGGGGATTGGAAAGGGTTGGGAAAGGGGAGGGCTTGATTATGATTTATAATTGGTGGATTATATGCAAATTAAATCACCAATTATAAATCACAATTTTGCTAAACTTATTTCTTCAATGTCTCGACATATTCAGCCACCGCCCTTATTTTTTCTTCGCTTAAAAGTCCTTCAAAAGGTGTCATCAAATTGCGGCCTTTGGTGATGACCTGAATGCGTTCTTCCAACGTCAATTGGGTTTTGCTCAAATCAAAAGCACCGCTGCCGCCCATGTCTCCATAAATACCGTGACAAGTAACGCAATAGGTTTTATAAATTTTACCACCGTCGATTTTAGCGGCTGGTTTGGCAGCAGGTGTTTTTGATGCGTCCGCATTTTCTTGTCCGCCACCACTGCAAGCGATGAAAAAGGCCATTAGGCTGAGGAAAGTGATTATTTTTTTCATAGTCAGAGTTGATAAGTAAAATTAAATTATAGGAGGCGTGAAAATACACAATGGATCGGTTTACGCAACTGTGTTGGGGACGGAAGTGTTTATTGATCGCCCATTTTTGAAAAATTACCGACTTTCGCCACTGTCTGGCGCCAACGGCTTTCGGCCTTACATTTTTATGCAAACAGCAACTTTTCATCCCATCCAAACGACTGGCATGTATGCCGAAGTCATCCTGCCTTTGGCGGTGCCGAAGCCCTATACCTACTCGGTACCAGAGGAGCTGTTGGCGCAAACCGAAATGGGCGTGCGGGTGGAGGTGCAGTTTGGGGGCAATAAATTGTATGCAGGGATAGTGCTCCAAACCCACGACAACCAACCTGACCACCCCGTCAAGCCGATCCTTTCAGTCATTGACGAAGAGCCGATTGTGGATGAACGGACACTGAAATTCTGGCAGTGGTTGGCGAACTATTATGCCTGTACTGCCATTGGTGAAGTGATGGATGCTCGCTGCCCGCCAACTTGAAGCTGGCCAGCGAGCGCCGTCTGAGCCTCGGCCCTTTGTATGATGATAATTTTTACGGGTTGGACGATCAGGAATACCTCATCGCTGAAGCCCTCAGCGTTCAGGAAACGATAACGATTGACGATGTGCGGAAAATCCTAAACCTGAAAAGCGTTTTTCATGTCATCAAGCGGCTGATGGAAAAGAAAGTGGTTTTACCTCTAGCGAGGAAATGCCCGGAGAAGTACAAACCCAAAAAAGTTGCCTGTGTGCGCTTGGCCGAGCCTTATCATTCCGATCGCCAGCAATTGATAGATGCCTTTGAGCAATGCAGCAAAGCGTTGCGCCAAACGGAAGCGCTTTTGGCTTTTGTGGAAGCTGACCGGGCGCAGGAATTTGTGCGCCGACAAGACATTTATACCAGAGCTAAAGCCGATGCCTCTGTGCTGAAGGCGATGGAGAAAAAAGGCATTTTTGAGCTGTACGAAAAAGAGATGAGCCGGATTGGTGACGGCTACGAAGATGAGTTGACGGAGGCGCACGACTTGTCCGCTCAACAGGTGCGTGCGTTGGCTGAAATAACGGATCATTTTAAAGAAAAGAATGTCGTTTTGCTCCATGGCGTAACGGGCAGCGGCAAAACGAGGGTTTATATCGAACTCATCCAAGCGGCCATTGCCCGGGGCGAACAGGTGCTGTATTTGTTGCCAGAAGTGGCACTTACCACGCAGATAATTAGTCGTTTACAAAAAGTATTTGGCGATCAGGTTGCTGTTTATCATCATCGGATTTCGGAATAATGAACGGGTGGAGTTGTGGAAGAAAGTTGGCAGTTGGCAGTCTGCAGTTGGCAGTGAGCAGCTTGCTGAAACACCATTGGAACTGCCAACTGCAGCTGCAGCTGATACTCAGTGGCCGGTCGAGTTGTTCCTCCCTTTCCAACCTCAGCTTAGTCATCGTGGACGAGGAGCATGACACTTCTTTTTCAAACAACACGATCCTTCTCACGCTGTCATGGGCGAGATGCTGCTATTTATTTGGCGCATTTGCACGAGGCCAAAGTGCCGCTCTGGTACGGCAACGCCCTCATGGAAAGTTTCAAAACACCAAAGATGAAAGAATACGGTTTGATGGAAATGCCGGAGCGGTTCAGGGGCATCGAGCTACCTCAAATGGTCATTACGGATATGAAGCAAGAGACCAAGGAGCGCAAAATGCAGGCCATTTCACCAGCATCCTGATTGAGGGTTGAAAGGTGCGATGGAACAGGGCGAACAGGCCATCTTTCAAAGCCGCCGCAGCTACTGCACCCAACCTGCGCTATACGACCTGCGGCTGGCACTCGAATGCGTAAACTGCGATGTGACCCTGACCTACTCATAAATTCCGCCAAAACTTACCAATATCATTATTGTGGTTACACCGAGCAGGTGGCAAATTGCGGCCTGCAAAAGCAGCATTGATTGAAGTTGCTGGGCTTCGGCACTCAGAAAATCGAAGACGAACTAAAAATTTACCTGCCAAACGCCAACATCGCCCGCATGGATTACGACGCCGTGCGTAGCAAGGAATCGCTGGCCCGGATCATCAATGATTTTGAAGAAAAACGGATCGACATATTGGTGGGCACGCAGATGGTGACCAAAGGATTGGATTTTGAAAATGTGAGTATTGTCGGGGTATTGAGTGCCGATTCGTTGTTGCAATTTCCCGATTTCCGGTCAGGTGAAAGAGGCTTCCAATTAATCACACAAGTGGCCGGGCGGGCAGGTCGGAAAAACAAACAGGGGAAAGTATTGGTGCAGGCCATGAACACGGCTCATCCGGTTTTAAAAGAAATATTGGACAATGATTTCCCCGGTTTTTTTGAGCGGGAAATCATGGAGCGGCGCTCATTTTTGTACCCGCCTTTTGCCCGCTTGATCAAAGTGACATTAAAGCATAAAAAACCCGATGTGGTCAACCGGGGCGGACAAGCATTTGTGAAAGTGCTGCGGGAAAAACTGGGCAAGCGGGTACTTGGCCCATCTGTGCCACCCGTCGGTAGGGTGAGGGGGCAATATTTATTGGATATTTTAATTAAAATGGAACGGAACCCGCAGCTTTGGAAATTGGCGAAGGATACAATAACTGATGCAACTTATTATATGCAAAAAGAAGCGGGCTTCTCAACGGTGCGGGTGAATACCGATGTCGATCCCGTTTAGATCGTGTACAAAGCAACTGCATCCTGTTTGCCTCTCAAGATTAGAAATTATTTTGAAATTGGAAATTGCGAAATTAAAATGCACATAATTATTGATATTTAAATAGTTAGCAATTTTCTAATTTTCAATTTTTTAACTTCAAATAAATTCGTTTATATCCCCCTTTTTTTTGGTTAAATAAATGAGCGGGTAAGGTTGGTTTGTCGAATAATCAACGTTGCGAGAGGAGAACGTCACCCGCTAATGTTCCCGGCATTAGAAGCTCGGTCCGCTTTTCCCAACATCGGCGACATCGGCGTATTTTTTTCCCAATAAGGTTCCATATCCGTTAAAATAGTATTCAACAATTGGATCGCCTGTAAAATAAAAGGGCCTTTGTTGAGCATCACACAATCGGTCCGTTGCGCCATGACGGTATCGGTGATTTCGGAGCGGGAAGGGATGCCCTTTTTGGCTAATCCTTCCAAAACCTGTGTTGCCCATATATCGGTAATGTGTGCAGCCTGGCAGAGCGATAAAGTTTCCTCTTGTATTCTGCCGATATTGTCCCAACCGGTTTCTATGGCCAAGTCGCCCCGGGCGATCATCACGCCGATGGGGTAGGCTTGCATGGCTTCTAAAAGTATTTCCGGTAATTGGTTATACCCATTTTGAGTTTCTATTTTTAATATAATTCCCAATTTGTCTTTTGCATTTAATTTTTCTAATTCTGATAATAATTCCTGCACATCTTCTGGCCGGTTGACGAAAGAAAAATTAACGACATCGGCATGCTCTGCAATAAATATTAAATCTTTTTTGTCCTTATTGGTCAGGCCGCTCAGGTTTAATTTTGTATTCGGGAAATTAATGCCTTTCTCAGAACGTAGTTTGGTCGTACCACCAGCTACGTTTGTTATTTTTATTAATAAACTTCCTTTATTTATTTTTTTAATTACACCTTCTATTTTTCCATCATCGAATAATATGCGCTCACCAATTTTTACCTGATCAAATACGGTAGGGGCCGTGCAGGAAATATGTGCTTTGGAAACCAGTTCCCCGGCTTTGTTATAAATAGCGGGTTCTCCCAATAATGGTTCTTTGTCCAGCCGCAAGGAATCGCCTGTGCTTAAAGTGAGGGGAGTTTCTTTCTGTGGTAATTCGCCAATTAAAATAGATTTTCCTGTTTTATTTTTATTTAAATAAATGGGCATATCCGTTTCCACGAATGTTGTTTTTCCACAAAGGGCGATATATCCGTTTATTTCTTTTTTTATTAAATTAAATTGTCGGCTTTTATTTCTGGCATCTTTGATGTACAATATTTTTTTGTCGGCTATTTTTTCTAAATCCTTTTTTAAAATGGGTATATGTAAATAACCCGGTTTGGCCGTTTCCCCGATCCATATTTTTAGCGGTTCTGTTATTTTTCCATAAATATCTTTTGGGGGCCTGATTTTTAATACCCGTGGGCCTTCGACAATGGCCCCTGTCCTTATTTTGGGGCCCGCCAAATCCATGGCCACCTTGCATTTTTTTCCCAAGGTTTTCGACGCTCGCCGCACATGGTCGATGATTTTTTTCCAAACCTCCGGATGGTCGTGTGCGCAATTGACCCGGGCACAGTTCATGCCCGCACCCAGCATGTCCTCCACCATTTGATAATTGTCGGCGGCTTCGGAAGGCATGGTCACCATGATGCGGGTTCTTCGGCTTTCAGTGCGGTAGCCCAATAATTTTTTGGCATTTGATTTCGCCTTTTTTAAAGGTTAGTTCATTGACGAGGTATTTGCAGTGGGGTGTCATTGAGGAGCGCCTCCAAGATGGCCTTGTTGGTGACCAAGCTAGCATGACATGCGATTGTGACTTGGCGATGCGGGACAGTCCCATGCTCCCCAATTTTTGCAAATCGCTCAAGTCCTGCGAACGGGTGCCCGACAATGCAGAGATTACGTACACTTTTTTTGTAGTTGGGGTGGATGCGATCTAAAATAGGTTGGGCCTCTTTTTCAAGGGAAATGGCTTTGTTTATAATCGCATCTATTTAGCGATCATCGCTCTTAATTTTCTTTCTTGTTGAAAGATTTGTCGGCACGTGGTAGGCTGTTTGCTGATTGTTCTTGCATCCTGCGTGATTGGTGGATAAGCTGATTAACCAAATGTGAGTAATAAGCTTGGAAGAAAAACAAGGCTGTTTGTAGATTGGAAGAAAAAGCATGGAAGGTACGTTGCAAAAAGCCCCTTTTTAAGGGGTAATGAAGGATAGTTCTCCCGATGCAAGATCAGGATGCTCGGGCAGCTGAGCTAACTGCCGAATTAGGTTTTCAAAAAAAAATCCTTTCCGGCATGAGGCCGAAAAGGATTTAAACGGGTGGGCAATGAAGGATTCGAACCTCCGATTCTCCCTCGGTGTAAACGAGGTGCTCTGAACCAGCTGAGCTAATTGCCCTTTTTTTCCAGCAATGAAGACCCGAACCGTTCGACCCTCCCGATGCGAGATCGGGATGCTCTGAACCAGCTGAGCTAATTGCCCTTTTTTTCTAATGTATCGCCTTTCTTTAAAAGCGGCTGCAAATGTATATACATCTACCATTACTGTCAACCCCTTTTTGAAAAAAAAATGAAAAAATATTTAATGTGGCCTAAACAAAAGGTCGGGGTGGTTTGCTTTACCTTTATTGCTGGTTTCAACAAGTGCTTTCGAACAAATAGTTTCACCGTATGCAAAGGTTTTTGAAAAGAATAATCATTGGGTTGGGTATCGTTGTGCTGCTGTTAATGTTGGCGGCGGTCGTCATTGCTGGCTTTTTTCAAGAGGCTGTCGGGAAAAAGCTGATTGCTGAAATCAACAAACAACTGACAACAGAACTAACCGTTGGAGATTTTGACCTATCCCTGCTACGGGGTTTCCCCAACGCAACGGCCAGTCTACATAACGTGGTGGTGATGGATCAATTCGGGGAAGGGCTGTTGGAAGCAAAAGACATGGCCTTTCATTTTCGGCTGTTGAGTTTGTTCGGGTCGCAGGTGAAAGTGCATTCTGTGAAGATCAGTGACGGGGCGCTGAACGTACACATCGACAAACGGGGCAAGAACAATTACGATATTTTCAAACCTTCTGAATCGGAATCCGAGAGCAACTTCAACATTTCCCTGAAACAGGCCAAACTGGAAAACATGGAACTGGCTTACCGTGACGATAAGCTGAGACAGGAAATGCTGACCCAAGTGGAGGAAGCGGAGTTTTCAGGTGAGCTTTCGAGTAAAAAATACCACCTTACCAGTACGGCCAAAATGGCTTCCAATTTTATCGACCTCAATGGCATGCGCTATTTTGCGGGCAAAAAATGGGGCTACGATGCCAACATATATGTTGATTTGGAGCAAGGGCAGTTCGATTTTAAAAAGGTGAAAGTGCTGGTGGAGGGGAATTCTTTCAGCCTGGTTGGTAACATCAAAAAGGGGAAGGGTTTTTCGGATTATGACCTCGTGCTTACGACAGATGATGCTGACTTATCATCAATCATTGCGCTATTGCCGGAACAGCAGCTTGAGCTCCTCGGCGGTTTTTCCAGTGAAGGGAAACTGCATTTTTCCATGGATATTTTGGGTAAATTAAGTGCGACCGAAAGCCCCGCAACGGAGGCAACCCTGTCCCTCCAAAACGGTAGACTCACCCATCAGTATTTAAAAGAACCTTTCAAAGATGTTTCGTTCGAGGCCATTTTTACCAATGGGGAAGGCAACTCCATGAAAACGTCTTCTTTTGAAATCAAAGATTTTAAGGGCTACCTCCACCGCGAACTCATGACGCTGCATTTAAAAGTGGAAGACCTCGACGACCCGTTTATTGATTTTCAAATGGACGGCGCCTTGCCGATGGCATATATCTATGATTTTTTTGAGCACCCCGGCATCACGGGGGGCGACGGGGAAATCGAAATCAACAACCTCGACATTGCTGGGCTTTATCGGGATATGGTTTCCATCCAGCATATTGCGGACGTGGAAATGAAAGGCTCGCTCGATTTTGATGATGCTGCCTTAAAAATAAATGGCGAAAAAATAACCGTTGACAAAGGAAAATTAATTTTTGAAGACAACCTCCTCTCCCTGCAAGACTTGGAAATAGAAGGCGCAGGAAACGACCTTGATTTTAAAGGAAATGCTTGGAATTTATTGCCGGTTTTATTTGCGGATTCATTGAATACAAAAAATGCGAAACTGCAATTTTCCGGTGAATTAAATGCCCGCCGCCTCGACCTGTTTAATTTGCGAAAAATGGCCGACGTGCCTGTTTCAGAATTTACCGCAAAAGGCGGGAGCGATGCCATTATGGATTCTTTAAAAACCCAAAAATACATCAAGCGAGAGCGCATCACTGATTTATTACAGGGCAATTTCGTGGCAAAGGTGGATGAGTTTTCTTACAATAAAATAGAAGGAAAAAATTTTACCGGTAAATTATATTTTGAAAATTCAGAGATGCAGGTTTTGGGAAATGCCGAGGGTATGGATGGGGATTTCGCTTTGGACGGCACTATATTTTTTGAAAAAGAACCGTATTTAAAAGTAAAATTAAGCGGTGATAAAATAGACGTAAAGAAATTCTTTTACCAAACGGATAATGCAGGACAGGAGATTGTGAGAAGTGAACATCTCGAAGGTACGATGAACACCAAAATGTTGATCAAAGCCTATTGGGATTCGACGGGGCATTTCCTTTCAGACAAATTACATGTATGGGCAGGGCTCGGTATTCAAGATGGTGAATTAAAAGGGTTGGAAATATTGGAGGAGTTTTCCTCTTTTGCAAAGGTGGACGACCTTCGCCGGGTGCGTTTTGTGGACATGCAAAATTGGATAGAAATAAAAGATGGGAAATTCTATTTACCCGTTTTGTTTATTCAAAATAATGCAATGAATATGTCCATTTGCGGGGAGCAGACTTTTGATGATAAAATCGATTACAGCATTAAAGTAAACGCCGGACAGGTGCTGGCCAATAAATTTAAATCAGGCTCCAACCAGAAACCGATCAAGGCTAAAAAAGACGGTTTTTTTAATTTATATTTTAATGTTTACGGTACGCTTGATAAATATAAATACGAGGCCAATAAAAGCAAAGTGAAAGATATGTTTGCCCGCAGCGAAAAACAAAAACGGCAAATTCGGGCAGCGTTAATTAAAGAATTTGGCGCTCCATTAAATATGCTCCGAGAGCCTGTAGAATGGCAGGATGTGGGAGAAACGGCCAAATGGGAAAATGATGATGATGTGGAGTATATTGATGGGTTTTGAATTACAAAAGGGTGAGATTTTAGCGCTGCAAATTGAAAAGTAATAATTTAACTTCAAAAATTACGGTGTCTGTTGGGTACTCGTTTAGGCGGGTTGGGAGCGGCAAAACAGTGGGTGCGGGGGCGGCATGGAGTCAAGCCTTTGTTTTCCCCCGAAGTAAATTCGGGATTAAAACCTTGATTTTTGTTTCTTTTTATCATAAAAAAGAAAAGAGTAAAATTTTGAACAGCAATACGTTATGTTCTTTTTTACCGATGTAAAATCGGCATTGAAATCTTGATAAAAAATGCCTGCCCCGAATTCACTTCGGGGAACCAAAAAATCAAGAAAGCATAAACTCGCTCCGCTCAAACAGTATGCTTTCGGCACACCCGCCCAGACGAGTACCGCACGTGAACCCAAACTTTAAATTGATTTATGTAAACGTCAATTATTAATTTTCAATTTGCGGGGCTATAAACCCCACCCTTTTGTGTTTTCTTATTAAATAAATAATTCAATCCCATCAACAGGAAAAATAAATACATAGAAATGCCGAAATTATTTTCAATCGTATTTTCCATAAAAAAAGACATAAATACAACAGCATGCAAAGCGAGGAAAAGTGGTTGCCGGAAATTCTTTTTATAAAACAATGGATAGAAAAATGCAGCGAGAAAAATAATTAAACCAATAATGCCAGTTCCGGCAAAAATGGAAATCAATTGATTGTGCGGCATGCGGAAATTATAATTACCGGCCAGCTCATTTTCATATTTATTTTTCATGGCCTTTTTTAGGTCGCCAGCGCCGACGCCAAAAAGCCAATTTTCCTTCGCCAATTCCAATCCTGTAGTCATGGAGATCAGCCGTTCCGAATCGGGATAATGTCCACCACCGCCCTGCTGGAATTGTTTGAAATCCCAGACGGCATAATCCACTTTTAATTTAAAACTGGGCACTGCTTGGTAAGCAATAAATGGCAGTCCAATAATACCTATCATCCCCATCATCCCCCATAAATATTTCTTTTTTATAAAAACATAATAACCTGCCAAAACAAACAACCCCAAGTACAAGGCAAGGATGCCGCTCCGCACCGATAATACATGGATGAAAATAAAAAGGAACAAGGTCATGCCGCCGATAATATACCGCTCGGATGTTTGCTGAAAATGGAATTTCTCTGCCCACAGTGCGATGCCCCCAATAATAGCAAAAGCGAGTGTTAGGCTAAAACGGATATGGTTGGAAGGTGTGGGTAGGTGGCCGCCTTTTCCGAGCAATTCCATCACCTCGTCAAAATTTACCAAAAAATTAATCAGCACATATAAGCTGATGATGCTCATCATGACCAACAAAAAATAAAGGATGGTAAATATTTCTTTTTTGCGGAGCGCAGGCATGCTCGCAAAAGCAAAGGGGAGGATCAAAAAAGGCAATTTTATCCGCAGCCGCTCCAGTGTATAATCCACGTCGCCCGACCAGAGCGCCGATATTAGGACAAGAAAGAATGGCACACTCACGGCCAACCAAGCCTTGTATTTCCAGAACGCCCGAAAATTCTCTTTTAAGTTTTTTCGAAAAAATACCCGCACTTGCGGCCCCTCTATTTCCAATTGGAACAACGCCAACACCAGCAGCCCGATCATCGAAACGGACAGCACAAACTCCGCCGACAATACCATGCTCACCACCCAGATGAACAGGAAAATCAATGCTTGCGCTTTGTAGGATTGCAGGAGTGTTTGCATATTGGTGAATAGTGATTAGTCAGGTTGTGATTAGTTTTCTACTGCCGAAAATTGAAAATTAATATTTCTCGTAAATAAGCCGTAGGTTGCAAAACCTCTTCTACATTCGTTTCATGGCTGCAACCCAACGATAGTAAAGGGCCTAGGTAGAGGAGGTTTTGCAACCTCCGACCTCCTAGCGAAAACGAATTATTAAAAACTTATTTTCAGCAGTACTATACCAAGCTGGTTGGTGATTAGTAGCTCTTGGGTTAACCTCTCGGCAAATTTGTCATCAGACTTGAAACCTATTCTTACATTTGCCGCTTTATAAGCAGGTGGTTTTCCAATCGCCGATCAACTAATCACTAATCAACTAAACATGTTCAATAAAGTAGAGCAGGTCATCGAAGCCATTGAGGCTGCCAACCCCCAGACCGCAGAAGAGCTGGAGCAATTCCGCATTCAATACCTCGGCTCCAAGAATACGATCAAGCCATTGTTCGGCGAAATTAAAAATGTTCCGAACGAACGGAAAAAAGAATATGGCCAATTGGTCAATAAGGCCAAGGAAGCTGCCGAAAATAAATTTGCGGAGCTGAAAGAATCGCTCGAAAGCGCTGCTGACGAAGCCAGCGCCCATGCCCTCGACCTGACGATGCCCGGCGAACCGCTACCATTGGGTAGCCGCCACCCCATCGCCACTACGATGAACCGCATAGTTACCATTTTTCAACGGATGGGCTTTGCCGTGGCGGAAGGTCCGGAGATCGAGGACGACTGGCACAACTTCACGGCCATGAACACGCCGGAAGACCACCCTGCCCGCGACATGCAGGACACGTTTTACCTGAAAAATAGCACCGAGCTACTGCTCCGTACCCACACGTCGCCCGTACAGGCCAGGGTAATGACCTCGCAAAAACCGCCGATCCGGGTCATCGCACCGGGACGGGTTTACCGCAACGAGACGATCAGTGCCCGCTCGCATGCGCAGTTCCACCAAGTGGAAGGGTTGTATGTGGACGAGGGCGTCAGCTTCGCCGACATGAAGCAGACACTGATGTATTTCGCACAGGAAATGTTTGGGACGCCGAAAATCCGCCTGCGTCCGAGCTACTTCCCGTTCACCGAGCCGAGCGCCGAAATGGACGTCTGGATCGGTATGGACAACGAAAAAAACTACCGCCTTTCCAAAGGCACTGGCTGGCTGGAAATCCTCGGCTGCGGCATGGTGGACCCACAGGTGCTGGAAAACTGCGGCATTGATGCTGCCAAATATTCTGGCTTCGCCTTCGGCATGGGCATCGAGCGACAGGCCATGCGCTTGTACGACATCCACGATATCCGACTGCTATTTGAGAATGATGTGCGGTTTTTGAAGCAGTTTGCGTCGGTGATTTGAAATAGAATAAAGTTATTTTGTAAGATAAGGAAGGCTGATCTGTTGTGGATTGGCCTTTTTTGTTTTTGAGTATAAAATAGATTTCGCCCGTTATAAAAATTATTTCGGGCGAAATGTTGGGTGAAAAGGGTACATTTCGCCCGGTTAGGCTTTGTTGGATTTTTTATTATATACCGATAGTGCAGGATGAAAGAAAATAAGCATAGTTTGGGGCTGGTGGAAAAAGTGCTGAGGTTGGAAGATTTGTTCGGGTGAGGGCAAGATAGTCTTCTCTACATTTGCTGGTCGCAGAACGTTTGTTGAAGAGTGACAAGTTGCGCTTCGATAAACTTATCACAACTGGTGTTGGGGAGGATTTGGAAGTCATGGACAACGGGCTTATCCAAATTTTTTTATCTCATAATCTTAGGCTTTATTTGCGTCTTTTTTTGATCAAATGTTTGCACTACAATTTTGGTCGTTGGCCAACCAAAAAAAACAAAACACCGAAGTTGGCAGAACAATGGTTTTGACATAACTTTGGTTATTGAAATTTTATTTCGCGCTCCATTGGTCACTGATTGGTGTAGCGTTTAACCTAAAAAAAACTGCTAACATGAAAGACGTTCACCGCACTTCACCGCACTTCACCGCACTTCACCGCACTTCACCGCACTTCACCGCACTTCTTTACCTAATTCTGCCTTTCCTTTGTTTACAAATTCCAACGCTGACAGCGCAAAACATTATTACAGAAATTAACCCCAATACGTTAACATTGACTAGTAGCGATAGTAGTAGGTTAGATCAATTTGACCAATCCACCTTAGTAACAGACACCAAAATAATTCAGATTGGATCGCTTAACGCGAACTTGCAGAATGGGTATGCTAACCTCACGATCCCTGGAGTAGCAGGAAGCTTAGTTGCTGAAACTGTCCAATTGGATTATACTGATGAATCGAATTATGGCTGGATGGCCTCTCTTTCAAATGGAGATGGCCAGATTATTCTCGTTTCACGGGGAGGTCTTAAGATTGGGTCTATCAGGACAAGTGAAGCATATTACTCTATTGAGTACTTCAAAGATGGTTATAATATCCTTGTCGAACATGATTTATCTGAATATGATGGACTGCCAGAAGGTTGTGGAAATGAAGGGGGGGAAGGGCCTGAAGGGGACGATGAAGAGTTATGTTTGGAAGATTACAACACCTGCCCAGCGACAATACATATTCTTATCCTTATGACCCCAGAAGCGCAAAATTGGATTCTCCAAGCATCCAACAATAACGGTTTTATAGCCCAGCTCTATTTTTGGTACAGCGTTTATTCGCTACAATTTGCTTTTCTCGCCAGCGATATCCCAAACAAAAATGCCCGTTTTACTGTAGAATCGTTTTCGATGCCGCTTGGTTTTATTGCTGAAACAGATGTAAATAATTTGTCCGTAAATGTACAGGCAAATACCTTACGGGATCAGCATGAAGCTGACTTGGTTATAATGTTGACTGGTGACCGTTACGGTTCATTTGGTCAGGTCAACTGCCTTGGGGCAGATAATTTTTGCGCTTACGGCATCGTGGAAGCGCCTTCTATGTTAGACCCCCGTTACACCTTCGCCCACGAGGTAGGTCATTTATTAGGCTGTCGCCACGATCCTTTTTCAGATCCATTTGGAGATTGCAACCATGGTAGGGTATGGATCGATACAGAAGGGACAGGAACGGCCAGAACGTTGATGGCTTCCACGTATGCTACAAACCCCGGCAACCCCGCAGCCCGGTTAATACAATTTTCTAATCCCGATATTTTCCACCAAGGGCTGCCAACTGGAACGGTTGACCTTGAGGACAATGCCAGGGCAATTCGTAATTCAGGTTGCGAAGTCGCCAATTTTTATGATTCAGGAGAAATGCAAGTAGGCATTGATGGCTTCGGCCATGCGTGTGATATTGAGTGGGTTGCCTATACCGCCAATGTGGTGCCTGCTTTGGCGGGAACACCGGGCCAGCCTCCTTATACCTATGAATGGAGGTGGAACACAACCGGGCAGTTTTCCAACAACAATCCAGGTACTTTTCTTAGCAATCAGGATAATGTTTCCTTAGGGTCTTTGGTCTGCCCTCATTTTTACCTCTACCTTAAAGTGACCTCCAGTGATGGTCTTACGGTTACCCGGATAAGAAAAATCATAACCGGAAAGTGCGAGGAATGCATGGGCGATGAAAATAGAATTACCACAGCTATTGGCGATGTTGAAAATAATGACATTACAATAATCGTATCCCCAAACCCGACCAATGGTAGTTCCTATCTTTCCTTTAGCACAAAAGTTGACAGCCGCTGTAGGGTATCTATCACTGATATTCATGGCCGGATTGTGATTGATTTGGGAGAAATAACTACCCCGACTGAAAATATGCAGGTGGAACTACCCACTCACCAATTGCAGGCAGGAATGTATTGGTGTATAGTTCAAACGGAAGATGTACAGAGGGTTCACAAAATAATGGTGGCTGAATAGTTGCTTCTTTTCCATTTTTTTAAATCTTTAAATCCAATATCCATGAAAAATATACTGTTCCTTTTTTCCATGCTATTCTTGTTTGCTGCCTGTGCTGACGATGACACACCTGTGTTCCCTGTTGATGACGATGGCCCTGTCACTCCTGAGGATACTTTGGTGCTGCATCCGGCTATTTATGTTGCCGGGGATACAACTTATGGCTATGTGTCTGGTGTTTGGACAGATTCTGTTGCCTGGGAAGCATCCACCATCTTAGCAAGAATACAAAGTTGGCATTCGACACATCCAACAAATTATTTAAATATTGGATTTTCCGCCTATCATCGGGTGTCTGGTTATTTACGCCACACAATTAATTTGTCCGAGATACCGAGAGATTCCATCGGTACATTTGATATAGCATTTGATCATTGGGATTTAGATGATGGCTTTATTGGCGCAACATTTCATACCTTAACAGACGATGGTGATGTCGGAGAAGACAACTATATTGTTAATGAAACTGCCACCGACAACCTTCTAACGATCACAGAGATTGATACGGTTGAGCAGATTTATCGAGGGCATTTTACGGTGTCTTTTGAGATCAACAACCCTCAAGGGTTTAAGCTCAACCCTGACAACCCGGATAAGTTTACCATTCGGGATGCAGTGTTTTGGGTGAAGCTACAGGAGTGAAAATTTTTGTTGTATGGAAAAAAGACAGGCCTGTTTGCAGGCCTATCTTTTTTCCTTTTAATAGAGCCACATGAAAAATATACTTTTCCTTTTTTCCATGCTATTCTTGTTTGCTGCCTGCGCTGACGATGACACCCCAGTTTTCCCTGTTGATGACGATGGCCCTGTTACTCCTCCAGAAGATACTTTGGTGCTACATCCAGCCATATATGTTGCAGGGGATACGACTTATGGTTATGTGCAAGGGGTTTGGTTGGATTCATTCATTTGGGAGGCATCTATTTCTATAGCTAGGATTCAAGATTGGCATCCGACATTTCCAGGAGACTATTGGGATATGGGGTTTTCTGCCTACCATCGTTTATCTGGTTTTACGAGACATAGTTTATACCTAACAGAGATTCCAAAAAATTCTGTTGGTACATTTAAGGTAGCATTTGATCATTTTGATTTGGATGATGGCTTTGTGGGTGCCAGTTTTCACACTTCAACAGACGATGGTGACGTCGGTGAAGACAACTACATTGTTGATGAAACTGCCACTGACAACCTTCTGACGATCACAGAGATTGATACGGTTGAGCAGATTTATCGTGGGCATTTTACGGTGTCTTTTGAGATCAACAACCCACAGGGTTTTAAGCTCAACCCTAACAATCCGGATAAGTTTACCATTCGGGATGCAGTGTTTTGGGTGAAGCTACAGGAGTGAAAATTTTTGTTGTATGGAAAAAAGACAGGCCTGCAAACAGGCCTGTCTTTTTTCCTTTTAATAGAGCCACATGAAAAATATACTGTTCCTTTTTTCCATGCTATTCTTGTTTGCTGCCTGCGCTGACGATGACACCCCAGTTTTCCCTGTTGATGACGATGGCCCTGTCACTCCTGAGGATACTTTGGTGCTGCATCCGGCTATTTATGTTGCCGGGGATACAAAGTTGTATCAAGTTTAGCACAGCGCAACTTGATACTTTCATACAAGCAGTCTGTGACTGCACGGCCCAGTAAAGTCAAAGGATTTAATTCGGGTGATACAATTTTATAAAATCAAGCTGGTTTCACCATTCCAATATTTTTTTATTCTTTCGAATTCAGCAGTCTCAGGCTGCCTGTTGAAACGTGCCAAGTTGCGCTGCGCTAAACTTGGCGCAACCAAACAATTTATACTCTCGGAACTTTTCCCCACCCGCTCCACGTTCTACTACCTTTCCAAACCATAACAAATCATGGAAGCCCGCAAATACAGCCGGACCTATCATTTCCCGTTTTCGCCGGGGACGACTTCTGACGACCGCATCGCGCAGGACTGGGGATCCATTTTGCAGCATGAGCTGGTCATGACGGAAAAACTGGACGGTGAAAATACCTGCCTGAAGGCAAGTGGGGTGTATGCCCGTTCGCATGCGGCGCCGACGGTCAGTCCGTGGTCGGTGAAGATGCGGGAGCTGTGGGAGTACCATAAAAATGCGTTGGGCGATCTGGAAGTGTTTGGGGAAAGTTTGTACGCCGTCCACAGCATCGAATATGAGCGGTTGGACAGTTATTATTACATCTTTGCCATCCGGCAGGGCGACCAATGGCTGGGTTGGGACGAGGTGGTTTTTTATGCGCAGGTGCTGGACATTCCGACCGTCCCGGTCATAAAAAGGGAAATATTTACCGAGGAAACTATTTTAAAAAATATCGAAAAAGGAATGGAAAATGGCAGCCGTTTGGGAGGGGAATGCGAGGGCTTTGTGTTTCGGAACGCTGCTGGTTTCCATGTGGATGAATTTGCCAACAACGTTTTAAAATACGTCCGAAAAAATCACGTAAAAACAGATGAGCATTGGACCAAAAATTGGAAAAGGGCGCAGCTCTGGTTTGAAAAACTGGATAACCAACCAGCTTCCGAGCTGGGATGAGCTGCGGCAAACCGACTGGTTTGGCCCTTTGTATGATTGCCCGCAAAACCCCGACTACCATGCGGAAGGGGATGTTGGCGTCCATACGGAAATGGTCGTGGAGGCGTTGCTGCAATTGCCTGAATACCAAGCATTATTCGCTCAGGAGAAAAAATTGCTACTGGCGACAGCCCTGTTTCACGATGTGGCAAAACCTGCCTGTCTGGTCATAGAAAATGGAAAAGTATCGTCTCCCCGCCATGCCAAAGTGGGTGAAAAAATGACCCGTGAAATTTTATGGGAGGAAGATTTTACATTTCGGGAAACGGTGTGCAGTTTGGTGCGGCTGCATGGGTTGCCCATTTGGGCGCTGGAAAAAGAAAATCCCCGGTCGGCGGTGATTTCTGCAAGTCTACGAACCAGTAATTATTTGCTCTATATTTTTGCCAAAGCGGATGTTTTAGGAAGAATATGTAAGGATAAAAATGAGTTGTTGGAACGGGTGGAATATTTTAAAGAATTTTGTCTGGAAAATAATTGCTTTGAAAAACCTTATCCTTTTTTAAATGCACACAGTCGTTTTCGTTATTTTTTTACGAATGCGGAATATACGGCCGAATTATTTGACGACACGAAATTTCAAATAATATTAATGTCCGGTATCGCTGGCAGTGGGAAGGACACTTTTTTGCAGAAAAATAAATTGCCCGTCATTAGTCTGGATTATTTTCGGCAAGAAATGAAAATCAGTCACGGCGACAAACAAGGGCAGGGTAGGGTGGTGCAAAGAGCTTACGAGTTGGCGAAAAAATATGCCGCCGCCAAACAAAGTTTTATTTGGAACAGTACCAACTTGACTGCGGATATGCGTTCTAAATTGATTAATAAATTAGCAGTCTATAATCCGTTTTTTAAAATAATTTATCTCGAAACCAGTATTGAAAATATTTTTGCCCGGCGAGGGGAGGATATACCGCTCCATAAATTGGAAAAAATGATTCAAATTTTGGACATGCCATTATTCGAGGAAGTGCATGAGGTGGAATATATTAGGAAGGATTAAAAAAGGAAAGGCAAGCTCAGTGAAGAACTTGCCTTTCCCTTTTTAAAAGATATTCGTTCTAAAATCAATCCTCAACCAACGTCCCAATGGTTTCCCCTTGGGCGATTCGCAGCAAATTTTTAGGATTGTTGATGTCAAAAACAATGATGGGGATATTGTTCTCCTTACAGATGGTGAAAGCCGTCATGTCCATCACTCCTAATCCCTGACTAATGACACTGGCGAAAGTCAGTCGGTCGTATTTGGTAGCAGTCGGGTCTTTTTCTGGATCTGCGGTGTAAATGCCATCCACCCGAGTGCCTTTCAATATGACATGGGCGTTAATTTCACTGGCTCTCAATGCAGCTGCGGAGTCGGTTGTGAAATAAGGGCTGCCTGTGCCTCCCGAAAAAATCACAACCCTACCTTTCTCCAAATGCCGGGTAGCCCGGCGCCGGATATATGGCTCGGCGATCTGCTTCATTTCAATAGCTGAGATTAACCGTGTAAAAACCCCAATGCCTTCTAAGGCGCTTTGCAGTGCCATGCCATTGATTACCGTTGCTAACATGCCCATGTAATCACCCTGCACCCGCTCGATGCCAGATTTTTCAGCCTGCAGGCCACGGAAGATGTTGCCACCGCCAATAACGATAGCTACTTCTACGCCAAGGCCAATCAAGTCTTTTATTTGTTTGGCATAGTTCACCAGCATATTCGGGTCTATGCCGTATTGGTTCTCCCCCATTAAGGATTCACCACTCAATTTTAGAAGAACTCGTTTGTATTTAACTGACATGGAAAAATGAGTTGTGGATTTATGAAAAATGAATGTTGAAGTAAAAGAAGACCAATCCCATTTTTCTTGACCTGCAATTTATCTTTGAAAAAAAAAAACATGTTAGGCTGGAGGTCACAAAAGGAAGAGGCATAAAAAAAGGCGAATTAATTGCTTAATTCGCCTTCCGTAGAAAAAGGGGGTCAACCCAGTTCAACGTGTTTGAACTCGGTGACTGTCAAGTCCTTGTGCAAGCTCTTCAGATAGTCACTGACAGACATTTTGTTGTCCTTGACATAAGATTGAGCCAACAAGGTGCTTTCTTTGTAGAATTTATTCAGCTTGCCCAATGCTATCTTTTCAAGCATTTCTTCAGGCTTACCTTCTTGTCTGGCTTGTTCTTTTCCGATTTCGATTTCTTTTTCAATGGTAGCTGCATCTACGCCATCTTTATCCAATGCCACTGGGCGCATAGCTGCTACTTGCATAGCCACATTTTTTCCTGGTTCGATATAATCAGGGCCTTCCAGGTTCAAAGCGACGAGTACGCCTGCTTTGTAGCCCATGTGGATATATGGTAAAACCTGGCCTTCGCCAGCCTTGGTGATGATTTTTGAGTAGTGGCTCAATTCAAGTTTTTCGCCAATGACCCCTACCTGCTCTTCTACCTTATCTTGAACGGATACTCCATTCTCGTAAGGAAGTGCTTTCAATTCTTCCAAGCTTTCTGGCAAATGTTTCAGTGCAATTGCAGCGATGCTTTTGGCGAAGTCAACGAATGCTTCGTTTTTGGCAACGAAATCAGTCTCGCAGCTCAAACGGACAAGTACGCCGTTGTTGCGGTTGTGGGAAGTCAGGGCAACTACAACGCCTTCAGTAGCGTCTCTGTCAGCCCTTTTGGCAGACAATTTTTGGCCTTGCTTACGGAGGACTTCAATCGCTTTGTCGAAATCACCTCCTGCTTCGGTCAGGGCCTTTTTGCAATCCATCATGCCAGCTCCGGTCATGTCGCGGAGTTTTTTAATGTCAGCGGCTGTCATGTCTATTTTAAATTTAAATGGTTATTAAAATGGTAGTACTTACTTAAAATGGTCTGCATAAGAAAAAGGCAACATGAGTTGCCTTTCCTTTTCTTCTTTCTTATTCAGCAGATGCCGTAGCAGCTTCGTCTTTTTGCGACTTACCCATTGTTTGGCGTTCCGCCAAACCTTCACGGATAGCTTCCACCAAATAATTGGTAATAACACCAATCGATTTAGAAGCATCGTCATTGGAAGGGATCGGGAAGTCCACTTTCTTAGGGTCGGAGTTGGTGTCGACCATGGCGAAAGTACGGATGCCCAAACGGGTAGCTTCGGCAATGGCCAAATGCTCGTGCATGATGTCCACAACAAAAACCGCAGCAGGCAAGCGCATCAAATGTTCGATACCGCCCAATACTTTTTGCAACTTCAGGCGCTCCCGCTCCAATGTAAGGCGCTCCTTTTTGGTCATGTTGGTTGCTGTACCATCGGTGAGCATACGCTCAATGCTCTGCATTTTTTTAACAGAACGCTTGATGGTCGAGAAGTTGGTCATCATACCACCTAACCAACGCTCGGTTACGTAAGGCATGTTGACGGATTCAGCAGCTTGCGCAACGATGTCGCGGGCTTGCTTTTTGGTAGCAACAAACAAAATCTTCCGGCCAGATTTGGCTACTGCACGCATAGCGTTCGCAGCGCGTTCGAGGGCTTCAGAAGTACGGTTGAGGTCTATGATATGGATGCCTTTGCGCTCCATGAAAATATACGGAGCCATTTTAGGGTTCCACTTTTTACGCATGTGGCCAAAGTGTACACCGGCATCGAGTAATTCTTGATAGGTAGGTTTTGCCATTATTATATGGTGATTGGGCATTGGGAACCAGGTATTAAGAAATTGTGGAAATACCGAATAACTGATTCCAAATACCAAGCATTAACGTTTTGAGAACTGGAAGCTCTTCCTTGCTTTTGGCTTACCGTATTTTTTACGTTCAACAGAACGGGCATCACGGGTTAGCATCTTTTTAGTTTTCAAAGGCTTGCGGAATTCGCCGTTCAATTTTACCAATGCACGTGCAATGGCCATACGAACTGCTTCTGCTTGTCCTTTGAAACCACCTCCCATCACATTGACCTTCAAGTCGTAGAGGTTGCTTTCAAGTGCGACAGTAACGAAAGGGTCGGTAACGCTGGGCTGGATGTGCAATTGTGGAAAGTACTCTTTGTAGTCCTTGCCGTTCACAGTTATTTTACCTGTACCTTGAGTCAGGTAAACCCGTGCGATGGAACGCTTCCTCCTGCCGATGGCATTTATCATTTCCATGTTTGAGAATATTGGCTGTTGGTAATTGGCGGCCAGTTATTGGTATTCAATAATTGATGCCCAAAACCATTTGCATTTTAGAATTTGAAAGGTTGTGGCTTTTGGGCTTGGTGCGGATGTTCAGCACCAGCATAAACAAAAAGCTTTTTGTACATGGCCCTGCCCAATTTGTTTTTGGGCAACATGCCTTTCACACCTTTTTCGATAATGAATTCAGGTTTGCGGTTAAGCATACTGGCCACGTTCTCTCTACGCTGACCACCGGGGTAACCTGTGTGGCGCACGTATTCTTTTTTCAGCACTTTGTTGCCAGTGAACCGGATTTTCTCCGCATTGATGACGATCACGTAATCGCCGGTGTCAATATGCGAGGTGAAGGAAGGCTTGTGCTTGCCCATCAGTACATGAGCAATACGGCTGAACAAACGGCCTGCCGTCTGTCCTTCTGCATCAACAACATGCCATTCGCGCTGCACTGTTTCGTTCTTCGCAGATTCGGTGTTATAGCTCCGAGTATTCACGATTTTATGATTTGAATTAGCTGTTTGGCTAAAAGTTCAGGCAATGAAAATGTGAAATCTATCATGGCTGAAACCCAAAAACCGCCAGCAAAATTTAATGGTAATTGGTTCGATAACCTATCGCTTATTTCATCAGGTTATGTCCCCTTTTTCCTAAGCGGCTGCAAAAGTAGATTTCTTTGTGTGAAAAACAACCTATTTAGTAATTTTTTTTGAGAAATGGTTTCATAACTGCCTGATAAACAGTTGGATTTTCGCACAAAAATTTTTAAAGTCGAAGTGAGGGTACGAAGAAGAACTATTGTAGTAAGTTTTTTCTATCTATAAATTTGGTCAATACGCATTTCTTATTTTTGCCTTCATTTCTCTCATCATTTGATAGGTGTCCCATGTCAATATTGTAGGCCTTCGCTTTTTAGAACGGAAATATCTTTGAGCCTATAAATAAGGGAGAAACCCAACAAATAGACCATTATCTGTTAATGTATTAAGCTCACCAACGAATAATCAATCTTCCCCAACGCTTACTCATCCGCCATAGCTTACCGGGCCATCTGCCTGCAACTTGCCTCCCGAAACGAAGACAGTTCCCATGTTTTCCAAACTTATTTAACCGTAAAAATTTTTGAAAATGAAAAAGACAGCCCAGTTAATCACCTCTTTGATATTGTTCGTGACGTTTTGTTTTGGCGGCCAATTGCTGGCCCAAGGGCAAAACGATGACAAAACAAGTGCTCCTTATTTTTTTGTAAAAACGGCTGACCCTAATGTTGATCAACTCCCCCTGAAATCTACCAAGGCGGATGTGAACATCTCTGGCGTGATCGCTGATGTGACCATTTCGCAGGTGTATAAAAACGAAGGTGCGAAGCCGTTGGAAGCCATATACGTTTTCCCCACCTCTACCCGTGCTGCTATTTATGGGATGAAAATGGTTATTGGAAACCGGGTGGTCGAGGCCGAGATTCAGGAGAAAAACCAAGCTCGCCAGACCTACGAGACGGCCAAAGAAAATGGCCAACGGACATCCCTTCTGGAGCAGGAACGCCCCAACGTTTTCCAGATGAACGTCGCCAACATTATGCCCGGCGATGAGATTCAGGTGGTCGTCAATTACACCGAACTACTGGTGCCTGAAAGTGGTGTTTATGAGTTCGTTTACCCAACGACTGTTGGCCCTCGATTTACAGGCGAAAGCAATGGGCAAACGAGTTTTACGAATACGCCTTATTTGAAAAGAGGGGAAATGCCTCCGTATGAATTTGGGCTGAATGTATGGCTATCAGGTGGCATGCCCATCCAGGATGTAACCTGTGGTACCCATAAAATCAATACCCAATACGAAGGCACGACCACTGCTAATATTTCCCTCGATCCCTCGGAAAAAAACGGGGGCAACCGGGACTTCATTTTGCAATACCAATTGGCCGGTGGACAGATTCAAGAAGGATTGCTGTTGTACGAACACGGCGATGAAAATTATTTCCTCATGATGGTGCAGCCTCCCAATAAGGTGAAACCGGAGGACATTCCGGCCCGTGAGTATGTATTCATCGTGGACGTATCCGGCTCTATGCACGGCTTCCCGCTCAACGTTTCCAAAAAACTGATGCGGAATTTGATGACCAACCTGCGCCCCTCTGACAGGTTCAACGTAATGCTCTTTGCCAGCACCTCTGCTGTTTTAGCACAACAATCGTTGAATGCCAGCCAGGAGAACATCGAACAAGCCATCAACTTCCTTGGCGAACAAGGCGGCAGCGGTGGCACGAATTTGCTGTCAGCGCTCAGACGGGCGCTGCAATTACCAAGGGCCGATGAAAGCGTTTCCCGTTCGTTCGTCGTCATCACCGATGGTTATATCAATGTGGAACAAGAAGCGTTCGATCTTGTGCGCAATAATTTGGACAATGCGAACCTGTTTGCCTTTGGCATCGGTTCGGGCGTAAACCGCCATTTGATCGAAGGGTTGGCGCACGTGGGACAAGGCCAGCCGACCATCGTGACCGATGAATCGGAGGCCAATGCAGGTGCGGAAAAATTTAGAAAATACATTGAGTCGCCCGTGCTGACGCGGGTAAAGGCACAGTTCAATGATTTTGTGGTGTATGATTTGGAACCTTCCTCCATGCCTGATGTGATGGCCGAGCGACCATTGGTTTTTTTCGGGAAATATAAGGGCAGTGCAAATGGTTCTATCACGGTCAAAGGCCATAGCGGCAGGAAAAAATTCAAAACCACTTTTGATGTAGCCAGCGTGAAACCTGATCGGCGCAATGCTGCCCTCCGCTACCTCTGGGCGAGGGAACGCATCCGGTTGCTGGATGATTACAATAATTTAAATTACGATGAAGGCCGGGTAAAAGAAGTCACCCAGCTTGGACTTGATTATAATTTGATGACCGCCTACACCTCTTTCGTTGCAGTGGATAAAGAAATCATCAATAAAGAAACTGGTGAAACGGTGGCCGTGAAACAAGCTTTGCCCTTGCCGGAAAATGTGTCAGATTATGCCGTCGGTTTTTCACCGGCCATCGAAGGTGTGATATTAAAAGGAATAAATAAAGGAATATTTTCTGCTTCCAATTTATATCGGTTTTTCGCACTCATTTTAGGTGTGGGGCTTTTATTGATTGGTTGGAGAAAATTGGGCTGATTGACATGGGGGGCGGCATTTCGGTCGCCCCCTTGATTTAAATTCCAAACTAAAAATTAATTAAAATGACCAACAAAAAATTCATCGCATATAATTTAATGGCGACGGGCCTTTTTATAATACTGATTGCTTTTTCGGATTTTTTCTTTCCAAAAAATGAATTATTGAAAACGCAAAATATTAATGAATATAATGTGCCTGTTAATTTTGCAAAACAACCAGAAGTGACGGCGACCGAGCGGGAAAATATCACCTTTATTTTAGGGGAAGATGAAAAACCAGAAGAAAATTATTACGCTTCCGCTACTCAATTTTACCGCACCCACCCAACAGAAAAGACCGAACAATTAATCACCAGTTGTCGTTCAATTTTGGAGGTGCGGGATTATTTGGCCACTCATTTTCAGTCTGGACAAATGCCGTGGGGGAAAATTAATTTAGTGGTTCACGGCAATGAATGGAGTGGTCTTGGGGTCGCCACTTTGCCGGGAGGAAAAAGGACGACGGTGGCCTCCATTAAATCAGCGATAGAAAATAATAAGTTGCGTCCGCTGCCTGAGTTTATTGCAGATGATTGCACCGAAATTCATATTCACGGTTGTGCGGTTGGACGAAATGTTGAATTATTAAAAACAATTGGAAAAGCATTTGGGGCCTCGCAGCCAGTACCTGTAAAATCGTCCGTACATTTTATCCGCTACGAACCGACAGAAGGTAGACCTTGCCGCAGTCAGTTAGAATCGTATTATGCGTTTTACCCCAAAACATATCGACCAACGGACCAAGAATTAATTGCCCAATTAAAAAAACGATATCCGCAGGTAGAAATTAATTGGGAGGATGCCCTTTCCCGGCGGCAGCCTCGGCATCAAAAAGATATTTATCACCATACTTTTAATGTGCCCATTGTTTGGACGGTGGCTTATGCCGACGAAAAATCTGTCCCCAATTTGGCCAAATGGAGCGCACAGAAAAAATGGTTGCGTGAACAAAATGAATTGCAAGATTTATTGGAGGAATATAAAATGCCGCTGGAAAATTTTCAATGGACTTTTTTAAACACGATGCACGAATTGGAAGATGGAACGAAAGTGCCTGCAATCAGGGCAATTGGGCTTTGTACAGTGTTGACTATATTGAAGCCAGTGGAAGGCAGTGAGATTTAAATAATGGATAGATAAAAGTTTACAAAACGCCAGCCCGGTTTATTTTTTCTTCAATGTCATTTTGAATAATGGCTTCTAATTTGGTGAATTCATTTTTCGCATAAATATCCACTATAAAACCTTTTTGAATAAAATAAATAGAATCACTAATGTTCGTTAATGAACTGAGTATATGAGAAGAAATTAATAAAACACGCCCTCTTTTTTCTTTTAAAATAATGGATTTTAAAATTTCATTGCTTTCCAGATCAACGCCGTTGAATGGTTCGTCCAAAATCAAAACAGGCCGGTCTTGGCTGATAGCACCAAGGAACGCAACTTTCTTTTTCATGCCTGTCGAATAAGTGTCGATTAATTGGTTTAAAGGCAGGTCAAGCAGGTCTGCATATTGGCTTATTTTTGGGCTAATTGAACCGTTGACCAATTTGATATATTCGCCGCCATTGATATATGGATAAAAATAAGGCGAGGTTGGCAAAAAAGAAATGTCGTCTTTTTTTAGTGGTCTGTCATTAAATAATAAATTCCCCGACTGTGGTCGGTAAATGCCAGCCATGTTTCTAAAAAGGGTTGTTTTGCCAATGCCATTTTTTCCAACTATACCGTGGACTTGCCCTTCTGTAAATGACAGGTTTAATTTTTCAAAAATTATTTTCTCCCCGAAATGGAAATTGATATTTTCTAATTTGAGCATAATTGTATTTTTGAGAATAATGGACTCAGGTCATCAAGTCTGATGAATTGCATTTTTATATTTAAGTCAAGCCAGATAAATTACGGGCCGAAAAAATACTCCATGTTTTTTATTGCTTTGAAATATTGGACAAAAGAAAAGCTTATTGTGATTAAAATAAAGCCTGGTAAAAAAGAAAGTAATAATAAAAAACTCAAGGTATTTGAACTTTCCATTTCTGGGTATAACGGTGAATAGTTGGCATATTTAAAACAGATAGCCAGAATAGATACAGTTAATAAAATAGCCATAGTATAAACCGCTAACCATTTAAAATTCCATTGAAAAAGTAGGCATAAGAAAAATGGAGGTAAATAAGCCAATAATAAAAAGCCAATGTTCCGTTTTAATTTCTCGAAAACAAAATCTTTTTTCCAGTGAACCATTGTTGTCGGTTCATAATATTTAAATGTATCTGCTAAAAAAATAGAGAAAATTATGATGCTGATCGGGAAAAAAGAAATATGGAAAAAGGAAAGGAAGCTCAAGCCGTATATGACCGAAAATAGAATTGGGTTTTTCTCGACCCTTGATTTTATTTCAAAATTATTTTGTGGGATAAATGGCAGGCTCTTTTTAGTCTGTTGTTTATTCGTGATCGGGATTAGTTCGGCAGTCAGGGCAGTGATGAGTGAAGCACCAACGACGACCAATAGCTGTTGCCATTGACCTCCCCATCCATACAATAACAGCAACGGGGAAAGTAGCATTAGGTATTCTGCTGACAATATACTTTTAAACGCCCAACTGTTTTTGCAAATAGAACGGAGGAAGGGTAAGTCTTTTCTTGCTGCCTGCAATGACCAAGTCAAGGCAAGTACTATTAGGCTAACGGCGGGCCAATCCATTTCCCGCAAAGCGGCCAACATCTGCATGACCATCCCGAAGGTGGCCAGCGCTGCTAACAATACAACCCCAATGCCTGCTTGGGCAATAGCCCGGCGGACTTGTCTTAGGCGAAGAAGTAGAATGAAAGGGACGTTGGACATGCAGAATGGCTTTGTGAAAAGGCTCAAAATTGGCGAGTGGCTGTCAGAACAGGTTAAATCTTTAGACCGACTGTCAAGAATTAGATACGGGCGTAAATAGGAAAGCCCCCGCAAGTAACTCACGAGGGCTTTTTTGTTGGCCCACAAGGACTCGAACCTTGAACGACAGAACCAAAATCTGCTGTGTTGCCAATTACACCATGGGCCAATCCTATATGCTTTTAAGTGCCGCTTCCGGCTAAAGCGGTGCAAATGTATAATGATTTTTGATTTTTGTAAAGTTCCTTCTGAAAAAATATTTTCTTCATTAAAAATGGCAAATAATCCAGTTCATTTCATTGCTGGCCTTGTTTGGCAAATATTTTGCAAAAAGTCAGCGTATGGCATTTATAAAAGGGTGTTTTATTTGATGTGCCATATTAAATTTTGGTTTTTACGTTTTTTGTCATTTGTTTTTATCTAATCCTTAGAGGGGTTTCTTTTTAATTCAAGCATTACTCTTCACTTCAATATCGAAACTCCCTGAATTCCCACCGACAAATTTCAAGCACCTTAGATAGTAATTCACTAAATACCCACCTATTTACTCGCTATCGCTAAAAAATTGTCATGAAACTATGGATCAAATGTTGGCGTCGAGTGGACGCAGATTTTTAGTTCTTCCCGTACCTCCCCGCATAGACAAACCGCAAAACCGCCAATTTCTTAACCATTTTTATCCATGAACAATGAGCCACCATTTACACACTTGTCTAGCCCTTGCCCTCCTGTTCTCCACTGCCCTCAGCTCTAGTGCCCAAGAGTATATCCCGTTCCGATTGGAAGGTAACTTGCTGATTATCGAAGCCAATTTGAATGGGCAAACCGGTAAATTTCTTCTCGATACGGGCGCACCGGAACTCATCGTAAACGAGCGTTATTTTGAAGGTATGCGTTTCTCTCGGAATCAGAAGCAGCTTGTAGACTTCAACGGGCATACCAGTGAAGCCCGTCGTTATGCCGTCACGAAATTTTCTATCGGCGATCTAACCATCAAAAAGCAATTTGCCCTATCGGTAGACTTAACGTCTATAGAAAAGGTGAAAGGAATCCAATTACTCGGCATCATCGGTTACTCCATTCTGAAAGACCTAGAACTCCTATTCGATTTCGACCGCCATGAATTATCGATCGCTCCTTCCCAGAAAAAGGGATTTGCTTTTACTGTGAGCGAGTCGCCAGATGCCATATTTGATCTCCGGTTTAGTGGCCATCTTCCTTATCTTGTTGCCCAAATCGGTAAAAAGAAATTTCGCTTCGGCCTCGACACCGGTTCCGAAGTGAATATTATTGATGAAAAATCATTTAAACCCGTAGCCGACCATTTTGATGAAGTGAAAAAAATACAGGTAAAAGGGATAACCCATCATCAGCAAGCGGCAACTTCCGGTACTCTACAAAACTTAACTATTCATGATAGACCTCTTGGCCCGCTGGCCGCAACGGTCATCGGTCTCGAACCCCTGAACGAAGGTCTGCCAATTGGTTTGGATGAGATTTTGGGGATGCCGTTTTTTGGGAAGGGGAGAGTGGGAGTGGATTATGGGGAGCGGAGAATGTGGGTGTGGGGAAGTGATGGGTTGTTGGTGGAGGGGGAGTGAAAACCAATTTCATGATTTTTTGAATGGTAATGCGTCAATTTTATGAAATATTATTTCGCCTTTCTTTGCCGAGTGGAACTATTTAGTAGTTTTGCCATTATTCATTTTAATGGGGCATCATACTTATTCGGAATCTGTAACCTGCTGTAGGACAAAAAATCACTATAAAGCTTATCACGGACTGTCTTTTAACTATCCGTTTGGATAACGTCCAGAAAAGTGTGTCATTTATAAAAATTAGTTTTGACATGCTTTTCCAGAAGAGCGCTGTCCCCAAACTCTCTGAAGTAGGTTTCTCTGAATGGCTTTGTAGCATGGACTCGCCTTTCCCAGACCTTTTTCATATTGCTGCTCAAGATTAATTTGTAGGTCCATCAAAGCGTTTTCAGAAACCGGCCCCTTTGGCTGTAGTTGAGCTTTCTCCAGCATCCGATGGAGTATCTACGGCATTGGTGGTGTACATTATCGGCGGACAGCCCAATTAAAACCAAAGAAAGCGGTGAGCTCATCAATTTTTTTCCGCCATGCCTTTGCAATTTCGGGGTATTTCCACGAATCCCAAACCTACCCAAAGCCTTAAGCCCCAGTCCCTGTGGCTCTGTATCAGCTTAGTAGACCTTCTTTAGATCTTTTATCAAGAGGGTTTGATATCCGCATCGTCACAAACTTGAGGAATTTCTGATGTATGCGATACACCGCTGGACAACCGATTGCGGGTAGACTTCCAAAATAGCTCTTTAAAACCACCAAGCCCGTCCACACAGAAAGACAGTACGTCTTCAACCCCGGTCTTTGATATGCTCCAATACGCCCCATCCCTTTAGCCCTCTGCACCTGCCCGCATAAAGGCATAAAACATCACGAGGCCATCAGCCTGCACCCCATAAATAGTGTAAATTCACCTTGGTGATGACCCTGCCGTTTTTCCCGGTGTAAAATGGATGGCATGGAGTACAAAAGGATATAGAAACTTTGCAACAGGCGTTTGCCATTTTTCTATATCTGACCTGTTCCAATGTTTTCGATTGGCACAGTGCTCGGTTCGGCCTAAGTACATCAGTTTCAAATGGAACTGGATGTCCTCAAACTGTTGCCCAAACTGTACAGCTCAATGATCTGGGTACATCAGAACACTGTTCAGTTTCTGTCTACTTGCCGACAAGCCAGGGTTCAAAGTCACTTCACGGTCCCGTGGTGGGTGGATCTGTATCACGGCCCAACATGGGTTTGGATGGTTTTGAAGTATGGCCATTTCGCCGGTTAGCCCCGCCTTTGGTTGCGCCCTTTAGGGCTGGTGCTGTAGTTGCTTCTAAAACTTTGTACCAAATGGCGCATCATTCCTAAATCCGTCTTCCTTAATCAGCCCTTTGCTGATTGTAGGCCTCAAAGACTTCCGTTTCCGTTACTTTTTATAGTCAAACCCTTGGTCTTGACTGTTTTTTTGCCCTTTTCTCATGTGTCAATTTTTTTCTAAGTTAGGAATTTATTCTTGACACCTTTTCTGGACATTATCCCGTTTGGGACGTGCCGAACCTCCCCCTCAAAAACAAACTCCCCTGCCCCTCCACATCAAAATCCACCACATCCCCCGCCTGTAATTTCCCTTTATCGGTAGCGGAAGTTGGCGAAGGCTTTTCCTGCTGTACTTCGGTAATTTTTAATAGCTTGAATTCGCACAGTTTATTCCCAATTGCTTTCCAGCCTTTTGTGTCCATGAATTCGGCGAGGTTCAACGCGTGCTCGTGTTTTTCATTCTTGGATTTATAACTGTACTGCACAATTGGGTTGGCGGAGGCAGTAGCAAAATAGAGTTTGGAAGAACGATGGTCGGTAATAAATGGGAACCGTTGGTCCACGGCGGTCGTTTCGATGTAGAACCGCTTGACCATGGACCAGCCCTTGTTGCCCTCGAAATGGACAGCGGAGATCGGGGTGTCCGGGTCAAACTTGCTGATGTAAAGCAAATCTTTTACCTCATAGCGGCGGGACATTTCCACATAATTCAGTTCATAAGAACCATCGGCATGAATGGCAAGGATAGCCTCGCCGGTATCGAATTCGCCGAGATAACGGCCTCGTTCTTCGGTGTTGAGGCGGCCACTGACTTCGTCCATCCAGATTTTCAGGGCGCCAATGGTGGAATGACCTTCCTCTTTTAGCACTACTTTTTTCACGGGGTATTTGGTGACGATGTTGCCACCGGCGCCTCGGCCTTTGATTTCCAGATCGCTAAAGCCGTAGTCGAAAACTTTCATACGGGCCTTGGAAGCTGGGCTCAGAGTGACGGTCACGAGTTCTGCTTCGCCATTGGGGTTGGCGGAGAAATAGAGCAACTTGTTTTTGGGGTCGCCACTTTTGGTCAAGTCGTATTCTTTGTCGCGGGTAATAGCCGTTACGTTGAAGCGTTTGGCATAAGCCCGACCCTGTTTGGCATCCCAGTAGATCATGTTGTAAGTGGTGCGCTCATCGCCTTTTTTCCAGACGTCGACATGGATGATGTCCTTGCCGACGAAGGTCTTGTCGGCAATGCGGGAGACGACCATTTTGCCATCTTTGCGGAACACAATGATGTCGTCAATATCGGAACAGTCACAGACAAATTCGCCTTCTTTCTTGAGGCCGGTACCAATGAAGCCCTCCTTGCGGTCGACATACAGCTTGGTATTATTGGCCACAACGGCTACTGCTTCAATGGCTTCGAAGCTGGTGATTTTGGTTTTGCGCTCGCGGCCTTTGCCGAATTTATCCAACAGCATTTGGTAATAGGCGATGGTATAATCGGTCAGGTGCGCCAAGTCGTGTTTGACCTGCTCCAATTCTTCGATGATCTTTGCAATCAGCTCGTCGGCCTTGAAGGAATTGTATTTGGAAATGCGCTTGATGCGGATTTCGGTCAGGCGGGTAATGTCGTCGTCGTTCAAGTCCCGATAGAGGGACAGTCGCTTGTCGCCTTTTTGGGCCGGGTCGGAAGGGGTTGCCACAAATTTTCTCAACTCCCGGTAAATGGTCTCGATCACCTCTTCCCAACTTTCACATTCTTCTATCTCGTGGTAAATGCGGTTTTCGATAAATATCTTTTCGAGGCTGGAAAACAACCATTTTTCTTCCAGCTCGTGTTTGCGGATTTCCAACTCCTGCCGCAGCAGGTCTTTGGTGCGCTCGGTGCATATTTTCAACAGCTCCTCCACCTTGATGAAGTGGGGTTTGTTTTCCACGATGATGCAGCAGTTGGGCGAGATGGAAACTTCGCAACTAGAGAAGGCATACAATGCGTCGATGGTCACATCGGGTGATACACCTGGGGCCAATTCGATGGCAATCTCAACGTGCTCAGCGGTGTTGTCGTCGATCTTTTTGATCTTGATTTTCCCTTTCTCAACGGCTTTTTGGATACTGTCGATCAGGGCAGAAGTGGTGACCCCATAAGGTAGGTCTTTGATCAAAAGGCGGTTTTTGTCGGCTTTTTCGATGGAGGCCCTGACTTTTACTTTACCGCCTCTTTTGCCGCCGTTGTATTCGCTCACATCGATGGAGCCGCCCGTCATGAAATCGGGGTAAATCTTTACTTTTTTTTCTTTTAAAATATCAATGGAAGCTTTGCAAAGCTCAATAAAATTATGTGGTAAAATTTTGGTGGAAAGCCCCACGGCAATCCCGTCCGCCCCTTGCGCCAGCACCAGTGGGAATTTCATTGGCAGGTTGATCGGCTCTTTTTTACGGCCATCATAGCTGAGTTGCCAATCGGTGGTTTGCGGGTTGAAAGCAACAGTCTGGGCAAACTTTGTCAATCTGGCCTCGATGTAACGGGCTGCCGCTGCGGAATCGCCCGTGCGGTAGTCGCCCCAGTTCCCCTGACAATCAATGAGCAGGTCTTTTTGCCCAAGGTTCACCAAAGCGTCTCCGATGGCTGCGTCACCATGAGGGTGGTACTGCATGGTGTTCCCGATGATGTTGGCAACCTTGTGGTAGCGGCCGTCCTCTTTTTCGTTCATGGCATGCAGGATCCGGCGCTGTACGGGTTTGAGGCCGTCCTCGATAGCTGGCACGGCTCGTTCGAGGATGACGTAGCTGGCGTAGTCGAGGAAATAGTCCTCATACATGCCAGAAATGGTGGTAATGTGGGCGGTGCCATCGCCGTTGCCATTTCCGTTCATTGGAATTTTATCGGTCAATTTATTTTCTTCAGGCTGTTGATGCTCTTCCATGGTTGAGATAGTAAAACTGCAAATTGGTTGTAATGAAATCCCGCATTTTGATCGGGGGGCAAATGTAAAAAGTTGTTGCCGCTGTCAAAAGATTAACTGCAAAAGTAAGCATTTGATCGTTATCTTAAAAACAAAATGTTTTACAAAAAAGAAATTATTTGTTTGTAGATGCCGATCTTAATTTCTATCGGAAAACACTATATTTGTAAAAAAACAACAGCCATGTCAACAGTAGGAGCTATTCAAGAAGGGAGATCAAAACAAGTGCAACGTTCGGGCAAAGAACCAAAAAAAATATCATGGGAAGCTTTCCAAAAAGAATACCTGACCCGTGAGGACGGCTACAAATATGAATGGCTCAATGGCGTTGTTGAGAAAACAAAACGCACCATGGATTACTCACAATTTCCTATTTTAAGAACGCTCCAGTATTTTTTTGAAGAATTGAAAAAAAACGGAAAAGTGAAAGGGCTACTAATTGCAGTAGGAGATACTTTTTTTGCAAGGCATCATCGCCGACCTGATGTTGCTTATTATACGGATCAACAAATTGACCAAGCGGCAGAAGGTGATCCGCCTGTCCCTTAATTTTTGATAGAGATTATTTCAAAAAATGACGTGATAAATAAGGTGAACAAAAAAATGATCGATTATCGCAATGCTGGGGTTCCGGTAGTTTGGCATATTTTACCAGATTACAAAGAGGTGCACGTTTACCACGGTACCAAAATGAAAATTTATAAAGGAAAAGAAGTCGTCTCCGCCGCACCTGTCTTGCCAGATTTCGAAATGGAAGTCGATGCAATTTTTCAATAATAAAATAATTTAATCCTTACTTTTTATACTCACTGTGTGCACCCCATCTCCAAAAACATATCCCACTTCCAGTCGACTTTGCTCCACAATCATTTTTACAATGGACAGCCCCAACCCAAGGCTTTCCTCTTTTTTGGATTCCCGGTAAAAACGGGTGAATAAATTTTCGGGGGCAGTGGCCAAAGGCTTGCCGGGGTTGCTGATTTTTAATTCTTTTTTATTTATTTCTATTTTAATATGGCCCTCCGACAAATTGTGGCGGATGGCATTTTGTAATAAATTGGCCATTAATATTTCCGCTAATGTCGTACTCATATTTACTGTAAAATCTGCGGCATATAATTTTTCAATTTTTATTTTTTGTAAATCAATCGCGTCGGAAAAATGATCCAGGGTGGCCTCCACGATTTCATTTAAACAAACCAACTGCTCATCGGCGAAGCGGCCGTGTTCTATTTTTGACAATAAAATAAGGGTGGTATTGATACGGGAAAGCCGGTTGATGTTTTGCAAAATTGCACCAATGGCTTTGGCCTCTTTTTCGTCGAGGCTGGGTGCTTGCAGTAATAATTCTGCATGGCCTTTTATAATGGCTAAAGGGGTCTGCAATTCATGGGCGGTATTTTGGGTAAATTGTTTATTGGACTGATAAAGGTGTTGGATTTTTAATAATTGATTAGCGAGGCTGGGGTGCGTTTTTTTTAAAATAATAAATTCCTGGTTTTTTTCTCCCCAATTCCCATCTTCAATGTTTTTTAATAAATGATTTAATATCTCAAATTGATCTAATTGGGGAGGCAATTTTTCAGAAGGAATTCTTTTGTAAGAATGATCTCCTAATTTTTTTAAAATAAAAAATACAGCAAAGGGGATAATTAACAACAATAATATTTTCCAAACAGGCACGCTGGGCATGAGGCCAATTCCAGCCAGGAGCCCAATTATTAAACTAATAAAAACAGCTGTAATTAATTTTTTAATTTTCAATGATCAGAGAATTTATAACCAATGCCATAAACTGTTTTCAAATATTCCCCACAATTATTTTCCGCCAGTTTTTTCCGCAGGTTTTTTACATGTGCATAAATGAAGTCGTACGAAACGGCGTCGTCCATATAGTCGCCCCAAAGGAACTCGGCGATGCTGTCCTTGGTCACGACCCGGTTTTTGTTGCGGGCGAGGAAAACCAAAATTTCGTACTCTTTTTTGGTCAATTGTAAAGAGACGCCATTGGCCATGGCATTGCGCTCTTCCAAGTTGATGACCAATTCGCCAAAATCCAATTCTTTGTTCGGTGTTTTTGTTTTGCGTCGCAGCACAGCCTTGATACGGGCATTTAGTTCGGCGAGGTTGAAAGGTTTGGTAAGGTAATCGTCCGCACCGAGATCGAGGCCCTTGATCCGGTCTTCGACGGATTCTTTGGCAGAAATAATGACAATGCCCGTCTCTGCCGATTCTTTCCGCATCATTTCCACGAGCTTCATGCCGTCGCCGCCGGGGAGTTGAAGGTCGATGATGGCGCAGTCGTAGTCATGGTTGTTGATTTTTCTGAAACCCTCCTTGTAATCAGCGGCTTGCTCGCACACATGGCCCTCTTTTTTAAGGTACCGGGTGATGAGGTCGAGCAGGTCTTGTTCGTCTTCGATAATAAGGAATTTCATGATGCTGGGAGATTTAATAAAAAGGAGGTCAATTAAAATTGATGAGTAAAAAAACAATAATTAATTGAAAAATAAAAGGGCGGCGCTCAGATGGATTTTCTGAAACACCGCCCTTATTATTTTATAGAAATAATAAGTTCTTTATAGTGAAATTTTCTTTCTGCACCGGGTCAGCTTCGTCGGCCCGGTGCAGAAAGTTTTACCATAACAAATCTACTATTTATTCAAAATCCTCTACCACCCCTTCTGCATCGAAGTCAATGTCTGGGGTAACGCCCTCGTCTTCATCCTCAAAAAAATCAAGGTCATCATCAAAAGTCGCCTTTTTGGCAGTTTTGGCGGCAACGGGTTTGCTAATAGGTTTTGAAATAATGCCACTGCTGGCGGAGGACGATGGTTTGACCTCTTTCTTCTCGGGGGCTGGAGAGCCAGCCTTTTTTGCGTTCACGGACATCGTGGTAGTAGGGACAACAAGCAAACGACGCTTATCGATCAATTCACCCGTTACCGTGCAAATACCATAAGATTTATTGCTGATCCTGAACAAGGCATTTTCCAGGGCCTGAACATGCTTTTGGGTACGGTGGGCCATGTTGTGGAAAAGCTCCATGTCCGAGAAGCTATTGGAGTCGTCCATGTAGTCACCATCATTTTCCATGCTTTCGGTGGTATCGCTGATCTGTGCTTTCAGGTATTCCAGTTCTTCGTAGGCAGTGGCCAGTTTTTTTTCAATGACTGCTTTGAATTCGGCCAAATCTGCATCAGAATATCTATTGACGGATTGGTTGGGAGATTCCATGCTATTATGTTTTTGTGGCATTCTAAATTTTCCGCAAAGGAGTGTACGGAATCTGTAGAAATTCTGTAGTTAAGATTTATTGTTGGTAATTGCTTTCAGTTCATAAACATCCTTTCTCCTATCTTTTAAATTCCGGACGCTGCCGTAGCTATGCAACTGCTTCAAGTCGTCGAGGTCAATATCGGCGATGAGGGTCATTTCAGTATTCGGCGTGGCCTCCGCTTTGATGCCATTGGTAGGAAATTGGAAATCGGAAGGAGTGAACACTGCAGCCTGCGCAAACTGGATGTCCATGTTATTCACCTTCGGCAAATTGCCCACGCACCCGGCGATAGCTACATAGCACTCGTTTTCGATGGCCCGTGCTTGGGCGCAGAGCCGTACCCGCATGTACCCGTTTTGGGTGTCGGTCAAGAAAGGGACGAACAATATCTTCATCCCTTGGTCGGCCAACAGCCTCGATAATTCGGGGAACTCGGAATCATAACAGATCAGGATGCCGACTTTTCCACAATCGGTGTCGAACACTTCTACCTTATTTCCACCGACCATGCCCCATGCCTGTTTTTCGGAAGGGGTAATATGTATTTTTTCGTATTTGTCAACATTTCCGTCGCGGTGGCAGAGAAAGCCAACATTGTACAATTGGCCGTCTTCCCGCACTTCTGGCATGCTGCCTGTGATGATGTTGATATTGTACTCCATGGCAAATTTCCGGAACTTGTTTTTCAATAAATTGGTAAAACTGGCCAGCTCGCGGATGGCCTTTGCCTCGGACAAATGGTTGAACGGGGCCATCAAAGGTGCATTGAAAAATTCTGGAAACAAAACAAAGTCGCTCTTATAGTCGCTCACGGCGTCAATAAAATATTCTGCCTGCTCAATGAACACATCAACGTTGGGGAAATGCCTCATCTGCCATTGTATCAGCCCCAACCGGATGACCTGTTTGGGCACATTGACCAACAACTCTTTTTCCTGGTAATAAATATTGCTCCACTCCATCAACGTGGCATATTCGAGGGATTGCTCGTCGCCCGAAAGGTAGCCATTCAAGATCCGTTTGACGTGGAAGTCGTTGGAGATCTGGAAGGTGAGCACGGGGTCGTACATCTCTTTTTGCTTTACTTTTAAAATGTACTCTTTAGGCGTCATTTCGGTGGCGTATTTATTATAGTTCGGTATCCTGCCACCGAAAACGATGCCTCGTAGGTTGAGGTTTTCGCAAAGCTCTTTGCGCATATCGTACAGCCTGCGCCCCAACCGCATTCCCCTGAAATCGGGGTGGATAAAGACATCTATGCCATAGAGCACATCTCCCTCTGGGTCGTGCGTATTAAAGGTATAATTGGCCGTTATTTCTTCGTAGGTGTGTTTGTCGCCAAATTTTTTATAGTCAACGATC
>JAWKLX010000027.1:0-116333 GCA_041392505.1 Saprospiraceae bacterium | reverse complement strand
TCCAGTCCAGTATTTTGTAAAATATTTTTTAAGAATTCATTTAATTCAATTGGCGGAATATCTTTGGCTACAATAATATTTTTGATATCGGACTCTTTAAACGAAAATAAATAATCATAATTTTTTTCTAATTGGGAAATAACCTCAGAAAGTGGCAGGTTTTCGGTTTTTAAATCAATAATTGTTTGTTGGGAAAAAATGGAAAAAGGGAGAATGAAAAATAATATTGTCCAGTAATTTGCTTTGCGGATAGGTAGTTGACTTTTTAGGTTAATTTCCGAAAGGGCACAGTTAAAACTGTGCCCTTTCGGAAAATAATCCAAAAAAATTAAAGCAGTGAATCTCCGCATATTATTAATTTAATTATTGATTCAAAATAACCTTCCGGCCTTTTATTTCATAATTAATTTCCAGCGGCGACAGGGACGTCTGCAAAGCCAGCGCTAAATCTTTATGCTGGAAATTACAGGAAATAATTTCTGTGGTATCCAAATCCCCTGCATCTATTTCTACATCAAATTGCCGCTCCAATTCCTGTAAAACAATGGCCAAAGGTACTTTCCTCAATTTCGTAATGCCTCGCGTCCAACTGGCATTTTCTTCGCCGGGAATTTGGTATTTTTCTGGCTCAGCATTCGGACTAATACGAACGGCGTCAAACTGTTTTAATTCTGTAATTAATTCTCCGCTTTCCGAAAAAACGGCCACTTTCCCATGGGAACAACTGACATCCAATATGCCATCCCTTGACCAGACATTAAATTTTGTGCCTAATACCTGCACGCTACCAGTCGGTGTTTTGACGGTAAATTTAGACCCCGGTTTTACAGAGAAAAATGCTTCCCCTTTTAATTCTAAACTGCGCTCTTTGTTCCACGACCATTTATCGAAACTCAAAGAACTTTCGGCATTTAAAACAAACATGGATTGGTCTGGCAAAACGCCCTCTTTCTTTTCGCCTTTCGCCATTTCATAGCTCACCTGTCTGCCCATTAACGAGAAAATAAACCAACCTGCAATAAGCAATATGGAGGCGGCTGCGGCATATTTTACCCAATTCGAAATAAATAACCGTCGGCCCATTTTTTCAGGGGTGGCATTTATTTTTTCTTTTTTCAAAATATTGGATAGCATGGCATCGCCATCGAAATGAGGGGCTGTCAGGCCTTCCGTATTTTTGTACAACTCGGCCAAGGATTCATATTCTGGCCGGAGCTTGAAGATTTCCAGTTCTGCTTCTGTCAGTTCTCCGTTGATCCATTTATGTAATATTTCGTCATTTACCATGATTTGATTGTTAAAGTGTTATTTCGAAACTCATCTTTAAGACAGGTAAGTTTTCAAAACACCTACTTCTATCTAATGCTTTTTTTCTAAACGCCAGCATCAGTAGGGGATCGAAACCCTGCCGACGTTTTTCATTTATTAGTTGTGACTGTTCAGCATAGCCTCTTACTGGCGGACAGCCTGAATACTGTGCTACCGATTTGAACAGTTACTTCTAATTTAGGAAATCCTGGCCACCTGCCGAAGTGCATCCAACGCTTGGTACATCCTTTTTTCCACGGCCTGTTTGCTGATGTCCAATATCTCTGCAATTTCTTTGTAAGTCTTTTTGTCCATGCGGCTCATTAAAAACACGACCCGTTGTTTTTCGGGTAAAGCGGCAATGGCGGCTTCCAATTGTATTTTCAATTCTTTTTCTTCTAAAATAAATTCGGGGTTTTCGTTGGTGTGCGAGACAGTCGGTTTTTGCTGGAATTTTAATACTACTTTCTGGTGGTCATATTGATTGAGCAATAAATTATTAGCTGTTTTAAAAACATAACCTTTGGCGGAATTGAAAAGGACGGAAGCGCAATTTTGCCATAGCCTCATGAACGCTTCCTGCGTCAAATCAAAAGCCATGTCTTGGCTGCCCGTTTTGTAAAAAAGGTAATTGTGCAACGTTTCCGAGTATTCCCGGAAGATGCTGGTGAAGGTTTTTTCCTCACATATAGAAGGTGTATTTGCAGGCATATTTATTTTTCAAAAAAAATCTTTTACCAAAAAGTAGGTCTTTTAAAAAGTGTCCTGTCTTTATTCCGACTTTGATTAAGATGCCCAAAAATACGAATTAAGCTATTTTATTAAAATGGCCAAAAACGTTGGGCCACAATACCTGAAAAATGGGTTTTTCCTATTTGTATTCCCCCCTTTTCCCAAGTTATTATAGTTGTGGTCAAATAGGGCGAGGTGGTTAGAGCGGGCAGTGGTTGGAAAGTGCCAAAAGGAGTAAGGATGATTGGATCTTAAGAAATCACTTTTGTTGAGCAGATAGACTTTATTAATTTTTTAGGGTTTATGTGTCGGGCGGCTGTTTGCCATCCGGCATTTTTTTTTTGAGCAAAAATATTTTTCAAAAAAATAAAGGCTCTCGGTAGGTCTTTTCCATCTTCGCCTGTCTTCATGCTGAGTTTTAACAAAAACAAAAAGAATGAAAATAAAAATTACTCCGTTTTTGGTCGCCGTTGGTTGTTTGTTTTTGATCTCCAGCACCATTGATTTGAACAACTTGTTCAATTATGCCGACCAACCGTTACCCAACTACATTTCGAAGGACAACACCCCTTTGAACAATGAAATCACCAACGCAGGGGCAACCCTTGGGCGGGTTTTGTTTTATGACAAAAACCTTTCTGTCGACAACACCATTGCTTGTGCAAGTTGCCACAAACAGGCATTTGCCTTCGGCGATACTGCGCAGGTGAGCGCCGGTGTGGCGGGTGTGACAGGGCGGCATTCCATGCGCCTTATCAATGCAAGGTTTGCCAATGAGTCCCGCTTTTTTTGGGATGAGCGGGCCAATTCGTTGGAAGTGCAAACCACGATGCCCATCCAGGATCATGTGGAAATGGGGTTCAGTGGCGCCAATGGCGATCCTGATCTGGATTCTCTGATCCGTAAATTAGAAGCCATCCCTTATTATCAGGAGCTGTTCGAATTTGTTTATGGCACTCCGCAGATCAATGAGGGGCGGATGCGCAGGGCGTTGGCCCAATTTGTCAGGAGCATTCAATCGTATGATTCAAAATACGATGCTGGTTTGTCGATGGTTAATAATATCAATGCGCAGTTCCCCAATTTTACCCCGCAAGAAAATTTAGGTAAAAATATTTTCACCCAACCACCCAACCTTGGTGGGGCAGGTTGTCAGGGTTGTCACCAAGCACCTGAATTTGACATTGCCCAAAACAGCCGAAACAACGGCGTCATCGGGGTGGTGGGTTTCCCAGACTCTATTGACATTACAGTGACCAGAGCCCCCTCCTTGCGAGATATAGTTAATCCCAACGGCTTGCTCAATGGCCCGTTGATGCATAATGGCGCCTTTACCAACCTGATGACCGTCATCAACCATTACGATAGCATTCCACCAAATCCTGCTAACACCAACCTCGACCCAAGGCTGGCTGGCCCTCCCGGTGGTCCGGGCACTCCTCCGCCAGCTGGCCAAAATTTGCAGCTCACACAAAATGAAAAAGATGCGCTGGCCGCTTTCTTGCGCACCTTGACGGGACAGGATGTTTATACCAATGAAAAGTGGTCGAACCCATTTGACAGCTTGGGTAACTTAACCATTATCCCAGTCTGCGGGCAGGTCATTTCGACTGCGGTTGAGGCGACCATCTGTGATGGGGGGAATTTCGACGGGTACACTGAATCAGGGAGCTACGAGGATATTTTTACCAGTATAAATGGCTGTGATTCGATCAGGACGTTGACACTGACCGTCCTTCCAAACATTGAAGTATTTATTGAGGCGACCATCTGTGAGGGGAGAACTGGGAAGGATTTGAATTGGCTGGTACGTACACCCAAGTCTTTCCAGCAAGCAATGGCTGCGATTCTACGTACTTTAGAATTAAATGTCTTGCCTCCTACTGATCCACCTGCATGTCCAATGCGGTGGATGATCCAGTAGCGGAACATCTGTTGCACATTTCCCCCAACCCCTTCAAAGATTATTTGAACATCAATTGCGATTGCGAGCTTGAGTTGGATGGTGTGCTTTATAATATGTATGGTGAAAAAATCATGGAACAAACGATGGATTTCCGGCAAGGTGTGGCTTCGTTTAGGACTAATGATTTGGCCCCTGGGATTTATATTTTGATCGGCTTTGATCAATCGGGCAAAAAATATTTTGCAGAAAAATTGATCAAAGGGTAGCGTTAAATAAAAAAGCAGCCGGAAACCAAGTGGGAGGCATGTTTCCAGCCGCTTTCGAAAAATAGGGGGAGTTCAATGTTCCTTTCCGAAGGTTTTTTCAGGGGTACTTCGGAACGGGGCTTCCCCATTGTGGGGGCAATGGGGAAGCGGGGGGTGTCGGGAGAATAGGAGGATTTTTTTCACTCAGGGATGCGGGGAGGCACGCATACCCTGGGTGAAAAAAAGTGCAGACGCCAAAGTGTTCTATGGGTAGCCTGCACCGAATTTGAAACCGACTAATAATCTTTAGTGTCTTTTCGGGATGTAGTTTACTCTTGCGCCGGACGGCGCTGTATGTTGTGTAGCTTTGGAATAGTATGGTGTGTGGTACGAGAAGAAATGAAAATCGCAGTTTTTGGAATAGCCTAATCCGCTATTAGATTTGGAAAAAATCCAAATCGCTGCTGTTTAAAAATGCTTGGGAAAAAGAATAATTGGGAAAAGTGTGCGGTAGGTAAAAAAAAGAAGACAGTGTCTGATCCAGTTTCTCAAGTAGGTTTAATCACCTATTTATAATGAACGTTTCCCTACTGGGTAAAAATTTTGCAGGTGTATTCTCAAAAGATATATAAAGACAAAAACGATGCCAAAGGAGGAGGTCGCTACCTGAACGATTAAATTATTAGCAGCTTTTTCAAAAAAAGATATTTTTTTCTAAGTGTTCACAGATTTATTGATGAATAATCACACAATAAACTAATGTGTGGTGCACATGCGGCATCTATCTATGAAACCTTCCGTCCTTATCACGTTTTATTTTAACTTCGTGCTTTCCTTTCAATATTTACCAAAAACTCGTAGTTGCCATGATCAGATCCCTTTATTTATTAGCCATTTCTTGTCTTTTCTTTTTCTTGTCTTCTTGTAGTGGAGATAAGACCGAAGAATCGCCATGGAAGCATAACGATAACACGTTGCGGGTGCGGCACCCTTCTGCCATTAGGACGATGAACCCTTATTTTGCAACCGTTAGATACGAGGCAGATGTTCATAAACTGGTCTTCCAAGAATTGATGGAGTTTGATTACCAATCACAAGAGCTGACTCCAATGCTTTTGAAATCGCAGCCCGTCATTGAAAAAATCACGGAAGGGGAGTTTCAAGGAGGGCTAAAATTGACTTATGAAATATTGGATGAGGCAGTATGGGATGATGGGAAACCAATCACTGGCCATGATTATCTTTTCTCGATGAAAACGGTTTTCAACCCCAAATTGCCGACCCAAAATATTGTCGGCTATTTTGACAATGCGGTGGATGTTGAAGTAGATGCAGAAAACCCTAAGAAGTTCAGTGTATTTACCAATAATTCTTACATCTTGAGTCTGCCAGGCATTTCCAATTTTGTGGTTATCCCAGAACACATCTATGATCCAGCGGGGCTGTCTAAAGCTATTTCATTTAAAGAACTCAGAAACCCTGCGAATGCAAAAAAAATGGAGGCAGACGAAAATGTTGCGCAGTTCGCAGCCTCGTTTTCCGACCCGAAATTTGCCAAAGAAATTGTAGTTGGCTCTGGCCCATATAAGTTGGTAGAATGGGAAGAAGGCCAACGGGTCGTTTTAGCTAAAAAGCAAAATTGGTGGGGCGAAAAATTGGCGGATAAGAACATCCACCTTTTGGCCCATCCCGATACCATTATCTTTTATCCAATCACTGATCAAGCTGCAACGATCACGGCGTTGAAGGATGAAAGCATTGATGTTGCGGCGGAGATTGATGCCCAACAATTTGTGGACTTAAGGGACAATGAATTTACAAAACCCCTTCTCGGTTTTTATACACCACCCACTTATATGTACTTCATGACGATCATGAATAACAGCAACCCAAAGCTATCTGATAAAAGAGTACGGCGGGCGTTGGCGCACGTTGTTGATATGGATTTGGTCATCAATGAATTGTACAACGGCCTCGCCGAGCGCATGGTCGGGCCCGTTTTCCCTTCCAAAAAATATTTTGACAAAAGCCTACAGCCAATTGATTTTAACCTTGAAAAAGCAAGGCAGCTATTGAAGGACGCTGGTTGGGAGGATAGCAATGGGAACGGTACAGTAGATAAAGTGGTTGATGGGCAACTAACAGAAATGAGCCTGTCCTATCAGTATGATCCTAAATCGGCTTTTCAAGATAATTTTTCAGAACTGTTTAAGAACAACGCCCAAAAGGCTGGGATAGAGATCAAAAGGGAGGCGATGGATTTTAAAGTCATCCGCCAAAACAACAGTGATGGAAATTACGAGCTTAGTGGCAGGGCAGTTGGGTGGTATCCCTTGCCGGATGATTTCAAACAACTGTGGCATACGGATGCAATAGGGACCACCAGGGGCAATTTTCCGCGTTTTGGAAATGCTGAGACGGATGCGTTGATAGATGCTATTCGCTATAATGCGGATGAAGAGGAACGGAATGCCCAATACGTTGAATTTCAAAAAATAGTTTACGAGGAACAGCCTGTCATTTTCCAAATAATTCCACTTAACAGAATTGCAGCTCACAAACGTTTTGAACCAGCGATCGGCCAGTTGGGGATCTCTCCTCAGCATTTTAAATTAAAGGAAGAAAATTGACCTGTTCGATAAAAATCAAAAGAGCCTGACCCGAAATTTTTTCGGGAAAAATCAAAATGAAAAGACCAGTTGAACTCAACTGGGCTTTTCATTTTAATTTTCGTCCCCCATGTTTTCCTACCTGATCAAAAGGCTATTCCTGTTTGTTCCTACCTTAATAGTAGTAAGCATGCTGTCGTTTGGACTGAGCCGGATGGCACCGAGCAGTCAGGTTGTGGATTATTTGCAGCAAGACCCCTTTTCGATCGTTTCCACCCCAAACGAGCTTTTGATTGCGGAAAAAAAATACAAAGACGCCGCAAAGGTTTTGAATCTGGATAAACCCGCTTTTTATTTTACCATCACTTCAGCCGCCTTTCCAGATACCTTATATAAGATTTTGTTGCCCGAAAGAAAGTCGGTGTTGGAAAAATTGATCGCCCAATACGGTAATTGGCCAGAAATCAAAGCATATTATTCAGCCATCCGCACCTTGGAACTGCAAGTACTTGGATTGCCGGACAGTTTAAAAGGTGCTGCTATTGATTTCAAACTCAACCTTCGGGATTTATATAAGGCACATCATGACGGGACGATCCTTGCCCATTTTGAAAGAATGGAAAATGCGATGGCTGCACAGCCGAAGCTCGAACCTTCGCTGTCAATGGGTTTAATGGATTTGAAAAACAGGTTCGAAAAAGTAAAAAGCCACGCCACGACGGGAAAGCTCAAAGTGCCTGCCTTTCAATGGCATGGTTTCAATAATCAATATCATCATTGGCTGACCCAGTTCGTCAAAGGGAATTTTGGAACGTCCATCGCCCGGCGGCGGCCAGTCACCGACATCGTTTCACCAGCCCTTTTGTGGACACTGGTTCTAAACGTAAGTGCAATTCTGTTGGCGTTTCTGATAGCAGTACCGTTGGGCGTATGGTCGGCAGTAAAGAAAGGCAGCCGATTTGACAAAAATTCATCCTTGGTGGCCTTCATGCTTTATTCCTTGCCGACCTTTTGGGTAGGGACAATGTTGCTGGTCTTTTTTACCACCAAAGAATACGGGATGGATTTTTTTACGGGTGCATGGCTTGGGCATTTACCGGAAGAGGCTTCGTTATGGGTGAAACTAAAAACTATGTACCCCCATCTGGTGCTGCCCATTATTTGCATTACTTACCCAGCGGTCGCCTTCATTGCCCGACAGGCAAGAGGTAGCATGTCAGGTGTTTTGAAACAGGAATACATTAAGACGGCACGTGCGAAAGGGTTGCCTGAATCGAAAGTGATCTGGAAGCATGGATTTAGGAATGCCTTGTTCCCGCTTATCACTTTGGTAGCGTCGGTTTTACCAGCAGCTATCGCCGGGTCGGTGACCATCGAGATGATTTACAATATCCCTGGTTTGGGATGGACGATGCTTCAATCCATCAATGAGCAAGACTGGCCGATAGTCTTTGCCATCATGATGCTGGGAGCGGTTTTGACTATCGCTGGCATCTTGTTGTCAGACATATTGTATGCATTGGCCGATCCAAGAGTCAAATTTAAAAGGGCGTAGATGAGGTTTTTGAAAATAGGTTTTTTCTTTTTGGGAAATATTAGGAAGCGAGTAACCATTAAAAAAAACGAGTGCTTTTAGTATTTTGAAAAACAATAATGGCAAAAGAAGAAGAACATAAAGTAGAAGCTGAAAATGCTCCCCGCTATTTGCTGTGGCGCCGACTTCAGCAAAAACGACTGACCCGCTGGTCCTTGCGGGTTCTTTATGTCTTGATCTTTTTGGCTGTTTTTGGTGGAGGCATTGCCAATGAAAAACCTTTGTATTGTAAAATAGATGGGAGCAGCCAATTCCCTGTTTTCCACCAAATTGGATTGGACTTGGGGTTGTTCCCAAAGTCAGCGACATTTATACAAATGGATTGGAAAAATGAGACGTACGATTTTGTGATTTTTCCTCCGATCCCTTATTCCCCGAAAACGACCGACATCCGCAACAAGTACAAAGGGCCATTTTCCAAGCAAAATGTCAAATCGTTGTTCTATCGACATTGGCTGGGTACCGACCGTTTGGGCCACGACCTTTTGGCAGGCATGATAGCGGGAACAAGGGTGGCTATGTTGGTCGGGCTGATTTCCATGTCGATTGCTGCGGCTATTGGCATATTGCTGGGGGCTTTGGCTGGCTACTTTGGAGATGACCGTCTCTCCGTCAACTTAACGGGTTTGATTATCAATCTGATTGCTTTGTTTTTTGCTTGGTTCTTTTCTTTTAAAGTTAGGTGGTATGCCTTGTCGGAAGCGGGGAATCAAGGACGTTTAGGGGGAGAATTTTTGAAGAGCTTGGCAATGTTTATCGGTATCCTTCTACTCGCCAATGTGCTTGTTTATTTTATAAAAAAATGGCCGCTTGCGAAGAAACAGGTAGCCTTGCCGCTTGATCTGCTCATCATGCGGGCTATTGAAGTTTTGAATTCCATACCGGGTTTGTTGTTGTTACTTGCTTTGGTTGCGGTTTTTGCGAAAAGCTCTATAATATATGTGATGGTCATTATCGGTTTCATCCGCTGGCCGAGCATCGCCCGTTTTTTGCGGGCCGAACTCTTGCGGATACGCGATCTCGGTTATATCGAAGCTGGGCGGGCACTGGGCTTTTCTGACCGCCGCCTTCTTTTCAAGCACGCCCTGCCGAATGCGATTGCACCTGTTCTGATAACGATAGCCTTTGGCATGGCATCGGCGGTATTGTTGGAATCAGCACTGTCTTTTTTAGGGATAGGAGTGGGAGAGGACGGCATAACCTGGGGGCGGCTGCTTTCCGATGCTCGGGACAATCATTTGGCATGGTGGCTGGCCATATTCCCGGGAGGGGCCATTTTTGTGACGGTAACAATATTTAACCTGATAGGGGAAGGGCTGACAGAAGCGCTGGGGGCTGAGGGGGAGTGAAAGTTAGTTGAAACCCCAAGCTCAAAAGACCGTTATTTTAATTAATGGCGTTTTTTCATGTCCTTAGGGAAAAGTCCCGAACGGGTCTTGGATTTGGGGTACTTACCTTTCTTGTTTGGCTGCACATGAGCGTTTTCATTGATCTTACACCCGTACCCACGGCTACAGGAGGTAGAGGAGATGAACAAAAAAGAAAGAGCGAATGCAACAATGAAAAAGACTGGAAATTTCTTCATGGTATGGATTTAATGATTTTTACAAGTGCAAATGTCGGCATATTCCGATAAAAATGCCCCTATTTCGGGAAAACCCAATAAAATCAGGCATTTTTAATAGGAAAACGTTTGTAAAAACCAATGCTTGTATAAATTTGCGCCACTTTAATAATTCCTTAATTTTTTAAAATTTCAAAGATGAATAAAGGAGATTTGATCAACAAAGTAGCAGAAAGCGCTGGCCTCACTCAAGCTCAAGCCAAAACTGCTGTAAACTCAGTTTTTGAATCCATTTCCGATTCTCTCGCAGATGGAGACAAAGTTACATTGGTAGGTTTCGGTACTTTCGCCGTAAGCCACAGGGAAGCCCGTCAGGGACGCAACCCAGCCACTGGTAAAACAATCACTATCGCCGCTAAAAGCAGCGTGAAGTTCAAGCCTGGCAAAGAATTGACGGAATCTGTGAACTAAATTCAGAAACCACAAAAGTTAAGGATGGGGCAACCGGGGCATTCCGGGTTGCCCCTTTCCTTTTAAAAATTCAATTTGATCTGTACCAATTTTTTAAAAATATTATCAAAAGCATTTTTCCCGGCAAATGGCTGAACAGGTATGAGCCGCTCCTGAGAAAGGTATATGCCATTGGGTACAGAGGTGACCAGTTCAATTGTAACATTTGCCAGTCTGGGCTGTCGGGGTTTGTTGAATTGCCAACAGGTGACCTGCTCTGCCCTTATTGCGGAAGCCTGCCCCGCAACCGTAGGCTTTGGAAATTGCTTCAGGAGGAAGGTTTGCTAAAAGGAAGGGTGCTTGATTTTTCCCCCTCTAAGTGCTTGCGAAAAGAGATGGAAAATCAAGCCAACATTGAATACATCAGCACAGATTTCGCAGGTGAGTTTGAGGCCCAAAAGAATTATGATATCACCAACATAAAGGAAAGTGATTCATCCTTTGATTTAATTATTTGTTTCCACGTGCTGGAGCATATAGAAGATGATCGGCAAGCTATGAAAGAATTGTTCAGGGTGCTTAAGGAAGGAGGAAAGGCGCTGATTCAAACGCCATTTAAAGCTGGCGACATATTTGAAGATATTACAATACGAACCCCTGAAGACCGGTTAAAAAATTTTGGACAGGAAGATCATGTTAGGGTCTATTCTGTCGAAGGATTAAAAAAACGATTGGAGCAAGCAGGTTTTGTTGTCCAGGCCCTTTCCTTCGCCGCAACTAATAACAATGAGGGCGATGAGAGGATGGGGATGAAGAAAGAAGAAGCCATTCTTGTTGCAACCAAATAATCTAAAATAAAAATGAAATTTGGAACAAAAGTAATCCATGCAGGAGTCAACCCTGACCCACAGACAGGGGCGGTCATGACCCCCATTTATCAAACATCGACGTATGCGCAAGCTGCCCCTGGTGACCATAAAGGTTACGAGTATGCGCGTACCCAAAACCCGACCCGTTCTGTTTTGGAAGCCAATTTGGCTGCCTTGGAAAATGGGACTCACGGCATCTGTTTCGGTAGTGGATTGGCCGCAATGGATGCTGTGATGAAGTTGTTGAGCGCAGGCGATGAAGTGGTGGCCATCAATGACCTTTATGGCGGCTCATACCGTTTGATCACTAAAATTTATGAGCGGTTTGGGATGAAGGGCCACTTTGTGCCAATGTATGATGCTGATCAGTTTGAACAATATTTGACGGATAAAACCAAACTGGTTTGGATCGAAACGCCAACCAACCCCATGCTCAAAATCGTTGATATAGAGGCGATTTGTAGAATAGCCAAAAAGAAAGGAGTGCTGGTTTGTGTGGACAATACTTTTGCATCCCCCTACCTCCAAACCCCACTTGATCTGGGGGCAGATATTGTTTTGCATTCAGCTACTAAATATCTTGGAGGGCATTCCGATTCAGTGCACGGGGCACTTGTAGTTAAAAATAAAGAGCTAGCTGACCGCCTGTATTTTATTCAAAATAGCTCTGGAGCGGTGCCAGGACCAATGGATTGCTTCCTTATTCTACGGGGTGTCAAAACGCTGCATCTCCGAGTGGAAAGGGCCTGTCAGAATGCAGCGAGAATTGCCGAATTCTTGCAAGCACACCCTCGTGTTGCGAATGTGTACTACCCAGGTATAGAGAGTCATCCTGGCCATTTGGTTGCTAAAAAACAGATGCGGCTTTTTGGGGCGATGGTTTCGTTTGATATGCAAGGTGACAGCTATGAGGCGGCAGAAAAAATAATGAAGAATACTCATTTGTTCACATTGGCCGAGTCCTTGGGCGGAGTAGAATCGCTGATTGGTCATCCAGCGTCTATGACACATGCTTCGATCCCCAAAGAGGAGAGGCTAAAGGTTGGGTTAACGGACTCTTTGATCCGGCTGAGTATAGGGGTTGAGGATGTAGAAGACTTGATCGCCGATCTTGAAAGTGCATTTGCGGCCTTGTAGAAAAAACACCTTAATTATTGTCGCAGGAATAGAATAAAAAACAAAGGAATGCCGCTGCCTAAAGTCATCGTAACTCCTTTTTTATATTTACAACATTTGCCAATTGGCTTTTTAAGCGTTGGAAACCAGTAAAGGAATTTAAAATAAATGGAACTGTGTGGCCGAAGGATGCACAGTTCCATCTTGTTTTTGCCTCCTTAGGTCGCCAATAAAGAAGCCCACTGATCTTTTTAATAAGCTTTTTAAAGATTTCATCAATAGTAATGAACCCATTTGGCTTTGATTACGTAGGTAATTGCATCCGAAGCCTCGGAAAATCTTCTTCTAAATATCTCTCCAACAGACAAACAATTATCGGTTCTCTAAATATTTGACAATCAAAAAGTTGCATAAAAATCCGAAACAATAAAATTACGCCTTATAATAAATTCAAATAATGCAAGTTTTTTAACAACTTTTTTATTAAAAACACTGTTTTTTCTTGGTTTAATTAATTCCGTTTTGGATATTTGTAATTCTTGACTTTTGAGCAAAATATACCCAATAAACGCACGAGATTAAAAAAGGAAACCCTACACAAACGACTAAGCATACCAACCTGAGAGACTTGATTTTGCGAACTGATACTATTAAATCGACAAGCGGTTAGAACTAATGCTATGTCATAAGATCAAAAAGGATTGACATGAAAAGTAATATCCAAACACCTGAGAAAAAAAGACTACACACAGTCAGAGAAATCAACAGTTTAATACTTTTTATAAAACAGCAGCGAAATGAGCACCACGTTCAAAACCATTTTATCAGGTTGCCTCGAATTTGGCAACCAAAGAAGTTATGAGCAGGTATTGAAATTGTTTCAACACCGCACTGAAAATTATTATCGCAACGATATCCTCATCAATGCGGAAGAAATTTTCCAAGAATCCTCTTTTACTCTCCACGTCCCCCGTTTCATCTCAGAATGTCCTGAAAAAAGTTGGAAAAACACCTCAAACCTGTTGGGCTATGTAGCACAATATGCTATCGCTGGCGATATGAGGATGTGGGTGATTTCTGAAGGTAGGTTGGTAGCGGATCAAACCATTGAGCCCAAAGGCGACAAAAGCGCTATTCAAGCCTATATCAAAGGCCGTGAATTAGTTCAAGAATCGGGGAAGGAGGAAGAGGCCATGCGTGCCTTGAACAAGGCCATCGAGAAATTCGAACGTCATGGTAAAGCTTATGAAAGAAGGGGCTATGTCAATTTCAAATTGCGGAATTATAAAGATGCTGCATATGATTTCTCAAAAAGCATTGATATCCACCCAAGCAATCCAGATGCTTATTGGGGGCGGGCAAATGTGAGGGTAAAAAACCAGGACCTACGTGGTGCAATCGAAGATCTCGAAAATGCAATTAAAACTTCTATCCCACACCAGCCTATTTTTTGGAGTGCCCGCCGTTTGAAAGGGGAATTACACCTACAATTGGGAGAATTTCAGAAAGCAATATTTGAATTGAAAATGGTCACTAAGCGACCCTTTAAAGAAAATGACCCTAATCTGAAATGGCAGAAAAATGCCTTCTTTAATTATGGAAAGGCATTGTTTGAAGTCGGAGAATACGGTGAGGCCGTGAAGGCTTTCAATCAAACTTTCGATTTAGGGGAAGAAAGAAGAGAATCGCCAAGTAAAGCTGAACAGTTCTTGAACCGTGGTCTTGCCCGCCAAAAGGCAGGAGAGACTGGTTATATCAGCGACATTAAAGAAGCTGCTGAATTGGGGTCTGAAAAAGCGGTAGAACTGCTTGGTGCTTTGGCTTGACCTGTACTGAAATAAACATGATAGAAAAATGTGCAATGAATGGCTGCCGGATTCTGGTGGCCATTTTTATTTGACAATTACTTGCAATCCATAACATTTCTATCCGTTGTTATGGTATTCATTCTAATAGCCCATCTACAAGCGACCATAACAACTTTTATTTATAAATATGACAAGGTTATTTGCTATCATTTTTTTGGTTTTTTTTAGTCAAAACTGTTTTTCCTAAAAACTACATAACGGGGAGAAGACCGCTAAATCCAAACTCTGGACGCTTTCCAGCAGCTAACGGTTATCCTTCAATGGCTAGTATGAAGTTTATTAATGAACTGGAAAAAGTGTCGGAAATGCCCCTACATTTATTGATGCCTAAATTGAATGGGCCACGTGAAGAATCATCAGGGGAAGTATGCAGAAGCTGAATTAGGTTATGGTGCTTTGGCTATTGATCCCAATTATTTACCAGATGTATTTTATAGTTTGGCTATTGTTGAATTCGATCAGGAAAAGTTTGCGGAGTCAGCCGAACATATGGAAAAATATTTGGAAAGCGAAAAGATAAGCCCCAAGCGGAAAATCACTGCGGAGGCATATTATAAAAGTGCCAAATTTTCTGCTTATGCATACGCCAACCCAGTGCCTTACGAGCCAATAAATATGGGGCCAAATATCAATACGCAATTATCAGAGTATTTCCCAACATTGACCGCTGATGAGAAAACCTCTAATCTATTGCACCTTCCAAGTGAACCAAGCGGGCATTCGCATGAGGATTTTTTTAGAAGCCAAAAAATCCAATGGGATATGGTGTGTGGCGTGAGCCGATTACTGCTATTAATACCATGGAAATGAAGGGTCTCAGGCTATTTCAGCCGATGGAAAATTATTGATTTTTACTGCTTGTAACAGAGACCTGGCAGTCTTGGCGGATGTGACCTTTATTATTCTGAAATGATAAATGGAGAGATGTCTCCGGTTCAAAAACTTAGGTGCACCGATAGTCCTGGCCTTTTAGAACTCAGCCGTCCTTATCATAAGACGGTAAAACGCTTTATTTTGTGCGTGCCGCAAGGGGTTGAAAGGGGAGAAATATATTTGGGTGAGTCACCGTTTAGATGATGGTACATGGGGAGAGCCCAAATCTGGGGGAAACAATCAATTCCGCAAAACAAGAACAATGTCCTTTTATCCACCCAGATGGTCAAACCCTGTATTTCATGTCTGAAGGGCATCCAGGACCGGGTGATTTGATCTTTTTTCAAGGCTAAAACTGAGAGGGTGATTGGGGTGGAACCTGAAATATTGGGTATCCTATCAATAGCAAGAAGAAAGATGGCCCATTGAGTGTGAGTTTAGATGGCAAAACGGCATTTATTGCGAGTGACAAGGAAGGGGGATATGGAGGAATGGACATTTACAGTTTTCCATTGTACGAAGCAGCCTGTCCGCAACCTGTCACTTATGTAAAAGCCATCGTCTCAGATGCAGTCGATAGAAAAAATTATCCGCCCACGTTGAATTCGTAGACCTTGAAACAGGGAATGTATTTATCAGCTCAGTTACTGATGCAGATGGAGAGTTTTTAATTACTTTACCCACAGGTAAAGATTATGCATTAAATGTATCAAAGGAAAAATATCTTTTTTATTCTGAAAATTTCGCTCTGAAAAATAAAGCGACTGTTGATGATCCATTTGAATTGAAAATAGAATTAAATCCTGTCCCAGAAAATATAATAACGGGGGCAGGTGATTTGTCAAAGCCTATTATCTTAAAAAATGTATTTTTTGAAACGGGGTCAGCAGCTTTGAAAAAAGAAAGTCTTTCAGAATTAAATCGGTTGAAAAAATTGTTAAAAGAAAATCCTGCCATCCATATTCAGATAAATGGGCTACGGATAATATTGGCTCGAATGACGATAACCTGCAGTTGTCTGAAAGTCGGCAAAAGCTGTATTTGATTATTTAATAAATAATCATATTACTGCCGATAGGTTAAAATATAAAGTACTAGAAACAATGCCTATAGCTTCAAACGAGACAGAGGAAGGTAGAAAAGAAAATCGCCGGACTGAATTTATTTTAATTCGTTAACCATCGTCTGGATTCCTAATCCGGAAGAAATGATTTTATTTAATTAAATGGATTACTAACTAAATTTACCAATAGAATTGAAGCCTTACCGGACTGAGTTTTTATCATGTTATTTTTATTAAAATAGAGCCACAACCAGCGACTGATACTTCCCCTTGGCAAAGCAAAATAGGTGGTGTTCCATATTTGCCAATGGATATAAAATTTCCAAAAGGCTCAAATGGTGAAAAATTATTCTTATTAGCGCAAATTAATTTTTCTGAAATTCCGCCATTGAATAATTTTCCAGAAAAAGGCATTTTGCAATTTTATATTAGTGATAAAGGAAATTATGGATTGGATTATGAAGTGCCCGATGAACAGCATGATTTTCGGGTTTTGTTTTTTGAAGATGTAATAACGGATGATAAGCTATTAAAAATTGAGCAAAATCCCGTCGAATATGATAGTTTGCCCATCGACCCAAATATTTCTTACCCACTAAAATTTTCGTTAAGCCAAGAGGCTGTTCCACTCTCCGATCATAATATCCATGATTATTTGCCAGAGAATTTTTTTGCCCGTTTCGGTGCTGGTCAATGGGAAATTATGAACGTCTATTCTAAGATGGTTAATTCCCGTGGCCACAAAATGGGCGGTTATGCTTTTTTTACCCAAGAAGATGTGCGGTATGAAATGGGTGAGTACGAACTATTGTTCCAATTGGATTCTGACCAGTCTATAAATTGCCAATGGGGCGATATGGGTGTCGCTAATTTTTTTATTAAAAAAGAAGACCTTGTCAAAAAAGATTTTTCGAAGGTGCTTTATAACTGGGATTGTTATTAATTTCAGAAAACGGCGCATAAATTCGAATCAATCATAAACTGATTGCCAATCATTAAATAATGAATATCCAACAGCTCGAATATATCTTGGCAGTGGAGGAACACCAAAGTTTTAGTAAGGCAGCGGAAGCGAAATTTATTTCTCAACCAGCACTGAGCATGATGATCCAAAAATTGGAGGAAGAATTGGATCTGAAATTATTCGACCGAAGCAAAAAACCAATAACTTCAACTGAAGTTGGCAAACCTATTTTGGAGCAGGCACGTGTGGTGCTACGGGAAATGTCTAAACTACACGAAATAAATAGGGCACAGAAAAAAATATTAGAAGGTGAATTATCCATTGGTATTATTCCAACCTTAGCACCTTATTTATTGCCGTTATTTATCAAACCATTTTTGAAAAAATTCCCGCACATCCACTTGAAAATATATGAATATACCACAGAAGTTATTGTGGATAAAATAAAGAAAGGGCTGCTTGATGTCGGTTTATTAGTTACTCCTCTGCCTCATAAATTTATTCACGAAATTCCGCTGTTTAACGAATCTTTTTTTGTGTATGCTCATGACCTGATTGAAAAAAATTATTTATTGCCAGAAGATATTAATCCCGATGAATTGTGGTTGCTGGAAGAAGGGCACTGTTTCCGTTCACAAATATTAAATCTTTGCGAATTGCGGAAAAAATCAAATTCACAATTTGAATTTGAAGCAGGCAGTATTGATACGTTGATAAAAATAGTAGACCATCAAAACGGCGTTACCATCGTACCTGAATTGGCTACGTTCACGATGTCAAAAAAACAACTCAAACATTTGCGGCCTTTTGCGCCGCCTGTGCCGGTTCGGGAAGTGAGTTTGGTGACGCATAAAGATTTTGTTAAAAAAAGTTTGATAGAGGCATTGAAAAAGGAAGTGCTGGAAAGTCTACCGCAATTACCAGAAAAAGGCGAAATAAACAGGGTGGAAATAGGGAGGATATGAGCAGTTGCAATTAATGTTTCTGAATGCCGAATGATTTGTGAAGTCATTGCTCTATAAATGAGCAAAAGTTAAAACAGGTAAGTTGTTTTTTATTTATTAATTTTTTGTAAAATTAATGGGGCGTAGAAAAAACTAATTTAATCCAGCTCGGTAGTAATGTTCGTTTAATCATTTCTTTTGAGTACACCCATTCTAACCAGCCTCGCACGGTGGTGTCTTTGCACTAAAACAGGATAGAAGTTTCCAACGGTATTAAAAAACAATAGCCCTAATCCAAAAAGCAATTTTCCATTAAAAAATAAATAAATCATTAAAACGGAAATTAAAATAAATGGTATTAAATGACCAAATTCTGCTTTCTTAGTATTAGTGATAAAATGATCGAGACCCGACCGTTTCCCATTGAAATAGTCTGCTTTCTTTTTTGGTTTTCCGTAAATAAATTTAATCAGTAATTTTTTAAAAATATCAACTCGCAGTATTTTATAGAACCTGTTTAGGTTGTTGTCATTTTTAATTTTATAGTAAGATTCGGGCATCAGTTTTTCCGTAGGAAGTGCAAAGCCTGCAAAGGCGAAAATGCCTGTAATAAATAAGCTTAACAACCACGAAAAAAACAAAGCTGGACCTACTTGATCAAATGCTTTCTGGTCGGTAATGCCATTTAGAAATTGATAAGTTTGAAAAATCAAAAAAATAGAAGCCAGAATAAAAAATGTTTTCTTAATCATTTTTATAGAGATGTTTTCCATTGAAATTAATTCCCCAACTCACTTTTTTCCCGATTTTTAAATCTACCACATCCTTTCGTTTGATAAAATACCAGTCGGCCAGTGCTTTTTCTGGCGTCAGGGTTAAGGTGAAATAACCATGCCGTACGAGGTCAACGTATTTTAAATGGGGGTTATGTTTTTTTAATTTCAGTCGCCGCTTGCCTTCCCCTGCGATGATACGAGGAGCTATTTCATCCAGGTTAAAAGACGTAATGCTGGGCGCCACAAATTCTGCCCCGATCACCCCTTTACCCGTTTTGCGGTCGTATATATTTTTATCCAACGGGTTTTTTGTCAATTCCAATGCCCAAGCGGTATGTACATCGCCAGTCACCACAATAATGTTTTGGATATTGTTTTTATAAAAAAAATCAAAAATATATTGTTGTTCGACAGGGTAACCGTCCCATCGGTCCATGCGAATATCTGGCCTGCGATCAAAGACTTTGCTATCGTGCAAGGGTGAAAAAATGACCTGATTGCCCATGATTTTCCAACGGGCCTTAGAATTGGCCATCCCATTCAACAGCCATTCTGTTTGTTCCTCGCCTAGCATGTGCCGTTCTGGAGAGTAAAGGTTTGGATCGTCTTTTCCTTTTGCCTGCGGGCTTCGACCTTCCAACCGCCCGTCGAGCATCCACATTTCAGCTAAATCTCCAAAAGAAAAACTTCGGATAATGCTTTTTTGGTCGTTGTCTTGGATCGGCAACCATTCAAAATAAGCCTGTCGGGCGGCGTTTTCCCGTTGTTCCCATTCCTGTCCGGCATTGCCTGCATTGACATTATTGGAAATTTCATGGTCATCCCAGATCGTAATAAAAGGGTGGAGGCGGTGACATTCCTGAAGTTGCGGATCGGTGCGGTACTGAGCGTAGCGAGTCCGATAATCCTGAAGGCTTTCGCAACTATGGGCTGGGATATGGCTACGAATCATGCTTTTTCGGGTTCGCTTTGGGCCCCATTTTCGGGCGCCGTATTCATAAATGTAATCCCCCAAATGAACAACTGCGTCAATGTCTTTGCGTTGGGCGATATGGCCATAGGCATTGTATTCGCCCATTTGGTAATCGGCGCAACTGACAACAGCTAGGCGCAATAATTCGACGCCATCCTTAGGTGCGGTTTTCGTCCTTCCAATGGGCGAATATTTATCCTGATGTTTGAAGCGGTAAAAATAGGTGGTGCCTGGAGCAAGGTTCGTCACAGAGACCTTGACAGTAAACGCTCTTTCAAAAACAGCGTCTTTTATTCCTGATTGTACAACTTGCTGCATAGTTGTGTCAGTAGCGATTTCCCAAGTAACTGGCTGATGATCGGTTATATCAGTAAATATTTTAGTCCAAATAACTACGCCATCAGGCCGAGGATCGCCGGATGCTACCCCGAAATAAAATGGCTTGAGTTGTTCATTTAAAAGCGGCTTAATTTCTGGGTAAAATATTTCCTGGGCATTAGAAATCGTAAACGAAAAAAATAACAGAAGGGTAATCACAACTTTGTTCATGATATGTTTTTGCCAAAAATAGGCAAAATCCAATTTGGGCAAACGAACTATATTTATTGGGCAAAAAAAAAAGACCTGTCAGCAATGACAGGCCTGTCCGAAAATTTGTTGTAATCCCTTGAAGGTCTAATTCGCAAGAAGAAAAGACCTTTTTTGTATTGATACGATTTGAAGATAAAAAGCTATGGTTGTGCGATCACGGCAGCATGGTTAAAGAGTTCTTGGATGATAGAACTTTGATCTTTTATAAGGAGGATCGCAATGATGGCAACAAAAAATACAGTCATTTTCAAAATGCCCTGGCGATGGCTTCTTGCCGCCGCTTTTTCAGAATTTAGCCAATCTTGAAAAGAAGGAGATAGGTCAGTAGGTGTGTTATTGGAAAGACTCTTAGTTTGTTGCATAGTTGAAGGTTTGTTTGTCGTTCGCTATATCGACTAAAAACTATGCCATTTTGGAGGCGAAAAGACTGGCTTTTGATTTGGGGCAAAAGGTTGTATCTGCTATTTCGGAAATGTGGTTTTAGAGAATTTGTCCCGTGCAATTGCTGCTGAAGAGGCGGTGGCAAATACAGGCTTGAATTGTGGAAAACAGATATTTGTTCGTCAGTAATTTATAGATATTTATTATTCTATATTGTTGTGCGTAGCTTGTTTTTCAAAACTAATTGTTGAACTGGTATCAAAAATATTTTCTCTCTGGTTTGGATTTTTTGCGTTATAAAAAAAGTGAAAAAAATTAGCGGGGGAGGAGAAAGTTGACTCTGTTACGCTGTTCTTTGAATTATACATATCTCTTTCCAATCCCTTTAACAGCATCATATTGAGAAAAACATCCCCCGCCAATTTTTTTCTTATTCTGCAAAATGAACGGAATGCACCATCGGCAGATAATTGCTGATCGCTTGCCAACTTTCGCCCCGGTCGCTTGAATGGAAAACATTGCCCGTAGTAGTACCAAAGACCACCTCGTCGCCAGTGGACGCAAGGGCATGACGGTAAACGATGTCAAACGAAAATTCCTGTGGCAGCCCATTCCTTAAAGCAGTCCAAGTTTTACCACCATCATCCGTTCGGCAAATACACAGTGCTTTGTCAATGGCAACTCGATTGACGTCGCTTGTAGCTGGGGCCACCCATGCCTGATCCGGGTTGTCGTCAGCGATGGCAATGGCAAATCCAAAATTGGCTGGGCCCTCTTTTTCAGACAAATCATCCCACAAAAGTCCTCCATTGGTCGAGCGGAAAATACCGCAATGGTTTTGTTGCCATAGGATGTCTGGGTTGGAAGGTGCGGCCACCAATAAGTGGGGGTCGTGCCCAATTTCTGAATGAGGATCAGGAAGGAATTCGGCCCGCAGGCCTTTGTTTCTTACATGCCAGGTTTCCCCTGCATCCAAACTTTCAAAAACCCCAGCACAGCTGATGCCTACGAGGATGCGGTCTTCATTTCTTGGGTCGACCACAATCGAATGGATGCCTGCATAGTCTTTTCCGCCACCAAACCAATTAGGTCTGCTCGGATGGTTCCAAAATGATTCTACGAGCTGGAACGAATCTCCTCCGTCCTCACTGCGGAAAAGCCCGCCCGGTTCTGTGCCGATCCATAAACGGTTGGGGTTGGAATGCCCGCCGTGCTGCATCGCCCATAGATAGCGGGTAACAGCCGCAACGCCTTCTTTCATTTCCAAGCCCCTCTGGATAAGAAGGGGCTGGTATTTCTTCCTAAGTGACGCCTTGGTCTTTCGACCGATGCAATTTGACGCCCCAATGACCGTGGTCAAGACAAGCCCACCAGTGCCCGTGCGCTCGTCCGCATAGGCAATGGTAACTGGGATGGCATCAAAATGTACGCTGGAAATTTTCCAGCCAGCTGGATTTTTTTTGCAAACAACGAGCCCCTTACGGGTGCCGATTAGTAGGGTGGATTTCATGATTTAGTTGATTAGTGATTAGTTAATAAGTGAATTGGGAGTAATGGATAAGCTACCATGTATTTTGCTCTGCCAATTCTGGGTGCACTAATACGTAAAACATTTATTTACAGTAGTTTTCTTAGACTGCCAACTGTAGAACTGAGAACTACCGACTGTAAAAAATTCATCCCCCCGACAGTGCCTGCATAATATACACCTCACTATTTTCTGAAAAGGCATCGCTCAGTTGCTTGCGGTCTTGTATCAGTTCTCCATCGATGAAAATATTGACGTGCTTGCGGAGCGCCCCTTGTTCATCCACAATATAATTTTGGATACCTGGATATTGCTGGTCGATATTTTTCAACACGACGGGCAGGCTGTCCCCTTGGATTGGGGTGTCCTTTAAGTTTGGGAAGAAGCGCTTTAAAGCGTAGGTAAATTTAACCGTAGGCATGGGTCGGGTGAATTTATTGAAACAGTGGAAAGCCAACAGCTCAGGGTAGAGTTTTTTAACCAGACCGAATAAGCCGTTGCCTTATTTTTAAATGTAGGCTAAATTAGGGAAGTATGTTTAGAAAAGGAAGCGCACAAATAGTTTTTTGGATAAACGTATTTGTTTTAAATAAAAAAGGTGTCATCCTTTGAATTGTAGGATGACACCTTAGGCATTGTAGTTTATTTTTAAAAATGGCAATCACTTACCACAGCTCGAATTGCCAATCTGATCAGGTATCAATATTCGCATATTTTGCATTCGCTTCGATAAACGCTCGGCGGGGTGGTACGTCCTCGCCCATGAGCATCGAGAAAATGCGGTCCGCTTCCGTAGCGTCTTCGATAGTCACTTGGCGAAGAATCCGGGTTACTGGGTCCATGGTGGTTTCCCAAAGCTGCTCAGCGTTCATTTCACCAAGACCCTTGTAGCGCTGGATTTTAACGGAGTTGTCATTTTCACCACTGGAGTAAGAGGCGATGGCGGCTTTCCTTTCTTCCTCATTCCAGCAATATTGGAACTGCTTACCTTTTTTGACCATATAGAGCGGCGGAGCTGCAATGTAAATATGGCCTTGCTCGATCAGCGGTTTCATATAGCGGAAGAAAAACGTCAGGATCAGAGTGGTGATGTGGCTACCATCAATATCGGCATCACACATGATAACCACTTTGTGGTAGCGGAGTTTTTCCGTGTTCAAAACCCGTTGGCCTTCATCATTTTCCGTGATGCTGACACCGAGGGCGGTGAATATATTTTTGATCTCTTCGTTTTCGTAAATTTTATGCTCCATCGCCTTTTCCACGTTCAGGATTTTACCCCTGAGCGGCAGGATGGCTTGGATGTGGCGGTCACGCCCCTGTTTGGCCGTACCCCCTGCTGAGTCCCCCTCGACGAGGAAAATCTCGCTGTCTTCTGGTTTGCGGGAAGAGCAGTCGGCCAATTTGCCGGGGAGGCCGCTACCTGTCAAGGCGTTTTTCCGCTGGACCATTTCCCTCGCCTTGCGGGCAGCTTGGCGGGCAGTGGCAGCGAGGATTACCTTTTCAAGAATCTTTTTTGCGGCTCCAGCATTTTCCTCCACATAAGTCGTCAGTGCTTCGCCTACCGCACGGGACACGATCCCCGTGACTTCAGAGTTGCCAAGCTCGCTCTTGGTCTGGCCTTTGAACTGAGGCTCAGGGACTTTCACCGAAACGATGGCCGTCAAGCCCTCCCGAAAATCATCGCTGGTGATGGTCAGCTTGTTTTTGATTTTTGCTAAAACACCTGTGTTCTCACCATATTGGTTCAACACCCGGCTAACGGCACGGCGGAAACCGTTGACGTGGGTCCCTCCTTCCGGTGTTTTGATATTGTTGACGTAAGAAAAGATGTGCTCGGAATAGGAAGTATTGTACTGAAGGGCTACTTCAACTTCCACATTGTCTTCTTTGCCAATGACATGGATAGGCGTTTCGATCAGTTTTTGGCGGCTCTCGTCAAGGTAAAGGACAAATTCTTTCAGGCCACCTTCAGAGTAGAAAGATTCCTTCTTGAAATTGCCTTTTTCATCTACTTCCCGTTCGTCGATCAGGCTCAGTTTCAGGCCGCTGTTGAGGTAGGCCAGCTCCCGCATCCGGGTTGCCAAAGTGCTGTAACTATAGACCAGCGTGTCGAAAATTTCGTAGTCGGGTTTGAACCTTATTACTGTACCACGGATATCCGTTTTGCCGATCTCCCGAACGCTGTACTGTGGGATGCCCCGCTCGTACTCCTGTTCGTACTTTTTACCGTCGCGGTGTACCTCTGCCCGTAGGTGGGATGACAGTGCGTTCACACAGGAAACACCCACCCCGTGGAGTCCACCAGATACTTTATAGGTGTTTTTGTCAAATTTACCACCGGCGTGCAAAACGGTCATAACCACTTCCAAAGCTGACTTCTGTAGCTTCTCGTGCATGCCGACCGGGATGCCCCGACCATTGTCAATGACCGTAATGGAGTTGTCCTCGTGTATAATCGTTTGGACCTCAGTGCAGTAGCCTGCCAAATGTTCGTCGATGGAGTTGTCGATCACCTCCCATACGAGGTGGTGCAAACCCTTGACATCTGTCGTCCCAATGTACATTGCGGGGCGCTTTCTTACGGCCTCCAAGCCCTCTAAAGCGGTAATGTTCCCGGCGTCGTAATTGCCATTCTCTGGCGTTGCTGCTTCGTCTTTTATTTCGTCATTTTTCATGGCGCAAAGGTACAAAAAGAGGGAGTTTAATGGGAGCGGTAAAATGGATGATTTGGAGGTAAAATGGCCCATTTTTTTTACAAAATTGGATTCCTTTTTCAGCTATTTTATCGCTTACATTTCAGTTTTTTTAGAATAAAATATTTTATTCCAAACGTTTTTCCAGAGAGTATCGTCATACCTATGATTTTTTAAGGATGCCACCGTTCATGATGCTAAAATTGGTGATAGGGTGGCAGCAATAACAGGGTAAAAATCGCTACCATTATGACGATTAGCCAAACAGCGAGGGTAGAATTGCAAGAAACCTTTATGACTCCTAAATACACCCACGTACAGCCAACAGCAGAGGTCGACGAACTAATCGGTCGGTGCCTGAAAGGGGAGCGGCGTGCGCAATCTGAACTGTACAAATGCTGGTACAATCAGGTCTTTGCCGTTTGCCTGCGTTACGCAAAAGATCGGGACGAGGCTAAAAGTTTGGTGAACACTACTTTTTTCAAAGTTTTCAAAAACCTGAATGGATTCAATGCCAGCGGGGCCTTTGGTGGGTGGGTCAGGCGGATTGCCATTAATGTCTGCGTCGACCATGTACGCACCATCAATAAAATACAGTACATGGAACCCAATGACCTGCCGGAACCCCTAATTGAAAATGACATCGTGGATCGTTTGTCGGCCGAGGATATCCTTGCCTCTTTGCAAAAAATATCGCCCATGAGTAGAACGGTGTTTTCCCTGTACGTGGTGGATGGTTACAAACACCGGGAAATTGCCGAATTGCTCGACATAAATGAGGCAACTTCCAGATGGCATTTGTTAAATGCAAAAAAGGAATTAAAAGAACTATTAAAAAATTATTGATTTTTCAAAAAATATAACATGGATAAGTCAATGAAAAATAATTGGGACGAAATTGGGAAAAAAATATCGGGGTACACCCCCGATGAATATACTCCCCAAGATTGGGATGCGATGGATGACATGTTGAATAATGGCCTTGTAAAAAAACAATGGTATTATATCAATACATTGATTAAAGGACTTGGTGCAGTTGCCGTGCTGGTGATAGGGGGATATTTTATTTTTCAAAATTCAATTCAATCAAATGAGGAAATAAATAAACTCGAAAACATAGTGTCAGTCGAAAAGGGTGAAAATGAAAATATTGAGACTCCATTATTAAATGCTACTGATAAAAATATTGTTAAGTCTGACAATGAATCCACTGATGAAAATCCAGAAAGAGAAATTAATGTTTCTTCGATAAATTCATCAAAAAAAAATGATGAAGAAAATGATGTAAATATTGGAAATAAAAAAGTTGATAAGAATATTACAAACGAAAAATTAAATGTAAATAAGGAAATTTTAAGTAGCAGAGAAAAAGGAAATAGTTCAAAAGAAAAAGGTCAATCGGCCAATAAAAGTGGTGTTAAATCAGCGGGTAATTCAGGTAGTTTAAATAGTCCTTTAAAAGATGATAATTCAAATTCGATTACTGAAAAAGGGAGTGGATTAAGCGCCCGAAATAAAATGAGATTAGATGTATATGCGCCGATTGAGGAGGTTGCAAAAAGTGATCTAATTGGCAGTGAAAATAAAAATAACGCTACTAGTAAAGATGCCATCTTTGCACTCCCTTTTTTAGAATTTCCAGTATTAAATTATCACGGGAAAATAGGGTTGGAGACCAATGTTATCAGTGCTGCTGTAGTGCCTGTGAATAAAGCAAGTTGGGGGAAGATTAGGTTTGGTGCATTGCTCGGCTTGAATGCAACGGTGACGGATTATAGCTCTATGTCTACTTCCACATTGCCTTTTTTTGGGGTGTTTGCCAATAAAAGAATCAAAGAAAAATTGGAGTTGCAAGTGGAAGTACACGTGAAATTCGTTGATAATTATGATGTCAAAGCTGAATGGGAAGATGTCGTGTACGGCTCTTCTGGCATAGTGGGGGCAGAAAGGGTTACTCAGCAATATAGACGTTTTACTTCTCTGGACGTGCCTGTGGTTTTAAAATATAACTCCTCCAGTCGGATTGGTTTCTTGGGAGGGGCAAGGTTTAGCTATTTAGGGCTTGGCCAAAATGGGGCATTTTCTTCTTTTTCTACCAACGGTATTGGCGCAGTTCCATTGAGCGAACGAGTCCCGCAATATGGTTTTTGGAAATATGATGTAAATCTTGTTTTAGGTGTGGAGTGCTATATCGCTTCAAGATGGGTGGTGGACTTGCGTTACAATCAAGGTTTTTTGGACATCACACCAGACAATTTATATCAAGACAAGGCAACCCATTTAAATTCTGACCTACAGTTTTCACTGCGTTATATTTTTTAAAAAATAAAATTTAGAACATGATGAATAGGTGTTTCTTTTTCTTTTTTATAGCTGTTTTATTTTCTTGTAAAAAAGATTTATCATTTAATGAGGAAGCCTTAATAGATGAACCCTTTGTTCCAGAATTTTTTGCGAAGGGTAATTTTGTTGACAGCCGAAATAATGCAAATATTGACTTTGCATTAATTGACACAATTGATTTGGGTTTTACTACTTTGTATTCGGGTTCGGTTTCAAATGTGGGAGAAAATAATGGGTATAAATATATAGTTTCGGTGGTCATGTATGGTGCTGAAATTTTTCGTTCTTATACCGCAGATACAGGTTCGGGGTCCAATTATTATTTAGACTGGTTGCAGAATTTAATTGCCGTTAAAATAACCAGTAACATACCATTATTGCCTGGGGCGGCTTACACGAGATTTAACAGGGAAGAGCTTCTAGGATTATTGGAAGTTGGGAAAAAATATGAATTTGGAAACGCGCCCTTTCAGATAGAGGTAGGTTTTCAAAAATCGTCGATTGATAGCCTGCCAGTGTATTCTGGACTTGGTTATGTGGGTAGCACTTTAGGGGTGGAAAATGAAAATGGCGTTTTTGAAATTTCGGAAATAGAAGAATACCAAGAAACGGAAGTTAATAATGGTGACAAAGGGTTTAAAGTTAAAGTGAAAATAAGTGCAGATATAAGATATTATTCATTGTCGGTCCTTTCCCTTAAAGATGTGGAAGCCGTATTTTTATTTGAATATGAATAAGCGGTTTTTGGGCAGTTAAATTGGACGGACAACTTTAATTTTGCAGGCATGTTTTCAATGATAAACTTTCCACATGTCTGATATCCCCGTTTTCAAAGGTAAAACACCCTTCCTGCCCGGTGCAGAATTCATCCGCAACCCTTACAGTTTTTCCCTTGGCCCGGCCCGGGATTTCGGGGACTTTTTCCGGGTGCCGTTTTTTTTCAAGAAAGTATTTTTTACCACAAATTTGGAAGTGGTCAAGCACGTACTGCAGGCCAACCAAAAAAACTATGTAAAAAGTGTCGCCTACCGTAACCTGCGGCTGGCCCTTGGTAATGGCCTCGTCACCAGTGAAGGGGAAGATTGGCGGCGCAACCGTCGGCTGGCACAACCTGCTTTTTACAAAAGCCAACTCGAAGGGCTTTACCAAGCCATGACGGAAGTGGCCGAGCGCTACTGCCAACATTTGACAGAAAAAACAAAGGAAAACGAGGTGCTGGAAATTACCGAAGAGATGATGTCCGTTACGGCGGATATTGTTTTGAAAGCATTGTTCAGCACAGAAAATCCGGCAGCGATATCGGAGATGTACCGGATCATGGTGCATTCGCAGGAATATATTGTGGAACGGACGGTGGCGCCATATCTAACGCCGTTCAGCTATATCAATGGGAAATACCGCCAGTTCAAAAAAGACATGGACTGGTTTGATGGCCATTTATATAAATTGATCAATGAACATCGCAATGCCAGTCAGCCACCAAATGATCTGCTCTCCATGCTGATCCATTCCCGCTACGAGGACACGGGCGAGCCCATGAGCGACCAACAACTGCGGGATGAGGCCATTACCTTGTTTGCGGCAGGCCATGAAACTTCTTCCAATGGCCTTGCTTGGACGCTATATCTGCTTGCGCAGCACCCCAAAGTTTTACAAAAACTGAGGGCCGAGCTGGACACCGTTTTGGCCGGAAGGACGCCATCCTTTGAAGATTTGAGGAAACTGTCTTATACTATGCAAGTCATTCAGGAAGGGATGCGTTTGTACCCGCCTGCCTTCGCTGTTGGTCGAGAACCATTAGAGGACGATGAAGTGCTAGGAGTCAGGATTCCCAAGGGTTCGGTGGTATTTATCAGCATTAGTGGCATCCATCGCAGCCCTGAGTTTTGGGAGCGCCCCGATGAGTTTTACCCCGAACATTTTGACCCTGAAAACGAAAAAAAACGTCCTCGTATGGCTTATATGCCATTTGGGGCGGGCCCTCGCATGTGTATTGGCAACCATTTTGCATTGATGGAAATGCAATTGCTTCTGGGCATGTTGGTCTGCCAGTTCGATTTAGAGTTGGTGACCAACCGGCCAGTTGTTCCGCAGCCTTTGATTACGCTCAAGCCGAAATATGGGATTGAGCTGAAAATGCGGCCCAGAAAAGTTGCTTCCCCCCAAGTATGATTGATTTTCAAACAGCGTTTGTCAATCAAATTTCCCCCTGTTATTATTTGAATGGTTGATTCCCCCTACATCTTGTTGTAGTCTCTCAATACAAGATGTGGATTTGTTTGAGAAGAGCCATTTGTCAAATCTATTTTACACACAAGCACCGTGTGCTTGGTGTCTTTTCCATTTTTAACCCATCAAAATAAAAAGCAAATCAACGAACAGCTTCTCTTGAAGCAACCTACAATTATCACACGACAACCTCACTCGGACACCCGATCATCATGAAAAAACTGTTGACTTCATTATTCCTACTGGCTTTCTGTCCTACTCTGTTTTCGCAGATCAGTTATGAGATTGAGTTGTTGCCTGACAACGAAACCTATCTTGTTTCTTTTATTTCCAGTGTAACTTATGCTCCGCCTGGTAATACCGTTGTTTCAGGCCAAGTGACGATCCGCATGCCGCATGGTTTCGGCCCAAATGTTTTTCAAGTAGTAGACCTAACGATGGAAACACCCGGTGCCCAATGGCAGGCGGATGACATCGTAAGGGCGCCGATGGAAGCTCCATCATGGGATTATATTTCCTTTGCCTTGACCACTCCTATCACGCCTGTTTACAATTTTCAAGCTGGCGTTTCCATCCCTGTTTTTTCTTTTAAAAATGGTGGGGAGCATTGTGCGGATAGCTTGTATATCATTAAAAATGGTGAAGATCCGTTCTTCCCGCCCAACCAGTTGGGGGTTAATATTGGAAATTCCATCGTGGTGATCGGAGGCGGTCTAACGAATGCTTTCGGGGGTTTTGTCGGAACTGGAGCTGCTCCCGGCACGCCTGAAACATTGTGTACCAATGAAACCTTGGTGCAGTTTCCGGGCTGCGACTCCGTGTTTTACCAAGGTCAATATTATTTACAAGACACCAGTTTTGAAACTCATTATACTTCCTTTGCTGGCTGCGACAGTGTGTTTATTGATGAAATAGTCATCGTTGAAGAACTGTTTGTGACGGTGGACACGACGATCTGTGAGGGCGACCTGTTCAAAGGGATGCAAATTTTGCAAGATGAAATAATTTCTGAAACGCTTACCAGTAGCCAAGGCTGCGACAGCACGGTCACTTATCAGGTAAAGGTGGTTCAGGCATCTTCCTTTGAAGATAACCTGACCGTTTTGTCGGGACAGTCCGTGAATGGCATTCCCGTGTTTTCCGATACCGTAATCATGACCACGCTGGTCAATGCGGCTGGCTGCGATAGCTTATTGACATTGAACGTAACGGTTTACAGCGGGCAACCAACTTTTATCAATCAGGAAATATGCCTGGGGGAAAGTTTCAACGGTGTATTTTATTTGGCGGACACGAGCTTTGTGGACACTTTGGTGAGTGTTAGCGGCTTCGATAGCTTGGTCGTTTATGATATTGGGGTGAATGGGTCTTACAACATCAATTCTCATTCAACCTATTGCTTAGGTGAGCCACATTCCAACGGGGTCATTTATCAAAATGACACCACCTTTGTTGAAAACTTGCAGACGGTTTTTGGTTGTGACAGCACCATCATTACTACGATAAAAATAGTCGTCCCCGAATATTCTATCCTTGATACTGCCATTTGTCTTGGCGAAACCTACAACGGTATCCCTTTTACGCAGGATATGGTATTTACCGATGTGGTGACCTCCTTGGGAGGGTGCGACAGCTTGGTTTATCAGGTCAACCTGACCGTACTTCCAGAAGTCACTGCCAGCATTGACGGTGTTACGGAAATCTGTCAAGGAGATGAGAGCATCCTGACGGCAAGTGGTGGCACTCAATATAAATGGAGTACGGGAGAGGTGTCTGAGAGCATTACTGTTAATGCAGCAGGCACTTACGCGGTGACCGTGGTCAGCAATACGGGGTGCGAAGGGGAAACTGTGGTGGAAGTGCTTGCATCGGGATTGCAAGCGGAGGCGGCAGTTGAACATCCACGGTGCCACTATGATTTGAGCGGTGCCATCCATTTTGATAATATAAACGGAGGTGTTGAGCCTTATACTTATTCCGTTGATGGGGGCAATTATTTTACGACTGAATCTGATTTCCTCAATCTCTCGCCGGGTGAATACAACGTGGTCGTAGAAGACCAGTTTGGTTGCTTTTGGGAAGATGTTGTAGAGATCATTACTCCGGAGGAAATAGTTGTCACTACTGGCGACGACCAAAATGTCCGGTTAGGGGAAAGTGTCGTACTGAGTGCCAGTTCCAACCTCTTTCAGCCAGACTCTATTTTGTGGTCGCCACCCATTGGCTTGGATTGCCCAACCTGTTTGCAAACAACGGCTATTCCTCTTAAAACGACGACCTACCATGTTGTGGTGATTGACGAAAATGGTTGCTCAGCAGAAAACAGTGTCACGATTGGGGTCCGGTCGCAATATGAAGTCTATGTGCCAAATGCCTTTTCGCCGAACGATGATGGGTTCAATGATTCTTTTACCATTTTTGCTGGTGACAATGTAGTTGGGGTAAACCGCTTTGCGGTCTTTGAAAGATGGGGTGGGCAAGTGTTTTCAACTGAAAATATTGCACCCAATAACCTGTCGGTTGGTTGGAATGGGAAATGGCGGGACAAACCAGCTCCAGAAGGCATGTACATCTGGATGGCGGAAGTGGAATTTGTGGATGGCCACGTGACCTTGATTGAAGGGGAGGTGAGTCTGATTAGGTGATGTAGAATAAAAATTAAAATAAAAATGGAAATGAAAAACGCTCCGATAAAATTCTATCGGAGCGTTTTTTTATTTTCATTTTTCCAGATTTAAATAAAAAAAGAAACCCGCCTGTTCAGGGCGGGCCTTGTAATTTCGGATATATAAATGAAAGTGATTTTTTATAAAAAATTAGAGGGCGCATTTAAATGAATGAAAGGATTTAAAGCAAGTATATTTTATATTTCGGTGACCAACACTTCGATGGAATAGTCACTGTTTGTATTTGGTTCGCCGTTGCAGGGGTAGGGCAGCACATCCTTTAATTTTACATGATACCCCTCAAAATCAGTCTCGAAAATCCCCCCTGAATCGCCCTCAAAACCTTCCAAGGTAAAGAGCTTGGTCAGTGCGGTTTCGTTGGTTTCCATCTTGATTTTCACCCCTATTTCTCCAGCCCATATACATAATGCCTCGCAAGGGCAACGGCTATCTACCGTCACTGCTTCAAAGGTGATGCTCAAATCATCAGTGACCTGAGTTTTGAATTCATAATCAATTTTAAAAGGCGTTCCGATTTTGTCCATCTCATCATCTGATTGGCAGTTGGTGAATATGATAGAAACGCCGAGCGCAAAAAGAAAGAAACGAATTAGGTTTTTCATAACAGTAGATTTTTAGTTTGGTTGATTTATTAGAAGAGACGAAATGAGTATAGCAAAGCGTTGGGCGATATGGTTTAAAATTCTGTTAAGAAATAATTGCGGCTTTGTTGTAGGAAATGATTGCATAGACCTTTCGGTGGACAAAACGTTTAATTAATTCAATTCGCAATAAATTAAGCTTCATTAATTCTGGGCCGAACGGCGTTCAGATCATTTATCATCATTCTGCTCGGCCCAGCGGGATTTTTAAGGGGAACGGGAGCTTTGCTCCCGTTCCCCTTAAAAATCCATAGAGGGGCACTTTGACGGTTGCAATGAAACAGGACTTGCCCTGCCCCGCATTTTTTGGATTTATAATTTATCGGAACTTGGATTAATTAACTACTACCTGAAAATTCTGGAGACCAAACCTTGCAAAGAAATTACGACATTTGCCCGGTCCATTAAAAAACAATATGACTAAAATAGATTTTATTACCATTATTAAATATTCGTGGATGGCCTACGATGCCACCCGCAGTATCAAAGCCATCAGTGACATCAGTGCCAAGGTATCGACCAACCATGTGTATAAAGTGGAATTGGAAGACGGTGGGTGGGTGATCGCCAAGCTCTCTTATTTTGGGAAATACGAACATTTTGTAGAAGACCACACGATCATCAATGTGCTAAATAACAACCTGCCAGCGCCGTTCGATAATTTCTTGGCCCGTTCGCTCATGAAAGGCGATAAATTGTTTGTCCATCGGTTTCAAAGCGGTGCCATTGATGCATGGGTTGTGTTTTATTTGCCGGTAAAAATAGTCCAAATGATGCCCAAAAGATTGACCGAGGGGCATATTAAAAAGCTGGCAACAGAAATAGCCAGTTTCCACAAAACTTGCCATATAATCCGGCATACTTTGCCGCCGTCCTCCAAAACCCTGTCGTGGGATATTTATGATCTCTTAAAAAAATTGGAGTCGGATATGGGGAGGTATGAACACCGCAATAATTTGGACGAAATAAAAAAGCAGTGCCATTTATTTTTGGAAAATATAGAAAAAATTGGCGTTTATGATTTTGACACCATCCCCGTTTTTGTGGATTGGAATATCGGTAATTTTTCAGTCACCCCCAATACGAAATTATATTCCCGGTGGGATTACGATTGGTTTAGGATCAGCAACCGCATGATGGATTTTTATTTTTTTAGCCGGGTCGTTTCGGATATAGGGGATCGTAGTATTTTTAGTTATACCATTGACCAATTTATGGAGAGCCGGTTTTTGTTATTTCTAAAATATTACCACAAAATATTTCCCCTCACGGAAAATGAAATATTGTTTTTAAAAGAATCCTATCGCTTTTTTATTTTAAATTATGTGGTAAAAAATGGGCGGTATTTTTTCCATGAAATATATGCTACTAAACTGCAAAAAGAAGCGTTCGATATTTATTTCCCGAAAATAGATTCCTTTGATCCCGAAAAATTATTAAAAGCAATTCAATAATTTTGTAAGTGATCGGTTTAGGTTCATGCCTAACCCAAATTTAATTCACCGTTCACCGTTCACCGTTCACCATTTACCATTAATTATGACCATCCAACCTTTCCGTTCTGTTGTAAAAGATTATAAAGTGGTTTTCCTCGATTCTTATGGTGTTTTGAAAACCTATAAGGGATTGATCCCCGGTGCGATTGAAACAGTTCAATATCTTATTGAGTCGGAAAGGGAGTTTTATGTGCTCACCAACGATGCCTCCCGCAGCCCGGATTTATTGGCCTCGAAATTCCACGATATTGGATTAGAAGCTATTAAAACGGAGCATATTATTTCTTCCGGCATGATGGCCAAGGAATACCTCGTCAATAAAATACGGGGTGGGCGGGTCGCTTATCTGGGGACGGAGGATGCTGCCCATTATATTGATGAGGCAGGGTTGGCGATGGTGTCCATTTCTGATTTGGATTTGGAAGATATTGAGGATGTTTCGGCCATTGTTTTTTTGGATGACGAAGGGTTCGACTGGAATACCGACATCAGCAAAGCCGTTAATTTACTGCGGAGCAAAAATATTCCGGCCATTGTTGCCAATTCCGACCTGACTTATCCAGCCTCCAAAAATGAAGTCTCTATTGCCACGGGCGGCGTAGCGGACATAGTCGAGCGAATCGTCCAAAAAACATTTATTCATTTTGGGAAACCTGATGGCAGTATGTTTATGTATGCGTATGAGCAATTAATGGAGAAAGGCGATTTTTCCAAAAAAGAAATATTGATGGTTGGGGATACCTTATATACGGACATTCTCGGTGGCAATAAATTTGGGATCGATACGGCTCTCGTCCTGACCGGAAATACCCGTAAAGAAAGGGCAGAAGTGTTGATCCGTTCTTATGGAATTATTCCCGATTATATTTGTGAATCGGTGGGGACGTAATCGTTTTATTTATTCACTTTTTTGGAGGTTGTTGTTTTAAAATTTGATAGATGTATTTCAAAAAAGAAATATTAAAATCCATTTTGTGTTATAATAAAACGCCATTTAATTTTTCAAATTAAATCTATGCTGTAAATTATTTGCCTCTAAACCTTAATCCCTTATGACAAATAAAATCTTTTTCAATTTAGCTTTGGTTTTGGTATTGTTATTTGGGTGCAATCCCGTCGCCGACCAATCTGAAACCGCTGTAAGTACCCCATCCTCACAGGAAAAAATATGGACTGAAAAAGACCGTCAGTTTATTCTTAAAGAATTGGAACGGACAAGCAATGAATTGTTAAAGGAAACAGAAAAATTAGCTTTGGATCAATGGACGTTTCGGGAAAATCCTACCCGGTGGAATATTGCAGAAATAGTGGAGCACCTCATCTTGCAAAACGAGTTGCACTACCGGGAAATATATGCTGTTTCGAATGCTCCTGCTTTGCCCCAATATCTACCCATCACGACTGGCCACGACGACCATTTTTTGAGCTACGCTACGGATCCCGTAAAGAGCCATGCCAAATGGTTTTTGCAGCCTTTGGGCCGGTTCGACTCCAAGCGCCAATCCATCGCCGCTTTTCAAAGGGCCAGGGACGGTATCCGGGGTTTTGTGGAAAAAACGGAGATTGATCTACGTCAACATTTTACCTTTAGAAACCAGGCAGGAAATGTGCCGATTGATAGTGTGAAAATTGGCGATGTGATGGATTTGCACCAATTCTTACTCACCGGTATTGCGCATACAGATCGGCATCTGGTTCAAATTAGGAACATTAAAAAACATAAACTTTATCCGCGTGATATTTAATGCCTAAAAATCTGGGAAGCGTAAATACGCCGCTTGTATTTATTAAATGACTTGCATCCCATTCTCACAATAAACCGTGATTGCTCCGTGTAAAAACGCTGCTAAATCTTTTCGGTATTTATTATAAAATGAATAAAAACGGTCATCCTCTATATACATTTTTGCCAACCCTAAATACCGCTCTTTTGAAACCTCATAATAAAAATTCAAATGCTGGTGGTGTAGTACAATGGCTTTTTGCACCCGAATATCTGACGGCGGCCAGTCCATGAGGTCGGCTAATAATTGATTTATTTCTTCGCCTTTTTGTTGGTGGTCAGCCCATCCTTCCTTGCCCAATTTTTGGATCCGTTCTTCCACGTCTTTTAACTCCTGTGCGTTCCATTTTTCAGTTACTTCTTTTTTTATGGAATTAATTTCTTTTTCAGAAAAACCTGCATAAATTTCTTTTTCAGTCATTTTATTTTTTTTGTTCCCCAAATGAATTCGAGACAAATTATTAAGTTCTGAAATAGTTTTTTCGATAGTTGCCAATAATTGATGAGTGCGTTCAATTTTTTTGTGCAATTCATTTTTATGAAATTCCAAAGCCTTTATCAGGTCAAACGCAGGGTCATTCATTATTTCCGTAATTTCTTTTAAAGGAAATCCCAATTCTTTATAAAAAAGAATCTGCTGCAAACGGAACAGTTCCTTCCGTCCGTAATAACGGTAATTCGATTCTGACCTGTGGTAAGGAACCAATAAACCGATCTTGTCATAATGGTGCAGCGTCCGAATACTCACGCCTGCCAATTCCGATAATTGTTTTACTGAATATTTTGTCATTTTGAAATTTATATGGTGGCACAAAGGTAGGGTATGACGTAAGGGGAGAGTCAAGAGCACCAAGAATAAAAATTTATTTTTAATAAAAATTATCGTCTAAGTGTTTGAATAACAGTGATTTGGATAAATACTTGTTTGGGCAAATAATTCCAGCCACTTGCTTTTACCAAATAAACTCCCCTATTTTTGCCCCATCAAAAAAACAACCATGCAAAATTTCAATCATATCAATTGGTGGTGGCAAATAGCTGAAGCGGACACGCAACGGATACTTGCCTAATTGATAAGATTCAATTTATATAAACAAAAAAGGCTCGTCGTTGCGACGGGCCTTTTTTGTTTTCCGGTTTATCGGTTTTCAATAAAAAACAAGCGGGCCAATCCCCGCAACACCAAAAAACCGCTATACCGTAACACCGAAAAAAACATGATCGAATTAACTGTTTTAGAAAAAACATTATTGGCTGATACCATTACCCCTGTGAGTCTTTACCTCCGGCTGCGCGACCGTTACCCCGGTTCGCTTTTGCTGGAAAGTTCTGATTATCACGGGAAAGAAAATGCGCTATCATTTATTTGTTTCGATCCCATCGCCAGTATTACGTTGGAAAATGGCCAATTGGAAACCACACTCCCCAATGAAAAACCGACGCAAAAAAACATCGCCCCAAGAGAATTGGTATTTGAAGAATTGGATGCATTTTTTAATAAATTTAAAATCAATAAATCGGAAAGTGCAAAGGCCCAAAAATTAAATGGCTTTTTTGGATATGCCGCTTTTGATGCCATTGCCCATTTTGAAAACATTGAATTAAAAGCGCCCACCGACCCCAGCCGACACATCCCCGAACTCTGTTACAAACTTTTCCGCTTCGTCCTCTGCATTAATCATTTCACCAACCAAATGACGCTATTGGAAAATTTGCCGGAAGGCGAAAAAAGCCAGATGGAAAAAGCCGAAACGCTGATTGCTGCGCCTGTTTTCCCCAGTTTCCATTTCCGTAAAATGGGGGAGGAGCAGACCAATATGAGCGACGAAACGTACATGGAAATGGTCACCCGTGGCAAAGAACATTGCCAGCGTGGGGACGTTTTCCAGATCGTTTTAGCTCGGCAGTTTTCGCAAGCATTCGAAGGTGACGAGTTCAATGTTTACCGGGCTTTGCGCTCTGTCAATCCGTCGCCCTATCTCTTTTATTTCGACTTTGGGGCGTTCCGCATTTTTGGTTCGTCACCCGAAGCGCAGATCATGGTAAAAGGCAATACCGCTATCATTAACCCCATCGCCGGAACTGTGGCCCGCACGGGTGACGATCTCGGGGACAAAGCTGCTGCCGAAAGCCTCCTTACCGACCCAAAAGAAAATGCCGAACACGTCATGTTGGTAGATCTTGCCCGCAACGATCTCAGCCGGTTGGCGAAAAAAGTGCAAGTGAAAGTTTATAAAGAAGTGCAATATTTCAGTCACGTCATCCACCTCGTTTCGACGGTGGAAGGCACGTTGCCGGAGGGGGCTTCCCGTTCCCGTTTGTTGGGCGAAACGTTTCCCGCCGGAACGCTCAGCGGCGCCCCAAAATACCGGGCACTGCAACTCATCGACGAAATCGAGCCGAACGCCCGGGGGTTTTATGGCGGTTGCGTTGGCCTGTTCAACTTCGCCGGGGAAATGAACCACGCCATCCTGATCCGCTCGTTTTTCAGTAAACAAAATAAGCTGCATTACCAGGCCGGAGCCGGGGTCGTGAAATATTCCAAAGAAGAATCCGAATGCCAAGAGGTGTTCAATAAAATCGGTGCCTTGCGCAAGGCACTGGCGATTGCGGAAACGATTTAATTCTATGGCTTCAATGACTGAATCTTTAGGATTTCACACAAGGCGAGTACACGTAGAAGTGAAAACCATTTAGCCATTTAACCATCCAACCATTCATTTAAATGAAAATCTTAGTCCTCGATAACTACGATTCCTTCACCTACAACCTCGTCCATTATTTGGAGGACATCATGGGTACGCCGCCCGATGTTTTCCGTAACGATCAGATCACCGTGGAGGAAGCGGGCCAATATGACAAAATATTATTGTCGCCCGGCCCCGGCCTGCCCAATGAGGCGGGCATTTTATGTGATTTAATAAAAACACATGCCGCTGAAAAAAGCATCCTCGGTGTATGCCTTGGGCTGCAGGCCATTGGCGAAGTGTTTGGCGGGCAATTGGAAAATTTGGACAATGTTTTTCACGGTGTGGCAACGCCCGTCAAAATTATTTCCCAAGACGAAATTTTATTTCAGGGCTTGCCCGAAACGTTTGCCGTAGGCCGCTACCATTCGTGGGTCGTTTCCAATCATAATTTGCCCAATTGTTTCGATAAAACAGCCGTGGATGACAACGGGCAGATCATGGGGTTGAGGCATAAAGAATACGACGTGCGGGGCGTGCAATTTCACCCAGAATCCATTATGACTGAATATGGGATGGAGATGCTGCGGAATTGGGTCAATAATTAATGGCTATATGGCTTGAATGGTTGGATGGTTTTCTTCCTCACGACGAGTACAAGTTTTTAGGAAAAAACCATCCAAGCATCCAACCATTTATTTCAATGAAAAAAATACTTAACCAATTATTCGAGCACCGCAAACTCTCCCGTGCGCAATCTCGGGAAGTGCTGACGAATATAGCCAACGGCGTTTATAACGATTCGCAGATTGCTGCTTTTTTAACGGTCTATTTAATGCGGAGTATTTCCGTTGAAGAACTGGCTGGCTTTCGGGAAGCCCTACTTGACCTTTGTATTAAAGTGGATCTGGACGGCACACCTGCCATTGATCTCTGCGGTACGGGCGGCGATGGGAAAAATACTTTTAACATCAGTACGCTGGCCAGTTTTGTGGCGGCGGGTGCGGGCGCAAAAGTGGCCAAGCACGGCAATTACGGGGTGAGTTCCGTCTGTGGCTCCTCCAATGTGATGGAAAAATTGGGCTATACATTTAAGAGCGACCCCAGCCAATTGCGAAAAGAAATGGATCAGGCAGGCATCTGTTTTTTGCATGCGCCGATGTTCCACCCAGCCATGAAAAATGTTGCTCCCGTGCGGCGGGCATTGGGCGTCAAAACCTTTTTCAACATGCTTGGGCCACTGGTCAATCCAGCCTTTCCATCGGCGCAGTGTACAGGTGTTTTCAGTCTGGAATTGGGGCGCATTTATCGCTACCTCTTGCAGGAAACCGACCGCAAATTTGCCATCGTGCACACCCTTGGCGGCTACGATGAAGTCTCTCTGACCGACCGAACAGCCCACCTCACCAACGACGGCGAGGGGATGCTGACACCCGCCGATTTTGGTGGGAGTGTTACCCCGGACGACATTCACGGAGGCGAAACGGTCGAAGATGCCGCAAAGATTTTCATACAGGTTTTGGAAGGAAATGGCAGTGCCGCACAAAACCGGGTGGTGGTCGCCAATGCTGCGCTGGCATTGCAGACTTATGGCCTTGCCGAATCACTCGAAAATTGCATGGCCGCTGCGGAGGAGTCCCTGATGTCCGGGAAGGCAATGGGTGTTTTGAAAAAATTGATCAATTTGAATTAGATGGCTTCATTGCTTCATGGTTTCATGGCTTCATTGTTAAAAAAAACGTGCGGCAGTAAAACAATGAAGCCATGAAACCATGAAACAGTGAAACAGTGAAATCATGCATATTTTAGAAAAAATAATCGCCCATAAAAAAAAGGAAGTTGCCGAGCGGAAAAAATTATTCCCGACCGACCTACTCGAAACGTCCATTTTTTTTAACACCCAATGCGTCTCATTGGTGAAGTATTTAAAAAACGAAAAAAAGTCTGGCGTCATCGCAGAATTCAAGCGGCGATCGCCCTCCAAAGGCGACATTAATAAATATGCCTCCGTCGAGCAGGTGACCATTGGTTATATGCAAGCGGGTGCGTCAGCCTTGTCTGTTTTAACCGATGCCGAATTTTTTGGTGGAAAAAGCGCTGACCTGAGTGAAGCCCGAAAATTTAATTATTGCCCTATTTTAAGAAAGGATTTTATTATTGATGAATATCAAATAATCGAAGCCAAATCCATCGGGGCGGATGCAATTTTATTAATTGCTGCATGCCTCACACCAGAAGAAGTTAAGCAATTAAGCGGCGTCGCACATTCACTCGGTTTGCAGGTTTTATTGGAAATACACGACGATAAAGAACTCAACCATTTTTGCGAAAATATAGATGTAATCGGCGTAAATAATAGGGATTTAAAAACATTTAAAACTTCGATTGAAAATTCACATGAATTATTGCCGCTGTTGCCAAATAATATTGCGAAAATATCGGAGAGCGGAATCAGTGATCCAAAAGATGCGGCAGGATTATTAATTGCTGGTTTTGACGGGTTGTTGATTGGGGAGTTATTTATGAAAAACAGTCAGCCAGAAGTGGCGTGTTTGGAATTTATTTCCGAATTGGAAAAATTTAAAAATCACCCTGCGTTTCAGATATTTTAAACTGGCTCATTATGTACCTGAAAATATGTGGCCTCCGCCAAACCGAAAATATCAATTCGTTGCTCTCGGTACAACCCGATTACCTCGGTTTTATTTTTTATGAAAAATCGAAAAGGTATGCGGAAGGAGTGCTGGATGTTGAGACTTTCCAAGTTTTAAAAACTTGGAAAGTCTTAAACCCCAATTCGAAAATACCAATAAAAACAGGCGTCTTCGTAAATGAAGATTTAAATAAAATAAAAAACATAGTTAAAAAATATGGATTAAATGCGGTGCAATTGCACGGGGATGAATCGGTGGCGTTTTGTCGGGAGTTGTGGGAAAGCGTTCACCCCCCTGCCCCCCTTGAGGGGGGAAATGACCCTACTAAAATTTGCCAGCCTTACAGAATGGCGACAGTGCCGTCCCCCCTTGAGGGGGGGAGGGGGGTGAGCCATCATCTCCAAATTATGAAAGTTTTTTCCGTCAATGACGATTTTGATTTTTCCATCACAAAAAAATATGAACCCGTCTGCGACCTGTTTTTATTCGATACCAAAGGGAAAGAAAGAGGCGGGAATGGTGTCGCATTTAATTGGAATATTTTAAAAAAATACAACGGTGAAAAACCGTTTTTTTTAAGTGGTGGCATTGGTCCGGACGATGCAGCGGAAATTAAAAAAATAAACCACCCGAAATTATTCGGTGTGGATATAAATAGCTGTTTTGAAATAGAGCCGGGATTGAAAAATGTGGATGCAGTGAGGAATTTTGTGAAAGTGCTGAGAAAATAAAAAATTAACCCGCTCCCTTGTCATCTTGGAAAGACCTGTTCACGTTAAACGTGCTGCCATAACGGCACTTCTAACGTGAACAGATTTTTACAAAATGACAAAAAGCGGCGGTAGAAAAAAAGAAAAAATGGTTGCAGAAAAAAAAATAGCCATAGACGCACATGGCTACTACGGTGAATTTGGCGGGGCTTACATTCCCGAAATGCTCCATGCCAATGTTCAGGAATTGCAGGACTGCTACCTTGAGGTTTTGGCCGATCCGGCGTTTCAAAAAGAATTCAGGGATTTATTGAAAAATTACGTCGGGCGGGCCACGCCCTTGTATTTTGCAAAAAGGCTATCCCAGAAATACGATACACAGATATTTTTAAAACGGGAAGATCTCTGCCACACCGGCGCCCACAAAGTCAACAATACCATCGGGCAAATTTTGCTGGCACAACGGCTCGGTAAAAAGCGCATCATCGCCGAGACGGGCGCTGGACAACATGGCGTCGCAACGGCCACCGTTTGTGCGCTGATGGGGTTGGAATGCATCGTTTATATGGGCCAATTGGACATCGAACGACAAGCGCCCAATGTGGCTCGGATGCAACTGCTCGGCGCCAAAGTCGTCCCCGCCCTCAGCGGCAACATGACCCTCAAAGATGCCACAAACGAAGCTATAAGGGATTGGTTGTCAAACCCTTCGGACACGCATTATATTATCGGTTCGGTGGTGGGGCCACATCCTTACCCCGATTTGGTCGCCCAATTGCAGTCTGTGATCAGCGAGGAGATTCTGGAGCAATTGCCAGCACAAACAGGCCGCAAATTGCCCGATGCAGTCATGGCCTGCGTCGGTGGGGGTAGCAATGCGGCAGGCGCTTTTTACCATTTTATCAATGAACCTTCAGTGCGCCTGATCGCTGCGGAAGCGGCGGGCCTCGGCGTGGACAGCGGCGAAACGGCTGCTACCATTGCCCTCGGTAAGCCGGGTATTTTGCACGGCAGCCGGTCGTATTTAATTCAAACCGACGAGGGACAAGTAATCGAACCATATTCGATTTCGGCAGGCTTGGATTATCCGGGCGTCGGGCCGCTGCATGCTCATTTGGCTGCAACGAAGCGGGCTGAATACCTGCCCGTGACGGATGAGGAGGCGCTAAAAGCAGTGATCGAATTGTCGAGGTTGGAAGGGATTATCCCGGCGCTGGAATCGGCGCATGCTTTTGCATTGTTAGAGAAGATGAATTTTAAAAAAGAAGAAATAATTGTGATTTGTTTGTCGGGGAGAGGGGATAAAGATTTAGGGACTTATATGAAAAATGGTTTAGCGGTGTAACGGTATTTCGGTGTAAAGACAGCACCGATAAGCCGATAAACCGATAAACCGATAAACCGGATATCATGAACCGTCTCGACATATTATTTCAAAAAAAACAAAAAAACACCCTCGCCATTTACGCAACGGCGGGCTTCCCAAATATCGGCGACACCCGTCGAATAATTTTAGAATTGGACCAAGCTGGTGCGGATATAGTTGAAATCGGCATGCCCTTTTCCGACCCCTTGGCGGATGGCTCTACTATACAGGCAAGCAGTCAAAAAGCCATCGAAAATGGGATGACGTTGAAATTATTATTTGAACAATTAAATGGCATCCGAAAAGAAACGGAAGTCCCCATTGTATTAATGGGCTATTTAAATCCGGTCATGGTTTTCGGTGCGGAGGCCTTTTGCAATAAATGCCAAGAAGTCGGGGTGGACGGATTGATATTGCCTGATTTACCGATGTGGGAATTTGAAAATAATTACAAACCTATTTTCGAAAAATATGGACTGCATGCCATTTTTCTGGTGACGCCACAAACGTCAGACGAGCGGATTAAAATATTGGATGCGGCGAGCAGGGGCTTTTTATATGCGGTTTCCGTTTCCACTACCACGGGCAAATCGGGAAAGTTTGATCAAACGCAAGAGGCTTATTTTAAAAGGCTTTCTGATTTAAAATTAAAAAACCCAGTGCTGGTCGGTTTTGGGATTGCGGGGCCGGAGAACTTTAATATTGCCAATAAATATTTGAACGGCGGGGTCGTGGGAAGTGCATTTATCCGGGCAATGGAAAAAGGAGAATCGGTCAATGATTTTGTAAAAATGATCAGGGGAGAAAACGCAATGGTTCATTAATTAACTCAAGTTGCAATGAATAAAAAATCTAAAAAATGCGGGGCAGCATAATTAGTTTTCATGGCAACCAGCCAAGTGCCCCTCAAGGGATTTCAAGGGGGATGGGCGCTCTGCGCCCATCCCCCTTGAAATCCCTCCGGGCCGAGCAGTAAGATGGCAAGTGATCTGAATAATATTCGGCCCGGAATTAATGAAATATGATTCATCGCAACTTGAATCAATTAATAAAAAACGCCGCCGTCATAAATATGACTGAATTATACGGTTTTTTTATTTGCCCCCGAAATAAATTCAGTTAGCCTGTTTACCATTTACCATTTACCATTCACAATTCACCATTAATAAAAAATGATTATTCAACTCGAAAAAAACATCAGCACGGAATTAAAAAATAACGTGTTGGAAAATATTAATTCCATCGGATATAAAACGATGGAGGTGTCCACCCAATTTTCCGATTATTTAGTGAGTGTCGGAAAAAAAGAATTTGACATTCGGCATATTGGCAACCTGCCCGGTGTGCAGGACGTCCACCGCGTGAGCGATGATTATAAATTGGTGTCGAGAAAATGGAAAATAAAACCTACGGAAATAGACCTCGGAGATGGCGTAAAAGTATTCCGGGGCGGCATGGCAATCATGGCTGGCCCCTGTTCCATTGAAAGTGAAGAACAAGTAGAAAAAATGGTGGGCCACCTTGTAAAAAATAATATTAAAATCATGCGGGGCGGTGTGTACAAACCACGTAGTTCGCCCTATTCATTTCGGGGTTTGGGCCAGGAGGGTTTGAAAATGTGGTACGATCGCTGCCGGGCAAATGGCATTAAAATAATTACCGAAGTCATGCACACGGAGCAAATTGACGCCATGCTCGACTATGTGGATATTTTTCAAGTGGGCGCCCGAAATGCCCAGAATTTTAATTTATTGGATGCCCTCGGCCAAGTCGACAAATCTGTGCTTTTAAAACGGGGAATGTCGGGTACTATTGATGAATTATTGCAGGCGGCGGAATATGTTTTTTCCAATGGCAACGAAAAAATAATTCTTTGCGAACGGGGCATCCGCACTTATGAAACGGCCTACCGAAATACATTGGATTTAAATGCCATTCCCATCTTAAAAGATAAAACGCATTTGCCCGTGGTCGTTGATCCGTCGCATGGCATTGGCTTACGGAAATATGTGGAAGCAATGGCTTTGGCAGGTATCATGGCGGGCGCAGATGGGCTGTTGGTTGAGGTGCACCACGAGCCAGAAAAAGCTGCATCGGATGGGCAACAGACGCTAAATTTTGCCGAAGCGGAAAAATTGTATGGGAAAGTAAAAGCAGTAATGGAGTTGCGTTGAATTGAAGATTTTTTATTCGGGAAATAAATTTCTTCAAATTTTCATCCTACCTTGAGCGTCAAAAAAATATTATGAAAATCTTTCTCTTTATTTCTTTTTTAATGGCTTCAATAATGATGCATGCGCAATCTGTTTTTAGCTTATTGCCTCCGGACACCAGCATTTTTGTCCAAATTCAAGACCCAACGCAATTGGACTTTATTTACGATCTTGGTATTGAAATCAAAAATGTATCGGATGATACTTTGCAAATGATTTGGAGAAAAGAAATACCGTCCGATTGCCCACCAGAATGGGGGGTGCAGATTTCAGATTCGAATATAAGCTATCCGCCTAATGTTTTTAGCAATTATGATTTAGGGCAGAGCAATAATCACATACCGGTGGTAATTCCTCCCAACCAATTGGCTCAATATGGCTTTCTTGCCAATTTGTACCCGGCCTCAACTTTGGGTTGCTGCACTGTCCCTGTCCATTTCTCCTTGTTGGATGAGCCTGACAGCATTTTGGCGACTGCCTATTTTAAATATAAATTAGGGAATACGGATTGTTCAACGGTGAGTGTAAAAGAAACGGAAAAAGCGAGCATAGAAATTTCCCCAAACCCCACTGCTGGTTTTTTTAATATTAAATCAACAACCCAGTTGGCTGGTGTTAATATCTTCAATCTGCAAGGTGTAAGATTGGAAACTATTAAAAATAATTTGAACCAAGTCGATGTCAGCGATTTACCGAGTGGCATTTATTTTCTGGAAATTAATTTAAAAAATGGAAAATCGGTTTGGCGGAAAGTAGAGAAAATTTAATTGATTTTTATTAAACGGTAAAAGTGGTTGTTCGTAAAATGCGGAGCAGGGTGATGATCGCATTTGGCAACGTCCCAAAGTGCTCCTCCAAAGGTTTCAAAGGGGCGGTGTCGGTTTGAAGACCGACACCGCCCCTTTGAAACCTTTGGAGGGCCGAGCAGATCGATGGCAAGAGCTTGGACGACCATTCGGCCCGCTTGGAATAATGTTGATTTTATTTTAAAATAATAACTCTAAACGGACATGCCCCCATATAATATGCCAGAGGAGATAATAAACTAATCGAAAAGCATACATCGAAATAAAATCGGCCCGCTTAAAAATAACCAATTGGTAAAAGCTGATCACAAAAATATGTACCCCAAGATATGTCATGACCAAATGTGGGTACAGGTTAGTTGGAAAAAATAGGACTTGGTAAACAGGTTCAATGAAAGAGACAATAACAATACTGATCCAAACAATACGGTCATGATTTGTTTTCGGAAACAAAAAAGTCAGTACAAACAGTAATAAAGAAAGGGGTAGTAAATGAAAAATAATATCCGCTACCAATCCCATCACAGGATAAAACAATAAAGAAATAGGCGGCAACACATTGGTGTTTTTAGGAAAAACAACAGCGCAGTCAACCATAATAATAAGGGTTGCCAATAAAACTGCAATTAAAACTTCATCGATCCAGCCTTTAAATGATTTTTTATTAAAAAGAATAAACCCTTTTTTTGACTGTAGGTAAAATAAAGTAATACCACCAACGAAAAAGATTAAAGCGACAGATAGCAATGGGGCATAACCATTGAAATAAGGATAAAATACTTCTGTATTTAGAAAAGAAAGGATGGCCGTAAATAGGATCAGTAAAATAGAAAGGTGGATATATCCCCAATAAGGGTGGCCTATTTTATGCTGAATTATTTTATTTGCTTTCATTTTTTAAATTGTATCAATTTTCTGCATTTAACCAAACTGACTTTTTGCACACGTAAGTTTCTTAATTATAAATTTTACGCATAGAAACGATTTAAACTTTTATTTTTCAAAGGGAAAACGTGTCGGACACTTCGTTAAATAGCCTCCTTAGAGGAAATTAAGCAACATAGTCTATTGCAGAAGAAAGTGTCCGACACGTTTTTATATTTTATAAAAATTATCCATTTTATTCCTGATTGAATGCGCACCTTACCCGCCCAGCCATTAATTCTGCCAGTCCAGCCCAATTTACTGTCCCAATTACTCCTGGTAACACGATCTTTCCAATGAATTTAATCATCTTTTGGGTGTCAATAAAATCATTTTTTAATAGAGGAATATTGAAAAAAATTGGATTCCCAAAAATGAGATGGTAATACAAATCTTAAATCAAAAAATTCAAACATGTCAGTCCTAACCAAATCAACGACAACCAGCCTCGATGCATTCATGGAAGGTATCCGGCAACGCAATCCAAACGAACCAGAATTCCACCAAGCAGTTGAAGAATGGGCCAGCTGTGTGGTCCCATTTGTCAACGAAAACCCTGAATATGGCCAATATGGCTTGTTGGAACGCTTGACCGAACCTGACCGGGTCATCTCTTTCAAAGTAACCTGGGTAGACGATAAAGGGGAAGTGCAAGTCAATAAAGGTTATCGGGTTCAGTTTAACAATGCCATTGGCCCTTACAAAGGCGGTCTGCGTTTCCACCCGACCGTCAACCTGAGTGTTTTGAAATTCCTCGGATTTGAACAGGTCTTCAAAAACAGTCTGACCACCCTGCCGATGGGCGGTGGAAAGGGCGGGTCTGATTTTGACCCCAAAGGCAAATCCGATGCGGAGATCATGCGCTTTTGCCAGGCATTTATGCTCGAACTGTACCGTCACATTGGCCCTGACCGAGATGTTCCCGCAGGGGATATTGGAGTCGGCGGACGGGAAGTGGGCTACCTTTATGGTATGTACAAACGATTGGAAAACGAACACACCGGGGTTATCACCGGGAAAGGGTTGGAATATGGCGGCAGCCTGATTCGCCCGGAAGCTACTGGCTACGGCGCCGTTTATTTTATGGAAGAAATGCTGAAGAGAAAAGGGCAGGCTTTAGCAGGAAAGAATTGCCTCGTTTCCGGGTCTGGTAACGTGGCTCAGTTTACCGCAGAAAAGATCCTCGAACTGGGCGGCAAGGTGCTTACCTTCTCCGACTCCAATGGCACCGTCTATTGCAGGGAAGGCATGACCCGGGAAATGCTCGACTTTGTGATGGACTTAAAGAACAACCGGCGAGGTAGGATCAAAGAGTTGGCCACCGCTTTCAACCTCTTGTATTTTGAAAACCAAAAGCCATGGAACATTGCCTGTGATTTGGCCTTCCCATGTGCGACCCAAAATGAAATCACCGCTGCTGACGCGGGAAGCCTCGTTAAAAATGGATGTGTTGGCGTAGCGGAAGGCGCAAATATGCCGACCACCAATGACGGTATTTTGGTTTTCCAAAAAGCAAAAATCTTGTTTGCTCCTGGCAAAGCGGCAAATGCAGGAGGGGTAGCGACATCAGGGCTTGAAATGTCGCAAAACAGCCTCCGCATCTCTTGGAACCGGGAAGAAGTAGATGCCCGTCTGCATCAGATCATGCGGAATATCCACGCCCAATGCGTAGAATATGGCAAAACAGACGAAGGCGTTGACTATGTGAAAGGCGCCAATATTGCGGGGTTTGTAAAAATAGCGAAAGCGATGTTGGCAGAAGGAGTAGTTTAAAAAGATAGCTTTGATTCATAATAACAATGACCGGCCCGGCTTGCAAAACCGGGTCGGTTTTTTTTGCTCTACTATGAAAATAAATTGATTTGCTAATAATACATATTGATGTTTCAACTTGAACAGTAGGAAATAACATGGTGGGTTTAAAGAAAAGAATTATTGATATTTACAAACTGGCTATTAGTCAATTATTTATTGAAACGGAGAAACATTTTAAAAGGGTATGGGTTTTCAATGCGCAAGGTGAAATGTTAAGAAATGAGAATAATTTCACTGAACAATTCGGAATTAATGGTTTGCCAAAGGGTATTTATTTCTTGAAAATAAAACTGTCGGAGAAAGGTTTTTTTTAGAAGAAGACAGGAAAAATATTAATCTGGGTTTCACGATATGCCGATCGGATATTTTTCCTAAAATCTTGAATTTTGGGAAAATCAAAGTATGATCAGATTGATATAACTCAACTTATTTTACTGATAAACCTCACCTCCATTTCTGTTTCGCCGCTACGAACTTTGTAAAACCACCACCACCTCAGACGTAATCAATGAGAGGCATATTTTTATTTTTAAATACGCTATTGACCCTGCCATTGTTTTTTTCATGCAAAGTGGGGAGTCCGCTCGTGTCGCCAGTGGATGAAGAAGAAATTGCAATTTTGGACACATCGGAAAATGATTTAAAATACCAGGTCTTTTTGTTGGGAGGTACGGCCAACGGAGCGTTTCATAAATCGCCCCTTCCCTATTATTTAAGCGAAAAACTGGCCGAGGCAGGCGAGCGAAGCAGTGTTATATTTTTGGGAAATACGATTAGCAATCGATTAACGAGCCAGTCGCTTTCCCTGAAACGGAAATATTCTTCCAATTTTTTGGCAATAGAAAAAATGTTGGAAAAATATCGAGGTGAAATTATTTTTTTACCCGGTTACGAAGATTGGGGCAGGGGAAGTCGGGACGGGCGTGCGATGCTGAGCCAACAACAAAAAATTATTACGGAAAGGTTAGGGAATGAAAAAATAAATATGCCTTGCCATGAATGTCCAGGGCCTGACGTTATTAAACCTAAAAAAGGCCCGGTCATTATTGCAATGGATACGCAATGGTGGTTGCAACAAAGAGGCCGCAATGTTGGGAGCGAAAAATGCGATATTAATAATGAGGCAGATTTTCTGGTAGAATTGCAAACGTTGTTGGAAAAAAATGATGACGAAGAAGTTTTAATAGTCGGCCATCATGCCTTATCAACTGTAGGTATTCACGGTGGATATTTCCCCATAAAGCATCACCTTTTTCCACTTACCCAAATCAATAAAAACCTGTGGCTACCGTTGCCGATAATAGGTTCTATTTATCCTTTGTTCCGACGGGGCATTGGCAGTGGCCAAGATATTTCCAATGTGCGGTACGCCAATATGAAAAAACAATTGACAAGTGTTTTTAAATTATATCCCAATATTATTTATGCCGGGGGGAATGATGAAAGCTTGCAATATATTTCTGAAAAATATGGGCAACAATACTTGGTGAGCGGATCGGCCTCCAAAACAGATTTCGTCCCCAAATCCGGCGACGCTGTTTTTGCTAAATCTGCTATCGGTTTTTTAAAAATTAATTACTATAAAAATGGAGGGATTTGGTTGGAAGCTTGGACATTTCCCGATAAAAGAAAAAAAGAGGCACGACTTGCTTTTCGACAAGCATTAAAACCGGCCGATGATGAGAAATATGAATTAATTCCGGAATTAATGCCAAAAGACAGCATTGTTCAAATTGCGGATACCAGGTATGATCGGGACGATTTTTTAAGCAATAAATTAATTGGAGAAAATTATCGTAAAGAGTGGCTGATGCCCGTTACCGTTCCGGTTATAGATTTTAAAAAAGAAGAATTTATTCCAGTTAAATTAGGTGGGGGCGTGCAAACCAAATCATTGCGGGTAGAGCGTCCGGATGGCACTCAATATACGCTCCGTTCGGTGCAGAAGGATGTGTCAAAAAAACTGCCCCATTTTTTAAGAAGGACATTTGTGAAAGATTGGCTGCAAGATGCCATCACCGCTACCCACCCCTATCCGTCTTTGGTGATGCCCGTTTTATCTGAATCGGTCGGGATAAATTACGCCATTCCCAAGTTGGGGTTTGTCCCCTCCAGCGATGAGTTGGGGCGGTTCAACCAATCTTTTGCTGGCACACTGGTCGTTTGGGAAGGAAGGCCCAAAGGCGACATGTCCGCTTTCCCCAATTTCGGCAGCGCAAAAGATATTGAGAGCACGCCGGATGTTTTGCAAAAAACACGAAAAAACCTGAAAAATAAAGTGGACGAAGCGTCCATGATCCGATGCCGGTTATTCGATGTATATATCGGGGATGTCGATCGTCATGACGACCAATGGCGGTGGGCTGTTTATGAAAATGAAGCGGGTGACGAAACTTATCATCCTATCCCCCGTGACCGAGATTTTTCCTTTCCTAAAAATGATGGTATAATATTAAAAATTGCTGGTGAGAAATGGGCTTTTCGGCAGGCACAAGGGTTTGGGGAAAATATCCGTGATTTAATTGGTGTGACGCTGCACGGGCAATATATCGACCGCACTTTTATTACAGAAGCCACCCGCTCGGAATGGGTCGCAATTGCGGAGGATATGCGCAAAAAACTAACGGATGAAGTGATCGAAAAAGCAGTGCATTCTTGGCCGACACCCATCTTTAATTTACACGGGGAAGAAATAATTTCCCTCCTGAAAATACGTCGGGAAAAATTGCCGATGTGGGCCGAGCAAATGTATGAATTGAATGCCGCACAAGTGGATGTATTAGGCTCGGATAAAAGGGAATTGTTTGAAGTCGATCGGGCGGACGATACGACTCGCGTAAAAATTTATAAATTGGATAAAAACGGAAATAAAGCAGATTTATATTATGACCGTAATTTTTATTTAAATGAAACGAAAGCAATCAGCTTATATGGTTTTGGCCAAGATGATGTTTTTAAATTTCGGGGAGCATCAAAAAATGGGATTTTAATCAGGGCTATCGGTGGCAACGGAAACGATGTATTTTCGGACAGTTCAATCATAAAAAAAGGCAGGAAAAAAACGTTGATTTATGATTTAAAAAAAGGGACTATTATTTCGGAAAATAGAGAAACAAAAAATTTAACTTCAAAAAAAGAGGACGTTAATTTATACGATCGTTTTGAGCATAAATACCCAAAGCCACTGCCATTGATCGTACTCGGGTTCAACCGGGATGATATTTTTTATATTGGTGGTGGATATTCTATCCGGCTTTTTGGATTTCGGAAAACCCCTTATGCGCAAAAGCATGCAGCCAAATTGCACTTTTCTTTTTCCCGTGCGCTTGCCATGTCGTACGAAGGTGATTTTAGGAATATATGGGGCCCGCTGAATTTTAGTTTTGCTGCCCAATATGTTGGCCCCAATTACAAAAGCCAATATTTTGGAATGGGCAATGAAACGCAACTGTTATTCCCAGAAAATAGAGATTATCATTCGGCTGATTATAATGAACTCAAATTAAACCCTATTTTTTATTTCGATTCTAAATACCAAAATCACAAAATAAGTATTGGCCCTTTATTCCAATATGTGGATGTAAAAGAAAAAGGAAAAGATAATTTTGTTAATTCGCCAGCTGCAGGATTGTCGCCACAATCATTTTTAGCAACCAATTATATTGGCGGAGAAATAGGTTACTCTTTTAAAAATTTGGATAAAGAAGTAGCGCCGTCCCAAGGGATTAAATGGGAGAATAAAATGACTTATCAAAAAGATGCAGACCATGCTGGTTATGAGTTTTTCCGATACGAAAGTAGGCTCTCTTTGTATTTACCTTTAAAAAGGCTGCGTTCCGTGGTGGCTTCCCGTACTGGCATTTCCACTTTGACGGGGGAATATGAATTTTACCACAGCAATTTTATTGGCGGACAAAGAACACTTTTGGACGATGTTAATTTATCGGGATATCAGCGCAACCGCTTTGCTGGTAAAACGGCATTTTTTCAAAATATAGAATATCGGTTGGATTTTTTACGGGACGTTAAAATCATTTTACCCATTGATATTGGGCTGGTGGGGAATTATGATTTTGGTCGCGTATGGATACCGGAGGAAAAATCAAGGGGAATGCACCACGGATATGGGTTTGGCGTTTCGGGAATGGTTTCCTCTTATTCAATTTTTATGATTAATTACACATGGTCAAAAGAGGATCGGTTGTTTTTATTAAGTACGAGGGTCAGGTTTTAACTAACCTATTTAAATCATTTTTTTACCGGATCAATAATACTTCTCCTTTCAATACTTCTTTTTTCCCATAAGCCGAATAAATAATCTGATAAACGTATACACCGCTTCCCGCTTTTTTATTTTTAAATGTCCCGTCCCAACCAATATTTAAATCATTTGAATAAAATTCGTTGGCGCCCCAGCGGTCGAAAATATGCATTTGAAACCCTTCCAACGGGCAGCCAGAATTATATAATTGGAACACATCATTAAAGCCGTCATCGTTGGGAGAAAAAGCATTGGGGACAAAAGCATTGCAAATATATTCCACTTTTACAGGGTATTGCCAAGCGCAATTGTTGGCATCTAAAAGAGTCAATTCAAAATTTGTGTTGCCATTATTGGATAGCACAATTGGGTTCGGACAATCGCCACAACTTAATATTTCAGCGGGGCTCCAATTGATTTCATAAATACTGGGGATATCATTATTAAATGGGGAAATAATAGATTGGCGGACTTCTGCGAAAGGATTAATGCGGGCCAGCGGTTCGGGGAATAAAATTAAATCGGTGGTCAAAAGGGAGTCGCAGCCATATTGATTGGTCAGGGTGTCCGTATAAGTAGACCCCGCAAAATAAACTTGCCCATTTGCAATAACTGAATCACCCGGACATAAAGCTTGGGTAAAAAACAAAGTGTCGTTGGGGTAATTAATTATTTCAAAAAACAAAACAGAATCACAGCCATTCGACCCGACCAATGTATCAATATAATTCCCGTTTTCCGTAATGATTTCGCCAGTGGCTAAGGTATAGTTCTCGCCGGGACAAAGACTGATATCTGCCTGTGCGCTAACGGGACTATTAAAAATCAGTTCAATGTGGACCAAAGAATCACAGCCGCCGCTGGTGATCAAAAGTTCCGTTCCGAACGGGTTTGCTTCATCATAAGTATTTCCATTTACAACCATGCTGAAACCGTCATCGACACAACCATAATGAATAAAATTCATGGGCGGGATGACCCTTTCTATCACCTTGGTGGTAATGATGGAATCGCAGCCGCCTACTGCGGTCAAGGTATCCATATAAATACCGGGGGTGTTCACGACCGACCCATCGGGTAAGGTTGTACTTTCATTGGGGCACAACTCAACGGTCACTGAGGAGCTGGAACCCTCGGCGATCTGGCAGGCAAGGGCAAATATATTGCAGACCAAAATGTCGTTGTTGTTGCTGATGCCGGGGCCAGCGGAAACGACCCCAGCGCCACCTGAACAAAAAATTCCGATGTCGCCAACCACAATGTCATTGGTGACCAAATCCAGTCCAATCGTCGCGTTTCCGTTGGCGTCATTGGCCAGCACTTCTGTTCCAGAAGAAGGTGTGCCTGTAAAAACACCCTGATAACTGCCCCCCTGATTGAACGAGGGGAGCGAGCCGAAAGGCCCGTCGAATATGACATTGAGCGAGGTGCCTGCTACTGGGGTATTGGGGTTTACATTCGCATTTTGCATGGTGTAGCCCCAAAGCTGCGCTTCGTTTTGGGTCACAATGACGAGGTTGTTGTCGCACTCCGTTGACCAGGCGTAAATGGTTTCCAATACTTCTGTCGGCATAAAACTCATGTCGAAATTAATGTTCATAGTTGCTGGGTCGACAAAAGAATTGGGGATAAAAACAATGTCACAGCCGCAATCATTGATTGCTTGGGGGCTTGAGACGTCTTCCAGTTTTTTAAGCACCAAGTTGCAGTCAACCGTACCATTGGGGCCAAAATTTTGCGGAGCGATCAGTTTGGCAGTCAGGGCATTTACCATCCAGCCGCCATCAATGGAATAGGAATAACAATTGCCCAAATCGGACGCACAATAGTCGGCAGCCGAGAGGTAACAAAGATTGATATCGTCGTCGGTATCGCAACAAGTTTGGGCGGATAGTATAGTTAGTTGAGAAAATGCGGGCAATAAAGCAAGGAGGAAAAGTAGGGTTCTTGAATTCATGTCGGTTGTTTTTTAGAGATAGATTTTAAACTATAAGACTGCTTGCGCTCGTACGACGGTTGGTTCTAAACGACTTTCAATATTAGGGTTATCTAAGAATATTTGTCTGATTGTGAAGGGATAATTTTGCAATCGGGCAGCTGAAATGATATTTCTTTAGTGGGTAATACTTTCCACTTCTTCGTACTGTTTGAAAAAAGTTTTTTAAAAACCCTTTGGGCCGAACACCCCGTGCCTTAAAGCAAAGAGAACCTTTCTGCCCACTTGCAAGAATGAAAATATAAAGAACTTTTACACGCTATACTTAAAGTGCCCTTGCCATGTATTATACAAAGGCAAGGGCACTATTTTGTGGCTTTTCACAGAACCAACAGCCATAACTTTTAGATCAACCACCTCGATTGAGGGAAAATAGTTTTAAAAAAGGCTTTTAAAAAATAGGTGATTTACCGCCCATAAAAAAAGTGAAGACATCGCCCATTTTTTGAATTCAAAAAATAATCACTTATTCTTCCCCCGATATGGCCGCCGTGGCGCATTTTTCGGTTTGTCATACCGGTCGCTTTTGATTACGAAGCCCTTTTTCCCAGTATTAGGTTTTTCAAAAATGGAGGACCATTTTTGGGTGCTGTCATCTTTTTTGTCTTCCGAGACAGTCTCCGGCGTTGGTTTGGATGGTTCCTCTTTCCGTGGGGCAGCTGGCTTTCTGTTATCGTTCGGCCTCTGGCTCCTTTCAGGTCTTGGGCCCCTGTCGTTCCGCTCTCTGTCTGGTCTCCGTTTTTTATTGTTGCTGCGGGACGGGCCTCGGCGCTCCTCTGTTGGTTGGTCGCCTCGGTTGGTTTCCTCCCTGTTACCAGATCGGTTGCCGTTCTTTTTTGATTTTTGGTCTTTGTCTTTTTTGGGGCGGTCGCTCCTTGGCTCGTTGCGGTCAAAACGAGATGGGCGCTCCTCTTTAGGGATGGGGGCTGGAGGGTTGTTGGGGTCGTAGTGAAAAGGATGGTCGTTGATGACAGGTATCCGCAGGCCAATCAGTTTTTGAATGTCCCGCAAATAGGCAATTTCTTCCACATCGCAGAAAGAGAAGGCCATGCCGCTCAATCCAGCCCGGCCAGTTCGGCCAATGCGGTGGACATACGTTTCGGGAATATTCGGCAAGTCATAATTGATGACGTGCGTCAGTTCGTCCACATCGATACCTCGTGCGGCAATGTCCGTAGCGACGAGCACCCGAATTTTACCTTCCTTGAAATGACCCAATGCTTTTTGGCGGGCCGTCTGCGATTTGTTGCCGTGGATGGCCATGGCGGAAATGCCGGAATGGTCAAGGTCTTTGGCAACCCGGTTGGCGCCATGCTTGGTGCGGGTGAAGACGAGGGCCGATACAATGGAAGGGTCTTGCATCAGTTCAACCAACAGTTTTTTCTTCTTCCTTTTTTCTACAAAATAAAGGGACTGCTTTATTTTTTCGGCTGTCGAAGAAACGGGCGTAACGGCCACTTTCACGGGGTCGATCAATATATCTTGCGCCAAACTGGCTATTTCATCAGGCATCGTAGCCGAGAAGAAAAGGGTCTGCCGTTTAGTCGGCAAGGCTTTGATTACCCTGCGGACATCGTGGATAAAGCCCATGTCGAGCATCCGGTCGGCCTCATCGAGGACAAATATCTCCACGTCGGCCAATGAAATCAGCCCTTGGTTCATCAAGTCGAGCAGGCGGCCCGGTGTAGCCACCAGTACATCGATGCCTTGCTTGAGCCGATTCTCTTGCGGCTTTTGGGAGACCCCCCCAAATACGACCATGCCGTGTATCTGGACGTGGCGGCTGTACGCCTTGAAGCTGTCGCCAATCTGGATGGCGAGTTCCCTTGTGGGGGTCAGCACCAGCGCTTTGATCTTCCTTCTTTCGCTGGGCGGCGGCAGTATTTTATACAGGTTTTGTATAACAGGAATGGCGAATGCGGCGGTTTTTCCCGTGCCCGTTTGGGCGCATCCTAACACGTCTTTTCCTTCCAGAGCATGGGGAATAGCCTGTTGTTGGATCGGTGTTGGTGTTTCATATCCCTCTTCTGCGAGCGCTTTTTGGATCGGTTCGATGAGATTCAATTCTTTAAATGTCATGTTATCTTTATTTCTCTTACCCTCCACAACTTTCTTGCGAACGGTTATCGGATTTTTAAAATTACCTGCAAAGGTCAGGTTTTTTATTGGAAAGTGTATTTCTTTGGTTGATAGCCACGGACCGAAGCTTGAAAGCCAACAGCCACGGGTTAAAAAATTGCCAACAGCTATCCATCATGTCCATCGTCATCATCTGCCACGAGCGCTTTGCCAAAAATTGGGCAAAATCATTTAAGGAAAAATTACCGGAAACGGACGTCCACATTTACCCGGATGTGCCTTCGCCGGAGGCCATCCAATTTGCCGCCGTCTGGAAAGCGCCTGCTGGGGTACTTTCAGAATTTCCAAATTTAAAAGCTGTGCAATCGCTGGGGGCAGGAGTCGAGCATATTTTTGATTTTCAAAAAATAAATAAACAGACACCCGTTGCCCGCATCATTGACCCACAGCTGTCGGAGGATATGTGGGAATATATTTTAATGCTCGTTTTAAATTATTTAAAAAATACGCCAATTTATTTTCAACAACAATTAAAAAAGGAGTGGAAACAATGGCGGTATAAAACCATCAAAGAAACAACAGTTTCCATTTTGGGCTTGGGAAAAATAGGCGGTCATGTTGCTGGCAAATTTTCCCAAATTGGTTTCAACGTGCAGGGCTGGTCCAATTCCGAAAAAAATATAAAAGGCGTAAAAAGTTTTTTTGGAAAAAACGGTTTCAACGAAATATTAAATACCACCGATATTTTGATAAATATTTTACCGCTAACGCCCGACACAACGGGCATTCTAAATAAAACCAATTTATCGAAATTAAAAAAAGGGGCATATTTAATTAATGTCGGCAGGGGCGGGCATTTAATTGATACTGATTTATTGGAATTAATTGACGCTGGGCATTTGTCCGGCGCAGCGCTCGATGTTTTTCAGGAAGAACCTTTGCCGGGAAATCACCCATTTTGGGAACACCCAAAAATAACAGTCATGCCGCATGTGGCAGGTTTGACGAACCCGGCAACGGCGGTATCGCAGATTATAGAAAATTATGAGCGGATGAAAAGAGGGGAGGAGTTGATGAATGTGGTGTCGCGTGGGAAGAGGTATTAACAAATATGCTCTATTTTATTGAAATACTTCCTTCATTGTTTAATATTAATTTCGTTAAAGGTTTTTTCATGCCAAGCATAGCCAAACTTTCCGCTGATTCCTATCGATTTACTAACTCCCATTTTTCCAAGTCCAGAAAAAAGAGAAACGGTTCATTTTTTACATTCAAAATAACGCTGTTATTTTGTTCCATTTGACTGTAAAGTCTTCTTTTTTTAAACTTGGTTGATAACTTTATCATTGGAGTAATGTTGAGTCATAGGAAGAAAAAAATATTTGCCCATTATTTCTTTTTTAAGGCGGAGGTATTGGTATGGTTTATTTCGGAACGACTACCCAAAAAGCAGCCTTTTTCAACAAGAGACTTTTCGTTTGGAGCAGTAAGGCATGCCCAAATCGTGCCGTCTTCTTCTTTGATCAATAAATATCTGCCTGTTACTTTATCTATTTCTTCAAAAATTGTCGACTGAATTTTTATATTCTATTTTTAAGTTTGAAAAAATGATTGTTTTTAACGAAATGTGGTTTGTTTAAAAAATGCAGTTGTATATAATGTTTTGTTTTTATCGTTTTCGATAGAACTACTACCTTTTAAAAAGAGGTAATTATGAAGTGTCCTTATCAAAGAGTTATTGAATTTGCGAATTGGAATAATTTGCCTGTTCGTTTCAATTAGCTTGGTTTCAAGGATTTTGTTGTTCGTTAAAAAGAAGAGTACTGTGTCGCTCTTTATTTTAATGCCCTTGATATTTTTCATACTGTTTGAATTACTTATTTCCCATACCCCTTGGTAGTTTCGTGGCATGCCAATGGAGTCAATTGGGTAAATTCTTAAAGTTTTGAATTTTTCATCTACTTCATGTCCAAAGATAGTATCTCCGATAATCTGATTTATTAGAACTGGTTTTTGAAAGTCGGAGAACCATAAAAAAGCCTTGTTCGAAGGTCTGTCAACAATAATTCTCGGATTGGTTTCTCCAAACCTTGTTTCCTCACTCTTGCTGAATAAATAGTAATTGGTGTGCATGAAAATTAGGCTTTGCAAAGGTGGGGTTCGGTATTCAATTTTTTTAAAATTTTCTATTTTGTCATTTTCTTGTTCGTCATATTCAATCATGCAAATGTTGCCTGTCAATATTTTGTAGGCATGCAAAGTGTCAATGGGTAGCCCAGGTCGAAGCCTTGTAAGACGAGCATGGTCAGAGTGATCATACTTACCTATAATATCAATAGTGTCATAATTTAAAGTTTCGATTCTAAAAAAACTTTCATAAAACTTTTGGTCTTTAAATAACCGTTTTAATATCAATGTGTCGCTGTTCAAAGTATAGGTACCAAAATCCACTTTGATGGAATCACTTAGAGGCATATAAAATATCCGTTTGAAGCTGTCTTGGTCGAAATGGTACACAGAAACATTCTGATAGTAATATACTCGTTTTCTGTTTGTGTGTTTTCTATAACTCATAATTTGGAACATCCAAGAACCATAAAGGGAATCTTTAGTAAACGGAATAGCTTTGTTAATTTGTGAGAAGGAATCAAGGGATAAGAAAAATACAAAATAAAGGGTTAAAGATAGCTTGGCCATATTAGGTGATTTTAGCAAAAGTACCAAAAGGCCAATTCTGTGATTTGATTTTAGAGAGTAAAGTTGTTTGAATTAACAAACGTTAAAAACTGTTAACGCTTCGTCGAAATTTCATCGTCTCTAACCGAGAAAACAGGCATTTCGTCCCAAAAATGTGCAGGTTTGATCCATCAAAAAAAAACAAGGAATATTTCCAAAATCATTTTGCTAGGTAACAAATCAACAATTCAAGTTCTCTTTTAAAACGACCACCTGCTACACTGCGTAATAGGCGAAGTAGCTTTTATAGTTCTACTTTAATGTCAGATAATCAATGTTTTAGGAGGGAAAAGCTAAACAAAACGCCATGCAAGAATTACTGCAAGCCGCTCTAACTCCAGCCAATTTCGTGTACTCCCTGTTACTGGTGATCATCCTCCTATATTGGCTGGGCATCATTTTCGGGGCGCTAGACATCAGCGCTTTTGACATCGATGTGGATGTGGATGCCGACGTAGATGTGGATGCCAGCGTAGATGCAGGAGGTAATGGAGGCGAGGTCGGTTGGTTTGCTGGGGCGTTGCATTTTTTCAATTTTGGAAAATTACCCTTCATGCTCATCATGAGTTTTGTGGTCTTTTTTGCCTGGGCCATTTCGATTTTGGCACACCACTACATCGGGCACGGATCCCTGCTGTTTTCGCTGGGGTTGATTTTTCCGAACGTAGCCATCTGCCTCATTTTAACGAAAATAATTACCACGCCGCTCGTGCCAATGTTCAAAAATTTAGACGCTGGCGAGGAAGCGGTTGATTACATCGGGGAGGAGTGCGTACTGACATTGCCCGCCAATCCGAATAAAATGGGACAGGCGCAAGTGACCATTAACAACAGCCCTTTATTGATCAATGTGAAAGTATCGGAACGAAAACCGGAGGCCCTTTACAAAGGGGACAAGGCGGTCATCGTCGGGCAGGACAAGGAGAAGAAGTATTTTATTGTAGAAAAATATTGAAAACACCCCGCCCCTTGTCATCTTGAAAAGATCTGTTCACGCCATACGTGCTGCTCTAACAGCCGCTCTAACATGAACAGATTCTTCCAGAATGACAAAAGGGGGCGGATCAAATAAAAGCTAACAGCCAAGAGCAAAATGCCGATGGCCAAAGCATATCTCTAAACACTTAAAAACTGAAAATCATGGGACTCAACGTATTAATCGTCTTCACCATCATCCTCGCAGTTATTGCTTTAGGATTTTTGGCGGCTATTTTTTCCTGGTACAAAAAAGTGCCACAGGGCCAAGCCCTCGTCCGCACGGGAAGCGGCGGCACCAAAGTCGTTTTCGATAAGGGAATGTTCGTCATCCCCGTCCTCCACATGGTGGAACGAATGGACCTTTCTGTTAAAACCATCGAGATTGCTCGTTTGAGCAAGGACGGGTTGATCTGTAAGGACAACATCCGCGCTGACATCAAAGTCGTCTTCTTTGTCCGGGTAAATAAAGAAGTATCGGATATCACCAACGTAGCTCAGACCATTGGCACTGCTCGTGCCTCAGTTGTCGAGACGTTGCAGAACCTTTTTGAGGCAAAATTTTCGGAAGCCTTGAAAACGGTTGGTAAGCGGTTCGACTTTATTGACCTGTATGATTCCCGGGAAAAATTCAAGCACGAAATTTTGACGACCATCGGTTCCGACCTTAATGGTTACGCCCTCGATGACTGTGCCATTGACTATCTGGAGCAAACACCACTTGAGTTTTTGAGCGAGAATAACATTCTGGACGCGGAAGGTATCAAGAAGATTGTCGACCTCACCGCCCAGCAAAAAGTGAAGGCCAACTTCATCCGACGGGAAGAGGAAAAGACCATCAAAGAACAGAACGTGGAAGCACGGGAAGCCATCCTTGAATACGAGCGTCAATTGGCCGAAAAAGAAGAGCGCCAAAAAAGGGAGATTGCCAATATCAAAGCCCGTGAGGAGGCGGAGATTGCCAAGATCAACGAAGAAGAAAGGTTGCGTTCCGAAATAGTCCGCATCCGCACCGACGAAGAATTGGCCATCGCCGAAGAAAACAAATTACGTCAGGTAATCGTCGCCGCCAAAAATAAGGAACGTACTGAGGCTGTCGAAAACGAAAGGGTCGAAAAAGACCGATTGCTCGAAGCTACCGAAAAAGACAAAGTGGTTACCCTCGCTGGCATCGCCAAAGAAAAGGCCATTGAAGTAGAGCGTAAGAACATCCAGGATGTGATCAAAGACCGCATCATGGTCGAAAAGAAAGTGGTCGAGGAAGAAGAAAAGATCAAGGACACCAGAGAGTTGGCCACCGCTGACAGAGCGCGTCAGGTCGCCGTCATCAAAGCAGAAGAGGTGGGGCAAGCTACCATTATTGAAAAGGAAAAAGTTGCCGAAGCCGAAAAGCTCGCTGCGAAAATCATTGCCGAAAAACTCCTTATCGACGCCGAGGCAAAAATGAACGCCGCCAGCAAAGAAGCGGAAGCACGTAAGATCAATGCCGAAGCGAAAGCCGCCGAAGAAGCCACGCTTGGTCTCTCCGAAGCACAAGTGATCGAAGCCAAGGCCAAGGCGCATGAGTACGAAGGCCGCATGGAAGCCATTGTGATTGAAAAGCAGGCTGAGGCCGAAGCGAAAGGTATTTTGGCGAAAGCCGAAGCGCTTAAAAAGCAGGGGTTGGTGGAAGCCGAAGTCGCCAAGGAAAAAGGCCATGTAGAAGCGGAGGTTTTGGAAAAATTGGCCATTGCCGATGCAAAAGGCGTTGAACAAAAAGCGCTTGCCATGCAGAAACTGAATGATGCTGGCAAGGAACACGAGGAATTTAAACTGCAATTGGAGAAAGAAAAAGCCATCGAACTGGCTCAGATCAACGTCCAGAAGGACATCGCCCAAGCGCAAGCCAACGTCCTCGGCGAAGCCTTCAAGACTGCCAACATCGACATCGTCGGTGGCGATATGGCCTTCGTGGACAACATCATGAACCAGATCAGCCGTGGCAAAGGAATCGACAGATTGATGAACAACAGTACGCACCTCGCCGACGCAAAACACGCCCTCTTGGGAAACGGTAATGGCAACGGCGGGGGGCTGCTGACCAATATCGCTGGCCTACTTTCTCAGTCGGGTTTGAAATTTTCCGATGTGAAAGACCTGACCTTGACAGCGCTGCTCATCAAGCTGCACGATAGCGCCAACGGCAAGGACGAAAAGGGCTTTCTCAATAACCTGATGGAGAAGGTGGACAGTATGGGGATCGGGGAGTTGAAGGTGAAGGGGTTGTTGTAAATTGATTTTGTTTCCCGCGGAGTCAGCGGAGTTTGACGCAGGGTTTCGCAGAGTTTCGACGAAAAAAACTCAGCGTGACTCTGCGTAAAACTCAGCGGCCTCTGCGGGAAACCCACCTATCTAAACATGACAAAAACAAGTCAAAATACATCCCTTGAATCCGGCACCTACGAAATCATCCGCAAGCGCCTCCAAGCGCAGGCCGGTGATCTCGGCAGCCGGCTCGACCAGTTGAACGTCGCGAGGAAGGAAGTCTTTGGCGCCATCGAAACGCAGCTGGTTGCCAACGACCGCATTAGCACCAGCAACCACTGCATGGCGAGGGACATCACGTCCATCGGCGGGCACTGCATTTTTGGGTACAATGTGCACATCGGATTGCGGTCGGGCATCCAATTGGCGGATGTGTTTAGCGTATACCAGTTTGAAGGGAACAGCTTTCAGGACGAGGGGCTGGGGTTGTTGCAAAATGAGAAGTTCGAGACCGATTTCCAAAACCTTTACCGCTACTACAAGGAGGCTTATTTCGCCCGTTTTGTTGAGATCGGTGCATATCTCTACATGGTGTTTTACATCACCAAAGAGGGTCGAGATTTTAAGTCGTTCAAGTGGCTGAAAAAGGAGGACCAATTGGTGTATGTGGACAACCGCTCCGACCACGAAGTCGTTTTCCCTGACCAGCACGAATTCAAATGGGTTCGGGCCGACCGGGACTTGCACCGCAACGGACGCCATCCGCACGTTTCCATCATGGACCGGGTGTTTGTGGAAACGGTCGGCGGCGACCTGACCATCAAGGTGGAAGACAATACCGACGACGGCCTCGGCATTTATCGGGAAGAAGTGGAGTACAAAGACCAGACCCTCGACGATGCCGAATACCTCTATGCCGATCTTGGCAACCTCATCGTATTGAAGGTTCGGCCCTATCAGGAGGAGTTCCGGTATTTTGTTTTCAACGAAAAAATGCAGCAGGTCAAGCGCATCGATACGTTGGCGCATTCGGGCGTGCTGTTGCCCGACCAGCACGGGTTGATCTTTGCCAATGGTTATTATTTGCAGACGGGTGAGTACAAGATTTTCAATCCCGATATCCGTGGATTGCTGTTCAAAAAACGCATAGCCTCTCCCAACGGCGAAGACTTTCTCTATGTATTTTACAACGAAAAAAACGGCGTGTATGTGCTGTTGCAGTACAACCTCATCGCCCAAGAAGTGAAGACGCCGATCACCTGCAACGGCTTCACCCATTTCCCGCAGGGGGAGCTTTGCTACTTCCGGGCGGAGGCCGAACCGACCAAGCACCACGTGGTGCAGATCTGGCAAACGCCGTTCATCCAAGGCAATATTTTACCTTCCGCACACACCGATTCTTATCTGTATAAAATTGGCAACAAGGACATTGTGAGAGCGATGGCCGAGTGCCGGGAAGTGTTGACCCTCTGTAACAAGGAGGACAGCTATGCCGGGCTCTACGACGACCTGGTGAAAAAATGCACGACCATACTCGACGCCTATTATTGGATCGACAAAAAAGAGGCGTTCCAACTTGACGAGCCGCTGCTGCAAGTACGCATGACGGCTACGACTGCCATTGATGAATTTGAGAAAAAACTGCGCATCGAGCGCAGCACGGCGAGCGAAATCAGCCGTGTAAAAACCAAAGCTGAAGAGCTGTTCAACAGCATCCGCCGCAACACATTCGATGCCGTTGATTTGTTTGTCAAAACATTGGCGGAATTGCGGGTGCTGCGCGGCGAAATTATTTCCCTAAAAGAACTGCGCTATACGGATTTGGAATTGGTGGAAACGCTCGAAACACAGTGTGCAGAAAACAGTTCGCAGTTGGCAGATGGCTGCGTGAAATTCCTGTTGGAAGACAAGGCATTGCAGCCGTATTTGCAAAAAATAGCGGAGAAAGAGGCTGTTTTAGGTGAAATAAAAACCGCTAAACAAGGCAAGGAACTCGAAGCCGAACTCGACCAAATCGGTGCCGAACTCGAACTGCTCATCGACATCGTGAGCAACCTTAAAATCGATGATGCTACCCATACGACCCGCATCATCGATAATATCAGCGGCATGTATGCCCAACTGAATCAGGTGAAAGCTGCCGTGAAAAAACTGCAGAAAAACCTGATGGGGCACGAGGCGCAGGCCGAGTTCAACGCCCAGTTGAAGCTGCTCGATCAGGGCATCATCAATTATCTCGACATCGCTGACTCACCCGACAAATGCGACGAGTATTTGACGAAACTCATGGTGCAGTTGGAGGAGTTGGAAAGCAAATTTGCTGAGTTCGACGAGTTCATCGGTTTGATTTCGGAAAAACGGGAAGAGGTTTTTGGCGTTTTTGACACCCGCAAAACTTCGCTTCTGGAGGCTCGCAACAATCGGACTACGGCCCTACAAAATGCCGCCGACCGCATTTTAAACGGCATCCAGAACCGGGTAAAATCCATTAAGGAGTTGAACGAGATCAACGGCTTTTTCGCCGCCGACCTCATGGTGGACAAGGTGCGTGACCTAATCCAGCAACTCAACGACCTCGACGACAGCAACAAGGCCAACAACATCCAGACCCGCCTCAAGACCTTGCAGGAGGAGGCCATCCGCCAACTCAAAGACCGCAAGGAACTCTATGTGGACGGGGCGAACATCATCCAGTTGGGCCGCCATAAATTTTCCGTCAACGTGCAGCCCCTCGACCTGACGGTCGTACGGGACAACGGCTCCATGAATTTTCACCTCACGGGAACGGATTTTTTTAGTGAAATAACCGACCCTGCATTTCTCGCTACCAAAGATTTGTGGGATCAGTCACTCCTGTCCGAAAACCAGCAAGTCTATCGCTCGGAGTATCTCGCTTACGACCTTTTCCGCAAGGTCAGTAAAGAGCAATTGCAGGGTAGTAAAGAGGACCTGCTCGCCTTTGTCCAACACGAGGCTTCCACCCGCTATCAGGAGGGCTATGTAAAAGGCATTCACGACGTGGACGCCGCCAACATCCTCGCCGCACTGGTGGAGGTGTCGGGCAAAATGGACCTGCTTTATTTTGCTCCCGAAGTACGTGCCTGCGGCGCTGTGTTTTGGAGAAAATTTATTGAGGAGAAAACTAAAACGTTGCTGCACAGCCAGTTGCGGAGCGCTGGCGTGATCCTGCAAGTTTTCCCCGAAACCCATGAGTATGATTTTTTGATCGAAGAGTTAACAGCCGAGGTGGTCACTTTTTTACAGCAAACCAGCTTATTTCCCCAAACCGATCCGCAGCAAGTGGCCCGCTACCTCTTTCAAGAACTGACCCGTGGCGATCAGTTTATCACCAGCCAGCATGCGGCTGATCTGTACACCTCGTTTTTGGATTTTTTGAAAAAGAAAAAGTCGAGGAAGCTGTTTGACGATTCGGTTTTTGCCCTGCGGGAAATGGCGGTGGAGCAGTTGCAATTGGTTCGGAAGTGGCTTTACTCTTTTGTTGAAATGGGTGATAAATCTGAGGTAGTTAAGAAAGCAAGTTACGTGGATGAAGCCACCGCTTTGCTCCTGCTTGACGACTTCCACCAATCACGGGTCATTTTGGCAAATACCACGTTGGCCATTGATAAAATTCACGGCACGCACACTGCTTTGGAGGAGGGCAAGTACCAGTTGGATTACAATGCCTTCATGCAAAAGATGGGGCATTTCAGTGGGGAGATAGTGCCCCGCTACCAGCAGTTTTTAGGTATGAAAAAAGACCTGATTTCGGGTTTTCGGAAGCAACTGCGGTTGGACGAATTCAAGCCCCGGGTGCTCAGCTCCTTCGTCCGCAACAAACTGATCGACGAAGTTTACCTGCCCATTTTCGGCGACAACCTCGCCAAGCAGATCGGTGCTGCCGGGCAAGACACCCGCACCGATCGCATGGGCATGCTCCTGCTCATCTCACCCCCTGGCTACGGTAAAACGACGCTGATGGAGTACATCGCCGACCGTCTCGGATTGGTGTTTATGAAAATAAACGGGCCTGCGCTCGGCCACCAGGTCACGTCGCTCGACCCCGCAGATGCACCCAATGCTGCTGCCCGGCAGGAGTTGCAAAAGCTGAACCTTGCCCTCGAAATGGGCAACAACGTGATGCTTTATGTGGATGATATTCAGCAGTGCCATGCGGAGTTTTTGCAGAAATTGAGCCTCTGCGATGCCCAGCGCAAGATCGAAGGTGTCTATAATGGCACTAAAACCTATGATCTATGGGCAAGCGCATCGCTGTCGTGATGGCGGGTAAACCCATACCGAGAGCGGTGAGAAATCTATGGTTGATATGCTCGCCAACTGTAGCGGATATTTAGCAACCTCGGCGACATCATCGGCGATACGGAGGCTGTTTTCAAATTGAGCTACATCGAGAATGCGGCTACCTTTAATCCCGTGCTGCAAAAGCTCAAGCTGGCAAGCACCCGAAAGACCTTCACGCTAAAAAGAAAATGGCCGAGAGCGGCGAAAGAACGGCCTCGATTTCGAGGGGGCAACCACGCCCCTGAGGAAATCAGCGAGTACCTCAAGGTGCTGGACCATGCTCCTCCACGTGCGGGACGTCGTGCTGGCCGTCAACCAGGCCTACATCCGCTCTGCTGCCATGTCCGACGACTTACTGCCGAACCGCCTTTCAACTTCCAGGGCAGCTACCGCAACATGAACAAACTGACGGAAGGTAAGGTACTCCCCATCCTCAACCAAAAGAGTTGATGGCCCTGATCTTATCGCATTACGAGGGCGAGTGCCAGTTGACATCTGGCTGCCGAGGCGAATTTTTTAAAGCTCAAAGAATTGCTTGCATCCAGAACGAGGAGGAGGCTGCCCGCTGGGCTGACATCAAAAAGACGTTTGTAAAAACAAGGTCTTTCTGAACGCAGTGGGAATGACCCCGTGAGTTTGGTGGTGGGGCGCAGATGGGGGCTTTTGTGTGGAGGGATTGGAGGGGATTAAAGAGGTTTGAAAAAAATCGGAATTAATTAAATAGATTGAACACGGATTGAACGGATTTGACTGATTTTCGCCGATTCTTTAAATCTGTGAAAATCAGTTTAATCAGTTCGATCTGCGTTCAATACCATCCTTTGAACTGCTTCTTTGGGAAAAGTGTTTTAACTTGCAGTCAATTAAAATTCTTTATCGTCGAACAAGCCATTTATTTAGCAGAGGCCATAAAGCAAAATGCCCTTTTCCGGAACAACTGGTGCTGTTGGAGATGCTGGTGCAGGAAATTAAAAAGCAGATGTTTACAGGGGAAAAACCTATTGCTAAAAAGAGAAAAGCGGGATTTAGCAAAGCCACATTTGTCATGTCCGATGATTTTAATGAGCCATTGGAAGATTTTAAAGAATATATGCAATGAACTAAGCAGGTTTCAAGTGATGGCTCGTTTAAGCTCGGCTGAACGCTTGAAACAATGGGCGCATTAAATTTTGCATCTGTCTATTTCTGCTTTAAAATAGTTGTGTATATTAGCTTCGATCAAAACGCTTAGGACAACTTCAAAAACATGACCGAGAAGCAACTCGAACAACAAGAGAAATTGTTGGAAGACCAATTGACTTTGATGTATTTGGTACGAAAACGATTTCGTGAAAAATCTTGGGATGGTGGTGGCTATCAAAAGATTTGATTGATACCATTTTGGACAAGAAATTAAATTTGAGAAAATTAAAAGAACGCTTTATGGAAAATAAATTTTTAGAAAAGTATTTTGGCAGAGAAGGATCGCAAAGCAGTTAATATTAAAAGACTATATGCTATCCCTGCCACCAGATGAACTGAAAAGTTTTATGTTAGAGCCTTTGGATTTTTTGGAAAAGGCGCTAAAAAGTACTGGATGTAAGTGAAGAAAGAAAGAAAAAACATTTGACCACTTGACGAGATGATCTTTTTTGATGAAGGGGAAGGTGGTGGTGAGAGTTTTAAAATGCTTTCAAGTTACGCTGCGCTAAAACTTGAAACAACTGGTTTTTTAAAAGGCGCTGAAAAGCGCTGACGTAAGCGAAGAAAGAAAGAAAAAATATTCGACCATTTGACGAGATGATTTTTTTGATGAAGGGGAAGGTGGTGGTGTAGGTTTTAAATGTATTAAATTGTGTTGTGCTAAAAATGAAATAACTGGGTGTGATGATAGGTTGTTGAAAACGAAGCAGCTTAATATGAAAAAAATTATATTTTCAAAGATTTTCATTTGCCAGATTCCTGCCAGACTTACAGCCGTTCAGAATTATATAATGACAACGGTTGGTAAGCGTATATTTATTTACAAAATGATGATGAATTTTAAATGGTTTTCTCACTTGGGAAATGTAGTTTTGTTATTGTGATAGATACTTTTAAGTGGCGCATTAATAAAATTTAGCTAACACATAAATTTATTATTGTGACGTTCTGCATGATTAATTCAATTAAATCAAATAAAATGAACGACTTTGGTATGTTTTTTTTTGCATTTGGATTCAATTTTTATTGTTAGTTTTATATGGCCTATATAAACTGGTGCAACTAAAGAATATCCGTACTAAAAAAGTAAAATAAGTATAGAGAAGATAAGATCTGTTAAATCATTGAAAGAGATGGAAGACCTCAAATCGTTGTTACTAAAATACTATGAGGTAGAAAATTAGGAAGAAAAGATTATATAGAAATTAAATTTGAAGACATTTGTAATGTATGTGCTGTCAAGGAAGATTAGCTTGATGATCCTGATGGCTACTTACGTCCTTCAGGTTAATTGCTGGAGATGTAGACAAAATGCGTATACCGAGGGAAGGGAAATGTTATTATACGTTTAGGATTTATCAAGATGGAAATTTAAAAAAACAAAACCAGTCTGCTTCTGCGATGCATACTTATTTTGTTGGTTGGTGCATCTTTGAGCTATGGTATTGTTAGATTTATAGATTGTATTTAAAATAGTAGTAGTTATGCTCACCTGTCGTTGCAAATGACGTCTCATAAAATCGCCTTAATCCTGGAATTAACTGTTTAATTAGTGGGAAATTAAATATAAGCTGTCACTCTGGGTCATCAAAAACAAAGACCTGTTAGTATTCTGAATGGCTAACAGGTCTTGTGACATTTTTAATACAGGCGAATAAAAATCCAATTTTTATTCCCGCATTACAGACTAATTTTGACTATTTATCCACTTGATTTTGCTGATAACGGCATCCGTTGCGTAAGGAGACTGCTGTTTCTCGATGGCTCCTTCTGTTTTTTCGCTCGATTTTTTTGACGCGTCATTAGCAGCTGGCTTGGCAATTTCTTTTTTATTGCCAGCATCAATAGTCACTTGTTGTTTGGACACCTCAATGGTTTGGAGAATGATTTGGTGTTCATTCTCTATCCTCAATTGATAAGTGCCGGCTGGCAGGTTTTTAAGGTCATAAAACCTCAGGTAATCATCCTGCCCTTTTACTTTTTCACTCAGCAGGACATAGCCTTGCTTATCTGTAAGCTCTACATTAAAAGTCTCGTTGTTTATACCTTTTAAGTGCAGGCTAAAAGATTGCCCTTTTTGACTTCTGATACTCACAGTTGGTTCATCACTTGCATTTGAAACGAGTGCAAACCCCATGAAAAGCAAAGCAAAAACACACTTTTTTAGAAAATTCATAATTAACAGATTTAACTGGCCTTATTCGCAGAATAATTATTGTTCTCTGAGAGAACAGAGCCTCAATAATCTAATTCATTAAATAAGCCTCAATAACTTAGATGGTTGATTTAGATTAAATTTCGATGCAAAGATAGGGGGCTATTGAAGCTGGCTGCTTTGTTCAAATTTTCCAATTTATGTACTATTTTAACATGAAAAGATTGGATATGTTAATTACAGGTTAATATTGAGCATATTGTCGCTAACTTTGTTCATATATATCTTGGTAAAGGAGTTATTTTGCTTGGGTAGTGCAAAAGTTTGAAAGGAAGCAGAGGGGTGTCTCTTTGCAAGCATTTTATAATATTTCAACAATACATCAGTAAACATGAATAAAGTATTAAAACCAGCCCTGGAAAAGGTTCTCCCGGAATTTGGCAGTTCATTTTCAGTCAAACAGTATGTTGAAAAAGCGGGGGATAAATTGAACTACAAACCATTTTGGCATTTCCATCCTGAGTTAGAATTGGTCTTTATCAATGGAGGAAACGGGAAGCGCCACGTTGGTAATCACCTCTCTTATTTCAACAATGGAGACTTGGTATTAATTGGTTCCAATCTTCCCCATTATGGATTTACGGACAGGTTGACGGGCAATTGTTCTGAGACGGTCATACAAATGCAGAAAGATTTTCTGGGGCGGGATTTTTTTCAAATCCCTGAAATGAAAGTGGTCGGTCAATTGTTTGAAAGGGCTAATTCCGGTATTTCATTTTATGGTACCACCAAAAAAGAAATTGGTAAGCGGTTGGAGCAGTTGCCCCAAAAGAACCATGTTAAACGCTTGGTTGATTTTATTCAAATCTTACATGATTTGGCACTTTCTGAAGAGTATTATTTATTGAATGCGGAAGGCTATACTTTTGAAGTGCAGCAGCAGGATAACGACCGGGCAGATGTTATTTATGGATATGTCCGCAGCCATTTTCAGCGGCCCATTACATTGACGGAGATTGCGGAAAAAGTGAACATGACTGTCCCCAGTTTTTGTCGTTTTTTTAAAAAGCTATCAGCAGGGAAAACTTTTACTCAGTTTGTCAATGAATATCGGATAATTCATGCCTGTAAGTTGCTGGTTGAGGAAACCAGCAGTATTACTGATATTTGCTTTATTTGCGGGTTTAATAATTTCTCTCATTTCAACCGTTCCTTTCGACAGGTAACGGGTAAAAGCCCATCAGAATATCGTAAGAATTTTAAACGAGTATTGGAATCTGTTGTCCCAAGTATTTAAAAGAGAAAAGTCGTATCAAGTTTAGCGCAGCGCAACTTGACACTTCCCGTCAAGCAGTCTGAGACTACCAAGCCACCACCCATATCCGTATTTGGCTACAAGGCGAAATGTTTGTGTCTCCTGCTGTCTGCCAGACGGAAAAAAATGCCCTGAGCGTTTCCGTCCAGGGCATTATATATTTTCGGCTGCACATAAAAATATGGACAGCAATGAAGTTATTTAGTCTGGTATTTACCAGCGGCTGCCGCTATCGGCATAACTGTTAGTGCGTTCCTTTCTGGGTTCCGCTTTTTTGACGACGATGGTGCGTCCGTCCAATTCGGAGTCGTTAAGGTCGCCAATAGCTTCCCGGGCGTCGTTGTCCTCGTCCATTTCCACAAAACCATAGCCTTTCGAGCGGCCGGTGAATTTATCCATGATAACATTGGCAGAGGATACGTTTCCGTATTGTTCAAAAACTTTTCTCAAGTCTTCACTTTGGGTGTCGTAATTGAGTTTAGCAATAAAAATATTCATAAAAAAAATTAAAAATTAAAAAATAAGACTACAAAGAAGTAGGCTCAATACCAGTCAAATAAATCAATAGAATAAAAAATATTCTATGATCCAAGACAAGTAAAGTTTCCGAAACAACGAACAAAAATTAAAGGATAAAGGAAAATTTAAAACTTATAACCTAAAGGAAGGAAAGAAATAAAAATGCGGATTATCAAAAAAAATTACTTCGTTATACTTTGTATTCTTTTAAATACGCCGCAAAAGAAAGCATATTTATTGGCATTTACTATTTTTTCAGTGTATATTTTGAAAATGATTGAATATGCCTCGCTGACCCACACCTGTTTTTATTTATCTATCCTTTATAAAAAAGCAGCACTCGCTTGCTAAAGCTGTGCTTTTTTGTACGGACAAAATGAAGATATTTAGCTGAACATAAAACAACGTCTAAAAGCCGCATCTATATCCATATTTGACTACAAGCCAAAAAGAGCTAGTAGCAATAAATCATTAAAATCCACTGCCAATGAAAAAATTAGAAAAAGCCGCCATCACCCTCGGGAAAAGCCTCACCACCATTTACATTCTAATCGCTTTCATCCTCGGTGGCGGCATCATCGGTGTGATCGCTTATGAACTGATCGGGGATACAAAATTAAAAATAACTGCTTTATTAATTTTTATTGGGTTGGGATTGGCAACAGGCATTTTTGCGGCAAGTGATTCCTTGCGGTTGGGATTTTTTAATTTTATTACGAAGCTGTCAGCGACGAATGAGTTGGATGATAAGGAGGCGGTGGATAGGTTTTATAACATGTAAAAGAATAAATAATTTGTCAATATTTTATATCAGTATAATTGCTTCTATTTAGGCTGGATATCATATCTTGCCTGTCCAACCCATTACATACTTGCCTATTATAAACTCCGAGAGGCAATTCGTTTTGCCCCTATCAACTATTTCAAAAATGACCAAGAAAAAAATCGAGGTGCAGGGCCTCACAATTACCATTGAGCAGATCAAGGAAACGGATTATATCTCTTTGACGGATATAGCGAAGAAATCAAGTAAAGAACCTAGGTTTCTAATTATGAGCTGGATGAAGAACAGTTCAACATTAGAATTTTTGGAAACTTGGGAATCAGTGCATAACCCAGATTTTAAACGTGATCAAATGGTAACGTTTAAAAACAAATACCTCAAAAACCGGAATGTGTTGACCATCCAAAAATGGATTGAGGAAACGGGTGCAATAGGCATGATTTCAAAATCGGGTCGTTATGGTGGCACCTAGGCGCACAGCGACATTGCCCTCAATTTTTGCTATTGGTTAAGTCCATCTTTTCAGGTCTATTTGATCAAAGAATTCCAGCGACTAAAAAAAGAAGAATTCAGTAATAAAAATCTGGAATGGCATGTTGAGCGCATCACGAACCTGATCGATGAAACGCGTAATTGGTTAGACACCATACCCGGTCAAATTCCCGAGCGGAATAGGTTGAAATTGGCGGAGTTGTTGGAAAAGCAGACGAAGAAAGTGAAATGAATTTTCCATTAATTTGAAACTTGGATGATGAAGAATAAATAAAATAATTCTGATAAAAATCAATTAAAACTTGCATTTCTGAAATATTTCCCTTATTATATTGGCTATGAGAATTATAAAAAATGCAGGTACTGGAAATTATAGAATCCGTTTAAAAGTAGAAAACGGCTCCGTTACTATCTACAAGAATAATCATCACCAATTATTTACAAATTTAGATCAACGTAAATTCAGGTCGTTGAATAAGATCCGGGAATTAAAAAATCCAGTCCAAAATATCCTACCTATTTCATAGGTTTTAAATTCGTTAATTATTTAAATAAAAAATTCGCTTGAATATGTTTTTGCAAAAATTAAAGTCATTTTTTTTAAAAGAGGAAATGGCCTCAACTACCAAAAAAGGAATCCTCAAATATTTTAATCGTACCAGAGGATATGGTTTTATCAAAACGGGTGCGGTAAAGAAAGACGTGTTTGTTCACGTATCGCAGTTTGATGATTTTATCAAAGTAGGGGACGAAGTAAAGTTTGAAGTTGAGCAGGTCCCTAAAGGCTATGAAGCCCGCAACGTGGAATTAGCCAAAGCTCATTAAAACTTCAATTATTTTATCATTAAAAATTTTTAAACATGAGAAGAAAAACAAAAGGATTTGATTACAGTGAAGGCATTTATTATTTTACCATAAAAGGTGGCCGGAATAATATCACGTTGCACCGAAAAGATAAGGGTGCGGCTCTCGATATTTTCCATCGCTACGAATCGGTCGGCAAAGATATGGTTTGGCTCGGCAAATGGGACGGTAAAGATTTTACTGAACAAAACATAGCCTAATTAGCCTAATGTTATTAATCAAATCAATTAATTAATTTAAAAAATAAATAATCATGCAAAGAAGTATCAAAGTAAAAGTTGTCAGTGAAACCCCCAGAAAAGTAACGGTCAAATTGTTAAGTTTAAACCGCAGCATGCCTGTCTCCAGAGTCGATTTTGAAGAGCGGGTAGAAAGTGGTTTGTACGAGGTCGTTTCTTAATTTTTTAAGACGATAAAATAAAAAAGCGCTTTGCCGATTTAAATGGTTGAGCGCTTTTTTTATTTTTGGATAATTTTATCGTAAAAACGTCGGCAGGGTTCAAAACTCTGCTGAGGGTATCTTGCCAAAATAAAAGCATTTATATTGCGGGTGATTTTTAAATAAATTTCTCCCTTTAAAATGGAAAAAACATTCTCTTTCAATAAAAATTACTTCCTCGCTACGTTGCTACTTTTTCTGATAGAAGTGGGTATTGCTCTTTTTGTAAAAGACCGATTTATCCGCCCGTATTTTGGCGATTTTCTTGTTGTTATTTTGCTCTATTGTTTCCTGAAATCATTTTGGAATGAAACACCACTGAAGGCTGGTGTTTATGTTTTGGTTTTTGCTTTTGCGATTGAGATTGGGCAATATTTTCAATTGGTAAAACTGATTGGCTTGAATCATTCCGAACTAGCAAGGACAGTCATCGGCACTGGGTTCGATTGGGGAGATTTAGTGGCTTATACATTGGGGATATTGTTGGTTTTAATTTTAGAGAAATACATATTTGGAAAACAATTAAAACTATCTGAACGGAAATAATTTTCATAAATATAAGATAGCATAAATGCAGTAATAATTAAGGTTTTCTATTTTATAAGTGCCTTAAGTTTTAATGATTTTTGACATCCAAAAAGGTAAATATTCTCATCTCATAATAGATGCTCCGTGTGACACTTATCACAAGGATAAACTGGTTTTTCAATGAAAATTGGAGGAGTAAAATACCCCTGATAAAATCTATTCCAACGATTTATTATTCACTAATAAACTGCAATTCAGTTCAATGTTTTTGGTGGGTTGCAGTGTATAAATTTGTGAGACATGAAAAACCTTCTGGTAATTATTTTTACTATTTTTTCAATTTCCTTATGGTCCCAAACGGGGCACGTACTTCAAGGCTCTGGCGCTGTCAATTTCTCTATGGGTGGAGCGAGTACTGCTTTGCCAGTTGATGTGTTGGGTGCACTTCAATGGAATCCAGCATCAATCAGTGTTTTCGAGCAATCTGAGGTCGGCCTGAGTGTGGCCTATTTTACCGCGGCGCCTTCTCTTTATGCAAAAGTCAACATGCCCGATGGACAGGGAGGCGTGATGACCGTTGAGGGAACAACCGAGGACGAAATGGGGGCTTCACCTCTTCCATCCCTTGGGGCGGTGTTTGCCATGCCAGATAGCAAATTTACTTTCGGTGTTTCGGCATTCGGCATCAGTGGATTTGGTGTCGACTATCCAGAAACCACCAACCTGCCATTGCCCACCAACCCGAATTTTGACCCTACCAATTCTAACCCTCTGCTTTACCCGCAAAACATGATGGGCTTCGGTCATTTGAACTCCGAATACCAATTGATGCAGCTCGGTCTGACGGCGGCTTATGAAGTTGTGGAAGGCTTGTCGGTCGGTCTGGCACCAACTTTTAATTACTCTTCGTTGCTGATTCAACCAGTGCCTATTGCGGCACCATCTGAAAATGGTTATGCTATAGGAGAACGGACTTCTGCCCTCGGCTATGGGTTTCAGGCAGGCGTTTTTTACATGACGGACATGGGACTGAATTTTGGTTTGGCATATAAAAGCCCGCAGTGGTTTCAAGATTTAGAAATCGATGGTAAATACCTGGATGGTAGCGCCGCACCAACCGCCAATTTTAACCTTGATTATCCAGCGATTATTACTGCCGGAGTAGGCTATAAGGCAGAACTATTTGACGTCGCTTTGGACTATCGTTTCATTAATTATGAAAACACCGACGGCTTTGCTGAAACGGGTTGGGTGATCGCTGAGAATGGTTATCCCAATGGAGCGGTAGCTGGTTTTGGTTGGAAAAACGTAAATGTCGTAGCCGCAGGGGTACAGTTGAAAATGATTGAAAAAGTGCCGATCCGCTTGGGCTATACGTTCAGCACCAACCCGATCACGGAAGACAATGTTTTCTTCTCAGTCGCTGCACCAGCCGTTATCGAGCACGCTGTGCAACTTGGGTTTTCTTACGAAATAACAGATAATTTCAACCTGAGCCTGGCCTATCACCGCGGTTTGGCAACAGAAGTGAGTGGGCAAATTATGAACCCAATGTTAATCTCTGCCGAGAACCCATTAGGTGCTGTGCCGGATACTAAATTGACCAGTAAAATGCACACGGATGTCGCTTTGATTGGCTTGGCCTACCGTTTTGGGAAATAGTGGAGGAGGTTGTAATTGATAAGTCTGTAAAGCATTTTGCCCAAAATAAGCGGCCCTTTCTGGGATATTCACCAGAAAGGGCTGCTTGTTTTTTAATAAATGAGATATTAAAAAAACGTATCATTGCCTTCAAATAAAACGAGGCAACATGACTTTACAAGAATTTTTCAACCTGCTCGCTGACAACCCCTTTTGGATCGTTTCTTATTTTTTACTGATCCCTTTTACTGCCCTGCTCGCAGGTATTTTGGGCAAGGGGGAAGGGCACCTCGATCCTTGGACTTACCTGTATTCCACGCTCATTTACTTGGTGTGCATCCCCGGTATTTTTGCCGTTACCCTGAGCGTTTATTTGTTCGTGTTTGAGCGCCGGAGCATCATGCAGACCGACATGTACACGCAGGTGTTGCCGATTCTTTCCATGATGGCGACTTTGTTCCTCATCCGCAAAAACGTGGACTTGAAATACATCCCAGGCTTTGATAAAATCACGGGCCTGATGATGATGATGTTCGGCCTGTTCGCCATTTTTTGGGTATTGGACAAAACCCATATCTGGGTCGTTTCCTACCTACCTTTTTGGCAGGGCATCCTTATTTTTATCGGATTGTTGATCCTGGTACGCTGGGGGTGGGGTAGGCTGGCTTCCAAGCCGGAGCGGTCTGATCTCTGACCTTTACCAAATCTTTTTAATGTTGGGATTTGTCACCCATTGGCTCCATTTCTCATCATAGGTGTGGACTTCTTTGGCATTTTTATTAGTGAAATTTTCGACGGGATAGCCTTTGTTCACCCATTCGAAGATGCTACCGTATAAATTATAAACTTTCGTAAAACCCATTTTTTGCAGCTTCTCCCCGATCTTTTCACTGCGGTAGCCAACGGAGCAGTACAGCAAGATTGGCTCGTCTTTTTTGACCCCCTCGAAAATAGAATGGTCAAACTGGTCGTACCCTGCGTGGATCGCATTGGGCAGGTGGCTAATTGTATATTCATGGATTTCCCGGGCATCATATATTTTAAATTTATCCAGTTGCCCTTTCAAATCGTCAGCGCTCAATAAGGGGATCGTGTGGCTCAACAGACCATCCAACTCAGCGTCAAAAGCGGCATTTCCCGTACTTGGTTTTTGTGCTTGGCCACTGGCCAACATTCCAAAGATCAGCGCCATATTTAGAAGAAATTTTTTCATAAAGCTAATAACAGGATAAAGAGGGGGAAGTTGTGTCAGTTGGCGATTTACGGTTAGCAGTTGGCAGTAAGCAGTTGGCAATTTCCCGAGCTTACTTTGGGAAGGCAGATTTTAGCCAAATAAATCCCTTCCCTGTGTCCAGCCTACCCGGCGGTAAGAGATCAAAAATTCAATAATAATCAACAACAGCCCTGCGCCCAGAAAATATTGAAAATAGCTATTGTACTCCGTAAACGAGCGCACCTCCAATTCCCGTTTTTCCATCTGCTCGATACGGTCTTTGAGGGATTTGGCAACGGCCTCTCCGTCGGCAATATGAAAATAAGTGCCATCCCCTTTCTGGGCTAATTCCTCCAGCATTTCTTCATTGAGTTGGGAGCGGACGGTCTGCCCCGTGTCGTCCCTTTTAAAATCTTCCCGGCCACGGATCGAGATAGGTATGAAGCCACCTTCGGGCGTACCCACCCCAACCGTAAAAAGGAAAATGCCATCATCCCGAGCTGCCGCCGCTTGTTCGAGTGCTTTCCCGTCATGGTCTTCCCCGTCGGTAATGACGATCAGTGCTTTGTGGCTGCCTTCGTCCCCTTCAAAAGATTTGCGGGCCAGGCCAATCGCATCACCAATGACCGTGCCCTGTGAGCCAGCCAAATCGGGGTTGGCGCTGCGGACGAACAGTTTGGCAGCTGCATAATCGGTCGTAACCGGCATCTGCAAATAGGCACTCCCCGCAAAAAGAATGAGGCCGATGCGTTCTCCTTTCAAGGCTTCAATGAGGCCTTCAGTAAATCGCTTGGCCCGCTCCAGACGGTTAGGGGGGATGTCCTGCGCAAACATACTGGTAGAAATATCGAGGGCGATCATGACGTCCACGCTCTTGCGTTTTACGTCCTCTTTTTTCGACCCCCACTGTGGATTGGCCCAACCGATGAAGAGCAGCGCCAATGCTACAAGCAGCAGCCCAAATTTAAGGGTAGGCCGATATTTGGATGTTTCGGGCATCAGTGCCGCCACGAGAGAAGTGTCCCCCAAACGGGAGCGGGCCCGTTTTTTCCATTTTAAAAAAAGGAAAAATAACAAAGCCAATACGGGCAGTGCCGCCAAGGCATAGAGGTAGTATGGGTTTTCGAATCGGAACATAGTGACGGTGGACGGTAGATGGTAAACGGTGCACGGGAAACGAGCATTTTGCACGACTACCTGTCCGCCGTAAAATTAGAGCTTTCTCGCTAATAAATCTTTGATGGCAGGGAGCAGTTCGGGAAATTGGAATTGGAAGCCTGCCCGCTCGATTTTTTCTGAAGAGACCCTCGTGCTATCCAAAATCATGTCGGCCATTTCGCCCATAGCCGTGCGCAAAACAATGGCTGGCGCAGGCAGTATAATAGCCGGTTTTTCAAGGGCTTTTTTGCAGGCGAGAATGATTTCTTTATTGGTGGCAGGGTGGGGCCCAACGCCATTGTAGTAGCCGCGATACGCTTCATTATCAACCGCTTCGATGAACATATTCGCGATGTCGTCAATGTGTATCCAAGAGTAATACATGCTGCCATCCCCGAAGTAAGTGCCATTGAAAAAGTTGAACGGCAGCAGCATTTTTTCCAACGCCCCACCTTTGGTGGAAAGGACGATGCCAATGCGGAAGGCGACGGTTCGGATGCCTGTCTCGGCTACTTGGTCGATGGCTTTTTCCCATGCGATAACGGATTCGGGCAAAAAACCTTCCTCGCCCGGAGGATCGGTTTCTTTCAACAGCTGATCGCCCCGGTTGCCATAATAGCCCACAGCGGAAGCGGAGAGGTAGGCCCTGGCAGGCGTTTTTTTGTTTTCGATAAATGATTTCAGGAGCAGCGCTGAATCTACCCGGCTGTCAATGATGAGTTGTTTGCGGGCGTCCGTCCAGCGGGCATCTGCCACACCTGCGCCCGCAAGGTTGATGATAACCTCCGCTTTTTCCATGGCTGCCGGGTCGATGAATTTTTTCTCTAAGTCCCATTGGTAGGCAGGATAGGTAGCGTTGAGGTTTTGCTTGCGGCTGAGGTGGAAAACATGGTGGCCCTTCTCTTTCAATAAATGACTTAGGCGCATGCCCAAAAGTCCGGTGCCACCTGCGATGAGTATGTTTGACATGATGATGTAATTTCAATTGGAGGTGGTTCCCGCAGGGTTCGCAGAGTTGTCAGAGAAAAACTCTGTGAAACTCCGCGTTAAACGCTGCGAACTCTGCGGGAAACCAAGTTGTGCTTATTGTCAAAAATTCTAATAATCAAATAGAAAATCCCCTAAATAGTTTTTCAAATACCAACAAAAAAAGGAGGCACCCCGCAATTGAACTGGAGCGCCTCCTCGCTGAAATTTCAGCTAAATAAGCTATCACTCAACAATGACCCGCTCTGTTTTCACCGACTGTCCTGATGCTAATCTGACTAGATAGACGCCGGATGGAAATCCCGTCAAATCCAAGGAGGTCAGGGCAGTGCCCTGTCCCATTGTTTGTTCCAACAACAAAATGCCATTGATGGAAAACACCGCCAGATCGATGCGATCGTTTAGCGGAGCGGTACTTTTTATAAATAAAATACCATTGGTAGGGTTTGGCAAAATTTCCAGTTGCAACCCGTTGAGATCCACCACGGCATTAGGCGGCTCAGTGGTGAAACTGAATGGTGAAGTAATGGACTCCCCACAATTATTGGAAGAGGTGACCCGCCAAAAATAAGTGGTCAAGTGCTCAAGCATGATGGGGAGGTCGACAGATGTTTGAGCCTGCGTGACGTTATAAACAATGTTTGTAAAGTCGACATCGGTAGCCAATTGTAATTTATAACTGGTCGCCCCCGGAACTGCTTCCCATGAAAGAATTGGTTCGAGAAGGATGTTAGTGGCGGCATTGGCTGGTTGCACCAAATTGGTAAGTGCGGCTCCGGCCATCACTTGAAGGTTCAGGGAAATAGAAACATTGTTCACCCCATCCGTGCCTTCAACCGTGAAAGTATGGCTGCCAGCAGCAACGTTATTCAGCATTATTTGCAAATCAACGGTCTCATTGGAAAAAACAGGGTTCGAGGAGAATGTTGCGGTAACCCCAGCTGGCAATCCATTCGTGGATAAAGTTAGGCCACCAGCCTCAAAACAAGGCCCGACAACAATGGGTATACTGGTATTCCCAAAATTGCAAATGGTAATATTGGGTTGATTGGTGCTGAACGAAAGGTCATCTTCCGTGGTGAAGCTGAACACCTCCGTAAAATCCGAACTGCCACAATCCCCTTCTGCGGAAACATGCCAGTAATAAGTTGTGCAAGGCGTCAATCCACTCACAGAAAAGCTGGTCGATGAGGTAATTACATTAAAAATAATACCGCCAAAATTGGGGTCGGCCGAATACTCTAACTGGTATTCCTCCGTTCCTTCATTTGACCAACTAAAAGTTGGGTTGAGGGAAATGTCATCTGCGTTGGGGGCAGGGAAAATGGCTGTGGGCACATTGGGTGCGCCGTTTACCAACCATGCTATTTGCGTGCTGCCAGTTTCAGGGCCTGCGTTGGCGACAATTCCTATATCATAAATACCAACCCCTGCGCCACTGAGGACGACAGTAATTTGATCGCCCGGTTGGGCCGGGTTGGGGTCGAATGTGGCCATTGCGCCCATTGGTAAATTGCTGGCCGAGAGCGTCACCAAACTATCAAAGCCTGCACCCAAAGTAATCGGGAAGGAAACGGATTCGCCGACACAATTGGCTACTTCACTGGAGGCAGGAGTGACGGAAAAATCCTTCGTGGTGCAAATGTCCAATGCCCAATTTATCAGGGAGCCGCCATCCTGATTGGCATCATCAAAAACGGTTAGGGTCCAAGTGCCCATTGATTCTTCTCCGATAAATGCACTCAGCGGCATCGACGGCTGGAAATCACCACTAAGGGCTGGGGGAGTGGTATTGCACATGCCGTCCAACAGGGCATAAGGGTTGGAAGATTGGTCGTCGAAACTAAGGACAAGGTTGTCTTCTTCGCAATCCCCCGAAAAGACATTGTTCATCAATTCAATGGTCGTTCCCGAAGGGGATGTCAGTTCAAGCCGGAGGTCGCTGACCCAAGTATGGTCAATCTCAATATTGTTGACATTAACGTCGCTAATGAGGCCAACCTTGGCAATTTCTATCTTGGAAGTAACAATCGGCGCCCCGGATTCAGAAATGGTAATCGGAACATCCGTAGCGATGCCGGGCGTACAATCAATGGCAGCGGTAGTAAATGACCGCACGGCTGACCAGTCGCCGTCCCCGCAGATGTTCGTGCCCCGTACCCGCCAAAAATATTGCTGCATGGAGACCAAAGCCGATGTTATTTTATAAAAATTTTCAAACAAGCCGCTGGCACTTAGAATAGTATTGGTAAAATCGGCATCGGTAGCTATTTCTATCGAATAAGATGTGTTGGCATTAGTGGCCCAAGTCAAGGTCGGTAGCAATCCCAAGTCGATGGCCCCATCAGTCGGGGTCGTTAAGCCAAGTGCAGGTGGTGTGCCGTTGGAAACATTTAGGTTAAGGTTGGAAGAATTGGAATCCGTTCCGTCCGAGCCCGTCACGGTAAAAGAATAATTGCCCGATGATAACGCATTGGTGTTGCTAATGGTCAAGGTAGTATTTCCACCGGGAGCGACTGGATTGGTTGCAAATGAAGCACTCAGCCCGGCTGGCAGGTTGCTGATAGTCAGATCGACATCAGACTGGAAACTGGAGCTGACCGTGATAACATATACCGCTTCAGCAGGCGTGCACAACTCAATCACGGCAGGTGTACCATCTACAAAAAAATTGCACTGCATGGCGGATCGGCCATTCAAAGAAGTGATGCCCGTGTTGTCGGGGTCGAGCCAGGGTTTTAGGCTTGTGGTCATGGTTCCGCCGCCGTTCCACGATAGGGCAAAACGGCCAAAGGCATCATAAGAATTATTGGTGCAGGATGCCAACCCGCCGTGTAATTGGCCGACCACTTGCTTTTGATTGTTAAATAGGGGTGAGCCGGAAGAACCACCCTCTGTCGTACCAATGTCCCAATCGGGGATGATGATGTGGGTGCCATTGGGGTTGGGGGTAGGAGTGCCCCCACCACCCGTAAAATTGCCGATATAGGTGTTGTCCAATTCAAAACTGATCCGTTTCTCATCACCGCTGGGATGATGGATTGTAATGACGGTATCGGATGGGGCGATGTCTTCTGTATTCCAGCCAGCATAAAAAGCATTGGCTGTAGCAGAGACAGGGTCGTCCAATTCTACTAAAGTGAAATCGGAGGGAGCATAACCTGCCCGCCAAATGGCGCCGGTATTAGTATTTGATAAAGAACCATTTCCATTTCCACCGCTGGCAGGAGAACCAGGTTGACGGCAAGTGGAATTGTTGAAATTCCAGTAAGTGACTAAGGAAGAAGCGGACCCATTGGAAATGCCACAGTGGTTGGCGGTCATAAAATAAGGGGTGCAATCCTGGTTGGCATTGTTTACCAAAAAACCTGTGCAAAACAAAGACCCACCTGTGGAGATAGCAGCCACCGATTGGATGATGTCGCGATAGGCATCAACTATTTCCCAGCCATCGGCTGCCCCACAGACCACATCTAGGTTGCAAGAACCGGAAGCCATTTCCGAAAAACCTACAAAGTCGTGGTTGACATATTTTAATTCCAGTTCCAATAAATGTTTTTGTGCGGCGGGGACTTGCACTTCGATGACCAATTCCTCCCCTTCCAAAATGGGCGTCCACAACTGCTCGTGCTCTTCATTGTCCGCAGGCGTAAATGGCCCCAAAACCCGTTCTTGGTCTGGTGAATAAATTAGGAGGCTACCACCACGGGGCATGTTGTATTTGGTAAAACCCAAGTTCAGCGATTTGGCATTTTGGGAAAGAATACGCAGCCGCCAAAGGGCATTGCCGTTGCGGAGTGTTTCCCATTGCCCGTGGGTTTTGGGGGATATATTGGTCGCCAGATTTACGGCGAACCTCGGGGCGATACCGGGTGCCCGGCGATCCATTTCCGCAGCTAATAATGCCTCGTTGTCTTGCAAGGGCATCACCACTTGTTGAATATCGGAAAGCGGGGTTTTTGATTTGGCGATGCGGTGATCGTTTTGGGAAAAAGCAAAGGTGCATGCCAGTGCAAGCACCAAAGTGGAAAGGACTTTTTTCATTGAAGGATAGTTTTGTCAAATGTAGATGGAAAGCTGTTCATAATTTCATAAGCAACACGAAGCACATGGCAAATTGTTCGCTGCAATCAATTTGGAACTTTCTCTAATCTATTGTTTTGGCAAATGTATGCCATTTGACGGGGCAAGTGGTGTTGGATGTTCAACATAAAGTGGAGCGGTAATTATATGTATTGGGAAATATTGGATGGGGGTATTTATAATTGTAAAATAAAATTCCTCCGATCATTCCGCATACTTGATTCACCATATTAGTTGGGCATGCACAGGCTTGTATTTTTAGCTTTAGATTTCTTTTTTTATCTTATCATAATCAGGGTCGTCAAAAACCTTTTCTTGATAAATTCTTTCAATCTCTTTTATCTCACTTAATCTCAATAAATTTTCTGAAACGAACTGTTTATCTTCTTTAAGATAGTTCATTACATTCAGTGAAACCCAACTTGAATACGCAAGACAGTTACTTAACAACTTTATAAAATGCCCTCTATGAACAGCTTCTCTTTCGTCTTCTTTTCTTGATTTTCTCTCATCTATCATTCCAATTCCAGATTCATCCCCGTGAGCGATATGACTACACATTCTATATTCGTGGGCCAGCCCAATAAGCATATCAAAAGGCTGTCCATCATAATCCTTCATAAGACTAAAAAGCATTTCTGAGAAAGACCACTTCTGAGTCAACCTGTTTCTGTCCTTCCTGTTCCATTTTTCCCTTAATTTCATTTCTTCTTCTTCTGATAGCAACAAGGGTATATAGGCAAGTTGGGAATGTCTATCCTTAAAATAAGTTAGCTGTTTTTTAGCTTGGTCTGAATGTTTTAGGGAACTAATTTCCCATAAGTCGTTCCAGTACTCATTCAATCTTGTTTCGAATTCATTCTTATCTGGTGACTTTAAAATAAATGTCAGTTTAATAATAACTTCCAAGACAGACCTGTCAATTATATCAGCATCCCATAATTTGTCATGCAAAGTTAGAAACCAAACCGTAGAAAGTCTTTCACTAATAAATCTTATGATTGGATATAACCTATTACATTTTTCGTAGTGTTTTTCCAATCTGTCAAATAACTCTTTGTTATTGATGTCAATACAATGGTAATAAGTTGAGACAATCGTGTGTTTATCTTTTTCCCAATTCATTTGAAGATATCTTTGAATATATTAAAGGCTATTTAACAATCTATTTGGCTATATAAGTTCCATACTTTTCCTATACTTTCTACTCTTTATTTGCGGCTAACCATTCTTATCCAAGTTCTTTTTTCATTTCGAAAAATATGCCCGCATCCCCTGTCTCTTCATCCAAGAATAAACCTTCTCCTCCACCTCAACGCTCAGGGCTGTTGCCCAAGCATCGGCTTCGATACAGCTTGAGGCGACCACTGAAACGATTTCCCTTTTGGACACCCCATAACCGGTGCGCGGGTCAATGATGTGGGAGTATCGTTTTCCCCCCTGTTCCAGAAAGCGTTCCGTATCGCCGGAGGTGGCGATGGCCTGATTGGCGAGGGTGATCGGTTCGGTGGCAACTTGGCCGTTTTGCCCATAAACGGCCCGTTCCAACATCCAACCTTCCTGTCCCGGAGGGGCTTCCCCCACTGCAATGTCGCCACCGCCGTCGACAAGGGATCGGGTGATGGCCCTGTTCTTCAATATTTTCAAAGTCTCGTCCACCGCGTAGCCTTTGGCGATGCCGCCGAGGTCGATGCGTAGGCCTTCTTGCCAGATTTCGATTTCTTGACCGGCGTTGAACACTACCTTTTTAAAACCGACCGTTGCCAGCGCTTTTTGGATTTCGGCATCATCGGGCATTTCTTTTTGCCGGAAAGCCCGCCGCCAGATTTTGGTCAGGGCGCCTGCCGTGAAATCAAATGCGCCGCCCGAGCGGTCGGTCACTTTGCGGGCATAAAGCAGCACGTTCCAGAGGTCATTGCTGGCCTTCGCCCGCATGTCAGTACCTGCGATGGTTGACAAACGGCTCAGTTCACTGCTTTCTTCGTAGTCGCTGAACACCTGTTCCAATTCAGCAATGCGGGCAAAGGCTTCGGCAGCAGCACTGTTGGCGAGGGAGTCATTTTCTGCATAGAGGACCATTTTGAATTCCGTACCCATGTGCGGCTCGGAGTACTCGAACCGCAGGAGGTTGGTGCCGGGTATGACGTAATCTTTCTCTTCATAAAGAATGGGTTCTTCTGGCTGCACCTGTGCATAATATTTACTCCGGTTAATGGAGTCGGCCTTAACCCCACTGCTATCAATCGGGACGATGTCCGAAGCATGGTCAAGCAGGACATTCCCGTTGTACGGAAATGGGGTTGGCGTATTGTAAAAGGCTTCAAAAATGAGGTAGTAATAATTTTCCGAAGGCTGGAGGACAAAGGTGTAATCGAGCCATTTGCTGTTCATGATTGGGTCGGTTTCAGCCAACAATTCCTTTCTGCCACAGATCGAATGGCCGCCCCATAATCTCAATTTGGCAGGGGTAACAAAATTGACTGATTGCGAACTTTTCCTGCTGGGGCTTTCGTAGATCAGCGACCTTGCCAGGGAGATGGTAAATTCGTACTGCACGCCCGCCTCTAGGGGAGGATCGAGCCGCTGCGAAACCCGCTCCCAAGTATCATTGTCCCTGACCACCAACCCCAGGTAAGTACTGCCGTGGGCAGGGGGCGTTTCCACTTTGAAAGTACTACCTTTTTTAGGGTGAACATCGGGAATGCTTTCATTGGGGAAGCCGCAATCGTACCAGCCATCGATCATATCACCATTGACGGAGCCTTCTTGGGGGATGCCTTCAAAAGATGGGTTTTTTAAACGGATCACGCCTTCTTGGCCGTAAGCGTTTTGCAACAGCAAAAAGGCAAAAGAGAGGATAGAGAGAAAATTTTTCATGATAAAGTGTTTATTAATTTTTGCTAAAAACATCTGATTTTAAAGGACTTTCTTGTGAAATAAAGCGGCAAAGATTTCACACCATCTTTTTCATTTCATTCACTCATTCACTCATTCACTCATTCATTCGCTGGGATAATATCGGAGGCCTTGTCCAATAGGATATTTCCATTGTAAGCCGGCGAGTCAACGGATATGTAGAATGCCTCAAAAATAATGTAATCGCAATTGTCCATTGGTTTCAACTTAAAAGAGGACTTTAGCCATCGGTTACTGATAACAGGGCCGCTTTCAGCCAATAGTTCCCGTCTATCGCAAAAAGAATTTCCTCCCCAAATCCTCAATTGGGAGGGGGTGACAAGATTAATGGGCTTCGCCTTTTCTCTGCTGGTACCTTTATAAGTCATGGACCTTGCTAACAAAATACTGAATTCATAAGTACGACCAGCCATCAACGGTGAACTGAGCTGTTGGGAAACCCGCTCCCAAGTGTCATTGTCCCTGACGACCATGCCCAAATAAGTATCACCATCGGCAGCTTTCGTGGTCACTCCAAACATACTATTCTCTTTCGGATGAACATCTGGATTACTTTCACCGGGGAAACCGCAATCATGCCAACCATCGGGCATAGGGCCATTAAGAGAGCCTTCTTGGGGAATACCTTCAAAGGAGGGATTTATTAAACGGATCACGCCTTCTTGGCTGTGGGCGTTTTGCAATATCAAAAAAGCAAAAGAGAGGATAGAGAGAAAATTTTTCATGGTTAAAATGGTTGAGGTTTGTTGCTGGTTGATTGTTGGTTTAGGAACAGCCAACAATCATCCAGCCTATTTGACATAATGTTTTTAAATTACTTTAGTCACTCCTGGCACGGCACAGGCATACATCCCATCCGCATCCGGTAGCACGGGTGGTTCGGCATCCCAGGCAAAACGGTTCGGCATCAAGCTCACGTCTGAGGCAATGGCCTCGTCCCATTCGACTATTTTGCCGGAATAGGATGCCATGCGACCGAGGATGGCGGTCATGGTAGCGTTGGCACCGTTTTCGGCATCGGCATATTTGAACTCCCCTTTGGCAATGGCCGCAAACAGTTCGTCGTGCTCGACCTGATAAGGGTTCGGGTCTTTGCGGGCGTCGTATTTGAGGATTTCGTGGCCGCTGCGGGTGAGTAGTACACCCGGCCTTGGCGCAGAGCCATTAGTGCCTTGAAGTGATTCTGTTACCCGGCTCATCGTGCCCGGTTGGTGGCGGCACTGGCTGAACATGCGGCTACCATCGGCATATTCATATTCCAGAAAATGATGGTCGAATATTTCCCCAAAATCCTTCCCGACCCTGACCTGTCTCCCGCCCATGCCATGTGCCCGCACGGGATGGCTTTGCTTCGCCCAATTACCAACGTCGAGATTGTGGATATGCTGCTCGCAAATATGGTCGCCACAGATCCAAGTGAAATAATACCAGTTGCGCATTTGGTATTCCATTTCCGTCAATGGTCGGCCAGCTTTTTTGGAATATTCTTCGCGGGAGCGCACCCAAACCCCATCGTTGTTCCAGTAAACATGAGACGTAACGATGTCGCCGATGGCTCCTGCGTGGATGAGTTCCATCCACTGGCGATACTCTGTTTGATAGTGGCGCTGGAGGCCAACCACGACATTGAGTTTTTTCTGTTTTGCCTCCTTGGCGGCAGCCAGTACCCGGCGGATACCCGGTGCATCGGTGGCCACAGGTTTTTCCATAAAAATATGTTTGCCTTGCTGGACGGCCTCTTCAAAGTGCATGGGGCGGAAACCGGGCGGGGTGGTCAGGATGACCACATCGGCCAAAGGGATGGCCTTTTTATAGGCATCAAACCCCGTGAATTTGTGTTCTTCTGGCACATCGATCCGGTGTTTCAAATTACCTTCCCCGCCCGACCAGTCGGAAATGTCATCCGCTGTCAGGGAACGGTAGCAGTCGTCTAATTGGTCCCGGAAGGCGTCGGCCATGGCAACCAATTTGACATTTTCTTTGGTGGACAATGCCTGCATGGCGGCTCCGGTACCCCGTCCACCACAGCCAATGAGGGCTACCTTTATCGCATCGTCGCCATCGATATGTGCTTTTGCTGCGAGCATGGAAGGGACGAGCAGGGTGCCTGCTGTAGCGAGTCCAGAAGTTTTTACAAACACCCGCCGATTTGTTTTTTTATAAAATGGATTGGTCATGATATTGAAATGGATTGGTTTAAAATGAGCATAATGATCGGGAAAGATATTGGGATGGCAAAATGGAGGGGGCATGGTTTCACTGTTTCATTGTTTCATGGTTACATGGTTTCACAGCCATGAAACCATAAAACAATGAAACAGTGAAACCATGAAGCAATAAAAAAAGGCCGCTGCTTGCGCAACTGCCTTTTAGTGTTCAATAGAAATTGTTTTTGTCTTGCCAGTCTATAAAAATGGATTGGAGCAAATTCTCAATCCTTCTTTTTTTTGAAAAACCGTTTTTCCCCAACCCATGCTTTCATCTTTTGCAAATCCAATTTTTTCTCCTTTTGCTCACGGGCCAGTTTCTGTTCAGCGGCAGAAGAGGTCAGGGCAGTGAAAGGTAGGTTTGGCTGCTCGTTGACTGAGATGGGGGTCAACTTGATCGGCTCAATGGGATTGATCTTTGGTGCCAAAGCCCGGATATTTTCCACCTTTTTAGGAGTCCTTGATTTGGCGGGGAGTGCTGCTATTTTTTCGCTAAATGGCTGGTAGCGTTTGATTTCCTTCGGAAACCAGACCAATAGCTCTTGTCCCCTTCGAAGTTGGTTGACGGTCAGGTTGTTCCACACCTTGAGGTTGTAACCGGAGCAACTAAACAGTTTCCCCAAAGCTTTCAATCGGTCTCCTTCCAAGGTGGTATAGTACGTTTTATAGTAGTAATCGTTCGGCGAATAATTGGCTTCCTCTACCAGTTCGGGCAGCGGCGGCAATTCACTCGCAGGGCCTTTGTCGGGGTGGAGCAGTTGGATGTAGTCCCTCACCGCCTGCATGGTCCGGCGGGGCAGTACCAGCCAGTTGCCGTAGTCGTTTGCGGGGATGTACCCCTTTTTATAAGCAGGGTTGAGGGTGTCCACAACGGTAACGGGGATGCCCGCAATGGCGGCGATGGTTTCAAATGAGATTTCGTTGTAGATCAGTTCGCTTTCGGTCAATTGATAATCGAGGTGGCAGTACTTCGGCGTAACCTGATGTAGGTGATGGTACTGCACCATGTAGGCAGCTCCCAAAAAGGCCGGGACAAAGTTGCGGGTTTCGCGGGGCAGGTATTTGCTGATTTCCCAATAATCCGTTTTTCCGCCCGAACGGAGGATGGCCTTGCGGACGTTGCCCGCACCGCAGTTGTAGGAGGCAATGGCCAATTCCCAGCTATTGAACCGCTCATAAGCATTGGCCATGTATTCCATGGCCGCCATGGTCGAGCGGTTGGGGCAAGAACGCTCATCGATGCGACTGTTGATTTGAAGGCCATAGCCAGCGCCAGTATCTTTCATGAACTGCCAAAGCCCCGTTGCGCCGACCCTTGAAACCGCTTTTGGGTTCAGGGCTGATTCCAGTACTGATAGGTATTTTAGATCCTCTGGCAGATTGTGTTCTTCTAGGTATTTTTCAAAAATGGGGAAAAAGGTAACGGAGCGGCTTAAAATCAATTTGGCTTTGTAGGCATCGTGGGCCAAATATCCTTTGATATAATTTTCGACGGTGGTATTGTAGCGGGGTTTTACGATGCATTCCATCGATTCGAGGCGGGTCTGGATTTCTTCTTTATTATAAAATTCACCAGCCTGAACGTTGTGGAAAAGGAATGCAAAGAGTAGGGTCAATAAGGTGCGAAACGCAGTTCGTTCCATTTTGTTAATTGTTTTTTGGCCGTGCCGGTCGGGATCATAATTTGTCTAATTCTAATTGTTGCTTGCTAAACACACCGGTCAGGCTAATTCTCTATCAATGGTAGTTTCCCATTTGGCCTGTTTTTATCCAAAAAGCAGACGCCCAAAAATTTGTGGGGGCGAAATTAATAAAAAAATAATAGGGAAAGAAATTCGGGTGAATTTGCAAAGATTTTCTCCTATAAATCGTGTAGTGGAATTTTCTATGGCTAAAGCGGCAAGCGCCACAGATTTCATTTCTAACAGCCTCTCTTTTACAGTAGAGGAGGGCACTTACAAACCGTTGCCATTAGGCTGGACTTCTTTGATCAGGAAAAAACCGTCGCTGCCCTGTGGCTGGTAAAGTGGCATCAAAATGAGGCCATCTTCCGGGGCGAGGATGGGGCCGTGGCGGTCGTCGGCCAAGTGCTCCCCACGTTTGATGGGTTGGAAATTTTTGTATCCGGGCCTCATCTTAAATTCATCCAACAGGCCGATGTGATGGACTTTTACCAGATCCGCCACCTTTGGCAAATCCTTGGAATATTCCTGCAATAATTGGTCGTGGCGGTTCTCGACATGCTCTGGGTTGACGCTGCCGACGCTCCGCATACAGTTGATGATGGAAGCGATGCAACGGTTTACCGACAGGGGGTCGTTGTGCTGGCCAGCCTCAAAAGCGACTCCGGTAACAGCAACTTCAGGGGATAGGGTCGGCACGAGTTGCCGTAGGTTTTCTTTATTGAAAAAATGGAGGGTCGTACCTTGGATGCCGTTCAGCATGCCCGTGATGACAGGTGCGTGCAGCTCAATGGCAATGCGGATGCTCTCCGCCCGGTCGGTGGCGATGGAAAAAATGCCCCCACCTGCGGAAGTCGTGTGCAAGTCGAGCATGATAATGCTGTCGGGTTGGTAGCTGCCGATTTGGTCTTCCATGATATCCAACAGTTCTTTCATTTCCCGGTCTTCCGAGTGCAGGTCATTGGCATCCATTTTTTGCAACCGTTTGAAGTTTTTCATGGTCCACAAGCGGTTCAGGTCTTTGATGGTGTGGCGCTTGCCTTCCCGGTAGGCTTTGGTGTTGCCGAGCAGGCCAATTATTTTCCCTTTATAATGAAACTGAGGATTGGAAATGGGCTCTTTTTCCAAGAGTTGAAAAATGATTTTTAAGGCCATTACCCCTGCGGGTTCGTTGCCGTGCATGCCCGCCAGGCAGATGATGAGCGGGCCTTTTTCTTCCCCTTCAAACTCACCGATGATGTGTTCTTTTTGGATCGCTTTTACCATTTTTATTCAGAAGTCAGAGGTCAGACCGCTACGCTGTCAGATATCAGACCTCTCTAAACTATATTGATTTCCAGAAAAGCGGACAACCGCTCTTGCACATTTATTGCTATCATTTCATTTTCCGCCCATGCGTGCACATGCCCCAAATAACCCATGCCAAGGTAGTCGGCACTTGCCCTAAATGGCATGTCAAACCCTTCGGCGAGGTCATCGTGCCCGCTGCAACTGACCACCCCCATCATCTTGCCACGCAGGGTTCGGCCAATGTCTTTTTCCCATTTCAATAAATCGGAAATACGGTCGAAAAAAGTTTTCATAATGGCACTCATGGAATACCAATATACCGGTGTTGCAAAAATAATGCGCCGATATTGGGACGTGATTTTTATCATCAACGGGATAAAATCATCGTCCTTGTTTCTGTTGTCATAATCGAAATAGCCAATCTTGTAATCATTGAGGTCAATGACATCAATGTCCCTGTTTTTTAGTAAAAAATTCACCACGGCTCGTGTATTCCCGTCGCTGCGGGAACTGCCGAGAATGATGACGGTGTCGTTGTTTTTTATTTTTTCCAACATGAGTCTTTAAAGTGGTTGGATGGTTGGATTCAACCATCCAACCATCTAATCATTTTTCATCCTTGCCACCACTTTTCCCTCCCAAAAGGCATAGGCCATCTTCGGCGTATTATGGGAAAAAGCGTAGTGGCCTCGGTAATCAATACCGATGATGCCGCCCAATCCATTTACTTTTTTTTGTAAAATTTGGATGCTTTCACGGGCTGCTTCCATCGCTGGGCATTTAGCAAACAAATCAACCGCCGTTTTGCTTAAAAGTATTTTCATAATGCTCTCGCCCCACCCGGTGGCCGATGTGCCGCCGAGTTCATTGTCCGCATAGGCACCCGCCCCACAGATCGGACTGTCACCGACCCGTCCGACCATTTTTCGGGCCGTTCCTCCGGTGGAAGTAGCGGCAGCGATGTTGCCGTTTTCATCCAGTGCCACGGCACCAACGGTGTCCATGGGCAAGTCTTGAAACTCAAATGGGTGGTGCGTTTTAAACGTTTCTTGGTTCTTTATTTTTTGGAAAAACTCCAGCTCCCGGGCCGTTAGCAGTTCCTCTGGGGTCAATTCTGCAAAACCCATTTTTTTGGCAAATAACAGGGCTCCCGTGCCCACCAACATACAATGCTCCGTTTCTTCCATCACCTTTCTGGCTACACTGACGGGGTGCAAAATATTTTGCAAAGCTGCCACCGCCCCGTAATCCAAGGTGCGTCCGTCCATAATCATGGCGTCCAGTTCGACCTCGCCCCTTTCGTTGAGAAAAGCTCCCTTGCCGGAGTCGAAGGTCGGGTCTTTTTCCAAAATATTAACGGCCATTTCAACGGCATCCAATGCCGAAAGCCCCTCTGCCAATTTTGGGTAAATAGCTGAAACGGCATTGCTCACACCGTTGAGGTGGGCAGCGTCGTACTCATCAGGAATATTCCATGCGCCCCCGTGGACAATTAATTTTGGTTGCATTAGCTTTTGTTATTTGATGCTGGGGAAAAACCACCTTCGGTTATTCGCTCTTTGTCCGCCGTTTTCAATGGACGAAATTGCCCGTTGACCACGGCACTCAGCGGCTGGAACGACTGCCCGTCCCACACCCCAAAAACAGAGCAAGGATGGCCGCCACTCATGGCCACCATTTTCCAACCCAATTCTTCATCGGCGGTGAGCGGCAATAATTTCCGCTCGCGGTCAACCAACACAAAGGTATCATCCCGAAGTGAATTCGGGACAGGTACTACCTCGTTGAGAAAGGCTGGGAATTGGCTGAGCCAGGGAAATTGCCCGATGGCTTTCGCGTAGTCATCGGCAAAAGCGGAGAGGGTAGGGTAGCCATTGTGCAGATCGAACGGTCGATCGGCCAAGGCAAAACTTTTCATCAAAACCCTTTGCGGGTAAGCCGATGGATAAAACGCCACTTCGCCCTGCAACACCGTACCTAATTTAAAAGAAGCCTCGAAAGCCCCTCCCCAAGCGAAGTCGAGCATCAGTGCATTCCGCTTGGTAGTTTCGCCGATCAGCCAGGTGCGGCGGGCAGTCAAGTTGCCTTCTTCCTGCGTTTCCGTTTGGCCAGCGACCAACCAAAAATCCGTTTGGCTGGGGCCTTCCAATATTTCCGCTTTTTTAAAATTCACACCGGAGAGCGACAGCAGGTCGTCCTGCAAGGGCTCGGGTAATTGCTGGATGTTTCTAAAGCCTTTGACAATCAGGTAAATGTCACCCAGCTCGGCCAAGAGCGGCTCGTGCCAATCCTCCTGCGACATCAACAGGGGCAATTGCCGAAGGCGTTTGGAAATGCCCGTCAAGCTGGCATCGGCCATGCGGGATTGGAGGTCGTTCCAGTATTCATAAGAGTGGTTTTCCAAAGTGGCTAATCCTTGTCGGAAAAGGTCGGTCAGCCAGTTTTCAAGCTCGTCGAACCCGCCTGCCATTTTTTCGAGGCGGTTGTTCCGGTTGGCCTGTCGTTTTTCGGCGAGTGCATTTTCCTGCTCTGGGGTACGTTCGATTTCGACGGTGATGTTGCGGGATTTCCGGCCTCGTTCGTCCCGTTTTTGCAGCCAAGTGTGTACCCACTCCGGCGGGTCGGTGACGACTTGGAATGCATCGTTGTTTTTGGCAAATACCAGCAATAATGCGATCCCGTGTTTGCAGGGTTTGCGCCGCACCGGACAGGAGCAACTAAACGCTGGCCCCTCAAAATCTACCGACACCCGAAACGGGTCGCCCGCAAAGCCATACGTTCCCCAAATAGCCCGACCATTCCCTTCCAGCGAATGCCAGATCGTGGCATGGGCAATGCCGGTGGCCCGCTGGGCCGTGCCAGGGTCGGGTGCGTAGGATTTTATTTTTTGCGGTGTGAGGTTCAACGTGGGAAAGGATTCCTTTTAAGCACATAGATACGAATGGGAAAATAAATTCATGGTACGAGAATAAATTCTTTTGCGGTAATCTTCATAGCCATCCGATTGCCATTTCCCACAACATTTCGAAGGGGATGATTTCCACTTCTCGGACATCGGTAGAGACCATCGAGTTTGATTTTATCAATGTTCTAAGATATTCTCTTCCTTTATTGTTGGCTTCTTTCTTTTTAAATCCTCCACGGACAATACATTGAAGTAAACGAAGGAATAATTTAGCTCTTGATTGTTCTACATTATTTAAATGCGTTTTAATATAGTCGTCTAATTTTTCACACCGAGTTGAGTATCTCTCAAGTTTTTTATCAGCGAGTAAGTGCAGCAGTTCGACAATTATAATCGAAATATTCTTTCCTTCCTTCTCTAAATTGGATTGGCCGACAGAATTTAAAAAGCGGTTTAAGCGCCATGTGCCAATTGGTTCAATTCTGTTCGATTTTACAAGGAGTTCCAGATATGCTCTAATTATCAGCCAGTTCTCTTCCATCAATTCATTTCGAAAATTTTTTGGTAAAGAAGTTGTTTTTTTCCATGCCGCAAAGGCTATCATCGGTTTGTTTGAGTAAAAGCCGTAAAGTGCTCTGAATTGCCACGTAAGATACCAATTGATTGTTCCTTTTTCTGGCCCTTCGAAGCATCGAGTCAGACATTGTTCGGCTTTGAAATAATCACCATTTGCTAGATACATAGGAATTTGTTGAAAGTACCAGCTCCATTTTGTTACATATGGCAGTGGGTAATTATAACCAGAAAAATGATTAAGGGCATCCTCACAGGTTTGAAAAAGAGCTTCATCATTTCTATATATCCTATGCCAAAGTGCAAGAAGTTCAAAATACATATAATTGAAGCGATAACTTATTGATTTGATTTTCCCCAACTCTTCTAATTTGATTTTAAAACCATCAACTGATAAACCATTTTTTAAATGAAATCCCAAATCAAAATATACTTCTTCTACGCTCAACTCCTTATTGAGTTCTTCTCTGTAAAGTTTCATTCTTTCTGAGTAATATTTGTATTTTTTTACATCACCCATAATAGTCCCAAAGTATCTGGAAAGTTCTCTTGAAAGATCGAGGGCTATTTGAAACAGTCCATTTTTTTCAGCTTTATGCATACATGCTCTTGCCGATGGAATTCCTGCAATCATTCGCCCTGATTGGATTAAAAATATACTTTCCTCATATTGTTTTCTAATAGAAAATTGTCTGCGTTGAACTTTACTTGTATTCTTAAAATCATTGACAAGAACTCCTTCCATCAAACGGTCTTTTAAGTTTTTGTAGATAACATTGAAGTGATGGTCGGTTTTACCAATAGTTTTTTTTGCTTCTTCTCTGCTTTTATTTTGAGCCACTAGTTCTGCCAGCGTCCCAATATCTCCATTAAGCTGGTTTAACGAACTAACCGATATTAATTCCCTTAAATCTTTCATAAGTAAGGCTTTTATTTATAAAGACTCTTATTTGTTTATTTTAAACTGGTGTTTAAATAATTATACATTTAAATACTTTGAAATCGACTTTTTTTTGCATTGATTTCAAATGCTAAAAACCCCTTTGGTCAAAAATATATGTGACTTTTTTTTGCCAACGGTTCAACTCTTTTAATCTAAATCGAAAAATTATGAAAAAATCAGCTAATGTCCAGACACTTGAAATCGTTGATTTCAAAAACAGAAAAGTAAAAAATCCAGAAAAAATCAAAGGTGGGAGTGAAATTATCATTCACGATACAGGAGTGATATAACCCAACAAAGAAGGGAGCTGCTCCAAGCTCCCTTCTTTTACAGCTCACTGATTATCAGTGTTTTTGCTGGTCAATAACTTCTCCAGAATAGAAACTAAATCAGCTACATATTTAGAGGCAAGAAGAAGTTTTTTTTCGTCCAGGTCATTTTCCCGGAGTTTTTTGTTACTTGCCATAGGCTAAAGATTTTGAGGTGATAATTAACTTAACACCTACAAGATAACAAAATCCGCCCTGTCCCCGTCCTTTCAAAATAACCGCCGATGGCTTCCCGCCGGGGCTTGGTTAGACAGTAAAATTTTGCATTCCCTTTGCCTTTTATTTCTACTGTCGAGCCCAATATTTTCTATCAGTTTTTCAGTTTTTAGGGTTTTGATCACGCTGTTTGAAGAAGGTGCTTCTTGTTCTTTTTTAGGGTGTTTCAAAAATTCTGACCGTATTGGTTAAGTCCAGTATCAATGATTTTTAAATGCATTCAACGTTCATTGGTGTTGATGAGGATTGGGGATTCCCATTTTTCTATTCTGTTTTTTCAAGAAGACAAGCAAGTTTTTTTTTACCTGACTCAAGCTATTCCGGAAATTTATTTGATACACTCGTTATTTTTTGAATTTTATTATAAACTGTTGATTAGTCGTTTGTTACAGCTGCTTTTTAAAAGGTGGAAAATAATATTCAGAATAGATGCCTCCTAAAAATGGGATAAAACCAATATTGTGCATTATTTTTGAAACTCAATTTACAATTATAGTAAATACGGTTAGAAAATCCATAATGCACAGGTAGTCTTATTTTGCTTTGCTGTATTAAAAAAAGGAATACTTATGAAGCGCTGCAATACCACTTTTAAGAGTAATAATTGAAGATTCCAAGCAAAAATTTGCGGTACATAACTAGTGCAATTAAACAATTGACATTCCAATATTTTACATGGCGATAATAAAAACACGCAGTCGAAACAGGGGCCAGATAACCCGTACAGCGGGAAGGTGGTAGGAGTAATTGTTTTAATCGGAGGAGGCCCCTGTTTTTATTCATTCATTCATTCATCTCCTGGAAAACCACTATTTACAGTGCTTCTAAGGGGCTTGCGACAAAATTGACAACATCTGCGACATCATTGATAACCTACTCTACCGACCTGCTTTCATCTTTGCTGCATCATTTTTTTTTACCAAAATCAATTGAAGCAGACCATGAAAAAGTTCTTAAAAATTGCAGCTGTCATATTCGGTATCCTTTTATTAATTATTGCTGGTGTGGCCACTTGGGTCAACTTTAGTGCTCCGACCACCCACCCCGTAACAACCCTCGAAGTGACATCCCCAACGGATAGCCTTTCCCTCGCCAGGGGAGAAAAGATTGTTGAAACGATTTGTGCCTATTGCCATCGCAGTGACAATGGCATTTTAGAAGGTAAAATGTTCACCAAGGCGGATAGCCCCTTCGGCGAATTGTGGTCCGGGAATATCACCAATCACCCAACCAAGGGCTTGGGCCGGTACAGCGATGGTGAATTGGCTTACCTCCTCCGTACGGGCATCAAAAAAGATGGGCATTTTGCTGGGCCATTCATGCCGTTTGTTGGCCTTGCTGATGAAGACCTGGCCTCGGTGATTGCCTACTTGCGCTCAGGGGCACCTTCCTCCACCGCATCGGAAGCAACCCATGTCTCTCAACCATCCTTTCTCCTCAAAGCATTGTACAAGTTCGGGGCAATCAGTCCATTGCCCTATGATGGCAAACCTATTGAGGCGCCTGCTCCTTCTGATGAGTTGGCTTATGGCCGCTATTTGGCAACTGCAGTTTACCAGTGTTACGATTGCCATTCCGGTAGTTTTGAAACCAATAACCTGTTTGAGCCTGAAAAGTCCCCACGTTATTTCGGTGGTGGCAACCCGTGTGAAGACCCTGATTTCAACGTGCTGGCCTTCCCGCAACATCACCCCTCATCCGGAACTGGGTATTGGCCAATGGTCTGAAGCAGATTTTTACAAAGCAGTTAAAGGAGGCATCCGGCCGGATGGTTCAGCTTTGAGCGTGGCCATGCCCCGATTTGCTTTGCTGGATAGCGCTGAGGTGAAAGCGATCTGGTCGTATTTACGAACCGTGCCTGCATTGGGCGATCCAGTAGCGGTGGCAGGGAATTAAGTCGGTCAGCCTGTCAAATCCAACACCAGTTTATTAAACCATCGGTTCTTTTGGAGGAAATGAAATTTTCCAAAATCTCATTTTCTCTAAAAGGGCTGATAAATAGACAGGGAATAGTAGTTATTTTTGCTGGGTCAACTTTCTACAATTATTCCTGTAAATGAAAAAGTTATCCCTTCTGCTCTTTGCCTCACTTGTCATTTCCTGTGATTCCCCAAAAAATAAATTAGGGGAAAATTCCGATTCCACTTCGTCAGTGGAACCGACTCTTTTTGATCATTTTATTGGTACTTGGCAAAACAAGACTTTCGGCAATTATGAAAAATGGGAAAAAATAAGCGAGGGTCAATATGCAGCAATGGCTTTTACTGTTAAGGGAGCCGATACGGTCATCCAAGAAACGGTGAAAGTGTACAAGGAGGCAGGGAATTGGGTGTATGAAGTGACCGTAAAAAACCAGAATGATGGGTTGCCCGTGAGATTTATAGCCAACTCATTGACAACGGATCAAGTGAATTTTTCCAACCCAGCCCATGATTTCCCGACGGACATCAACTATTCTTACGACGGCGACTCCTTGCTGGCATTCATAGCAGGCATTGGTAAAGATGGGGCGAGGGACACCATCCCGTTTGCCTTTGAACGGGTAGGTGGAGAGTGATCATGTTGCTCCTCATTCTTTTTCAAGGATCAATAATTTGTTGGCATTATACCCTGAAAATAAAAAACCAATCTGGTCATTCGGGAAAAAAAACGGTGTGTTGTATTGGTAAGATAAAGGTTTGCTTTCTATCCAAGTTTCACCACCATCTTCCGTTAAGGCAAAGTTAAAGCACTCAGATACGACATCGTTAGTAATTAAATTGCCATTGGACTGTAAAGTAAAACCGCTTTGAGGAGAGAAGAAATGAAAATATGGGGCATAATTTTGAGAAATCTGGGTCCAAGTTTTCCCACCGTCCATAGTTTTATAAAAACCTTCAAAACTGGACGCATAGCCATTCATTTTATCCAAAAATTGTACTTGTTCTACGCTGGACAGACCAGTATGGATCACCTCCCAGTCTTCGCCGTTATCAACCGTGATAAATACACGTCCAGAAGTACCTGCTATGTAGCCAAACCCATCAGGGAAAATTTGGAAGCTTTGGTAATAATTAAACGCTGGGATGACCCCGGCAATGTCTTGCCAAGTGGCCCCGCCATCTTCCGTCCGGGCAAACGAAGAAGTGCTGAAACTGGTGGGAGAGGATCGTATAACATGAGCAAAACCATGTAATTCGTCCACAAAGAAAATGCTTTGTAAACGGCCCGCTGGTTGATAGGAGTGTCTGTTCCAAGTGACGCCGCCATCAGTGGTCTTGAGCAATGCCCCAGTGAACGAATTAGAAGCTGGGCTATCTTTTACAGACAGGAAACCTTGTTGGCCATTGAGAAAGAATAGGTGCTGGTTGTATTGTTGAGATTGGATGAGTACGTTTTCCCAATTTTCGCCGCTGTTGGTGGTGCGCAGCAGATTTCCATTAGTATCATATAAAAAGCCAACTGTTTGGTTTAGAAAATAAATCCTGACGTCGAAATTGGGGCCGTTGCTGATCGCTATTTCCCGGTGTTTCCAACCTGGTATTTCGGGAAAACCATCTGCATCCTGACAATCCTCTACAATGATTGGGGGAGTAAACGGCGGAACGGGCTCGACTGTGATTGGGTCATCACTTTTTTTACAGCTGAGCCCAAAAGCTAACAGAAAGAGGAAAAATAAATGACGTGTCATATTTAATGTAAATTGATTGATTGGTAAGACTGGTCAAATTTCGGGAAAGGTTTGGTCAAATGATTGGATTAATCGAATCAATGAGGATTTTGTCGGGTCTATGCGATAATAAGTTAAAGTAGTTTTTAAAATAGCAAGGACCGAGCGGTCGTTACCGTCGGCCCTTGCCTTTTCCAAAAAAATGGGAACGTGGACATGGTAGCTTTGACGGACATTGCTTGGCAGAGTCACATGATGACATCACTTGCTCAGTTTATGTTTTTGGAGAAATAACCCTAATAGAAATATCATCTTTAAGAAGATCGCTGTCGCCGAATATGATTTGCTTAGTGTCTTTTGTGGTCGAGGTGTGCCGAATTATATTTCTTGAAAAATTATCCACTTTGGGCAAAGAAATTGCACCGTGTTGTGGCGACCCTCCTTCTTTGGTTTTGCCCCCCCCGGTTGTTATTAAATTTCACAGCGTAAATATTATTTCATGAAAAATTTTCAAGCATTGTTGCTGCTTACAGCACTTCTGTTCTGCACCGCTTGTTCCTCTCAGGACAAAGAAATGGTAGATCATCAGTCTCCCAAAAAACAAGCTGCCCCTTCTTCCCAACAAAAGGTATCCGTCTCTAACAAAACCCAAACCTCTTTGGCCGCTAACATCGGGAGGCGCACCGCCGAGGAAATGGTCGCCGCCGGATTTAAGCGGTATGGCATCGAAAAAGGTACCCTCATCTTTCGGATGGATGGGGCTGTAACGGGGACGGAAAATATTTACTTCGATCACTGGGGATGGCGGGAAGGAAAATACGTGCAAAGTCAATCGGACATCGGAACTTTTGACCAGAAAAAAAATACCATCCAATTTTTGGATGGCGAGCGCCGCTATGAATACAATTCAGCGACGGGCGAGGCGTATTTTTTTGAGAGTCGGCAAGTCCAAAAAGCCGCTGACCGATATGGCACCAAAGACATGACAATTGTAGGAGACGAAATGATCAAAAATATGGGAGGCGTAGTTATGGCAAAAGTCAAAATCCGTGGCGTTGAATGTGAGGTGTGGGACGTAGATAATTATAAAACAGAACTGTCGATGTGGAAAGGCATTACGATGGGTGAACGGTCTCATCCCGAAAATTTGCCTGTAGCTCGTACCTGTATTTTATTGGATACAACGTCAGCCGTTCCTCTGGAAAAAATGATATTGCCAGAAGGGGTAAAATTGATTCCTGCGAATTAATGTTTTTGGCTAATATTTTTTATATTTAAACTTGAAAATTTGCCAACCCTGTTTTTTAGTATAAAATACCTCCCTTTTGATGAAGTTATTAAAAGAAGAAACATTAAAATGGTCGGCGATTGTTGCGAATTGCAACATGAATAGAAAAAGAAATTTAATTGGTGTTAATAGTTATCGAAAAGATATTCAGTTCGATATTGCAGATTATTTAAAAGATAAAATAAATACAAATGGCAGTGCAAATTGGATGGATCTATGTTGTGGCGAAGGAAAAGCTATTATTCAGGCAAGCGAAATATTTATTGAATTAGAATTGTTGGATAATATTGAATTGGAAGGTATTGATTTAGTTGATATGTTTGATGAATTTGATCCTAAAAATAAAATAAAATTTATTGCGCAGTCATTGTTGGATTGGATGCCTGATAAAAAATATGATTTAATAACTTGTGTACATGGACTGCATTATATTGGGGATAAATTAATAGTAATTGAAAAAGCCTTAGCGGCATTAAAAAGTTCGGGAAAATTTATTGCGAATATTGATTTGGAAAATATAAAAGATCAAAGTGGCAAATCTTTAAGTAGTGATTTAATTGAGCAATTTAATGAATTAAATATCGAATATAATTCCAGAAAAAAAATGTTGGTTTGTGAAGGCAACAGAGCGTTAAAGTTTGGCTACTCCTATTTAGGTGCGGATGATACGTTTGGGAAAAATTATACCGGACAAGAAGTCGTGGGGTCTTTCTATAAAAAGAAATAAAGATTAAAGAAGTTAACAAAACGGGTAATTAATTTTCGATTAAAGGTGATTGTTTTTCACTCATATAAATCCTTGCTACAAAAGCCGCAGCCCTAAATTAAACTCAGGGCTGCGGCTTCTATATTTTATAAATAGTAAGGTCTCATTCACTCCGCAAACTCTCCACTGGATTCGCCAACGCCGCCCGCACACTTTGAAAACTCACTGTCAAAAATGCTACGCCAATAGCCAAAAAACCTGCTATTGCAAACACCCACCATTCCAGATCTATGCGATAAGCAAAATTGTCGAGCCAGTTTTTCATAAAATACCAGGCGATCGGGGAAGCCACGACCAAAGCAATGACAACCAGTTTTAGGAAGTCCTTGGATAGGAGGCCGATCAGGCTTGCGGTGGTGGCACCCAATACTTTGCGGATACCGATTTCCTTGGTGCGCTGTTCGGCCATAAAAGCGGCTAATCCGAACAGCCCCAGACAGGCAATCAAAATGGCCAGCGAAGTGAAAAAGGCAACTGCTTGCCCCAGCATTTTTTCCTGCTCGGCCAGTTGCGCAAAATTCTCATCAAGGAAATTGTAACTAATGGATTCCTCTGGTGAAAACTGTTGCCAAGTGTGGTCGAGTTCAGCCAGGAAATCGGCCATTTGGTGGCCTTTCAGCTTGACTGCCAACCGGTGCCCATTGGCCCCAAAACCCATCGCCGTCGGTTCTATTTTGTCCCGCAATGATTGGAAATTAAAGTCCTGTACTACCCCGACAACATGGTATCCGCCTTCATTAACGATGGCGCCAATTGGGTCTTTGCCCGACAGTCCAAGTGCCGCAACGGCAGCCTCATTGAGGATAATGGCCGTGCTGTCCGACGCAATGTCCTTGGAAAAATTTCGGCCTGCTTTCAGTCGCAGCCCCAGCGTCGGTACATAATTTTCATCGGCGGGGAAGGTTTGGATCGTGATGGAATTGTCCATGTCCGGCGTCTGGTAGGTGTACATCCAAAGGAAATTTCCACCGGGCATCCGATCGTTGAAACTGGTGTTGGCCACTTGCGGCAAACGGGAAATTTCCTGACGGAACGCCTCTTTTTGGTCGCCCAGGTTGTTGATGTTGGTGACGATCAAAACGCCTTCCTGCTCGAAACCCTTATCAGTATTTTGCATGTAGTCCAATTGGCGAAACACCACCGCCGTTCCGATGATGAGCGCAATAGCCACGGCAAATTGAAAGACCACCAACCCGCCCCGTAACTTGGAGTTACCAGCGAGCGCAAATTTTCCTTTTAATATCTTAACAGGTTGAAATTGAGTGAGATAGAATGCTGGGTAGCTGCCTGCCAACAGCCCCGTCAGGAGTGACAAGCCCGCCAAAGCCAACAAGTAGCGTCCATCATTGAAAATGGTTTCCAAAATGACTTGCCCCGTTATTTTCTCAAAAACACCTAAGAGCAGCTCGGCCACTCCACCCGCTAAAACCATTGCCAATAGGCTGGTGAAAACCGATTCGGTAAGGAACTGCTTGATCAGTGTTGGCCGAAAAGCCCCCAATGTTTTCTTTACGCCGACCTCTTTTGCCCGCACCGAGGAACGGGCCGTGGTCAGGTTCACATAATTGACCATCGCAATGAAGATCAGGAAAATCCCGATGATGCCCAAGATGGTCACTTGCGCCGGATTGCCGCCCGCCGTGAGGTCAAATTGAAAATCGGAGTGCAGGTAAATATCCTGCAAAGGCTGGACGAAGTATTCGACCCGGTGGCTGCCCGTAGCCCAACTTTCATAGCTTGTTTCATTGGGGAAAGTGGGGAAAATTTTATCCCTTTTCAGTCGCTCGAGACTTTGCTCCAATTGTCCCACTGTAGCCTGTTCGTGCAACATGGCGTAAACGAAAATAGCCGAAGATGTCCAGTTCTCCTTACCTTTCAGTTTGATGGGGAGAAAAAGGTCGCCCTGGATATGCGTCTTGTGAGGGTTATCCTGTACCACCCCGCTCACCCGGTAGGGAGTCCGTTCCTTGCCAACAAAAATGACCTCCCCGACGGCGGGCGAGTTGCCAAAATACTTTCGGGCGAGCCGCTCCGTCAGCACTACTTCGTCTGCCCGTTTTAGTAAATGGCGGGCATTGCCCTCCAGCATCGGAAAAGAAAAGACCCGAAAGAAATTGGAATCCGCCGATAGTGCCCGTCCTTCGATATAGGCCACGCCATCCACCTCAATGGGAGTGTCGTTGCCAACAGGGACTAATGCCGTGGCTGTTTTGACTTCCTTGCACTCCTCTCGCAGCCAATGGTACAGGCTTTCCGAGGTCCGGGCAAAGCCGCCCATATCGTAAAAATCGGAAGCGATGCGGACGATCTTTTCGCTGTGGTCAAAATGTTGGTCGTAGCTCGTTTCCTGCCGAACATAAAGCAGCAGCACAAACGAAGCAGCGATGCCCAAGGCTAGGCCACTGATATTGAGCAGGGAAAAACCGGGGTATCGGAATAGGTTGCGAACGGCAATTTTTAAGTGATTTCTAAACATGGCATTATTGGTTAAGTGCTGATCCCGAATTCATCCCGAAGAGATTTTGGGGTAGAGATTCGGAGGGTGGATGAAGTCTGTTCTGAAATAAATCCAATGGCTGTGCCATGAAGCTATGGTATTGTTTTTCAGCGTTTTATGAAATTTAAATAAAAAATATAAGTTGGGAAGGTGTTCGGTATTGGACGGGAGTGTTCGGGGAGGTGATGCATTCTAATAACAGTTGATCGTTCCTTTCAAATTACCCAAAAAATAAATAAGTCAAACTAAATATAACCGAATAAAAATTATTTTTTCGGCTTTTAATTTAAAGTATAGTAGGTTAGATTCGCTTGTTGTTTCCCTATTTTAAAGGCATGACTATGAAGAAAATTTACCTCCCTATCCTCCTTGTGTGGGTATTGTGCCCCGTACTTTTCACGCAAACGTTAGATAGCCTCAAAAGCGTTAACCTCGAAGAAGTAGTTGTTTCCGGCAACAAAGTCATCGAGAAAAAGAGCGATATCCCACACCACATAGATGTTCTGCTTTCCCCAAAAATAAGCCTGCTCAGCGCCCAGACCACTGCCGATGTATTGTCGAACTCAGGTTCTGTCTTTGTCCAAAAATCCCAACAAGGTGGTGGCAGCCCCGTGCTCCGCGGGTTTGAAGCCAACCGGGTATTGCTCGTCATTGATGGGGTGCGCATGAACAACGCCATTTACCGGGCGGGTCATTTGCAAAACAGTATTACCACCGATCCTAACATGATGGAGCGCATCGAGGTGCTGCACGGCGCTGGATCGGTCATTTATGGGACAGATGCCCTCGGTGGGGTGATCAGCTTTTTTACCAAACGCCCCCAATTGGCGGACAGCAGCGGCGTGAACGTCAATGCTTCGGGCTTCTTGCGCTATTCCTCTGCCAACCAAGGACAAACTGCGCATGGCTCGGTCAATATCGGTTCGAAGCGTTGGGCCTCGCTCACGGGCATTACTGTCAGCGACTTCGGCGACCTGCGTTCGGGGAGCAATGACATGATGAAATATCCCGGTTTTGGCGATGCTAATTTCTATGTCAAACGCGTCAACGGTCGGGACAGCGTTTTCCAAAACAGCGATCCTGACGTACAAAAATTTAGCGGCTACCGCCAATTGGATGTTCTGCAAAAAGTCCTGTTTACCCCTTCCGATGATTTGCGCCACACTTTGAATTTTCAATTTTCCACATCTTCCGATGTGCCGCGTTATGACCGTCTGCAACAACAGAGCAATGGCCAACCCCGCTATGCAGAATGGTACTACGGGCCGCAAGAACGCCTACTGGTTTCTTATGAAATGCAAAAGGACCAAAAGGCTTGGTGGGGGGATTTGGTGCGCTTTACCCCTGCCTTCCAGATGATCGGGGAAAGCCGCCACGACCGGAGGCTGAATAGCGATGAGACAAGGCATTTGAACGAAGACCTCAAAATATACAGTGCCAACCTCGATATTTTCAAAGAGGTGCAAGGCCACGAAATCAGGTACGGCGGTGAGTTTATCCAAAATCAGTTGGAGAGCACGGGGACCAACGAGAACATTGTGACCGGGGCGACCACGTCGACCTTTAGCCGCTACCCAGACGGTAACTACACGACCATGGGGCTGTATTTTTCGCACCGCTGGGAACTGCTTGACAAGCAGTTGATTATATCCGATGGGCTGCGGTTTAGCTCGGCAAGGGTGGATGTGAATTTTGATGAAAATTATTTTGAAACAGAACTGGCCCATGTCCGCCAAACGTCGCATTCCGAAAACCTCCACCTCGGTGCGGTGGCCGTGCTACCCGATGGGTTTCGGCTAAATGTCTTATTTTCAACGGGTTACCGTAATCCGAACATTGACGATCTCGGAAGGACTTTCGAGACCAATGGCGGCGACCTGATCGTCGCCAATCCTGACTTGCGCCCGGAGCAGGTTTTCTATCGGGAAATCGGCATTACCACGCTCGGCAGCAACGCCTCGCTTTCGGTGACGGCTTATCTCAGTTCGCTGACCGATGCCATCATTGTGCGCCCATTTGCAATGAACGGGCAGGACAGCGTGGACTTCAACGGCAGCCGCTTCCGAACCCTCGCCAACACCAATACGGGTAGGGCCAAGGTGTGGGGCGCCACCAGCAATTTGCGTTGGAAAATCACCCCGCATTTGGCGTTCCGTGGCAACCTCTCGTTCACCCAAGGCCGTGACCTGACCAACGATGTGCCGCTCGACCATATCCCGCCATTTTTTGGCAATTTCAGTTTGTTTTATGGGAAAAATAAATGGCAGGCCGAGGCGTATTTCCTCTTCAACGCCCGCAAACGGCTGGATGATTATTCCCCTTCCGGCGAGGACAACCTGAACTACGCTACCCCCGACGGTACCCCCGCGTGGCAAACTTGGAACCTGAAAACTTCTTATCAGTTTTCCAAACACCTGCGACTGCAAGCAGGAGTGGAAAACCTTTTGGATCTGAACTACCGGAATTTCGCCAGCGGCATCAACGCACCGGGCCGGAATTTTGTGGTGAGCTTGCATGTGAATTGATAATGTTTATGTTTATGAAAATCGGCCACCTATTACATTCAATGAAAAATATCCTTTCTATTTTCTTGGTGTTAGTAGTCTCCCATTTTGCCACGGCGCAAGAAGCTGACGGAGCATCCTCTTCTAAAAAGATATTCCCCTTTGGGGTGATCGAAGAATTCTATTCCCAAGCAATTGGAGAGCAGCGGGTGTTGAATATTTACCTGCCCGACGGCTACCATCCCGATTCCTCGGCGACTTACCCGGTGGTGTACGTCTTGGACGGTTCGGCGCATGAAGACTTCCCGCACATCGCAGGGCTGGTGCAATTCCTGAACATGTACGACCTGATGCCGAAGTCCATCGTGGTGGGCATTGCGAATGTGAACCGGTACCGGGATTTTACATTTCCCAGCAAGGTCAAGGAAGACATCGAAATCAATCCGGCGAATGGCGGTGCGGAAAAATTTCTCCATTTTTTGGAAAATGAAGTGCAGCCGTTGGTGGCCAAAAATTATCGGATCAACCAGCACAAGACCATCATCGGGCAATCCCTGGGCGGGCTGTTGGCTACGGAAATTTTAATGAAAAGCCGTACTTGTTTGACGACATATCATCGTTAGCCCTTCCCTTTGGTGGAACGACCAACGGTTGGTGGACAGCGCAGCGGCCTATTTTAAGGAAAACCAAAATTTGGAAAAAAGCTGTTTATCTCACTGGGAAAAGAGCACCCAGTGATGTGCACGAAGTAGCTGACAAATTGGTGAAGGCGATCCGAGATTCTGGCAACGAAAAACTGACCTTGCATTACCAGCCCATCCTCGACGAAGACCATGCGACCATTTTGCACATCGCAGTTTACCGGGCGTTTAAAAAATTAAATGAGAAGGAGGGGGAGTGATAAGCTAGTAGTAAGATGTCTCATTTTGTATCTTCATGGAATTTTCTGGACAAAACTTATTTTTGATGATTTGATTATGCGGGTTACCCCCCTTGAGGGGGGCGAATTGATTGGTTCTATTTGTTTCCTTTGAAATAAAAATTAAAATCAAAATCAAAATTAAAAAAGCCCGTTTTTCGCAGTTGGATGCTTGGGTTTTTCATTTTAATTTTCATTTTGATTAGAAATGACTTTTAGTAGAACCAATCAACCCTGCCCTCAAGGGGGGCATCGTCGCTGCGAAAGTCCCCCCTTTAGGGGGGCAGGGGGGTGAACCCGCTTAGACTAATTAAGATTTTTCATTTTTGTCCTGTACTGAGATTTTCAAGGCAATACTTCATTCACAATAAAATTTGTATAGTTCTGGCTGTTGGCAAGATGCCGCAAAGTGGTATTGAACAATAGCATTGCCCGGTCATTTTTGGGCCCTTGAAAAATGGCCTTACCATCCATGTTCAGGTCTTCGGGGGTGTACGTTTGGTAAATGAAATTGGCCAAGAGATCAGTGTTGTCTGGGGCGGTAATCACACAATTCAAGATGGGGAAAATGTCATTGTTGGGGCCTTGGTAAATAGCCTTTCCATCTGCATTCAAATCTCCAGCCCACAGGGAGCAATGGCCATTGGAATTAAAGAAGGCGACCTCATTTCCATAAATTTCGGTGCTGTCTGTCGTCAGGTCGATCAGCGGGGGATCGTCAGCTGAAAGCAAATAGGACGAACCAGTCATGATGCCCAAATGGTTTCGGTGACGGACGGATACGTAGTAGTCACCCTCCAACAGCCCCAAAACCGTAATGGTCGAATCGCCCCACGCATTGGTCGTATGGCCGTCCTGGTACAGCAGGATCGATTGGCTGGACAGGACTTCCTGCGGGTTGACAGAGTTTCTTATTTCCAAAAATGCCCAGTCCACCAAAGCGTTTTCACCATGTATTTCTTTTATAACATCATCCATTTCCTCCTCTCCTCCATAACCTGCATGCTGGAAGGAAGGGATAACTGAATAGGGTTCTTTACTGGGGATCAAATCCAACGACCGGAGGTCGTCGCGCATGAGTGTGCCACCGCCGTTGGCAATGAGCGGCCCACTGAGCGACATTTTTAATTTCAGCGAAACGCCTGTGCAAGGGGTGGTTACTGAAAATGCCGTCGTATTGCCACACTCATCGTTCACTTGCCATTTGTGATTGACGTAAAGAATGCCGTTGCTGTCAATAGGGGTAGCAGCATGAGAAATGGGGACGTAGCCTTCACAATTGTCCCAACCGATCAGGTTGTCCGGTAGCCCAGATTGGTCGTATCGACAAAAGCCATCCACGGGCGTTGGCAGGCTACCCTCCACAACGACGTAGGAAACACTTTCCGGGGCATGGGCACCGTCCTGATACTCCCATTCCTCCAAGCGGATTTCAAAGCCAGTTTCAGAAACATTTCGGATTCTCGTAGTGGCTGGTTCGGAGTCGTTCAGGGAAAGTGGCCCGGCCACGACGATGGGGTTGAGGTAGCTGTTTTGGAAATTCACCAATTGCCAATTGGTCGTTACCTGCAATGCGCCGCTTTCGCCGAAGACCACTTCATTTTCATCTGTGAGAAACGTACCGGGCTCAATAGCCAGATAACCTATTTCTTCATCAGGATGAATGGTTTCGATGTCTTTGGAGATTTCTTCTTGTAAAAAAGTTTGCACCGAATCTTCTGCCACGCCTTGTGTACGGAGGGAAACGGGGTCTTGGCTAACATTAGATTGAAGCGAAAACAGAAGGTTGGGCACTTGGTCATAACTCTGAGCAAAGGCCAAGGTGCCCAATGTACTTCCTATCGTAATGCTGTTTTTAATTTCGCAAGAATTTGTTCCACCCAACGAACCCTGTTCAACCGCTATCCAAGCTACTGTTTCCCCGGCGTGCAGGTCGTCCGCTGCTTCCTCTTCTTTTAGCCTGATTTCAAAATGTGAGCTTTCCACTTTTCGGGTTTGGACAACGACAGTCGCAGCGTCATTATCGGAGGTGACTTGGGTGAAAACAACGGGAGTCGAGCTAAACGCTTCTGGGAATACCACCTCTTTCCAATTGCTGCTTACCAAATTGGCTACGCCTGCGATCAGTTTTTGCCCATTGGGCAAAGTATAAATATGAAAAATGCCGGGGGCCGAACGATCCTCCACCGTAATAATCTGAGTAGCGGCATCTTCATTCATGCAGCAATCGGATGCTGTCCAAGTCCTTTCTAACCGATAGCTATTGCAGGTTGGCCCTAAAAAGGAAGTGATAACCTCGTCGATCTGGATCGAGATATTATTACAGTTGTCGGTTGCCATTACCTGCAACGAGCTAGGTGGAAAATCATCGCATTGGATGGTAAGGTCGGCTGGTATATTTTCCAAAACCGGGGATTGGCTGTCCGTCATGCCGATGGTGACGGTTGCCGTGCTGCAACAATCGCTGTTGTTACCATTGCAAACTTGGTAAACAAACTGCTCGTAGCCGCAAGTGTAGCTGTTGCCTGTGTACCAGAAATATCCATCTTGTTCAACAATAACGGTTCCGTTGTTAGGCTGACTGATGATGCTGAAGGAAGGAAAAATCAGGGCGTTGTCATTGGCACTTAAGTATGCCGAAAAGTGCAGGGAAGGGCAAATTTCAAATGTATCGTTCTGGGCAATCGGTATTCCATACAAAACACATTGTGGGTCAACGCAATCAACCAAACCATTTTCGTCCAAATCAAGGTAATCGGGACTGCCGCAACATTTATCGTAACAATCTGGAACGCCATCGCCATCAATATCACTGCGGACAAATGCGCTGTAAACTTTGGTCTCGGCAAGTGCTGCGACCACGGCAGACACCTCTAATTTTATTTCATTAAATGGCAGGGATGGCCGACAGGTAAGGAAGCCTTTATCGCCGTCGGTAGGTAGGAGGCTCACATTGAGCAGCCCGCTGCTGCCCGAAAGTTTCTTGCTGAACGCCGTTCAAATAGGTTTCCATAGTCATTCCTCCTAAAACACTTGCTTCCAGCCAGTTAGCTGTCCCATCGACTATAAAACCAGCTTCATAACCTTCATCAAATACATTTGGCGAAGCCACGGCCAAAGAAGCGCTGGCTCCCACCCCTACGGTCAAATTGATGGTCGTGTAGGTGTTGATGTCGTCGTCTATCAGATTACCAATATTTTCCAAAAAACAGTTTACACAAGCCAAGGCATCCAATCCGGTTTCATCATAATCTATGAAAGCGGTATTTTCATTATTAACCGATAAAAGTTGCAGGCAATCACCCAAAGAAGGTTGGTCGTTGCACCCATTTTCTGGTTCTGTGAAACCATAATAAATCCGCAGGTTGGTCAAGAGTCCCAATACCCCTTTTGCCACCAATTCCACTTCGTCAAACTTTTTAGTCGTGACAAAACTTAGCCGGGTTTGATTGCTTGAGCCGGGCAAAGCGGATGCTTCTAAAATGCTGCCCCATGCCGCTGACTCCTGAAAAACATCACCGAGATAGGTTCTGATTTCCAGTTGGTTCAGTACATCAACACTTAATAGCCCGCCATCCGCACTTATCACAAAACCTGTTCTTGTATTTTCGAGGTAAATATTGGAGGTATCTTTTAAGGCAATAATGGATTGCGAGGACAGCAAGGACAGGGTGGCGTCGTAATTCATGTAATTGGAAAGATTGCCATCCGTTAGATTGGTCGCATCGATTGCACCGCAGAGCAGGCAAATCCCTCCTGTATTGCCGATGTCATCCAGAACGATGTGGCCGCCGACTAAAGGCATATTGCACGCGCCATTGAAGTTGCCCAAATGAAAATTAAGCTGAAAGGTGTCACTGCATGTTCCATTTGACAATAGGAAAAAATAAACTCCTTCCTCCTGCAAGTTGCTCACAAATCCAGAGCTGTCAACGCTGGCATTTCCGGGGTTGCCCGGAAGGGCACTCCATTTTTCGCCATTGCCCGGAGCGGACAATTGTGCGGTCGTTTCTTCCGGGCAAATGCTTACGTCATGACTGCTGCTCAAAGTGCAATCAAAATCGCAATCGTCCGGTTGGCCATCGCCATCGGCATCGAGGAGGTCATTTCCGCCGTCGCATTTATCAACACAGTCTGGAACGCCATCGTTATCCGAATCGGGACGGACGAACGCATAATGCACCCTGACATTGGTCGTCGTAAAAATCCCACCTATTGATAGCTGGATTTCGTCAAAAGGCATGGTGGTTTTAAAACTAAGCAGATTGATATTTTCTGATCCCGGCAAAAGGCCAACGTTGGCCAATGATGAGTCTACGGCCACGGATTCTGCTGGCAATCCATCCAAAAAAGTATTTATCGTAATCTTATTAAGAAGGGTTGCTGTCAATGTCCCCAACAAGCCAGAGCCATCGCTTACTGCCACACCCGCATCATAACCAGCCGGTAAATCTTCGCCAGCAAAAATCGAAACAGTGCCTTCCGCCCCAATACTGGTGGGCATGTTGATCGTCGCATAATTAGACGTGTCCGCATCTACAATCGATCCTGTGTTATTGACCGAACAGAACAAGCAAAAACCATCAATGCCTGTTCTGGCCCCGTTTACAGCAGAGGAGAAAAGTGGCGGCGACAATGGTTGTTGGCAGTTGTAATTGCAATTTGGATCAGCATCCACAAAAGCGTAATACACCCTGAGATTGCTGATTCCCGTCAATGAAGAAGTGAGGGTTAATTGTACTTCGTCAAACGGAAGAGCGGTGACAAAACTTAAACGTTTTGCACCACTGGTCCCTGCAATTAAATTAGCCTCCAACGTGCCGCCGCCCCCATAGTTTGCAGTTTCCTGCAAAGCTCCATTCAATAAAGTTTTTATCTGAAAATTACTATATAAAGTGGTGTTCAATAAACTTTCACCACTTTGAACTACAAAACCTGCACGGTATCCAGAAGGGTAGGTGTTCACCACATCCTTAATGGACACGACAGGCGTAGCAACAGATATTCCGATTGGCATATCAAAACTGGCATAATTACCTAAATCGCCATCTATCAATTTTGTCAAGTCAGATGCCTCGCATAAGAGGCAAATATTCTCGTTTCCCAAATTATTTATCACAACTCCATCTCCCGTAAGCGGATCATTACAATCATAGGGAATAGTAGATGTCATACTGACGGTTTCTGTTTTTTCTATCTTGTCAATATTTCTAAGAACTGAGGCTTCTTCCGATATTCCAAAAATTGAAGGAATGTCCAGCTTTGACCATAAATGTCGGTTTTCCGATTTGCAATTTGAATTAATCCAATTACGTTTTTTTAATACTATAAAACTAAGCCCAGCAACAAAACATAGCATTAAACTCATCTTCGTGGAAGTTGTCATTCTTCAATAGTTTTTGTGGTGTATGATTTTTATTCACTAGTGCTCGTCTTGTCATGATTTTTCAACCCGTTTAATTCAAGAAAAAATAAAATAAAAATCAATATTCACGGTTTGTGTTTGTATTATAATTTTTAGATTTTTTTAGCCTGTCCATTAATAAAGTAAATAACTCATTCCAAAATGACGGGTTGACCAACCTGTGGTTTTTTAGGCAATACAAGAGGTAGTATCGAACGTTGAAATAAAATTATGTCCGAGTAATTTTTTTGTATTGAACATGGGCTTAAAACAAGGCATAGGATGCCCCTTATGCCTTTTGACAATTTGTGATTTTTGTTGTTTGTGCATATTCAGCAATCTTTGTGAAATGCCTTTTGTGTATTTGTCAATTTTTTTTTAAATGATTAATAATTCTTATCCGTTAAAAAGAGGGGATTTATTAATCTAACTATTGTAAAAAAAAAGTGTGTGTTGTGAATTAATGAAAGGTAACATGGTTTTTAATTTTAAAGGTTTATTTTTTATACCGAAAATAAATTCCTTTTTTCATTTTTGCCTTTAAAATAAAGTAGTAAATTTAGGGGGCTGTTATTCGGTTTTTATTCAATTAAGGGATTGTTTGCAATGGTTTTGTGCAGATGGCTGCACAATTATTTGTTTGCTAAATAGTTTTAATTAGCTTTTCAAATAAATTGCAAATAGTCTTCCCTTAAAGTGTGTTTAATTAAAATGACAGGGTGTTTTTATATTGCTATAAAATACTGTTATGAATGGAGACGAAAAGTAAAATATTTTTTTTATAAAATTAGACTATTTATAAATAACCGAAAAAACCATGCCACTGAAAGTGGTTAATTTACACTAACTATGCGTTTAACTGTAACGTATTAATTGTAACATTAAATT
>JAWKLX010000026.1:0-119454 GCA_041392505.1 Saprospiraceae bacterium | reverse complement strand
TCCCCACTGCTCCGCAAACCGGCGGGCAAACACCTTGTAAAATGCCGAAAACAGCGCCTGGTCGCGGCACGGCTCCGACAGCCGGAACATCAACTTCAGCCCGTCCGCACTCGGCGAGGCAAAGCACAGCAGCACCTCCCGGGCCTGTTCCAGTAGCTTTTCCTGCAACACCATCCGGTCGAGTTTGGCTTCCGCCAAATGATCGAGGTCGAACATAAAATATTCGATCGAAGCAAAATTCTCCTTCCGCCGTATTTTCGGGTGAAACTGCGCACAGACAAAATACGGCAACTGCTTCTTCAGTTGCCGGTACTGCCCCTCATCCAGACTGCGCACCATCCGCAGCTGTTCCACCAAATCAAAAAACGGCTGCTTCGGCCGCACAATCCCTTGGTACAACCGCTCCACCGACAACGGCTGCAACGAATCGCCCGGCGTCGTAATATTTTTACCAAATAATAGCATAGCAAATCCAGTTTTCAGTTTTCAGTTTGAGCGTAGCGAAATCCCGAACTCGCTTCGGGAAGGCAGTCCGCAGTTTTTAATAGCTTCTAAATCAAGGCTTTATATTTCATCCGTATCCCTGTTATTGTCTCGTTTTCATGTTATTTATGCGAATCAGGAGTTGAAAAGGTGATAATGCTGAAAATCAAGGGTTTAGACTTTCCAAGTTTTTAAAACATAGAAAGTCTTTGCTCCAACTTATTGATAATCAAATTAGAATTTCAACTCCTGATTCGCATTGTTTAATTTTATAAGAAAACCCTTGTCGATTATTGGGCAGTGTATCAGATGTAAGGTTGTGCAGTTTTTCCAAGCTATCTTCATCGACCCCCGACCCCTAAAGGGGAGTACTGATTTATCGTTGATTGTCAGCTTATTATAAAATCGAAAATGTGCTCCCCTTAAGGCAAGGTTGATTGGTTCTACTAAAAGTCATTTCTAATCAAAATGAAAATGAAAATGAAAAACCCAAGCATCCAACTGCGAGAAACGGGCTTTTTAAATTTTGATTTTGATTTTAATTTTTATTTCAAAGGAAACAAATAGAACCAATCAACCCTGCCCTTTAGGGGTCGGGGGTCGATGCATAGAAAGAGATACAGCCTTACATTTGACACACCGCCGATTATTTTAGCATTACCCATTTAATTAATCATTCGCTCAAACTTTCGCTGTGCTCAAACTTTCGCTGCGCTCAAACTTTCGCTGCGCTCAAACTTTCGCTGTGCTCAAACTGCCAACTGAAAACTGCCCCGCCTATCGTTCCAAAAAAAACGTCGCCAAGCGATGGGCGTCCAGTTGCAGATGCTGCGCCCGGCTCCGTTCCAGGCCCCGCAGGCGCACCACCTCGGCCAGGTAGTCATTCACCGATTGGATGAGGATCCGTTTGCCCAGTCCCTCCAGCAGCATGGCGTCGCCCTCCTGCCGGAAACACTCCTCGCTCATGGCATCCTGTCGGCAGAGCTGTATCACCACATAGTCCACCCACACCCGGTAGCGCTCGATCACGTCGAACACCAGCGCCGGGCGGTTGTAGTCATCGCGGTGAAAAATACCCACGTAGGGGTCAATGCCCGCCTTGATCAGCGCCCCTTCCACCTTGCCGTAGAGCATGCCGTAGCCATAGTTGAGCAGCGAATTGAACATATCCGTGGCCGGGTGCTGACTCCGGTTGTTGAATTGGTATTTCTCTGGCAAACACTCCGACACCACCCCAAAATACCGCCGGGAAGCAGCGCCCTCCCAGCCGCGCAGCGACGGCGCCACATCGGGCACCGATTCACCTTCCGCGTGGCGGGCCTTGCTTTTGTGGTCCTCCATGCTGTTGATCGCCGCGGCCAGTTTGCGCCGCAGCGGATCGGGCTGCCCCGCCTTCAGCGACAGCAACATGGCCACCTGGTTGTTGATTTTTTCCACCACCAATTCCTTCACCCAGTCCACCGCCCGGGGCGAATAAAAAAACTCCAGCTGCTTGCGCCGGATGTCCGACACCGAGCCGTATTTGATGCTCCACACCCGGCCCAGCGGTTGGCCCACGTTGTTGACAAACAACACATCGACCTCATTTTCGATGGCCAGCAGCACCGCATCCGAACTGATGCGGGCCCCTTTGCTGATGGTGATGGTGCTGACGTCGCGGGGCGCCAGCAACTGTTTGCCCTCCGCCGTGGACACCGCAAACAGGCCGTTTTCCTTGCCCATGGAGGCACCGAAAGAATTAAGGATAATGTGCATGATCTATTGCTTTTTTTTCGCCGGGCGGTACACGCCCTTGATGTCGAGGTTAAACTGCGCCCGGGTCACCGCCGTGTACAGCCAGCGCAGGCGGGTCTCGCCGTCCAGCCGGTCCAGCGTTTCCGACAGGTTGAGAAATACGTGCGGCCACTCGCCCCCCTGCGATTTGTGGCAGGTGACGGCGTAGCCAAATTTTGCCCGCAGGGCGTTGAGGAATTTATCCTCCAGCATCATCTTTTTGTATTCGTGCGAGTTGCGGCGCAGCCCCCGGTTGCGGGCCCGTTTGTCAAAATCAATCAACAGCTTTTTAGAATCTTCGATCGGCAGGTTGGCCTCGGGCCGGAAGAGGAATTCCTTCAGCAGGTAAGTCTTGTATTTTTTGCCGTCTTCCAGCCCCCGCAGTTCGACTTCCAGAAACGTAAAACCCGCCCGTTTGCCCACAAAGTTGGCTTTTTCCAAAATGACCTGATCGCCGTTGGCCAGTTCCACATCGTAAGAATTTTGCGACACCATCAGCATGGCCCCCTCGTTCAGGTGAAACCAGTTTTTGTGCCCCAGCCGCTGCCGGATCTGTTGGTTGAGGAAAAACGCCTGCTTGTTGGAGTGCGTAATAACAATGGGTTTCCGCATGTCCTCCTGCAACAGTGGCAGGTAGCGGCGAAACAACACTTCCTGGCTGAACGGGTGGAAAATGCCCCGCCCCGGTTGGTTCATCGTCATCTCCCAGTTGTTGAACTGCCGGGCCTTGATTTCCTCCCGGATGTTGGTGGCCAATTGGAGGATGTGGCTGTCTGCCAACTGCCGCATGATTTCCGTCAGCGAACCCACCACCACGTTTTTACCAAAGGTTTTGGATAAATAGTTCGGGGCCAGCGCCGCCGAAAACGGATTGATGCCCACGGGCGGCGGCAATTGCGCCGGGTCGCCCACAAACACCACCTTGTTCTTGCCGGCAAACTGCAGGAAATCCGACAGCACATTCCCGCTGCCAAACTGCGCCACCGAGGGGTCTTGCCGCTCCACGTACGACAACATCGACGCCTCATCGATGATGTACAGCTGGTCGGTTTCCGTTTCCACCGACGGCTTCAGGCCAAAGTTGAGCACCAGTTGGCCCGTCTCGCTTTTCCACGCATCCTTTTTGTTCTGCTCCCGCTCCTCGATCACATCGAAAGTGTAAATATGGCTGTGCACCGTCGCCGCCTCAAAATCCGTCTTCTGCTCCAGGATGCGGGCCGCCCGACCCGTCGAGGCCAGCAGCACAGCCCGGTGCGAACGTTCCTTTTTTAGCCACTGCAACAGGAAACCCACCAGCGTCGTCTTGCCGGTACCGGCATAGCCCCGGAGTATAAACACCTGCTGCTCGTCCGACCGGATAAAATCTTTCATTTGTTGGAATACCGCCTCCTGATGGGGCGTCAATTGAATGAGCATAATCTCCGTCTTTTGGTGAAAAAATACATCCCCTTTCCGGCTCCCCGGCGACCCCCGGGTTGTTGGTGCTCGTTCGGCAATTTTGTCCTGAACAAAGCCATTTTGCAGTATTGCAAAGGGTCTATGTTATATTGCAAAGGCTTTCTGCAATACTGCAAAGCGCCTATGTTATATTGCAAAGGCTTTTTGCAATACTGCAAAGGATCTATGTTATATTGCAAAGGCTTTTTGCAATACTGCAAAGGATCTATGTTATATTGCAAAGGCTTTCTGCAATACTGCAAAGGGTCTATGTTATATTGCAAAGACTTTCTGCAATACTGCAAAGGGTCTATGTTATATTGCAAAGACTTTCTGCAATACTGCAAAGGGTCTATGTTATATTGCAAAGACTTTTTGCAATACTGCAAAGGGTCTATGTTATATTGCAAAGACTTTTTGCAACCCATCATTTTCCTTTTCGTCGACTATTTTTTTATTCCGTCAACCAACAAAAGAAAAAATATAGGCAACAAAAGCAAGCAATCAGCTGATGTCTTGCAGCAGTACCGCAGTTGGCCAACACAACGGATTCGTCAACCAAACTAGGCATTCTGTTGACAGACGAGATCAAAAAAACACCCCACAAAACGGCTGATTTGGTCAACACCAAACAAAAGTCCCCTGATTGGTCGGCCATTTATCCCTACCCAACGGCTCATTTTGGGCAAAAAAACCAGTCTTTCCCCCCGTGTTAAATTGGTGATATCAAATAGTCAATACCCGAACAACGTATAGAGCATGGACTTTGAACCCCGAAGCGAGTTGAGGTTTCGCTACGCTCAAACTGCCTACTGCCTACTGAAAACTGCCCTTTTTACGTGAACAGTTCCCGTTCTTTTGGAACGGGATGAAAAGGCATCGTCGTCGTTAGAAGGATCGCCGCAGAGCGGGCTTGTAGGGGCGGTGCGGTTCTAAATCTGCCATATCGAAGGGATTTCGCTACGCTCAAACTGCCCACTGCCCACTGCCCACTGCCCACTGCCTACTGAAAACTGCCTACTGAAAACTGCCAATCAGTAGGGCCGGAACTGTACAAACTCAAACTGCACGATCTTTTTCCCGTCCCGTTCCTCCACCGTCCGGTGCGTCGTCGAGGCAATGCAGGGGATGCCAGCGGCTTGCAGCATCGTCACCAAGCGGAAAGTGAATGTCATTTCGCCCATGAGGTGCACGGCCTGCGGGTCCGCCCGCCTGATTTGATGGTAAAAGTCTTCCGCCAGTTGCAGCACTTCGTCCGCCGTTGCTTCTGGCGGCACAAGGGGAAACGGCAAATCCGTCACGGATGTGTATTGTTGGTGCGCCGCCAAAAATTGTTCCGTCGGCCAACGAGAGGAGGGGTGGTTGGAGAGGTTGAGGAGCATGGGTTAAAGCAGGTTTAATTCAGAAATTCGGGCAAATAAGCTTTCCAAAGAACTTCTCAGTTCGTCGGGTGATTTATAATCATCCCGAAAACCACAGTGGTTAATATCATTTCGGAATCCTTCATTACCAATTAATTCCGAATACAATCCTTTTAATGGATTGTTACTTCTCACATATTCACACATATCGTAATAAATTTTCAAAATGGCCTCCTGTTCTTGTTCCGGTTTCTTTTTGAATTTACCATCAAAATACCGGTTTCCTTTGGCCGGAAACATCATGAGCGCAGTATTGGCTATTTCCCGGAAAAAGAGTTCGTTGACTTTGTCTTTGCCGACTACTTTTTCAACAATATGGGTAATCAGCGTTTCTTGTAAAAAAGTGATGCCCTGCTGAATCATATTGTGCTGAATGCACCAGGCGACGGCACCAAATCCATTTTTGAGAGAGTCGCCGTTTTCAAAGCGCTCGATTTTGTGCTCAATTTTTGAAATCAGCGGTTTCAGCTGTTCCTTGATGGGTTCGTTTTTGCTAAAGTTCAGCGTATTTTTCAACTCATTAAAATCGAGCTCAGCGGTCAGTGCCTTTCCCCTGCACGTACTGATGGATTGTTCCAATTGGATTAATTGTTCAGCCAGTTTTGGCTGCGACTCCCGCACCAGACCGGATAAGTTTCCGGCTTTTCCCAATCGGATAAACTCTCCCGCTGCGGAGGTCCAATCCTGCAAAATAGACAGACTGATCAGGTTTAAAATAGGTGCCTGTACCGTCGCCTGACGCAAACGTTCAATGTCCTCTTCTCCCATTTGCTTGTATTTGGCGCTGTTGATTTGTTCTTCTTTTTCGGCACGGTTATATCAAAATAAATTTCCGCCCCGGGTTCAATGCGCTCAAACACCCGTTGGAACACCTGGAATATTTCCTGCTCGGTATAGCCATTGGGAATAATGACCGGTTCGTAGTCGCTGATTTTTCCCTCCGCTTTGAGTTGTTCCAAAACCGCAGCCAGCCCTTTGTTTTCAGCCAGCTTCGGCGTGTTCGTTGCCCGGTCAAATGACAAAATCCGGTGGTCGTAGTTATTGCGCTTTGCTTCTTCCGTGGTAAAAATGTACACCTTATCGCCCTCCGACCACGCAGGCAGGCAATTCCGAATTATCGCCTCCTGCACATAGGGTAGCGGCGCACTCAAATCGGAGCGGTTCGGTTGCCAGTAATATTGCGTGTCATAATACGGAATGGCACCGAGGAAAGAGATGAAGATGTTGTGGGGCATTATTCTTCAACTTGTTTCATGTAACCGTAGCCGACGGCGGTTTTGGCGCCGATACCGTGTTCGCTAAGTGCCAAATTCAACCATTTTGTCGCCAATTCAATTATGGTAGCATCTCCATTTAATTCAACTGATGTTGCCAATGCTTCCCAACCATCCCAACTATTTATTTTTTGATTGCCGCATTTTGAACCAACTGCCGTTTGAAACTGGCTTTCATCCGTTACAGTAAGAAAGATAACAGGATTGGTTTTTTGAAAATCGGTTGGTGCAGAATAACCCTCTGCCTTATACCAATCTGGATAATGAACATTAATTACATCAGGCATCAACTTAGGCGGAATAGTAGGTAATCCCTCAAAGAAAACCACATTGCCTTGTTGCTCTTTTCCAAGTGCGCTTTTTTCTTTTTCCTTGATAAATTCATCCAACACCTTTCCATACTTATCTTTTTTCTCTTTTGGTTTTTCACCTTCAAAAACAACTCTTTCAATGCTCTCTGGCGCACCAAATAACTCGCAAAATAATTTATTACCTTTTAACGCCCGATATTCCGCATTGACCATTGGAAAATTTTTTTCTTGATCAGGTGCGGTTGCTCCAAACACAGTTGTAATTATCCAACTGCGCACTACGCCCTTAATGCTACTGGCAGGAATATACGGTACACCATAGACATGATGTAGCGTCATATTGGTTTCATAAATACCTCCACTCAATCCACAAACTAATCGCCAGTCAGGTGTGATTTTTACAACTTCTGATTTATTTTCAGGAAAAAGAGATTTGACCTGATTTTGATGTCTTTTTGAAATGTCTTCAAAATTCAGGCTGCCGTAATTTGGTTGGATAAAAAACTCATCTCCCGTTGGTGGTCTGCCATCTCGGTAGGTTCTATGGTCATTTTTGAAGAAAAAGAATTTGTTTTTACCTGGTGCGTCATCAATATATCTAGCTGCCTTGTTGTATTTCAAGGAAAAGTTGTCAATGTCAAAATTACCAAGGTCTTTAATTGCTTTTGGGAGTTGAGACTGCTGAATATCTAAAGCGTCTCTGAACCCATAAACCCTATGGCCATCAGTAGCATTCTGATGTCTTTCGAAAGTATCGCTTTTTGATGTGGCAACTTGGGCCGTTCCACCATGAATTAAAATGTTTTCAATTTCAATTTTGGTTATTTTTCCACCGACCATTTCAAACATGCATTCTTTGTCATTATGTTCTAATGATTGAAGAAAAACATTTGACAGCGGCATTGGTGGTTTCCCATTCAACCGATCAAGAGCAACTATTATTTTACCCTTTTTTGATTTCGATAATTTTAAAATTCCCTTTTCCATGTGCAAAGTTTAATGAGTTATTTGCTAATCATTCCTTCCGTAAAACGGCGGTGCCAGTTCATAAAAGCCAGCACTTCATTGGATACTGCCCGATATTTAGCAGAATCGTCTATACTGACCACCTTGTCTAAAAGGTCACTATACATCAGGTCGATGATTTTTTTATGATCCTCTTTCAACCACTCCGAGAGGTCTTCATATAGGCGTTTATAGGCTCCCTTCTGTTTGGATTTTATAAATGCCAAAGCTGCTCCCAATCCGTTAGTTTTGACCATCATTGGGAATTTCTTGGAGTATGATTTATATTCATCGAGCGTAGACTTTCCAGGGTTGCTATCCACAAAATCCCTTACTCTTTTGTACGCAGCATTGGCTCTGCCCTGTTCGAGTTGTTGTCTGGTATTGATTGACATATCAAATATTTTTTTTAGTTCAATAATTTAGTGCGAAGCAAACCTTTACCAATAGTGGCGTTTCCACCTAATTGGAAAATATTAATCTTTTGCAGTTTCTCTTTAAAAAACTGCATAGCTTCTTCGTCTGTGGCACTTGCTTTTTTCCCGTATTCTTTTGAAGCCATAACCAATGAATACATGACCGAATCAGTTGGCAAGTATTCTTCTGTAAATAAAGCACCGTCTTGTACCGTACCGGTGTTGTTGTCAATTTTGGTACGGGTAATCACCTCGGTTGATTGATTGACAAAATCCCGAAAATCAGCATCGCTCAAAACGACTAAATTGGTTTTCAACAGACCTCTCCAATAAGCCAGCGACTCATCGGCAAAAACAGTATCGGCAAGTTCCTCTGCAAAATTTTTCAAATTGTCGTTTTTGCGTTGCTGCGAATGCATATTCTTCCAATACCACATTATTATTTATACAAACGGGTTACTTGCTACCAGACAATGGCTTTCTACTGGATTAGCTTCTTTTATTAAAGCATCCAAATGCTGAAAATTTTGGTTTTTAGCTACTGCTAAATCGCTTGCAAACTTGTTGAGTACTTGTTGACAGGTAATCCAGGTGAAAACTCCTTTCATACTTTTTACAGGAAATAAAAGAATACGGGCATCGGTAAAGGCAAGGCAGCCTGCGTATTCGCTGGCATCTTTAAAGTTTTTCTCTAACTTTTTCTTTGGGCTTTCATCTCCATCGCTTTTTAAAGAGCCATCATCGTAGCCAAAAAAGCGGTGAATTTTTACGTCATCATCATCCCAATTGTCAAATTTTTGGGAAGCTACTTCTGTTTCAAAAGCCTCACGGATTGCACCTTTCAGGGAGGAACTTTCGATTTTCGGAAAAGAAGTATGACGTTCTCTTTGGATTGGCAAATCTACCAGCCCCAGGTCGTCTCCGCTGCCTGCGTGGAGCGGGGTCTCACAGAGGAGAAAAAGTGGATTGATTTTTTTGTACATATTTTAAAAATTATTTGAATTGAAAATTTCTTTCAACATTGAATCATCAATATCGCTTTTGAAAAAGTCCTGATAAATATGCCTTTCCTCATTAAGCTTGCTTGGTTTTATTTTCAGGAAAAAGACTTTAAATGGTCTGCTAAATTCTTTCAAGGCTTCGGTCATCTCATTGAGGAATTCGGTTTCAGGAATTATTTCACCATAAAGAACCATCCATGATTCTTTTAATGATTTTTCTTGGAGCGGCAATATTTTTTTTATTCTGTCTGGAAAAGTGCTTAGCAATTTCGCCCATGTACCGAAACCATCTTCATAGATATTTGCAGGTTTGATTTCTACGGGTATAAAGCCAGTATCTGTTTCTATTTTCAAATCAATATCGCCTATTCCTTTTATAGGTTCATAACTATGTTCGACATTATATCTACCATGTACTTCTTGGAAATATTTGTATAGTTTATGCTCAACAAAATACCCCATCATTGTACCTGACAAAGGCGGCGTCGACTGCCTTTTGAGATAACTTTTCAACAACTCACCAAAAATTGTTAATTCAAAGTTGTCAGGGTTCACTAATTTAAAACTCATCATTTCGTCAACCGTTTCTTTTACTTTTGGATTTTTCCGCGCTTGTGAAGTTTTATGTAATTGTATAGAAAACCTTTCAATAGCAAACCAATCGTAGCCAATTGGAAGTGTTCCAATTTCTATTGGATTATTGCTATCTTCATATAGGTAGTACAATGGGATTTCATAAAGTTGAGAAACAATTGTTAATGGTGGAATAAGCCCCTTGTAACCGCCTGAAATATTTAATATTGTATTTTCATTTTCCTCTTTTACTTTGATTATTTGATCAACAAGATTTTGAAATCCTTCATTTTGAAATTTGTCTATGTCTGTTACTTGCAATCCTTTTATCATATGCTCATTTACATCAAAATGAGCTGCTAAAAATCTTTCTTTTTGCTCGTTAAACTCCGACTCCAAATACTCCTTAATCAACTCACAAGCCGCTACCGATAAAGCAGTTTCTGTTGCCAAAAGATATACTTCAATTGAATCTTCCTCGTCTTCTGCAATTTTTATCAGACTACTGATTTCGGCGGAGGCGTTTGGACGGTACTTGTTTAACCAACGTCTGCGAATAATATCTTTGATATTATTGAAGTCTCGCTTGCTTTTGTCGGGAACAGGAGAGTCAACAGATTCCAATTTCTTAAATACCCCATCTTTACCGTCAATCGGCTCATCATAATTTTGCCCATATCCAAATTCTTCGCTTTCTTTTACCTCCTCTTTTGAGTAGTTAGTGAAAACAGAAGTTCCGACAGTTGTGATTACTCTTTTCATTTTTTGGGGAGTTTTACATTACCAATGAATGCAATGCCATAGCCTTGCTCAGGCAGAAAATCAGAAATAGATTGACCATGTAATTGCGAAAGAATTTTTTCAGGACTTTCATCCGATTCATAGTAATAAACACTCCCTGCGGGAACGGCTTTTAGCATGGGTTTAGGTCTGTTATTTAGCATGTCATACCCGCCGATATGAAGGGGTTTTCCGACACAGGCAGCCACTAAACGAGCATTAATGTTGAACCGACTCAAATCAGGCTGCCATCCAAGTTTTGTGAAAAAAGCAGGTGTTGACAAATAGATTTTAAAACTATCTTTGTTAAGGTTTGGTTTGTCTATTTTTAATTTGGTATTACTACCAATTGGGTCTAATTGAATCAACTTTGTTTCGCCACCTAAATGCACAATAGATTGGGCAATGTCATTTTCCTGATAGAGACTTTTTGCGATAATTCTCAACTCTACCCCCTCCAAGCGATTCATGTCCACCCGATAAAGCAGACTATCTTCTGCGGTTCGGGTAATGTTATCTCTTCCAATCCCAACCTTTGGCTCCGATTTAACAAAATCATTCAGTTGAAGTGCATTCGTTGTGTCGAGGTAGCCATCTAAATAATTCAATAATTCATAGTCATTTAGTAAACCACTATTTATATTTTCAGCAACTTGAAAATCCTTTGGATGCAGGAAGTATTTAATAAAGGATTTTTTTCGGAAATGATAGACTTTCTTTCGGATACATCAAGCAAATGAACTTCATGAAATTTCTTTTCAATCAGTTCCGCACGTCTCGATTTATACTCTACAAAATCTAATGGTAGCGGTAAATAATTCTTTTTGTCAATTCGATAATATATGTTTTTAATAGAAAAATTCTCTGTCCCAAGCCGTTCAGGCACATCGCCAAAAGGAATCTCCTTACCCTCCACAGTAGCCAAAGCTGTCCGCATCGCCCCATAAATTACAGAGGGATTAGGAGGAAAAGTACTATCAGCCCAGGTTTCATCACCCCGGGCAAAGGGTTTTCCATCTCTGAAAAACAAGGTATCCAGGGGTTGTATTGTCAATTCCATATTATCCATTTTTTTCATTTTGATTAGAAGATTGCTTTTTGCGGTTCCGTTTCAGGAAAAGAGCAATGCTGATTGCATTTGCCAGTATTTCCAATTTAAAATTTCCATCCTTCTTAGTATTTGAGATAACTAAATTCTCAACTGTTCTTTGAATTTCTTCCTTTTTCTCCTTTGTCTTTTTCCCTTTTTCCGTTAGCGAGCGTTTGACCAATCGAGCCAATTCTAATTTGACCATACCGCTATCTGAAATATTGCCATCTCCATCTTGTAAGGTGGTAAACTCACGAATCAGGTTTCGGACAAATGTTTCTGAGCAATACCCCTCTTCAAAGTAGCCGACCAATTCTTCCATAGCTTTCCAATGCTTCATGCCATTTTCCAAGTCCCATTTATAATAGGTTTGGTGGCTTTCCCCTGATTTTTTCATCACACTAATTGCAAAAGCATCGCGGTCGCCACCTTTTGCTGATTTAGCGAGTTTTTCCATTTGCCTTGCTTTGTCCAATACCATACTTAATGGTGTCTTGTAATGGGCGACGGCAATACCCGCAGAGAAAGTGAAGTTTATTCCTTCCTGAAAGTATTTTTTCAATTCACTATTTACCTGTTTATCAAATTCTTCCCGTAGCCATCGCATCACTTCAAACAATTGCTCTAAATTGACGAAACCCAGAAAATCATCACCACCAGTGTAGGCAACAGCACCAGCCGCAGAATTGGTTCTTTTAAAATAATCTTCAACTTTTTTGGCGTAATTTGATAGCAATTCCGACACTTTTCCTTGATATTCCTTCAAGTCAGAGCCTTTAAAATATTCAGCAGCACCGCTCAGTATTTTTCCCATTTTGTCACCGTCAAAAGCAACGAGGGCGAAGTAGGAGGAAGGTTCATTCCCTTGAAAAACAGCTCGCCAACAATTTAGGAGTGTTGAAGTGTCACACTTCTTAAAAACATGGCCATATCCATTTTTTTTGAGGTATTTCTCTGTAAGATTTTCCTTGTAAAAAAGTTGAGCATCATCAATTTTTCCATCAAAACATTTTCTGTAGACACTCCAAATTCCAGGGTTTTCTGATATAATGTTTTTTGCTGCTATTTCAGCGGTTGAAGCAAATGCATCTGTTTCTGATTTGTTGTAAAATCTTTTAGTCAAACTAACCGCACTCAATCCTTCATTTTGATTTACCCAAATATCGTAAGATGTTACTCCTTGTTTGGAAAACCTTGGATTTGTTTCTTTGCCAAATATCAATGCATTTCTTTCGCCATCCAGCGAACATTTTCGACCAGCTTCACCATTTTCATTTGGTAAATCATAATCAAATTGCTCAAATACCCGCACGTTTTTTACAGCGCCCATAAGCGTCTCTATTTCAGTATATGCTTTTCGATAAGCAGTATCACCTTCGCCTTCCACTGGATGAAAAAGCCAGTTGATTTCGAGGTGCTTTTCGATTTGTTGCCAAAAGGCTTTTTCGATTGAAGAAAAATTGACCTTGGATTCCTTTAGAGCATCATTAGCTAATTTTGAAAACTGAATTCTTGCAGCTTTTTCAATTTTATTCCCGATACCCTGCAACTCCGCATCGGATTTGCTTTTAATCTCTCCCAAAAACCTATTTGGAATTGAGGTATCCTTGTTTATTTCTTTCGGAAAAATTAATTGGATGCCATTCGCATTTGCAACTTCATAAGCCGAAAAAATTAATTCGCTTAATATTCGGCTCCCCGCATACAAATCCTGCGTCTTCCTCGCTTGTGCGATGAAAGACTGGACGGGGCCGATGGTGAAGAGGAAGAGGTAGTTATTCATGATACATATTTATTTATGATGTCGTCTGGTTGCTTGTATTTGCAGACAATTGGAATTAAAAATCTGAACGGATATTCATCTGGGTTTTGTGGATTAATTTTAGGGAAATCCCTTATCCATCGTTTCCTTTCGCTTAATAGTGTTCCTCTGTTCAATTTATAGATATCAATAGTTATAGATGCAGGGGATTTTCTTTTTTCCATTTTACATTTAATAAGACCTTCCCCGGTTACCATAAAGTTGGAGTCAAAGTCATAATTAGGATCATCAGGTTTTAATAATAAATCGTCAAATTTTTCTCCCTTCTTTTGTGTACATCCATTACAAACCGGAAATAAATTATCCCAAGAATATGCTTTCTCTGGATTCTTAGATTTCGGCATAAAATGCTCTATGGGTATGTCAAAAAAATCCGTACTTAATGGGTACAAATCACAAAAGGCACAATGGCATTTAGTAACTTTTAATAGAATTGGTAACAATTGTTTTTTTACATTAAAGCCTCTCCCATCAATCATTACTCTCCATGAAAATGGTTTTTCCCCATTCCATGATAAGGGTGGTCGAACATTTTTTAATGTTTCAACCGTTTTGTTAGACTCGAAAGTAGTTCTATCAATCTTTACCATTTTCTTTCAATTGTTTTTCCATTTGAGCCAATTCAAAAGCAACAACAGATTTTACCTGTTCACCCCTTTTGCTCAAATCTTTAATTATTGAAATAAAGTCTGAATTTTTCACATCCCGTTTTTTATTTACAATTTCATTTACAAATTCTCTGAACTCACCAAGAATTGCAGTCGTTTCGGTATCGAAAAAATTCTGAATATTAAAAAAGTCAATCGCTATTTCCTCATAGTCTCCTCGTTCTTCTCCATCAAAGTATTCAGGCACGCTATTGTTGAGCCTAATGCAATGGTTGGGTTCAACTGATTGGACAACAAACGGACTATGCGTAGTTACCACAAACTGAACGTTTGGAAACAATTCAATCAATTTCGGCAAAATCAATCGCTGCCATTTAGGATGTAGATGCAAATCAATTTCATCAATCAGCACCACTCCTTGACCGTTAAGAGGCGTATTATCTGGATCTTTCAATAAGTCAGGATTTGCCAATATTAACCTCTTTGCAATGTCTGCGGCTATCGCAAACATCACTTTTTCTCCTGCTGACATTTGGTCGACCTCAATAATTACAGTTTGCCCATAGGCGTTTTTTTTATTTACTCGGAGTGTGTCCCGCTCCAATTCGTAGTGCATCCTCAGATTTGAGAATATCCATTTATCTGGCTCTTTTTCTTCATTAAGTATTCGATAAACTACCTCTTCAATTAATCGTAATTCCCTGCTTTTTTCATTTTCAGGCTTATTCATATTGACTTTGTAAAGTGTATCAAACCACCTTAAAAACGAATTAAAAGAAAATCGCTTTGCATCCAGACAACCTGCATACAAGTGGTATAGCCTGTTTTCCCTTAGTGGCTTATTTATTTCGGATTGCGTGTCAATGCTATTCCCTCCATAGTAAGCCAACACAGGCATAGAGTCTATCTCCGGTCTGAATTGGGATTTGAAATATTCTTTAAATAAAAAGTCGCTTTCTTCGTTGGCTTCGTACTCATTTATTTTATAGCTTATGGCTTCTTTGTTTATACTTATTTGAAGTTGGTTTTCCGTCAATGGGATTTGGTCAAACACTGGTTCTTCTGGTAGTTTGTCTTCTTGATTGTCATCTAAGACATGGAGGACAGAAATATATCCTTCTATTTTTAATTCAATGCTTCCGTTTTCAGTACCATTCATTACATCTTTGCTCCTTAATTCTGGAAATGGAGCAAAACTCATTTTTAAAAGTTGATTTAAAAACACTTGTAAAGCAGCTGCCATAGCATCTAAAATGGTGGTCTTTCCTCCTCCATTTTCTGCAATTATCACAGTTACTTTATCTCCAATAAGCAGATTTTTTAATGTTCTAAAACCTCTGAAATTATCTAAGTTTAGTTCTGATACCTTTAATTCGATACCAAAAGAATTTCGCTCTCTCTTATTTCTATTCATAGAATATTCTTTTTAAAGTCTTCTTGAATAAAATTATCCAAATCTCTATGTCCCCTGTCGGGAACAGTATTCAAAGTCGTAATGACAGGCGTATTTGAATTTCCAATGACTGAAACAATAATAGGAGAAGCAAATCTGCCTTTGAAAGCATGACCAAGATTCGGTTCATACGCTTGTCTATATTTTCCTTTCAGAGTATGTGTTGTGTCACTCGTTTGTGAAGGAACATCACGTCTTTTATCCTCTCCAATTTCGATCTGCTTTATCCAGGGATATTTTTGCATTGTACCTTGAAAGGTATTGATAAGGGAGTTTTGATGTTTTTGAAAATGTTTATTGAAGTTGCCAATTAAAATAGCTATGTAGTCAATCGTCAATTCGGAAACAGCGACTTCTTTGTCATTCAATTTTTTGGAAGTAATTTTCACCCCGCCCATTGCTCTACGTGTCCGTTTTCCAAACCCGCCTAAAACAACAATCAATTCAAATAATGCAGACAAATGATTAGCAGTAAAATCAGGTGTCTCTTGGATAGATAATACTACATCAAATGTGCTCCCCTGCTTAATGGCGGGAAGAGGATAATTCTTGTGAGGTACAGGTTTAGTTTTAAAGTCTATTTGATTCCTGTTTTGAATTCTAATAGTAAAACAACTTCTGTGAGAATTATCACCAAATATTTTCCCTTCCAAATCATGAAGTTTTTTCAAATCTAAATGCCCATGCATCGCCCGCCACCAAAACCTCAGCGCCCCCTTAATACTCGGTGCCCTTAATTCCGGTGTCTGCCCATCCGCCCCTGCCAAAAACATCGGCGTAATCGTTTCACAAGTAAAAGTGATACTCTCCATATTGATTTAATTTTTTTGGTTATTCAAATGAATTTGTTTCACCACCCCAAACCCCACGCTCGCCCCTTTCCCCAGTCCCACGAAGTCTGGCAGGGAGACATTGGATTGGAAGTTCAGGGTAAAGGCCAGGACCTGTCGTTTTTTGAAGGGCAGCATTTTCAGGCGTTTCAGTTCGGTGATACGCACCTGGATGCGGTCTTTCACTTCCCAGCCGATGCCTTTGGCGAGGGAGAGGATATTGCCGGTGAGGATAGATTCCAGCAGTTTGAGTTGTTCGGCGTCGTTGCCCTCCAGTTCCCGGAAGCGGCGGTGGTGTACCTGGTTGAGGGCCAGCCAGTTGAGGAGGGAGTAATCGAAGGCGGATTCCCAGGTTTGCACCTGAAAATAGCCGAGGTCGACATCTTCCACGGAGAAATTATTGACCTTGTCGCCGACCCGGAGTTCCATGTCCCGGTGCTGGAGCAGGTGGTGGATTTCGTCGGTGCCTTCGTTGACGCAGATAATGCTAGCCTTTTTGTAGGTCACCTTATATTGGATCAGCGGATAGCGGTACACGAAGCCGTCTTCGCCCTGGTGGTTGTGAAAGAGCGGGGCTTCCCGGTCCGTCTTTTCGATGACTGCCGCCCGAAACCGGGGGATGTCGTAGGGGAAGATAGGATGGTCGAACCTGATCCGGAGGAATCTTACCTTTGGCATGTGGTTGCTGTTTTTAATCAATCATTGATGGCGCACACGTCCACAACATTAACATGGCATCGACGGGGGCAGTGGTTAAATAAGCCTGATTGGATAACAGATATAATAATAATAAATACAGTTTGTAAAAAAGCAGGACTCGAATAAGTCGACTCTCGGTGTTTATTGATTGAGGATACAAGATGGTTAAAAAAAACAGTAAAATCCGAAGGGATTAGGGAACGGTGCTGTTTTGCCCGGAAAGGGTAGCAGGCAATTATATTACGGAAAAATAAAATTCGTGTCATCTGGTTAGTTTAATTATTTTAGGGGCTCAAGTTGGGGGCGGGTAGGGCAGTGTATTTGCATTTTTTATTTCACCCAATAAATTTTTTTCATGCCATTAAACAAAAACGCCAGTTTCCGGTACCGGCTGATCGATGAGTGCCTTTGCAACCGTTCCACGAAGTGGACGATGGCCTCGTTGCAGCGGTATGTTTCGGAAAAACTGTTGGAACACTTCGATGTCGAGACCAATGAAGACGGGCTGGCCGTTTCGCTCCGGTCGTTGAAAGGGGATATTGCCATCATGCGGAAAGATCCGCCACTGGGGTATGCGGCGCCCATTATTTGCCGTCGGGGGGAAGTGTTTTACGACGATCCTTCTTTTACCATACACCAGCACCCCCTCAATGGGGAAGATATCCGGGCGCTCCACGAAGCCACGCTGTTGTTAAAGCAGTTTTCGGTTTTCCCGCACTACCGGGAATTACAGGAAGTGGTCAGTAAATGCCGGATACAGATCAGCGATCTGGAAAACCCTGGGCAAGGGCCTGCGGCTATCCAGTTTGAACGGAACGATTCGCTGACGGGCATCGAGTACTTGGAGCCGTTGTATCACCACATCCGGAATCAGACCTCCGTACTTTTGGTGTATCAACCATTCCGGCCGGAGGCGCCGATCCGAACGGTGTTGCATCCTTATTTACTGAAAGAGTTCAACAACCGCTGGTTCTTGTTTGGTTGGGACCAGGCAGAAAAAGCCATCCGCAACTACCCACTAGACCGTATTCAATCTATTGAACCAGTAACGGCAAAATGGTTTCAAAGCCCCGATTTCCATGCGGATACTTATTTTAAAAATGTTTTAGGTGTCACGGTTTTAGAAGAGGAACAGGTTGAAAATGTCTTGTTGGAAGCCACTGCGGAACAGGCTAAATATATAAAGACCAAACCGATCCATCATTCGCAGGAAATCGTCAAGGTGGGCGATTCCAGCGTCGTTTTTTCTTTCCATCTGATCCCAAATTATGAATTGGAAAGTCTGTTGCTGTCCTTTGGCCAACGGGTAAAAGTATTGGCACCTGCCTCTCTTGTCAAGAAAATCGCAGAAAGGCTGGGTGAAGCAGGTAGGCAGTATAGCACTGAGTGAAATGAAAAAGTGAGGGCGCCCAAGGATCGGAGACTGATGGTTTTTGGGGCTTTTATCTCCGATTTGCTAAATCTATAAGATTTAGTAAATCTTAAACCAACGAGTTGTGGATTTACTAAATTTTTAAAATTTATACGAATAAGGGGTTGAAATTGTAAGCCAACAATTATGGGTTTCCCACGAGAGCCGACGTTATGAACGTCTGATTTAATGCTGCAAAATGTAGTTTTTGCCCTGAATTCCGACGTTCAAAACGTCGGCTCTCGTGGGATTTGGCATGAAATAAGGCCAATTGACCTCAACCCATAATTCGCATAATTTAGCAAATCGGTACTGATGAGACAGTCTCCTAAATTAACGTGAGTTCTGGATTTAAAATGTTGATTGCCAAGCCCGTAGGGCTTTTATCTTTGTAGCAAGATTCGTAAAACGCTTGGGCGTTCCATCGGAACGCTATCTAGAAGAAAATACCGCTCCGATGGAACGGAAAACAGATGTGATTATTGGATTCTACAAAGATTCCGCTCCTTTGGAACGAGGTCTGATTCCAGAATTCACGTTAAATTAATAAGAATTGGGGAGCTAAAAATATAATTAGAAAAGCCAAAATGGGCGGTAAGATTGACCGTAAAACTAAAAAAGCCCTGCAAGTCAACGACTTACAGGGCTTGTTGTAGCGGAGGCAGGACTTGAACCTGCGACCTTTGGGTTATGAGCCCAACGAGCTACCAGCTGCTCCACTCCGCGATGTTTATAAAAGGCTCTTCAGCCTATATCCTTAAAAAGGAGCGCAAATATATAAAGGATACTCTTGAATAACAAGTCGTACTTTATAATTATTTTTTTAGTATTTGTCAATTCACTGGTCTTTGTTCAGCAATTCAACGACGGTATCGGTAATGTCGTAGCTGGTATCAGCTGAAAGCATTGGGCTGATGACACCACCATAAAGGAGCACGAAATCATACCCATTGGCCACCCGCAGGGAATCAGAGTATTTTTTGATGTCGCTCGTAAATTTCGAATCAAAAGCATTGGTTTTATTGTCCAATTCAGCGGAAGCCGTTTCTTGTAGCTTCATGATTTCTTGTTGCTTTTTAGCGAGGCCCTCTTCAATGACTTTGGCTTGGTTAGGGGTCAGGAGACCACTAGATGCCTTTTGTTGGTATTCGCCCACTTCTTTTTGAAATGCTTTTTCTTTGGATAATAATGTAGCCCGTACCCGGTCGAAGCTGGTTTCCAGTTCTTTTTTGGTAGCCTGATAGGAGTTTGATTTACTATGGAGGGAATCTATGTTGATGTAAACCACTTTAAGCGGTTTGTCAGTTGAAGCCTCCTTGCTTGGTTCAGCTGTGGTAGGCGTTTCATTTTTGCTGGAAAAGCGGTCCGCATATAAATAGGCGACGGCGAGGAGCAAAACGATATTTAGGATCAGTGATAAGTTTTTCATGTGTTTGTTGTTATTGGTAGATGTTTGGTTTTAGGCTTGTTTAAGGGAGTTAAAATTACCCTGTACCGAAAACGCTGCAAAGTAAAGAAATTGCAATGGAAATGGGGGAGTTTTGTATCATTGGGCAATCTATAAAACGGATTAATAAAATTTCACCTCGGACAAAATTGACCTGTTTTTGAAAAATAATTTAAAAATAGTTTGGATAGCTTTCATAGCTATGGCATTGGCCACATTGATGTGGCAAGGTTGTCAGGACAGGCTTGATCCAGATTGGACAGGCTTGAAAGTAAAATTGGAACAACCCTACCAAACTCTCGACCTTTCTGTAGATACGTTGCAATTGCTCTGGCAGTCGATCCACCCAAATTTGCGGCCACCATCTCCTACTCATGCATTTGATATAGTGGCCAACCCGTATCTGCCAACCATGGAATTTTCAAAATTCAAAGGTTTTGTGGATCGGTTGAGAAGCAACCGTTTTTTGTTGTTATCGAGCGTTTCTGGAGGCGGCACCTCCACGTTGTTAGATCGGTTATCCAGGTTTGTAGCAAATTCCCCAGACCATTTACTTTACCTGCGGTGTGCCCCTCAATTTGATATTGCATATCATCACCAATATATTGGGGAAGAAATCGGAGACCATTGGAAAGACGGAAAATTGTTGAAGTTTTTCAAGAAATGCCAGCAGCAGCCGGATGAACAGTTCGTTTTTTTGATTGATGACTTTGACAAAATCAACCCAGAGACTTTTTTTGGGCCAGAACTATGGGAAAAATTTACGGAGCCCAGTCATGTTGTAAAATATGGTGGTGAAATAATTGAACTGCCCAGCAATTTTTACCTGATCATGGTCACGCATGCTGGGGTAGGGGAGCGCATTAAATTGAATAACGAACATTTTCGGAGATTGGGAGACCCTGTCTATTTAGAACCGAGTGTGCCTGAAATGATTTGTTTTCTTCGGGGCGAATATGCAAAACGAAAAGAGGAGCTCTCATCCGAAACAAATGCCCCAAAAAAAGAAGAGTTGATCAATCGGCTTAATAGCTTGGAGGATACATTTAATTTAAAACGCTTTATTTATTCTTTTTCCAAAATCAACGAATATATCAAGGAGAATTATGGCCCCAATTTTAGGCTTGGCACTTGGAGCAATGTCCGTCAGCTTTATTTGAAAGAAGATTTTGACCGTTTAATATCGACCTTCACTCAACATGTCAATTCTTTGCAGCCCGATAGATTATTGGAAACAAAGGATCTTGAAAAAATAACCTTCGCTATCAAAACCGATGGCCGGTTGAAAGGAACAAACTTCATTATGTACACCGCCTCGAAGATGGAAGAAATGGGTTTCTTAACGGAATTTGTAGTTGGCCTGACTTTCCTGCTGTTATCGGCTTTGACCAGTTGGTATTTTTTCAAAAAAAGGCAGCAATTCATCAAGGATTATACGGACAAAATTTATCGCCTCATCCAACAATTTGAAGCGGGACACCTCAATTATGACCAGGCCAGTGAAGAATTTATCAAAGTGAAAAAAGAAGTGGATAATTTGGTGATGAATAAAAAAGTGACCTATACCGAAGCCACTTTTTTTTACAATTTCGTGGAAGATAAAATTAAACGTATCGAAATGGCACGAGTTGTAAATGCCAATTTTGAAGACCTCGTGCGGGTGTTTATGGAGGATGGGATTTTATCAGAGAACGAGTACCGGAAACTTATTTCTTTTTTGCATGAAATCAAACATAAAATAAGTGTCCAGGATTATGTCAGGTTCAAAGAAGAGGTAGAGGAATTATATCGGGGGAGTTAATAACTGCGGCATACCCATTGATTTTATTTGAACTGACCGTGTAATTTAAATTTGCTTTAATTTTTCCCCTGCAAGTGGGCCGGACGATTCACCTCGCCTTGAGGCATGAGACTGCTCGGCTGGCCAAACGGGATTTTAAGGGGCGGCGTCGTCCCGATGCATCGGGACGACGCCGCCCCTTAAAATCCTTGAGGAGCACTTCCGGGCGTTGCCAAAAGAGCGACTTTTCCTGCTCCGCATTTTTTAAACATACTTAAATTCCACAGTACTTACATTCATTTTACTTGCCCTATTACTTTTATTTTTGATGATTTTAATTCAACTCGTTTTCAAAATAAATGACTCGGAATTGATATGAATTATTAGATAGTGTATTTATGGCTACACTTCATTTTGCTTAAAATGTTTGAAAGAAATACAACCTCGATCAAGTTGCTTGCCCCTATCTTTTGGGGTTTTTATCCTCAACACAATGTGCGCTAAAAAAAAAAACATTAAAAAAATAACGATGTGTTGAAACATTTTCTAACCTCGGCTAGTACATAGCGGAGGGCTCATTTTCAATGATTGAAAAATTAATCAAAAAGAGGAAATATTAAATAAAATTTTGATATATTGAAACATTTTCCATACATTGTGAAATCAAACACTCACCTAACTTCAAACACTTCTTTTTATCACTAATAAGGTGTCATATAATCCCCTGAATTCGCTTAATCCCCTATTTGATTAAAAAAAATTGTTTTAAAATTTGTTTTGTTAAAACATTACTTGCACCTTTGTGATGAGTAATATTTAAAACTGATATTATGGATCTTCAAATTCTTGTAAGCAAAAAAGGGACAAAAGTGGTGAAAGCCTCCAACCTTTACCTTGTTTTGGGGTTGCCCAACAAACAATACACTACAATTCTACGGCGCTGGCTCAACGATATTTATGAATTTCGGGACGGCATCCGAAAACCAGCCGGTATGAAGGATTATGCGCTCCGGTCAAAACAAGAGAGCGATGATCGGCAAAAACTCATCGACGATTATTACCTGTCCATTGAGTTTGCAAAATTGATCACCCTCAATTCAAACAGCAAATTCAAACAAAAATATGCGACTTTCCTTTTCAATTTAGAGGATAAATCCGAGAGCAATGATCTGCTCACCATTGACCAAGTGATGGCAGTTTTGGAATTGGCCAAAGTGATGGGCCTTGTTAGCTGCCAGTCTGCAGCAGAGCAGAAACATTTGGAATCTTATGAAAAAAGGAACAATGGTTCGGCTGCCAATTGGTGGAATTTCCGCTCCCGTGTCATGGGCTATTCCACAGAGAATTTAAAAGAAGATATGCGGCGTCTGGGGAAAAATGCTACGGGTAAAACCCAACGCCAGATGCTCATGCAGCTTGATAAATATGAAATGGTGCGGACTTCAGTCATCGATCTATTCATGGCAATGGGTAAGACTGAACAATATGCCCAAAATCTTGGGAAACTTGCCAAGGTTTTTGCAAAAGAATTAAATGTGGAGATTTTTGATGACCGGGATTTGGCGCTGCCATTTACTTCGCAACTGAATAAAGAACTTGCCTCAGAAGTTAAACAATTGAAAAAAGGAAGGTATTTGCAATTATGGGAACCGCAGCGAATGGCGTCGTAATTGTTATATAGAGGTTCAAAATAAGTGTTTCTAAATTGCACTCGTCTACTTATTTTTTACCCTTTTTTATGAATAAACAATTCATTTCGCTTTGCTTTTTATTGTTGTTTTTTATTCAAACTGGAATCTCTCAAGAGAAAACCTACCCTCCTATTCCCTTAAATGGCAGTGTCATTCATAGTTTTATCCCTGAAGGTTATTATTTATTGGATACTGCTTGGGGCGATTTTAATCATGACTCAGAAATTGATTTTGCATTAATCATAGAAGGGGAAAGTTTAATAATAGAAAACCGGGGTGATAAAATATATCCAGATTCCACGGAAGAATTTCCGCGTATTTTAATAATTTGTTTTAAAACAAATACTGGATTTGAGTTAGTTGAAAGAAGCAATTCTTTTATATTGAGAAAAACGGAGGGGGGGATGTTTGGTGACCCTTATGCTGGAATGAACATTGATAAAAAAAGGTATATTGGAAATCGATTTTTACAGTGGAAGCAATTGGCGGTGGAGTTATCAATATAAATTTAGGTATCAAGATGGTGAGTTTAAATTAATAGGCGGCGATCACCTTTTTTATTTTAACGTTGATGGGCAAATGCAATCTTGGAGCTGTAATTTTTTAACTAATAAAATGAAATATACAAAAGGTAATATGTTTGAGGATAATATTGATGAAGAAATTTGGTATGACCTTGAGCTTAAGGAATTAAAAACTTTTAAAACTTTTTTCAAACCAATGAGTTGGGAGATAACCAAGGACTTGACTTTATAATTTGAATTTATGTTTGGAGGATAGTTTTATTGATTTAATTGTAATATAGAATTGCATCCCAGTTTAAATAATTCTGTAAATTGATTTTTATAAAATTCCTTTTAACAGAGATTCAAATCTTTTTCCATATTCTAAATAAAGCTGGTATGTCTTTTGGGAATCTTTAGATTGGTCTTTGAGGTGAAAGACCTTTCCAATATGCGGCTCAATTGCAATGAATCCTTTATAGTTCTCCTTTTTTAAATCCTTTAAAATAGCGTGGATATTTGCTTGGCCTTCTCCGGCAAAAGTGTACGCTGGTTCGCCTTCCTCACTATGCATCATGCCATCTTTAATGTGGATATGTACCACAGCGTATTTTACTTTTTGATAAAATTCAAGTGAATTTTGCCAAGGGTGGGGGGCAGGCTTCGAACGGTCTCTTTGGAAAACAGGGTTGCCGGTATCAAAAACCAATTTTAGTCCTGGCACATTTTCCAATAAGCGTAAAGTATGGTCAGCTGAAAAGCCACCCCAGTTCATGCAGTTTTCATGAACGGCCTGCAAACCTGCATCGGAAAAACGGGCAGTTATTTCCCGCAACCTTTTAAAACGTTCTTTTTCAAATTGTTCTTCTCCCCACGGTTTTTGGGCATACGACATAATTCGGGCATATTTTACTTTTAGTTTTTGCATGCGGGGGATACTGCGGGTTATTTCCCCCAAAGTTATTTCCCAATCCGATTCTATTTCTTTTCCCCAACTGCCGATCAAAGTGCCGAATTCCGCTACTTTAATGTTTTCTGAATTTAATTTGTCACAAACAATTTCAAATTTTTTTCTGAAATATCATGGATGTTTTTAGTGCCAATTGTCCTGGCAGAATATATTGCCATCCCAATTCTTGGGTGATTCTTATTTGGCCAGCGAGGTCGCTGGTTGCTTCATCAGTAAATCCGGTTAAAATCATTTTTAATGAAAATTAAAATAGAAATGAAAATTAAAAAAACATCGAAGCAATTTTAGCTTTTTTAAATTTTTGGAAAATACACCCGTTGCAACACGTTTAATTTTTGACGCATCGCCAATTTTTTATCCATTAAGGGCTTTCTATAAAAATTTAGGGCGGCGCGTGGCGAAGCCACCGCCGCTCCGCCAGGGGTTTAAGGGGAGAGAAAATCGGCAAAGCCGATTTTCTTCCCCAGTTTTTTTTTTTGAACTTTTTTGCTCGATTGGCCATAGGCCAATCCGAACGGGACAATTAAAGCTAAATTCGTTGCTGTTTTAATTTTATAAGAAAGCCCTTTTAGCCATTTAAATTAACCCATTTTCCATCCGCTTTTGCACTTCGATAAATAGCATCAATTACTTCCACTGCCTGCAATGCTTCTTCTCCGGTGACAAAAGGTGCTCTGCCATTTTCCAATGCTTCTACCACGTCTTCAAAATTGCGTTGATGCCCAATGGTGTTAATGGCTTTTTGGGTCATTAGCGCCCAAGCCTTTTTTATTCCCGGCCATTAAATTATTTTTTACAAAATCGTCTTCCGGCATGGGGTTTTTAAAATCCCAAACCTGAAATGTTTCATCGGTCAAAAATACGGAACCCTCGTCGCCACAAAATTGAACTTGTGCGGGATGGCCAGTCGATGACCAACAAGCGGTTGAACCTTGGATGACACCCCGTGCACCATTTTCAAATTCTAAAATAGCAACAGCAGTATCCTCTACCTCAATATTTTCATGGGCAAGGCAGGCCATCGTTGCAGACAACCGTTTTATATTTCTGCCAAATAAATTAATTGGTCAATAGTATGGATGGATTGGTTCATCAATGCGCCGCCGCCGTCCAGTTTCCAAGTGCCCCGCCAAGCGGCACTATCATAATAAGCTTGGTCTCGAAACCATTTTATCTGGGCGTCGCATAAAGTTATTTTACCAAAACGATTTTTTTCAATAGCTTGCTTTAAATGCGCCACGGCTGGATTAAAACGCCGATTAAATATGCCGGATAATAAAACATTATTTTTCTGACAATGATCGATCATTTGTTGCACCCGCTCCGGGGTTACCTCCAAAGGCTTTTCACAGATGATATGTTTTCCGGCAGATGCAGCTTTTAAAACGGGTTCTAAATGCGCCCCCGAGGGAGTGGCAATTGTTACGATGTCAATATTTTTATCCGCTAATAAATCATCCAAATTTGAATAATAGGTAATTAAATTCCTCCCCCAATTTTTTTGCATTGTCAGGGTTACGGGCAAAATTGCCTCCAATTTTCCATTAGTCATAGTCTGAATCGCCTGAGCATGAAAGCGGGCAATATGCTGCCAAACATAATGCCGAATTTTTTCATAAATATTTAATACCGTAATTTAAGTATGTTTAAAAATGCGGAGCAGGAAAAGTCGCTCTTTTGGCAACGCCCGGTCAGCGTGCCCCGAACTTGCTTCGGTAAGCTCAAGGATGAAGGGGCGGCGTCGTCCTGATGGCATCGGGACGACGCCGCCCCTGTAAATCCCGTTGGGCCGAGCAGTCCATGCCTCAAGGCAAGGTGAATCGTCCGGCCCACTTGTAGGGGAAAAATTAAAGCAAATTTAAATTACACAGTATTTAATTAGCTCTATTTTCTTTTCTTAAAAAATTAACGACCCCATAAATAGCCAACAAAGGCAAGCCTATTAACCCGACCAATCCGAAATAATGTTCATAAATATTATTGCTGGCAAATTTTCCCGACAAAGCCCAAAAGGAGGCAAAGGTTGCGATGCCAGTGGCAAAGATTAATAAAGTATTAATTAATGTGCGTCGCTTCGGTAACTCATTGCCCAATGCTTTTTTGGAATTCATCAACAATAGAAATAGGAGGTAAGAAATGGGCAATAGGGTAGTGGCGATAACCGATGCTGGAACGACGATAGCCGCTTTTACCGTGCCTGTCCAAATCATTGGCGACAAGAGTCCGGAAATGGCTGGGATGGCCGCTCCGATCAGAAATAATTTTTGCTGGCCGGGTTGGCCAAAAGCTTCACTAATGGCATACCCATTTATCATTGCATGGACGAGCATGGTGCTGAGCGCCATCGCTAACACCCCGATACCAAAAATGAGCTGTGATGAATCTCCCAAAAATGGGCGGAGTGCCTCGGCAAGATCGTTGGTATTCCGCTTGGCCAACATGGTGCTGATATCTTTATCCGCTTGTGGGGCATTGGAACGGAGCGTCGCCTTTTCTGCGGTTGTTTTAACTGAAAAACCTGCATGTTCTGCTGCCAATCGTTGATCCAACACTTCATGATAAGCCGTTTCATTTACGACACCATTTTTCTTTGCGTGAAATTGGGAAGCTGTGGAAATGATAAGGCAGGAAGCCGCCAAAATGAAAGGAACAAACAGCCCCAGTACCAGGTCGAAACGGGCAAGTTCCCGCTGCGCTTTGCCCCATTTTTTTTTCATCAGCGAATAGGGCAGCAAGAAGGTCATATTGATGCCGACTGCGGTACCGAATGCACCGATGATGATATTGCGCTGGCTGTCTGCAATGTATTTTTCCCAAAAATGAGCGTAATCACCAGCCATTTCAATGAAGGGTTGATAGGCGTCCGTCGGTTTAAAAAGTGCCGAAAAATCAGGTATCAAGCCAGCGCCCAAAGCACTCCAATCTACTGCACCTTTTATCATTAACACCACTACGACCCCCATGAAAGCAAGTACGATGATCGCCACCAATGCTTTGATGAAATTATCGATAATGGCCGAAGCTTTACCCTCCTTAGAAAATTGCCAGATCAGCAACATGACGGTCAGAAAAAGGATAGAGGTGATGAGGTAAGGGTTCAGGCTGCCACCGCCTAAATTGCCTTGGATGGCATCAGCGCCCAAGGCAAATTGCGCTGCGCAAAACACCACGTCTGCAATCACAGTAGCGATCAGCCATCCCCAGGCGAGAGTGGGGGTGATGTGCCTTTTGGCCAATTCAAATGGTCGGTCTTCCAGTTTTTCCTGGCTAAGCGTCACGTGGCTGATGGCTGTTAGCATAATAACGCCACAGAGCATAGCGAGCGGTTGCAACCACAAAAATTCATAACCGCCAATAACGCCTAAATATAGTGCCCCGACCAAGGTGCCACCGCCAAGTGTAACGGCCGCTTGTATCCATCCCGGGCCGCTGAGACGGGCGTAATGAAGGGTTTTGTTTAAAAGGTTCATCTGTTCTGATTGTGGGTAAATGTAAGGACTAAAATGAAATTTGCCTGATTAACGAAAAAATTCGTACGTTAGGCAACCCCGCTTCACTTTTGCTACTCTTTCATACGATTCTTTTCGTATAAACTCTTAAAACTTGCCAACATGAAAGAGCTTTTAATCTCCGTTTTACTCGGATTTATTCTCCAATTTGCCACTGCGCAAAGAATGGGTTTTATCCCGCCAAATGCTAAAGATGTTTCCGATGAGGATTATAATAAAGGGAAATACATTTTAGAAAATACCTATAAATCAATGGAAGAACACGGCAATGTTGTCTACGCAGATTATTGGAATATAGCAGTTGGTTATTCTTACATGGATTATGATAAAGATGAGATTTTGGATTTATTGAAAAAAAGCAAGGCCGAAGATGCGGAAAGCTTTTGTGCCATTATCAACCATGGAAAAAAAGAAATAAAGGATGGGAGATTGAATAAGTTGCTGGGCGATGATTTTCAAAAATTAATTGCTGATTGTGAAAATATTGGCCAGCCTCAACCGATGAAATCTTCTTTAAAAGATAAGTCGCATTATGAAGGTTTGAATTATGATTTAATTGTACAATTAGATGCGATGATGATCAACGATCAAAAATACCGCAGGGACGAAGATTTACTCACCAATCAGACAAAATGGGCCAAACAAAAAGCATTGGACGATGAAAACCAACGATTATTAAAATCTATTTTTGAGGAATATGGCTACCCCGGAAAATCATTGGTTGGGGAAAAATATAATGACTATGCCTGTCTGATGTTGGAGCATGGGAGCGATTTGGCGTTTCAGGAAAAATGGTTTCCAACCGTAATTGCGGCCATGAAAAAAGGGGAAGTGGAAAAAAATATGGTGCGCATGCTCATTGACCGGATACACTGGAAAAAGACGGGCAAACAAATATTCGGCAGCCAAATCGGTAAGCCGATGGAAGAGGAAAAAATAATTCGGGAAATACAATTAAAATACGGACTGTAAATTTTACTATTAATGCGAATCAAGGGTTGGAATTTAAAAGCAATTGAAAATGAGAAGCTTAGACTTTCCAAGTTTTCAAAACTTGGAAAGTCTTTGTCCTAAAAATGAAAATTAGCCTTCCGAAAGGACGGTCATAGCTCCTTAATTAAGGTAATGCAGAAAATTTGCTGAGAAGGAATAAGTTGAAATAAATTGGAAGGATTTTTGTCGAAAAGCGAACAATCCTAAAACGAAAACCTCGCCAATTTTAAGGTCGAAAATTAATTTTTAAAATATTTTATGTTTGAATGAACAATCCTAAAACCTGAACACATTATACCCTCGAATCACACCTCTAATACCCTTTCTGGCTAAATTGTTATTCACCTATTCTCCCTTTTTTTAAGACAAATTCCCCTTCCCCTATATCAATTTTTAAAACGCTGTTTTAATCATAAAGTGAAGTCATTTTATGGTAGGTCGTCGTGTACTTTATTTATCTGACATGGACCCACCACCATAAAACGGCTCGCCGCCAAACGAAGCTATCTCATGACAAAACCGACTACCCGTCGTGGCTTTTTTCGGTTTTTAAATTTGACCAAAAGGGCCGAAACCGATTACGATTCGAAAATCCCCCCACCCCCCACCTTTTCCATTATTGCTGGCTTGTCACCTTACAACGGGGTTTGGGAAACCGAGCAGATAGCCCACCTCCTGCGCCGCACCATGTTTGGTGCAAAAAACACTGATATTGAATTCTTCAAAGGGATGTCGCCGACTGATGCGGTAGATGTTTTATTAAGCAACCAAACCATCCCCGACCCACCGATCAATGACTATGCCGCTGAGGCATACGACCCCAATATCCCAGTTGGGCAAACTTGGGTAACTGGACCGCACAACTACAATCTTATCACGCCACGTACCCAATCGCTGAAGGGCTGGTGGATCGGCAATATGCTGGATCAAGATCGTTCTTTGCAGGAAAAAATGGTGCTGTTCTGGCACAACCATATCCCCATCGAGTTTGAACAAGTGAACGATCCGATTTATGGCTACGGGTATTTAAAAACTCTTTACGAACATACCTTTGGCAATTTTAAAGTGCTGATGAAAGCCATTACCATCGACCCAGGGATGTTGGTTTATTTGAATGGACGGCTTAACAATGCAGGGGCGCCGGACGAAAATTATGCAAGGGAGCTACAGGAATTGTATTGTATTGGCAAGGGGCCAGGGTCAGAATATTCAGAAGAAGATGTACAGGCTGCAGCCCGGGTGCTGACTGGTTGGAAATTGCAGCCTGCCACGACAAACGTCTTTTTCGAGCCCGGTGCACATGACTCGGGCGACAAGTATTTTTCCGCTTTTTACAATAAAAATGTGATAGAAGGCAAAACAGGGGATGAGGGCGCTGACGAACTCGACGAACTGCTCGACCTCATTTTTGAAAACCCCGAAACGGCCAAGCATATTTGCCGCAAGCTTTATACTTTTTTCGTTTATCAAAATATTGATGAAGACATTGAACAAACAATCATAGAACCACTCGCTCAACTGCTCAGAGACAATGACTACGAGATTAGGCCAGTTTTGGAAACCTTGCTGAAGAGCGAGCATTTTTTTGATCCTTGGTTTCGGGGAGGGATGTTGAAAAGCCCTCTGGAACAAGTGATCGGGATGGCTCGGGAGATGCATGTAAATTTTCCTGATGCCTCAAATTACCAAGAACTTTTTGACCTCCGACAAGAGCTGCATTCTTACCTACCCAATTTATTACAAAACCCCGGCGACCCATTCGGCGTGGCAGGGTGGCCGGCTTGGTACCAAGCGCCGATTTATTACAAATGGTGGATCACTGTATCCACCTTGCCCAAACGGGCGGAGCACACCGACATGCTATTGACCACCGGCTACACATCGGGCACCACGGCTGTCAAATTGGACACGGTGGCCTACACGGAGACCCTCCACGACCCTGCTGATCCGATCGCTCTGGTAGACGAGGTGATCCGTCTTTTTTATGGGATTGAGGTTGCGGACGAGGTGAAATTGCAGCTAAAAAACATCCTGCTTTCCGGCCAAACCAGTTACTATTACTGGACTAACGCATGGTACGAATATCTGAACAACCCCAGCGATCCCATGGCTTTGAATGTGGTGCAAACCCGCTTGCAAGCTTTTTATCAATCCATTTTACAATTGGAAGAATATCAGTTGTTATGATCGAAAAACGTGGAAGGATATTTACCATTTACCATTCACCTCTTACCATTAAATAAAACTATGAATAAAAGGGATTTTTTAAAATATACCGGCGTCGCTGCGGCCACTTTTCCAAGCATGCTCAATGGCTTCCATGTCCGGGCCAACCCTTCCAGTTCCTTGCAAAAACTGTTGGCGCCCTACCTTGCTGATACCGACAAAGTGCTCGTATTGATCCAACTCAATGGCGGGAATGACGGTCTGAACACGGTCATCCCGCTGGATCAATACGATGCCTATTTTAATGCCCGGCCTCAGATTTACATTAAAGAAAATCAGGTGCTTCCTTTGTCTGGGATTGACCACCTTGGTTTGCACCCCGCCATGAGTGCTATGCAGGAAATGTATGAAGAAGGGAAATTGGCCATTGTGCAAAATGTTGGTTATCCGCAGCCGAATTTTTCCCACTTCCGGGCGACGGATATTTGGCAAACTGGCTCCGGGGCGGAGGAAGTTTTGAACACGGGTTGGGTCGGGCGTTACCTGCATTATGAATTTCCCGATTATCCGTTTGACTTTCCAAATCCAGATATGCTGCACCCGTTGGCCATTGAAATTGGCCGCTCCAATTCTGTGACCATGCAGGGGCCGTTTTTTGGAATGGGCATCGCCATTGCTGACCCGACCAGTTTTTACGACCTCGTGGAAGGCATGGATACACCGACGCCTGATACACCGGCGGGCGACCAGTTGCGTTATGTACGGATGATTGCCCGTCAGTCAAATCACTATGCAGATTACATCAAAGCGGCTTATGATGCGGTCAGTTTTCAGGTCAATTTTCCAGATACAGGTTTGGCGGAGCAATTAAAAATAGTGTCTCGCCTGATTGCCGGAGGGTTGAAAACGAGGGTTTATCAGGTAAATATTGGCGGTTTCGATACCCACGGGTTTCAAGTAGATGCGGACGTGCATTCATTGGGTAAGCATGCCAATTTACTGCGGCAATTATCCGAAGCCATCAAAGCATTTACTGATGATCTGGCTTATCAAGGAATTGCCGATCGGGTGGTCGGCATGACCTATTCGGAGTTTGGCCGGCGGATCGCATCCAATGGCAGTTTCGGAACGGATCACGGGGCGGCAGCGCCAGTTTTTGTTTTTGGGGAAAATGTGCGGCAAGGGGTTATTGGGGACAACCCAATCCTGCCGATCAATGTGGCCGTCAGTGACAACCTGCCCATGCAGCACGACTACCGTTCCATTTACTCGACTTTGCTAAGAGACTGGTTTTGTGTTCCTGAAAACGACTTGCCTGAAATCATGTTGGAAGATTTTCCCATTCTCCCTTTAATCGCTGAATCCGACTGTGTTTCAACGGCCATCCGGGATCGCAACCGTCAAAATGCCCATGCAGTTTTAAATAATTACCCAAACCCATTTTCCGACAGTACCAATATCACCTTCGCCAGCGAAGGCGGTAAAACAACGATTCAGATTTTCAATGGGGCGGGGCAGTTGGTCGCCGTACCATTCAACGAACCTTGCCCAATCGGACAAAAAACAATCACTTGGCATGCCGGACAATTACCACCCGGTGTTTATTATGGCCGACTACAAAATGGGCCTGTGCAAAAAGTAGGTGCCATGCTAAAAGTGCAATAAGATAAACTTTGCTGCTCGATCAGCCTTTCCTACAATCATGCTGATCGCTAAGCCTTAACTGTTTAACTGTTTTCCAAAAAAAAAGGCATGTTAAGGTAGAGGGTGTTGCGTTTTGCAATGCCCTCCTTTTGTTTTCAAAAAAGATAAAGAGGCATTTGACAAGTGAAAGGTATCCCACAATAGGACATCCCTTCAGGTTTATCGAAAATAATTGATTTTTCAATGATAAGCAGGGAAGTTTGGGCTATCATTGTTGGTTCTTTGACAAATTCCGTGGAGTAAAAAACCGTTAAAACGGTTTTGCTACAACCCTTTGATTATCAACCCACGACTTAAGTCGTGGGTTAAAAAATGGCATTTAATCCAGCCGTTTTAACGGCTTACCACGGGAATTGTCAAAGAACGTCATTGTTTAAATAATTAAAAATAACCAACCATGTCTGATTATTCATCACCGATCCTCGACTACGATGCACCTGAAGAATTTGATCCTTCTCAGGATGAAAAAAACATTGCTTTACTGAGTCATGTCCTGACATTGGTCGCAGGTTTTATAGCGCCACTGGTTATTTATCTTGTAAAAAAAGACGAATCGGAATTTGTTAAAACACATGCGAAAGAGTCCTTAAATTTCCAGATTTCAATATTTATTTATGTTTTAGTATGTATTCCTTTGGTATTACTTTTTATTGGTTTTTTTATAATCATTGCTATTGGCCTTGCTTATCTGGCTTTGGTAATTGTTGCTACGATAAAAGCCAGTGAAGGAAAGATTTATAAATACCCATTTACAATTCGTTTGATTAAATAAATATTATTGAGAATAAATAAAAAGCAGCGCAAAGAATTCACTTTGTGCTGCTTTTATTTTGCCTGTCCTTCATCTTACCTCGGCATTTTATAAATCATTTTGGTTATTTCCATCTCCCTCCCTTCCTGTATTGTTTCTTCACGAAAATTGTCAAAGAACCATCATTCCTAATCAATGCTGTTTTGTCACCCCTAAGGGATGACAAAAGGGGAAGCAATAGAACAAGGAATATCAGGATCCCGAAATAAAATTAATTTGCAATCAAAATATTTTTGGTTAATAATTGATTAGCTGTATTTATTTTTAAATAATAAAGACCTGAGGCCAATTTGCTCACATCCATTCAAGTGAGCTGCCGTTGAATTTTTTTTCCAAAACAATTTCTCCTAAAGTATTAAATAAAATGAGGTTTTGGTTTTTCCAAAATAAATCCCCTTTTAACTCAACTGATAATATGGTCGTCGGATTTGGTGAAACAATTAATTGGTATTTATCGGATTTAAATATCCCAGCAGTAATGCATTGTTTTCCCCAAAAGTACTTTGGTGAAAAATAAAAGGGCCAGTCCCATTTGGGAAACGGGCAAAAGGAATATTGGTCGATTGTGGGCCATAGCTTATTGAATCAATCATTTGGTTGTTTTCAAATAATAAAAATAAATCACCCCCATCTTTACTCAATTTAAAGTTGGTATGCAAGCCGTCCTCGTTAATATCCCTGTCAGCCCAAACAATTAAATATTCACCAGCTGCAATGCTACTTCCTTGAGGGAAGCGCCAACGTTTTAAAAAATCCCGGTCATCACTCAAATAGCAATTTTCGAGGGAAACGGTTTCGTCGGTATTATTATATAACTCGACCCAATCCGCAAAACCTCCTGCGGGGTCCGCAATACCGCTAAGGCTGTCGTTGGAGGCGATTATCTCATTGATGGCCACAGCCTGAAATGGGACGGGTTGCAACTCGTTGCAAGTAAAGCCCATCTGGTCCAGATCGGAATGGTATTGATTGATGCGGTTGGTCATCAACGTTTTGAGGGCCTGTACCTCTGCATCAAATTCAGCAATGGTAAAATCAATGCGGGGGTCTAACTCCACGGCGTCCCGGATGAGTGCAGCGTTTTTATCGATCATTTCATGAAGATCATTTTCCACGAAGAGATATTCCAAAAAATGACAGGCAAGGTTTAAATATTGATCCCTAAAAGGTTGGATTTGCTGCATTCGTTGATATAGCGCATTGCCATTGGCTGATAGGTGTATTAAAGGATAATTGACGAAGGGGAACAAAGCATAATTGAAGTCCCATGGGATCCAAGTAATTAAATCGGTCAAATGGCTGTGGTATAAATAATAATTGCAATCGACCTGGATCGGATTATCCACTGCATTGAGGAAATTTTCGAGCAACATATAGCGAAGAAATGCCTCTGTGTCCATTGACTGTAGAATTTGTAATATAAATTCAGCATCAGTCGTACCGGAGGCGATGCCGAACATCTGTTCGGCATGGCTGTAATCTTCTTCGCCGGAGGCGACTTCAAGTTCGCAGGTTTTATTTTTATAAAGAATACCTTCGTCGTCGGCAAAATAATTACGTAGAAAATTTTTGTCCAACTGCTCCACCATAATATAAACACCATGGTAGTCATTATTCACATACACTTTGGCAAATGCCGTCCGTGGTGCTTTCACCCCAGCGCTTCGGAATATTTCGTAAGCAATCGCTTCCCGTTGAACGGAAGCATCGCCATCGGCATTTTGCAAATTAAATTTTTTTACTTTATCATAATTTAAGCCGGGAACAAACTCATTAAAATCAACTTTAAATGGTTTTTTATTGGCGAAAGATGATAAGCCACCTTTGATCCGGATACCTACGGAATCTATTTTATGGCCATCAATAATTACAGTTCCTGGGAGATACGGGATTTCAAAGAAAAAAGCAGAATCATCAAATATCTGTACAAGTGTATCGAAGAAATTAGGCAAAGGAGATTCGAACCGGATTTCGTGAAGGTAGGATTGGTCGAAGAGGTGGTCGCCGTCGTTTTGGGCATTTGACCATTGGCAAAGGCAAGTCATTGCCAGTAGCAAGAGATAACGTTTCATTGTAAGCGGGTTTTGGATTCCACGATGTACCCGTTTGGAATTAGGCTGTTATTACAATTGGGTTGTTTCTATCGTATTCTTTTTAAGAAATATACCAGAACGTGTACGTGCATGGGAATTATAAAATTGTTTAAAGGCAAATATCATGAAATAAATGCCCCATCATTTAAAATGAACTGGAAAATGTTTGCCGTTGTGCAAATTAAACTTCTTGCCCCATTTCCTCGCAGAGGCTGACAAGAATTATTTTTAATTAAAGCAGTAGGGTTGGAAAATTTACGCCTGTTTCATTGGTACATTTGGGCTCTTAACATTGGTACATGTTATCAGGAATAAAACCATTTAATATGAATTCCAGTAAATCGCCCATTATTGAAAACAATAATAACCGATCTATCACATACCTTTTGTTTTTTCTATTAGTATTAGGTCTGTACTATTTTTCTATCAACCAAAAAAATGACGAGATATTAGTAGCGCAGCCCGTGGAAGAAGAAAGGCCAATAGAGAGGCCTGACCAAAAGAGTGAAAACAATATCAATGGGGAAAGAGTAGCCACTATTGCCGCCAATAAAATGAATGTATTTTATATCGGGGTGGAAAACCCAATTGAAATAAAAATGCCAGGTGTTTCTTCTGGCGATATTAAGGTCAGTATTGCTGCTGGTGGCGCCAATATCAAAGCCGTGGGTGGAGGTCAATTTGTAGTCTCCGTTTCCAGGCCGACCGATGAATGCAAAGTGACCGTTAGTGCAGGTGATTTTTCTTACAGCGAATCATTTAGGGTAAAAAGGATTCCCCAACCTGTAGTTAGACTGAGAGATAAAGAAGATGGCAGTATAGCGGCGGATGCGTTCAAATCCCAAAAAGGCCTGGTTGCTTGGCTGGACGATTTTGATTTCGATGCAAAATGCCAGGTCCAAGGGTTTAATTTGACCCGAATCAGTAAAAATGGAGCAACAAAGATGATTACCAATCTTGGTGGCCAATACACAGACGAGACAGTAAAACTCATCAATGTTGCGAATCCTGATGATATTTACCAATTCACGAATGTTCGGGTCAACTGCCCCGGCGACCCGGCAAGCAGGCAGGCTAATTCGCTGGTTTTTTCGATAAGATGAGCGGATGGACAAAATAAAAAAGCTCCATTGCATTTGCAACGAAGCTTGAAGTGATTCGGCTGGGGCTCGAACCCAGGACCACTTGATTAAAAGTCAAGTGCTCTACCAACTGAGCTACCGAATCATGTAAAAATTTGAGCTGTTGAAGAGTCCCTGCTCCCAGGGCCATCCCGATTTAACATCGGGGTGCTCTACCAACTGAGCTACATAATCGTTTAAAAAAGAAGCTTTTCTTTCAAAGCGGGTGCAAAGATACTATCGCTCTAAATAAATCCCAACCCGACTTTATATTTTTAAAAAAAAATGTGTTTTGCTCTGAAAAACAGCGGCCAACAGAACTGCGGATAGCATTAAAACCTCGTTTTACCCCTGATTTTTTGGTGGGGTAGCGGTATAAACGGCCTTCATAAACTGGTCATGATCACTAAAATCTTGCAGTACAGTTGTGGCACCAGCTTGCAGTAAAACCTCAACATCCCCCTCCCGCCGTATACCAATAAAATTCAGGGACAAGTTGCTGGTAGTCTGCACATCCCAGATTGCGTCGCCAACGTAAACGATGCGGTCAAACGATTGGTGGACGGCTTTGGCTTGGCGGATAGCCTCCCTGGTGATATCCTCTCTGGTTTCTTTTCCGTCGGCGGCACTAAAAAACAAGGACTTGACAGGAATGCCGACATGCTGCAATTTTAAACACGCGGGCCTTCGCCAGCCGCCAGTGCCGATCCCGACAGCATATTCTTCTTGATCTAATAGGTGCAAGATTGTTTCCCTGGCCGCAGGGACTTGCAGAAATTCTTCAGGCCGTTCCCTCCTTCCCGTTTCAAGAAGGCCAACAAAATGATCTTGAAAAAAATCTATTTCTTCTTGTTCTGCTTGCCGCTTGAAATGCTCTTGGATAACGGCATTAAAAATAGTGTGGTCTGTCACGTGAGGATATCGCCGCCAATCAATCGAAGGGAATTTCTTTTTATAAATAGCTTGATAGGTTTCGGCAAAACACTGACTGTCTATTTTATTGGAAAATACCAGTGTGCCATCCACGTCAAAAATGATAAGTGTTTTTTTCAAGGTTTTGATAATTAAAATATGCTGAATTCCTGTTTTTCTGAAAGGCAAATAACATCCTATTTTTTATTTCTGCAAACAGGTTGCCTATTTAAAGAAGAAATTAGTTTTATTTAAATTAAGTACGACGTGCTAATTAAACAGGTATTTTATGCGTATCTTTTTCCGCTATTTTTCACCAAAAAATAAATCCGTAGCACTGCTATGCATGGATTTTTTGGCAAAAACTATCGAAAAAATCTTACACCTAAAATTACCCGTTTAATCAACACGTCGTACTTAGTATTTTTTCGGAGCCGTTTTAATTTTTTTTTTGAATAAAAATTATTTTGCAAAATTTGTTTCAAAAAAAAACAAACCAATTAAAATAAAAAATCATGAATCCAATTGTAAGAAACATTTTAGCGGTTGTCGTGGGTGTAGTGGTAGGTAGCATCGTCAATATGGCTCTGGTAAACATTGGGCCAATGGTCATCCCTCCACCCGAAGGGGGAGACATTACCACCGTTGAAGGGTTAAAAGAAACCATGCATTTATTCCAGCCCAAACATTTTATTTTTCCATTTTTGGCGCATGCGTTGGGGACATTGACAGGAGCGTTTATAGCAGCAATTATTGCCGTTTCCAGAAAAATGAATATGGCCATTGGCATTGGGGCTTTCTTTTTATTGGGTGGGATTTATATGGTCACATTGGTTCCTTCGCCAACTTGGTTTACCATTTTGGATTTGGTCGGTGCGTACATTCCCATGGGGTATCTGGGTGGGAGATGGGCCGTTGGAAAAAATAATTAATTCAGGAAATTTCAGCTAATAAACGTATTTGTTGAACCGTGAATTTTAGATTTACTAAATTTTTGAATTTTAGCAAATAGGCACTTATGATACAGCCTCTTTTTTGATTTTTAATTATTCATGTATAGCTCATGCCGACAAGTTTTGAGCATGGAAATAAAGTTTATAATAGGTTTTAGGAGGTTGATAGAAAGTTGATTGTCAACTTTTATCAACCTTTTATCAACCTCCTAAAACTTACTATAAACTATGCCCAGTAATTTGTGAGCTCACAATATAAATAGCAACTTTATACTGGAATATTTTGCTGGTAACACCCTCCACCTTCTACCAAAAAAAAATTAATAGACGACTATTTTCTCGGTGTATTTAAATTTCTTCTTGGCTTGGATTTTCAAAATATAAACCCCGGGTTTAAGGCCACTAACATCAATGGCGTTTTCTTCAAGGGCTGGTTTGTCCAACAATTTTCCATCCACGGAATAAATCCAAACCTTTGGCTTTTTCAAGTCAGGTATATTTTGCAGAAATATCATCGTATCGGAAGGATTTGGGTAAATGCGGATATTGGCAGTTTGTTCCTCAGAAGCATCCGTTAGGTCAACGCCGCTGAAAAGCCAGAGGTAAGCCCAGGGGAATTCCCGAGCCCAGTACCATTCGCTATGCTGACCGTCAGAGTGGAAGGCTTTGTTGATTTCATTGGTGGAAAACCCGTTGTTCATTAAGGCAGATTCCATCTGGTTCACGTCGTCGACCACCGAGCCATTGTCCTCCGGATAGCCCGCTAACATGTAAATTTTCATGGGGCCAATTTTGGGGGTGTTCTCACTGTGATCGAATATTTCTGGATCGTTGAACCAAAATGCCGGAGAAAAAACACCCGCTTTGCCAAATACATTTTGGTGCTCCATCAGCCCATATTGGGAGATCAGGCCGCCCAATGAACTGCCAAACAGGCACGTGTATTCCCGCCCCGTCAAGGTTCGGTAGTTTTCATCAACATAAGGTTTGAGCGTTTCCACAATAAAATCCATGTATTGGCCGCCCTCGCCGCCACGATTATAGTTGCCGTTGACCCACGGCGCCAGCTCGTCAATGCGGGCGCCTTCGCCGTTTTCAATGCCAACAACGATTGCCCCGTGATCTCCTTGTTCAAAGAGCTGGTTCAAGGACTCATCCACCTCCCATTCTCCAGAAAAACTGGTCTGGACATCAAACAGGTTTTGGGCGTCGTGCATGTACAGCACTGGGTAGTATTTGTCGGAAGTTTCATAATCAGGTGGGAGGTAGATCCAAATCCGGCGGTAGCGGTCAAGTTGCGGGATATAGAAGTCCTCGTCAAGGATGTGTACGTTGTCAGCAGCTGTTGAATTACCGTTGCCGCTGCCTTCCCAGCTTAAAATTTCCACCTCCAAAACAGCAGCCGAACCAGTGTAATTGTATTCCCGATCGGGGAGGAAACCGCCAGAAGCATTTCCTTCCACCGTGTCCCAACTGCCTTGGGTAAATTTGAATTTAATCGTGCCGGTTGGTGGCGTGAAAGTGATGTCGTAAGTCCCGTCTCCATTATTGTCGAGGATGTAATTCGGATCGGCAGGGTCCCAGCCTTGGAAGTCCCCGACGATATGGATTTTGGCGTCCATCGGGGTGTTACTCGGAACATCCGTTACCTTGACGGTCAATTGGGCAGATAGCTGCCAAGTAAGGCAGATTAATAAAGCTAAAAGTCTGAATTTCATTAAGTTGTGATTTGGTGAGGGTGCATCAGGGTGGTGTCGGTGGCAAAAGTAAGTAATGGTGGAAACTTGTGTGAGTGATAAAAATTAGGAATGAGGGTAATAATATTTCGGTTTAACGGTATTTCGGTATTATGGTATTTCGGGGGCCAAATGATCGAATCCGTCCGTTACATCAACACACTTTTAGATCGGTGCACCACAACTTAAATTCATAATTCAAAATGCTATAGATTAATCATTCCCCTTCAAAATAAAACGGGATTTTAATTATTTTCTGCACACCGTCTTTGGAAAAGTAATTTTTTCTGATTTCAAGAATATTTTTTCCTTTTAAAAAATGATCGGTAGGAAGATAAATTAGCACACCATCTTCGCTTGCGTTTGGGTGTTCGTAATATTGAAAGTCAAGATTAGGGTAGGCCAAATCGTTGACGAGAATTTGATTAAAAACTATGTATTTGGACAGGTCGGCTTCATAAACCGAATCTCGAAAAGACCGTTCACTTTTGAGCCTTTCCCACATATTAAATTCCTTTAGCCCCATTTTTTCTTTTTCCCGTTCTACTGTGGGGATGAACACTTTCATTACTTTTCCATGAACAACATCAGATGAGATGGAGGGCGTAAAAACCCGCATCCCTTCTGGCCTTAAATTATCATAATTAAATGCAGAAAATTGATGGGGCTTGTTGTTGAAAGTAAAATACTTTTCGCCATCAAAATTATTATAGACGGGGTTGTTTTTAGTTTGCCTTGCCCCTGTCAAGCCCAGTAAAAAACTAACCACGGTGAGGATGAGAATAAAATATTTTGATTTAACGTTGGAGGAATAAATAGAAGTGATATAGCCGATGGGTTTTTGAAAAATATAAAAAGAAAAAAGTCCGCCGATTATCGAACTATAGCCCAATATCCATTTTTCTACTCTTTTATTGTCTGGGTATTTTTTTGCTAAATACTGAATGCCAATCGAAACGATTAAAAATAAAAAATAAATGGCAACCCCAATATGGAGTACATAATCAGTCATGAATGGAAATAAAGAAATCAATAATCGGAACAGTTGATAAATTAATAAAATAATGGCGGAGATAGCCGTCATCATAATAATCGTAACACTTGCCAACGAAAAAATAAGGCTGCATTTTTTATCCAATTCTAAATTATACGCAGATAAGTTCGGATATTTTTCTTTTGTTTTTTTCCAGTATTTTGGTCCAGTACCATTGGTGGAATTAACATCGATCCCTTCGGGATAAACAGAATTTAAACCAAGCAAAGCAACCCATATTGCACGAAAAAGAAAATGAATCCCGAAAAATACCAGCAAACTGTTGATGCCCGCTAAGATCAACAAGGAGGCAATGCTTAAAAAAATATAACCCATTTCCGTCGACTCAAAAATATACCCTTCTACCCAATGAATAAAAAAATCGGGTAATCGGACTAGTCCCGCAACAACCAAACCTGATATCAATAACTCCGCTTGCCAGCTCTGGGTCTCCAGTTTTTTCAGCCATTTTGGAGCTTTGGTTGAAATTGGTTCTTTATTTTCTTCTGGAGACGGATTCGTCTCAATTGGTGTTTCTTTGTCTTCGTTTGTTGCCATTTAGTCGTGGATTTAATTTGGTGGCGTTGCAGTTGTATGTTTTGACAAAGGATTGTTATTATAAATTATTTTTTTTTGGAGGTCTTAATGCCTGCTAATCAAAAGATGAAGTCCTGTATTCAGAGTTGTTTTTTTCTTATTTGTTCAATGATTTCCTCCATAAGATTCCATTTTTTTTCAATAGATAAGGTTATTGGATGGTTTACTCTATAAGTATGAATTGGTAGTAATCTTGATTTTACCTGAACTAATTCGCTTTTGTCAATTTTTTTATTAACTATTTCAAAACTTATTTCATCGATAAAGTGATTTTTTATTTTATGATCCCACTTGTTTCCAGTAAAGAATATTATTATATCAGGTTTTAGTATTTCGATTTCCCTTTGAAAAACATTAAATTTATTTACTAATAATTCATAGTTTTTTTTACTAATTGCTTTCCCATTTTCAGTTGAAAATTTAGACAAATTCGTCCACATAAAATTTCTTTTTCCAATTGTTTGGGGCATCAAAATATTTTTGAAATCGTAAATGTATTGCCAAAATCTCGTATAATTTCCATTGTTGCATAATTCAAAGTCACAGTATCTATAGAGTGACTCGTGAATATTAGTTGTCAAATGACCCAACCAACCATTTGATTCTCTGCCAACAAACAATATTTTATATTCAGAACTAATGTATTCCTTTTCCCAACAATGCATCAATAGCGGTCCATCTAAATCCTCTCCTTCAAAATCAAGATTATTAATTCCGTTTATTTTTTTTAAGTATAATTCCTGAAGTTGGATATTCATTTTCATTTTTTTATGATTAAGAATTGACAAATCTAATAATTTATCTTTTTTAGCCATAAGCAAACCTAAAACAACTTTCCCTGACCAGCAAGTACAATCCCAATATTCGTAAACGATTTGAAGGTGGCATAGGGGATAAGTAATAAATAGGGTTACCTAAAATCAAACTAAAAGAGCCAAGGTGCAGCCTTCGCCCTGCCGTTTTATCTCTTGTGATTGCAACGGGGCAGAATTTGTTCATCAAACAACTTATGTCTAACCTACTTCTTTCATTCCCCTAAATCCATTGTATCTTCACGTCCTATTTTTTATTAATCAAACTCAAAATATGAATCTAAATAAGAAATCCATCCTAACCTTATTGATGCTGTGCTGTCAGGTGCTTTTCATTTCTTTGTTCGCCCAGAACATGAAATGGACAGCGGGCGGCAATAGTTATTTCACCGAAGAAGAAGGGGCGATTGTGAAGGTGCAGTTGCCAGATATGAGCAAAAGCACTGTCGTTGAGACCAGCGCCCTGATCCCCATCGGCAGTGACCAACCGTTGGCAATCGATAATTTTTATTTCACCGATGATGAAAAAAAGGTGCTGATTTACACCAATAGCCAACGGGTGTGGCGCTACAAGACCCGTGGCGATTACTGGTTGTACGATCTTGCAACGAAGTCTCTCAAGCAGATCGGTAAGGATCGCCCGGCTTCAACCTTGATGTTTGCCAAAATTTCTCCTACTGGGTTGCATGTCGCTTACGTGAGCGAACACAATGTTTACGTGGAGGAAATATCCTCTGGCAAAAGCAAAAAACTGACCGATGATAAAGGAACTAAGAAGCTCATCAACGGTACGTTCGATTGGGCCTACGAGGAGGAATTCATGTGCCGGGACGGATTCCGGTGGTCGCCAGACGGTAAAAGCATCGCTTACTGGCAGATCGACGCCAATCAAATTAGGGATTTTTACATGGTGGACAACACCAGTGATGTTTACAGTGAAATCATCCCGGTGGAGTACCCAAAAGTCGGTGACCCACCATCGCCAGCCAGAATCGGCGTCGTGGATATCACCCACGGTGAAACGGTTTGGATGGATGTGCAGGGTGACCCACAACAGCATTATACCATCCGCATGGAATACCATCCCGACGGGAAATCCATCATCCTCCAGCAACTGAACCGCAAGCAGAACCAGAGCTTTCTCATTTCATGTGATCCAAAAACTGGAAAAACGAGAACCATTTACAAGGAAAAAGACGATGCGTGGGTCAGCACGATCAATGAGTGGAACCGGGACGTGACCGGGTGGGACTGGCTCAACGACGGAAAGGATTTTATTTGGGTGAGCGAAAAAGATGGCTGGCGCCATCTTTACTTAGTTTCTGCCGATGGAAAAAAAGAAACCCTGCTGACTCCCGACAAGCAAGATGTCATCAGCGTAGAACTGATCGATGAAAAAGACGGCGTGGTTTATTATATGTCCACCCCGCCCAATTTGGCGACTCAACAATACCTGTATTCTGCCAACTTAAATGGGAAAGGTAAGCCCAAACAGCTCTCCCCGATGAAAATGGCTGGCACCCACGATTATACCATTTCCGCCAGTGGGGATTATGCCAAATGGAGGTTTTCCAATCATTTTACCAAGCGCATGAGCGCATGGGTCACGCTACCCGATCACACCCCAATCAAAGGGGAAAAGGATTTGAAAAAGGAATACGACCCCAACAAAAAAGAGGTGGATAACGTGGAATTCTTCAAGGTGACCACCGAAGATGGTGTTGAAATGGACGGCTGGATGAGAAAACCTTACAACTTTGATGAATCAAAACAGTACCCCATCGTTTTTTATTTCTACGGCGAACCTGCGGGCACGACCGTTACCGACGCTTGGGGCGTTGCCAGCAATTTCCTTTACAACGGCGACCTTTCCGAGGATGGCTACATCCACGTAAGCCTCGATAACCGGGGGACACCTGCGCCTAAAGGACGGGAGTGGCGGAAAGCGATTTACCGGAACATCGGCCAACTCAACATCCGGGATCAAGCGATGGGGGCCAAAGAAATCATCAAGCGGCCGTATGTTGATTCCACCCGTGTGGGAGTTTGGGGCTGGAGTGGCGGCGGTTCTTCCACCTTGAACTGTATGTTCCAGTATCCCGATGTTTTCACTACAGGGATTTCGATTGCCCCAGTGACGAGTTCTTTGTTTTATGATAATATTTACACTGAACGTTATATGGGGCTTCCACAAGAAAATATGGACGATTATGTGAACGGTGCAGCGCTGACCCATGCCAAAGACCTTAAAGGGAATCTGCTGCTCATCCATGGCACAACGGACGACAACGTGCATTTTCAAAATGCCGAAGCCCTTGTCAATGAATTGGTTAAGTACAACAAGCAGTTTCAGTACATGGCCTATCCCGGCCGTTCGCACAGCCTACGGGAAGGGGAAGGCACGTTCATGCACCTTTCTACCATGGTCTCGAAATTTTTAAGGGAAAATTGCCCGCCGGGCGCAAAAGGTGGGGAAGTGAAGCCTTAATGGTTGGATGGTTAGATGGTTTCTTCCACATTACGAGTACACGTTGTGCGGGAAAATCCATCTAACCATCTAACCATCTAACCATAAATCAATGAAACCTCACCTCCGTTCGTCTATTCACCTGATGTTCCGCTTCTGAGCATTCCTTTCCATCCACACAACCATTCAACAGATGTTCTTCGCCCATGCCAATAGCGGTGACCCGCTCGCTGGAAACGCCTTTTTGGATCAAATAATCGGCCGCTGCTTTGGCTCGTTGCTGCGATAATTCTTTGTTGTAAGCTGCCTCGCCACGGCAATCGGTATGGGAGCGGAGTTCGATGGAAAGGTTGGCATTGCGCTGTAGGAAAAGGGCGATTTGGTCGAGCTCTTTGGCGGCATCAGGTCGGATATTGGCAGTGCCGTAGTTGTAATAAATCTGTTCCAATTCAATGAGGAAACCGCTTTCTGCAATAGGTTTATTTTCCGTTTCGGAAACAGAAACCGCATTGAGCTGTAAGTCCCGATGCACGAGACCGCCTTTACCGTCCAAGGGAAAAGTGGAAACGAGGGCATTGTCTTCGCCAAAATTTTCCTTGCTCGCCTTGACGATGAAATCCGCCTCTTTTTCAAGGCAAAATTGGTAGCGGCCCTCCTCATCTGACGAGCCGCTTTTTTCCTCCATCGTTTTCAGGTTGAGCAAGGTCAAATTGGCATTGGCAATAAATTTCCCCGTCAAATTATCTACTACTTGTCCTTTCAAGTAGGTGAAATGGGTCGGCTTCAAAGCAATGCATTGGTTCGCACTTTCCGGGTCAAAATGGTGGTATGCCTCCTCGTAACCATTCATTTTCACCTGAATCAAATACTCGTTTTTTTCTGCAAAATACACCTGTATTGCTCCGTCCGGCGCAGTTGCTATTTCCCGGTTGAATGGCTCAGTTGGGGCAAATGGCTCAACTGGAAGAATTTGTTTTGCAAATTTGTTTGCACCTTCTTTGGCTACTAATTTTACCAGATCATCATTTTCGTAGCCTTGGTATTCACCCATTTTATTTTTGGTAAAAACAGCTACCGAAGCTCCTCCGAGTGCTCGTCCATCGGATTCATCGATTACGCACAAAGTGGTATTGGGGAAATGATTGAGCTTGTTTGATTGAGGTTTTGGTAAAATAAAATGGTAGAGGTCGTCCTTGCCTAATCCACCGTCCCTCGCCGACGACAGATAACCCTCTGTTCCTGTCACATCCAACAAATAACCGAAGTCGTCTTTGTAAGAATTAAAAGGCGAGCCTAGGTTGGTGGCCTGTTTCCAATCTTCCATCTCATCCAGTTGCGAATGGAAAATATCCAGACCGCCAAAGCCGCCCCAGCCATCGGAAGCGAAATACAAAGTCCCGTCATCGTAGAGAAAAGGAAATACTTCTTGGCCGGGCGTATTGATGGTCGGGCCGAGGTTGATGGGTACGCACCAATGGCCGTTGGAAAAAGTGGTCAGGTACAAATCCATCCCTCCGTAGCCACCGGGGCGGTCGGAGGCGAAAACCAGTTGTTGTCCATCGGCAGAGAGGGTAGGGTGGACGTCGTTGCAGGCCCAATCGCCGAGCTCGAAAGGATCGTCTTTGAGCCATTTATTGCCCAACCGAATAGCGGTAGCTATTTTCAAAAAATACTCCTTGTTGCCCTGTTTTTTTTGTTTGGAAATATTGCGGGTGTACAACAGCATGTCCCCTTTTCTGGAAAAGGTCAAGGGGCCTTCATGAAATTTGGCATCCAGCCCAGTAGCGAAAAGTTCTGGTGAAGCGATAGTGCCATCTTCCTGAAAATCAGCAAAATACAAGGCCGAATAATCATCGCCAGTCCATTTGTCTTTTTGTAAAATAGCCGATTTCAGATTTTGATCGGCAGAACGGGTGGACACAAAAACGATCCCGTTTTCATAAAAAACTGGACTGAAATCCGATTTTTCGGAATTGAATGCTGCGGCATTTTCGAACTGGACATCGGCCGATTTTAGCGTTGAAAGTTGATTGATGGTCGTGGCGATCCGCTTTCCACGGTGGTCGTTTTTATCCGAAACAGCTTCATCGTATTTTAGGTAAAAATTTTTGGCCAAATCCAATTTGCCATTGCTGTGCAACGCCTGGGCATAGTATAAAAAGTGCAGCGGGTTGTCCGACTGCTCGACCAGTTTTGCGTACTGTATTTCGGCATTTTCCGTGTCGTGGTTCAGGCGGTAGCTGTTGGCCAACCGTTCGAGAGCGGCCAAATCCGCATCCACTTGTTCGTACAAAGTAGCCGCAACGTGGTAGCCATATTGTTGGTAGAGCTGATCGGCTTGCTCCAAATTGGCCGAGATTTGTGCCGTTAAAGGCATCGAATGGATAGAAAGTGCTGTCAAAAAAAAGAGCACTTTTTGCAGAAAAATTATTCGAAAAAATTGGGAATGTTCAAGGGTGAAATGCATAGGGTATTGATTTTAAACGAAAAACACATTTATATCGAAAACATGTCAAAAAATGATCCAGTTGGATAAGCCGCTCTTGTTTACGGGAAACACTTCTGATTAGATACAAAATAGACCTACTGATTGACTGATCTTAACAAGGTACATGGGAGGCGTAATTTGCCGAAATCATAATCGACCTTCCGCATACTCTTTAAAATAATTTATTTTTGCGCCTTCAATCTCAAAAAAGCCGTTTGGTCAATTCTTTTTCAATCCGATCTAATGAAAAATCTATCCTTTTTGCTGTTCCTGAGCCTGCTCTTTTCTTGCCAATCGCCTGCCCCTGAAAATGGTACGAAGAAAGAAACGAAGGTCATGGAGGTGCCGCCCGTCGCCCAATATTTCGAAGAAATCAATGTAGTCAAAATGCATTTGTTTGCCACTTCAGCGGCCATGCCCAATGCCGAAGATTATCCGTATAGTGGAAAGGAACTTCCGACAGAGGCGATCAAATATCTGGGAGAAGGATTGCAACCCAATGGCGGGGGTAAAGCGTATGCTTGTTACCGGACGGAGAACAGTGGGCATTATATATTGCGAATTCCCGGAAAAACTACCCCCTCCGAATTGGCGTTGGCGCAATGGGATAAATCTGCCGGACAGTTGGTGAAATTGATGGATTTGGCTTATCAGCGCTGCAACGCAGGGCTTTGCCAACAACAAGATGCCTGGTTGGCTGACCTCGACGATAGCCGCACCCTCGAACTGATTGTCAGAAAACGCACCCGTGATGATTCGGGCGCAGTTTCGGACGAAAGTTTTGAAGTCCTAACCGACGATGGGACCGGCCATTTCATAAAGACAAATGAACAATTGGCCTCGCTGGCCGTGAAAGAAAATTACGTGATGCAGTAGTAACAATGAGTGAATGATTAAATGAGAGAATGATTGAATATTCACTCACTCATTCACTCATTCCTTCCTTCTCTCATTGAAAAATAGAAAATGACAAAAAAGAAAGACCTTCCACGAGTGGCCTATTTCTGTATGGAGTATGGCCTTCAATCCAATTTTAAAATCTATGCTGGCGGCTTGGGCATCCTTGCGGGGGACTACCTGAAAGGTGCAAAAGACCACGGCTTCCCCATTGTGGGCATTGGCATCAAATGGAAACAGGGCTACGGCGACCAAGTAATCGGCCCCGATGGCCAACCTTTCGATGCTTACCATAATTACGAGTACGATTTTTTGGAGGATACAGGGGTCACAGTAGATGTGGAAATCCGCAAACGGAACGTGACTTGCAAAGTTTGGAAAACAGAAGCGCATGGCAATGCACCGCTGTATTTGCTCGACACCGACCTTCCGGAAAATAATGATGCATGGATCACTGGCCAATTATACGGGTGGTTTGGGGAAGACCGGATCGCCCAGGAAATGGTTTTGGGTATAGGTGGCGTGCGGGCGCTTCGTAAGCTTGGGATAGATGTTGACACCTATCATTTCAATGAAGGGCATGCCTTGTTTGCCGGATTTGAGTTGCTGAGGGAAGAAATAGAAGGGGTAACTGGCAAGAAAAAGAAGAAGTTAGATTACGAAGCTGCTTTTAATAAAGTAAAGAAGAAAATAGTTTTCACGACCCATACGCCGGTCATTCAAGGCAACGAAAGCCACCCCATCGACCGAATCCTGTACATGGGGGCCAATCTTTTACTGACCCGCAGTCAATTGAAAAAACTGGGCGGCGATCCATTTAACATGACCGTTGGGGCGCTTCGGCTTTCCCGCAAGAGCAATGCGGTGGCCCAATTGCATGGCGAAACAGCCAACGAAATGTGGTCGCACGTTTCAGGCCGTTCCGAAATAGTCGCCATCACCAATGGGGTTCACCACGGAACTTGGGTCGACCCAAAAATGTTGGAGGCTGCCGCCGGAGACGCAGACGTCTGGAAACCCCACATGGACAATAAAAAGGCGTTTGTCAAATTCGTTAAGAACAAAACGGGTGTCCAGCTGAATCCCAATAAATTGATCATTGGCTTTGCCCGCCGGGCCGTTGCATATAAACGGGCCAGTCTGATTTTCAGCAATCCCCGCATCATGGCGCCGTTGTTGAAAGACCAGACCGTCCAGATTGTTTTTTCTGGCAAGTCGCACCCACTCGACGATAATGGGAAAAATCTCGTTGCCGAAATCGTGGCAATGACCAAAAAATACCCAAAATCTGTTGTTTTTCTGGAAAATTACGACATGGAAATAGGGGCAGCCATGACCCGTGGTGTCGATGTATGGCTGAACAACCCCATCCGGCCGAAAGAGGCCAGCGGTACTTCTGGCATGAAAGCCTCCATGAACGGTGTCCTTAATTTCAGTGTCTTGGATGGCTGGTGGCCAGAAGCCTGCGACCACGGCGTGAACGGTTGGCAAATAGGCGACGCTTTTGAAGATGAGGACCCAGCCGTACAAACCGCCCACGATTTAAAAGCACTTTATTCCATACTAAAAAATGAAGTCCTTCCAACCTACTACCACGACCGTAAAAAATGGAAGGCCATGATGCGAGCCAGCATCCAAAGTACCCGGGATGCCTTTTCCGTGAAACGGATGTTGGATGAGTACTATGATTTGTTGTATTGAATGATTTGATGGTTTGATGGTTAGATAGTTGGATGGTTCTTAGCCCTCCAGCCATCTAGCCCTCCAACCATCTAATTAAAAAGCCATGAAAAAAAACTATTTATTGCTCCTGATTTTTCTCCTACTGGGCGGCGGGACTGCTTGGTACCTCCTTTCTACCGACAGCAAAAAGACCTCAACTACACTGGGCTGGGACCGGAAATTCGCCGTGGAAAATATTGATGATGTCCACAAGGTGTTCATTGCCAAACGCAGCGGCGAAACGACCACACTCACCCGCAACGGCGATCATTGGCTCGTCAATGGCCAGCACCGGGCCAGTAAGAATGCGGTGGAAAATGTTTTGGAGGTGATTGGTGATGTTACCCTTAAATATGTGCCTCCCCAAGCAGCTCTTGAGAATATTGTCAAAGAAATGGCGGCCCGGGGCATCAAGGTCGAAGTCTATGACAAAGCGGGCAATCAATTGAAAGCCTATTACATCGGCGGGGTGACGACCGATGCGAGGGGTACTTATTTTATCATGGAAAATTCGGAACAACCGATGGCTGTTGAAATCCCCCAAATGGAAGGGCAGCTGCGCACCCGATTTGATATTACCGGCGACTACTGGCGCGACCGGACTATTTTTGATTACCAGCCAGAAGAGATCGAGGCCGTCAGTGTGGAGTACCCTACGCAGCGGAATAAATCTTTTAAATTGAAAAGGCAGGGAAATGGGTTTGAAGTCAAACCGTTTTACGAAAATGTGCCGCCGATCAACCGAGCGGTGCAAAATGGGCAGGTAGAGGGTTTTTTGGTCAATTTTGAAAACCGGATAGCAGAGAGTTTTGATCAGGAATACGCTTTCAAGGATTCTGTCAGGGCAACGATCCCGTTTTCCATTGTCTCCCTGACCGATACCAAAGGCCAAGAAAAAACGGTCACTTTTTATCCGCACTATAAATTGGACGCCAAGACGAAAGAACGGTACACCGACATCGTAGAACGATATTTCACAGATGTCAACGGCGAAGATTGGCTGCTGACCCAACACCGGGTTTTTGAAAACATTTTTTGGCCCTATGAAGGCTTTTTTGAGGGGGTAGGGGTTCAAGTGAAGAACTAACTACTTGTTATACGATCAATTTTTTTTGAAAAAAAACACAAGTACATTGAATCAATTCGCAACTCCGCCCGTTCCACTTTCTGCTTTTGAAAAATTTTAAAATTTTTTTCAAAAAAATAATTGGACGGTGTTGTTTCTTTTTGACAAAGAATTATACATTTGCGTCCGCTTTTCAAAAGAGCAGTTTGAACAACGGTTCAGATTTTGAATAGCCAATCATACTTCCCGATTATTTAGGGATCAATTAGCCTCCTTAGCTCAGCTGGTTAGAGCGCCGGACTGTTAATCCGTAGGTCCAAGGTTCAAGTCCTTGAGGGGGCGCAAAAGCCCATCAGATGTAAAAACTGGTGGGCTTTTTTATTTTGGAAAAAACCGAAGCATGCATTTCGTATCAGGTAAGCTCTGCTCTCATTGGCTGAAATTCGGGATGCTGCCCTAAATAGTGTTCAACAAATGGACAAGTTGCCTTTACCCCATATTGATTCGCTTTTGCTAAGCGCATTCCTTTTTCCACAAGCTGCGATCCGATGCCTTGGTTTCGGAATTGTTCTGGCACGAAGGTGCTCTTAAACTCCATAACGGTCGGCATGGTGTCCGTGTGCAGTTTGTAATGTAGCTCCGCATCGTTGTGGTCTTTTACAGGAAAAAAGATGCGGTTGTTTTTAGTGTCCACATGGATGTCGAGGTAAGCTGAATTTATTTTTTGCATGGTCATATTGTATTTGATGAAAAAAAATAGGTGGATGGGATCATGAAAACTTCCTTTAGTTGGCAGCATTTGCTTCGAATGTCAGGTTGTCAATCACGGAAGTGGCTCCTCCCTCATAAGCGTTTTCAATGGCAGCCTGTCGCTCGGCCCAGGAATTTACCGTACCGGACAGGGTGGCAACTCCTCTCGTCACTTCGACCTCAATCGCAAATTTGTTCACAAAGGGTGACCACCATAGTTCATCCTCAATATTATCCTTGACTTGGAAATCGGTTAGGGGGTAGGTGTAATATGTTTTCGGAGAACTGTATGGGGTGGGGTAAAAGTATTCATTTGACCCGTTGGGATATAGATAGTCGGTATCGCTGTCGAAATATACGTCCAGATCATTGATGATTTTGACGACTCCTTTTACATTGGAAGCAATGTCCTCCGCTTTGTTTTTTTCAAAATAGGTATCCACCTCTCCATCGAGGTAAACTTGCCCGCTCCAAGCAGTGACCATGATATCGTAGCGATCCACGTCTGGGTTTCTCCCCAATGCACTTTCTACTCGTTCTACCAGAATATTGTCTGCAGGGATTTGATCTGGCCTTACCTTGAGGTTATTCCTGACCATTGCAACACCCACTACATTGCGGGCATCGGCCTCGGCTGCTCTCTTAGCTTTTAAGTTGTTGACACTTCCACGGAGGGTTACAACGCCATTGTTAACAGTCACGGTAGGATTCATGTGCATGACCCTAGAATCATATAAAAAAACATCTTTTATTGCCTTTTCGATTTTGTCATCAGAGAGTATGGGAAAAGGTTTTTGGCGCAGGTTTATATTATTGGCCCATGGTTCAATCTTCAGCCCTTCGGTATTGACGTCGGAAACACCTGCAGTCATGGCATAGCTTTTAGCGAGGTTCAATTCGCTGACACTGCCCACCGTACCTTCCAGCCATACCTGACGGCCTTTTACTAAAACTTCGATCGTGTTGGGATATAAGCGGATATCGTTGTTAAGAGCCTGTTCTATTTCGTTTTTGATTTCATTGTAGGGACGTTCCATGGTAAAAGCCACGGTGAGATTGTTTTGGACATCTTTTACACCTTTCACGCCTTTAACCACAGATTCAGAAAGCTGTTTTTCCCGCCATGACTGCACCACGCCCGTCATGAATACTTTTCCTGAATTAACGGACACGCTCACTTCATACGAATCAGCAGCGGGATCTTCATACAAGGCGTCTTGGATGTTTTGCTGCAAATCGGCGTCGTCCATAGCAGGTGGGTCAACCTTTATTTCGTCAATCACACCCCGTACGCCCCGGATGGCCCCCGCCAAGTTGACGGCTCTTTCTTTTGCCAAAATATTGTTAACTGTACCTTTTAAAACGACAATATTGTTTTTGGTTTCTACATCAATTCGGTCGGCCGGTAAATCCATCTGCCAAGCCATTTCTGTTTCTACCCGGTTGGTGATATTGTTATCAGTTATTTGGTTTCGTTGCGCTGCGACCAAGAAGGTTTGGCAACAAAAAAATGTAGCAATTAATAACTTAAATAGACTTAAATATTTCATTTTTTACTTTTTTGGTTAGAAAATTTTTACGGTATCGTTCTATAATTGCAACGAAGTAGACCGAGCCATGTTCAATTAAAATATTTTACAACCCAACCTATTGCTAACCATATAAATGAAAATATAGCGAGGTAATTCAATGCTTTTTCTAATAAACCTTTGGAAGCCATTTCATAATGGTGTATTATTTCTTTTTTTGTTTTTTTGAAATATCCAAACCATATTAAAAGTAAGGTGAGGGCGAAAAATAAAAGGTTTAAATAAAAGGTATAATTTATTTTAAAAAATACCTGCTCGCTTATTTTTTCAATATTATTTTTTGGTAAAATGTTAAATAAATTAAACCCATAATGCAGTGCCAATGAGGTAAGTACCAGAGAGGTAAATAAAAGAAACAAAATAAAAAAAGACATTTTACAGCCATAATATTTTGCATTTATTCGGAGTACGGGAAAAACAACTAAGTCACTAAAAATAAACGCCATAATGCCAGCAAAACTTACCCCATTATTATATAATAAAGAGGCTAAAGGGATATTTCCCATGCTCCCTATAAAGGTGCAAAATGCCGCAACGGGGGCAACGACCACGTGTTCGAGGATAGACAAAAAATTGGGGTCGGTGTTTTCCCCACTATTAATAAAAAGTATTTGAAAAAAGCTTTTTGGTACGAAAGCAGAAATAACCCCGGCGATGGTAAACCCAAATGTGACATCTTTCCAAACCATTTTCCATTCCATGAAATATTGCTTGGCCACATGCTGCCAGCCGGCCCAAGAGCTTATTTTATTTTTCCAATTTAAATCATTGGTGTTTTGACTTTCTTGGTCAGCAGTAATTTTTTTCCTGGCTTCTTCCACAATTTTTTTTGGGCGTAACAAACGTACCAATAGCCACGAAATAAGGATCAATAAAACACCGCCAACATATTCGCCGATAACAAATTGCCACGCTAAAAAAATGGAAATGATAATCCCCAATTCGATGACCAAATTAGTGGATGCCAAAAGGAAGGCAAGAGATGGCACGAACCCCGCCCCCTTTTTGAAGAGGGATTTTGTAGTAGCTAGCGCTGCAAAACTGCAAGAGCTACTAATGAACCCGAAAAAAGTGGCCAGCGCAACACTCTTCGGATCGGCGTCGCCCATGTGTTTTTTCATCCGCTCTTGCGTCACGAAAACTTGGATCATGCTGCTGATGAGGTAGCCAAGCGAAAAGGCCCAAAACGCCATCCAGAAAAAGCCAACACTAGTGGTGACGGCTTCTGAGTATTTTTGTAAAAAACTGTTCATCCGGTCATAAATTAAAATTGCCAATTTCTTTCAGAAGTATTTTCTCTAAGTGAATTCCGTTCCCGCTGATTTTTTTTTGAATAAACTTAATCAAGAAATAAAAAAGGAGAATTTTCATTTGCAGTTAAAAGCCACCAGTAAGCAAGATGTTCAATGTAAAAAAGCCGTAATCTTGGTCATAAATAAATAAGTAAATAAAAATTGAGGAGGAGGGATTTAGATTTTTCCTAATTCCAAATTAATGTCTGTGAATAAAATAGTGTTCGCAAATTTTTTAATTAATTATTTCAATTATAAAGGGCTTTCTCATAAAAGTGGAATAGATGTATTTTGCAAGGTAGTTCGGGGTTTGAACCCCGGAATTCTGCTCTGAAAGAAAAGACGGGCCTTGATTGGTGCAGAAAACTTCCCAATAATCGTAAGCATTACCAGACTTCAGGCATAATGCTATGGGAAAGAGCGAACGGCAATCTTTTTTGAAAAGTACAATCAATTGGTTTACAATATTTTAAAAATATTAGACGGATTGAACATGACCCAGCTACATCCGTTTTACCCACAATTAAACCATAAATAATAACCGATAAAATATTGATTTTATGAAACTCACTAACTGGAGAAGTTTTTCTCCCACCACAACTTACAGAAGGTCAATGGACGACTTTTTCAACGACCGATACCGGAGCCTGCTTGGCATGTCAAACGATTTTTCGCCTGCAGTTAATACCTCTGAGAAAAAAGAAAGCTACGATATTGAACTCGCTGCACCTGGCTTGAGTAAAGATGATTTTAACATCACCGTCAATAATGGTGTTCTAACTATAGCCAGCGATCGTAGTACCGAAAAGGAAGATACAGATAATGGTTACACTAGCCGGGAGTTTAGTTACACTTCTTTCAGCCGTAGTTTTACCCTGCCCACCGATGTTGATGATGAACATATCAATGCAAAATACAGAGACGGAATTTTGCACATTCACTTACCTCGTGAGGTAGTTGAAGAAGAAAACGAAGCTTCAAGAGTGGTCCCTATCCAATAAACTGAGTAACCTAAGTTAGGGCACAGCCCACAGTGCAGCAAATTAAAAGCCACCAGTAATTTATCAATTGTATGCGCAACTTCATCACCGAAGCTGATGAAAAAAGTGATGAGTGTACAATTGATCTGATAGGTGGTTTTCTTTTAACATTGGAGAAAAAATCTTGAATATTAAATGCTTGGTATACCAATTCTTTAATTATTGTAAATCTGATCACGGTTCTTGTTGCACCGGGTTTTAGTTTTAATAAATTTAACAAGGAGGTAGAAATACTATTGGTTTTTTTGTCATGAACGGCGCTATATTTTTTTGAAATAATAGTGTATGGAATGGTCATCACATTTATTTGTCTACAATATCATAAGCTCAAAGTTTAAATTGAAAATTACAGATCAGACTGACGTTGCCAGTCACAAACCTTAATGTTTTTATTTTTATAAATCAATGAACACGATCAATATCAGTTTACAGCGTTTGACCTATTTTATGGCGTTGCTTTTACTGGCCACTTACTTTATCATTGTTTGCCAATCCATTTTGGCTCCGCTTGCTTTCGGGGCTTTGTTCGCCTTTATGCTAAAACCTTTATCTTCTTTTTTCGAACGAAAAATTAAATGGCGGATATTGGCAATTATACTAGCCATGTTCTCTGCTTTTGTCCCATTAATTTTTGCCACCTATTTTTTTTCAGCACAATTTGTAGATGTGATACAGGAAATACCTTCCATCACCGATGAATTAAATGCGGGAATTGCCACGATCTATAAATGGGCAAGCCAGTTATTTAGTTTTTCAAAGGCAGAGACAGATGCTTTTTTTTCAGAACAGGCCTCTAAGTTATTAAAAGCCCCCCTGGCTTTTTTAGGTGTTGGCGTTAGTTCTTCAACATCCTTTTTTGTCAGTTTTTTTCTTTGTATTATTTATGTTTTTCTTTTTTTATTATATCGTTCTTCCTTTAACAGTTTTATGCTTTTGCAGGCAGGCCCAGACAATCGCAAAAAGGTCAGCGATCTTCTGGAAAAAATACAATCTTTGGTACAACGATATATTTACGGGATGCTATCTGTGATATTGATCCTTGGCGTCTTGAATAGCACTGGGCTGTGGATTATTGGTATTCGTCACCCATTGTTTTGGGGCTTTCTGGCAGCAGCCTTAGCCATAATCCCCTATATCGGCACCTTTGTAGGAGGGCTATTGCCCTTTCTGTTTGCATTGGCCACAACCGGGGAAATTTGGCAACCGATAGCAGTCGTTGTTTTGTTCGGGGTCGTCCAAGCTTTGGAAGGAAATTTCATTACCCCAAACGTGGTTGGCTCAGCAGTCAATGTTAATCCATTGGCAGCCATTATTGCATTATTGTTAGGGGGCAAAATATGGGGTATATCGGGCATGGTGCTGGCTCTTCCCGCCATTGCAGTATTGAAAGAAATATTAAAACAATTTGATGCTTGGCGGCCTGTCGGTTTCTTATTAAGCGACGATATATCCAATGGGAAAAATGTTTTTGAAAAAAAATGGGACAATGAAAAATTTCGTTTGCGTAATTTTTTTAAAAAATAAAAAACAACACTGCAATAAAGGAATGTTAACAATTAACTTGCAATTAATAATTCAAAGATTTACATCTCCCAACAGCAGGGAAACCAATTATTTCCAAATTAATTATTTTTCAAATTAATACCATATAAATCATGCAATTTTTCCTTTCCCTACTTATCAACGGCTTAGTAATATATGCCGCTGCGGCGGTATTTTCTGGTATATATACCGACGGTTATTGGCATGCCGTGGCCACAGCATTGCTGTTGGCCATTGTCAATACATTGATCCGCCCATTACTAACGTTGCTTACCCTTCCGATCACGGTGTTGACTCTTGGACTTTTTCTTTTCGTCATTAATGGCGCCATGGTTCTATTAGTAGATGCTATGCTGGACGGCTTTAATGTAAATGGACTTTTATGGGCAATTTTTTTATCCCTTATTATTTCCATCGCCAATTTATTTATTGATAACAAAAAAAAGAAATTGGATTGAACATCTGATTGGCACTCCCGTTTTACCGAAAAATAAATTATCATAAAAATCTTAATGGTACAAGAACTATTCATTGTTTGTGCCGATTGAAACTATATTTTCTAACCAATAAAATTAATTATGAATTACTTAATCAATTATTTAAAAAAGATAACCCCAATTGTCTTGATGCTATTTTTATCCACAGGATTAATGTCGCAAGATAATGACAAAACTTACATCAGAACTACTGAGAAAAATAACACTTATAAAGTAATGGGCTGGGAAACCAACGTTGCCTACAACCCCTTTAATTATACTTGGTATACATGGCAAGAGCCAGTGGTCAAAAAAACAACCACAAAAACCATAAGTATGGTGCCCGTTTCTGAATTTGATCGCCCTCCCGTATTTGACGGTTATTGCTTAACGGAAAAAGACATGTTTGCCTGCTCCAACCGGGAGTTGCAAGAATTTATGGGAAATCACAATTTTGATTATCCAGACGAGGCACAAATTAAAAATCAAGAAGGTCTTGAATATGTTACTTTTACCTTAAATGAGGATGGAAAATTTGCCGGCGACATGAGAGTGCTTTCAAAAGACAAACCTTGTGAAGGGTGCTCCGATGCCGCAGTTGATATTGTGTCAAGTATGGAAGACATGTGGTATCCTGCAATTTTAGATGGGAAGCCAGTAAAAACACAATTGACCATACCTGTAAGGTTTAATTTACTGAACAAGTAATGACTAACTTTTATTGAATAAAGAGGCCGCACCAAAATAAATTTTGGTGCGGCATTTTTTTTAATAACCCAAGCGAATTAAGGTTTGAAATTGTGAGTTTGCTTTATTTTAAGTGTGTATTTATTTAGCGATTTTACACTTAATATTATTGATTTTTAGTTAAAAGAATTCACGAAATGGTTTTATGTGTGAAAAGTAAATAATTGGCAACGGACACCGTTTAAAGATGGCTGATTAACTGTTTTAGCGAAAAAAAGGGGGCAACCAGAATCGACACTGGTTGCCCCCCTTTTTGAGTAAACAACTAAGCTTTGTATTCTTTGCTTATCACCGTCATTAGTTGTTATCATAACCATCAAAGAAACATAATAAATATTCAAAATAAGCTGTGGAGGAAATGATTATGTTTTTTTTTAATAAAAAAAAGTTAATTGAAATCATTTTCAAATGTAGTAGAAATGATTTTCGCACCGCCCCTATTTTCTGTCATATTGCCTACAGTAAATTCAAATAAATGATTTGGTTTCCATTTTATGATAATTATAGAGCCGTGAATATTCAACTTAGATAACCCAGTTTTGTTTTAAGATTATTCGTTTTTTGACAAATAACGTGGAACGGCTCAAATAATGAGAGCTTTAAGTGAGTGGAAAATATTTTCAAAATTTTTCACTCACTTAAAGCCCTGATAGAAAGGAAGGTGAAAAAATAAAAAATTTAAAAATTTTTGTTTTTTTACCTCCCTTTCTCCTTGTTTTTTCTACTCCACGGGATTTGTCAATATTCTGTTATTATTTGGCGAAACTTTTTGAAAAAGTAGCAGAAATGACAAGCAAAAATTGAATCGAGTATTGCCGTTAATAAAAGTGAAATACAAAATCATTACCTCCAGGTTTCCGTTTTGTTATTATTTTCGTAAACAACAAAAAATAAAAAGGGTAGGCAAATTATTATTAAAGATATTAGGGAAGGGCATGTATTTTTTTTATGCCAATGTTTTCAGTATTTTTCATATCTTAAAATGGCATTGACCTGACTCTTGGAAATTGGTGCGTCAATTTGGTTTACCTCTCCGCCTTGTTCAAATGTTTTAATAGCGGCCAAATTGACAAGGCAAATAGATTGTGGCTTTCTTTTTTCATGAATGTCGATGGTGTTATTGGACTCTAAATAATTTCCCCAAATAACGGGTGTTTTTTTATCCAAAAATAAAGTATCCACTTTCCCATTTATGGCTGCGGGGACAATATCGAGTAAATCCGAAGATGCTTTGTTTTCAGCAAATGCAGCATTAAACCTTTCTTTTTTTTCTTCTCTTTTTTCATTGAAATAGGGCTGCATTTTCGCCCATCCTTTTTCGTGCAGAAGAGCTGGGTCGTCATTATCGGGATTGCCGCCTACATGAGCATCGACAATATGTTTATAATTAGAAATATTTTTATAAACTGCTACCAGTTCGTCTACACCCGCTATGATCATTGGGGCATTTTCATCGTGCAGCATTTCCATCAGGCCATTATCTACCATGCGGCAAAACTGTTCTACTTGCCAATCCTTTTCGTCCTTATAGGTGCCATGGCCGTGGTGGACTGCGGCCTTTCCAGAACCGTGCATTTGCAGGGATTTTTCAGGGTCTTCCAGAGCCATTGCTGCTTCAAAATTGGCGGGGACGAGATCGTTAATTTTAACTGGTGTAATTGAATGAGCATGTCCTTCAAAAAATCGGACTTTTCCTTGGCTAAGTGCTAACAAAAAGAAACGGTCATCTTTTTTGAGCATCGGCATGACAGGGTGTAAATAATAATGATTATTTACATAAACCAAAGGGTCAAAGTTGATTGGTAATGTATAATACTCGAAGCGGTCTTGGCCGATAAACACCGCCAGCCCATCTGATAAATGTAACCAAAAATCTTTATTTTCGAGCAGGTCATAAGCCGACGTTAAAAACCCTTTGGCTTCCTTTTCCGACAATTCCTTTTTGGTTAAATTATTTCCTTGTTGTAATTTTTTAATTGCCTCTGCTATGGCATTTTTGAATCGTATTTGATCCTCTTGTACATGGCCATCTCGGTGTGTAGGAATGAATATGGAAACACAGGGAGAGTCAGCAATAGATATTTTGGAAAGGGTTTTAAAATTATTTTCGTTGAATAGCATAAAATGATTTTTAATTGAAAAAATAGAGTACAATTTCACTGATGAAACGACCTTTTATCTTGTATGTTCAATCTTAATTTGTTTAAATAAGCTTAGCTCTGATTTGGTGAAAATAAGATTGGGTTATATTTATGACATAAAAAATAAGAAGGAATTTGCTAATAAGAAGGAAATTAAAATAAAAATAATAAATTGTTATTGGCAGGAAAGAATAAGTTTATAAAAAGGTTTTTTAAAGAACATTCAAATAAAAAAAATAAATGCTCGGATATAATTAGGTTTAAAATTTTGGGGAGGGCATTGAGACTGAAAAATAAATCCGTCTGAATATTTAAAATTACTTAAAACGACATTATCTATAGTTGCCAATCTGTCATTCTTAAAATATAAAATGTGAAAAAATTAATAGGTTTGATTATTTATTTGCTTTTGGCCCTAAGTGCCTGCTCAACGAAAATATCGGTGGTATCGGATTCAGGTAACGTATTCTATATAATAGATTTTTCCACGATTATGCTTCAATCAAATGTAAAGAAAAACCAGACAAACCATTTTACAAAAACAATCTTCCCAACAGCTGTATTGGAAGGGCACTAAATGGCGAACAAAATTGGCAATTAAAATATGATAACCCATTTGTTGGCTCCCGTTTTTGCGACAAATTTATTTATAAGTCATATTGCTTAAAAGTATCCCTGAAATAGCATTTGTTCATTTCAACACCAACGCTAATTTCCGCAACCAATTCCCATTAAAAACAGCTTCGATATCCTGTTCTGTAAAACCTCTTTTCTTTAATTTTTCCGATATTTTCTGCAAGTCGGCAATCGTTTCCAAATCGGATGGGCATTGCTCCTTCCCAAAGCCGCCATCAAGGTCGGTGCCGAAGGCGACGTGCTGGGCATTCCCAGCTATTTGGCAAATGTGGTCTAAGTGATGGAGCATATTCTCCAAAGTGATTGCGGTATTTGTGGGGTGTGAAATCCCTCTTTGCCAATTGGGAACCATCATCCAAGCATCCAGAGGCATACCAATGACGGCGTCCCTTTCCAACAGGACTTTGATTTGTTCATCCGAAAATTGTCGGTTGTGGTTGACCAGTGTGCGGCAGTTGCTATGGCTTGCCCAGATTACTCCGTTGAAACAGTCCATGGCTTCCCAAAAACTGATGTCGCAGAGGTGGGTCACATCCAACGCCATTCCCAATTCCTCCATGATTTTAAGTAATTGCTTGCCCTTTTCACCAATGCTCCCCTCACTGTCGGTGCCAAAAGCAAAAGTCCCTGGCCCGTAATGCGCAGGCCCAACGGCTCGCAAACCCTTCTCATGCATGGCATACAAATGATCGAAAGTAACGATGGAATCAGCGCCCTCTAAAGTGAGGAGAAAGCCTATGGATTGGTAGCCCATTTGCTGGTCCCATTTTTCCAAATGATCTTGCAGGTTGGTCGTTTTTCGGATCATCCGCAACTCTCCTTGTCGCTCCATTTCATGGTACCAGGCCAGTTGTGCTTGGGTCATGGCCCAGGCTTGTTCGGGTGAGCGCCAACCACCCAATGGATGGCTGGGTTTGGCATAACGGGCGATCAGCGTCGCAAAACAAAGACCGATATTACCTTCCCGCATCGAGGGAAAAGCAACGGTGGATAGGCCCCGGTCGGGCTTATCGGCCAAATCTTTTTCCATGGCCCGGATTTCAAGGACAGAGCGGCGGAGGTCTCGGTTCCACTCCATGGCGTTCATGCTTAGGTCCAAATGGCCGTCAATGATGAATCGTGGTGAGGTTTTGCGCATTTTTAAAATAGGCTTTTGGCGATTTATTTCAATAAAAACTGGGCTTCGATTTCGACCGGAATATTATCGGGTAAGGTGCCCATGCCCACAGCACTCCGCACGCCGACGCCTTTTTCCTGGCCCCAGATATCGGCAAATAATTCACTGCACCCATTGATGACATAAGGGTGGCGCTCAAAGTCCGGCGTGGCATTGACCATCCCCAAAACTTTGACCACCCGCTCAATTTTGTCCAATGAGCCGAGGTTGTGGCGCAACGTGGCTAAGATGGCCAAACCGACCTGGCGGGCGGCCATTTTGCCCGCTTCGATGTCCATGTCCTGGCCGATCCGGCCAATGATGAGCCCTCCGTCTTCCTTGACGGTCCCATGGCCAGAAACATAAACCATATTGCCAACGATCAAGAAAGGTTTGTAAACACCCAAGGGTTTGGGCGGGGGAGGTAGGGTAAGCGCCAGGCTGTTGAATTTTTCCTCTGCAGTCATTTTTTTGAAATTGAAAATTTTATAAAATAAATATGGTAGGATTGGACGCAGATTGAACGGATTAAACTGGTTTCCGCTGATTTTTCAAAACCAAAAATAATCAGCGGAACCAGTTCAATCCGCCTAATCAGCGTTCAATCCTACCCAAAATTTTATATGATTTGACCCAAAATAAATACCCCGATAATCCCCACCACGGACACGATCATTTCCATCACACTCCAAGTTTTCAGGGTATCGGATACAGACAGGTTGAAATATTCTTTAAACAGCCAAAAACCAGTATCATTCACGTGGGAAAACATAAGGCTGCCTGCGCCAGTTGCCAGCACCATCAGGTTGGGGTCGGCTCCCGTCAATGGGATCAATGGGGCGACGATGCCTGCACTCGTCAACCCGGCAACGGTGGCCGATCCGACGCAAAAACGGATCACAGAGGCGATGCCCCAGGCCAAAATTAAGGGCGAGATAGCGATGCCTTTCAACAGTTCGCCGATGTAGTTACTGACTTGACTGACGACCAATATTTCTTTCAAAGCGCCTGCTCCAGCAATGATTAACAAGATCATGGCGATGTCTTTCACCGCCTCCATCAATGAATCCGAAACTTCGTTCATGCTTTTGCCCCGACCGATTCCAAGGGTGTAAATTGCCACCAAAATGGTAACTATCATGGCGATGATGGGGTCGCCGATAAAATCGAGAAAGGGCATAACGGCGCTTTCAGGGGAAAGGAAAATTTTCAACAAAGCTGCACCTGCCAATAAAATGACGGGCAGCAAAGCTGTCAGCAAGCTGGTCGCCAAGCTCGGCATTTCTTCCTCTGTGAACCGATGGCCGCTGAACAAGGATTTCAATGGCACAGGGTTGTATTTTTTTAAGGTTTGCGCAAAAACAGGACCGCCCAAAACAATCGCCGGAATGGCCACAATGAAACCATAAAGGATCGTTCGGCCAATATCTGCCCCATAACTTGCCACCAATGCTGTCGGAGCAGGGTGGGGCGGTAGGTAGCCATGGGTCACGCTCAGGGCCGATAGCATCGGCAGACCGATGTAAAGCAATGGCAATTTTGTGCGGGCCGCTACCGTAAAAACCAAGGGCAGTAAAATCACAAACCCCACCGAATAAAACATCGGGATGCCCACAATGAAACCCGTGAGCACCACCGCCCACTGCACATATTTATTCAGGAAAATACGGATGAGGGTATCGGCAATCCGTTGCGCAGCACCGCTGTCAGCCACCAGTTTTCCCAACATCGCCCCAAAACCTAAAATGATGACCAGAAAACCCAACGTCCCCCCGATTCCTTTTTGGATGGCTTTTGCTGACTTCTTCGATGGGCAGGCCAAATGCCAAACCCAGCCCCAGCGCCACCAATACGAACGAAATAAAAGTGTTGAGCCGGAAATAGGCGATCAATAATACGAGGAAGAGGATGCCGATAAGGACAATGGCGATTTGCATGTTGGTGGTTTTGTTTTGGTGGAATTTGGATCGGGGGCGTAAGGTAATAATTGAAGGGAAAAATGGAGGGTTGGGATATGTATTTTGAAATTAGCTATTCAATAAAAGCCGGAGGTTGCAAAACCTCCTCTCTTCAAGAATCATGTGCTATTTTTAGTATGTAGCCAAGAAACGGATGTAGAGAAGCTTGTGTAACCTCCGGCTTATTCATAGAAATTATTGATTTTCAATTTGCACCCCAAGCAACGTGTTTCCCCCTTCAATCTTTCACCTTAATACACCGGGTTCAGCCACTCTTCCTTTTAGTTTCTATTTGCTCCCGCTTGCCCACCGAAAACCGTTCATCAATAATTGTTTAGGGAATGGCCTGATCAGATTCAGCGGATCGTGCCCGGGGGTGATGCAAAAAATGCGGCCTTGGCCAAAATAGCTTTTCCAGATCACGGGCATGACAGCGCCGTTGATCCATTCGTCATGATCGCCACTAAAAGTGGTGGTCGCCAATACTTTAATATTGGGGTCAACATGCAAATAGTATTGTTCGGTTTTGGTGGGGAAATCTTTGATGCCCGCGGTGATCGGGTCGCTTGGGTCGGTTATTTTGACGGTGTAATCTATTTGTCCGCCGGGGTGGGCGACAAACTGGGCGCCCGTCATGTATTGATAGCCCGTGTTGTCCCGAAAAGCATCGCAAAACCCGCCGTGGCTACCAGCAAAACCGGCCCCATTTTTTACCGCTTTTTGCAACCCTTCAAATGCTTCTTTACTGATTTTGTCCATGGTGATCGACTGGATAATCAGGTCGATTTCGGACATCGCAGCATCATTTACATAAATGCCCGTCGAATCAGAAACGGTGACCTCCGCACCTTCTGCTTTTAAAAAGCCACTGATTTTTTCAGCATATAATTTTGGTTGGTGGCCGTCCCACCCACCATAAACGATGAGCACTTTTGTCTTTCAAAGATGGAAGTTCGGAAGGGTTGACAGAAGCCGACATGGTGGGTGCGTTGTGGTTGGGTTCGGTACAAGATGTTGAAAAACTCATGCAGGCAGCCCAAAACAAAAAGGAAAAGGTAAAAAGGTGGATCGTCTGATGTTTCATTTTCAGTTTTTAATGCGGTGGGCGAATGTACTGACTTTATCAAATCCACCGATTATAGTTGGCGAAAAGTTCCTTTTTAAAGGTGTTTCACGTTTAGGCTCAGATATTTCATCGCATAAACGTCGGCAGGGTTCATAGCCCCGCAAATTGAAAAGTATTATTTCTTGTAAATAAGCCGGAGGTTGCAAAACCTCCTCTACGTTCGTTTCATGGCTGCAACCCAACGGCTAGGTAGGGAGGGTTTTGAAGCCTGACCTCCAGCGAAAACGAATTATTAAAAACTTATTTTTCGGCAGTAACAACCCTGCCGTCCGGTAGGCTTGGTTAAAATTGCTGTTTAAAATTTGATTATCAATGCGAATCAGGGTTGAAATTCCTGGTAACAATCAGATGGTTAGAGCCCTTTGGAACATGGGCCCACTGGTATTCTACAAACGGAGGCGGGGCTACGCCCCTGAAAGTCAGGCACTTATTCTGTGGTCACAATCAACAGGGCTAAAAACCCTGCCGACGTTAGCACAGGTTGTGCTGATCTTTGGGCAGCTTTTTTTCTGGCTGTCCGAGATTAAGATAAATTTCTGTAGATAGTTTATATTTTTAAGAATTGAAAATTTTTGTTTCAAACAAATGATTGTAATTTTGGGCATTCACCAACTCATAAAAAACAGAATCATGGAAGCACCAACTACCACTCAACTTAACCCCTACCTCACTTTCGATGGCAACTGCGAGGAAGCCATTAATTTTTACCAAAGCATTTTAGGGGGCGAAACCGATTTCAAGCGATTCAGTGATGGACCTGCCGATATGCCTATTGATGAAGGGCAGAACAATAAGATCATGCACGTCCTTTTTACTTTCGATGGCTGCACCTTAATGGCTTCGGATAGCGGCGGGCATTACCCGGTCCACCAAGGCAACAACGTTCACCTGAGCCTTTATTTCCCAAACAAAGAAAAAGCGGCGGCTGCTTTTGAAAAATTCAGCGAAGGGGGAATGGTTACGGCCCCTTTCAAGGAGGTTTTTTGGGGCGGCAGCTTCGGCAGTGTGACGGATAAATTTGGGATCAGCTGGTTGTTCAATTGTGCTTGATATCCGCTAGGGCGGGAATTCAATTCCCGCCCTAGCGGAAGACTCTCTGCTCAACTCATTTCCGCGATAAGATCTTCTATAAACGCTACCCCTTTTTCAAGTTGTTCCAGCAAAATAAATTCATCGGCCCGGTGCGCCTGTTCAATGGAGCCGGGGCCACAAATAATGGATTCAAAACCTGCTTGGGAAAACTGCCCTGCTTCAGCTGCGTAGGAAACGGTAGCGGTCTGCGAATGGCCAGACAGTCGTTTCACCAAATCGACGATGGGCAAATGTTCGGGCGTGTCCAAGGGCACGACCAAAGGGTGCAGGTAGCGGGTGACTATTTTGGCTCCGGCAAAACGTTTTTGTAAAATGGCTTCCTGCTCCCGGCAATGTGCCTCAAAATCGGCAACTACCTCCTCGATTTTAACTTTGGGGATGTTGCGGATATCCCATTTAAACGTGCAACGGTCCGCCACTACATTGATGGCAATCCCCCCTTCAATGATGCCGATGTGGATAGAAGTATGGTCAGGGGTAAAACGGCTATCGGTCAAACCCGCTTCGATCATCGAATCCATTTTGTTCTCCAACCACATCATCAACCGGGCGGCCTCATGAATGGCACTTACTTCCTTGCGGATGCCGCTGCTATGTCCCGCCGACCCGTGGACGGTCGTTTCAAAATAAATGATCCCCTTGTGTCCGACGATGGGCTGCATCAGCGACGGTTCACCGATGATGGCGTATTTGGGTTTTTCCTCATAAAAATCGTGGATGGCTGCTGCCAAAACCTCCCCTTGCTGGCAGCCAATTTCCTCATCAAAAGAAAAAGCCAAGTAGATTGGTTTTTTCAAATCCGCCGCCAGCATGTCAGGTACGCAAGCGAGGCAACAAGAGAGAAACCCTTTCATGTCGCAAGCGCCACGGGCATAGAGTTTCCCATTTTTTTCGGTTAGCAGAAATGGGTCGCTGTGCCATTCCTGCCCCTCGACGGGCACCACATCGGTATGGCCGGAGAGGATCAGGCCGCCATCCACGGCTGGGCCGATGCGGCAGTGCATGTTGGCATTTTCGCCTGCCTCATCGTACAGCAATTGGTATTCGACGCCGTGCGAAGCCAAGTAGCCGCCGATGTATTCTATAATAGGCAGGTTGCTGGCCCCGCTGTGTACGGGGTAGGAAACGAGTTGGGAAAGAATGTTTTTGGCTTGTTCTAAGTTACGCATGTAATAGTGATGATGTTAGGTGTTTTATTTATGACTGATTTTAGCAGAATTCCGCTGATTTTTATAAAACTGAAACTAATCTGCGAAAATCAGTCAAATCAGTTAAATCTGCGTTCTATTAAAATTTTGGCGAAGCCAAAACAATCTTGTCTGGTTTTGCTTTGGCTCGTGACTAATCTAAGGGGACTTTCTTCAAATTGGATTGATTAACGATTAAAAGATTATAGATCAACGATTTTTGATTTGGTGTCGGGAAAATCAAAAATCGTTAATCACTAATCCTTTAATCGCTAATCAATCACTCAAACTGGGCCCCACCCAATATACACCGTCAACAACAGCACCAGCCACGCCACTCCTAAGATCATTATCACCAGTGGAAAAATGAACCGCAGCCACCGATCAAACGGCACCTTGCACATGCTCAACATGGCGATCAGTCCGCCGAGGGCCGGGTTGAAGAGGTTGGTCACGCCGTCGCCGATCTGGAAGGCGAGGATGGTCGTTTGGCGGGTGAGGCCGAGCAGCTCGCCGAGGGGGATCATGATGGGCAGGGTGGCGAGGGCTTGTCCGCTGCCGGAGGGAATGAAAAAATTGATGACTGATTGCGCTATCGACATACAGACCGCCGAGGCATACGTCGGCAGGGTGGAGAGCATTTCCGATAATTGGAAGGCGATGGTATCGTTGATGTTGCCCATTTCCATGATGACCTTAATGGTCGTGGCGTAGCCAACCATGAAGGCACCGGGCGCAACCACGCCCACGTATTTCAAAACCGTTTCACTAAAAACCGTTGGGTTCATGCGGGCCGCAATGCCAGTCGCAATAGCAATGAGGAGGAACATGGCAGAGATTTCATTCATGTACCAACCATATTTAAAAATGCCAAACAACATCACCCCAATGCCTGCCACAAAAATGCCCATGACCAACCAGTTGTTGTTGGTGATCCGGTAGGTCGAAATGGGGTGGGAGAGGGCAAAGCCGTCCGTGTTTAGCCCCTGGGAAAGGCTTTTTTCAGGGTGCTGCAATATTTTTTTAAAATACCGGACATTGTACCAAGCCATCAGCGACAGGCCGATGAAACAAAGTGCACTCCTAATCAACGCCCCTGAAAACATCGGCATTTCCCCAATTTTATGACCAATCCCAACGGTGTACGGGTTGATGGGCGATAGCCCAAAACCAACCGTAATCGCCCCCACGGAAATACCCGCCGCCAAGATCAAATCGCCGCCCAGCGCCAGTGCCATGACAGCGGCAATCGGCACCATGGCGATGTTGTGCTCATAGCCGATCACCACGCCGAGCATGCCGAAAGCGTAGGTCATGGCCACGACCATGAGCAGCCGCCTCGTCGGGCCTATTTTTTTGACCAAAGTGCCAATGGTATTTTCCACCATCCTCGATTTTTCCAACATGCCGAACATGATGCCGCCAGCCAGCACGACAAAAATGACTTCGGCTGCCGTTTTAAAACCCAACGGAAACGCCTTGAAAATGCCAAAAAAGCCAACGGGCGTTGGGGCAATTTCTTGATAAGAACCTGGAACGACCCGTTGCCGCCCATCGACGAGTTCCCGTTCATAAATGCCAGCGGGTAGTAAGTGGCTGAGGATGGCCGTGAAAATGATGATGACAAACAACATGACCACGGGGTGGGGGATGTATTCGAACCATTTTTTGGATGCCATATTTTTGGATTGGTGGTTGTGGGGCAAAGAAAGTGGATAATCTTAGATATATTTGGCATTTAAATTAATTTTTAAACATCTAATATTTCACCGATGAAGAAACTCAATCGCCGACTGGCCGCCATTATGTTTACCGATATGGTGGGCTATTCAGCGCTGATGCAAAAAGATGAGGCGCTTGCTGGAAAGCTGCGGGATCGGCACCGGGAGGTGTTCGTGAGGAACACCGAAGCCTATGGTGGCGAAATCCTTCAATATTACGGCGATGGGACGCTTAGCATTTACCCAAGTGCCAGCGCAGCGGTGGAGTGTGCGATAGAAATTCAGCGGGAACTGAAACGGGAACCTGCTGTATCCTTACGAATCGGCATTCATACCGGGGATATTAGCTACGGCGAGGAGGATGTATTTGGCGACGGTGTCAACATCGCCTCAAGGATAGAGCACCTTTGCGTGCCCGGAGGGATTTTTATTTCGGGAAAGGTATACGACGATATTAAAAATGTCTCTAGCATTCAAACCCGTTCGATTGGCCCTTTCAAATTAAAAAATATTGGAAACGAAATTGAAATAGTTGCGGTCACAAACGAAGGTATCACCGCCCCACCGCCGGGCCATTATTACAAGATCAGCCCATTTAGCAGGCCCCCCGAACCTCAACAACCACAAGCCCCTCCCACTCCACAACCGTTGCATGCTCATCTACCTCCGCAGCCTATTAGGGGTCGGAAGAAAAAGTTTATTGCTGGCATTTTGGCTTTTTTCTTTGGCATTTTTGGTGCGCACCGGTTCTATTTGGGCCAACGCCAATTGGGGTTGCTGTACCTCGGCCTGACTTTAATTGGGATGTTTATCATAAAAGATTTGGCCATGTTAATCCCCATCGTGGCGATCGTAAGTTTTGTCGATGCGGTGATTCTTTTTTCCATGCCGAGGCCGGATTTCGATCATAAATATAATGAGGCTTATCAAGAGCAAAATGTTGTGAAAACTCAAAAACAGGCAGGGCCTAAATGGGTGGCAAGACCGCAAGCTCCACCCCAAAAAAGCCAGCCTCAGAAAAGCCCAGCCGAAGAGCAATTTGATGTGCTTTGGAAAAAAGCGATGGAGGAATACCGGGAATACGATTATGGAGAAGCGATTTCTGCGCTTAATGATGCCATTAAAATTAAGGCAAATGACCCGGAAGCGCATTTCCTGCTGGCTTGTTGCCACTCCATCAACGAGGACGTTGGCCATGCGCTCGACCACCTTGAATTGGCTGTTGTCAATAGATTGGAGGATCAAGAAAGGATTCAGTCGCATATCGACCTTGCCTATCTGCGCATGCAGCCTCAGTATGAAACATTCGTGAAAAACGGCTATCGCCAAATCAAGGAGCTCCCCGAACCAGAGGATGAACTGCTGCTAACCAAAACCTCAGAATCGCCCGATCTTCTTGAACAACTACAACAATTGCAGAAACTCCGGGAGGAGGGCCAGTTGACGGAAATAGAATATATCAGTATGGTGAGGAAGCTGAATGGGTGAAAAAAATAATTTCCCAAAGTGTAATACAATAAAGAGGTGCCAGGACTCAATGCCCAGCACCTCTTTATTGTAGTGAACAATTGAAAACCCTCCTATTTTACTTTTACAAACCGGGTAGTTGTCACTTGATACCTTTCTCCTTCAATGGAGATGAAATATGCACCCGGAGTCAAATGCCCAATTTCCAAATCGTAGGAATTGAGGCCTTCATCTGCGATATAAGCTTTTGACATAATCATTTTACCAAGCGAATCGAAGATCGAAATGTTTAGGTCGCCTCCCTCTTCTGTGTTGAATTGCAGTGTAGCAAGTGATTGGACTTGGGTTGGGAAGAATACCATTTCGCTGGAATTCTTGATAGATGCATAGGTGATTTTTGAGTAATCAAAGGTGCCATCAAAGTCGACTTGCTTGAGTCGGTAGTAGTTTCCTCCTATGAGTGGCTCTTTGTCCTGGAATTTATAATCTGTCCGTTCGGCAGAAGTGCCAACGCCCAGAACTTTTCCAATTTTTTCAAACTCCCGGCCATCACTTGAACGCTCCAATTCAAAGTGGCTGCTGTTCAGCTCTGAAGCGGTTGCCCAATTTAGTTTAACGAGTCCTTCTTGCTCTTTTGCTTGGAATTGAATTAGTTCAACAGGTAGAACCAGTGCTGATATGCTGTTTTCGGCAATGCAAGTTGTCCCACCACAGGCGGCATTTGTTTTGCCTGTCCAAGTGAGCATGACATCACCGGTACAAGTTGGCCGTACAAACGGTCCCAAATCAAGAACCTTTGTGATGGCTTCGGATGCCACACAAGTATCTAGTACGCTGGGAGTTGGATTGTTAGGGACAAATACATTGTTTGGGCAAGATAGATCAAACAACACGCTTTTACTGCCACCCGATGTAGCCTCCATGGTAATTTGAAAAGTATACTCTGACATACCGCCTCCCATATCACTGACGTTAGCAGTAAAGCCGACGATGTTCCCGCAATTTTGCGCTTTGGAAAAAAAACATAAGAGTAAGAAAATAGCTGAAAATGCGATTTTGTTCATAGTTTTTAAAAATTGAAATTGAATAATAGGGTGAAAACAAGGTGTTTGAGAAGGGGGGATAACTGGAGAATTTAATTAAAAAGCAAATCGCCCAAGTCACAAATCATGCCTTATTTGATTTGGAAATACTGCAGAGAATATGAATTTCAAATTTTAGGTAAAAAACAGCAGGTTAAACTTGGCTTTGAAATTGCGAATGGGGTTTTGAAATAGAATACACTAAAATCCCAATCAAAAGGCTCTTTAAATATAATTTCTGCCTTTCAATCCATTTTTTACAATTCATATTTATTTCTCATGTCATTTAAAAAATACCCACTTCTTTATTTAATTTTTTTAACATGTTTACCTCTTTTATTATTTGCTCAAAACCTTCCGCCAGATAAAATTACAGACTGGTCAAAAGCTGGATTACCGAACTCGGTACTTCCCATTTTTGATACGATCAATGTTTTGTCGCATGGCTTAACACCGGATGGTGTCACGTCAAATAATGCCGCTTTAGATAATTTAATGTCGGCGAATATGGGGTCGCCAACAGTTTTTTATTTTCCTCCAGGGCATTATTTCTTTGATAAATCAATTACATTAAATAGCCAACATGTATTAAAAGGGGAGTCTTCGGACGAAACTGTTTTTACCTTTAATTTAAATGGACAAAATCATTTAATCGTAGCCAAAGGGGAGCTATCCACCGTTAAAAAAAATATTACTGCTAAAATTAATAGGAACCAAAACACCTGTTCAGTTGAAAATACGACTGGCTTGCAAGTGGGTGATTTTATCCGTTTCCAATTTGATGATGCCCAACTCGTCACTTCTCCATGGGCCGAAAAATCTACTGGCCAATTATTGGAAATAATTAACATCCAAGGAAATATTTTGACAACAGCTGAGTCTTTTCGCATCGATGTTCCTCTTTCGAAAAATCCTTATATTGAAAAAATAAACCCGGTTGAATTGGCTGGTGTGGAGTGTTTGCATATCGAAAGACAGGATGCGACAACTTCGCAAACGAGTAATATTTTTTTCCAATTTGCTGCTAAATGTTGGGTGAAAGGTGTCAGCTCCCACCTCACTAATTTTGCCCATGTGGATATTGAAAATGGTTCGCACAACCATATAACAGGCTGCCATTTTAAAGATGCATTTGCTTATGGCAACGGCGGGCAAGGGTACGGCGTGGTGCTGGAATTTAATACCAGTGATTGTTTGGTGGACAATAATGTATTTGACCACCTGCGCCATTCCATGCTGTTGCAAGCTGGTGCCAATGGAAATGTTTTAAGCTATAATTATTCAATCAACCCATTTTGGGATGAAGTCGGTTTGCCTGAAGATGCGGCTGGTGATTTGGTTTTGCATGGTAATTATCCCTACTTCAATTTATTGGAAGGGAATATTGTGCAAAATATTGTCATTGACGATTCGCATGGTACGAATGGCCCTGGCAATGTATTCCTCCGTAACCGGGCTGAGTATTATGGAATTTTTATGAATGATGATATTCCCACCGATGACCAAGCATTTATTGGTAATGAAGTAACTTCTTCCAATTTTTTGTTGGGTTATTATGACTTGGCAGGTATTGGTCATTTTGAATATGGAAATAATATTAAAGGAACGGTTACACCTGCTGGAACCACCGAGCCTTTTTACAACAGTTTATATTTGGGAAATGATTTGCCGGAATATTTTGATAAATATGAATTGGATATAGCTGCGATTGGTCTTCCAAACAATATAAATAATGGAGTTAATCCAGCTAAAAAAAGATACGGGAATGGTGAATTGACTTTGTGTAATGTTGGTGAGGATTACGTTATTATAAATTCTATTGATAATAATGTTACTCAATTAAAATTAAATACATTTCCAAACCCCGTTAGAGATATTCTGCATATTGAAAATGATTTTTTATTTAATGATTATTCAGTTAAAATATTAGATATAAATGGAAAAGTGATTTTTAATAAGAATAATGCACCATTTAAAATTGATATATCCGATTTAAATAGCGGGTTGTATATTTTAGTTTTGGAAAATGAGCAAGAGCATTTTTTTCAGAAAATAAATGTGGTGAAATAATTTGTTTTCTGGAATAGTTTCAATTTTTAATCTCAGTCTCCTTTTAATTTTTAAATTAGCTTTTCCTGCCACGGCGATAGGCGTGGCTCATCAATATATTCATCATTTATGGCAAACGAACCACAACTAAAAAAGACACTTGGCCCGCTCATGCTTTGGGGACTTGGCGTAGGCTATGTTATTTCCGGTATGTATTTCGGATGGAACCTCGGATTGGAAAAAGGAGGGACCCTTGGATTGGCGGTAGCTACTTTTTTTATCATTATCATGTATGTCACTTTTACTTTCAGTTATACGGAATTGGCTTGTGCGATCCCCAAAGCTGGTGGGGCGTTCGATTATGCCATCCGGGCGCTGGGAAAAAATTGGGGCTTTCTCGGCGGCATGGCGCAGAATATTGAATTCATCTTTGCGCCCCCGGCCATCGCTTTTGCGATCGGAGCCTATTTGAACCTTTTCCTTCCATCCATTCCCATTCTGACCATAGCCATCCTTGCTTATTTGTTTTTCACAGGCTTAAATATTTATGGAGTAAAAGCAGCAGCGTCTTTCGAGCTCATCATCACCATCATCGCCGTCATCGAGCTGCTCATTTTTGCAGGGGCGGCCCTTCCGGCGTTCGAGTTTTCTAATTTGGAAAAAAACGCCTTGCCCCATGGTTGGTCGGGTGCGTTTGCGGCCATCCCGTTTGCCATCTGGTTTTTTCTGGCCATAGAAGGGGTCGCCAATGTGGCGGAGGAGACCGTCAACCCGCAGCGCAATGTTCTGATCGGATTTGGGTCGGCCATCCTGACGCTGGTAGTCCTCTGCATTTTGACATTTAGCGCTTCTGTCGGAATAAATGGTTGGGAAACAGTGGTTTACGATGCGGCGGGCAATGTGTCCGACTCGCCCTTGCCCTTAGCTTTGGCACAGCGTTTTGGGGAGGGACATTTTTTGTACACCTTGGTGACTTCGATTGGGCTGTTCGGTTTGATCGCTTCTTTCCACGGTATTATTTTGGCCGCAGGCCGCTCCACTTTTGAGTTTGGCCGGGTAGGTTTTGCCCCGAAAAAATTGGGCGATGTTCATTCTAAATTCCGCACTCCTGCTAACGCCCTTTTGGTCAATATGGCCATCGGCATCGTTGCGCTGTTCACGGGCAAAACGGGCGAGATCATTACCATTGCTTGTTTTGGTGCGCTGACTTTGTACATCGTTTCGATGGTGTCTTTATTGGTTTTGAGGAAAAAAGAACCGGCATTGGAACGGCCGTTTAAGGTGCCGATGTACCCTGTTTTCCCAATCCTCGCATTGGTGATTGCTGTGGTTGCTTTTGTTGCGATGACGATTCACAACTTATGGATAGCCTTCGTTTATTTTGGGTTGTTGGGGTTAATGTTCGTGTGGTTTAAAGTTTTTTATAAAGAATAATTTTGCTCTGATATATTCAGTGTAAAAATTGATTAACGTCAATTAGGAGTGTTAAGAGAAATTTTGACGTTTGTTTTTCGACGCTGACAACGCAGGTTTTTATGATTTTTTATGACAAACAGCCTCCTCCGGCGGCATAAATCAAACATAAGAATCATAATAATCAGCGTCAAAAAATTCTCTTAACGTCCCTAAATGTCGATTACAAATTTCCCAAATTGGCTCTTTAATCAAATTAATTGCTCCATTAAAACCTCAATCGGATGAAAGGCTTTCCGGCCCGTACCATCCCAAATTTGATGTCGGCAGCTCGTTCCCGGTGCAACAATTACGGTTTTGTCTGTTGCTTTTCGTACCGCAGGGAAAAGCACCAATTCCCCCACCTGCATACTCATCTGATAATGCTCTTTTTCATACCCAAAAGAACCAGCCATTCCACAACAACCAGAGGGAATTATTTCTATCATATTATTTTTCGGAAGGCTTAGAATAAAAGCAGAATGCTCGACTGACGACAGTGCTTTTTGGTGACAGTGTCCATGTAATAATATTTGTTGCTTGGTGTCAGAAAAATGTTCCGATGTTATATTCCCTTTTTCAATTTCCTTTGCTAAAAATTCTTCAACCATTAGCGTGTTTTTGCCCAATGCAATAGCGATATCTTTCATTTCTTTTTCTACCAATTTTGGGTATTCGTCCCGAAAGGATAATATAGCGGATGGTTCAATACCTACCAATGGGATTTTTTCAGAAATTACATTTTTAAAAATGGCAACATTTTTTTTAGCCAATATTTGTGCTTCTGTTAATAATCCTTTCGATATGTGTGCTCGACCGCTTTCTGGATGAGTGATCATATTTATCTGATAACCCAATCTTGTTAATAATTGAACAGTCTTTATGCCGATTGTTGTGTCATTGTAATTCGTGAATTCATCGCAAAAAAAATAAAGTTCCCCTTTTTTATTTCCTTTGATTTTTAAATTTGTTTTATTTTTTTTAAACCAATTGACTAAAGATATTTTATTTAATTTCGGTAATGACCTGTCAGCTGAAACGCCCAATATATTTTTTATTATATTGCTGGTGAATTTATTTCCCAAAAAGAAATTAGTCATATTTGGGGTAATCATTCCCCATTTATTTAATTGGGCAATATTGGCAAAGACCCTGCTTCGGAATGGCACTCCATATTTTTTTTGATACTGAAATAAAAACTCCGCTTTCATGGTTGCCATATCGACATTGGATGGGCATTCGGATGTGCATCCTTTGCAGGAGAGGCACAAGTCCATGACTTCTTTTAATTCGGGGTGTGCAAATGGGTTTTTGTCATTTGCGTTTCTGGTCAGAAATTCCCGCAAGGCATTGGCTCTGGCACGGGTCGTATCTTTTTCGTTGCGGCTGGCCCGGTAGCTTGGGCACATGGTGCCACCGGAAAGGCTCAAGCGGCGGCAATCACCGGAGCCGTTACATTTTTCTGCGGCTTGCAGCAGGCCACCTTCAGCGGAAAAATCAAAAATAGTTTTGGGCTCTTTTATTTTAATTTCTGGTTCGTAGCGGAGGGAGGTGTCCATCGGGGCAGCATCGGTTATTTTTCCCGGATTAAATATATTTTGTGGGTCCCAAGTCCTTTTTATTTCTTTTAGTAATTCATAATTTTTATCGCCGATCATAATCGGTAGAAATTCTGCCCGAACCCTGCCGTCACCATGTTCGCCGCTCAACGAGCCATTGTATTTTTTTACCAGTCTTGCAGTGGCCGCCGTAATTTCCCGAAATAAATCGACGTCCTTTTTTTTCTTTAAATCTAAAATCGGCCGCAGATGTAATTCCCCCGCTCCGGCATGTGCATAATAAACAGAACGTTGACCAAATGCTTCCATCATTTTTGAAAATTCGGAAATATATTTCGGTAAATCCTGAATATCCACTGCCGTATCTTCAATGCAGGCGACCGCTTTTTTCTCACCGGGAATATTGGCCAAAACACCCAGACCTGCTTTCCGTAGATCCCATACTTTTTCAATATTTGAACCCATAACTTTTGGAAAAGCGTAACCATATCCAGCGGCCTGCATTTCGGCGATCATTTTATTGGCAATGATTTCAGCGTCCATTATATGGTCTGCATTAAATTGAATCATTAAAACGGATTCTGGATCACCCTCCAGAAAAAATCGGTTCTTTTGTTGTTCAATATTTTCTTTGGTGCAGTCAAGTATTATTTTGTCCATTAATTCACAGGCATACGGTTCATATCTCATGGCAATTAAAACCGCTTCCAAAGATTCCTGCAAAGAATGAAAATGAGGACAAACCACGATTTTTTCCTTCGGTGGCAGAGGTGATACATTTAATTTTATTTCGGTCGTAAATGCTAAAGTTCCCTCCGATCCTGCCAATAATTTGCACATATTAAATGGCTCCCCATTTTCAAGAAATGGCTCTGCATGTAATAACACATCGACTGCATACCCTGTGTTCCGGCGATGAATGTTTTCTTTGGGGAATTCTTTTTTTATTTCCAGTTGTATTTCTTTTTTAGAAAGGGAATTAAATAATTGTTGGTAAATTTTATGCTCTAATAGATTGCCATTTAATTTAGCATTTAATTCTTTTTTATTTAATTTTTTAAATACGGCTTCCGACCCATCACTTAATATCGTTTTTAATTCTAAAACATGATCCCGTGTTGTGCCATATTTAATCGAAGTCGTACCACACGAATTATTGCCAACCATGCCGCCTATCATACAGCGGTTGGCGGTTGACGTATCCGGCCCAAAAAAAAGACCATATTTTTTTAAATGAAAATTCAATTCGTCCCGGATAACTCCGGGTTGCACCCGCACCCAATGATCATTTTCATTTATTTCCAAAATAGCGTTCATGTATTTGGAAACATCCACCACAATGCCGCTCCCGACACACTGGCCAGCAAGGGAGGTGCCCGCCGTTCGGGGAATTAACGAAGTTTTATTTTCAGTGGCAAAAGCTATTAATTTTTTAATGTCCTCCGCATTTTTTGGAAGGGCAACTGCCAGTGGCAATTCCCTGTAAACGGAGGCGTCCGTTGCGTACAGTGCTCGCATCAGGGAGTCAAAATGGAGGTCGCCATTCAGGATGGAGGCAAGATGTGATAATTTTTTTTCCAAAATTTATGTTTTAAATCCCTGCCATCACGGTAAGGGTTGATTCGGCCAAAGTTATTTATTTTGCTTTCTAATTTTAATTCCCTTTTTATGAAAAGAATTATGATTATTGGTTGCGGTGGTTCCGGTAAATCCACTTTAGCCAAACAAATTTACTATTTGACCAAATTGGAGCTGATCCATTTGGATCAAGTATTTTTCAAGCCGGGCTGGATTGAATTGGAGAAGGAGGAGTGGGCTGAAAAAAATAGAGAACTGCTGAAAAAGGAAGAATGGATCATAGACGGGAATTACGGAAGCACGATGGACATGCGTTTGGAAAAAGCGGATACTGTAATTTTTATGGATACGCCTACCCATATTCGGTTGATTCGGGTGTTAAAAAGGGGCATTCAATATTTTGGAAAAACAAGGCCAGATATGGCGTCAGGTTGCCCTGAAAAAGTAAGCATCGAATTTTTAAGGTATATCCTATTTTATAATAAAACCCGACGGCCCAATATTTTAAAAAAATTAAAATTTTATGAGAAAGAAAAACAGGTTTTAATTTTAAAAAATAAAAAAGCCATTAATTCTTTTTTGCAGGGATTAAAATCAAATCAAACTCAAAACACTTTTTAAAGAACCTACCTCCATCGTTTCTCCCATGGGCATTTTCTCTTTTGTTTCCCCATATTGATTTACCCAAACGCAATCCAGCCCAAATACGCTTGCGCCGGACACGTCCCATTGATTGGAGGAAAAAAACGCCAATTCTCCGATTGGCCTAACCAGAGCGTTTACAGCCATTTGGTAAACGGCGGGATCTGGTTTGTACACACCAATATCATCGACGGAAAAAATATGGTCAACAAATTCGGAAATGCCCGTTTTGACAACGCCATTGTCGAGCATGGAGCGTGTGCCATTAGAGAGGATGCAAACCGTTTTCCCCTGACTTTTCAGTTGTTTCAACAAATCGAAGGCCCCGTCAATTAGGGTGGGGCTGTTGTAAATAGGCAGTAAGATTTCGGGAATCCTCTTATCAGACAAACCATGCAAACGCATGCTATAATCCAATGCTTCTTGGGTAACTTGATGGAAAGGGGCATACTGGTTTATTTGGTTGCGCAGCCAAGTGTATTCCAATTGTTTGCGCCGCCAAACGATGAGCAGCGTTTCCGTGTTGGATCCCGCAATCTGTTTCAATTCCTCCCCAATTTCACTCGTCTTGAACAAGGTGCCAAAGGCGTCGAACAGAAAATGGGATTTATTTTTTAGGTTCATTTATTTTATACTTTTAGGCTTTGGGTTTGAGGTCGGGACAAAATAAATTTATACAATGCGGGGCAGCATCACCCCAACTTCTTGCAACCTTCCAACAGCCTGCCCCGAATTTACTTCGGGGCGCCCCTGAGGGGATTTTAAGGGGGAAAACGGATTGAAAATCCGTTTTCCCCCTTAAAATCCCTTTGAGGAGCACTTGGGTAGGTTGGTTTGAAACACTTCGCATCCTGCTCCGCATTGATAAATGTGCTTTATCAAGTTTTGTCTTATACATAGGCTTTGGGCTTGAGGTCAAATGTCAGATTCCTGATTTCTTAGAAAGAGCAAATATTCTCAAATGCGCATAGAAGAAAAAACACATTTTATCGGAGGTGTTGGCTATTGGGTAAAAAACATCCAAGTCGGGAGAAGTTCGAACCGACCGACCTTGATTTATTTACATGATGCGCTGGGATGTGCCGCTACGTGGAAGGATTTTCCTGAACAACTTTGCCAAAAAATGCAATTGGACGGCATCGTGTATGATCGGCAAGGTCATGGGAGATCTGATGCGTTTGATAAAACCCGTCCACTTGATTATCTGGAACGAGAGGCTTGGGATACCCTGCCAAAGCTGTTGAAATATTTCAGGATCAATAAAAAAATACTGATCGGACACAGCGACGGCGCCAGCATTTCGCTGCTGTATGAAAGCCGATTTTGCGATGCGGAGGCCGTGGTGTCTATGGCAGGGCATGTAAAAGTTGAACCGATAACTTCGGTTGGTATTAAGGCGGCGGTTCATGAATTTGAGCAGGCATTTATTTTCGAAAAACTAAAACGCTATCATGGTGAAAAAACGAGAAAACTGGTTGATGACTGGGTCAATACTTGGCTGTCAAAAGAATTTCGCCCCTGGAATATTATAAAGCATTTGCCGAACATAAAATGTCCTACCTTGGCCATTCAAGGCGCAGTGGATGAATATGCGACGGAAAGCCATTTGTGGGAAATATCTACTCAAATTGGCCCAAACGCAAAACCCGTTTTGCTGGAAAATTGCGGTCATTTTCCGCATAAAGAAAAGCCAGGAGAGGTGATTGAAATAATCACCGAATTTTTAAAACCAATTATATAAAACTAACTAAATGAACCAATTAAGCTACACCTGTGGCGTCTCAGACAAGCCGCTCCTCGGCATCACCATCGGGGACATGCTCGACCGCACGGCTGAAAAATTTCCAGAAAATGACGCCCTGATTTCCCGCCACCAAAACATTCGCTATACCTACCGGGAGTTCAATGAAAAAGTGAATGAATGCGCCCGGGCGCTTTTGGCCATTGGCATCCAGAAAGGGGATAGGGTAGGGGTTTGGGCGCCGAATTGTGCGGAGTGGACGATCGTGCAATTTGCCACCAGCAAAATTGGGGCGATCCAAGTCAACATCAACCCCAGCTATCGGCTGCATGAATTGCGGTATGCGCTCAACCAATCGGGTTGCAGTGCGATTGTGACGGCAACGGCTTTCAAATCTTCGCATTACGTGGACATGCTTTATGAGCTTTGCCCAGAACTGAACCATTGCCAACCGGGGCAATTGGAGTCGGCTGAGGTGCCAGCTTTAAAAACAGTCGTCCGGTTGCATTCAGATGCGTCGCCGGGTATGTATGTTTGGGAAGGTTTGTTGGCTTTTGCGAAACAAAAAACGTTGGCGGATTTAAAAAATGTCCAGCAAAAATTGTCCGCTGACGAGCCGATCAACATCCAATATACCAGCGGAACCACGGGCTTTCCCAAAGGCGCTACGCTGAGCCACCACAACATTTTGAACAATGGCTACCTCGTTGCCGAAATCATGCGCTTCACAGACCAAGACCGCTTGGTGATCCCTGTGCCTTTGTACCATTGTTTCGGGATGGTGATGGGGAATTTGGGTTGCGTTTCGCACGGCGCCACGATCATTTATGCCAATGATGGGTTCGATCCTGACCTCGTTTTACAGGCGGTTGAAGAGGAAAAAGCAACCGCGTTGTATGGCGTCCCGACCATGTTTATTGCCGAACTCGAATCGCCTAATTTCAAAAAATACAACCTGAGCAGCCTACGCACAGGCATTATGGCCGGCGCTTCTTGCCCGGTGGGAGTCATGAAAAAAGTCAACACTTTGATGAATATGGCTGAGGTGGAAATAGCTTACGGCATGACCGAAACCAGTCCGGTCAGCACCCAAACCCGCCATGATGCGCCCCTTGAAAAAAGGGTAGGCACAGTGGGCAGGGTCATGCCGCATACGGAAATCAAGATCATTGATCCGGAAACAGGCCTGACCGTTCCAATTGGTGAAAAAGGGGAACTCTGCACCCGCGGTTATTGCGTCATGTTGGGGTATTGGAACGACCGTGAAAAAACCAAGGCGGCCATTGATGATGCACGTTGGATGCATACCGGAGACTTGGCCACAATGGATGAGGAAGGGTACATTAATATTGTTGGACGCATCAAGGATATGGTGATCCGGGGTGGGGAAAATGTTTACCCAAAAGAGATTGAGGAATTCCTGTTTGGGCACCCAAAGATCAGTGATGTGCAAGTGATCGGCGTCCCCGACCAAAAATACGGGGAGGAAATCATGGCTTGGATAAAATTGAAAGAAGGCGAAACGGCGACTGAAGAGGACATCAAAGCCTATTGCAAAGGAAAAATTGCCCATTATAAAATCCCTCGGTACATCAAATTTACCGACAGTTTTCCGATGACGGTAACAGGCAAAATACGGAAAGTTGAGATGCGGGAAATCAGTATCAAAGAGTTGGGATTAGAAGAAGCTGCGTCGGCGAAAATGGCCTAATCAGAAGTAGGGGGTGTAAGAGAATTTTTTTGACGCTGATTTTTATGATTCTTATGATTGATTTATGCCGCCGGAGGCGGCTGTTTGTCATAAAAAATCACAAAAATCAGCGTTATCAGCGTCGGAAATCATGCGTCAAAGTTTCTCTTAATACCCCTAATCAGAACTTTAAATTTTTGGCGGTGTGTCAAAGGTGAGGCTGTCCCCCCTCTCTTTGCATCGACCCCCGACCCCTAAAGGGAAATACTGGTTTTTTGTTGATTGTCAGTTTATTATAAAATAGAAAATATGCTCCCCCTTAAGGGTCGGGGGTCGATGAAGATAGTTTAGAAAAACTCCACAGCTTTACATCTGATACACTGCCAATTTTTTTATCAATTGGTTGAGAAGGTTGCCTTTTTAAAAATTTTTGTTCATTAATATGGAAATCTTCCATAGAAAACTTAGAAAAAATATACTTTAGCGAAACAAACCAATCATCTCAACACATTAAACATTAAACAAATTTCTCACCCACATGAAAGTAAAAATTACTGTCACCGTCAATGGGACAAATTACGAAAGGGAGGTTGAGCCGCGCATGCTCTTGGTCCATTTTCTCCGGGAAGAATTGAGTCTGACAGGCACCCACGTAGGCTGCGACACCAGCAGCTGTGGTGCTTGCACCGTTCACTTGGATGGAAAGGCACTCAAGTCCTGCACCATGCTCGCCGTCCAAGCGAACGGCCGTTCGGTCACTACTATTGAAGGCATGGCCACGAATGGCGAACTTCACCCACTGCAAGAAGGCTTCCACCAGGAGCACGGACTACAATGCGGATTCTGCACACCGGGCATGATTATGACTGCCGCCGATCTATTAAAAAACAATTCCAATCCTTCGGAACACGAAATCAGGGAAGCGCTCGAAGGCAATTTCTGCCGCTGTACTGGATATCACAACATCGTGAAATCAGTTCAATATGCAGCTAAAAAAATGGTTGAAATGGCTTAAATGGTTCAAATGGTTTTGCTCTTTTGACGAACGCAAGACTATTGAATAAACCATTCAAACCATTTCAACTATCTAACAATTCTAACTTTCTAACAATCAATAATATGGGACTCATTGGAACCTCTGTAAAAAGGGTTGAAGATAAAAGGTTTACCACCGGACAAGGCCGTTATACGGACGACATCAAACTGCCGGGGATGACCTATGCCTGCATGGTGCGCAGCCCTCACGCGCATGCAAAAATCAATAGCATCGATACGACCGCGGCAGCAGCCATGCCCGGCGTCGTTAAAATATTCACTGGCGCCGACGTCGGCCAATATGGCGTGCCTTGCGGCTGGCAGGTTAATTTTAAAAATGGTGATACGATGAAAGAGCCGCCCCACCCGCTGCTCGTTTCGGATAAAGCCAGGCACATGGGCGATGCCGTGGCCATGGTCGTTGCTAATTCTTATGCCGAAGCAAAGGACGCCGCCGAAATGGTGATGGTCGATTGGGAAGTCCTCCCTGCTGTGACCGATGCCAAAGCGGCCGTGGCGGATGGCGCACCGCTCGTCCACGATGATGTACCCAACAACCGCTCTTTCGACTGGGCTTTGGGTAGCGACAAAGCCGCTGTCGATGCGGCTATTGCCAATGCCCATCACGTGACCACTTTGGAGTTCACCAACCAGCGCCTTGTGGCCAATGCCATCGAGCCTCGGAGCGCCATCGGCCACTACGATTCTGCCTATGATAAGTACACTTTGTACACTTCCTCCCAAAACCCGCACCTGACCCGTTTGCTGATGTGCGCTTTTGTGCTGGGCATTCCAGAGCATAAGGTTCGGGTTGTAGCGCCGGACGTTGGCGGTGGTTTTGGTAGTAAAATTTTCCACTACACGGAAGAAGCACTCGTGACCATTGCCAGTAAAGCGATTGGCCGTCCAGTAAAATGGACTGCCGAGCGCAGGGAAAGTTTCCTCACCGACGCGCATGGCCGCGACCACGTGACCAAATGCGACATGGCCTTTGATGCAGATGGAAATATCACTGCCCTCCGCTCAAAGACCTACGCCAATATGGGGGCTTATCTATCCACCTTTGCCCCAGCGGTGCCTACTTATTTGCACGGTACATTGCTGCAAGGTTTGTACAAAACGCCGCTCGTTCATGTGGATGTGGATGCCGTTTTCACACATACGACCGCAGTGGATGCGTATCGTGGGGCTGGCCGTCCTGAGGCCACTTATCTGTTGGAAAGATTGATCGATACAGCTGCTTTGGAAATGGGCAAAGACCCGGCGCAGTTGCGTCTGCAAAATTTCATTGATCCGTTCAACGGTGTGGACGAACCCGGTTATCAAACCCAAGTGGCGCTGCAATACGATAGTGGTAATTACCATCCTGTTTTGGAAAAAGCTCTAAAAATGGTTGGTTATGAAAATTTCCGTGCCGAGCAACAAGCTGCGCGTGACGGCAATAGTGGCAAATTATTGGGCATCGGTTTTTCCACTTATATCGAAGCTTGTGGTATCGCCCCTTCAGCAGTTGTCGGGGCACTCGGTGCTAGGGCAGGTTTGTTTGAGTCTGCCCAAGTCAGGGTACAGCCAACGGGAAAAGTGAGCGTTTATACTGGTTCGCACTCGCACGGACAGGGCCACGAAACCACCTTTGCGCAAGTGGTGGCGGATAAATTTGGCATCGCCCTCGAAGACGTGGACATTGTTCACGGCGATTCCGATTCGGTCGCTTTTGGGATGGGGACTTATGGTTCGAGGAGTTTGGCAGTCGGTGGTTCGGCCATCGTTAAGAGCATTGAAAAAGTGATCGAAAAAGGGACGAAGATTGCTGCCCATAAATTGGAATGTTCGGAAGCTGACCTCGAATTTGCCGAAGGCAAATGGACCGTCAAGGGTTCTGATAAATCCATTGGTTTTGGCGATGTTTCTCTAACGGCCTATGTGCCTCACGACTATCCGGCAGGGCTCGAACCGGGGCTTGATTTTTCCAGTTTTTACGATCCCACCAATTTCACCTACCCATTTGGCGCACACGTCGCCATTGTTGAAATTGATAAAGAAACAGGCAAAGTGACCCTCAAGCGGTTTATTGCCGTGGATGATGTTGGCAATGTTATCAACCCGATGATCGTGGAAGGTCAAATCCACGGTGGGGTGGTACAAGGCATTGGTCAGGCATTGTTCGAAGGCACCATTTTCGACGAGTCTGGACAATTACTCAATGGCACTTACATGGACTATGTGATGCCACGTGCCGATGATATGCCCAGTTTTGAAACAGACCGCACCACCACTCCTTGCCCGCATAACCCCTTGGGGGTAAAAGGTGCCGGAGAGGCTGGCTGCATCGGCTCGACGCCTGCGGTTGTCAATGCGGTAATGGACGCTTTGTCGCCTTATGGCATTCACGACATCCAAATGCCCGTTACATCAGAGAAGGTGTGGAATATTATTAACGGTTGATGGTTGACGGTAGAAGGTGGACGGAAAGGACTGTGCATCTTCGACATTCCAAATAACTATTAACTTATTATCAAAAAGAAACGAGGCGGTGCAAAGTGGTAAGTGGAAAATTTCGGGCTTCGACCGAACCATCCACCGTCCACCCTCCACCGTCCACCGATAAAAATGATACCTAATAAATTTTCTTATCATAAGCCCAACAGTGTGAATGAAGCTATCCAAATGCTTCAAACCCACGGTGATGATTGTAAAATACTGGCTGGTGGCCACAGCCTCATCCCCGTCCTGAAACTTCGCCTTAATGACCCGGAACATTTGATCGACATTTCTGGTCTGGAAGAGTTGAAAGGCTTCAACAACAACGAACAATCCATCACCATCGGTGCTGGCACGACGCACGGGGAAATTGCCCGCAACGCCGCGGTAAAACAGCATGCGCCCATGGTTGCCCAAGCGGCAGCCATGATTGGCGACGTGCAAGTCCGGAATTTCGGCACCATCGGCGGAAGCATCGCCCACGCCGATCCGGCTGCGGATTGGCCAGCAGTCCTGTTGGCTGCTGACGCTAAGGTCATGATTAAAAATGCCGATGGCACCCGGGAGGTGGATATTGACCAGTTCTTTCAGGGGCTTTTTATGACGGCCCTCCAAGATGGCGAGATCATCACGGCTATCCGCATCCCTAAAACGGCTTCGAACGCCAATTCGACTTATGTGAAATTCCCACAACCTGCCTCCCGTTTTGCCATAGTCGGATGTGCCGCAGCGGTTGCCAAAGATGGGTCGGCAGCAAGGGTAGCATTTAATGGGGTGAGCAGCAAGCCATTCCGGGACACTGGCATCGAAAATGCGCTGAAAGGGCATTCGTTAAACGCGGATACCATAGCAACAGCGACCGCCAATGCAGCGGCTGGCGTTTCCATCATGAGCGACCATTTTGCTTCTGAGAAATACCGGAAGCACCTGGCTGGCGTCTACGCAAGGCGGGCTTTGGAAGCGCTTTAAGTTTTTCCCGCAGAGTTCGCAAAGTTAAACGCAGGGTCTCGCAAAGTTTGCTTGGGTAAACTCTGCGAAACTCCGCGTTAAACTTTGCGCCCTCTGCGGGAAATTTTATTGGCAGAATTTTAAGCTCCTCTTTAATTGTAAAAACTTCCGTTTTTAGTTAGTGACTTTCCATCGTCCTTCTTCGAAAACTACTGTTGTTTTTTCTCTTCCCGACCCTCCCTTCCTAAAATCAGCTGTCCTTTTAAGGAGTGGCATTCTCCAATTTTGGAAACAACCATATAGCCATTCAACCATTCAACCATCCAGCCATTTATCTTTGCTCCACCAAAATTTCTCCTATGAAAGTATTCTTAACCATACTATCCTTCCTGCTGTTTTTTCCAGCCATTCTTTGTGCGCAGGAAGTAGTGTTTTTAAAAAACCCATCCTTTGAAGATGTCCCAAAATATGGCGCTGTCCCAGGGGCGTGGCGGAATTGCGCATTTAATCATGAAAGTCCACCGGACATACACCCCATTGAGAATGGCCGTTTTGGCGTTAAACAACACCCTATTGATGGCGATACTTATGTTGGATTAGTTACAAGGGACAATAACACCACCGAAAGCCTTGGTCAGCAATTGCTCTCACCCCTGAAAGGAGGGCAATGTTATTCCCTGAACATGATGCTTTGCCGTTCTGATAAATTGATAAGCAGGAGCAGGGCCACCGGAGAAATGGTCAACTTCAACCGACCGATTACTTTAAGAATTTGGGGAGGTCTGAGCCCATGCGGCAAGAAGGTGCAATTGGCAGTTTCCTCAGAAGTGGATCACACGGATTGGAAAAGTTACACCTTTCATTTCCAGCCGGAAGAAGACCTCACCTATCTATCTTTTGAAGCGGATTACAGCGATGACACGACCCAGCCCTACAATGGTAACATATTGATTGACAATGCATCAGCGATCGTTCCGGTATCCTGCGAGAGCCATGAAGCATTGGTGAATCAAGCCGAAATTATACAACCCGCCTATGATTATGTCAATTATGCTGTTTCCAAAAATGTTCTTTCTAAAACCTATTATTCGGCTTTTGGGACCGGTGGCTACTATATGGATTTTCGGGTAGCGGACAATCCCTCCGACATCAACGGCCTGATCTTGGACAACTGTCCGGGGATTGGGTTTGAATACAGCACTCACCTGTTAACCGATGAGTTGGGGATTGGATTGAAGGAAATAGCGGTAAATGTGGCCCGCCATGAAAATACGACCCTGCTGTTAGGGATACCCGATGTCGGTAATATGCTGGTCAATAAACGGAGCAAAAAACTCAAGCGCATTTTTCGGGAAATTGACCTGCCCAAAAATAAATACCAAATAGTGGTACTCCCACCTAATTGGGAAGGTGAAGGCTGGCTGTGTGGCAGTTACGAGCTGTGGCTGAAATTGGACGCTGAGTAGTTTAAAAATATCAATCGTTATGCGCTGCAAACCGTTTGAAATTCTTTTTCAACAAATCAAAATCGGCAGCGAATTCATTGAATTTATCCCGCACCTCACTGTGCTCCCACAATTCTTCAGAGTTGGACTCTTCTAATTTAGCAAGCTTTTTTTCATGCAAAATAATGTGCATCCGCAACTCGTCAATTTGCCTCAGTTTTTTCATAAAAATGTCCCTGTACTCGTCCACCAGTTCGATGATCGATAGGTGGTCGTTGTGTACATGCAACACCGCTAATAATTCATTCTGGAAAAATTTCAGCTCATTCTGGTAGAAGTTCAGTTTGCTGAGCCATTCTTGGTGCTCATGGTGGTGGAACGCTTTGTCAGTCAAGGAAATATGGAAGGTGGGCATAACGGAAAGATTTATTGTTTTTACTCAGTTGCGATGAATTAAGCTTCACTAATTTTGGGCCGAAGGATGTTCATATCAATTCGCATCGCTCTGCTCGGCCCAAAGGGATTTTAAGGGGAACGGGAGCTTCGCTCCCGTTCCCCTTAAAATCCCCAGAGGGGCATTTGGGTGGTTGCAATGAAAATCATTGATGCTGCCCCGCATTTTTGGGATTTTCTATTCATAGCAACTTGAGTTGTTTTGATTGAAACGTTAAGTTAAACGAACAGAGCTAATCCTATGTTGACCAGTTTCAACAAAAGTCATGATTTTTATCAATAAAAAAGTCGGCAGAAATGAAACCCTGCCGACTCTTATAGTCTACCAGAAACCTGATTGCTGACTATAAATCAATCCTTAAAGAAAGATCCGTTATTGGTTTCCAGGAATTTATCAAAAGGAATCTCCTCCTGTTTGATAAACCCTTTGTTGGGCAGGCTGCCGTTGGCAACCATTTCGACGACGGCGGCGACGGACGCAGCGGTAGTCCAGGAAATCGCCCGCCAGTGGTGGCCGTCAATATCAATCGGGTGGAAGGCCCTGAAATATTCATTGCGGAACACTTGTTCTTCCTTCCAGCCTTCCACAACGGCATAGACATATACCACGTCTTCCTTGACCGGTGGTTTGGCATTTTTCAAAATATCCTCCAATAACTGCTTGTCGTTTTTCATGATGAGCTCATACATCAGGAAGCGCATCAATTTGCCGTGGCCGGGGTAGCGGATCGTTTTATAATTCAAGGTATCCACCTTGCCTTCGTACGTCTCGCACATCGTGCCTAGGCCCCCGGAAGTGGTGAACGCTTCGAATTCCTGCCCCTCAATGTTGATGTATTCAAAACCGTCTAAGGAAGGGACCATTTTGCGGGCCCCATTGGCGATGGCCTCGGCGTCGTTGATGTACTCGTTGATGACGCCAGCAGGCGACCAGGTAAATGAATAGGCAAGAAGCCCATTTGGGAATCGTGGCAATGCACCTACCCGTAGTTCGATGTCCCGCAATTTGGTGAAATCCTTGGTCAAATCTGCGCCGACAATGCCGATCAAGCCAGGGGCCAGACCACATTGCGGAGCCATAACGCCTTTCGAGGTTTTAGCCAAACCCCGAATGAAATTGGTGGTTTCGACATCTTCTGTCAGGTCAAAATAGTGCATGCCCTTGTCGTGGGCGACCTGGGCGATGGCCTTGTTCAAAAAGAACGGAAGGGCGGAAACGACACCGTCATATTGCGGTAAAATGTCTTGGAGAAAATGATCGGACTGCACATCCACCTCCAAAACAGGGAAGGGCAGTTCGAAATCATAATGTGGTTTTTGCTTGTCGGCCCCGGTCACCTCAAAATGGTGGTTGAGCAAAACACCTACTAATGAGCCGACTTTCCCCAGTCCAAGTACTAATAGTTTTTTCATGAAAATAATTGGTTAGGTTTAATTAAAATGGTTTTACGGTTTTTTGGTTTCAATGTTTTTGGGCCAATAAAAAGGTGGTAGTAACCCGCTTTTTTAATGGCTACCCCTATTTCAATTGGGCGGCAAATGTAATTTTTATTTTGAAAATTGGTATTTGACCCAAAAGGATGGATCAAGTTTTAACTATTTATTGGACATGATATTTATCAGAAATGGAGGGATTGATTATTCTTCTTTCAGACATTCTACGGGGTTAATTCGGGCAGCCTTAATAGTCTGCAACCCAACGGTGCCCCAGGCGATGAGCAGCACGGCCAAACCGGGCAGTAAAAAGAACCAACTATTTAATTCGATCGTATAAGCAAAATTGGCTAACCATTTATTTACAAAAAAATAACTTAAGGGTAAGGAAATAAAAATAGCAATCATAACTGTTTTTGTAAAATCACCGCTCAACATGCGGACAATGCGAAATGCACTCGACCCCAAGACCTTTCGGATGCCAATTTCTTTTTTCCTGCGCTCTGCGGTAAAAGTGGCCAAACCAAATAATCCGAGGCACGAAATAATAATGGCCATTCCGCTAAAATATTTTGATAAAATGGCTATCCGGTTTTCTGACTCATATAGTTTTTGATAATCCGCATCCAAAAAGGAATATTGAAAAGGGTAGGCGGCTGGATGGAAATCCTTATATAATGTACCGATTTGTTCGATGGTGTTTTTTTCTGTCCCCGCTTTTATTTTTACCAAAATATTATTTCCAAATCTTGGCGCAAACCTAAATATGAGCGGTTCGATTTTATGGTGGACACTACCATAATTAAAATCTTTTACCACACCGATAATCTGTCTTTGTTCGGGGGTGTAGCCGATTATTTTTCCTATTGGATTTTCCAGGCCCATCATTTTTTGGGCCGATTCATTGATAATTATTTTTGAATTTTCTTCTTTAAATTCTCTCGAATAACTTCGGCCTGACAATAATTCCATGCCGAGCGTTTCGATTACGTTATAACCAATAATGGGCGATTTAAATAAATATTTTTGATCTGATTCGTCGCCTTTCCAAGAGTAGCCGCTCTGGGTACTTGTGCCGCTAAATATGTCGCCAAACATGCTGGATGCATGAATGACCCCTGGTATATTTTTTAATGCGGCCAAAAATTCTTCTGGCTTGTCATTAAAGTTTTCCCTTTGGAAACTCAAGACATGATCCCTCTCAAATCCCAAGTTTTTTGTTTGGATAAATTCCATTTGTTGGTGGATGACCAAGACGCCAACAATAAAAATAACGGATAAAGAAAACTGAAATACCACCAAGCCTTTACGCACCCATTGCTCGCTGGCAGAGTTGATTGTTTTCCCTTTTAAAACAGCCACTGGATTGAATCCTGACAAATAAAATGCGGAATAACTGCCGGACAAAATACCTGTAATTAAAACAATACCTAATATTGACAACCCACTTTTTATGTCCATTATTAATTCTAAATTCTTTCCTGTTATTTCATTAAAATAGGGGAGTAAAATAACAACTAATTGCACCGCAAAAATTAAAGCTAAAAAAGAAAGGATAATTGATTCGCCCATAAATTGTACAATCAATTCGCTGCGGGATGCACCAATCGTTTTTTTGACCCCGACTTCTTTCATTTTAAGCGATGCCCTGGCCGTGGACAGGTTCATGAAATTGACGCAAGCAATTAATAAAATAAATAAAGCAATTAAGGAAAACAATTTTACATAAGCGATCCGGCCTCCGGCTTGGAGGCCGTTTTCATAATTTCCGAATAAATATTCATCCGAATATTTTTGTACAAATAATTCGAATGCGGTAATTTTTGGATCTTTAAATCTGAGGAAATCAGCGATGCTTTTATTGAACTGGTTAATGTCTGTCCCTTTTTTTAACAGCAAAAAAGTTTCGGCATAAGTGGCGTTCCATCTTCCTGCCCATTCGTCTAAATCCAATAAAACTTCCATATTTAATAAAAAATCGAAAGGCTTAAAAGAATTGTTTGTAGCAGGTTTAAATACGCCCGTAACCTGATAAGTAGTGTCTTGGTATTGGGTGCGCCAAGCAATTGTTTTTCCAATTATATTTTCTGTGGTATTAAATAATTTAATTGCCAATTCTTCTGAAATAACAATGCTGCTTTTATTTTTTAATAATTCTTTTTCGTTCCCATTTATTAATTCATAAGTGAATATTTCGAAAAAATTATTACCTGCAAATAAACCCTCGGCGGCAAATTCTTTTCCATCGTTGGCAAGGATGCCAGTTGGCCTTTCCCCCTCGCTGCATATAGACAAAGCCGCTTCCACTTCCGGCCTTTCAGCGGCCAGCGCATCGGCCAATACGACGGGCGTGTCGTCCATAGTTGAAATGCCTTGGGGCAGGTGGAAATTCTGCATCACCTTGTACAATTGGTCGTCCTTCTCATGGAATTTGTCCATGTTCCACTCGTCATTCACCCAGAGGTAAATGAATAATACGCAGGCCAGCCCCGTTGATAGACCAATTAGGTTAATCAAAAAGGAAGTTTTGTTGCGTCTGAAATTGCGGAGAGCGAGGATAAGATGGTGGCGGAACATGAATTGTTTATTTTAGATGTCTATGTATAAGACAAAAATTAATGAAGCATGTCTTTAAATGCGGAGCAGGATATGATGACTTTCAACTCAACTTGCCCAAGTGCTCCTCAATGGGATTTTAAGGGGGGAAACGGATTTTCAATCCGTTTCCCCCCTTAAAATCCCATAGGGGCACGTTGGGAATTTGCCATAAACTGGGATGTTCCTGCCCCGCATTGTAAATTTTATTTTTATCCTGTACACAGTTTAGATGCATAAAAATCATTCTGACCGAAGGCTTTCTACTGGGTTTGCAATGGCGGCCTTGATGCTTTGGAAACTGACAGTTAAAAAAGCTACACCAACAGCGACCAATCCCGTTAGTACAAATACCCACCAGTCCATATTAATGTGATAGGCAAAGTCCCGCAAATATTTGGAAATGGCAAACCACGCCAATGGTGCTCCAATTATCAAAGAAAAGAAGACCAGTTTTAAAAAATCTTTTGATAAAAGGGCCACAATGCTGGCCGATGAAGCCCCTAGAACCTTACGGACGCCAATTTCTTTTGTCCGCAAAAAGGTCATATAAGAAACCAGCCCAAACAGCCCAAGGCAGGCAATCAGGATCGTCAGCAAGGTGAAAAATGAAAGAATGTGGCTGAAACGAATGTCGCTTTCGTAAAGTCGTTGGAAACGGTCATCCACAAAACTATACTGAAAGGCGTTTCCCGGAAAAAATGACTTGTAAGTTGTTTGGATGTAGGCAAGGGTTTGGTCGAGGTTCCTGTCCGAAACTTTCAGCGAAAGCTGGTTACCATTTCCATAAAAAGGGGCAAAAATGATTGGCTCTATGGCATGGTGCAAAGACTGCTGATGAAAATCGGGCAACACCCCAATGATGTTCAATTTGGTGCCGTAAACTTCCAATTGCTGTCCAATAGCGGCCTCCGAATTTGCGAAGCCAAACATGCGGACAGCGGCCTCGTTCACAACGATTTTATCCAAAAAACGGACATCACTGTTGTGATCATTTTGCCGGAAAAAACGCCCGGCCACTGGCTGGAGGCCATACGTTTCGGCATAGCCGAAATCAGTTTGTAAGGTATTGCTGGAATAAGTTTTTCCGCTTTCCCCATCACTTACTTTTTTAATTTGAAAGGCCCTTGACATTCGTTCACCAGGTGCTCTGTCCGAGGTGGAAGCGCTAATGATTTCGGGGTGATTTGTTAATTCAGCTTTAAAAGCATCCATGCGACCGATGAAAGTGCTGTCCCAATTGGTCATCTCCGGAGAGTTGATAGAGAGCACCCGATCCACATTAATGCCAAGGTCTTGTTGGGTCATGAAATGGATCTGGCGGGAAACAAACCAAGTTGCGGTGATGAGTGCGATGGATAAAGTGAATTGAAAAATAACCAGCCCTTTCCGAATCCCTGCCCCGCCTATGTCTTTGGTGAAAATACCTTTCAAAACACTTGAAACATGTGGCGAACTAAGCATCCAAGCTGGGTAAGCGCCGGACACTGCCACGCCAGCGGCGATGAGTGCCAGCAAGGTGAGCAGCAAGTACATATTGGAGTCAGCCCCGCCGAGGAAGGAAAGCGCTGAAGCCTCCAATCCGAAGTTGTAAGCGAACCATGGACGGAGTATTTGCACCAGCCCAAAAGCCAAAATCAAACTGGTCGTATTGATAGTGAGCGCTTCTGTTAGAAACTGCCAAATGAGCTGGCTTCTCCTTGCCCCGATGACCTTGCGGACACCCACTTCCTTTGCCCTTTCAATGGCTCGTGCAGAGGAGAGGTTTACATAATTTACCCAAGCAATGACCAAGATGAAAAACGCAATGGCCAATAACGCCCACACCGCTTGGCCATTGGCCGTGCGGCCAATTTCGTATTCCAAATCTGATGAGTATAAATGGGCTTGGGACAGCGGTTGGAGGGTAAAAACTTCTTCGCTGCCAGAAACTTCGGCACCGTGGAAATGACGTTCGCTAAAGCTCGCAAATTTGGCTTCCAAAGCCGCCACATCCGTACCGGGTGCCAACTCCAAATAGTGGTAAAAATCCGACCATGTCCAACTGTTGTCTGCTCCCTCGCCCCAATAACGGATGGAAGAGGCATAGCTGCACAGCAGGTCAAATTCGAGCAAAGAATTGGCAGGGGCGTCCTCGCAAACCGCAACAATCTTGAATGCTTCCGGGTAGCGTTCAATTTTTAATTCTTCACCGATGAGCCGCTCATAATTGCCTTTCGCCATGGGGAAATATTGCTCCGCAATCCTGCGTGGCAGCACCACCTCGTTGGGTTCGTCCAAAATATTTAGCCCTTCGCTGGTAAGAATTGGAAAGTCGAATATTTCAAAAAAGTGCTCGTCCACCCAGAGTCCCGTTCCCAATGGATTGACCCGTTCGCCTTGCACCAACATCATATCCGAACTGTAGCCGATCCGGGTGCTGTTTTTTATTTCGGGAAATTCCGCCATCATGGTTGGCCCGATGGTCGGGTAGGTAATGGTGCCTTTTTGGACTGATTTGCCGTTTTGGAAACGCTGGTTCACCACCCGGTAAATATTTTCTTTTTTTGCATGAAACTCATCGAAGCTCAACTCGAATTTGACATAGAGCAATAATAATATGCAGGCGGTCATCCCTGCTGTAAGACCACCGATCAAGATGGCGGATTGGGATTTGTTGCGGAGCAGGTTCCGAAAAGCGAGTTTTAAGTTTTTTTCAAACATGGTATTAATGGTGAATGGTAAATGGTGAGTGGTGAATCACGCAACCTTGCTTGATTGTTTTCAAGGGGTGTGCCATGCCTTTAAATTATTGCTGTTCAGTATTTTATGAATTTTTACTTTTTAAAAAGTTGGGGATGGGTGTCCGGTTTTGGACGGTTAGTGTGCGGTTGGGTTAGTTGTGTTACAGGTGACTTATTTCTCAGACGAACTATTCAGTCATGCCAAACAAAGCAAGGTGCAACTGGTAAAAGAGCGGCTGTACTGTAAGGCAGCCTTTCCCAAACTCGCTTCGGGATAAGGCGATGGGAGGGCTTTGGCACACTGGGCGAGACCTTTAAATGCTCCCTTTATATCGGAAGCTAAATCGTCTGAAAAAATCGCAGTTCCCCAAGTTCCCATTTTTTATCTTTTTTATTAATGCCACACATTCGTTTTCATTTTCATTTAATTATATGTTCAAAATCTTCTTTTCGGGTTAAATATTCCAATGACAAAACCCAAATAATCTTCATCATGAATATTATTTTCTGCATAATTGGCATATATTCCAATTGATACCTCGAAAAATACATGTATGCTCCAAAATAAAAAGTCAACAGGAAAACTATTGACATAATTTTCATCATCGTTAATTTTGACTTAACCACCATTACCGTGATGTAGAAAAATACAGGAGAGTTAGTATGCTTGACAAAGTTACCATGATATCGTGCATTGACGGGATAACAGTAACAAAAACCAAATATTGTAGCTAAAATTCCTATATATTTAATTACGAGTGAAGCACTTCTAATTTTAATCCTTTTTGCAAAATTCACGAAAAATAATCCAAAGCTGGCAGTAAGCAATAAAACTCCAAAAATTGCAAAGGTCTCGCTGTGTTTCTTCTCCGTTAACCGCTAATGCTATCCCAGCAAATTGCTTATATAATTTTTCGCCCAATCATAACCTTCTGAATTTACATTTTCGTAAGTTCCTCCTGGATAATAAAAAGTCGATATTGTCAGTAAGAAGGTCCCAATGGCTATACCAATCAGAGTTGAGTATTTTTTTATCATTCAATTTTTATTTGAGGTATCCACTTGGTGTAGATGTTTTATTTTTTTTCTTAATGACCACTAAGGTCTTTGCAAACGCAGGTGTGGCGCATAGCCCCACTTGCCGTTTTGCACTTTGTTGTGCCTCGTTTTTATTTCATTTTATTTGCCCGCTTAATTTATCAAAAATCCCACTAATTTGAATTTTTTCATCCAAGGTTAGAGGTTCGGTAAATTTAGCAAATATCATATCTATTTGTGGCTTCAATGCTTCTATCTCTCTTTTCCCCTTTTTGGTTATTTTAATTCTTTTTGCCCTTCTATCTTCCTTATCAGCAAATTCTTCAATTAACTTATTCCTCAAAAGACGTTTTATGATTTCTATTCCAGTAGGCGCTTCAAGGTTGTGCAATTCAATTATCTCCATTTTTCTGAAACTATCTTGAAAATCTAAGTGCAATAGGAAGCTATATTCATCTATTGAAGAAACATTTGATTCTGACAAAGCACGCTTAGTCTGCTTTTTTAATTCTTTGTTCAAATACATCATTTTAAAAGCAATCAGGAGTTCGCCATGAGCCGAACGTTTGTCCGTATGGTTACCAGAAAACAGATTGTTGTTCAGCCAAATCACAAAATCCTCTATTCTATTTGTAGAGCTTACCTGCTGAAACTCTTCAATGTGTTTTATTATTTCTTTCAGTAAAGTGTAATCCATTGCGTCAATTTAGTTTTTGATTGAACAAATTTAAGAAAATAATTGTGTTTTTGAAATAAAGCCATATATTTGCATCATAAACACAATTAATTAACTAAATTACAATGATAATGAACAATCCAACGTACACATTTGTCTCTGTATCAACTGCAAAACCGGGGAAACTTGACGAATTAATCCGTATTGCAAAAGCCCCAAGCGAAAAAATGGACAAAAAACTTGATGGTGTTATTGCTCGTCAAGTTGGTGTTGACAGAGAACGAAATACAGTAATTGTCTGGGCAACTTTTGATAAAAAAGAAACCCTTTACAATTTTCTCGAAACAGAACAAGGAAAAGACGACCACGGTGAAAATGAGGATATGAGTTGTATTGACACATTTGTAATGTACGACCTTGAACCTGTTAGTGGAAGGCTTCTTCCCAAAGAGTAAATTCGATTTCAGCAGAGTTTTTTTGTCAGGACTCTGTTTTTTTTCTTAATCAGGCACAACGGTCAGCACCGGCGTTCATAGGGGCGCATAGCCCCCATGAACGCTGGCCTTTAGTGTTGCCCCCAGTACTGCCAATTTATCAATTATTCGTCCAAAGGAATATATCGTTCTTTTAGTATGCTGAAATGATGTATTTGATGAGCAGTAATAGTGAACCCAATTGCATAAAGAGGCATTTCGTATTCAAAAAATTCACAGTTTGTTTTAAGTATTTCTTCATTAAAAGAGTCAAACATCATTATGGTTGATTGGCGTACAATGCGAAGTTCATTTACCAACTGCTCAATGGACAGTTCATCTGCATTTGAATTGCTGCCCATTATTTCCTGGTCATGTGCCTCTGGGATAGTTCCTTCTCTACGAGCAAAAATTATAGCTCTAAAACACCAAATTCTTTCCCAATCTATGAGATGTTGAAATATTCTATGAATTGTCCATTTGCCTTCTTTATATGTTTTCAAGCCAATTCTGTTTAATTGAGCGATATCAATGTCATTGATTGCTTTCAAACTTAGTTTAAGCGCCTCTGTGAGTTCAGTACCCTCATTTAACTGATAAACTTCTTTTAAGAACGCTGGATTTTTTTTCGTTTCTGATTCTTCCATTATTTATGTTTTTTTCTTGTTGCTAACGGTTTGCATATGGTTTGTGGCGAGTTTTAGCACTTAACTTTGCAAGGACATACCGAACTGAAAATCCGCGAGGATTTTCAGAAGCAGGCGAGAACAAGTAATTACTTATAGCCATTAGCTACTGTTATTTTTTGGTTAGTACTAATAATTTAATTTTTTCGGGTTTTGATGATTTATTTATTCTTAACCATGTTTTGCATTGAAATTAAAAGTTAGGAAGCCATCAGGAACTCTGATATCATTCCAATCAATGAGGAAAGTATCATAATGCCAATGTTTTAATTTCCCTTTAAATAATGATTGGGAAATGAGATTTCAATGAATCCTCACCTTCAGCATTGATGAATATATCACCATACATCTTATCGTGGTAATTGCCAGCATATGATTTAAGATAAAGGGAGGGTTTTGTGTCTTTAATTCTTGATTTTTCAAAGTCTTTTTTGCTTGTTGCTTTTGTTCTATACGTCGATTTCTTAAACCTAAGATGAAGTCTTTAGAGTTATAGTCTTCATTATTTAAAAAATCATATAATACTTATGAGTCAATACAAAGGAGCCAACTCACTTGCATTTGACAAAACAATCACTCCAAAATCCAGATCTTCGACCATCATCAAATTTGCAGTTGCTCCATCTATTCCCTCCGACAATGATAATCTTATGGCCATTTTTAGCGTTAACCACCAGCCGAAGCCACAAGAAGTGAATTCATTTTGAAAGGGCTCAGGTAAAGCTTGATAGTGATTCTGAGGTTTAAAAAATTTCTTCAAGAGTTTTGATTGAAATTATGGTATCTGTCCAATTACTCCCTTATTTAGAAGTAATTTATATAACTACCATTTCATTAGCAGACGAAAATATAAAACCCCAGGCATCGAATTGTCAGCCTTTTCTTGTTCTATTTGAACTCTTTGAAAATTATCATATCTGCATATGTGGCTTCTGCCAGATTTGCAGATGCTTCTTTGTCTGCAACTTTAGCTGGGTAGTATTGTTCATTTCTTAATTTATCGAACATCTGCTTTTGTAAAAATTCTTCCATGCCACACCACTTACTAGTTTATATGGGTCTTCGAGGCTACTATCCACATAACATTTTGATAGGCTGGAGCATCTCTAAATCCTGATATCGGCTTTAGGTGTTTAAGCCCTTTAATTTATCTCTTTGTCTTGAAAAATCAGTGCTAATTAATAATGTACCGCCACTTACATTATTAAGCCCGCTTCGGTGAGTTAGTAAATCTCTTAGAAAAATTCTCCACGTAACGTAGGGATCATATAGTTCAAAATAAGGGAGATAATCAATCAATATTGTCATCCCTAACTTAATTTTCCTCTATCCACAAAGCATTCCCATAGTTGTTGCTACGAAAGATTTGGAAATAGAACCTATTCCAAAAAGAGTATGATTATCTACAGGTGAATTTTTACCGAATTCTCTCGTGCCGAATCCTTTTGAGTAGATCGTGTATCCTTTATGTACGATACTAATGGAAAGTCCCTATAATTCAAACTCTTCCATTAATTGATCTATAAAAAAACATCTAAAGAATCATTATGTATGATTTGCGAAAATGAAATGTTTATGGAAATGAACCATAATATAATTATTAGAGTTTGATTCTTCATTTTGATTTTTTAATTGAGTATAAAATGGCGTAGCGGCGCATAGCCGCTATGAACATTTTATAGCCTTTATTCGTTGGCTTCTTTCATTCACACTTATTTGATAAAGAGTTACATATCTAAACAACTACCAAGATTAGAATACAAAATAATCTCGATATTTTCATTATTGATTGCCATACAAATATTATTGAATTCACAATCTTCTAAAGATTCATTTTCTCGTATTTCAACTTTTAACTGAATTCCATACTTACATTGTATTGAATTCCATTTAAACTTATTAATTCTGGGTTCTTAGCCATTTGTAAGTCTCTTTTTCATTGCTACCCAAAAACTGGAAATTATTTAAATGCTCAATGCTGGATAGAGAAGGGTTTCTCTAATCTTAAATTTTCTCCTACTGATTCTATATTTTCTAATCCCAAAATTTGATATTTGGAAGGTTATTGATGTAGATTCTATTTTCTACGCTTCTTATTCTATTGGGGGAAGGTTTTTTGTATATTTTGTAGTGATTGATTATTAATTAGAATTATTGAACGATTTATTTCTGAGATACCTGAAGTCTGGAAATTCAATTAGACTTTGATTATTTCTTATGTCTATGTCCTGCCCTAAGCTTCTAATATTTTCGAGAACATCAATCTCTGCCAATTGTGGGATTATTATCAATTTCTATGTTCCTTCCAACTTCGGTTAAATAAATTAGTCCTGAGATGCTATTTAGATTGGGATTATTTTTTATGTCGAAGTTTTTTGTAATTTTCTTCATTTACTTTAAACCATTATGTTCAATATCTTTACCAGAGATTACCAAATCACCATCAATGATACCACAACAAGGATATTGATTTCTAAAATCGTCTACTAATCTTGAGTCAAAGAGTTATGTTTACTTTACAGTTAGAGTTCCCTTATCTTTACATTTAGGGTCTACCCATTTGCAAATTCTGATAAAGTTTATTGTCCTTTATTGGAAAAGACCGACATAAATATATTTACAGCAAACCCAAGCTCCAATCAAAATTGTGATTCCAATTAAGAAAAATAGTTCCAATTTTTTTGTATCCATGTTTTTTAATTTTTTTTGTTGTAGCGGCCTGGCTAATGGCGTAGCGGCGCATAGCCATGAACATTTTAGCCTTTGTTGTGTTATTCGTAGTAATTGATTTTTAATTTTGGTCAAAATCTTTATTAAGTACTTGAATCATTGATTGTGAAAACTAAGTTCTTTCCTATTTCAGTTCTTGTCTCCAACGCTTCAAAATACGTTCGTGCTTTATTTGGTGGATGAACGACATGAATATATTTTTTCAAAATATCTTTTTAATGTGTCCGGTCAGCAAATGAAATCCAATCAATGAAATGATTCACTCAATGTATTTTCCAGAAATCATTACTCTTATTATATTCTTTGAAAATTATTGTATCATTTAACTCTCCTTTCCATGAATCTATAGGAATATCAATTTGAAAACAGTTCACAAATGAAGACATTACTTGCACAAAACTACATCTCGTAATATTTATTTGCCATTCAGCATTTTGTTCATTATTGAAATTCTCAAATCTTTCTTCAACTTTATTAAATGCATCCTCGATTATATGATTCAAGAAATCCTGTTTTATGAATTAGTCCAATCATAACGGTAAATAGTCTTAAGCTTCAAATCCGTTTTGTTCCATTTTCTTTGAATTTATTCTTTTATAATCTTCAATTTGATGATTCAACCACCACCTCTGTGTAACATAGTTTAAACCAGTAATTTCTGCACTTTAGTCCTTACTTGCAAAAATTTTGCATAAATCCTATTTTCATATCTAATCTTCTTTTATCGCATTCTTGTTTCATAGATTTTTAGGATGAGCATATATAAATTGTTTGAATTCTCCTTTTAAAATCATCATGAATATTGTAAATCGTTGTCAACCTGGATTCAATATTGGTTGGTTAATTTCGATAATCTGAATGACAAGGCATTTTTTTCTTTTTTCGGTTGCACACAACGTCCGACGCCGGCGGTGTATTGGGCTTGCTGGCAATTGCCGACTGCACTTTTGTTGGTGGTTCGGCTTCTTTTTTTATTCTATTTTTTATTTTTCCTTCTCCCACATCTATGTCAAAAATTTGAGAGGGTCTTTCAAGAATTTATACGAATCTGAATTCTTAATCAATTTCTGCAACTTCACGGAATTTTGGTTCGACCAAAAATTCCTCATATCCATTAAAAGCCAATCGTAGTTCTCGGCCAATTCAATCATCTCTCTTAAAACTTCAATTCATCTTCTTAAATCAGCTCGAAATCTAATTATTTCAATTTTGCCTGTTTCTTCATTATTGATATTGAGTATCATTATCTACTTTGCCGTTATTAAATTTCCAATTCACGAAAGTATCTCTCCCGTACTGTTTTTCTTACTTTTGTCTTTATTTGATGAATTATTTCTTGATTATTGAAAATTGTCGAATCACACCAATCTCAACACGCATCTTAAATTCATCATCTTCTTCTTCTGATTAATCCTTCTTTTCCTCTTTAAAATGAAAATGTTCGGTTCGTTCTTCGTAATCTATTTCAACCGTATCGGGTATTTCCCGAATTTTTCAAGAACTCCTTTTTCGGAATTACCACCACTGAAATTGCCAAGTATTGCCATTCGCTTTTTGTTTTTTTGCTTGACTCTGTTAATCGTCCTGTGTAGTTTTAATGTTGCGGGCTTTTGCCCGAAATGGACAGCTACACTTTGTTCCGCCAGCTTCTTTTATTTACTTTCTTTTATTCAAAACGATTTCTCTTCTTCTGATTCCCAACCATGAGGTTCTTGAATACGATTTTTCTAATTTTGCCAAATCTAACTGACAATTAATTTTTTCCATTATTTTCAAACTTCATTGTTACAGTTAATGTCCATTTACTGTATTCACCTGTTCCTCCATATAAATTTCCTTCCAATTTCAATTACCACTCAGTCATTTCTTGATATTTCCTTCGCTTTTTTGATTGCTTGTAAATATCATAGACTTCTTTGACTTCTTCATCAAGGCTTGCACCTTCAAAGCTGTGTTATTTTCAAAATCTTCAATTAATGATTTCGGGGTCGTAATCAATTTTATCTTTCTTCCAGTAATCACAATCTTTTTGAACCGATAAATCTGGCAAATTAAAAGTAACTTTTTGATTTCTTCTTTGCGAGTTATCCGTTTCTTTTCTAACAATATTTCCACATTGGCTCCAATGCCATTCTTCTTAATCGAAACTTTTTTTTAACCGATTTTCAATTACTTGATCTACTGTTTTTTTTTCTTTTTGGTTGTGCGGAATGGTTCGTATATGCGGTGACCACTTTTGCTGGGCATGACCGTCATATATACGTTGTTAGCATCAGTTTTCTTTTTTTTATTTTTTGAAATTCTTCAAATCTTTCCAATTGACTTTTTATTCTTTGCAAATTGCGTCAGAATCTCAATGAATATCTTCTCATTGTATAATTTTCTTTTTCTGATTTTCTTCTGTTCTTAAACTCATTATCTTTAAATTAAAACAATGTTGTCCTAAATCTTTGGTCATAATGGTTTGCAAGGTATTCCGAAATTAATCAAGGATTTCCTTTATGTTCTTTTAGGTTCGACTTATTCCATTCTTTCTTCAAATTCAATCTTCTCAATTTCTAAATTTTAAATTCAATTACGTCTAAAGGTTCTGTTCCTAAACTTCATAGTCATCAAATTTCTTATCAGAATGATATTATTTTAATCTATTTCCGCTTTATAAATTTCCAATTGTCGAGTTATGTAATTATCTTCCAATTTCAAAATACCATAGAGATGTTCCCCACGAATCAATTCGTCTCCTCTGTTTCATTCCATTTCTTTTTGTAATATTTTTTTTCCATTTTTATTCAAACTTCAACCATTTAGGGTCTTCTAAATCAGAAAGATATTTTTCTGTTTCGGCAAAATCTCAAATCTTTCATTTTTTGTGGTATTCAGATTTCTTTCGAATTCTTCCATTGGCGTATTTTCCCAGATGTAGGAAATATACTTCCTAAACCACCTCGCGGTGGCGGATATTTATGAAAAAATTCAACTTTCGTTTTTTTCGTCTTTGTAATTATCTTCAACCAATTGAAAGACCATTACAAATGTTTCAACACCTCCCTCCCATTCAATTCCATTATATAAGGATGCGAATTTGGGAAATATTACCCAATGAGGAGGAATTTCACCATATTCTGAGACACATATTTTTCAACCTCTTTTTATACCATTCTTCATTGCTGTACTTTGTCCCATTTTCTTTTTTTAATTGATAAGATCGTTAGCGTTTATGACGTGCCCAGCTTTTGTTGCTATTAGGTCAGTTGGCGCAGTGTTATGAACAGTGTTTCATTATATTTTTCTGATTTTACTTGGTTTCACTCTTTTAACCAAAATGGCTCTTTTTCATCCATCATTTATCAAACTCTAACGGTTCTAATCATGATTGAGGAACTTCGATAAGGGCGCATCCATTATTCTCGCATTTTAATCTTTTAATATTATCTCTTTTGTTTTAAAATTTTCCTGTTGACTCAAAAGCTTCATCGGCTTGTAGTGTTGTTCTCCTTGATATTCGATAGCAATGTTTTCAATTGGGAAATATATATCATAAACGATTGACGCATTCCAGCCATATATAGGTTGCCCTTGTGAATAACTGTTTTATCTATAAAGTTCTCTTTATTTTATAAACAACTCGTCTCTTAACCATCCTTCACCTATTTTGGGTAGTCCTTTTTGTTTTCTGTGCAATTTATCCTCGCAATTTCGCAACATTAAGCATAAATATTCTGTAAAGTCCGTTGCTGTATCCTTTGTGAATTCCCATGCTTAATTCCTTTGTGAATTCTTTGCGGTTCAATTTTTCTAATCTCAAAAGATAATCTGAAACTGATACGGTCTTATTTCATTGAAATCTAAAATGTTTTTTGTGTTTACAAGTGCAATTGTTTTTTATTTATCATCCGGCAATGCCTTTAATTGCATTTATAATTTTCTTTTCCATACTCTGTTAAAACGACATCAAACTTATGCAATCTGAAGTGAATTTGCTGTTTTTCGATTCATACTCTCTCTGCCAGCCTATCGTTATATTTAATAAAACAATTGATGTTTGTGTAGATTTCAATTTCTTTTCTTTAAAATTAATTTTTCAAATTTTTCAAATAATCCGTTAAAAAGCATCCATATTATTCCTGTTGGGATGCAAAAATTAAAGACCAACAATAAGTAAATCCTAATGCAAGGGGAAAACCATCGTCATTGTTTTCAGCTAATGGAGGTTGAAAAATGCTAAAATTATGACGGGGATAAGAATTAATAGAAAGGAGAATGATAGTTATTTATACATCTTATCTATTTTTCAAGATTGCGAATTCTTCAATTTCATTTTTATTATATCCAAATTTGAGGGGCTTGGAGTGATTCTATATATTCTATTGGTATTTTTCATTCATTGTTCATAACTTGGCAATACTCGTTTAGCCAAATGGCTAGTATTCCAACTATAGAATAAAGTTCATTTTAGAATATTTCACAATTTATAACAAGTTGAAATTATTTCGTTTGTAATAAATACTCGCTAAATTACTACTTTCAATTTATAAAAAATAATAGGTGAAACAGTTTTTCGGTTTGGTTAAAAAAAATACGGATGCTTCCCTATTGATTTTCGGCATTATTTGAGCAACCTAACCGGCCCCTCCGGGTGGATTGGGGTGGGTATGTTCCGGGTCGGACTAACCCACAAATCCATTTCTTCCATCGGTATAACACCCAATATTGGTTCGCTGTCGCCCAGTAAAGCAAGGGCGTTGGTGGGGCAAGACCGGTCTTCATATCGGACCTTTACACTTACTCCCAGATCACCTGTTCCCGATCCTCGTGCCACGCCGCATATTTCGCCATATACCGCTCATCGATGCTGCCACGCCGGATTTTTAAGGTCGGTGTGAGCAAGTTGTTATCCGGCGACCAAGGCTCTTTGGCGACCACGATCGTAGAGACGACTTCGTGCCCGTGAAGGGCTTGGTTGACGGCGGCCAATTGTTCCTGCAAGGTTTGGGTAACAAAAGTCTTATCCATTTTCTGCCCAATTTCGGAGAGGTTGACCAGCGCCACAGGTTGCGGGCAGCCGATGCCCGCCACGCAGATTTGTTCGATCAGGTCGCTGCCACTGAATTTTTCCTCAATGGTCGTTGGAACAATGAATTTGCCCTTGGCCGTCTTGAACGCATCCTTCACCCGCCCCACGATTTTGAGATAGCCTTCTTCGTCCATGATGCCTTTGTCGCCCGTGTGCAGCCAGCCATCCACCAACACTTCGGCGGTCAGCTCGGGGTCTTTGTAATAGCCTTTCATCATCCACGGCAATTTCATCAAAATCTCGCCCGTTTCGGGGTCGGTGCGGCCTTCAGCATTCGGGAACGGGACGCCGACGGTATTGGCTTTGTGGCCGTGTTCGGGCATGAGGGTGAAGCCGCCGAAGTTCTCGGTCATGCCATAGACTTCCCGCAGGTTGATGCCCAATTTTCGGAAAAACTGCTTCGTGGATTCCGGCGTAATGGAGGCGCCGGTCATGACGAGACTGGCACGGGAAAGCCCCAGCCCCTTTTTGATTTTCTTCTTGACCAAGCTGGAAACGATGGGGATTTTGAGCATTTTCTCCAACTTCTCTTGCGGCATTTTTTGCAAAATGCCGAGCATAAATTTGGTCCAAATCCGAGGCACGGCAAAGAAGAGAGTCGGTTGGGTCTCCTGCAAATTTTTGGCAAACGTATCAAGCGATTCGGCAAAGGAGATCGAGCCGCCCGTCATGAAAGCGCCCAATTCTACGGCGGCCCGTTCGGCAATGTGGTTGAGCGGGAGGAAGGAGAAAAAAGTCGGCTCTTTGGTTGACATGCCTTTCAAGGTGTCAAATATTTCCTCGTTGCGGATCACAAGGCCCACATTCTTGTAGGTATGCACCACGCCTTTAGGTGTGCCGGTCGTGCCGGAGGTAAACAGGATCGACCACGTATCGTTCAGGTCGGGCAGGTATTCACCCGTAAAAGGTTTGTTGATTTTGATGAGTTCGTCCCAGTCGGCGCCACGGGTTACTTTGGCATTTCCTTCATAATGTGGGAAACGGATAATGGGAAATCCTTTTGGGATGCCTTGGTCGATATTGTCCCACGTGTCCAGTTTTCCCACAAAAACGGCTTTGGTATCGCTCAACTCCAACACCTCGGCCATTTGTTCTTTTGACAAATTAGCATAAAAAGGAGTGGACACAAAACCGCCCATCATGATGGCCAGATCGGCTAATACCCAGTGGTAACAATTTTTGGAAACAATGCTGATGTGGTCGCCTTTTTTCAACCCCATGTTTTGCAAGGTGGTCACCATGCGCCGGGCAATTTGGCCTGCCTCGGCAAAGGTTACGGTCTTCCAGGTGTCGCCAAAAGGCTGGCGGAGGAATACTTGGTTGGGCCGTTCTTTTTCCCATTGATAGAAATACTCAAGTTGCGTACGGAGGTTTTCATATTGGTTGCCCTTGCTCATTGTTTGGATGGTTTAGATGAAATGAATTGTGCGAAAATATCGGAAATAGGTGGGATGGCAAAATTATTATTTGGAGACGGCGAGGGATGGCGATTTATATTGGTGTATTTGGTTTTCTCGTTTCTTCCGACAGGGCGGGAATTGTAGGGAGGCAAATTGAAAATTATTATTTCTTGTAAATAAGCCGGAGGTTGCAAAACCTCCTCTACATTCGTTTCATGGCAGCAATCCAACGATAGTAAAGGGCCTGGGTAGAGGAGGTTTTGCAACCTCCGGTCTCCCAGCGAAAAGGAATTTTTAAAAACTTATTTTTGGTCCTACAATTCCCGCCCTGTCGGAAGAAACCCCTCAAATATTCTTCTTAAAATCAACCAATGCCTCCCTTTTATCCGAGATGTCCACCTCATAATCCATTTCATATTGGATGCCTTCCTTCAGGGAGTGCAAGTTGCCGAATTGGTACAGGTGTTTCACCAATGCCAAGCCTTGGGCGCTGTTTTTAACAATTTTCTCCGCCAAAGCTTCCACGGTGGTTTTTAGTTCCGCCAATGGGACGGATTGGTTGGCGAGGCCGATCCGGGCGGCCTCTTTTCCAGAAATGGCTTCGGCGGTAAACGACAATTCTTTGGCTTTGCGAATGCCCACTTGGTTTTGCAGCCGTTGGGTCATACCCCATTTAGGAGGGATGCCCCATTTGGTGTGGGTGTCGCCGATCTTGGCTTCGTCGGCGGCAACGATCAGATCAAAAGCCATCATCAGTTCCATGGCGCCCGTGAAGCAAAAACCGTTGACCATGGCAATGTTGGGTTTGGAAGAGGATTCGAGGAGGTGCATCACTTCCAGGCCCAGTGCATGGAATGGGTTGCCCGGCGTAACTTTTTCGTTTTTAAAAAAATCTAAATCTACCCCGGCGGAGAAAGCCCGTCCTTCCCCGGTCACGACGATGACCCGGCAATCGGGATCGTCCTCCAAATCTTTCAGGGCCACTTTCCACTCCCGCAGCATGGTCGGTGTGAGGGCGTTCAATTTGTCAGGTCGGTTGAGTTTGATCCAGGCAGTGTGGTGGTGTTTTTCTAAAATAATTTGAGTGTAGGACATGATTGAATGATTTATTTCCGAATTCTTGTTTGGAAAAAGCAAATCTTCCAGAATGGGCGTTCGGTAATACGTTTGCCCAAAAGTATGGAAATGCACCCCCTCTCCTGTTTATTTAGCAAAATGATTTTACTTTTACGAACCGCTAACATTTATCATTCATCAACCATTAGTCATGTTCAACCATCTAAAAATTTCCCGGGATCTCTACCAATCCGAAGAGCACCAAATGCTCAAAGAAGTCATTCAGCAATATTTTAAGCAACACATAGAACCCTTCCGGGAGGAATGGGAGGAACAAGGCCATGTGGACAAATCGGCGTGGCTAAAAGCGGGCGAGCTCGGCCTGCTCAACATTGATCTGCCCGAAGAATACGGAGGTGGCGGGCTCGATTTTTCTTTCAGCTCTTTGTTGGTGGAAGAATTTGCTCGGTTGGGGGCAGCAGCGCCCGGCATTTCGATGCACTCAGGCATCGTTGCGCATTATATTGCCAAATACGGCTCGGAGGACATCAAAAGAAAATACCTCCCCCCAATGGCAAAAGGGGAGTGTATCGGATCGCTCGGCATGACCGAACCCAGTACGGGCAGCGATGTGCAAGCCATCAAAACGAATGCGGTGGATCAGGGCGACCATTGGTTGTTGAACGGTTCGAAGACATTTATCACCATTGGCTACACTGCCGATTTTTGCATCGTCGCTTGCAAGACCCGGCCGGGCACGCCACAGGAAGGCACGAGCCTGCTCCTTGTTGATGCCAGTGCGGAAGGATTTACCAAAGGTCAACCATTGAAGAAAATTGGTTTGAAAGAAAGCGATACCTGCGAGCTGTTTTTCGATAATGTGAAGGTGCCGAAAGAAAATCTCATCGGCGAAGAGGGCATGGGTTTCAAATATATGATGATGGAATTGCCACGGGAGCGCCTCATCGTTGCCCAACAGTCCATTGCCTCCGTGGAGGGGGCCATTGACGAAACGGTAGAATACGTGGAGCAGCGCACAGCCTTCAAACAGCCTATCGCTGCGTTTCAAAACACCCAGTTTAAATTGGCGGAAATCGCTACCCAACTCCAAGCCTACCAATGCTTTATCGATAAATGCGTGCAGTTGCAAATGGAGAAAAAGTTGACCCCCGAAACGGCTTCTATGGCTAAATACGGGGCGACCGAAATGGAGGCCAAAGCCCTTGACGAATGTTTGCAACTCTTTGGTGGCTATGGTTATATGTGGGAATATCCGATTGCCCGCCGCTATGCCAACGCCCGGGTGAGCCGCATTTATGCAGGCACGAATGAAATTATGAAAGTGATGATTTCGAGGAAATTATTGCAACAATATTATCAGGAGCTGAAAGCAAAATTGAAGGCAAAAAAAGCGATGATGGCGAATTGATTGGATAATGTAGAATGTAAAATGTAAAATGTAGAATTGTCTCAAATGCCCGCTGCTTAGTTCTACATTCTACATTTTACATTTTACATTTCATCGGCTTCCTTCGCTGGCTCTATCGGATGTTTTAGTTGGTGTTTTGACAATTTCCAGCCAACGCCTATTTGCCAAAAGGCGACCAACAAACCTACTCTCCAACCGATTGAAATCTGGTTTTTGACCAATATCATAAACGCCAGTCCAAGTAGGGCAGCGACTGCCCCAGCCCAAGTTACCCGCCAAGGTTTCTTGATACCTAAGTCCAAGAATTTTTTACCTAAAAATACGATCAGGTAGGCACCGATCCCGCCGGCTATGGGGACGATGAACATGAACAACAAGTTGTAAGAGACAGCGAAAAGCACCAGCCAAGTCAGCAAGGCCAAGCCTGCAAACTGCAGCTTTTTGGTCATCTCCACTTGCGGCTGAAATACATACAAAACGGCTAAGATGAAATATATCCCGACTGGGATGACCAACTGAAGATCGTAAAGATGTTCGGATTTGAAATAAAAAGTGCCTATCGACAATACTGCGGAAAGGACAAATATCAAGATGTTTCTGAGCATGATTTTTTTAAACTAAGTCAGGAATTAGAGACAATATTTTGCCCAATTTCAAAGCCTTCGACGTGTCCCCATCCACTTTCAATCGGCCTTGGATAAACGCCGTTTGCACATTCAATTTTCCAGTAGCGATTTTCATCAAGTGTTCATCCGCAATGGTCAGGGTGACATCTGCTTCCCCTGATTTGCTGCGTCTGACTACCCCCGGTGATTGATTGAAATCCAGCCTCCAGTCGGAAGGGGCAGGCCCGGTAATGTGGAATTGGTAAACGCCGCTGTTGGGGTAAATGGCATCCGGATTGGCTTTGACAAATTTTTTGATGTGCTCAAAAAATTTATCCGACTCCGCCTTGGCTGGCTTCTCAACTTCTTTCTTTTTGGCCTTGGTCTTGGATTTCTTGTATTTCAAAATAGCCTCTTCCATTTCGTTGGCCGACTCCCGCAGGTAGGTGGTGAACAGGTCAATGTCGGGCATCGACTTGGCATCGGAAGTTGGGCTGAGGGTCAGTAAGCCATTGTAACTCAGCACTGTAATAATCAGCCCCATCCCGTCAATGATCGGTGCCATACCCATGATGGACAACAGTTGGTGGCCATTTAGGTACAAAGGGAATTGGGGCCCAGGTACATTGGTGATCGTCAGGTTGAAAACGGGGTTGTGCAGCTTGGACAGGTTGTACCGGGAGTAGACCCGGGCGGCTTGGTTGGCGATCCCAAAGGGGACAGCCTCAGCCATATTGGCCAAAGTTTTAGCGCCGATGGCATTTTGGTACGACTTGCCCCGGACGGTATTTTCGTGGATAGCCTCTAACCGCTCAATAGGGTCGGCAATGTTGGTGGCCAATTGAATGAGCATGGAAGAAACCTGGTTGCCTGAAGTATCGCCATCGGCGGAGGTCCGGGTAGAAATGGGCACCATCGCCACCAAAGGCTTGTTAGGCAGCTTCCCTTTTTCTTGCAAATACCGTCGCAATGCGCCCGCACAAATAGCCAGCACCACATCGTTCAGGGTCGTGTCCATCACGGTTTTCAAAGCCTTCACCCGTTCGAGGGAAAGGATGGCCGTGTTCCATTTCCGCCGGGCGGAAATGATGCCGTTGAGCGGGGTCATGGGGGCCGTGAACGGGGCGGTTGGCAAATCGATGCGCTGGGCCCTGGTCAGCATGCCCGATTTGATAGTGGCCGATGCAGCTTCTGCTATCAACTTAGGAAATTTGAGTGGCCGCTTCGCAAAACTGACCGAGCTGCGGAGCATCATGGTCAGCTCGTTGGGGAGCGGGGCAGGCTTCCAAGGTTTTGGGTCGGGGATGTCTTTTGGCTCTTTCGACATGTCAAAAATAAGGCTTAAGATGCCGGCCCCCGCCATGCCATCTACTGCCACATGGTGCATTTTGGAAATGGAGGCTACCGAACCTTTAGGCACTTGCGGAATAGAATCAAGCCCTTCCACGAAGGTGAAATTCCAAAGCGGCCGGTTGCGGTCGAGCGGCAAACTGAACAAGCGGGAAGCCACTTCCCTTAATTCTTTCCAGCCTCCGGGCGCAGGCAGGGCAATGCGGTGGATGTGGAGGTCAATGTCGAAATCTGGGTCGTCTACCCAGTAGGGATAATCGATACTAAAAGGCACCATGACTAGCCGCTTGCGCAACTTCGGAATGAGGTGCAGGCGGGAATGGATCGTTTTTTTAAATGTTTCAAATTTCAAAGAGCCCTCAATAACTGCCACACTGCCCACGTGCATGTGCTGGGTGGGCGTTTCCTGGTAAAGAAAAGTGGCGTCAATGCCGCTGATGGCTTCGATCTTTTTGTCGTTGAATTGGTCGAGCAGTTTTCCGATCACGTTAAAATGATATTGGGAAAATGGGAAATTGAAAAGTAAATGTTTCAATTTCCCATTTTCTAATTTCTATAAATGTCGCAGGGCTGAAAGTAGTAACTCTCTCCTGTTTTTTTAAAATTATTTCGCAAAAACTATTTCAAAATGCCTTTTGCTAATGCCACTTTGTACCTGAAGAGTAACTCCCAAACCTTACCTTTGCTTTGATTCATAATTTTCCATTTACCATTCACCATTCACCATTAAATAAAATGGCAACTAAAAAAGACGAGACTGCATCCTTCGTACTCCGCTTTACCCAAAAAGTTTTTAACAACGACGAGGGCGAGCCCCAGGTTCAATGGCGGGGCAATATCCGGCACGTGCAAGGTGGGGAAGAAAAACGGTTTTCCGAATTCGATGAAGTGGTTCAATTTATCCAGCACAAACTGACCGACCTGACCCTCACCGCCATGGAGGACAAATCGCCTGAGGAGCAAAAAGGCATCTTGGCTAAAAGTTTTGACCTTTGGAAACGCATGGCAGTGGCCGGCCCCAAAATGGTGATGGAAACCCTCAAAGACCCCAAAGCGGGAGTGGAACATTTTCAGGAACAAGTCAACCAAGTGGTGCAGGAACAGGTGAAAGAGGTGGGTGATTTGCTCAACTCAAGGATTGATCCTGACAACTGGAAACCTGCCTCCAAGACGGATGTGAAGAACATCATGCAGGCCATCACCAAATTATCTGGCGAGGTCAAGAAGCTGAATGAAAAGGTAAAAGCAATCGATAAAAAGTAGTTTTATGATTAACGATTAAAGATTAGGGATCAACGATTTTTGATTGTTGGGTAACCTAAAATCAGAAATCGTTAATCCCTAATCTTTATTCCTTAATCAATACCCCAATACCTTAATACCGTGTAATTTAAATTTGCTTTAATTTTTCCCGTAAGTGGGCCGGACGATTCACCTCGCCTTGAGGCATGAGAATGCTCGGCTCCAATGGGATATGGCGGCGTCGTCCCGATGCATCGGGACGACGCCGCCCCTGAAATCCATAGAGGAGCACCCCGAAGCAAGTTCGGGGCATGCTGTCCGGGCGTTGCCAAAAGAGCGACTTTTCCTGCTCCGCATTTTTAAAACATACTTAAATTACACAGTGCTTAATACCCTAATACCTAATTTCCTCTATGAGCAAAGCTATCGATCAAATCAACCAACTCAAGGAAAAGCGCAACGAGGCTGCCGTCCAGGTGCAGACCTTCGGCAGTTTTCAGGTATGGGTCGATGGTGAAAAAGTGCAGGCAAAAGATTGGGGTAGGGACAAAACGCTCCAACTGTTCCAATTTCTCATCACCTCCCGCCACCGCCGCGGGCTACACAAAGAGCAGATCATTGACCGGCTTTGGGAAGACCTCGATGGCAGGGCCGGAGAGCAAGTGTTCAAGGTTGCCCTGCACGGCATCAACAAAGTGCTCGAACCCGACCGTAAAAGCCGTTCGGAAGCCCGTTTCATCATCCGGCAAGGGCTGGCCTACCAATTGGCACTGGACGAGCTTTGGATCGATGCCGATGCCATGGAATTGTTCATCGCTCTCGGCAACCAATTTCTCCACGACGATCCCACCGCTGCCAAACTTGCCTACCAAGAAGCCTTGCGGCTGCACCACGGCGTTTACTTCCCCAGCCGTTTGTATGAGGATTGGTCGAGCGATGAGCGGGAACGCTTGCAAGTGCTTGCGCTCGGTGCCATCATTACACTCGGCGAATTGCTGCTCGAAGAGAACCCCCTCGAAAGTATCCGCCTCGCCCAACAAGCCCTCCTCCTCGATGCCACTTGGGAGGATGCCTACCGCCTCGAAATGCAGGCCTATTTAAAAAAGGGCAACCGCCCGATGGCCATCAAAACTTATCAGCAATGCGAAAAAATATTGGAAGAAGAATTTGGGATCGAACCGCTGCCGGAAACTAAAAAGCTGATGAAGGAAATTATGAGGGTGGGGGAAGTGGCTTGAGGGATTCGATTTTTTATAGATATAAAGTACTGCTGTTATTATGATAAATACTCTTTCTAAAATGCTTATGAAATACTTTACCACGATATTTTTTTTAATAATTATTAATGTAAACTCCTTTTCCCAAAAGCATGATTATCATTGGGTTTTTGGGAATATAAATAGTAAGGATAGACCAGAAATAGGAAGCACTGATATGGTATTTCTTGGAGACTCTATAGATATTTCAAAAACCCAACACTCGATCAACCTCTTTGCAACCAACGCTTCAATTTGTGATAAAAGTGGAAACTTAATGTTTTATACCAATGGAATGTTTGTAATAAACATGGAGCAGGATACCATCGAGAATGGGTTTGGCCTTAATCCAGGTGAAGTTTACGATTTCAATTTAGATAAAGGGTATTCCTGCCCTCAGGGGGCTATAATTTTACCTTCTCTATTGGAGGACAGTTTGTACTACCTCATTCATATGCGATTGCTTTGGGATATTGATGCCACTGTTGATGCTTTGTTTTATTCAAAAATTGACATGAGAGAAAATGGAGGGCAAGGGAAGGTTATGGAGAAAAACAAAGGTATATTATGGGATGACCTTGCTTATGGTTTGGTCACCGCTGTTAAGCATGCCAATGGCAGAGATTGGTGGATCATGAAGGCTCAAAAATATACTAATGGTTATTATAGGATTTTGTTTACCCCCGAAGGTTTTCAAGAGTCGATCCTGCAAAATATTGGAAATGACTATGGCCCCAACGATGGCCGAGGGCAAGCCGTTTTCTCGCCGGATGGCAGTAAATATGCCCGTTACGACATCATCCATGATTTACAATTGTTCGACTTTGACCGATGCTCAGGGGAGCTTAGTAACGTTGTTCATGTGGAAATAAATGACTTTGCGGACACCGCCTGGGCAGCTGGAGGGGCCGCCTTTTCCCCCAACTCAAGGTACCTTTACATCCCATCCTTTACCAAGCTCTACCAGTTCGATACGGAAGCTGCCGACCTTGCTGCTTCAATGGTGGTCGTCGGGGAATGGGACGGTTTTGCTGACCCTTTTGCCACCACCTTTTACATGGCGACCCTAGGCCCCGATGGGAAAATTTACATCAATGCCAACAACAGCGCTTTTTACCTGCACGTCATCAACCAGCCAGACAATGCTGGGCTGGCCTGCGATTTCCAACAACATGCTCTGAAACTGCCGACTTATGTGCAGTTTGGTATGCCGCATTTCCCCAACTACCGCCTTGGTGCATTGGAGGGTAGCCCCTGTGATTCTCTTGCCGTGGAGGTCTCTGAAGAAGCAAATTCCGTGGACTGTAAAATGGCTGGGACAGTGTTTCCAAACCCTATCGCTAATCATAGCCTCACTCTGAATCACTGCATTAAAATAGGAGAGAAGGCTACATTCTGTTTATTTAATACAACAGGTAGGCTGGTGCAAAAAATGAATTTGGAAGAAGGCAAAGGGCAGCATGAAATTCCGATAAGAGACTGGGCTAATGGACTTTATTTTTATCAGGTTTGGGAAAATAACCAACTTGTTTATTCGGGTAAGGTTGTCGTTCAGAGGTAGGGAATATATCATTGAAGAGATGCTCATTTTTTTTAATACCTACCAAAAGTTCAGGTTTTCAAAAAAGATTGCTATCTTTTGTCGTCGTTTCAATTTTTTTACCTGCCTATCCTCACTGGCATCACCTTCAAATTCCTTTTTATGAAAAATTTTCAACAAAACTCCTTGGAAAATGACCGCAAAGACCTCACGTTGACCGCCCCTCCGATCACAGATTACATGGTAAGGGATTTAATTACTTTTAAGCCAGACACCGAGATTTCTGTAGTCATCAAATCCTTGTTGGAAAACAGGATCACCGGTGCCCCTGTGCTCAATGATAAAAAGGAAGTCGTCGGACTGATCGACGATAAAGATTGCCTGAATGTACTGGTCAGCGGGGCCTACTACAACCACCCTGTGGGAAAAGATACAGTTGCCTCGTACATGTCCAACGTGATGAAGACCATTCACGTAGACAGTAACATTATTGATGCTGCTGACATTTTTGTCCATTCAAAATACAAGCGCCTTTTGGTCATGGACGACCATGGAAAATTGGTCGGACAGATCAGCCGCCGGGATGTGCTGCGGGCCATAAAAGATATGAACACCAATACTTGGTGAGAGGAAAATAAAAATTAAAATAAAAATTAAAATTAAAATGAAAAACGCCAGTACCATGTTGCTGGCGTTTTTCATTTCGTTAGATCAAACCCCGTTCAATATTTACATTTTACATTTTACATTTTACATTTTGCATATACTGTAACTCAGCTGTAACTCCCTCCTTCTACCTTTGTGCCATCATTCATCATTTGAATAAAAACTAATTTAAAATGGCAACTACAAAAAATAAAAATAAGGAAACCTCAACCTTAGCAACTATCAAAACGAAAGCTGCTAACATCAACCAGATTGCATTGAAAACCTCCAACGAAATCGTTGAAGAAACCATCGCTACTGGTGAACAATGGCAAAACCTATTGGCCAAAACGTTGAAAAAAGGCACCAAGCTTTTTGGCAAACAACAGGACATGGTTTTTTCCGGTCTGGAAATGTTGAAAGACCAATACAGCTATGGCAACAAAAGACTTCGCAAACTTTTGACCTTTGAACCAATTAAGTCCAAGACACCGAAAACGGCCACCAATAAACCAGCGGCGACTGCAAAAACTTCTAAGGATATTGATGAAGTAATGGATGCTGCCACCAAGGCTGAAAAAGCAGTGACGACAACAGCGAAAAAAGTGACTAAACCTGTCGCTGCTAAAAAGGCAACCATTGCTGCGACCCCAAAAAAACCAGCAGTTGCCAAAGAAAAGAAGGCTATCCCAACTAAAACTGCCAAGGCCATTAATTTGACCCTCATCGAGGGTGTGGGGCCTAAAATCCAGGAATTACTGAACAATGCGGGCATCGTCAATTTTGACCAATTGGCGGCGGCCTCACCTGCCGACCTGAAAAAGATTTTGACCGACGCTGGCACCCGCTTCCAAATGCACGATCCTTCCACTTGGGCAGCTCAAGCCAAATTGGCCGCAGCTGGCAAAATGGAGGAACTGAAAGTATTGCAAGCGGAACTGAAAGGTGGTAAATAAAGAGTTAGTTGGAATTGGGTATTAGGTATTTTCTATAAATACTTAGTACCCTTATCCAACCCTGTAACTCAGCTGTAACCCGTCCAATTTATCTTTGCACCATCAACTTAATTTAACTTTTAAATCAACAATAAAATGGCAACTAAATCAGCAAAAGCAAATAAAGAAACTGTCAATAAAAATAACTTGACCAAAAACGTTGACCGCATCCAAAAAACGGTTAAAAATGTGAACAAAGAAGTCGTTAAAACGGCTGGTGAAGTTATTGACAACGTGGTAACCAACGGAAAAGAATTGCGCACGTTGGCTACTAAAACGGTAAAAGAAGCAGGCAAAAAAATCGACCTGAACAACAGCATCGAAATGATCCGCAAAACCACCATCAGCGTAAACGACCAGGTATGGAAAACTGCTGAGGAAGTCATGGGAGATGTTGCTACTTCTGGAAAAGAAATGATTACCGTTGCGGCTAAAACCGCAAAAGAAGCGATTGAAAATATTGATTTGACCGGACAGTTGGATACGGTAAAAACTACTGCCAAAAAAGTGAACAAAGTAGCTTTGGAAACTGCCGACAACGTGGTTGAAGGTGTTTTTGAAAACGGCGAGAAAT
>JAWKLX010000025.1:0-119686 GCA_041392505.1 Saprospiraceae bacterium | reverse complement strand
TGCAGATCGCCAGTTGCATCAGTTTTTTCAGCACGTAGGCCAACGGAAAAGTTCCACGCCTCATTGATGTTACGGGCGAAATTTACATAGCCTGCATACACATTTTCATCATATTCAAAGCGGTTGGACAAAGAGTCGTCGCGCACGGCTGATCCATTTGCACCATCGAATACCAGAAAGGTATTGTCGGTGACAACCTTACTTATTTTGGTACCCAAGCCCAATTTTCCACCTAAAATATTTTCCTCGAAATCCAACTTGAAGGTATAAATGTCAATATCCGTCCCCGTGTTGTAAGTATTGATGATTTCAGTTAAAATGCTGTCCTCGCTGGCGTTGAAATAACGGTTGGGTTGAAAACGGTCGCCCACATTTTGGTATTTACCATAATCCAAATCCAAGTTGACGCTTCGCCCTTTTTTGTTGTCGAAGCGGTAATTGACATTATAAGTATTGTATTTTCTGTTAAAACCGGCCAGGTTATCAGCCACGAGAATGCTGTCGATATTGGTAGGCGTGCTTAATTCCGCAATGGTAATTCGGTTATACGAGCGATTCGTTCCATCGGTCTCACCGCCGCTGACAAGAAAGCCGACCGTTTGGTTATTGGCCAGAGAGAAATCGGTTCCGAGACGGAAATTGTAATCGTCCGTGCTGGTGCGGTGGTTGTTGATTTCGTCCATGAAATAACCATTTTGATTATTGGTGAAATCCATCCTGTCAAACCGTTCCCGGTCGCCCCAGCCCAACTGGCCGAAAACATTCATTATTTTATTGCTGTAATTACCAGTAAAAGATGCATTCGATTGCCAAAGTTCGCCCTTGCTGGTTGTAGCACTTACAGTACCGTTTGCACCGTGGCTTTTATCTTTTTTCAATCGGATGTCGATGATGCCGGCATTGCCTTCCGCTTCATATTTCGCTCCGGGATTGGTGATGATGTCGATGCGGTCAATCTGTTCGGCGGAAAGGTTTTTCAGGTAATTGCTCAGGTCTTCGCCACCCAATGGCAAACGTTTTCCATCAATATAGACCAACACCCCAGAACGTCCGAGGACGTTGATGCCGTTGTTGTTGTCCACCATCACGCCCGGTGCTTTCCGCAGCAGTTCAATGGCATCGGCACCGACACTGTTTATGGTGCCTTCTACGTTAAAAACGGTTCGGTCCGGTTTAACTTCCACCATTGCCCGCTGGGCAGTGACGGTCGCTTCGACCAGTTCCACGGTTGGGGTAAATGACAAGACGCCAAGGTCCAGTTGTTGCCCTTCGGAGAGGTTGATGCCCGTTTTTTGGAGGTCTGCCGAACCGACGTAGGTTGCTTTGAGAAAATAGCTGCCAGCCGCAACTTGCTGCAATTTAAAAATGCCGCTCTCATCGGAGGTTTCCACTTTTACAAGGGCGCTGTCCGTTGCATTGTGCAGGGCTACCGTGGCATAGATTACGGCCGCGCCATCGGCGTCCTGCAATTGCCCTTTGATACTGGCGGTCTGCGACTGGGCCGCCCAAAACGAACATAGGAATAGTACTGTGTTTAGATACTTCATAATAACTTTTGTCAGGTGATTTTAGAAAATTAATGACTGCAAAAATAGGTTCGGGTTGGCTTGGAGGCTACTTTTTTTCGATGAATTGCAGGATAAAAGGGTGAGTGGAGTAGAAACCTAAATTCAAAAATCAGTGCCGATGAAAAATTAAATTGGGCAAATATAGCTTGCTATTTTTATTGCAGTTTAATCATGGTTCTCACAACAAAATTTAATGCCGATTTTCCGAAAAAAACCATTTGCTTTTTTTTCGGAAATATTAAGCATAATTTAAAAATCAGTGTTCAATATCTTTTTTGCCAACCATTAGCGAAAAAAGTAGTGCGGCCGGCTATGTCGGCTTTTTCAATTTTGCTTTTTCCATCAGGTGCCAATTTCCCTTCTTCCCGCCATTGCCAAAACCAGTCATCTGGATATTCTTTGTAATAGGGCCGCTCGTCAACTGCCCGCTGCAATATGGCCCGCATTTTTACAAAAATTTCCTGCAGCTTTTTTTTCGGTATTTTATCCAAACGGGAGGCTGGGTGTGTCCGGCATTGATAGCAGGTTTCATCAGCATATAAATTACCGACACCGGATAAATATTTTTGATTTAATAAAAAACCTTTTATCGTGCATTTTTTACCAGCGGCAGTTTTTAAAAATTCTTCTTCGGTTATTTCGAGTGCATCTGGTCCTAAATTTATTTCCTGTATGTACTGATCCAGATTTTCAATAAAACATATTTTGGCAAATTTTCTGGGACAATCAAACCCTAATTTATTGCCATTCTCAAAAATAAATACGAACCGTTCGTGCCGGGGTTGGTCCATATCGTCACTGTAATACTTGAAATCACCAGTCATGCCGAAATGAAATAAAATATGGTTGTTGTTATCCAATTTTCCAAACATATATTTCCCTCGGCGGTAGGTGCCGATAAAAGTACGGCCTGTCAATTCTTCTATGAATTTGTCACCTGAAATGTTTCTGATTATTTTATCATCATGTACTTTGACTTCCAAGATGCGTTGGTGCAAAGAGGTTTCTTCAAAATATGTTTTAAAGGTGTTGACCTCAGGTAATTCAGGCATTTTGTTCTTTTTTGAAAATGAATAAAAAATGATAAAGAACAGCTAAATTCTAATAAGGTTTTTTAATCAACGGATGGTAACTTTTTTTTTCTATGTTTTCCTGCTTAATCCGCTCACTAAATTATGTTCTCAGTTTAACTTTTATAAGGCGATTGTTTGATCTTTATTTTTTTAAATAAATATTCTATTTTTTTAGCTAAAAAAGCTGATAGATTTTGCTGTATAAACGTCGGCAGGGTTTATACTACCGAAAATTGAAAATTAATATTTCTTTTAAATAAGCCGGAGGTTGCAAAAACTCCTCTACATTCGTTTCATGGCTGCAACCCAACGATAGTCAAGGGCATTAGGTAGAGGAGGTTTTGCAACCTCCGGCCTCCTAACGAAAACGAATTATTAAAAACTTATTTTCGGCAGTAAAAACCCTGCCGACGTTAGCCTTTGCCAAATTGTTTTTTTATAAGCCTTCAATAAATAAGCCTTCTAAATAATTTTTATGGTTCGTTGACAAATTCCGTGGAGTAAAAAACCGTTAAAACGGTTTTGCTACAACCCTTTGATTATCAACCCACGACTTAAGTCGTGGGTTGATAAATGGCATTTAATCCAGCCGTTTTAACGGCTTACCACGGGAATTGTCAAAGAACGATTTTTATTTATGGATTAATCAATATCCCAGTAATGTCCGGTTTTTTTTAAGTAAAAAATTTTAATCATGATGGTAACCTTTAAGATAGATTTGTAATTACAAGTGACACAAAACCAACTGTTATTTTAAATTGTAAAACTTAAATTAAAAATTATGGCAACACCAACAACTGTAACCGTACGTGACCGCAAAAAGCAGGCAAATTTTTAGGCGCTGATATTGCCGGAGCTTTGGTAACCATTCACGATGCCCTGACCGGTGAACTTTTGGCAAGTGGCAACACCCAAGGCGGTTCTGGCCCAGCCGATTTGATGTGCGTAGCCATCACCCGCTTGCAAACTTTACCGACTGATGGCGCCTTTTTTACAACGGTCCTTCATTTAAATGCTCCCCGATTAATCAAAGTAACGGCCCGGCCAAATGGCAGCCTGCAAAGTGCCAATACCGTAAGTGCTACCCAGTGGGTTGTTCCTGAAAAAGACATTACTGGAGGCACTGGACTCCTATTGGAAATTCCAGGTATGCAGGTGCAGATACAAGAACCTGCCACCCACCTTAACCTATCCGGAAACTCCTTATACTGTTAACATTTTAGCCAATATTACCATGATGTGCGGCTGCCCTTGATCTCAAACGATACGGTCTGGTTACCGTCGCTGTTTGATGTTGGGGCTATGATTCGGCAATTGGATGTTGACTCCAGCGGCACTGATGTTTTAGCTGCATCTTTTCCACTGAAATTCACAGGTACGACGAGCCAGTTTGCAGGCAGTTGAAATTTTCCCCAGCGAGTACACCAGCTTATTATGAGTTGATTGTGTACGCATTCCAACCAAGTAATGGAAATAGTGGGATGGATCGGGTGACCTTTTTTGTGAGCTAACAGTTTGGCAGAAAAATTTTAGGGCGAGCGGCTGAAAGCCGCTCGCCCCTTAAAAGGCTATGAATTAGTAATGGATTGATTTTGATCAGGAATTAGGTTTAAGTGCAATACCTAATATCTAATACCACTTAATTCCTTTATTCCCTATACCTTACCTTCAGCCCTCCATAATTTAAGTTGGCTTTGATGGAACTTCTGGCGCCTTCCGTACCAACGTGCCCTTTCACTTCGTGAGAAGTGCCTTTGTCTTTTTCATAAGTCACATTCATACCTGTTGGGTAGACGATGCCGGCATAATTGGTAGCGCCATCAAGTGTAAAACTGGCACCGGGTTCAACATAAACTTTGAAATCGGAATATTTCCCTTCCAAAACGATATTAGAAAACCCTTTCTTTAAATCCTTCACTTTAAGGCCACCGTATTCGATGCTGAAATCTGCACTTTCCCTCAATTGGTCAACGATATAATCCGTGTACCGGGAGTTGGCGATGACGGTTTCAGCGTCCCCAACTTCGATATTGCCGTAGCGGCTTTCACAGTTTAAGCGGTCTATTTTTCCCAAACTGAAATGATCGTAGCGGGAGTCAGCTTTGATGGAAGCACCTTTGTCCAGATAGATTTTGGAGTACTTGGTGGTAAAATCAACGTCTTGCACGGTGTTGAAATTAATCTTGCTGTAAGAAACCTCAGCGGATACATCCCTTGCCTTGACGACTGTGCCATTGCCATAACCAAGGTAAACGTGGAGATCGCCACCGACTCCTTCCAATTGGAAATTGCCGTACTTCACATTAACATCGGCCTTGCCGCTGATGGCTTCCACGTTGGAGTCACCATATTGGTTGTTCAATTCGAGGTTGCAGCTGGCTGGCATGTAAACTTCGTAGTTGATCTGGAATTCTGATTTGTTGTTCCAACCCCCTCCCCACCAGCTGTTGCTGGACTCAATATTGGTTTCGGCTTTCACAAAATCATTGTCGTTGTTGAATTCGATTTGGATGCGGTCGAAAACGTCTTGTGCAGCGGATTCGCTACGGGCATCAACGACAATGGTCACATCAATTTTTACCCGGTCCCGTTCCCAAGTATGGACTTCCACTTTTCCGTACTTGTTGGTTAAATCCACCAGGCCAGTAGGCGAAATAGGGAATTCCTTTTTGACGGTCTTTGTAAATTCCTGTACCTCTTGTTGCACAGGTTGCTCCTGTTGGTCATCAGGATCGGGTTGCTGTTGGATCGGTTCACCTGCGATCCCTAAATAAGGGGAGGCGAGCAAGCCCGCAACGAGGGCGACCCAAGTGGTCATGTGGTGCATGCGCCGATTTCTAAATGCTAACTTCATTTTCTTCAGTTTTTAAATTTGTTTGTCCGGTAGATTGAACCTTTTCGAGCACCTGCTCAAGAATGTCTATTTTCGTTTGGTAGTTGTTGATCATGGCTTGGATTACCTGTTCTTCGTTGCCGGAGGGCGTTTTTTCCAACTCCAGTTTCAGTTCATCATAAATGGCGTCCAGTTCTTGAAAATCAGCTTTGACAAACCCATCCTGTTTGAAGCTGGCCAACTTGGCCATTTTGTTTTGGATTTCTTGGTTGAAAAAGCGTTCCATTTCGGCATGTTCGGGAGAGATGTCGGCCAAGGAACGTGCTTCAGCGGAGGCTGTTCCCATTTTGAAGCCAATCACGCAAGCAGCGGCTACCAACACAGCGACTGCTGCGACAGCTCTTAGCCGTCGTATCCAAATAATGCGTGGTTGTGGACGCTTGTCCAACTGTCGGTCTATTTTAGCCCAGACTTTTAGGCTTGGCACCTCCGTATCGAAAGCCGACCGGTTCTCGATAATGAATTTTTCTAAATTTTCCATCTTCAGTTTTGCTAACGGTGGATGGTTGAGGGTAGACGGATTTTCCGTCTACCCTCTGCCGTCTACCCTATTCTTAATTTCTGACCTTCCAGCAGGTCTCTTAATTTCTTTTTAGCCCGGCTGAACTGCGATTTGGACGTTGCTTCGGTGATGTCCAAAATCTGACCGATTTCTTGGTGGTCGTAGCCTTCGAATAAATAAAGACTAAAAACGACCCGGTAGCCGTCGGGCAATTGGCGAATGGCATCGTTGATGGCTTTTACATTGATGTTATAATTATCAATGGGAAAATCATCGGCCACTTGGTGGAAACTATCATCCAAGCTTTGGATTTGTAACCTCCGTTTTTTTAAAAAATTGATGCAGTTGTTCACTACGATCCGCTTGATCCACGCCCCGATGGACGACTCATAACGGAAACTGTCCATTTTGGTAAAAACATCAACAAACGATTGTTGGAGCAGGTCTTCGGCATCTAGGTCATCATTGACCATGCGCAGGCAGATGTTGTACATGGCCTGTGAATACAGCCGGTACAGTTCAAATTGTGCCTTGCGGTCACCCCGCATGCATTGTTCGATGATTTCCCTGTGGGTGCTTCCGTAGTCCAAATCTTGTTGAGTTTTTTCGTGCTATAATTGACAGTGCAGGCAAAAAAGGGTTGCACGATAACGCAGTATTGTGTGTAGCAGTATAAATCTTTTTTACAAAAAAAAACGGGGAAGCTTTTCGCACTTCCCCGTTTTCTTTATTTCTGATAAATCCGCAACGACTACATGCTGATCTTTTCCTTCACCAATGCGGTTACGTCGGCGGTCTCATCCGCATAAAGGATGACGCCCGCTTGGGTATCAAAAATGTATTGATAACCGCCCTCTGTCGCTACTTGTTTGATAGCGTCGTTCACTTTTTCCAAGATGGGTTTCATCCCTTCTTGCTGCTTGTCGCCCAGTTGTTTTTCCATTTCTGCGCCCATGGCGTAAATGTCGTCCTGCAATTTTTGCAATTCAGCCATGACCGTTTCTTCTTCTTTTGGGGTCATTTCGCCCCTTTGTTTTTTCTGCACGGCTTCTTGCTCTTTTTTCTTGAACTTGGCTACTTCTGCTTCGCCTTTCTTTTTGAGCTGCGTTTGTAGGGCTTCCAATTCAGACTGAAGCGCCTTCATTTCTGGCATTTCACTTACTAATAGTCCTGAGTTGACATAGCCAAATTTTTGTGCCTGTACAGCATTGGTAAGGAGGGTAAATGCCGCTAATAGGATTCCTGATTTAAACAATACTTTCATCATAGTTTAATTGTAATCAAACAGAATTAGAATGAAAATTATATTGAAAAACGGGTTGTCAAATAGGTCGTTCACCAAAATAATCTTTCAGCCTATTTCTGACTTGCTACTAAAGTTTGATTTATTGAATGCCTTGCCAATTCTATGCTTCACAAGACTTTATCAAAAAAAGAGTGCAAAGGTAGCGAATTGGTTGGTTGTGATGGTTAGTTGTTGGTCATTGGTTATTTTCCCAACGGAAGCCAGCAACTAACCGCCAACAGCTACCTGTCATTTTTTCCGAATCTTATCTACGATGTCGTTGGTCTTGTCGTATTCGGCGCTGGCGAAGATCATCCCGGCCGAGCCGCTTTTATCGAAAATGAAATCATAGCCACGGTCGCCGGCGTAGTCTTCGATGGCGGCGTACACCCGGTCTTGAATGGGCTGTACGAGTTCTTTCCGCTTTTCAAAGAGCAGACCATTCGGGCCAAAACGTTCCTTTTGAAGTTCACGGACTTTCTTTTCCATTTCCATGATCTCTTCTTCTTTAGCCTGGCGGGCCTCGTCGCTCAGGAGGACTTGTTCGGCTTGGTAGCGGTTGTATTCCCCTTTGATTTCATCATATTCGCTGGCGATTTCAGTCCGCCAACGGGCAGCCAATTCTTCCAGTTCTGTTTGAGCTTCTTGGTATTCTGCTATACTTTCAAGGATGGCGTTCACATCCACATAGGCAATACGCTGGGCATTAACCATGGAGGTGGTGCCGATCGTCAGGAGGAGTGCAAAGAAGGTGTTTTTTAACATGATTGTAGAGTTTTATTTTATGTTGTGAATGATTGGGAAATGCGAAGGCGGTCAAAAACCAGTGGCAAAATTCCCAGTACAGTTTTTCAAATTGCCGCCAAAATTAACGATTCCCCCGGCATTCATAAATTAAGACACGGTTTTGTGGTCAATGTTACAACGGCAATTCCTTTGGCAATTCTTTTAGGTTTTTATAAATATCTGAAAACAAACGGTTTATCCGCTATTCTGTGGTTTATCCTCAACCTATTTTAACGTACGTTTAACGGAATCAAAACAAGGTTTAACAGGGTTTTCAGTCGGCAGTCTTTAGCTCGCAATGGTAACTTCTTTTTCGTCATTGCAAAATATAAACATAGCTGCATACCAAGTTGCCGACTGCCGACTGTGGACTGTGAACTGCCAACTGAACTCACTCCTTCCCTCCTGGAGAGCGCAAACCATTCCCCGCAGGCTGCCTTGGCCCTTTAGAATCTTTGTCTACGGATGGCTTGGCGGCGGGGATAGTGAAATTGAGTCCGACTTCGGCATCCACTTCCCAATTTGCCCGGACCTCTTCGAGCTTGGCTTTTTGCACCCGTTCGGGTTGTCGTTTCAGGTCGTAGTTGCCCGTTGTCCAACGGCCGTTTCGGTCAAGGTCTTCAATGATCTCAAGGCTGTAAGTATCGGGGGCAAGAACGGGCATTTGGGTTTCGAAATAACTGGTATCACTGACCATGAACGTTCTTTTCACCTCGTCATTTTTAGCTAAAAAACGAATGATATAAGCCGAGTCTGGCCGGAGGTCAACGACTCGCAGGGTCAGCGACCCGAAGTCTTTTTCCAGCCCAGTCATCCATTTCCGGCGGATGGTGTCGGCATTTTGCAGGCCAAAAATATCGGTGATGGCGCCGGGCCAAAACGCCACTTCATACAATGTATCTTCCTTCCAGTCGGCATCGATGCGGATTTTCCTAAGCTCTAAAGAATCGATGGCAAAGCGACCAGTGATTTCGGTTTTGGCTGAATCCTCATAAAGTTGGATCAAATTTTCATCAATGGAAAAAATGGGGTGGTTGAACGGCAAAATAAAATCGCTCCCAGGGGGCAAAACAGGCAGTCGAGTGGCAGCTTTTTCAGCAGCTTCTAACTTGGCATTTTCGTAAAATTTAGCCCTCAATCCGTCGGCGACCGCAACGGTATCAATTGAAGTATCCCGTTGTACAAATACATTGAAAGGGGCGTCGGATTCCATGGCATACCACAAAAACAAGGTGTCTTTTTGTTTTTCCAGATGGGTAAATAGCCCGACACTGTCATAGGTGATCACCGCATCATAAGGGTCTCGGTTGAAGGCCAATTTGACCCGTCCGTAGTTTTTGGTTTCATCGTCACGGAGGTAGAGTTTTTTTTCTTCTTCGAAAAGTTTGAGGACGATCGGTGCTTGTTTTTTCTTGGTTATTTTCTGCGGCGGAGGAATGGAATCGATTCGGGAGCTGTCAACGGTCAAGCTGTCAATAATCAATGAATCGGACGTCGGCAGCTCAATAGAAAAAGTGTCAATGACCAAAGAATCGATCCCCAAACTGTCATTTTGCAAACTATCAACAGGAAGGGAAAACGAGTCCCGCTCACTGACGACCATTTCCCCGATAAAAACAGCCGTATCCAAAAAAGCAATCAATTCTGCTTCGTTGTCAAACCGGTAATTCAGATTTTTATCTGCTAAGGCTGCTGCCTTGAAATAGCCAGCCTTTATGTTGTTGACTTTGAAATTTCCTTGCTCATCCGTTTTAGAAAAATAAAAAGGCCGCTCCTTGCGGAACACCGAGTCCGCCAAGTTTTCATATAACATAAACAACACGTCCTTGACTGGCTCTAAAGTATAGGCGTCGATGATCCGTCCTTCAATGGTCAGGGAGTCGATGTAATCGCCCGTGGAAAACACGAATACTATCGGGGCGACATTCCCCTCAGTCAGGTCTCTGATGGCTTCGCCAAAATTGATGACGTAGGTGGCACTGTCCCGCAGGACTTCCCGGTCGTCAAATTTGAGCTGGATGGTTTTCTTTTTCCGCTCAATGGTCGGCCTGAACTCCAGAGGCGGGGAAATGACAACCTGGTTGAAGGCATCTTTCAATTCCACCCATTCATCAAAAGCCAAAACGATGTCCTGTTTTTCAAAACGGACTTGGCGGTTACGGGTGGAATGGAGCGTGTCCAATTTGGGAGGGGTTTCGTCTTTTGGGCCACCAGTTGGGGCGATGGGGTTGGCGCAATTGGTAAGAAAAAAAGTGATTGAAAGGAAGGCTAAGAATGGGGAAATCCGCACCCAATTTTTGCTAAAAAACACTGACGAGATTCTTCCTTTTGCAGACAGTGCATCAGGAGTGGTGGTTGTTTTTGCAAAAATGTATGAATCAGGGTCGTTTATCATGGACAATTGCGCCTTTAAATCTCAAATGCTCAAAAAGCCCGCAAAGGTGCTGTATTTGCTCAAATTTAACAAAATCCCTTCCGTCAGGGCGGCAATTCAATTGCCGCCCTGACGGAAGGGGCATCATAATTACTTCCCCCTCATGGCCACATTCCTCGGGTGAAAATTCAAAACCGTTTCTTTCAGGTAATCGGTGTCGAGGTGGGTATAAATTTCTGTAGTCGTTATGGACTCATGGCCGAGCATATCCTGAACCGCTTTCAGGTCGGCGCCGCCCTCGATGAGGTGGGTGGCGAAAGAATGCCGGAAAGTGTGGGGGCTGACATTTTTTTCGATGCCCGCCAATTTCGCCAAATCCTTGATGATGTAGAACACCATGATGCGGCTCAGTTGGCCACCCCGTCGGTTGAGGAAGAGGATGTTTTCCGACCCTTTTTTAATTTTCAAATGTTGGCGCACCCCTTCCACATAGTAGCCGATGTGCTTGGCTGCTTCCTCCCCAATGGGCACGAGCCGTTCCTTGTCGTTTTTCCCCAAGACCTTCACAAAGCCGATGTCGAGGTACATGTTCGTGATGCGCAAAGTGATGAGTTCCGTCACCCGTAGACCACAGGCATACAGCGTTTCGAGCATGGCCCGGTTGCGGAGGCCGTGCGGTTCGCTGTGGTCAATGGCCTCGGTCATTCGGCGGATTTCGTCATAAGTCAGGACTTCAGGGATTTTGCGGCTGAGGCGGGGCGCTTCGAGGAGCTCTGTTGGGTCAATGGAAATAATATCTTCAACGAGAAGGTATTTGTAGAACGTTTTTATGCCCGAAATAAGCCGGGCCTGTGAGCGCACGTCAAGTCCCAATTCGTTGAGCCATTTGAGCATGTCTTGCAGGAGATCGAGGGTAATGTTTTCGGGGGAAACGGTCAATTGCTGGATGTCGAGGTATTGCACCAGTTTGCCAATGTCCCGAAGGTATGCCTCGATGGTGTTGCCGGACATGGACCGTTCTAATTGGAGGTAGGCTTGGAAGCCGTTGATGTAGGATTGCCACATGGTCATTATTGAGGTGTAAAAATAGGTTTTTTGAAATTTTGAATTATCCTCCTAACATTCTACTTTGGTGATCTCTGAACATTTTACCATTTCCCCACTTATCAACAAAAAGCTCCTCTCGAAAAATCTCCTTAAATCCATTTCCTAAATAACCATTTTTTGCTGTTAAACAATTGATCGATCCTGAACTTATTTCATTGCGAAAAAAATGGAATGATTCACGTTTTGGAAATTGTCATAGGCAAACTAGCAATAATCAATTTTATTATTTTAAAAACTGTATCCATGCAAATAACTATTCACAACTGTTCAATGAAGTTAAAGAAAAAACCTTTCAAGCTATTTGTTTCAACGATGTTGGTCGCCCTTTGGGGCTCAATGACTTTTGCCACCACGATCATCCCTTTTCCCAATTTGGGCGAGATGGCCAAGGCTAGTGATGCGGTGGTGGTGGCGAAGGCGATTAGAAATTTTGAAAAGGAAATGAATGGGTGGATTCGTTTTCGGACTCAATTTGAGATAAAAGATAAAATTTCTGGTGAGATAGAAGCGTATTTTGAAGTACAGAATATGCATTTGAAAAACGAGCTAATGGAGCGTCGAGTTGATGGCGACGTAACCTTTAAAGAAGGGGAAACCTATTTGTTGTTTTTACACCAATCCAATTATGGTTATTGGCAAACTAAAATGTTATCCTATGCCCTTTTTGTTGAAAGAGAAAAGGATGGGCAACAGCTATTGGTTCCAGTTTCAGAAGGATTAAACTATTTCCAATATTCCCGTCCAGATGGACAAAAAATTGAGCCGTTAAAAGTTTATGACAGAAACGGATTTTGTTCACATCTCAAAGAAGTTTTGGAAGGCAGCTCAGTTTGGAATCAGGAATTAGTAGCCACACCTTTACCAAATTCGACTTTTAATAGTGGTGAATTTAGATCGCCGCCAACCCATTGCAGGTATTTAAATGATCCAGACCCACCAGCTTTTCGTGGGTCTCCGCCATGGCCTCGCTGGCAAGGCTTCGAAAGTAATACGCCCCTGCCTGTTTATTATCATTCAGGGGGTGATAGCGGGTGCGGGTCTGCAATCGGTAAGGTTCAAGGTTCCATTGTTAATTTAAATGCGAACTATATCCATATAAATCTGACGGACGGGGGGACTCACAGTTATGTCCCAAGTAATTGTTCTCAGGGGGCTGCTGGCCCTGAATTCACTGGTTGGGTTGCGGCCAACCTTGGTACAAGTAGGGCCATTCTTGTTCAATTCAATGACCCCTGTAATGAAATAACTGACTTGAATGGCTGTAGTGGTGTCTTAGCGTATGGGGGCACATGGTGGTTCGGGTCGACTCATACTCACGACGGTATTCAATGGAATAATGCCGGCTATGGGTTTGTCGTCACGAACAATGATTTTGGAACCTGCTTTTGCAATTCGGGGACTAATTATGACATTGTTATTGATCATGAAATGACGCACGCCTTGTGTGCCGGACACATTGATCCTTTAGTGGCCAATAGTGGCGGTGTAGCTAATATGAACCCATCTTGCTGCAACACAATCCAAACACTTGATGTCCAGTGTTTAGACTATACTTATGGGCCGTTGCTCCCTGTGGAGTTAACCCTTTTCACTGCTCAAAAACAAACAGAAGCAGTAATGCTGCAATGGCAAACAGCCTCCGAAAAAAACAATGACTATTTCCTGTTGGAGCGTTCTGTGGAAGGGCGGACATTTGAAACGGTAGGTAAAATACCCGGTTCAGGAAATTCTCAAACTCTCAAAGATTATCAATTCATCGATCAGGAGCCAGGTGCTGGCATAAATCATTATCGGCTCAAACAAGTCGATTTTGATCGGCATTTTGAATACAGTGAGGTACGTTCTGTTCGCTTCGATTTTGTGGGAGAACAAATTTCGGTTTATCCCAATCCACTTGATGGGGAATTGATAAATGTCAGATTTACCTCACCTGCAGAATGGGAGTTCGACGTAGAGCTGATGGATGTAAACGGCACGTTGCTCGTTCAACAAAAACAATTTTTGGAAAAAGGGGTGAATAAACTGCAATTTTCATTGAGCGCACACCCCTCTGGAGTGTATTGGTTGCGGTTCAATTACGGGCCAAATACGCATACAGAACGGATCGTGAAATTGTAGCTTTTAGTTCCCCTTTGGCATAAATGCCTTGGCTATTTACTGAAATGGCCAAGGCATTTTTATTTTAATATTATTGAAAAATAAAATTCTCCACTTAAGGGTAAACTATTCCCAATCCCATCTAAAAGCTAAAACAAACCATACGATAACGACCTCCAAGCTCGTTTCCATAGCATGAAAACAAACACCACCAACCTAAAGCGAACCCTCGACAACTCCGAACATTATCAATGGGGTAACCAGTGCCAAGGCTGGCACCTGCTCAAATCCGATGGCTTGAGTGTGATCCAGGAAATGATGCCACCCGGCACCTCTGAAAAACCGCACTACCACCAACACGCCCAACAACTGTTTTACATCCTTTTGGGTACCGCCACTTTTGAAGTGGAAGGGCAGCAGATCACGGTGAATGCCACGGAAAGCATCCACATCCCAGCCGGCGCCCAACATTGTATTTTCAACAAGGGGCTGAGCAACCTGCATTTCCTCGTTATATCGCAGCCTCGGTCGCATGGAGATCGGGTAGAGTAGTTGAGACGAACCGCTCGCTTTTAAAAGTCAAATAGGGCCCAGCGTGACTTCTTACAGCGCAGCGGTCTGACCTCTGACTTCTCACTTCTTTGTATTACCTTTGGCTATTATATTTAATTCGCTGTTGCCAATAGCTGACAGCTAAAAGCCAACAGCCAAAAAACCACCCACCAATATGTACCAATTTACTTACGGAGGTAAAAAAGGGACCTCCTTCCAACTCGTAGAAGCCAAAGAGCTTGTCGTCATCCGCACCACCGAAGCAGCTCCCATCGAGAAACTGACCATGTCTGGCCAGGCCCGGGATTTGCTGCCGAGCATCATGCCCATTGCTGCTTTTCCTGAAGCCAATGTAACGGTTTACCGCTGTTTGGCGACGGAGGACAATTCAGCTACAGGCGTCCGAAACGCCATTCGAAAAACTTTGAATAATGAGGATTCGATCAAATTTGCCGGAAGGGTATTGCGTGATCCGATCTCCGGCTCTATTGTCATTTATACGGAAAACCTTTACCTGCAATTTAAGGATGAGCTTAAAAAGGCCGATTGTAAAGCCATCATGAAAAAATACAACTTGCAGGTGAAAGAGGAGCTCGGTGTCACCAAACATGCCTATTTCGTGGAAGGCCCGAAAGGTACAGGACTGGGAGTATTTGAATTAGCTGAAAAATTACTGAAAGAAAAAGACGTCGCCTGTTGTCACCCCGAATTGGTGCGGGAGCGCAAGTTCAAATTTGTGCACCCGATGCAATGGCATTTAAAACAAACGGTCATCAATGGGTTGACTATCAGCCAACACGTGGATGCCGAAGCTGCTTGGAAGATTAGCAAAGGAAAGGATATTACCATTGCTGTACTCGACGACGGGGTGGATGAATCGCACGAAGAATTCCAAGGTAAAATAGTTAGCCCCCGCGATACCATCGTGAACATGGATGACGCCAATCCCAAACACGTTGCCGACCGCCACGGGACAGCCTGTGCCGGGGTCGCCTGTGCGGGTGGGAAAAAGAAGGCTTGGGGCGTTGCGCCCGAGGCCAAGCTCATGCCCATTCGCCTGGGGAGTATCGGTTCGATCAGTGAAACCAAAGCATTCAAATGGGCGGCTGACAATGGTGCCGATGTTATTTCCTGTAGTTGGGGGCCGATGGATGGTGCTTGGTGGAATCCCAACGATCCGTTGCATACCTCATTGGCCCGTATGCCCGACAGCGCCAAAGCGGCCATTGATTATGCCATCGAAAAGGGTAGGGGAGGCAAAGGCTGCGTCATTACCTGGGCTGCCGGCAATGGCAATGAGGATGTAAAATTCGACGAGTACGCCAGCTACGAAAAAGTGATCGCTGTGGCTGCTTGCAACGATCAAGGAAAACGCAGTGTGTACAGCGATTTCGGTGATGCCGTCTGGTGTTGTTTCCCCAGCAACGATTTTGACATGCCTGCATTTAACCACCCCCGTCCCCTCACTCCCGGTATCTGGACGACCGACCGCTCCGGTGATCGGGGCTACAATTCTGGCGGTTTCAATGCCGAGCACATCGTTGGGGATGAGGCAGGTAACTATACCGCTACCTTTGGTGGTACGTCCAGCGCTTGTCCCGGGGTAGCTGGGATCGCAGCTCTCATGCTCGCTGTGAACCCCGATCTGACTTACCAGCAAGTGAAAGAAATCATGAAAAATTCGTGCGATCGCATCGACGAGCAGTTTGGCAGTTACGATACTGAAGGCCACAGCCCTTTTTATGGCTATGGTCGGATCAATGCCCTTAAAGCTGTGGAGAATGCTAAAGCTGCAGGGATTACGGTGGAGACACCTGTCACGGACGTTTCATTTGCGGCCAGCGGCATCGGACATTTCCACAAAAGCGGAAAGGTCAAATTGGAAAATGGGAAGAAAAATAACCCGCCTGGAGTCGACAGGCTGCTTGGTCTCCAACTCAACCTTGAACCATTTAACCCGAGCCTCCACGTGTCCTATCAAGTTGCGGTGAAAAATGTCGGGATCGAAAAAGGCAAGGATGGGGTATTTGCTGGTACAGCCGACCGCCGTCGTTCCACCGTTGGCCTCTCCATCAAATTGGAGGGGGAATTAGCCGCTCAATTTTCCGTAGAATATGCCATCAAAATAAAAGACTCGGACCAATGGGTAACCGCCAAAAATGGGGAATGGGCCGGCAGCAAAAATTCCAAACAAGGTTCAACGATCGAAGGGGTGATGGTGAAGGTGGTTGAGTGAGAGGTTGTACTGATAAAATAAATTTACAAATTTGAATTTAAGAGGTGATACTTATTAAAAGGTGTCACCTTTTGTTGCTATGTCGTATATGCAAAATAGTTTAAAGACAAATCAAGAAAAAATGTGGTGGAATAAAAAAATAAAATATGATGATTTAAAACGAATGTTAGACAAAGAACTATTGGAGTATTTTAGGAATAAAAGTTTTCTAAGATATGCTGACGAATTAATTTATAAAAGGAGAACAGAATTTGGTTTTGAAATATTCGAATTGGATTATTCACTTCTGAACGAAGAATTAAAAATAGGTTTTGGTTTAAGGTTCAACGAAATTGAAAATATTTACAGACAGATTTATAATATTGAATTGCCTGAGAATTCGCTGACTCTTTTTATTGATGCCGGAAATCTTTTATACTTTAAAGATGCTAAGAAAGCAAAATTCAAATTTAAAAGGTTCGAAGATGTCAAAGTCGGAGCTGAAAACGTCAGGTTTGTATTTGAAAATTATGCAATTTTTTATTTCAAAAAATATGATTCGTTAGCTAAATTTAGTGAACTGGTAAATAGGACAAGATACCATGAAGATTTGAGAGGGAATTTTCAATTTCATGGGTCTAAATTTGACGCAGCCGTTAATGGAATTATCGCCTCAAAAATTTTAAAAGAAAAAGAAACCGAAGATTATAAACGGAAACATTTGGCAAATGATCAAAGTGAAGATTTGAAATCAGCTTTCAAATTAATTGAAGAATACTTTGATAAAATGGTAGAAAATAATAATAAAATATGAAAGTATAAAAAGTGTTTATCAACAGGATCAAGGTGTAGGATCCTTTAAAATTTTGGCCGCCTTTACCAATTCCTATAACCATCCGTATAAAAAAATCAATTTGAAACCACTGCTAAACAATACCAGCCACCCAATCCTAACGGATAAACGTTGTACTCATGAAGGAATCTTGCTCGATAATTATAATTCGGACGGCAACTTATTGGCAGATGTTTTATTGGGAAGTGATTTTTTAATTTGAAAACACATAAATTTGCACGCAATCATAATTAAAAAAAAAACTCATATCATGCGTAAATTCAGTCTCTCTTTAATCTTACTCTTTTCATTCCTATCTCTTCAAGCCCAGAGCCTCAAGGCCTTCGAACAAAATGGTAAATGGGGTTTCACTGACCAATATGGAAGAACCAAGGTCAAGCCGACCTTTGACGAAGTTGGCCTTACTGCTGATCGTGAAAGCGGTTTGTGGCCGGTTAAAAAGGATGATAAATGGGGCTTCATCAACAAAAATGGCAAATTAACGGTCCCTGTTCAATTCGATGAAGTTGGAAATTACTTTGATTACCTAAGTGGTTTGTGTGCGGTAAAATTGGACGGTAAATGGGGGTATATGAATAGAAAAGGAGTGGTCGTTGTCCCAATAGAATTTGATGAAATCGGTGAAAGTTTTGATCGTGAAAGCGGATTGTGCCCCGTCAAAAAAGATAACAAATGGGGTTATCTGAGCAGGTCTGGCCAATTGTCAATTCCTATAAAATATGATTTCGTGACTCCTTTTTCAAATGAGAGGGCATGTGTAAAAAATGGCGAATTGTTTTTTTCCATATCACCGAGCGGTAAAATAAATTTCTCTTACCCCTGTGATTCATTAGCAATATTTGGAACTGATCATTATTTAATCAAAAAGGATCGCCAATATGGTGTGTTGGATTCCTCCGGTAATGCTTATGTAGAACTTATTTATGATGATATAAGAAGAGGTTGGGAAGAATCATTTATTATAAAAAAAGATGGGCTATGGGGTGTTTTTAAAGATGGGGAATTTGATTTTGAAAACCCAGAAAAAATCATTTACTTCCAACCAGACAAAAAGGCATATTTCCCCGGCTGCAATCTCGATGAGCTTGATGAAACAGAGGCAAAAATATGTTCTGATAAAAAATTGCTAAATTATATTTATGGGAATATAAAATATCCAGCGGAGGCAAGGAAAAATGGGGTGGAAGGGATGATTGTCGTCAGTTTTGTAATTGATGAAAATGGGCAAATTCAAAATCCAAAAGTAATTCGAGACATAGGAGCTGGTGTGGGAGAAGAAGGTCTGAGGGTCGTCAAGGGAATGCCTAATTGGATTCCTGGTGAAGTGGATGGGAAGGTAGTGAAAGTTGGGTTTAATTTGCCGATTAAATTTAAATTAGAGTAATAAAGTGAGAATTTTTCAATTTCTTTTTTTGCTTTCTTTTTTAAGCAATTTATTATCTGCCCAAATGAGCAGAACGCTTGATTTTATCCTCGCCCATTCCCATAATGATTACGAACAAAAAAAGCCTTTGTACACAGCATTAGAGCATGGTTTTAATTCCATCGAAATTGATATTATTCGTTATGGCAACCAACTCATTGTCAGCCATGATAATAAAGACTTACCGAATAAACCGAACATCCAAGATTTGTATTTAAACCCCTTAAAAAAACATTTAAATGAAAATAATGAAATAAATATTTGGCTGCTAATTGATATTAAGGAATACGATGACCAAGTGCTGGATGTTTTACATGACCTGATAACGGAATATGAGCCACTATTTAAAAAAAGATATAGTTCGGAAAAAGAAAAGCCACTGCAAATATTATTGAGCGGTGATTTGCCGAGACAAGAAATAATGGAAAATGATACCTACGTTTTCTTTTTTTTGGATGGACGGGTCGACGATATGGGGAAAAGGTACGACTCCACATTAATGCCCTTGGTCAGTAGTAATTTTAGCCACCACACAAAATGGACGGGAAAGGGGAAAATGGACAAAAAGGAATTCGAGGCAGTTGCTGCCATCGTCAAAGCCGTTCAGGCTGAAAACAAAAAAATCCGTTTCTGGGCCACTCCGGATAAGAAACGGGTTTGGAAAAAATTGCAACGGTTAGGAGTTGATGTGATAGGAGTCGACCACATTGAGCAGTTCGACCGATTTAATTCAAAATATTCAAATCTTAAAGAAGTAAAGTAATCAAATGGTTTAAATGCCGGAGAATCTTGGACCCAGGCATCCAAAACGACCGTAACCTACCTTCACTTATGGCGTTAAATTTGCGGCATGCTTTCCACCTTCTGTTGGGATATTTAAGAACAAATGAGAAAAAATCTTAATTAACAAAGGCTTGACTCTCAAAATGTTTATAAGTTTGCTTTTGAGATGTTGACAATCGGACGGCACATTGCTGGATACAGAAAGCGAAGCGACCTGACTTTTGACCGCTCAAAAAAATTCCCATCTGTTGGTACAAGGAAAAACCCAAGCAATTTTTAGGCTTAAATAATTACCATGAAAAAGCGAACCTATTACGCTATTGCGGCCATTATTTTGTTGTTCGGGGTGGGTGCCCTGCTCGATTTTGGAATCGACAAGGAAGACCATTTGGTGACCTATACCAACCGCATTGAGCGTAGCCTGCATAAGAAGGAATCGGAGGTGTATTCGATATTGTCGGACACCGGGTTCATTTACAGGCAATTACGGGGGGTTGACAAATTGCCGTCCATCCAACAGAATGCTGACCTGAACCGTCTGCTCAGCCTTACTTCCAGAAAATACAATGTGATGATGTACGAAGGCGACTCACTCGTCTTCTGGCTCAACAACAGCGCTTTTCTCGACCAGCAAACCCTTCAGCAGATGCAGCGCCCTGGTGAAGTGACCGAACTGTTGCGTTTGCCGAACGGCTATTTTGAATTAATCAAGAAAGACCTGCCGAATGGAATCGTTGCCGTGGCCTTGCTGCCGATTAAACGGGAGTACACCAAGGAAAGCGAGTTTTTGCCAAATACTTTTGAAACGGATGATTTTGAAATACCGCGGGATGTCGTTTTGAAAGAAACCGAGACTGATTTTCCTATCAAAACAATGGCCGGGCAAAAACTTGCTTGGCTGGATGCCACGGGCCCGGCAAAGGATAAGAAGCACCTACAGTTGGTGTTTTTCATCTACGTGATGGGGTTCATTGGGCTGGGGGTGTTGGTCAACGACATTGCCGTTTCGCTGGTGCGGCGTTTCCAGCCCTGGGTCGGGGCGGCATTTATGTTGGGTGCGGTGGTCGGCATCCGGTGGATGACCGTAGAGTTGGGGTTCACCAAACATTTTGAGGAATTCCAGACCTTTTCGAATGTATTTACTGACCCCATTTTAGAAGGAGTTAACTCTTTGGGAGAGTTGCTCATCAATATCATTCTTCTGGTCTGGATGATGGTGTTTTTCAACCGGGAGTTTTTGGTCAAAGAATTTGTCCACCCCTCCAAAGCCATCCGTTTTGGTCTGACGACGTTGAACTTTTTTGCGATCAATCTGGGCATCCTCATGGTCAGCAGCATTTTCAAAAGCATCGTCTTGGATTCATCCATTGTGTTTGATTTTGAAAATGTATTCAATCTAAACTCCCAGAGTGTGCTGGCGATGATCGGCGTTGTGCTGCTGCTGTTGGCGCTTTTCCTTTTTAGCCACCGGATGATGACGGCCATCCACAAGATTGGGATGGACAAAAACTGGCGGCTGGCCGGCATGGCCGTGGCGCTACTGTTGACCATGCCGGTGGTTCAGTTGGGTGATTTGCATTTGCCACTCTGGCACTTTATGGCGGCGGCCATCCTTTATCTTGTCGTGTTTGAGTTTTTTATTGAAATACCAAATATGACACTGGGGTGGCTGGTTGGTTGGCTGATGCTTTATTCGGGTTTGACGTCCATGCTGCTGTATAAATACAACGGTGACAAAGACTTCAATCGGCGGGAAGCTTATGCCAAAGCGCTGAGCAGCTACCAGGATGAATATGCGGTGGATGTGCTCAAAGAAGTGATCCCGGATTTTTCCAGCGAACAGGCCATTGAGGAGTGGGAGGAACTGATCGAAAGCTATCATCATCAATCTTTACCCAAAGAATTTATCAAAGATATTTTTGAAAACAGGCTGGACGACAACAAGTACATGCTCCACAATTACCAGTTCGAGTTATTTGCTTTCAACACAAATGACGGGAGTATTGTATTGGATGACCAATCGGAGACTATGGGGGAAATGGAAACCCGCTTCCAGGCTGCCAAACCAACGAGATGCGAGCACCTGCACTTCATGTCGGAAAGCACCCGTGACCCCGGCTACTTGCTCCGGTTGAATATCCCGACTGAGATACCATTGTTGGTTTTTGCAAAATTTAAGCGCTCATTTTCCACCCCTTCTAAAGTGTACACGGAGCTGTTGCTGGTCAGCAATTATAAGCAACTCGACGAGTTGGACGACTATGATTATGGCATTTACCAAGATGGAAAATTGGTAGAAGAACGCAACAAGTTGTATGGCAAGCATTTAAATGACACAGTGCCGCCTGAGGGGGAAACAAGTGTGGTCAAACATACCAGCCGCCGTTCAGAACTTTTGTACCACGCCCCAGCCAATATCCTGATCAAAATCGGGAAAGACACGGGAGGTTACATCAAGCCGTTATCGCTTTTTTCTTATGTGTTTACCTTGTTGTCTTTGGCCGTTTTGGTTTTCGGTACGATCAACTACTTAACCAATGCCCTTCCGGGACCACTCAATTTTTTGAGAACGACAAAACCCTCGCTCCGCAACCAGTTCCAGTTTTGGATCATCGGCATGATCCTGTTTTCTTTTTTGGGCATTGGGTTCGTGACGGTCTGGTATTTCCAACAATCCTCCAATGACTATCACAAGGGCCGGCTGGATAGGAAGGTGACCTCAGCATTGGCGAACGTTAATTATGAAATCGAAGCCTGGCAACGGGAACACCGGGAAGAGTGGGAGGTCCGTGAAAAAGTGGCCCGACGGATTGAGACGGAGTTTGGTATGGACAAACGCCGGGAATACGAGGCCATGGAAAGGGAGGAAGAAGAAGTAAAGATCAATGCTGAAAAATTGACATCACTAATCCCGCTCATCTCCGAGGTACACCGCCTCGATGTGAACATGTACAGCCTTGAAGGCGACCTGATTACTTCTTCTGAAAAAGATATTTTCAAGCGAGGTCTGGTTGCTCCTAAAATGGGTGCATTTGCTTTTCAGGAACTCACCAAACTCGGCTACGTCCGGAGCGATCAAGATGAGAGCATTGGTGATTTGGATTATACAGCGGCCTATTTGCCACTGAAAAGTGTTGACGGCGAAATACTTGCCATCATGGGCATCCCATACTACGCCCGTCAGCGGGAACTCCGCAGTGACGTGACAGATTTCATGAGTACCCTGCTCAATGTGTACGTGTTTCTCCTGCTCATTGCCGGAGGTTTGGCGATCGTGATTGCCAATTCGATTACGAAAGCCTTGTCTGAGCTGCGGGAAAATTTGGGTGGTCTAAAATTGGGTGGCAACCAGCGTTTGGTCTACCGAAGAAAGGACGAAATCGGGGATTTGGTAAACGCCTACAACGAAGCAGTCCGTAAAATAGAAGAGAGTTCGAAATTACTGGCTCAGCAAGAAAGGGACGACGCTTGGCGGGAAATGGCCAAGCAAGTGGCGCATGAGATCAAAAACCCGCTGACGCCCATGAAATTGAGTATCCAATACCTTTTGCACGCATATCAATCTAATCCCGACGAAGCTGAACCGTTACTAAAACGGGTGACCAAAACCCTGATCGAGCAGATCGATTCGCTGGCGCAAATTGCGACTGAGTTTTCCAATTTTGCCAAGATGCCAAAAGCCGAAAACTCCGAATTTTCCATCAACGACCTCGTCGCATCGGTACACCACCTCTTTGCCAATGAGCGGCCGGACATGGACATCTCGATCCAGTTGCCCGACAAAGATTTTGAGGTTTTCGCCGACCGCAACCATTTGACAAGGGTGTTGAACAATTTATTTAAAAATGCCATTCAGGCTGTGCCGGATGGCCGCAAAGGCATCATTGATATTTCCTTGTACCAGGAAGATCACAAGGCGTTGATTAGGGTTCAGGATAACGGGACGGGCATTCCGCCCGAGGTGCAGAAAAAGGTGTTCACACCTAATTTTTCTACTAAAAATTCCGGCACTGGCCTTGGGTTGGCTATCTGCAAAAGCATTGTGGAAGGGTTTAACGGTGATATTTATTTTGAAACGGAGGAGGACAAGGGCACCGTTTTTTATGTAGAATTGCCGTTGATGAAAGTAAATGAATTGGTCGCCTGATAAAAGTGTTCAAGTGAAAATTGCAGTCCAAAATTTTGCTTGGGAAACATTAGCCGCAAATGGGATGTTTGTTTTTTGGCTGCATTTTTCCCAAAACAATTACTTTTTCAAATACCTTAATTTAAATCGAGCACGTTAGTATTGGCAACTGCCTTCAACCGACAACTAAATAACTGACAATAAACAACCAACATCACATCCTGCACATGAAGTATATTCCAATTTTAAGCCTCTTGGCGCTTTGTTTTTTTCTCCTTTCAAATGATGTTTCCGCCCAATGTGTTTTTGGCAATTGCAAAGATGGTACTGGTATTTATATGTACCCATCTGGTGCCAAATACACCGGTCAATTCAAAGATGGTGAAATACATGGCATCGGCACTTGCTACTATACCGATGGCAGTACGTACAAGGGCGAATGGTCACACCGGTATCCTGAAGGAAATGGCATCAAAACATTGGCCGATGGCCGTAGTTGGGAAGGTACCTGGAAAATGGGGCTGCCCATTGGGACGGATGGGGAAGTTATTGAAACCCTTTTCCCTGACCCGGAACCGATTGTTCAATCGGGCTGCTTGGAGGGAAATTGTGAAGACGGTAAAGGGATGTATGCCTATCCTGATGGCACCAAGTATGAAGGGGAATTTAAAGATTCCAAACCAAACGGAGAAGGGGTGCTGACTTACCCGAACGAAGATTTTTATTTCGGCTACTTCAAAGATGGCCTAAAGGATGGCAAAGGCACCTTCCATTATGCGGACAACACCAAAACCACCGGGGAATGGCGCAGCGGCGAATACATCGGAAATTCATTAATCGAAGATGGTAAGGTTGGCTGCGTGGAAGGTGATTGCAAAAATGGAAACGGTACTTACATCTATAAAGATGGCGCCGCCAAATTTATCGGGACATTCGCCAATGGCATGCCCGACGGTGAGGGGACGATCTTTTATGCCAACGGTGAAAGCTACAAAGGCGAATGGGCACTGGGTAGCTTCAATGGGGAAGGTACGCTCTACCTGCCTGATGGCACGCAAGTGATTGGCTACTGGAAAGAGGGTTCTTACATGGGGAAAGAAGACCCGAGGTTGGCTGAAAAACCAGAATCCCCATCGCTCAGCCCAGATGAGTACATCGCTGTCCGCAAAGCTAATGAAATGAAAGTGTGGGCGGTCATCGTAGGCATTTCTTCCTACAGCCACATGCAGGCGCTGAAATATACCGATGATGATGCCTACCGCATGTATGCTTTCTTGAAAAGCCCAGAAGGCGGCGCCCTTGCCGACAACCAGATCAGTATCCTGATTGATGAAGATGCGACCAAGGAAAAGATTTTAAAATCAATGAAGGCTACGGTGGATAAGGCAGGGGAGAATGACCTGGTGATGATCTATTTTTCTGGACATGGGCTTCGTGGTTCGTTTTTGCCGATAGATTTTGATGGTTACCAAAACAAACTGGAACACGAGGAGATCAATGAGATTTTACAAAGCAGTAAATCGAAATACAAGCTCGTCATTGCGGATGCCTGCCACTCCGGAAGTCTTTTGGCCATGAAAAGTGGTGAGACCCGCAACGTCCTCGAAGACTATTACCGGACGTTGGCCATGGCCAATGCTGGAACAGCGCTCATCATGTCTTCCAAATCGGATGAAACTTCCCTGGAAAGCAGCGGCCTCCGACAAGGGGTGTTTAGCCATTTCCTCATCCGTGGCCTGAAAGGGGAAGCGGATTTGGACCACAACAAAATCGTTTCCGTACAGGAGCTTTTCGATTTTGTGGACGGTAACGTGCGTGCTTATACGATGAACCGCCAGTCCCCCGTGATCAAAGGGGATTATGATGGGAAAATGACGGTGAGTGTGGTGAGGTAGACGAGTAGTTCGGCAGTCCGCAGTTCGGCAGTCCTCAGTTTGACAGTCGTTGGACAAAAAAATCCCACTGGAAATTTCCAGTGGGATTTTTTTTTTGCACAATTAAATAAAATTACTACTGAACGTGAGTTCTGGCATTAGGCCTCGCTCCAGTGGAGCGAAATCTTTGTAGAACCCAATATTCATAGCTGATGGCCGCTCCAGCGGAGCGGTATCTTCTTCGAGATAGCGTTCCGATGGAACGCACACGTACTAATATGACATCTTTCTACAAAGATAAAAGCCCTACGGGCTTGATAATCAATTGCCTAAATCCAGAACTCACGTTACTGAATAATTAATTTTTGAGTAATGGTATTTTGTCCTGCCTTTAATTGTAGGAAATAAATTCCGCTGTTTAAGTCCCCTAAATTAATGACAGCGCTGTTCAAGCCTTTGAAGCCAGTGACGTTATTAGCTACAAGTACTTGTTTCCCAACTATGTCAAGGACCGTAACGGTAGCAGCTTCATTTGCCGGCAGATCATACAAAATCCTAACAGATTCATGGGCAGGGTTTGGCATGATTGATAATTGAATAGACTTGTCGGAAAGAGGTTCTTCAGTTGAAACGGCGACACCAAGTTCTTCCACACTCACTGCAACATAGTTGATGAAATTATCTTCTGTAGGATCCGTATCGCCAATGGTACTTAGGCCGGGCCTAAAATCTGCTTGGTAAATCAGATGCACATTTTCGTCGACCCGCTTGGCAAGATGGCCAAATACAGCCTCAGTAAAAAATACCGCCTCCGGGTCTGACAAAACATCTGTATTGACGATATCATAAGGGGCATTCCAGGTTTCTCCTCCGTCCATGGAGGCCATTAGCCAGACATGGGTGTAGTGTTGAGGGTCCAATACGCTGATATATTCATCCCCTTCCATAACCATTTGATAGCTCAAGTAAATATTATTATTGGCATCAACAGCCGCACTTGGATAGGAATTGAGCCCAGCGAGGCCATAACGTCCAAAATTGAAGGCTTGGCAATCAATGTCCAAAATACCATTACCATTGAGATCTAAAACGGAAGTGATCGTCCTGACAGAATCCTCGCCATGGGTTTCATTCCAATAAGCAATGCCACTAGTGCAAGGATAGAAAAACCAACCATCCCCAGCTAAGGAATCGGTGATGAACATTTCCCCATACCAAGCATGTACCATTCCGTTGTTATCAACTAAGACTGCTCCAGATGCATCTGAAGTATAAATGTCTCCTGGGTTGGGAGTAGTGTTTGGATCATAGGGAGGAAGATCGTTGATGGAATAACCAGTATCAAAAGCATATTTATCCAATGGGAAATCATTGATTCGCCAATTGGTCCAATTGTCTCCATTATCCATTGATTTAAAAACTTTCACGTCATTGTTGAGGCCAAAAAGACCGACAGCCACGATGTCGTCTTTAGTATCGATAGCATAGGCATCTGACCTTGCTAATTCTACCATCAATGTACTGTCCAATCCTGGGATAATTCCATCTACGATGTCCCAAGTTGCCCCCGCATCGGTTGATCGATGATAAATAATGTGGAGGTCAACACCTTCGTAAGGAATGCCACCCAAAGCAATAGAAGTGGTTACGGAAATAATATGGATAGAATTGCCATCAGCACCGCCAGCTACCGCCCTAGGCCACAGCGAACCAAAAGGTGTGTTGGTAGGAAGGTCGCCCTCTGTCCAAGTAGTCTCTCCAGCCGCTCTTTTTAAATAATGCAGTCGGTAAGACCCGGAATCAAAGACGTGGTTAACGATAAATTCGGTGCCATCCGCTGTAAGAACATGATTGGGCCAGCCTGTTCTGGCAGAAGATTCCAGCCGTGCCGTTGGGACGCTTCCCCAACCACCGTTACTGGTATACGAGTTGTAGCCAGTTCCCCTGTCGTTGTATGCAGTTTCTAAAAAACCCTGAGTCCAAGTAGCAAAGATGCTGCCGTCCGCTTGTTGAGAAAATCGGTTGCAGATAGAAGAATTGGTCTGCAAGTCATAACGTGTCGTGCCAATAATAACTTCTGCTTCGGTTCGGGTTCGAATGGAAGAGGCTTGAGGGATAGGGGTCGAGGAAGGAGTTGTGAAAGTTCCCACGTTGGTCTCCAAGCCAGTTCTCAATTCCGTGTTGGCCGGTGCAGCATTGCGTTGCTCTGGATAAATTATTCGCTGCTGGGCGAGTAAACTTATGTCAGAGATACTAAGAAGGAAAAAAGCAAATAAGGTAAAAATTGTTTGTTTCATAATCGAAATTTTTATGATGAATTAGTGAAAAGACTCCGTGAGGAAAGGGATAAATAATTTGGCACTTAGAGGCGAAATTCTATTTTGTTTTTTATCAGAACAGCTACACCTTGGTAAATTCAGTGTTTTTGGGAGGCATCAAAATAATTATTTTTTTTGATTAATTATTTTTTTAAAATGTATAATCTATAGTTCGGTCATTTATTATCAAGTTCCTGTGACAATTAAAGATCAGGATAAAAAAAAATCCCACTGGCAATTACACCAGTGGGATTCCGTAAATCTTTAAAAAGAAAATACCAAAATAAATTCTTTTAACGCTGTACCGTAAACGCTTTGCTGATACCGCCTTCTGTCGTTTTAACATGTAAGAAATACTGACCAGCAGGCAATTCAGAAACATTTAAAGTAGTGTTATCAACAGTTCCGTTAATGTTTCTGGTGAGTGTAGAAACGATTTTTCCGTTATTGTCAACAATCGTGTAATCTACACTGTCGTAGTTTTTGGCAAAATTGGTTTCCACGTTCAACTGGTTGCTGGTTGGGTTCGGGAACATCTCGAAGTTGCCAATTTCTGGATTGATTTCGCCCACGCTGTTTTCAATTGGATTGATGTATAGCGCAGTAGAAGTAGAAGCATAAAAATCTGTGAAGAAACTCCATGCTTCAAAGTCAGGCACAAAGTTATTCCAAGTATTGATCAAGAAATAAGGGATGTCGGCAATCGTAGGTGCGATAAAATTAAAATACACATCCTGATTGTAATTGCCGTCGTAACCAAGGCTCAATAAATTCGCTCCAGTATAACGGATACCCACGAAGTAAGTCTTGTTATCTTCTGGGATGATATAGCCAGGATCAGAACTATCGGCATCTTGGAGTGGAATGGTAATCCATGCAGCAGTGGCATTTTCATCAGCAACTGATTCTATGGTACCGATTGCAACAGTTATGATTTCGTCGTTGGTAACGTTTCCATCTGCATTGGCATCAATCCAATCATATACGAAAGCAATGATGTTGCCCATTTCGCTGCCGATGGTTTGGCCAGTGGCTGCATCTGCGGAAACATAGCACCTAACCGAGTCGAGCCTCATGCCAACCCCAAGTGGTACTTCGTAGCCTGCTAATATTTCGATGGCTCCTCCACCAGAAATAGTAGTAGCAATGGTTTGTCCTGGGCGGTTATTGGCCAGGTCCCAACCAGCTTTAGTGTACACGTTTTCACTCAAATAGTAGTCGAAAGAAGGATCGTTGTCGAAATCGAAATTATCCGTGCTGTCGGAGGTAATTTGGTATTCAACAGTGTAAATACCTGCGCCTGCATCAGGAGTGTATTCATTGTCCATAGCAACGACAATAATTGAATCAGCTTCCAAAGAGTCAAAAGTTAGGGCGTCAGAATGCACATTGGTAGATGCTCCACCACCAAATGGTGTATGGCTTACAGTTGCGCTCAAAGCAATATTGTAGGCATTGTTTTCCCCGTAGTTAGTGATGCGGGCACCAGGCAATAAGCTGGTAGCTCCAGCTTCAGCCTGAGCAGCAGGAGTAACGCCATTTGGATTGCGGATAAGGTCAGTCCTTCCAGCGCCGATGTCATTGGAAAAGCTAAGGGCTCCGATCGTAATGTTGACTGGGCCATTGGCCAACTCAGCCTTAATGGCTTCGCCATCAGATTGACCGATAAATACCACAGGAATAGTCACATCAGCGGCGTTGGTGCCGGGAGCCATATTGACCAAACCGTCACCAGCGTTGTTGATGATAATACAAGCAATGGCGCCAGCAAGCTGGGCATTGTAGGCTTTGATACTAAAGTTGCAGGCACCCCGGTCGATGAGGGCAATTTTACCATCCATTTCGGCAGTATTCATCAAGGCGGTGCATCCATCAGAATTGGGATCAACACCATCATTGCCAAGAACAGCATCAGCAGTCCAAACACCAGTAGAAGGGTCAGGGGTTTGTCCCCAGTCTCCTGTGGTCATTGAAAAGTCCTTTGGTCCATCTATTATCGCAGGTGAGTTTACAAGAACTTCAGTTCTCTGAGCAGAAATAGTAGCCAGAGCGAAGAAAGTGCAGCATAAAAAGGTAACAAGTAGTTGTTTTAGCATAACATAAATTTTTAAGTGATTGAATAGTTTTTTTTAAAGGGATAAAAGTAAAAAACTGAAAGGTATTATCAGAAAAGAAAGTATTTAAAAATGGTCTTAAGCTTGCTAAAAGCCGTGGATTCAAGTATTTAAGCATTGGCTATTGGGGGGATTTATTTGAAACTTTAACCCCCCAATAACCTAAATGTTCATTTTGTCAAGGCTGCGGCGTGATCCGCAAATATGGCTTGATAACTGTGTGCCCCTTTGGAAATTTAGCAGGAATGTCCTCCGTGGCTATAGAAGGTGAAACAACGACATCTTCTCCCTGCTTCCAGTCGGCAGGCGTTGCAACACTTTGATAAGCAGTCAATTGCAAGCTGTCAATAACCCTTAGGATTTCTAAGAAGTTGCGGCCAGTAGAGGGGGGGTAAGTCAGGGTCAGCTTCACCTTTTTATCTGGGCCAATGATGAACACCGTCCGGACGGTTACCTTGTCGGTCTGGTTCGGGTGGATCATGTCGTAGAGAGTAGCCACGTTGCGGTCCTCGTCGGCGACGATAGGGAAGTTCATGGTCACGTTTTGGGTTTCCTCAATATCTTTGATCCATTCGAAATGCGAATCCAGTGGGTCAATGGAGACGGCCATTGCTTTGACGTTTCGTTTTTCAAATTCGCCTTTCAAGGCTGCCGTACGGCCCAATTCTGTGGTGCAGACTGGTGTGAAATCGGCTGGGTGAGAGAACAAAAGTCCCCAGCTGTCGCCGAGCCATTCGTGAAAGTTGATTGTTCCCTCTGTGGTTTGTGCGGTAAAGTCGGGAGCTACGTCCCCTAATCTGATTGCCATGTGGTATAAATTTATAAGGTTTAAAAATTAAGTGGTGACGATTTGGTGTAAAACAAAAAAGCCTTTCCGAAGTGGAAAGGCTTTTTTGCTTTATCAAAAAAATAATACATAACTACCTAAAGCAGCTTGCCTTTCCGATAAGGAACAGTGCAACAACAGCAACAAGTAGCGATATGTTTATCTATTTTGATCATTGAGCGGCAAATATATGGTTATTTATAAATGAGATGCAAGTCGGTACTTTGACAATCACAGGTTTTCCCAATAATCCATATTTTATAACATTTGGAACACGGATGACGAGGATTTTGCTGATTTTCACGGATCAATGTTGAACAATTTTGTGTCAATCTGTTCAACCTGTGTTAATCGGGTTCAAATTGTACCTCGTTTTCCAAATTTGTTGGTACCAACTAAAATTCGCCCCATTACTGCGAAAAAATAACTTCTATGCGAAACGAATTTATTGTCTTTTCTATCCTCTCCATTCTGGTTGTCACCTTGGTTTACATTTTTTTATGGCCACCTATTTTGTGGTCATTGGTGGTTTTGTTGCCGATTATACTGTTAGGGGTTTATGAAATGATGCAGACGAAACATGCCATTATGCGCAACTTTCCGGTGCTGGGCAGAGGCCGGTACATCATGGAAAACTTGCGACCTAAAATTTACCAATATTTTATTGAATCGGATACCGATGGCACACCACTCAACCGCCTTTCTCGGACGGTCGTTTACCAAAGGGCCAAGAAGCAACTGGATACCACCCCGTTCGGTACACAACTGGATGTCTATGGCGAAGGGTACGAGTGGCTGAACCATTCTATCGCTGCGCTGGATGCGCACGCACTCGATCATAATCCCCGCATCACCATTGGTGGACCTGAGTGCCAACAGCCGTACAGTTGCAGTGTACTGAATGTATCGGCCATGAGTTTTGGTTCGTTGAGCAAGGCAGCCATCTTGGCGTTGAATGGAGGCGCTAAAATTGGCGGGTTTGCCCACAATACGGGAGAGGGAGGTATCAGCCCTTACCACTTGCAATTTGGTGGTGATTTAATCTATCAAGTTGGAACTGGCTATTTTGGAAGCCGTACCAAGGATGGGGATTTTTCGCCGGAGGCATTTGCCAAACAAGCTGCGCAGCCTTCCGTCAAAATGATTGAGTTGAAATTGTCGCAAGGTGCCAAGCCCGGGCATGGAGGTATTTTGCCAGCGCAAAAGAACACTGCTGAAATAGCGGCCATCCGCGGCGTTGATCAAGGGACTACCGTCAATTCTCCTCCATATCACAAAGCGTTTACCACTCCTATCGGGTTGCTACAGTTAATCCAACAAATGCGGGAACTTTCAGGTGGCAAACCTATTGGGTTTAAACTTTGTATCGGCCGAAAAAGTGAATTTCTTGGCATCTGCAAAGCAATGGTAGAAACAGGAATCAAGCCTGATTTTATATCGGTTGACGGTGGGGAGGGCGGTACTGGCGCTGCCCCTATGGAGTTTTCCGATTCAGTTGGCATGCCATTTCGGGACGGTTTGGCTTTTGTTTATGATGCCTTGGTCGGGTATGGCTTGAAAAAAGACATCAAGATCATTGCATCTGGGAAAATCGTGACAGGATTCCATCTGTTTAGGGCAATTGCCATTGGGGCAGATGTCTGTTATTCTGCCCGGGCTATGATGCTGGCTTTGGGCTGCATCCAAGCACTTGAATGCAATCAAAATACCTGCCCAACGGGCGTGGCCACACAAAAACCGGAATTGGTAAAAGGCTTGGTGGTCAGTGATAAAAAAGAGCGGGTTGCCAATTTCCACCGCAGCACAGTTGAGGCTTTTGTTGAATTATTGGCGGCTTCTGGCATCGATCATCCCAATGATATCAACCGCACAGATGTGTATCGGCGTGTTACCATGAATGAGATCAGGCGGTACGATCAGGTCTACCCGTACCTCGCACCTGGTTGCCTATTGCAAGAATCCACTACGCCCGATGAATGGAAAGGGGTGATCGCAGAAGCTAGGGCAGATTGTTTTAAGGGGGATTTGCAAGTTTGAGATTTTAAAAGGGGCAAAATCAACTGCTCCAATCAGTATGCACTGATTTCAGGAGTGGGTCGTCATTCCTTTTATAAGTATGCGCCCCGAAATAATCCCGCTGCGCCTGAATGATGTTGGCGGACGACAGTGCATTGGTATATCCATTAATAAAATTAATGGCTGCTGAAAAACAGGGAATGTCCAAACCCGCCGCTACACTTTGTCCAACTGTAGTGGATAAATCTTCCCGGTGTTTTTTTATAAAATCAATAAAATAAGGATGGATAATTAAGCGATCAGTCTTTTGCAATATCGTCATTAATTCTTCCATTAAAACGGAGCGGATAATGCAGCCATTGGTCCAAATTCGGGCGATTTCGGGAAAGTGCAAATCCCATTTATAAGTTTCGGCGGCAGTGCTGATTAAATGGATGCCCTGGTGGTGATTCGTAATTCTGGCGAGGTAATAAGCGTTTTTTAATTGTTCAATATTTAAGTCAATATTTTTATTAAAATGGTTTAATTGAAATAATTGATCCGCCTGAACCCTTTCTTTTTTAAATGCTGAAATATATCTCGCAAATAATGCCGCTGTTATCATGGTGATCGGCACACCTAATTCCGCAGCGGCAATGGTCGTCCAGCTACCCGTTCCTTTATTGCCTGCTTGGTCTAATATTTTGTCAATCAGCCAGTCGCCGTTTTCTTTTTTCCTTAAAATATGAACGGTAATTTCTAATAAATAGCCATCCAAATGCGTGCCTTGCCAAGATGAAAAAATATCGGCGATTTCGTTGGGCGTTTTATTTTTCCCGTGCCTTAAAATAAAATAAAGCTCGGCCAATAATTGCATCTCCGCATATTCAATTCCATTGTGCACCATTTTGACAAAATGCCCGCTGCCACCAGTTCCAATAAAGGTGCAACAAGGCGTGTCATATTTATCTTTCGCCGCAATTTTTTCTAAATAAGGGGCAATAAATTGGTACGCTTCTTTGCTGCCGCCCGGCATGATCGACGGGCCTTTTAATGCGCCTTCTTCCCCGCCAGAAACACCGCAGCCAATAAAATGGATATTTTTTTCGGCTAAATATTTAATTCTTTTTTCCGTATCATGATAATGTGAATTGCCACCATCAATAATGATATCCCCCTCCGATAAATTTGGTAATATTTTTTCCAAAATACTGTCGATGACTGCTCCGGCTTTTACCATCAACAACATTTTTCGTGGCCGTTCCAACGACTGCACAAAATCTGCTAAATCTTCAAATCCTTTTGCGGAGGACAATTCTGGAAAGTCTGCAATAAATCGTTGAGCGACCTGTTCTTCTACCCCTTTTTCAAAACGGTTGTAAAGGGAAAGCTGAATGCCTTTGCTGGCCATATTGCGGGCGAGGCTTTTGCCCATAACGCCGAGGCCGATGATGCCGAATTTTGTTTGCATAGTTGATGAAAAATAAAAAGTTACATGGTTAGTTTTAATAAAATAGCATCCACAATTGCTGCGGGTTCATTTATTATGTCAAAAACAAAAGCGTCTTCTGGTGGTTGCAACGCGTCAAATTGCGATTGCAATAATTGTGTCGGCATAAAATGCCCTCCTCTTTGTTGTAATCTGTTTTCGATCGTCGCAAAAGTGCCATTTAAAAAAATAATAAAACAATTAGCCCCTAATCCTTTTTTTAATATTTCCCGGTACTTTTCTTTCAAGGCAGAGCAAGCGATAATAGCCCCTCTTTCACCCTTTTCTTTTTTTGCCAAATTATTCAAAGCTAATAGCCACCCTTGTCGATCTTCGTCGTCAAGAGGTTGGCCAGAAGCCATTTTTTGGATATTTTCCGCAGGGTGAAAATCATCGCCATCGAAAAAAGGAATACCTGTTTTTTCGGACAGCATTTTCCCGATGGTGGTTTTGCCTGAGCCGGAAACGCCCATGATATAAAGAATAGGATTTGACATAGGCGGCAAATGTAATAATTCAAGCGTTTTTTAAATTTTAATTACAAATTAAAATACGGGTTTTCGTTTGTTAAATTTGCCCCGATTAATTTTATATGATCCAACGCCAAACATCCCTCACTGCGAATATTGTCGCTTTTTGCCGCTTCCTGCGGGAGAACGGGTTTAATATTGGCCCATTGGAAGAACAGGATGCCCTCACGGCGATGGAAATAATAGCCCCATATAGTGACCCCGCCGACATGCAGCTTTGTCTCCAAACGGCGCTCTGTCGCAGCCCACAGCAATTAAAAATATTTCCTGAACTGTACAAAAAATACTGGCGAGAACTCGACCGGGCGGTGGATAGCAAGACCAAAGAAGAGGAAGAAGAAAAAGAAAAACCGACTACTGCCCCCACGCAAAAACCGCCCAGTCTTCAATCCATAAAAAACTGGCTGTACGGCAATCAGGAAAATGAAACTACCGAAACAGCTACCTTTTCTACGATTGATGTTTTTGGCCAAACGACTTACCCCGCATTCGATGAAAAAGAATTGCGGGAGGTTCTTTATTTAGTGAAAAAATTGGTCAGGAAAATTGCGAACCGCCGTAGCCGCAGATATAAAAGCACCCCTAAAAAAGCACAATTAGATTTGAAAAAAACGATGCGGCAAAATATTATCCGAGCTGGGGAATTGGTTGAATTAATTTATCGTAAAAAGAAAAAAGAGAATTTAAAAGTTGTGCTGCTTTGCGACGTCAGCCGCTCGATGGAATTATATAGCCGCTTTTTTATTCAATTTATGTATGCCTTCCAAAATCTTTTTCCAAAAGTGAAAACATTTGTTTTCAGTACTTCATTGCACCCCGTTTCGGAAGAATTGAATAGCCGCAATTTGGATCATTCATTAAAGCAAATAATTGAAAAAGTAAATAATTGGTCGGGTGGCACAAAAATAGGTTTGTCGCTATCGGAATTTAATAATAAATATGCTCATAAATACGTCACCTCAAAAACCTTAACTATTATTTTAAGTGATGGATGGGATACAGGGGATGCGCAATTAATCAGTGACAACATGAAAAATATCCACCGCCGATCTTTAAAAGTATTGTGGCTCAACCCATTAGCCGGAAGTGCGGAATGGAAACCTGAAGTGCAAGGAATGAAGGCCGCCCTGCCTTATGTGGATGCATTATTGCCATTTCACGGAATTGAAAGTTTGCAGGAAGTAGTAGCGAAATTGAAATTTTAATGCATTTTACATTTTACATTTTACATTTTACATTCCTCAAGGATGTGCCGCTACCCAAACTTCCCCGTCTTCAAAAATTTCTTTTTTCCAAATTGGCACCGTTTCTTTTAATGTATCGATGCAATATTCGCAAGCCTCAAAAGCTGCTTTCCGATGAGGTGTTGCTACTGCAATAATTACCGCTATTTCGCCAATTCCTAAAATACCAATGCGGTGATGGATGCTTATTTTTTCTGCATTCCATTTTTCCTTCGCTTGCTCCGCTATTTTCCTCATTTCAGAAATGGCCATAGGATCATACGCTTCGAATTCAAGACGGACAACAGGCTTCCCCTTGGTATTGTTTCTTATCGTTCCAATAAAAACTGTGCTGCCGCCAGTATTGTCGGCTGCAACAAAGTCAATGCATTCTTGCGGAATTAATTTATTTTCCTTGAGTTGTATATCAATCATTATGATTATCAAATTAATAAAAACAGACAACAAATAAGTCGTGCGCCACTATCCATTATCCATTAAAATTACCCCCCGCTCACTGGAGGAATAATAACGACCTCATCTTTTTCGCTCAAATTAAATTCGTCTGTTTGGTATTCTTCATTTACAGCGATGGCAATGGATTTTAATTTTTGGAAATCAGGAAATCGATCGGTTAATTCTTTTTTTAAAAAACCAACATTTGACCCATCCGGTAGATCAATGGAAAGCGTCCTGTTTTTTATGATGTCTTTGGCGATGCCAAAAGCCAGTATTTCAATTTTCATAATTATTGTTTTTTTATTCACCATTCACCATTAAAAAACCTTTCATTTCTTCCCATGCCAAGGTCGCACATTTTTGGCGGCCGGGAAAATCTTTAGCCGCAAAAAAAGCGGTTAATTCCTCGTCAGAAATTTCTGGTGTATTTTCTTCGCTGATTATGTTTTTTAGAAATAAGTCAATTGTTTTTTTTGCCTCGGTGACGGGTTGGTCGATTATTTTTTTTATCAGAACAGATGTTGATGCTTTTGAGATGGCGCAGCCAAAACCGTGGAAATAAGCATCCATTATTTTCCCATCTTTTATTTCAAAAAACAATTCAAAACGGTCGCCACATATTTCGTTATAAGCTTTTAAAACATGAGTGGCCGTTTCTTTTTTTTCAAAATGAAAAGGGTCTTTGTCGTGTTTTAAAATGACGGATTTATAAAGTGCTTTTATTTGTTCATTCATTCGTATAATTAAATAAATTGAGTCTATTGGAGCTATTGGTGCATGTCTTTATCTGGATGTTGACGAGTATCGAAAATACTTGAAATGATAAGGGTTTTGCCCTCTATCCGGTAATAAAGCCGCCTGTGTTTTCCCACTAAAATAAATCGAACTGTTTTTCTTTTGAATGCTTTTCTGCCAATGGTTGGGTGTTTACTGATTGCATCAATTTTTTCATAAACTTGATGGGTAAAGTTATAGGCAGACTGGTAGGAAAAATTTTTTTCCAAGTATTCAGCGATGGTTTTAAAATCAGTTAATGCTCGCTTGTTCCACTTTATTTGTTTAGCCATCTTGCCATTGTTTTCATGGATTCTTCATGGCTAACCAGGTTGTCAGGATTGAAGCTGTCTTCAATGTCTTTGCTAAGCTTTTCCTCTTGCTCTGGTGTCAGATTTTGTTCTTCAGCCCATGTCTCATGCAATATTTCTGCAACAACTTTATATAGTCGTTGTAATACTTCCTTATTGTCGACTTGGGCGATCATTTCAAATATGCCACCTTTTAGTTCAAGCGAATTCATAAATTAATTTTTTACGAAGTTAAATAATTCTTTTTTAAAGGATCAATTTCTTTACTAAAGATCACTATTGAAACACCAGTGGAACCCCTTGTTTATTTGTTTCTGCCTCCGGCAAAATTTCGCAATTATCCCAAAGCCCTGTCACCAAGGTTTTGGCATATTCAGGGGGAAGGTGTTTTTCGATCATCAACAAGCTCGCTTTTTTGTAATCATAAATCAAAGGTTGGTGACGGTACTGAAAACCTTCCCGATCGTCGAGCAAAAGGTACCAAACCCTTGGTGTCCCATCATTGGCGGGCATACCAATAACACCTGCATTGAGCCAATGTTTTCCATTTTTTGCTTGTGAAAAGGGCAGCCCACAATGACCAGCCAAGATCACATCACAATTAGTATCGGTAAAATTTTTCTCCTTGATGGCCCAGTCGGTGGAGGCAAAGATAAATTCCGAGATATGATGGTAAGAGCCATGCACCACGGCCACCCGTTTGTCGGCATATTCGAACCTGATAAATGCTGGAAGGGATTTCATCCAAACCAATGATCGCTCGCTGACCGCCGATTGGGCGAATGGGTACCATTGTTTGGAAAAGGTATCGCAGCGGCCACCGTCTGTAAAGTCACATGCGCAGTCATTTTGCCCAGTGGCGAGCTGAATTTCCACATTGCCAGCAATACAATGGATACCCCAATCCTGCACCAGTTGCAGGCATTCTTCTGGTTGCGCGCAATAGGCCACCACATCCCCCGTACAAATGATATTTGACGGTGGGATGCCCAATTCATCGGCCCGTGCCTTCATGGCTTCCAATGCCTGGAGGTTGCTGTAAGCCCCACCAAAAATGAGCATTCGGCCTTTTATGTTTCCTAAATTTTGCATGTGATTAAAAGAGTAAAAATGATAACTTAAACTCCGAGAGGCTTAGTGGCTTTTACCGAATTTTCGAGGCCAAAAAATAGAAGGCAAAACTACCCAATGTCCCGACAATATTGGCCGATAACAATGCCCCATATTTCACACTAAAAAATGTTAGAGAAATAGGCCATTGCCCCAAAGCGAACCAAATACCAACCACGATCCCGAATCCGACGGATAGGTGAAAAGCCAATGGCCTGGACGGCATTTTCCATAAAATAAAAACGGGCGCCAGCCCCAACACCATCGTCCCGCTGATGGTCGTGGCGGAAAGAATGGTTGGGTTGAGGAAAATGGGCAGCGTGCCCAAAATCGCAAAACCTACCATGACCAATCGGCCTCGTTGGACGGTTAATTGGTTTTTGTTTCCCAAATCTTTGACTAACAATTTTGCACCAGAAGTAAAGGCCGAATCCAAGGTTGAAGCAGCGGAGGTGATCATGATAAAATTCATCATTAACATTAAACCAACGCCCAATAGTTTACTGACCTCCACGGCCGCTTGTCCTTCCAATCCCAGTAATTTTGCCTGCAAACCAACGATACTGAAAAGGAAAATGCAGATGAATCCAATCAGCCCAGCCCACATAAAACTTTTGAAAGTTGTCTTGGCGTCACTCAAAAAACCCCGGTCGGTCAGTACCGCATCGTGGAACGGGTAGCTGAAAACCTGGATCACTGCCACCCAGAAAAAGTCAACCCCAGCGGCCATTTTCCATTCCCCCGTATGTAGATATTCCTGAAAAGAAAATTCGCTCGTGGGCAAGATATAACCCAAAATAATGAACAACAAAACCCCAAACAAAACCATCTGGACGGCGTCCGTCAGGATGGAGCTGCTCATGCCGCCTTTTAAAGTATAGAGCAAAGTCAGCGCTGTAAAAACGAGGATCGAACTGAAATAACCGCTGCTGCCCTGTTCGCCAAAATAGCTGCCGATCACCATCGTGTTCGACCAAACTTCGTTGAACAACCGAAAGCCGACCAATACTGAAAAAAGCACCATTGCCCCGTGACCGAATCTACTATTAAGGAAATGGTGCAGGCTATGGTAGCCGCCTTTGGTCCGCAGTTGGTAAATGACTACACCTGCCACCAAAAAGGACAAGTAATAGACAGCATAAGACAGCCCGCCAACCCAGCCAAAGGCCAGCCCAAGGTTGGCGGCGTTGGTGATCGATTTGGCGAAAATCCAAGAAATGACGAGGCTGCTGGTCAGAAGAACGATATTCGGTTTTTTGCCCTGAACGTTTTGGGCTTCGAAAAAAGATTTTACAGAATCGGCCCTTGGCGAAAGCCACAGGAAAAAAAGCATAAAAGCGATGAGGCCGATCCAGAATAGTAGCATGTTGTCTTTTCTGTGGAAGTGTTTATAAATTGAAAATTAGCTTTGTGAAACTCCGTGGCACCTCTGTGTCTCTCCGTGGAATAATACAAGTTATTCCACGGAGAGACACAGAGAAGTCACGGAGTTCCACAAAGTCAGATATGACATTCTTGTTTTTTTACAACAGAAGTAGGTAATAATGGGAACGCTGATGACGCGGATCAGGCGGATATTTCACGGATCAAAAAATCAACGACAATCAGTTCAATCTGCGTCATTTGCGTTCCCATCCTCCTCACGTGAAGGTATTTCCTCAATCCACATCCCACCACACCCGTTGGTTAATATCATTGCCGGCTGCGTTAAAGTTTTCCTGATTGAGGGCCTCTTCGTCGGCAGGGTAGGGCATGCGCACCGGGATCAGTCCATTGTTCAGACTGGCGGCGACTGGTTTTAGTTTTGGGAAACCCGTACGGCGGAAATCGACCCAACCTTCGTAGCCATTGATGATGTTGGCGACCCATTTTTGGGTAATGATCTGCTCTATTTTGGTTTCACCATTTTGGCCGTAGGCCGCTGAACCCGATGTCAAATAATCCGCTGGCAAGGTAGTGTTCCAATAATCAAATGCCATTTCGACGCCTGATTCATAAAGGGTTTTGGCGTCCGCTGAAATAAGCCCCCGTTCGGCAGCTTCGGCCAATAAAAATGCCGTTTCCCAAGCGGTGATAAAATTGGCTTGTAGGCTGCCCGGTTCCTCCCGGAAAATTTTTCCAGTCAGCGAAAAATCCGCCACCGTGATCGATGTTTGCGAAGCGTCGGGGCCGTTTAACAAACCTCCATAGTCGCCCGTATTGTCGGCTGGCCGAAAAAAAACAGCCAACCTTGGGTCGTTGAGGTTTTTCAAAATTTCCTCCATTGTTTTGGATAAAATGAAGAGGTTGAAATCGCCCGCCCGGAGGTTGGCCATGCGGAAATTGTTGGGCTGACTGTCTGTAAATCCAAAGACGGCATTGTCTGCATTGGTTTGGATAAAATTTTCCTCGTCGTATAATTGCTGCAATTCAGCGCTGACGTCCACCCGTGCAGAAATTCGGACTAAAGCCTTGATTAGCAAGGAATTGGCGAAATGTTCCCATTTATGTAAATCGCCGTTGAAAATAATATCCCCTTCTAATGCAGCTGCCCCCGAATAATTTTTAATCGCTATTTTCCCTTTTCTCAAATTATCCAAAAATGCCCCCATCCGACAGATAAATTTGTTCCTGGTTATCATAGCGTGGGGTCACGATGCCATCCCCACCGCGGAGAGCCTCGCTGTAAGGTACGTCGCCATAAATATCCGTCAGCGCAGCAGAAAGGTAAGCTTTCAAAATGAGGGCTGGGCCTTCGTAAACGGACAGGGCCGGGTTCGTTCTTGCTTGTTGCAAGAGAATTTCATTGTCCCGCAAATTTTTGTACAAAGTAGGCCAAGGATTGCCACCAAACTGCGGTTCAGACAAACTGTGGCGGTCAAACAAATTGAAATCTATTTCGGTGAAATATTGCCCCAACAGGTTGCCCGCCACAAAACCCTCGTAAGCCATTTCATCGCCATAATCATAGATCACTTGCCGCAGCAACAGGCTGGGCTGCACTTCGACGGGGGCATTGGGATTGGTGTTTATTTGTTCAAAATCCTTGGTGCAGGCAAGGCCGCAAAGGAGGGAAATGATGGCTAAAACGTATTTTGTCATTCTTAGTTTGTTGGAAACTGGCTTGTTGTTGATTGTTTTTCGTCTATATCACAAATTCAAAGACACCTTCACCCCTATGCTCCTCGAAGTCGCATACGACATATCCTCCACCCCGCTGATGAAACCGGTCCCTTGCACGGCTAACTGCTCCGGGTCGAAATGAGGGATGTCGCTGAGGGCAAACAGATTTCTTCCGAAAAGACTGATCCGCAAATTTTGGACATCCATCCGCTTGCTTCCCACTTTGGGAAAAGTGTACGACAACGAGAACTCCCGCAATTTGACATAGCTGGCATCGTAGGTATTGTTTTCCTCGTGGTTGCGGTCGTAGTACTGGCGGTAGTAAGTTTCTGCCGGAATGGCTGTCGTGTTGGGCAAAAACTGCTCGTCTCCTGCCATCCCAAATTTGACGACCCCCTCAGCAACGATTCCTGCCTCTGGCCGATTGGCTGTTTCTTCCAATTGCCCGCCAACCCCTGCCAAAGCAAGGGTGCGGGACACAAGGATGCCGCCCTGTCGCCAATCGAGGAGAAAGCCCAACTGCCAATTTTTGAACCTCAATTGGTTGCTCCACCCGACAATGAAGTCCGGGTTGTAATTGCCTAATTTTTTGAGGGTATTGTCAACGATATAGCGGCCATTTTGGTCAATGACAAAATCGCCGTTATCATTTTTCAAATAACCAGTTCCGTATAAATCCCCAACCCGTCCGCCTTCGTCTACCTGGTGCCAAACGGTTTGATTCACATTGTCATAAACCCTTGAATAGGCCAACGTTAAGCGGCCTTCGATTTCATTGGGGAGGTCTTCCACCCGGGTGGTATTGTGGCTAAAATTGACTGCACTTTTCCAACTAAAATCAGGAGTCAAAATGGGAGTTGCCCCAAAAAACATTTCGACACCTTCCGACCGCACAGCACCGCCGTTGACCACCTGCTGCTCATAGCCGGAAGAAATAGCCACGGGCAGGGAAATGATTTGATTATTGGTCAGGGCATTATAATAGGTCAAATCGAGGGAAAGCCGATCATCAAAAAAACGGACATCCGCACCCAGCTCCACTGCGGTCGTTTTTTCTGGTTTCAAATGATTGTTGGCAATGACATTTTGCGCACTGAAAGTTGGCTGCGACAAAAATGGCGTCTGCGCCACAAAAGCGCCACTGGTCTGGTAGGGGTCAGTGTCGTTGCCGACTTGTGCCCAACTCGCCCGAACTTTTGCAAAAGAAATTTTTGCTGGTAAGGAAAATATATCCGATAGCAGTACACTGGTCGAAACAGAAGGATAGAAAAAGGAAACATTGTCAGCCGAGGCCGGTGTAGCCAGCGCGCTCGACCAATCGTTGCGGCCCGTTATTTCCAGAAAAATACAATTCAGGAAATCCATTTTAGCGACTGCAAAAATACTGTTGATCCGTTTCTCATTGTCGAAAGGAAACGCTGCGACTGGGGCGGCGGCATTTCCCAAATTGAAAATGCCCGGTTGTGCCAAAGCCAAGGTCTGCAATTGTTGGGAAGTGGCGGTCAGATCCATGCGGTTGGCCCCGGCGATCACGTCGAAACCAAAATCCCCCAAGCGGTTGGTGTAATTGACCTGCAGATCCGAATTCCGTTCTTGGTAGGAAATGGCCTGCTCGGCATAAGCGCCCTTGCTAAACCTATTGGAACTAAAATGCCTGCGAAAAGTGCGGTCTTCATCCAATCGGTCGAGCCCGGTGCTGGCCCGGATGCTCCAATGTTCATCCAAAATATGTTGTACTGAGAGGTTGCCAAACAAGCGGTGGCGGTCAAATGCGTTGCGGTTTTCTTGGAGGATAAAATAGGGGTTGTCAAAAAAAGTATAGTTGAAGGAATACTGCTGCAACCCTTCAAGTCCTGGTTGCCAATAGTCCCTGAGCGCCTTGATGTCCAATGACCTTGGCCCCCAGGCCACCAGTGAGTAGTTGACATTTTCCGAACCATAGCCATTGGCTGGGCGGTTGTCACTTTGCGTATTGATGTAGCTAAAGGAGCTATTGATTTCCCATTTTTCGGTTGGTAAAAAAGACAGGTTGGCGCTTACAGTTTGCCGCTCCAGATTCGAGCCGGGGATGATGGAAGTGTTCCGCATGTCCGTCAGCGACAATCGGTAGCCGCCTTTGGCAAACCCACCGCCAAAGGCCAAATTGTTGGTCAGGGTCGTACCCGTTCGGTAAAAATCTTTCAGGTTGTCGGGGTGCGATATAAATGGCGTAGCCGTGATCGGCGCGCCGCCATGCACGGCCACATCACCGCCCCGGACGACTGATCCATTCAGCAAAGTAACAGGGCTATCAAACTGTGGGATCAAAATCCCGGCATCCAGCCGAGGCCCCCAACTGTACGTGTTATTATCATTAACACCGCCTCCCAAGCCGTCGACAAATTCGAATTGCCCTGAATTGCCTTGGCCATATTGGTTTTGGAATTTAGGCAATTGAAAAGGTGTTTCGATGGAAAAACTGGAATTGAAGGAGACGTCCAAGCCCTTTTCTTCCCTGCCTTTTTTGGTCGTAATCAAAATGACCCCGTTGGATGCCCGGGTGCCATACAACGCAGCAGCGCTGGGCCCTTTTAAGATGGAAATGCTGGCAATATCGTCTGGATTAACATCCATCGCGCCATTGCCGAAATCCACCTCTTGGAAACCTGCAGCCGCTTCATTGGTCTGGTTGAAAACAGTCCGGTTGCTGATCGGCGTGCCATCCACCACAAAGAGCGGGCTGTTGTTGGTAAAGGAAGCCTCTCCACGAATCGTGATTTTGGAGGAAGAGCCGATGCCGGTAGCTCCTTGAGTGACTGTTACCCCGGCGATTTTGCCCGCTAGGGTTTGCACGAGGTTGGCGGATTTTACTTCGGAAATGTCAGCCCCGTCCAACTGTTCTACCGAGTAGCCCAATTGCTTGGAAGATCGCTCTAGGCCAAGTGCTGTCACCACGACTTCTTCCATGAAAGCGATGTTTTCCACCAGTGAAATTTCAATCTGTTGTTGGTTGTTCACGGCGACCCGGGCCCTTTTGTAGCCCAAAAAATCAACGAGGAGATAGGCATTGGGCAAAACCTGTTTCAACTGAAACTGCCCTTGACCATCGCTTATGGCGGCGTTGGTTGTCCCTTCCACCACGATGGTTGCCCCGGTGAGTGGCTTATTGGTCATGCCATCCAAGACGAGACCACTAATATCTGATTGCGCCTGTGCAGCGATCAATGCAAATAGGAACAGGCAGCAGCTTAGTGAATTTCTTAGCATAAAATTTTTGTTTCGTAAAGCAGGCAGTTTAGGGAAGTGATTGCGACTATTTTTTCTGGGAAAGCTACGGTCACTTTTTAAAACGAGGGCGAAATTCCTAATACTTTCGGTTTAGTAGGGTCTTGACTTGGACAAAAAATAAAGGTTCTGCTTTGGGCGAGCGGAAATTTAAAGCGTGAAGGAGGTTAGTAGATTGGTTTTCAAAATATTAGGCATAACTAATTACCACCTATCTTAATTATATTTTTTCCCGAGAGAGCCGAGGTTTTGAACCTCGGATTTGCCCCGAAAATTTATTTCGGTAAATGCTCCGAGGGTAATACTGCCAAAAATAAGTTTTTAATAATTCGTTTTCGCTGGGAGGCCGGAGGTTCCAAAACCTCCTCTACCTAGGCCCTTTACTATCGTTGGGTTGTAGCCATGAAATGAACGTAGAGGAGGTTTTGCAACCTCCGGCTTATTTACAAGAAATATTAATTTTCAATTTTCGGCTGTAAAAACCTCGGCTTTCTCGTTTTTATTTGAAATGTTGTGGGGGAAATAGCTGCCATTAAGTGAAAAGCAAATGCAAAAGATTTTTCGTTCTTACCCAAAAAAAGCCGCCACCTCTTTCACTCCTGCCACCAAGCGTTCCACTTCCTCCTCTGTATTGTACATGGCAAAAGACGCCCTCGTAGTCCCATGGATGCCGTAAAAATCCATGATAGGTTGGGTACAATGATGTCCAGCCCGCACTGCGATGTTCTCAGCACCGAGGAAAGTGGCCACGTCGTGTGGGTGGACATTTTTCAGAGTAAAAGAAACAATAGCTGATTTTTGCTTTGCTTCCCCAATTATATGCAGTCCATCAATGGATTTTAGTTGCTCCGTGGCTGTTTCGGTTAAATACCGCAGGTGGCCTTGCATTGCTTGGCGATTGGTATTTTGCAAAAAATCCACCGCTGCGCCTAACCCAAAAACACCAGCAATATTGGTTGTGCCGGGTTCAAAGCGCTGGGGTGGGGGAGCGAATAGGGTTTCCTCAAACCGCACATCCCGGATGGCGTCGCCCCCAAATTGGTAAGGCGGCATAGCAGCGAGGTGCTCCTCTTTTCCATATAAAATGCCGATGCCCGTTGGCCCATAAATTTTATGGCCGGAAAAAACGAAAAAGTCCACGTCGAGGGCTTGCACATCAATGGCATAATGGGCAGCGCTCTGTGCACCATCCACCAGTACGGGGATGTTTTTTTTATGAGCAATGCCGATGATTTCAGCAATAGGGTTGATTGTTCCTAAAGTGTTGGAAATGAGGGTGATAGCGACCAGTTTCGTTTTGTCAGAAAGGTTGTTTTGAAAAAAATGAACATCCAATCCCCCATTTTTCTCCATTGGGATAACCCTCAGTTGGGCCCCCGTTTTTTTACAAACCTGTTGCCAAGGGATCAAATTGGCGTGGTGCTCCATCGCTGAAATGACCACCTCGTCACCAGCCTGCAGCCGGGGTGCTAAAAAGGACTGTGCCACCAAGTTGATACTGGCCGTTGTGCCGCTGGTGTAAACGATGTTTTCGGGCTTGGCGGCATGGAGGAAGTTGGCTATTTTTTGCCGGACGGCTTCGTATTTTTGGCTCGTCTGCGCCGCCAATTGGTAAATACCCCGATGGACATTGGTGTTTTCTTTTTCATAAAAATCGGTGATCGCCTGAATAACAGTGGCGGTTTTTTGGGTGGTGGCAGCATTATCGAGATAGGCCAGCGATGGGTGGTGGGAGAAAAAAGGGAATTGGGTTCGTATTTGTTTTGGATCGAACATATTAGGATGGGATTGGACACCGATGGAACGGATTGAACAGATTTACACTGATTTTGAAAAATCTGCGAAAATCTGTTCAATCAGTCCAATCTGCGTTCAATCCCACATACAAGTTTTATTTCTGAGAAAACAAGATCAATTCTTGCAGGTTTACGATATTGCAAAGCTATTCACTCCTGATAAAAAACGGAGAGGGCTATTCGTCATTATTCATTCGTCATTAGGAGTGATAAGAGAAATTTTAACGCTTGGTTTTCGACGCTGATAACGCAGGTTTTTATGAGTTTTTATGACAACCAGCCGCCTCCGGCGGCATAAATCAATCATAAGAATCATAAAAATCAGCGTCAAAAAAATTTCTCTTAATACCCCTTATTCGTCATTATTCATTTGTCATTGGGAGTGATAAGAGAAATTTTAGCGCTTGTTTTTCGACGCTGATAACGCAGGTTTTTATGATTTTTTATGAAAACCAGCTGCCTCCGGCGGCATAAATCAATCATAAAAATCAGCGTCAAAAAATTTCTCTTAATATCCCTTATTCGTCATTATTCATTAAATAAATGCTTTACGACAACCACGGACGTCCGATCAATTACCTCCGCCTCGCAGTGACCGACCGCTGCAATCTACGGTGTTTTTACTGTATGCCGGAGGAAGGGATTGATTATCTACCCCGCAAGGAGCTGCTGACTTATGAGGAAATGGAACGGGTCATCCGATTGATGGTTGGCATGGGGATCGATAAGGTGCGGATCACAGGCGGCGAACCGTTCCTCCGCAAGGGTATGATGGAATTTCTTGAACGGCTGTTGCAAATAGAAGGTCTGAAAAAACTCAACATCACTACCAACGGCACCCTGACCGCTGGACTCGTCCCAAAACTCAAAGCCATTGGTGTCACTTCCGTAAACCTCAGCCTCGACAGCCTCGACCCACAACGCTTTTTTGAAATAACTCGCCGGGACTCGTTCGATACGGTCATGCAGACTTTTCATGAATTATTGGAAAACGACATGCCGACCAAAATCAACGCCGTAGTGATGAGTGGCCGCAACATCGAAGACCTGATCCCGATGGTTGAGTTGGCTAAAGAGCATCCCGTTGGGGTGCGCTTCATTGAGGAAATGCCCTTCAACGGCAGTGGCGACGACGGAAGGCCCGCGCCATGGGCTTTCCCGCAAATACTGGAACATATCCGTTCCCATTTCCCTGACATCCAAAAACTAAAAGACGAGCCGAGCAGCACTTCTTTTAATTACCAAATCCCCGGTTTCAAAGGTACGGTCGGGATCATCGCCGCCTACTCCCGCCTCTTCTGTGGCACCTGCAACCGCATCCGCCTGACGCCGCAGGGCATGCTGAAAACTTGCCTCTACGATGATGGCGTATTCAATTTGAAAAACCTCATCCGAGAAGGTGGCTCAGATGAACACCTAAAAATGGCCCTATTGGACGCACTCGGTCACCGGGCCAAAGATGGGTTCGAAGCTGAGCGGAAAAGGAACAGATTTGGGCTGCCGGTAGGGGAGAGTATGGCGACGATTGGGGGGTGAAGGGGTTATTTTTTCTTTTAATACTTCCTAATTAAAAACCTCCGAAAATGCCTGACTTTATCTCCAGACATAGTCGTCAAAGAAATCTGATTGCATCCATCCTTTATGATCCAAGTAAATATGTGGTCGGCAAACTCACGGACAATCTTTTTTGGAAAAAACTGAAAGCCAAACACCAACTTTCCGAGAGTCAAAACGATTTCCTTGACCGCTATGCTGAGGCCGTTGTTGAATTTGCGAAAGCAGAAAAGCCAAAACACGTGCTCAAATTTTTGAGTACCAGTCCGTTATGCAAGTCATCCATGATTACGCTTTCAACCAGTTTCCTATAGATGTTTTTGATAAAAAAATGGGGCAATTGATCGGTGGGTTTAAATGGGATGCCCCGTTGTCCAATGAATTGATGAAGGAAGAAGTGAATGGTTTTATGGCTATTTTTAACAAGGCAATCGACATTAGCCAATCGGTCGCAGATGCCCGTAAGGACAAAAAAATCGACGACTTGCAAACGGGTATGAATAGGTTACACGAAGGTAAGCCCTAAAAAAGCCCTCCCACACCTTCTCTCCAGCATTCCTGCCTTTCAAGAAACCTTCGTCGGACGGGTGAATGACCTTCAAAAATTACAAAAGCGGCATTAAAAGGCGATATTACCGTCGTGCTGATGAACGGTATGGGCGGTAGTAAGACCACCCTCGCCATGCATCTGTGCAGGAGGGCGAACCTTAATACGACCACATCGCTTGGATCGAGCCGGAGTTGGCGACTTTAATGCCAGTGTTCTCTCACCTCGTTATTGCTAAAAAATCTCGGTATTAGCTTCTTTCTGGCAACCCACAAAACGATGTGCAGCGGGTATTTCACGAACTTTCCAATATCAGTGGCCGCTGCCTAATGGTGCTCGACAATGCTGACGAAGGACTGTTGCCCTACAAACGTTTTCTGCCAGCGCACTGGCAGGTGCTCATCACATCTCGGCACGAGCTGGGATTTCCGAACACCATTTACCTCGATTTCCTGACCGAAGGGGAGGCGCTGGAATTATTCTTTGAGCATTACAAAAGGGAACAACATGATGAATTGGCAATGGCCATCATCAATGCTGTTGACCTGCACACTCTTACAGTTGAGATATTGGCCAAAACGGCCCAGCGCCAGCGCATTGGACTGGAAGAACTGAAAAACCTGCTGGCCGAAAAGGGCCTCGATATTGGCAAGGACACCAGCATCCCCACCGCCCATAGCAAGGAAGAAAAGATCGAACGGGTGTTTGGCTATTTGCAAAAAGTATTTGCGATCAGCGAAGCTGATTTTACAGAAAATGAAATTTGGTTGCTGAAACAGTTTGTGGCCTTGCCACCTATTTTTCATAGTTATGAATTGCTGGAATCGCTTTTGGTGGAGGATGGGGAAAAAGACAAATTGGTAGATGGATTGGCTGGTTTGAAGAGAAGGGGTGGTTGATTTTTTTGGGGAGGAGGATGTTTATAAAATGCACCGGGTGGTGCAGGAGGTTTCTACTCTGAGAATGAGATCGAAATAGTGTTTGGTGACATTGAGTTCTTGGCAAGAATGATTTCTGCACATCTATATATTGATGAATCAAAAGACAACCCCATTCATAAAATAATTTGGCTCATTCGGAGAACAATTGTGCTCTTTAATTTGGGATGAAGAAAAAACGGAAGTTTCACTTTTGCTTGACAGAACTCGACAAATTCATAGAATATCTGGAAAATATAGAAAAGCAGTAGAATTTGGCAAAAGGGCTTTACAAATAGCAGAAACCATTTTTGATGAAAACCACAATGATGTTTCAATACGTCGATCTAATCCACCAATCGTTTATTGTGATCTTAGGACAATATGAAAAGGCAGAAATTGCTCGAAACATCACTCAATAACGAAATCCAAAAACATGGTCCAAATCACCCAGCTGTAGCATCTTGTCAATACATCCTCGCAAACATTAGTGACATCGGACAATACGACAAGGCAAGGAAACTGCTCAGAAGCTTCCCTTTATACTACTATCATTGCCCATGGTCCAAACCATCCAAAAGTCGCTGTTCGTCAAAATAGCCTTGGAATAGTCTTTCGAAAAATGGGGGAGTATAACAAAGCAAGGGAACTGCTCGAAGCAGCCTTTCAAATGCAATTAAAAATTTTGACTCAAAACACCCAAATATCGCAATATGCCAATCTGAACTTGCAAATGTTTATGGCAAACTTAGGCAGCACGGCATGGCAATGGAACTTCTTCGAAACCGCTCTCCAAAACGACCTCCTCAACTTTGGGGACAAACACCCAAACATCGCTACTCAACATTATAATTTAGCCCATGTCCTAAAAAACACAGGCGAGTACTTAGGTGCAGTCGATCATTTCCTCAAAGCATTGAATATCTTGAAAAGCAATTTTGGGGAAGAACATCCATACATTGATAAAACTAATGAAAACATCATCGCCACCATCCAAAAAGGCGCCGAAGCAGGCGACCCCGACCTACAAAAACGCTGGGCAGAAATACAAAAGGAGCAAGAGGAATAAATAAATAGACAGACCTTCCAAAAACGGGTCTTTCATTTATCGGTTATTTTCTCAACCGCTTCATCAAACTGGATGGGTTTCGCTTTTCGTGAAAAATGGAAAGGATGATAACTTGCTGACTCGTTTCATCAATTCTAAAGACAATTTGGTAAGGGAAGCGCTTGATTTTGGCCCGGCGGTAACGGCGGCGATTGCGGACATGGCCAAAAAGATGTGGTGTTTCTGCAATTTCTTCCAACCGCCCCAAACCAGCGCTATGAAATTTCAATCCATTCTTTGGGGAAATATTGGCATACCATTCAAAGGCTTCCTTCCATTCAAGATTGGCCTTTTTACCAATTGAAATTTTATACGCCATATTCTTCCTTCATCTGCTTTTTGAATTCTGCCAATGAAATAGAGGCGGAAGGATCTTCTTGGATTTCCTTGTCCCTCCTATCAAATTCCTCTAGTTCCTCTTCGGTAAAATCAACATCCCCTAAAGATTGTTGCCCGATTTCATAAGTTTCTATCAATTTATCCAATAGGGTGGCCACGGTGTCCATCAGCGCATCGGGCATTTTATCTATTTTTTTTTGGACGGCGGTTCTATTCATGATGAATAATTTTTATCAAAGATAAAGAAAAATAGGAAAAAGGAAAGATGTGGCTGAATGAAGTAATTTGGAATAGTGCGTTGTTAGATGTATTGTGTGACTGATGTAACCGAACACTTTTTATCACATTGGATTATCTTTGTCTAAATTGAATGAGGCATGAATAGGATAGTTATTCAAGTACCTTCAAAATCAGACTTAAAATGGTTACTCGAACTTGTCCGTAGGTTAGGTTTCGAATCCATTGTTATTACTGAGGAAGAAACTCGTTTATTAGCTAAGCAAAAACTATCAGCCATAATCAGGGAAACAGTCAATGAAGAAAAAATAAGCTTGGATGAGATCGACGAGATAGTTGATCAAGTGAGGACTGAGCGTATTTACAAAAAGCATTAAAGTTTTATTCACATAAGTCAAAATCTGATTTTCGATTTACATAAAACCTTTCCTTACACCAAATACCCAAACAACTTATCATCCCGCCCTACCTCTGCAAAATCCACCTGATAAATTTTCATTTTCCGTTTTAGTGCATCAATGTCTGAGGGCTGCTGTACCTCGATGCCGACGAGTGCCGGGCCGCTTTCCTTCTTGGTTTTTTTCATGTATTCAAAACGGGTGATGTCGTCGGTGGGGCCGAGCACGTTGTTGACGAATTCTTTGAGGGCGCCCGGGCGTTGGGCGAAGCGGATGAGAAAATAATGTTTCAGCCCCTCGAAAAGCAAGGAGCGTTCTTTAATTTCCGGCATGCGGTCGATGTCGTTGTTGCTGCCGGAAACGACACAGACGACATTTTTGCCTGCGATCACGTCCCGGTATTGTTCCAGTGCGGCGATCGACAGTGCCCCGGCTGGTTCGACGACGATGGCTTCTTCATTGTATAGTTGTAAAATAACGGTGCAGACTTTCCCTTCCGGCACCAACACCATGTCATCAATCACCTCTTTGCAAACCGAAAAAGTGATGTCGCCCACCCGTTTCACGGCAGCGCCGTCAATGAAGCCTTCGATTTCGGGAAGGGTAACTGGCTGGCCCAAGCGCATCGCTTCGCTCATCGAAGGTGCACCTTCTGGCTCTACCCCGATGACTTTTACCTGTGGGCGCAGGTTTTTGAGACTGGAGCCAACGCCCGCACTCAAACCGCCACCACCGACGGGTAAAAAGACAAAATCTGGGTCTTTCAGTTCGGCAAAAATTTCCAATCCGACCGTTCCCTGTCCTTCGATGATGCGGGCATGATCGAAGGGTGGTATGAAGGTCATGCCGTTTTCTTCCGTAAACTGTTTGGCAGCAACGGCACAGGCATCGAAATTATCGCCGACTAATTTGATTTCCACAAACGCTTGCCCGAACATCCTTGTCTGACTGATCTTCTGCCGTGGAGTAGTAATCGGCATAAAAATGACGCCGTTCACTTGCATGGTCTTGCAGGAAAATGCAAACCCCTGTGCGTGGTTGCCGGCACTGGCACAAACCACGCCTTTTTCCAATTGCGCCTTCGGCAAACTGCTCATCAGGTTGTACGCCCCGCGGATTTTGTAAGAACGAACCCGCTGCAAGTCCTCCCGTTTGAGCCAAATATTGCAGCCAAAACGATCCGAAAGGTTTTGGTTGTACTGCAAGGGTGTTTTACGGACAACCTGTTGAAGCCGATCTGCCGCAGCGGCAAAATCAAAGACAATTTTTTGTTCGGTAGCAATCATTTGAATGGAAAATGGAGAATTGAGAATTGAGAATTGAAAATGGATAATTGTCCATTCTCAATTCTCAATTTTCAATTATTATGCTTCTGCTTCAACAGACTGGTTTTCAGGCCGTAAGCTCCTTACGACTTTACCTGCCTGCCACATCTCGCTTTCACGTAGTTCTTTCAATTCGACCTCCAATTTTTCCCGGTAATCGGGTTGGCTATTGGAATCGATGGAACGTTGTGCTTCGCGTCCGGCAGCTACTTCTTCGTACAATTCTTTAAAGACTGGCGCCGTAGCGTCCCGGAATTTTTTCCACCAATCCAAAGCACCCCGTTGGGCGGTAGTGGAGCAGTTGGCGTACATCCAATCCATGCCGTTTTCAGCGACGAGCGGCATCAATGATTGGGTCAATTCCTCGACGGTTTCGTTGAATGCCTCGGATGGAGAGTGGCCTTTGGAGCGTAGTACTTCGTATTGCGCAGCAAAAATACCTTGGATGGCCCCCATCAAAGTGCCCCGTTCGCCCGTGAGGTCGGAGTAAACTTCTTTCTCAAAATTGGTTTCAAACAAATAGCCGCTGCCAATGGCAATGCCCAATGCAATGACCCGCTCATAAGCACGTCCAGTGGCATCTTGGAAAATGGCGTAACTGCTGTTCAGCCCACGTCCTTCGAGGAACATGCGGCGCAGGGAAGTGCCCGAACCTTTTGGTGCCACCAAGAAAACATCCACATCTGGTGGCGGAATGATGCCTGTACGTTCTTTGTAGGTAATAGCGAACCCGTGAGAAAAGTAAAGCGCTTTGCCCGGAGTTAAGTGTTTTTTCACCAATGGCCACATTTCGATTTGGGCGGCGTCGCTCAATAAGTAGCAGATGATAGTGCCTTTTTGCAAGGCTTCTTCAATTTCAAACAAGTCGTGTCCGGGGATGAAGCCATCTTTCACGGCCTTGTCCCAAGACTTGGAGTTTTTCCGTTGGCCAATGATGACATTGATGCCGTTTTCTTTTTGGTTCAATGCCTGTCCCGGCCCTTGAACGCCGTAGCCAATGACTGCTACGACCTCATCCTTCAAGACCTCCTGCGCTTTTTCGAGTGGGAATTCTTCCCTGGTTGCGACATTTTCAACCGTGCCGCCAAAATTCATTTTTGCCATGATATTTAAGTTATTGAGTTTTGAGTTGGTAAGTTATTGAGTTGGTGAGTTTTGAGTTATTGAGTTAGCGAGCTACTCAATAACTCAAAACTCAAAACTCAATAACTTACATAGAAAATACAGTTTCGTTTTCGTCCAAGTGTTCGTTGGTATGGAGTTCTTCCCCAGGTTCTGCTTCTTCAAAATCAAGGAGTCGTTCGTGAAATCTGCGGCTTTCCTTGATGATCGCCACGCGGGCACTGCGCACAAATTCAATTAGGCCCAACGGTTCGAAAAATTCAACAGCCCGTTGGGTTTCTTCCCGGTGGCCAGTCACTTCAAACACGAGGTAGTCTTTCCGGATGAGGACGGCCCTTGCGCCCAATTCCCGGAGCAAGCGCTCTACTTTTACCCTCTCAGCAATCACATCGGTGGCTACTTTGAACAGTGCCATTTCCTGCCAAACGATTTCGTCGTTGGTGTGGTAATAGGCCCGCAGCACCTCCACTTGTTTTTCAATTTGGCGGACAACCTTTTGCACGGTCTCCTCGGTTTCATTCACGACGATGTTGAAGCGGAAAATGTCTGGAATTTCCGAAGGGGAAGTGTTCAGGCTCTCCACGTTTATTTTCCTTTTCGAAAAAATAATGGCGATCCGGTTGAGCAGACCGACCTGGTTTTCGGTGTAGGCGGTTATGGTATATTCTTGCTTCATGATGAGTTTTGAGTTAGAGAGTTTTGAGTTTTGAGTTACTCAATAACTCAAAACCCAAAACTCAAAACTATTTCAACCGAATCTCCGCCACGCTGCAGCCTTGCGGCACCATGGGGAAAACATTATTTTCCTTGCCCACTACGACCTCTAATAAATAGCCTTTCGGGTGTTCTTCGAGCAAGGTTTTGATTGCATTTTTCAAATCTTTTCTTTCACTAACGGATTGGCTTTCAAGGCCGTAGGCTTTGGCAATCGCAACAAAATCTGGGTTGTGCATGTCGGTGCTGGAGTAGCGTTTATCCAAAAACAGTTCCTGCCATTGGCGTACCATCCCGAGGAAACTATTATTTAAAATGACCACCTTCACATCCACTCCGTATTGCATCATCACTCCCAATTCCTGAAGGGTCATTTGAAAACCACCATCTCCAATAATGGCGACCACGGGGCGGTGAGGGGCACCGAATTTGGCACCGATGGCGGCCGGTAGGGCAAAGCCCATTGTTCCCAATCCGCCGGAAGTAATATTGCTCCGGCTTTGCTTGAACTGGGCGTAGCGGCTGGCGACCATTTGGTGCTGCCCAACATCAGTGACGATGATGGCCTCGCCGTTGGTCAGTTCGTTTAGTTCCCGGATGACTTCGCCCATGCTGAGTTCGTCGCAGGTGGGATTGAGTTCGTTAAAAATGAGTTCGGTTTGCTCTATTTCGTCGTGATCCCTGAATCGCTGAACCCATGCCTGATGCGTTTTTTCTTCGATTAATTCGGTTAGCATTGGAAGGGTCTCCTTACAGTCGCCCCAAACGGCAACGGTCGTTTTGACGTTTTTGTCGATCTCTGCTGGGTCAATGTCAAAATGGATGACTTTCGCTTGCTTGGCATATTTGTCGAGGCGGCCAGTCACGCGGTCGTCGAAGCGCATGCCGATGGCAATGAGGACGTCACATTCGTTGGTGAGGACGTTTGGGCCATAGTTGCCATGCATGCCCAGCATGCCAACGTTGAGCGGGTGATCGGTCGGTATGGCACTCAAACCAAGGAGCGTCCAAGCTGCTGGGATGCCTGATTTTTCGATGAATGTTTTAAACTCTTCCTCGGCATTTCCCAAAATCACCCCTTGCCCAAAAAGGACGAATGGGCGTTTGGCTTCATTGATAAATTTAGCGGCCTCTTCAACAAATTCTCGGCGCACGATTGGTTTGGGTCGGTAGCTCCGCAAATGTGTATAAGGCTTGTAACCAGCGTATTCCGTTTTTTCTAACTGCGCATTTTTGGTAATGTCAATCAAGACTGGTCCTGGGCGGCCAGTGCGGGCGATGTAGCAAGCCTTAGCGATGGCGTCAGGAATTTCTGCGGCATCGGTTACCTGAAAATTCCATTTCGTAACTGGAGCAGTGATATTGATAACATCCGTTTCCTGAAAGGCATCGGAGCCGAGCAAGCTGGCATAAACCTGCCCAGTGATGCAGACAATCGGCGTACTATCGATCTGTGCATCAGCCAATCCGGTAACCAGGTTGGTTGCCCCTGGGCCGCTGGTGGCAAAAACGATCCCGACCTTGCCGGAGGCACGGGCATAACCTTGCGCTGCATGGATAGCCCCCTGCTCGTGGCGGGTTAGGATGTGTTTCAACGCTCCTTCAAAATCATAGAGCGCATCGTAAATGGGCATGATGGCCCCACCGGGGTAGCCAAATACCATATCAACACCCTCCCCTACAAGGGTGCGAAGCGTAATTTCCGAACCCGAAAGAAGTTGGGTTGCCTGCTGGCCGTTAGCCGACGGTTTGGCGGCTGTGGTTGTCGTTTGCGAATCCATATCTAAAAGCAGATTTGAGGGTTTATTTTTTACACCTTGAAGGAGTTTAAAAACTCCATCGTTAGTGGTTTACTCATCCGTCACGCAGCCATCGGCTGCGGTCTTCACACATTTGGCGTATTTATACAAAATACCTTTCTGTGCTTTCAATGCTGGTTGCTGCCAAGTAGCCCTTCGAGCGGCTAAAGTTGCGTCATCTACGAGCAAGTTGATTGACCGTTTGGTAGCGTCGATTTCAATGATGTCGTCGTCATGGACAAGGACGATGTTGCCGCCCTCTTGCGCCTCCGGCGTAATGTGGCCAACTACAAAACCATGAGACCCGCCGCTGAAACGGCCATCCGTGATGAGTGCTACGCTTTTGCCTAAACCAGCTCCGATGATAGCGGAAGTAGGCTTCAACATTTCCGGCATGCCGGGGACACCTTTGGGTATACGTACCGGATCACGCAGACATCGCCTGCTTTGACCCGACCAGATGAAACGCCATCGATGAAATCTTGCTCACCTTCAAAAACCCTGGCAGTTCCGCTGAACCGCTCGCCTTCCTTGCCGGTGATTTTGGCGACTGCGCCTTCCGTGGCGAGGTTGCCGTAAAGGATATTCAGGTGGCCTGTTTTTTTAATGGGGTTTTCAACGGGGAAAATGATCTTTTGTTGGTCAAAATTCAAGGGTGGAATGTTGGCAAGGTTCTCTGTAATGGTTTTCCCCGTTACCGTCAGGCAGTCGCCGTGGAGCATATTTTTTTCGAGTAAATATTTCATCACAGCGGGCACCCCGCCGATATTGTGCAAATCTTCCATGAGATACTTGCCGCTTGGTTTCAGGTCAGCGATAAAAGGGGTTTTCATCCCCAATTCCTGAAAATCGTCTTGCGACAAATGCACGTCCACCGATTTGGCCATTGCGATCAGGTGCAGCACAGCATTGGTCGAACCACCAAGGGCAATGAGAGTGACAATGGCATTTTCAAACGCCTTTCTCGTCATGATGTCCCGTGGCTTGATGTCCTTTTCGAGCAACAGGCGGATGGCCTTACCTGCATCGATGCACTCCTGTTTTTTCTGTTCGCTCAGTGCAGGATTGGAGGAGGAATACGGTAAACTCATGCCCAACGCCTCAATGGCGGACGACATGGTATTGGCGGTGTACATACCCCCGCAAGCGCCGGGCCCAGGGCAACTGTGCATGACAATGCCTTTGAAATCGCCTTCGTCCAAATTGCCTGCGATTTTTTGTCCCAAAGCTTCAAATGCTGAGACGATATTGAGGTCTTCGCCCTTGTAATGTCCCGGGGCGATGGTGCCGCCGTACACCATGATTGCTGGCCTGTTCAGTCGTCCCATCGCCATGATGCTGCCGGGCATATTCTTATCGCAACCGGGTACAGCGATCAGTGCGTCATAATATTGTGCCCCGCAAACTGTTTCGATAGAATCGGCAATGATGTCCCGGCTAACCAGGGAATACCGCATGCCCGGAGTGCCGTTGGAAATGCCGTCGCTCACACCGATGGTATGAAAAATCAATCCCACAAGTTCGTTGTCCCAAACCCCCTGCTTGACGATTTTGGACAGGTCGTTCAGGTGCATATTGCAGGTATTTCCTTCCCAGCCCATGCTCGCAATGCCAACCTGTGGCTTTTTCAAATCATCGTCGGTTAGGCCAATGCCGTAAAGCATGGCCTGTGCGCCAGGTTGGGTTGGGTCTTGGGTAACTGTTTTGCTGTATTTGTTAAGCATTGTCGGTGTGTAGGTTTAACGGTTTTCGGTATATCGGGCCGGCACATCAATTGACCAAAACCGTTACACCAGAAAACAAAAAAGCCCGTCTCGCAGGAGACGGGCTTTTTTGTTTCGCTATGAAATAAGTCATAAGCAGTAGCCGCCTCCCGATGAATCAGGAATCACAATAATAATATTGACGACCACTATGTTAGTGGGACGGGCTGTATTGACTTTGATGTGGTTCATTTAATTTTTGAAAAAAATGAGCGGCAAAGGTAAGGGCAAATATTTCGGAAAAGCAAAATTTGAGTTGAAGTTTTTTGAAATGTGTTTTTGGGGCAAATTTTATTTTGGGGAAGTGGGTTTGGACAAGTTGATATTTAGTAAAAATTCTGGGTGTCTTTAAATTTATCAGAAATCAGAAGTGTAAATCTTCATGATAATTGAAGTGGATAGTTGTTTTCAGTGAAATAATTATTTGAAAAATTCACTTTTCCACCCGCCTGCCTTCCAGCAATACCGCCAAAATAATTAATGCCCCGCCGATCATATTCCGCCCGCTGGGAATTTCATGTAAAAAAATAACCGCCAATAAAATACCGTAAATCGGCTGCATACCACCCAGCAAACTTGCAGTGCTGACGGAGAAGTGTTTGAAGCTGTTCAAGAATAGCGTATGGCCGATGGAGGTCGTGACCAGAGCGAGCAGCAATATGTAAGGGATAAAATCAATGACCCCTTCTCCGTCATAAAAAAACGGGACGGGCATCAAAAGAACGACCATTACGACCATTTGGTAGAACATCAAAACCGTGCTGTTAACTTCTTTTATTTGGGTTTTTAAAAGAATATTTCTCAAGGAATAAGCGACGGCAGAAAAGAGGCCAATGAGCAAACCCAATGTCATGTAATTATTAAAATCAAAATCGGGCGCTAAAAAATAAATACCCAATAGCATTAAACTACCCAAATAGAGATGGCGTAATTGAAACTTTGTCTTTAAAAAAAGTGGTTCCAAAAAAGCGGTGATCACCGGGTAGGTAAAAAGGGACAACATGCCGATGGCGACGTTCGACCATTGCAGTCGCAAAAAAATAGGTTACCCAATGCACTGTCATCAACACACCGATAATACAACTGCGGCTCTACTTTTTTTATTTTACTGGAAGGAGGCTTTACCAGTATTACTAAACCACCGAGAAATAAAATGGAATAAAAGTGCCCGCCACCAAATAGTCAAAGGTGGTGGCAATTCGATATACCTGCCCAGTGCGCCGGAGGTGCCGATGCAAAGCATGGCGAGGTTGAGTTCCAAACAGATGGCGGAGGTGCGATTTTTTCAATCTTTATTAATTCTGGAAAATAAATAAAGTGCGAATATAAAAGCCTTTATTTTTTATTCCCTAAAATAAAGCCCGGCGCTCCAAAAAGTGCATTCCAATTATTTTTCCTAAAAACAAAAACAGCCCATATAATTAATACCAAAAGCATATTGGTGCCCAAACTCATGTAATACAAAATGGATTGGGCAAATTTCAAAGTGCCTTCTCCTGTGTGGTAAATAGCAATCTCTGGTTCATTAAAATGACTCAATAAGGCGAGGTACATTTTAAATACGGAGTAGCAATAAAAAATTAAAGTGCCAATTAAAATGCTGATGATTTTTTCTTTTTTATTTAATGGCGATAATAAAATTAATACGAATAGGAAGAGGATAAAACTGAGGAATAAATTATAAAAACCAAATTCAAAACTATTGCCCTGAACCGGCGTTTTGGCCTGCCCAGTTTTCTTGGCTTCTTCAATTTGTTGTTGTACTTTTTCTTTAGAGGCAAATTCGGCCCGGATCAGATCGGGTGTGTTTTTTTCGCTTTTTAATTGGATATAGGCTTTTGGCAGAACAGCTTGTAAAATCAATTGAGAAGGCTGGCGGTAAATATGATTAAAAGCAGAGCCAACAGCTGGAATGAGGCTGATTGCAGTCAATGAGCCATATAAAAGGATAAAAATCCCGAAATATTTTAAAGCGCTTTTTATTATTTGCTGCATAAATTAATTGACTTTAAGTGGAATATTATTCACCAGAATTGCTCACCGTTTTCCACTAAACAAATTTTATTGACTTTTTTTCACGGCCCAATTTATCCAAATAAATAACAGGATCACACTAATCATTGTGAACAAAATAAATCCACCTTGCACATGCATGATCTCAAAAACAGTGGGGGAGAAATAAAGGCCAATTAAATACAGCCCTGCAATCCGCAGTAAATTGAGGATAAATAAAGTCACCACACCCCACAACATACCCTGTAATTTTAAACGCATGGAAGCTGGGAAAATCAAAATACCGCTCAGTAAAATAGCAATGGCTTCGAGGCCATCGCAGCCGTTTTTGATGTTGACAGCAAATTCATTGCTGGAAATAATGGCACGGTCAACTACTGTATCATGACCCAGCAGTCGAAGAAAAAGGTTGCTGATCTTCGCTTGTGCTTGCAAGAATGGTTCTTCCAAAATATTTTTATAAAAAGCGGAATAATAAAACAGGTAAAAAAGCACCATGCACCCAATGAAACCCAAAAGGAATTTCAAAATGGGGTGGCGATCTATGAAGAACTGGTTGATCGCTGTGGCCAAGTTTAGGCTGGAGTTTTTTTGATTACCTTTTTTTTGACTTTTCTTTTTGTTGGGCGGCATTGGGAGGCGGCATTAATAAAAAGCGCAGTAACAATTGGTTGGTTTGTTACTGCGCTATTTTGTTTAACTAAAATTTATAAAGTAGTTGGTTTTGTTTGTAGCCTCAAATATACGGGCTTATTTATTATTTGTTGGGCTTTGAAGACCCTAATACATAATGTACCAAATAGGTAACCACCAAACCGGATATCAAGCTGCCTGGAATATCGGCAGTGGTCATTTCATAACCAAAGAGGGCAATCGCAGATGAGAAAACAACCACTATCCCAAAGTAGACCATTGGTAAAACTTTGTAAAAAAGAGCCTTGTCAAAAGGGATTGATTGCCGTGTGTCAGCGGAGAAATTCCCACCCAATGCCAATCTTTGTTGCTGCTGAGTACCCATGACCACACTGAAAGTAAAAATAATCAGCGCAAATAGGATCAATCCCCATTCCGACATCGTTGGGATGCTACCCGGAGGTATCACAACAGAACATTGACTGGGCGCTTGTCCAGTATTGCTATCGGATAATGTGCAGGCGGCATCCGCAGAAAATGACGCAGTCAGCGCAATGGGTGTACCATTCGCACTCATTGTCAATCCTGAAAATGTATGTGAGGTTGCACCAATTGAACCAACTAGTACGGACGCAACGGCATCGCCGCTGAGGTTGAGCGTACCAGTTGCAGGAGCGTTGGCAAAAGTGACGGTGACATCTGCAGTGAAGGTGTCGTCGGAGGAAATTCCTGGCGTACCATTGTTATTACAAGCGGAAATATTGACAGCGGTAATATCCGAAATACTGCATCCAGCAGGGGGTATCGCATTAGAGCAAGAAGCTGGAGCGATGCCAGCATTGCTGTTGTTTAAGGTGCAACCTCCGTTTGCTGAAAAAGTCGCAGTGAGATCAATAGTCCCACCGTCAGCTGACATGACAACGCCAGTAAACACATGAGAGCAATTTGTCAAAGAGCCTACTGCCACAGATGCTGTACCATCACCACTCAAATCGAGTGTCCCAGTTCCAGGTTCGCCCATAAAATCAACCGTCACGTCGGCAGTGAAGGTGTCATCGGACGGATCCATATCAGTTCCGTTATCGTTGCAAGCAGATATATTAGAAACGGTGATAGCAGCAATAGAGCAAGTACTGATATTACAGTTGGTCATGCAAATGGCACAGTCTGCATCGGTAACACCAGCAGGTACGTCGGAACTGAACAATGTACCTCCTATTCGAGTGCCGTGGTTTTGGCCGGGGCTACAATCCACGACATCACAACTGGCCATGTCATCATCCATTTTTGCATAAAATATCAGATTGGCTTCTGTCCCTGTCAGTTCGGTATTCATGTTGGCGGCAATGTCTGCTGCTGTTCTGGCAACATTCCAAACCCGTACATCATCGATATTGCCCTGCCAAAAATTGACCCCATCATTCCTTCTGCCAATGATGATGTTACCGGCGGCTGTGTTGGCAGCGACGGTAAGGTTGGATCCTGCTACCATCATGCCGTCAACGAAAAGTTTGTGTTTATTGGTAGCCAAAGAGTTGTCGTAAGTAGCAGCCACGTGGTGCCAAGTTCCATCACCGATGATTGTTCCGGTCACCCCATTTCCACCTACTTCAATCCTAATGCCGCCATTGTTCATGGCGAAGGTATATCGCGAGCCATTCGGACTCATAACGCCCCAATCAACAATTATTCTTTGGGTTCCAGTCCAAGAGGTTTTGACCCAAGCTTCTACCGTTCTTGCTGCATTACCAGTGATACCTGGAGAAGTGGTTTGGACAAAATCATTTGTCCCATCAAAGTTTAAGGAGTTGTTTTGGGCTGTTGACATTTGCCCTAAAAAAAGGAGCAAAGCCAGAAGGTGTAAAATTCTTTTATTCATGAGGTCATAATTTGAAAAGGCCAGTAAGCAGAGAGTGTTAAAAACAAATCAGGAGGTAACAAAATGTCACCTCCTGATTAGCGCTATGAATAGTTGTGTTATTTTTTATTTGACCCAGCAACAAACTGAATCAAATAGGCAATTACCAAACCGGACAATAAGCTGCCGGGAACATCTGCATTGGTCATTTCATAGCCGAACAATGCGACCATAGAGCCGAACAACACTACAAAGCCTAAATAAACATAAGGTAATACCTTGAAGAAACTGGCTTTGTCAAACGGCAAGGTTTGGCGGGCGCTGGCAGTCATGTTGCCACCTATTGCCAATTTTTGCTGTTGCTGCGTTCCGAAAACCACACTGAAAGTAAATACGATTAATGCGAAAAGGATCAATCCCCATTCTGACATGGTTGGGATAGAGCCCGGAGGTGCAGCTACCGAGCATTGGCTAGGTGCTTGACCTGTATTGCTTTTTGAGAAAGTACAAGCAGGATCGGCAGAAAAAACAGCCGTAAAGCCAATCGGGAAACCATCGGCAGTCATCGTAACACCGGTGAAGGTATGTGAGGTAGCACCAATTGATCCTACAGCAACAGAGGCAGAACCATCACCAGAAATACTCAGTGTGCCGCTGGCTGGCGGATTGGAATAAGTAACAATCACATCGGCAGTATACGTATCATCAGATACAATGCCTGGCGTGCCGTTGTTATTACATGCTGAAATATTGGAAGAGATGATATTGGTGATCGAACAGACAGCAGCCATTGAACAAGCTGCTGGCGCAGTACCTGCATTCGGATTGTTTAAGCTACATGCTGGATCGGCAGAAAAAGCTGCGGTCAAATCAATCGCACCACCATCTGCACTCATGGTTACGCCTGTAAAAGTATGAGTACCCGCACCAACAGAGCCAACAGCAACAGAAGCAGTACCATCTCCGCTTAAATCAAGTGTTCCGGTTGCTGGAACATCAGTGAAAGTAACGGTTACATCAGCTGTAAAGGTGTCATCTGATGGATCAGCAGTACCGTTGTCATTGCAAGCAGAAATATTTCCAACGGAAATACCATCAACCGAGCACATCAGCGGACAGGCTACGATTGGAGCGTAACGCCAAGCGACACCTGCGACGATGTTGATGGCCCCGGTAGGCTGGTTCAACGGTTCGATATAAGTTTGCATACCAACGATTACATTACCGTTAGGGGCATACATCACTGGCTGTGGCGAACCACCTGTACCACCAATGCCTGTCATGGCATTGCTGACGTTGTTGGGCAAGCCCATCGCAACATCCGTGATCAATTTGGATTCACCCATCACAGCATCCGTAGCACAACCGATCCTGATTTCAAAGCCTACAATGGCTTGGTCCAGTGCGGCATCAATTGGGCCATCGGGAACGCTGGTTGGTGGATTGGCGGTACCATTGGAACAGGTAACATTTACCGTAGCGCCTAAGGTGCCATTTGAATTTAGTTGCTTGCACCTTAAAGAAAACTGGCTAAGGACTTGCGGGCCATAGACATTGTTCTCCAAACCTTCATATCCTACCACCACAAAGCCCGGAGGGCAATCGCAAATGGCTGCTTGCTGCGCAATTCCTGGGCAGAAACCAATCGGGTTTTTAAGGACTGGGGTCATTTGGCCTACCGTCGTTCCGAGTTCGTAACATTGGGAAAAGGCTGATTGAAGCGGAAGGAATCCTAATAAAAGGAAAGCGATTAAGAAAGTTGGATTTCTTTTCATTTTCACGAGATTATAAATTGTTAATTTGAATTAGTCAGGTCAATTCACAAGTGTTTGACTGCTTAATTTGCTTTATTAATCTTAAACTCGGTTAATGGAAAGAAAGGATGAATTGCGAAAAATAAATACTTTGATAGCTTTTGTCTAAAAATAAAGGCCAAAAATAGGTATAATAAATCAAGTAAACAAGCGTCTTGCCGAATACTCTGATTAAAGCCAACTTATCTGATTAAATGTCATCTAATTAGCGTCACCCCCCCTTCCAACAGTCGGGTACTACCGTCTATCAATTCCACTTCGGCAAACCAAACAAACACTGCCGGATCCATCAGTTCTCCCTTGTGTTTTCCATTCCAGCCATATTGTGGGTCGTTGGGAGGAAAGTTAAACTGTTGGAAAACAGATTCTCCCCAACGGGAAAAAATTAGGAAGGAATTGATTTTCAAAATGCCATTGCCGCCCGCATAAATCAAGAGCAGGTCATTGGTCCCATCCCCATTTGGGGAAAAGGCATTGGGCACGAAGATGTTGATGTTTTTTTGGACAAAAAGGGCCGTGGTGGCAGTGGCCGAGCAGCCGTCTTTGCTCGTAACTTTTACCTCATAAGAGGTTTGCTGCACAGGGGTTGCCAACGGGTTGAGGCAATCAATACAACTCAGGGTCTCATTGGGTGTCCATTCGACCGTTTCTATTTCACTATCCGGTAAACTGGTTAGAGCGTTCAATTGATAGCTGTCGCCCAATTGGAGGATGGCCTGAGCCTCTAAAAATACTTGAACTTCTGGCGGATCGGACAAATAGGCCACGTCGGACAAGGTACACCCATTGGCGTCGGTGACCACCAAATCATAAGTGCCAGCAGGCAGGTTGGGTAAATGGACTGCGATGAAAAAACTCTGGCCATTATTCACGGAATAGGTAAATGGGGAAAGCCCTCCCTGCACACCTGTGAATTCCAAAATCCCCGACGGGTTCAAGCAGCTGGGTTCTTGTTTTTCAAAATCAAAATCTTGTAAAACGTTCTCGGTCACAGTTACTTCATCTGTGTTCGAGCAGCCCGTTTCCGTATTCAAAATTTCCAATTGATAAACGCCTGGTGCATTTATCGCCGGAGCAAGGGATTGGCCGCCAGAAGCAATGCTACCATTGTTGGTGCTCCAAACGGCGGTGAATTGACCGATGGCTACATCCGTATTTCCGACAAGATTTATTTCGGTCAAATTGCAATTCAGCTCAAAAGTTGGCCCAGCATCAACCGACGGTAGTTCGACATCTTCATCGACAATAATTGAAGAAGAAGATTCACAACCATTGTCATTATTTAAAATAATCAATTCGTAATTACCTGGTTCGTCAACGGTTGGCAGTAATGTGTTTTGACCACTGACGATATTCCCGTTTTGGGAAACCCATTCGTATTGGAAATTATTACCAGTGCTTGAGCTGCTTGCATCTATCGTAATTTCTGCTTCCTTACAGGTCAAAGTAGCTGGTGGTAAAATGTTGATGACCGGGACGTTCATATCCAAAGTAACTTCAACTTCAGCAGTGGACGTGCATCCATTTGCTTCATCCAAAACGGTCAGTATATATGCTCAGAGTCGTTTATCTCTGGTGTCAAAGTCGTTTCTCCAGAAATTATGTTTCCGTCAATGGTTGTCCAAGAGTATTGGTAGGTTGCGCCCGTGCTACTCCCACTGCCATCCAAGGATGAAATCAGGGTGGTGCAATCCAACTCCATGGTCGGCCCTGCATCAGCGGTTGGGTTGATAGTATTTTCACTCACTGAAACCGAGGCGGTAGCGGTGCACCCGTTAAAATTATTGGTGATAAGAAGGTCATAATCACCAACCATATTTATGGTAGGATTGGTGGTGTTTTCTCCCGACACGATGGTACCGTTGGTCGTTGTCCAGCTGTAATTGAATGCTCCTGAACTGCTGTTGGATGCATCCAATTCCAACTCCAATATTTCACAAGTCAACAAATCAGGTGTTTCGATCAGCACCGTTGGCGGGGTGATATTTTCCGAAACTTGAACAGCTGCTGTGTTCGTACAGCCTGTTAAAACATTGGTTACCAATACTTCATACATGCCTGGGGCATCCACATTGGGTTGGTTGGTATTTTCTCCAGAAGCAATATTACCATTAGTTGTTGTCCACTGATAGGTGAAATCAGGGCCATTTGCGGAAGCGCTACCATCCAAAATTAGCTGCGTATCGTTGCAGGTCAGTAGCCCATCGGGGCCGGCATTGGCCGCTGGCTGCGCCGTGTTTTCGCTTATCAAAACAGAAGAAACCGCTTCGCAATCATTGACCGCATCCGTCACTGTAAGCAGGTAGGTGCCGGGGGCATTAATTTCAGGATTTAAGGTTGTTTCCCCTGCAATTATATTTCCATTGGTGGTCGTCCACAGATAGGTGATGTTGGGATTGTTGCTGCTGCCACTGCCATCCAATTGGATGTTGGTTACATTGCAAGTCAAAGTAGACGTTGTTCCCGCATCAGCAATGGGCACATTAGCATCTTGGGTGATGATGACGGAAGCAGAATCGATGCAGCCGTTTTCATTATCGGTAATGGTCAGCCAATAGGTACCCGCAGCGTTCACCAATGGCGTTGGGGAATCATTTCCTGAAAGGATATTACCGTTAGGAGTTGTCCAGTTAAATGAAATATCATTGCCGGGAGCGTTGCCAGAGCCATTCAAAGAAAGCTGCGTTTGGGTGCAGGAAAGTTCATCTGTTGGGCCAGCATCCACATTTGGCGCAGCCGTATTTTCAGAAATAAATACGTCGTCCGTGGTCGTGCAGCCGTTGTCCTGATTGGTCACGGTCAGGGTGTAAGTCCCCGTTGCACCAACGACTGGGGTCAAAGTATTTTCATCAGCGAGGATGTCCCCATTGGTAGTTGTCCATTCGTAAGTAAACTCATTTCCAACATCCCCTGAGCCGTTAAGGGTTGTTTGGGTGATGGCACAAGTCAGTTCCGCAGTGGGGCCAGCCTCGGCATTGGGGAAATTACCGTTCAGCGTGACTTCTACATCGCTCATATTTTCACAGCCATTGTCGTTGTCGATCACGGTCAGGATGTAGTTTCCTTCCTCATCGATCACAGGTTGCAGGCCATTTTCACCGCTGACGATGTTGCCGTTTTGCGTGGACCAAGTATAGGTGAAATTGCCGTTTTGACTTGAAGCACTTCCGTCCAGTGAAAGGGAAGTCGTGGTGCAGGTCAATTCCATTGGTGCACCCGCATCAGCCGTTGGGATGACCATATTTTCATCAATTTCAACCGAGGCTTCGTCGGTGCAGCCACTATCAGGATTGGTGATGGTCAATGTATAAGTGCCTGGCAATGTGATAGTTGGCGTCAAAGTATTTTCGCCTTCGGCAAATGAGCCGCTGGTGGTTGTCCATAAAACAGCATCATTATTTCCCAAAACAGAATTGCCGCCGTCCAATTGCAAAGTGTCGTTGGTACAGGTCAAAGTCGCAGTGACACCGGGATCGGCCAGCGGCGTGGTGAGATTTTCCACTACCACTACTTCATCGGTTGCCGTGCAATTGGAAGTGAGATTGGTAATGGTCAGCAGATAGGTGCCAGCCTCGTCCACTAAGGGTTGGAGTGTATTTTCGCCAGAAACGATGTTGCCGTCAACGGTTGTCCAAATAACTGTGTAATTCGCCCCAAACGAAGAGCCGGTGCCATCAATGGTCAAGGAATTATTCAAACAATTCAATTCATCCCCTACGGCAGCAGTGGCAGTTGGCAGGTCATTGTTTTGCGGAATGATGACATCATCCTGGCTGGTACAGCCAGTTGTATTGTTGGTGACGGTCAGAACATAAGTGCCACCCGAACCAATCTCCGGTTCGAGGGTCGTTTCCCCGTTCAAAATTTCACCATCGGCGGTAGTCCAGAGGTACGTGATGTCCGGCCCCGTGGATGAACCTGTTCCATCAAGTTGGACAGTGGTAGCCGTACAGTCGAGTTGGGCTACTTCACCAGCATCCGCAACGGGTATTGATTGGTCAGCGGTCACGTCTACTACGTCAGAAGAAGTACAGCCATTGTCTGGATCGGTTATCGTCAAGGTATAAGTGCCGCTCTGGCTGACAATTGGCTGAGCCGTGTTTTCCCCCGAAACAATAGTTCCCGTTGACGTTGTCCATAAAAAACTAACACCAGCTTGCGAACCTGATGCATCGAGTGAAATTTCAACAGTGGTGCAAGTCAATTCCTCCGGCGCAGCGATGACAAGGGTGGGGGGCGTCACATCACCTTCCACCAATACATCATCTTCCGCCGTGCAGCCATTTGCATCGTCGGTTATGACCAAGGAGTAGGTGCCGGGCTGATTTATTTCAGGCATGGCTGTTTGTTGACCGGAAACAATGTTGCCGTTCGGAGTAGACCAATCGAAAGAAAGGTTGCCAGTCCCGGAAGAGCCACTGGCATCGAGGGTAAAATTGGCCACCAAACAAGTCAGCATGGCTGGGGTGGCGATGTCAATAACGGGCGGGTTGAGATCGCTTTCAACCAACGCCAAAACGGTGGCCGTGCAGTGATTGTCATTATTGGTGACGATCAACTGGTAAGTCCCCGCAGCATTCACGTCGATGCTCACGCCTGTTGTTCCGGAAGTGATATTTCCATTAGTCGTAAACCAATCATAGGATAAATTTGGCCCGCCGGAAGAACCAGAACCATCAATGGTCACCGAGGTATTATTGCAATCAAGAGCGCCGTCGGGATCGGCTTCGGCGGTGGGCAAGTTGAGGTCTTCCAACACTATGGTCGATGCTTCGGCAGTACAGCCTGTCCCTTGGTCGGTCACCAACAAAGTGTATGTCCCACCTGCGCCTACTTCGGCGATGATGTCTGTTTCTCCCGAAATAATAAATCCGTCTGGCGTACTCCATTGGTAAATGATGTCCGGCCCGACTGTCGAACCGCTTCCGATAACCGAACCCGTCGTTGAAAGGCAGTCGATGTTATTGCCAGTAATAGCGAAGGCATCCGGTGGAAGGTCGGCAACGACCTCCACTAAAGCGGTCGAAGTACATGGCCCGAATGAGCTATTGATCGAAACGGTGAGTTCGTAAGTGCCCGGCGTTCCGACCAGAGGAGTTAGGGTATTGGCACCGGAAAGAATGGTTCCGTTGAAAGTTGTCCATTGGTAAGTGATACCGGGGGTAGTGGAAGAACCCGTGCCGTCGAGGTTAATACCTACACCACCATTGTTGCAGGGGATGGATTCAGAAGGGATTGGCGACGGCAAGGACGTCGATCACGTGGACGGTCACTTCGTCCGTGCCGGAGTCAAACTGGCCCGAATGAAATGCCGTCAATTGCAAAATCATTGCCACTCCCAGCAGTATTTTGATTGGTACGATACAAATTTCTGCTGGTGCACTCCTGAATTCCAGGTTTCAAAGAAATTGTTGCCAGTACACAGAGGTGTTGATGAGAGATTGAATGGATTGCCAACAACATTCCATTTATTGAAAATTGTAGGATAGCCGGATTTTCGCAGAGTTGACTGATGTGAGCCATGTTCCACTGAATTCATAAGCAGTATTCGGATCAACCGTTACCGTCTGTTACACCATACTGGGGGCGCCAGGTGTTGTAGCACCATTGACAACCATCATATTGCTGCCGAAAAGGCAGGATTGGCAAAATTGACGTATGGGTTAATATTATGGGTTGGTAGAAATTGCATATTCTCCTTCATTGGAAAGTAGCCCCCATATGCCTCTCCGTTCCGGGAATATAACTACTGGAAAAGCCAACATCCCCCAACTCAAAATCACCATTGAAAATCAAATTGGACGTTGCTCCTTGTCCATTGGCTGTCAGTGTAAAAGTTGTCGTACTCGACACAAAAACCTGTGGGTTTAAAGAATTCGGATCGGACATACCAAATGGTGGATCCCAACTGACCCCGCTAAATGGGCCACCAACCGACCCGTTTAGGGTGACATTCTGACCGGGTGAGCAGATATAAATGTCGTCCCCGGCATTCACCGGCAGAGGGTTGACGGGCGGTTCTTCCGCCAATATATTTACCAGAGAAAATAGTATAAGTGCTGAAAGAAGTAATGCTTGCTTCATCTATGTTAAATTATTGGGTTGGGGTAGTGATGAAATTAAAAACTGGTTGTCTCCAATTTATTTCAGGGTAGGACTTTATGTTGAGTGATTTTATCCGCTAACAATAAAGGTCAAAAGTAAAAAAACAGGCTGGTAAAAGTGCGAGCTTACTCAACTATAAGGTGGGCTATCAAAAAATTGACAAAAGGGAAAGGAAATTTTAGGCATATTTATCAGCCCCTCAATAGAGGTGGAATGGAGTGGGATATTACATTTGCCATTGTTTTATGGTTTCATGAATCTATGCAACCATGAATCAATGAAACCGTGCAACAATGCAACCGTGAATCCATGAAAATAATCTGTATCGGCCGCAACTATGCCGACCACGCAAAAGAACTAAGCAACCCCGTACCGGGCAAACCCATCGTGTTCATGAAGCCGCCATCGGCGCTGCTCATCAACGAAAAACCATTTTACTATCCTGATTTCACGAAAGACCTGCACTACGAACTGGAAGTCGTGCTTAAAATCGGCAAAAACGGGCGGCATGTCCAGCCCGAATTTGCCAGCGGCTATTACCAGGAAGTGACGCTGGGCATCGACTTCACAGCTCGTGATGTGCAGGATGAATTAAAGAAAAAAGGCCACCCTTGGGAAATTGCCAAGGGCTTCGACCATTCCGCCGTCCTCGGTGATTGGGTTCCCTTGGACGAAGTCCAACAGGAGGGTAACATCGAGTTCCGTTTGGAAAAAAATGGCGAAACGGTTCAGCACGGCCACACCCGTGATCTGATTTTTTCCTTCGATTACCTGATCGTTTACGTTTCCCAATATTTCAAATTGCAAATGGGCGATTTGATCTATACCGGCACGCCTGCTGGGGTTGGCCCTGTAACAATTGGTGATCAGCTCGAAGGGTTTATTCATAAAAATGATGGCAGCGTTGAACGTTTGTTGAGCTGCGAGATTAAATAATGTAAAATGCAGAATGAAGAATGTAAAATGTAAAGTGATTTTACATTCTACATTCTACATTCTACATTCATCATTCTACATTTCTAAATCCGGTACCCCATTCCGATTGTCAACAAGGAAGTGCTGTAGCCTATCTCGCCGAAAGCGCTCCACCTTTTCGATAAAACATAACGGCCACCCACAAAGGCGGAGTAAATACCTTTGACCCGTTGGGGCTGGAAGTTTTTGTGTTCCGTGAGAAAGGACGTGTTGCCACGGTCTACAGAGTATTCTTCGAAGTTGAGGCCCACCATCATCCCTCCATAAAGGTCTATGTTTTTTAAAGTGGTGATGTGGAAGGTCGGACGCAGGGCCAATTGGTGGGTGGTGTTAGTGATCCGCTGTTCGAGGCCATCGGGGATGATGTACGGCTGGCCTTGATTTGAGGCCACCGTGTAGGACACGCCGAGCGAGAAATTGTCGCTCATGAATCGGTCTCCCCTGATGCTGACAGGCGGAAACTTGGTGTTGGCTTTGTCCATTAAGGAAGCAGTTGTGAGCAGCCCGTAACCGATCTGGATATCAGTTTGCCCTTTTTTGAAAATGCGGGTTGGTCGGGAATAATTCTGGGCATCGAGGTTGATGGAGAGCATTAAAAATGCAGCCATTCCGAGCAGTAGGTTTTTCATAATCATAAGCTTTTAGCGCTGGGCCTGGTAGTCCGTTGGGCAATGGGGTGAGCATACCCAAGTCGGCCCATGCAGGCTGGTCAGCAAGGTTTAAGAGAGCTTTTAGCTAAGCTGTTTTAAATTGAAATTACTGGCATTTAGAATAAATAATGGCTGTTAAAGGCTTTGAATTTTTCAACACTAACAGGCCATGTTTTCAATTGGTATTCAACGGTCGGCAGATTTGTTTTGGATTGTTTAAAGATTATTAAATAACCGACTGTTTAATCCATTTAAATCATTAAAAACGCCAGTTTGGAATGGTAGATTTTTGCCATAAGCAGCTGAAGAAAGGATAGATAAATAGCTGGAAATTGTGGGAGATTGGCGAAAGGCCACAAACAATCAGTCACTATAAAATCTTCCGTTTGTTGGAACAAAGCAATAGCCGTGAGAGGCCCGTCTATTGACTTAGATCCGGGTTTAAAAAATCAGAGAGTAATTGTACTTAATGTGTTTGGATAAAAATGCTGTGTCTTAATTGACACGACTTTGGAACGACACCCCTATTTAATTTGGGGAATATTTCAACAGGAAAATTTCTTTAAAATAATTTCTTCAAAAATGCATTTTAAAAACGCCGTTGTCAACCCCTGTACTGCACCTCTAATAGAAATTTAACGTTTCATACACACTGACGATAATCAGGCGACAAAGAGTTGGGTCAACATTATTTTTTTTTGAAAATATCAATTTCATCCAAAAACCTATCTTTGCCGCCCCTTGCACAATGATGAATGAATATTGGTGAATGGTGAATGATAATTTTCATTTTGGCTATTCATTTGACCTTCTGTTTTTCATTCATCTTTTTATTTGAAATAATCCTTTTAAGCTGTGTTGAATGCCCAATGGAAATGAACCAATAAAATTTCAGATGCGGCTCGTTCACCATTTACCATTCACCATTAACCATTAGAAAAATGCCATATTTATTTACAAGCGAAAGCGTATCGGAAGGGCATCCCGACAAAGTTTCCGATCAGATATCCGATGCATTGGTGGATCACTTCATTGCATTTGACCCAAGCTCTAAAGTTGCCTGTGAAACGCTCGTGACGACTGGTCAGGTGGTTTTGGCTGGCGAGGTAAAAACCAAAACTTACCTTGATGTACAGCAAATTGCCCGGGACGTAATTAAGCGGATCGGTTATACCAAGTCCGAGTACATGTTCGAGGCGCATTCTTGTGGTGTCCTTTCTGCCATTCACGAACAGTCACCGGATATCAATCAGGGGGTAGAGCGTAAAAATCCAGAAGACCAGGGAGCAGGTGATCAAGGGATGATGTTCGGTTATGCTACCAACGAGACCGATACCTATATGCCTTTGGCGCTCGACCTTTCCCACAAAATTTTACAGGTGATGGCTGACATCCGCAAGGCTGGAAAGATCATGAAGTACCTCCGCCCGGATGCCAAGTCACAGGTGACTATTGAATACAGTGATGATAATGTGCCGCTCCGGATTGACACCATCGTTGTTTCGACCCAACACGATGATTTTGATAAAGACGAGGTGATGTTGAAGCGCATCAAAGATGACGTGATTAAATTGGTTATTCCTTTGGTTAAAAAGCAGTGCTCTAAAAAAGTGCAGGCACTGTTCAATGATAAAATCACTTACCACGTGAACCCAACGGGCAAGTTTGTCATCGGTGGCCCTCATGGTGATACGGGACTGACTGGCCGCAAAATCATTGTGGATACTTATGGTGGAAAAGGCGCACATGGTGGCGGAGCGTTCTCAGGCAAGGATCCTTCAAAAGTGGATCGTTCGGCAGCTTATGCAACCCGCCACATTGCCAAAAACCTCGTAGCTGCAGGGGTTTGCAATGAAGTATTGGTGCAGGTATCTTATGCTATCGGCGTAGCGAAACCAACCAATATATATGTGAACACATACGGGTCGGCCAAGGTGGATATGAAGGATAGCGAGATTGCCAAAGAGGTAGAAAAAATCTTTGATATGCGGCCTTATGCTATCGAGAAACGATTGAAACTGCGCACGCCGATCTATTCTGAAACCGCTGCTTATGGCCACATGGGCCGCACCCCGGAAAAGAAAACTGTTTCTTTTACCGACGGTTCTGGCAAGACGGTCAAGAAAAAAGTCGAGACGTTTACCTGGGAAAAACTGGATTATGTGAAAGCAGTGAAGAAGGCTTTCAAGATTAAATAAATCCTTTTCTTTCAAGGTTTTAGATAAAAATAAGCCCCTTGGTTACAAGTAGCCAAGGGGCATTTTTTTTGGATTTAATTCCTATTTCAGAACTAATTTCTCAAAATGGGAAAAAATAGCTGTTGGGCTGTTTATCTTTGTACACCCTCGCATTGTAAATCATGAACCTACTTATCAGGTAATTATATTATTCAACGAGTTAAATTTTATAGATTGAACATTTTGGGCAAAGTCAAAAACTCTTTTTGAATCCAACCGTTTGTCAATTTTTTTTCTTCATGAGTACAAAAGACAGCACAACCCGAATCTTCATAGTCGAAGATGACCCGGTGTACCAGCGCTTGGTCAAGTACGTTATGGAAATAAACCCCGACCATGAGGTACATCTTTTTGCCACCGGTCAGGAATGTTTAGAGCATTTGAGCTTGCGTCCCAATATTATTTCCTTAGATTTTTCCTTACCAGATATGTCGGGCAGTGAAGTCCTTAAAAAGATCAAAGCCTATAATCAAGACATTGGTGTTATTATTCTTTCTGGGCAACAGGATATCCGGACAGCGGTTACCCTGTTAAAGGAAGGTGCTTACGACTACATTGCCAAAGACAACGAGACCAAAGAGCGTTTGTTGAACTCGCTCAACCACCTCAAAAAGCACATCGAGCTGAAAGATGAGGTGGACACACTTAAGGCTCAACTGAACGCCCAGTATGAATTTGGCAAAACCATCACCGGCAACAGCCAACCCATGCAACAGGTGTTCCTCCTGATGGAAAAGGCTGTCAAATCCAATATTACTATTTCCATTACCGGGGAAACAGGGACCGGAAAAGAACTGGTTGCTAAATCCATCCACCACAATTCGGGTAGGCGGAAAGGCCCGTTTGTGGCGGTCAATATGAGTGCCATTCCAAAAGAACTGGTCGAAAGCGAATTGTTCGGCTACGAGAAGGGTGCCTTCACTGGGGCCGTGGCACGGAAAAAAGGGCAATTTGAATTGGCAGATGGGGGGACGTTGTTTTTAGACGAGATTGCCGAAATGGACCTGAGCATGCAAGCTAAGTTGCTTCGAGCATTCCAAGAGCGGGAAATCATGCGGGTGGGAGGAGACAAGCCGATAGCTTATGATGCCCGGATCATTATTGCCACCCATAAAAACCTGGGAGAAGAAGTAAGAAAGGGGAATTTCAGGGAAGACCTTTATTATCGTCTGTTGGGCCTCAGCATTCCATTGCCTCCATTGCGGGAAAGGGGCAACGACATTTTGCTTTTAGGCAATTCCTTCTTGAGCGAATTTGCCAAACAAAATAATTTAGGCAAAATGGACATTTCGAAATCAGCTAAAACCAAACTCCTCCAATATGCTTATCCAGGCAACGTACGGGAACTAAAGGCTGTCATCGAATTAGCTGCGGTCCTCTCTTCCAATGGGGAAATCGAAGCCGATGACATCCAATTTAACAGCATTGGCCGAGAGGCAACCTTTTTGCAAGAAGAGTTAACCCTCGAAGAATACAAACGCCGGATCATCAACTATTTTTTGGAACAATATAACAATGATGTCTTATTGGTAGCGGATAAGCTAAAGATCGGAAAATCAACCATTTACAGGATGCTGAAAAATGAAAACGATGGGAAGGCTTTATAGCTGCCGACATTTTGGTTTAAAAAAGAACTGGTAAAAATAGGGTGTATTTCAAAATTTCGGTCAACGTACTGGAGATCTCCTGATCGCCAGCTACCGAACTGGAGTTCGGCGATACAATGACCGAAATTTCGAAATAGACCCTAAAAATAGGTTCAACAATTCCTCTCTTTAAGAATCATACAGGCAAGTTTATGTTATTGAAAAACGCACATACTGAATCATTGGCCCAAGGATTGGCCGCCTTGAATATAGGAGTAGGGGAGACCGTTATGGTTTTGCTGGCGGAACGGTCGGCAACAGATGTGGAATCGATCATTGGTTTTTTCAATGAACGTCGCATCCCCTTTTTTGGAGGGCTTTTTCCTGGCTTGGTGCATGGGACGGAGCGGTTGGAGGAAGGGTGCATCCTCAAAAAATTCAAGACAGCGCTTCCGCCAGTTTTGGTCAAAAATTTATCAGGACAAAACTTGGAAGGGCTTGACCAGGTTCATATTCCAGATACTGCCAATAAAATGACCATCATTGTTTTGCTGGATGGGTTGGCCTCTAACGTCAACCATTTTTTGGAATCACTGAACAACTCGGTGGGTGACCGGGTCAACTTCATTGGGGGCGGGGCCGGGTCAGGCTCCTTGCAGCAGTGCTTGTGCCTGTTCAGCAATGATGGTTTTTTTAAAGACTCGGCCATCTGCTGTGTGGTTGAAAACCAATCCAATCTGGGGGTCCGGCATGGGTGGAAAAAATTGGCGGGGCCGCTCGTCGCCACCGCCACTGATGGCCCGAAGATCATCCAACTGAATTGGCAGAACGCATTCGATGTTTACAAATCTTTTATGGAGGAGGATAGTGGTAAGGAAGTTACCAAGGAAAATTTCCTGAGCTACACCAAAGATTACCCTTTTGGCATTTTTAGGGAAAATGCGGATGCGATTGTGAGGGACCCCATCGGGGTAAATGAAAACGGGGAGGTGACCTGCATTGGTGAAGTGCCCGCTAATACAGTCCTGCATATTTTAAAAAGTACCCCCAAACTGCTAATTGAGGCGGCCAGCTACGCCATGAAGGATTGCTTAAGTGAGGCCGGCCCTGATTTTATCCCTGATAGCACTTTTGTCGTGGACTGCATCACCCGGCCTGCAGCACTTGGCGACCGGTTTTCCGAAGAGCTGGATGCAATCCGTTCCCAGTTGGTAGTGAACGACCCAGAACAAGAGCCCTACGGTATTTTGAGCTTAGGCGAAATCTCCTCCTACGGAGAGGGCCTTTTGGAGTTTTTCAATAAAACAATCGTAGTGGGTACATTCCAATTGACATAAATAAATTGAAATAAAGAAATACGTAGAAATGAGCATAATCCATTGGTTGTCAATGACTGCAACAATATTTCCACCCTATTTCAATTGAACTAATTCTGTAATGACAGACAACATCAAAATCATACAGGACATTTGCTTGTTGTACGAATTGTCCCTTTCGGTGGGCAGCTCACTCGATGCCCGTGAAAACTGCAAACAATTCCTGCATACGCTCATCAGCAGGAAGAGCCTCAATTTTGCGTCTGTTTGGTTGCACAAGACAGATGTTACGACGAGTTATTGCGAGCTTTTTTTCATTACTCCTTCTTACCGTGCCAACACGATCATGCTGAAATGCTCCAATCCAATTTTAGAAAAACTGAGAGACAAACCTTATCTCTCAATCAACAGCAATGAGCCTGAATTTGAGGAAGTGGTCACCGAAAAGAACGTTGATAAAGGGGCTTATGCCATTTTTCGGCTCGGTAATATTGGCTTTTTGAAATTGTTTTCTTCCACCAAACAGGACGGGTTCGGCAACATGGAGATGGCACAGCTAAAGAATGTCGTAGATAAGTTCGCTATCTCGCTGGAAGGTTGCTTGGCGCATGCTCAACTCAAAGATGAAATAATCAACCGCCAGATCACGCAAGTCCGCCTGACCAACCTGATTACCAATTTGCAGGCAGGCGTGTTGTTGGAAAATGAAGACCGAAAAATCATTTTGACCAATAACCAGTTTTGTAAAATATTCAACATCCCGTATTCCCCTGATGAAATGGTTGGGCTGGATTGTAGTCAAGCCGCCGAGCAGTCGAAACATCTTTTTAAAAACCCTGAGCAATTTGTAGAGGAGATCAATAATCGGTTGAAAGACAGGAAATTGGTAGTAGGGGAGACCTTGGAAATGGCCGACGGCAGGTTTCTCGAAAGGGATTACGTACCCCTTTTCTCTGGCGAAAGTTACCTCGGCCACCAGTGGCAGTACCGTGATGTAACAGAAACCCGGCAGGTGCAAAAATCCATTTTGGAAAGTGAAGAAAAATACCGGGGTATCATCGAAAATATGGAATTGGGGCTATTGGAAGTGGACACAGAACACACCATCCTTCGGCCCTACAAGCATTTTTGCGATATGTTGGGCTTTACTGCCGAAGAGCTGATAGGGCAAAATGCCCTCGAACTATTTGTAACAGTTGAAAACCAGAAGATTTTTACCACACACGACAAGTTTCGGGAGAAAGGACAGACCAGTGTTTATGAGGTGCAGTTGCGGCGCAAAGATGGCAGCACTATCTGGGCGTTGATTAGTGGTGCGCCTATCCGGGACAGCAACGGTCAGGTGATTGGCTCAATTGGGGTGCATTATGATCTTACTTCCCGCAAGCAATTGGAACATGACTTGGCAGATGCCAAACGGATTGCCGATCAGGCACGGCTGGCAGAGCGGCAATTTCTCGCCAATATGAGCCACGAAATCCGAACCCCGATGAACTCCGTCATTGGCATGACCCACCTGCTCTACGAAACCAACCCGACTTCCTCGCAAAAGGAGTACCTGGATAGTTTGCGCTTTTCTGCCGACAGCCTTTTGGGCATCATTGATAATGTGTTGGACCTTTCAAAGATCGAAGCGGGTGAGTTGGGGTTTGAGGAGAAACACTTTGACCTCGAACAGTTGCTGAAATCCCTGCGGCGCACCTATCAATTTAAAGTAAAGGATAAGCCCATCAGTGTGGTCTTGGAATTTGACCCAGACATTCAAAATCTTGTGATTGGTGACCCTACTCGTTTGAATCAAATATTGTCAAACTTGCTCAGCAATGCAAGCAAATTTACGGAGCGGGGCACGATCAGTCTGGCGGCTCGGCTACTTCTTCCTCCAGATGAGTCGTATCAGATTGAATTCAAAGTTCAAGACACCGGAATAGGGATCGCCCAAGGAAAAACTAAGGAAATTTTCCAGAATTTTAAACAAGCGGATATCAATGTAGCCAGAAAATACGGTGGGACTGGGCTTGGCCTTGCCATCGTTAAGCAGTTGGTGGAATTGCAAGGTGGGCAAATCAGGGTTGAAAGCAAGCTTCACAAAGGTTCAACATTTGTGTTTACCTTACCTTTGAAAAATTCTGGGACTAAGGTCGCTGCAAAAAAGGAAGATTTTGCCACCTCTTACCCAAATACCAGATCTCATTTAAAAGATCTTGACATTTTGGTTGCGGAAGACAACTGGATGAATCAGCGATTGATTACCAAAGTATTGGAAACTTGGGGTTGCCGTTTTAGGATAGCCTGCAACGGTTCGGAAGCCGTTCAGTTCAGCCAAGCGAAAAAATACGACCTGATTTTGATGGATGTTAACATGCCGGAAATGGATGGGGTAGAAGCGGCTCAAATTATCCGAACCAACGGGCAAAAAAATCCTAATCAATCAACCCCGATCATTGCTCTGACCGCTGCTGCGCTGTTGGAAGAAAAGAAAAGGGCGCTCGAAGCTGGTATGAACGATTTTCTCACCAGGCCATTTTCACCAAATATGCTCGAAAATAGTGTAGCCCGGGTACTGGACTTACAGTCGGCATTTTCCGCCGAGGGGCCTATTGCGACTCCCCCTAAAATAAAGGTGGATCTACAATACTTATTCGATTTCAGCAGTGGGGATAGGTTGTTTGTACGGGATATGTTGGAGGCATTTGTTGCAGAAGTGCCGAGAGTTAAGAATAATTTGAGCGAGGCTGTTTCAAATAAAAACTGGGAAGAGATTTATAAAATAATTCATAAACTAAAATCGAACTTCATGATGTTTGGCATGACCGCCCAACAAGAAAACATCATTGAAATGGAAGAATTGATAAAAAACGGGGAGGCAGAAAAACCCGAATTAATAAAAAAGGTACAACAGCTTTCAGAATGTCTCCAATCAATAGCCCCTATCTTGGAAAAACAAAAATCTTTGTTGTAATAATTATTAGTATTAAGCCACTATCCCTAGTCTCCAACCAATAATTCTACTTCCACCATATTCCAATTAATGGAAAAATTTTCCCAAAAAGGGAACAGTTGTTTTTTATGGTATTTTATAAATAGTTGATAATTAGTGAAATAAAACAGCATAGCTTGTTGGCATTTTTATAGAAGTTGTAAAGTAGTGATAATGCCTAAAACAATGACTGAACACCTATGCCGAAGCAAAACCTTCGAGTTGCTTTCAACCAGCAATCCTGGCTCATGGAAGTCTTTGTTCCATTATTATTTCCCAAACGATAGGAGAAGCGTAAATAACCCCATTGCTAACCCGGACCAACAAGTTGTTGTTGTTACATTTATTTCGCTACAATCAATAATTACAGTTTTCAGTGATAAGGTTACTGCCTTGCACGATCAATGGGACACTATTTTACCATTGCATGGTAGCCTATTCAAATTAACTAATTTTGTTAAAATGCCTCTGAGTATTCTATTTTTTGTAAAACAACACTTGCCTGCCCCTGCTCATAGGGTTAGTTTCATGAAGAGTACATTTCCAACAATTCCCTTTTAGGGCTTGACCGCAGTTGTGCTACGAAGGGGACAATTTGAATTTATTTTGAGCAGTGGGCTGGTTTTATGTATTCACTACCAAGTTTAAAAATTATACGAAGAAAAATTGAAAATGCTATTCTTTATCAAAGGATAAAGACGCTTCGAGAAAAAACTATTTATAACCGACAAGCAAATAAACATTATCACTACAATGTTCGGTTGTTGGGCGGTTCATTGGAAATGAATAGAAGATTTATTTGTCCACTTCTTTCTTCATAAAGATGGGGAAAATTGAGCAAATCATAAAGCTGATTTTAATTCACGTCGCTCGGCTGGACTAAATGAAAACATTTTTTTTCCAATGCAATCGCCCAACATCTTTTTTAGTTGACAAAGATTTAACCACCGTATAACAAGGTTCATTTATAAAATGCGGGGCAGGATATGCCGGTCCTTTGACAAGTTACCAATAGCTTGTCCCGAACTTGCTTCGGGGTGCCCCTCAGGGGATTTTAAGGGGGAACGTGGCTTTGCCACGTTCCCCCTTAAAATCCCTTTGGGCCGAGCAGTCTGTATCCTCGAAGAGAGGTGAATTTTCCGGCCCACTTGCATTATAGATAATGTGAAGAAATCTTTTATAATCCCATTTTATTCCATTAAACTAAAAGAAATAGGGCATGACGCACCGTGCTTGCGTCGCCAGTTCGCTTGGACACAATAACTCTGCGGGAAATCGAAAATTTTCGTGCTTCAATCGCCTTACATTTATTGTCTCTTACCCAAACAAAACAAGCGGATGTTGGTGACTGTCAGGATGTGCTCAAAGAACGGTTTTGGTACGGTGCGCTCATCCCTATATTAAATTTCCCTACCCAACCTTACGCTGCAATCAGCCGTCTAAAGAAGTGAACCAATCACTTCGACTAATGACTAAAAATTTATCTTTTCTATTCTTTTTTCTTTTTTCAGCTATGGCTGGTATTTCCCAAACTGTTGATTTTCCAGAAAACAACGCCATTTGGAAAGAAGCACAAATCACTATTGCCGGACCGATCACCCGACATCTCGCTCTGTGCGGCGATACCCTGTTTAATGGGGGGCTTTACAGCCAAATTGTAGAGTTGCAAGTCAATGATTCCATGCAGATAACTTCATCCAGTTATGTCGGTGCGTTGCGTCAGGAAAACGGTCTGGTCTATTATCATTCTGATTTTTTGCCCGATGATATTCTGCTGTATGATTTTAGTTTGGAGGCTGGGGATGAGATTACATTGAGTTTCACTTTTGTAAATCAACAAGTTACCCGCAAAGTCGATAGCACCGATGAACAACTGTTGGCTGGCAAAATGAGGAAGGTTATTTATTTTGAAAATACAATGCCCAGTTGCCCCCTTCCGCCAGAAATGTGGATCGAGGGAATCGGCAGTAGTTATGGTTTGTTGGGGCGGGCATTTGACCCTTGCACGGTTGCCGATGCGGGCGGACAATTATTGTGCTTCCAGCAAGAGGACGAATATTTGAATTTGACATTAATCGAATGTTTTTTGCCCGCATTAAATAATTGCAGTTTTATCAATGCGACAGAAAATGTTTTACCTAAAAACGCACTGCTCCATATTTATCCGAATCCTACTATGGACCGCCTATTTATTGAAATAAAAAATGAATTAATTAATGCTGATTTTAAATTTTCCGTCATTAATTCTTTCGGACAAATAATTGAAACAGAATTAAAAAATAATGGAGATGATTTTTCAATGAACGTTTCGGATTTACCAGTCGGTATTTATTTTATCAAAATAATGGATGGAGAAAATAGGCAGGTTGGTTTTGGGAAATTTATAAAGCAATAGTGTTGCTCAGAAGTAAAAATCTCAAAACTGACTTTGTGAAACAATACAAGTTATTACACAGAGTGGCACAGAGGAGGCACAGAGTTTCACAAAATATAATTTCTAATTTATGAGCGCTTTTAATAAGTAGTGCATTTCCCGCAGGGTAAATTAGCGGTGTGAAAACGCTGCGAAACTCAGCGCAAAACCCTGCGTCCCCTGCGGGAAACCCTCGACTATTTGATCTTTATTTCCACCCCAACTTTCTCAAACAACTCCGATAGCGACAATTGCGCTTCCCGGATATCTTTCCAATCTTTCAGCACGATGCCGAGCGTTTCCTCGACCACCGATTTTTCCAAATGGTCGATGTGCAGGGCGGAGAGGGCCATGGCCCAGTCGAGTGTCTCGGCGATGCCCGGCGTTTTGTCCAGTTTCATCTGGCGGACTTCCTGCATAAAACGGCAGATTTGCCCGCCCAATTTTTCATCTATTCCCGGTACCTTTTGGCGTACGATGTCCAGTTCTTTTTCAAATGGTGGGTAATCGATCCACAGATAAAAACACCGTCGGCGCAGCGCCTCCGACAAGTCCCGCATGCGGTTGCTGGTCACAATGACGATGGGTATTTGGGTAGCTTTGACCACGCCCAATTCTGGGATGCTGATCTGCCAGTCGGAGAGTATTTCGAGGAGAAAACTTTCAAATTCTTCATCGGCTCGGTCCACCTCGTCGATGAGCAGCACGGGCGGTTTTTCTCTGGTGATCGCTTTTAGCAGCGGCCGCTCCAACAAATATTTTTTGCTAAAAATAAACCCCTCTTTTTCCTCTACCGAGCGGTTTTCCGATTCCATCATTTTGAGGGCCAAGAGCTGGCGTTGGTAATTCCATTCGTAAAGAGCCTGCTCTGCATTCAGGCCCTCGTAGCATTGCAGCCGGATGAGTTCGGTATCATGCAACCGGGCCAATACTTTGGCGATTTCCGTTTTGCCGACACCGGGAGGGCCTTCCACCAATAGTGGCCGTTTTAATTGTTGCGACAGAAAAATGGACATGGCAATGGCCTTATCGGCGATGTAGCCTTGTTCGGCGAGGGTCTGGGAGAGTTGTTCGACGGCTTGGTTTTGCATGAAAATTATAATATAAGCACCTGAACTTAATTATGTATAAGTAAAATTTCAGAATTATTTTTTTCTCTCACGAGGCGAAAAGCGCAGGCATAGCTAAAGCTACGACGAGCATTTTCAACAAAGTGAGAGGAGAAAAGAAGCTGAAATTTCTTATAGATAATTTGGTTCAGGTGCTTAAAACAAAGAAATTCGCTCTTTTGAAGTTTGGGCATTTGCACCTAATTTAGCCCCATCTTAGACATACTCTTCAATCTCAAACTCTGCATCTTTCTCCCAAATCTCCATCTCACAGGGCTTGCAGTTAAATTTCAATTTATACTCCACCTCCCCATGTTTCAGCACCAACGGTTCTTTCACCTTTTCGCCCATCGTTGCCCGCTGGAATCGGGGGCATTTTCCCAGCTCATATTTTACGCAGTATTTCGTCGTCATCACCCGTGACTTGCCGGGGTCCCATTGCAGCTCAAACGCTTTTTCAATTTTGGTTACGCCGTGCCTTTCATAGAAGCGGCGGGCCAGTTTATTGGAAACATTGTGGGTAAAGTCCAGTTCGGAAATAGGGTAGGGATGATCCGTTTTTTGGATTTGAAATTCTTCCCGGTGGTATTCCTTTACTCGGATGTCCACCAACTGCTCCAGCACTACTCTTCTGATTTCGTTGATTTTGGAAATGGGCAAAAACCAATTTTCCGAAAAATCAATCTCGATACCGTCCACAATGAATGGCGTATTGCCTGTTTTGGACAAATTCTTTTTGATGTTCGGAACGATGGATTCCCCGTTTTTGGTCAATTCTTTTTCCACCTCCAAAGTCGAAGTACTGGTATGCCCATCTTCATCGACTGCCGTTAGGATAAAACCCTTTTCGGTTTCTGCAAAGGTCAAGTTAACGCCGATTTTGCGGATGGCACTGTCTTCCCTTTCCAATAATTTATTGAAAGCGGCGTCCGAATTTCGGTAAATCAAAGTCCCTATCGGCAATGGCCGGAACGTGTTTGGCACCACCACGTCGTTGATGATGATGTTGACCCGGTCGCCGTCTGCCTTGCCTTCTTCGTTCACGAAATAGAGCCCGTCGCCATTATTCAACAACTCATAATTTTCAATGACATAACCATTGGCTTTTATGTCCAACAGTTTACCAATGAATTGGCCCTGCGATTTGGGCGTTTCCCACGAGCCGATTTTTTTATCCCTTTTGTTGACAAAATAATCGGTGTACCCGCGGTTGAAACTCTTGTCCATTTGTGGGTCAAAGCTATAAAAGGTTCTGCCGGACGATGCTTTCTGGTATTTATCGCTGACCTCTAAAAAGGCATCCAACCGCTTGCGCAAATACGACACATTATTTTTGACATAAACGAGGTCCTTCAACCTCCCTTCAATTTTAAATGAAGTGATCCCTGCTTCAATCAACTCTGGTAGCTGGTCGCTCAGGTTCAAATCCTTGATGGACAGCAGGTGCGTTTCCGTCATCAACGTTGTTCCCGTGCCGTCGATCAGAGTGTACGGCAACCGGCAATTTTGTGCGCAAGAACCCCTGTTGGCACTGCGCTCTCCGTTGGCCACACTCATGTAGCAATTGCCGCTGAACGAAACACAGAGCGCACCGGAGACAAAAAACTCCAGTTCCACATCCGTCGTTTCCCTGATTTCCCTGATCTGGTCGAGGTTCAGTTCCCGTGCCAAAACCACCCGTTTTATCCCCGCATCATGCAGGAATTTGACGTGTTTCGGATCTCGGTTATTCGCCTGCGTACTCGCATGGATGACGATGGGCGGCAAGTTCATTTCCAGGATGCCCATGTCCTGAATGATAAGGGCATCGACACCGATCTCGTATAATTGGTGGATCAGTTTTTCACAAGTAGCCAGCTCATTTTCATAAAGAATGGTATTCAGCACCACAAATACCTGAGCTTTGAACAGGTGTGCGTACTGCACCAATTCCGCAATGTCCTCCACCGAATTGGTCGCATTGGTCCTGGCCCCGAACTGGGTCGCACCGATGTAAACGGCATCGGCACCGGCGTTGATAGCGGCCATTCCTTGGTACAGGTTCTTGGCGGGCGCTAAGATTTCGACTTTCTTTTTCATGATGTGAAGATAGGTGAAGTTGGGATATTTTTTGACGTTGAGGTGGTAGAGGAAATGAAAGGTCTGTTATAGGGTATCGAGGAGTTCTGCATAGGCCAACTGGCAGAGAGTTGCACCGTCTGTGTCGTTTATATGTTGATTTGAAATGTTCCGCTTCTATATCTTTGTCAGGGTTATATTATTCCTTTGTATGAGTTATATAAGGCTACCTTTTCAATATTATCTTTGCTGTCAAATATTATTTTAAGAGGTCGATTTTTTAATATTCCGAATAGGTCATTCCTCTCTGCAATTTCTTGAATTTTATCTTTTATCTTTTTGCTTACTCCCATTGTCTCTTTGATTTTTACATCTTCATCTGTTTGATAAAAAACATGGATATAATCCCAATACTTTCTAATAGATGCTATGTTTTCTTGTTCAAATTCTTGATTGATTTCCATAAAATCTACTTTAAGGAAACATTCCTTGAACACCAATTCTTCAAAATCAAAGTAGTCAATCATCATTTCTGATAGGTTGAAATGTTGATATTTATTAGATTTATTTTCCGTTAAAATCTCAATGAAGTTTTTCCCAATAGTTTCCTGCCTATCGATCCAAAACTTTGGTAGTAATTTAATATCTTCTATGGAATCAAAAATCAACCTTAACCTAATTGGAGATGACATTTGGACATAATTATAAATATCTCCATTAATTAAATTCGAATTCCATTTGGCTTTTATTTTTTCAGCCAGCACTTTAAATTCAATCGATGGTTCGACCAATCCCAATTTAATTTCTTTTGCATTTTGGAAAACTTCCTCTTTAGGTAGCATAACTTTTTTATAAATTAAAATGAGACATTCTTTTTTCGCAAGACACAACCCTCCGTTATGAGATCAAATGTAATGGACATTTGAAATGCCTATCTGTTTGGGAAGTCCTTTTGGTCTTATTTCTTTTAATCTAATCAAACAGATTCCCGCAATTCCTTTCCCGTTTACTAATTTAGGTTTAAATGGTTTGGGTAAATAATAATTCAATACTTCTTCATCAATTTGGTAATTGATAAGGATTCTTCTATCTATTATTCCTTTGATGATTGGTATTTTCATTTTTTTCTTAATTACGGCTCGGTTAAACGGCGTTGCCAGCTTTTGCTGGGCATGAACATTTTAGCCTTTGTTACCTCTCGTTATCTTATTTAACAATTTATCAATCCAGTTATCATTTTGACTTATTCCAAGTTTTGACTCAATTAATTTACTTTCAATAAAAGGAGGTCTTCCACTTGGTCTTTTATACTTTTTACGGAACTCTTCTTCTTCACCCTTTAGCTTTAAGTATTTTTCGTGAAGAATTCTCAGCTTTTCAATCATTGGTAAATCATCTTCTCCATTATATAATTTACCTTTTATTGTCCAATCAATCTCTATTTTCGTTTCAAGAAGTTTATGTAGTTCTTCATATGCAAATTGAGCATTATATCCTTCTGACAAATAGTTTTGCAATGGATATCTATTTTTGTATTTCTTATTAATATCTAAGTTTAACTCCTTTACCAAATATTCAATTGTTGTTGCCCGTTTTGTGCTTGTAAGCAATCCCTCTGTACTACATCCTTGTTCAATCAGATAATTGAGCTTAAGTCTTTCATCAACATATTTTTGAATGATTGAAGGATAACCATCTTCTTTAGGCATGACGTCTCCAGTATATTCAAATACTTCTTTAAACCTTTGGAAACCCAGTTCAGGTTTATTAGGAGTATAAAACATATGCCATTGCATTACTTTCATCGAGGAATCATAATCTGTTGAAAATTCAAAATCCAAATCAATTTCTGCTTCATCATCCCATTCCGGCACCCCAAGAGAATTTAGAAATTTACTAAATGAATTGCAAGATGTTCTTGAAATGCCATCTCCTCCTGAAAAGTTTGCAATGTAGATTTGCCCATATTCTTCATTTGAAAGATTGAAAAAATAAACCCCTCTTTCTCCTTGAGCGAAAACTAAGATATTCTTAGGATCTAAATTGTGTTCTTGAAAGTCCTCTTCATGAATGTCATGAAGAGTGTATGTCATAGGGTAAAGTTTTTGAATTATTACATCACCAATACTAAAGAACCGTTCTACTCCCCAAATCTCTGTTTTGTTATCTGGGCCTAAATTTGGCCAATTCGGATATGTAATTGCTCCATTATATTGGAGTAAGAATTCCACGTAATCTTTTGGGAAGTTCTTATCCCAAAGAGCTTCTGCTTTAGCTATTTCAGCTCGTGTTGTATCAAATTCTTCTTTCTTTATTTTAATGCTGTTCATTTATCGTTATTTCTAATGAGAGGTAACGTAAGTGTACCTGCAGGCCGACGTTTAGGAGGCTTGTCAGGTACACATTATTATGCTGTACTCTCTTTTTTAATAAAATTCATATTTCCTTCTAAATTTATACTTGCCATTTCCCTTCTTCTTCCCATTTGGTTGAAGTAAATGATTTTTTGAAACTTCCTTCACAAGTAGTCCCATTTCATTATATGTAAAAATTGAAACTGAATAACTTTTGTCTTCTTCAACAAGACAATCACTTCTTGTTAGCCCAAAATATTCAATCGTTTTGGAGACATTTCCTTTTCCATCATAAAAGTATTCTATTTCTTTTGCACCAAATGGTTGATTACTTTTCTTTCTTATCAACCTCAAATCATTATCGTGTCAACTTAGAAAAGGCATACAATCTTATTGCATCAGTCCGTTCAGTTCTGAAAATTGTTTCCTTTCTATTACTAAACCACAAAACTGAATCAATTAATTTATCTGAATTATAAATGAACGAATCAATCTTTATAATTTCTTTTCCAAATTTCCTCCATCTCGAATTTTTACTAACTTATCGTTTTTATTGTATTTATAAATTCTTCTAAAAGTATAAATTGTGTCTTCGTATATTTCAAAATAAACTGTTGAATCTAAATTTTGCCAATCTTCAGATAGTGGTAATGCCTTTCGACTTTATTAGGATAATCTTCACTTTCGATGATTACACTCTCTTTGTATTCATAATTAATTTTCTCCCACTTGTAACTTTACTGTCTTTACCTTAAGCTCTAAATATTTAAAAACATAGTCTTCATCTTGTGCAAATGAAATTATGGGAATTAGTACTAATATTATGGATAATGTTTTCATTTTTATTGCATGCAACTACAATATCCCCAGAACAATTCCACGGATACCGCCTATCAACAGTTCCGCTTTTTAAATCCTAAATGTATAAAAATAAAAATCAACAACTTGCTAAATAATAATTTTAAATTCAAGTGCTTAAAATCAAATTACCATAAAACACACCCTCGTGATTCATGAAAGTGCTATCCTTTCTGTTCAAGTCCAGTTTGCCGCCCGCAAAATTCGTGGCGGGCAAGCCTAATTCTTGATACAGACACGCCGTGGCAGCAAAGTCCCAGATGCTCCCCCCGCCGTTTTCTTTTTTGGGCAATTTGAACATGCAGGCAGGGCCCATTTTCCAATACCGGATGGCGTTCAATACAGCACCGCCCCCGCTATTTCTTGCACCCCATTTAAACTCAATTTCTCCGCCTTTCATTTAAGATTTTTACTATTTCGGTGGAGCGAAGAGCACATCCTTTTAGCTTTTGATCGGTCACATAAGTTAGGTGGTCATTTGTGCGATTAATCTCCCACGGGCTGCCATTTTTATAAGCCCCATTTCAGCTGATAGCCTGGTACAAGGTATCCGTGCTGGGGTCGTACACCACGCCAATATGGGGTGTCCCGTCATTGGCGATTAAGGCAATAGAAACCGAAAAGCCGGGATGTTTATTAATGAAAGCAAGCGTCCCATCCATGGGGTCAATGCACCAAAAAAAATCTTTCCAAACCGGCTGCCATCGTCTTCGGACTCTTCCGATAAAGCGCTAAATCGAACTCGTCACAGGTAGGCAATAGGTGGGAAAGGATGGCTGTTCCCATTCCCTATCCACCACGGTTACGACTTGTGAGGCATGGCTGGTCTATGCCTTTCTTTTGCTCCACCAAAACGTCGTCGTTCATGTCACAGCTGGATGATTTTTCCTGCGGAAAGGGCTGTGGATGGCGATATTGTTCAATTGTAGCAGGTCCATTTTTAAGGTTTTTGATCACTTCTGCGGTTACTCGTTCACTATAACTATTGATCTTCCAGTGGCGGGCTTCACCCTTTCAGGAAGCGGTGGAAGTCCGCCCAGGCGACTTCACGGTATAGAGACCCGCCATTCTTGTTCCAGTGCTTCATTTCTTTCCCCTAAAGCATTTTGTAAAAATCCGAAATAGGTATCAGGATTTGCGCTTCCATCCGTTCACACGCTCGTCAGACAACTTCCAATAAAATAGGCCACATCTTCATCCCACAGCCACCGCCTACATACTGAAAATCGACCCCGCCACCTGTCCATTTGGGGCAAAGCAAAAGTTGGCCAGCTTAGCGTCTCAATGCACAAACGTTTGGTAAGTACAGGCATTCAATTTTGCATCAATCGCTGGAGCTGCGGCCCGCAACCTTTGGTCATCCAATACGGCTAATTCCTGCGGTCTGGTCGCCAAATGCCAATAGATAGCCACTTCCCACAGTCCGTCCGGAACGTGTCCCAAGTAACTGGCGTGAAATTGCGCCAACCAAGCCAAACACGCAGCTATTTTCTTCCCAAACCACCGTCCGTTTGCGCAAGGGAAAGCCCGCTTCGTCCAAATCCTCCAGCACCATCAGCACCTCCTCCGCTTGCGTCTCAATGGCCAGACAGTTCGGCAAACGGGCAGCACTGTTTTTACTGTAAGTGTCATACCAGGTAGTTTCAACTTGATAGGATTTCACCTTTCGTTGGTGACCGTCTGTCCGTATTCCATCCACGGGATGATGGTTGTAGGTGGGCAACTGAACGTGCTTTACGACTACGCTTTCGACGGAAGCACCCGCCAATCCGACTCGCAGGATTTCCGTACCCGCTCCACAAGCTCTGAATCACCTCTTTTTCGGTTAAAGAAGAAGCGCCTGTTTTCTGTAAAATGATCGACCTGAAATATTCTAGTCCACTTCAGGTCAGCAAAGATAGGAAATGAATTTCGGGTATTAGGTATTGGTATTAGGTCGTTGATACCCTTGCTGGCGCAGGACTGTGTCCTGTGCATGTTTTACACAAGGACACAGTCGCCAGCAGTTCGTTTTTATTTTTACAATTTCTATGAATCTATTATCCATTTCAATTCCATTTAACCATGATTTTTTACATATTTCCTTATTGCTTCCCAATTCAAATTCGCAAACCAACGTATCAACTACATTTTCGTTTAATTCAACCAATGTTGTAGATTGATTTCCTTCGTAATAATTTGACGGATAAACTGTCAGAATTAAATTCCCCTTTTCATCTTCTTCAATGTTGTGCATATTTGGTGCATCCAAATTGCCATTATAAACATATTTAAATTCACTTCCATTTTTATAGTAAACCTTGATGTTAGATTCATCAAAGTTCGCACTACTGTTTATTAAATTTTCGCCCAAATTGTTTTTGTACAGAATGTGAACTTCTGTGTCTATTATGGTGCAACATTCCGTTTTTTTATCACAGCTAACAATCACGATAGCCAGAAAAGTTGCCACCCCAATTAAAGCCTGTTTTGAAAGTTTTTTTTGCATGGTGTTTTATTTTTTAATGATTGAACGTCCTGTGTAGCTGGCGTGCGCCCGCATAGGGCGCATGAGCAGCTACACTTTGTTCTGCTCAGTTTTCTTTTTTATAATTCATTGATAAACACACCATAGTCATCGGCAATATCTTTTTCGATAATCCTTAATAACTGTTCGATAATTTTCTTTTCCCTTTGAGTTTTTGGAGCTTCGACAGTCTTTTCTTCTCTCAATCTCATTAAGGCATAGTTCTTTAAGAATAAATTGTTAAATCTATATTTGTTAGAGTTCTCATCATGCACAAGTATTTCGCCTCTCTCGGATGTACATAGTTCAGAAAGAAATTCTTCAAGTAATTTGTTTTCACATTTTGATGTAAGCTTAGATTTAATATCATTAAAAGAAAATTCGTCTTGATTTACCTTGAATGATGCGATTAGAATTTCTTTAGGAATGTTTTGAGTATGGCTATTAGCTGTTTTTATGGCTCTATCAAAGTCAGCCTTTAATGTGTCTGATTTCTCTTTTATGAATTTTTCTATAGCGTCCTCTAAATCATCAATATTAAATGATGCTTTTCTTTTAGGTGTTTCCAAGATGTTTTTGTTAAAACACATATTTAGGCATAGTTGATGACATATTGAAGGTAGGCCACATGAAAATTGGATTATCTTTTCTTTAACTTCTCTTGAAAATTGCAAATTCAGTAATTTTTCTCCCTTAATAATTATTAATTCAATCTCATCAGATTCCATATATGGGACTAAAACCTCTGCGATTCGATTGTTCATTTCTCGGTCATATGCAATTACTTGTCTTGCTGTTCCGACAGCACCAATTGCAATCAATTTTAGGTCAGGATATTCAGCTGACATGTCCATAAAAACTTTCATAATTTGGGATGCTTTAGTCTTTTCCTGACTGCTCATCTTGTGGAAATCCTCAAGAATCCAGCAGCAATTGGATTCTCCGAAAAATCTTCCTAATCTTTGTGGAGTTAGTTGAGGCGGCAATAAATCTTTTTGGGTTACAGTTTTGCTTTTGTCGAACTCGATTAATGAAAATGACGCTTTTATATCATTGTAGCTTAACGATATTTCAGGTGCAATATTAAATTTCGTAGTTGATGAGCTTGTTGAATAATATTTACCCAATTGGTCAAATGCATCGTATATAATATTTTCCATAGTAGTCCCTCTCATGCATCTTGTAGTAATTGCATTTTCATAGGTTTGATTTAATTTGTTCATTATCAATGTTGTCTTTCCACAACCAGAATGACCATAGAGAATTATTTGTTTTCCAGGAGTGTTTAAAGCATCAACTAATTGACTGTTAATAATAGCTTGTCTTTCAATAAAGGTATCAATCGCAGGAGAGGAAGGAGTGAAAACTTTATTTGTTCGATAAATTTCCATGGTTTATTGTTTTGTTTAATTGAGCAGAACTACATTGTACACGCAATATTGCGTGTATCCCGCTTATCTACTATTTCGCATTTAATGTATCAAATGTATAAAGAAAATAAAAATCAATAAGTTACGAAGAGGTATTTTTAATAAGCAATCTACATTGATAAATAAACGGATACGGTTGATAATAGGATCAGTTCTCGTAGTAGGTATAAATAAGAGCCTAAAGTAGAACCCTGCCTTAGCATTTCCAAACAAAAAAAACTGGCAATGGAATTTTAGTTAGCGGGAAGGGCTCCACCCCACCCAAATAGATACCGCCCTTTCAGGGCTGTTTGAATGAGAAAGCCCTGAAAGGGCGGCATATCATTGCATAGGGTAGAGACCTATGCTTTTAGGCAGGAATTGTAGAATGACTTCAAACTAAACAGGATGGCACGCAGATCGAACGGATTTTACAGATTATCGCTGATCCGTTTTACAAAATCTGCGTGAATCAGTTCAATCCGTTGAATCAGGGTTCTATCCTGTTTAGTTAGAGGATGACTTGTACCAAGACAGGATGGCACGCAGATCGAACGGATTTTACAGATTTTCGCTGATCCGTTTTACAAAATCTGCGAAAATCAGTTCAATCCGTTCAATCTGCGTTCTGTCCTGTTTAGTTAGAGGATGACTTGTACCAAGACAGGATGGCACGCAGATCGAACGGATTTTACTGATTTTCGCTGATCTGTTTTACAAAATCTGCGAAAATCAGGTCAATCCGTTGAATCAGCGTTACATCCTGTTTAGTTTGAGAGGATGACTTGTACCAAAACAGGATGGCACGCAGATCGAACAGATTCAACTGATTTTCGCTGATCCGTTTTACAAAATCTGCGTGAATCAGTTCAATCCGTTGAATCAGCGTTCTATCCTGTTTAGTTTGAGAGGATGACATGTCCCAAAACAGGATGGCACGCAGATCGAACCGATTCAACTGATTATCGCTGATCTGTTTTACAAAATCTGCGAAAATCAGTTCAACCCGTTGAATCAGCGTTCAATCCTGTTTAGTTAGAAATTTTAACAATCTTTTTGGAAAGTGAAAGTCGGCAGGTTCTAACTTTTGGTTTCCTCCACTTCATCCGTTCGGGTGAGGAGGAAGAGGGCGATGGCGGAAGTGATAAGTATGATTAAATCGTTCATGATCGGTTTCGATTTGTTAGTGAAATGGGTGTCTTTAAATTAAATGTGTTGTAACAAAAGTATTTCCAATTAAGCGGGATTAGCCCGCTGCAAAATGAAATTTTCGTTACCAAATACTTAATGTCTTTGCCTGACAAAATTGTTCAGAAAGTGGACATTAAGAATTTGTAAATTGTTAATAGGAGACTGTTGGTTTCAAAAAAAAGTCACCGATTAATAGGCATTTAAATTCCTTGTCAAAGTACAGGACAAAAATGAAAAATCTTAATCTGACTGAGCGGGTTCACCCCCCTGCCCCCCTCAAGGGGGGACATCGTCGCTGCGAAGGTCCCCCCTTGAGGGGGGGTAGGGGGGTGAACCCGCACAAACAAATAATTGAAAATAAGTTTTGTCCTGTACTCAAATTCCTTGCAAATGCCCCATTAAAGCCGAAGCAAAAGTTAGTGCCAAAAAAATCCGATCATATCTGTGATGGTGGTCAGGATGGGGGTAGAGCCAGCGCATGGTCGATGTCGGCCTTTCAATAATAGCGGAGTTGGTCTTGCCGATGGAAACCGCAACCAAAGTATTGATGGCCAATGCGCCTCCCGCCACGAGCCCCAAATAAATATTCCCCTTCCACAGCCAGGCGGCGATGCCGATCAGGATGCCAAGCACCACCCCGTTGATCAGTCCGACGCTGATTTCCTGCCACCACACCCGCAGCACTTCGGCTGGATTGACCACCCCAAGCGACAGCTCCCGCATACTAACGGCGACGGCTTGGTTGCCGGAGCAGCCACTCATGTCGGAAATGATCGGTAAGAACACTGCTAGGGCGATCACCGATTCCAGCACATCTTGGTGGTAGGCGATGACCGAAGCGGCAATGATGTTCAGCAAAATATTGACGGACAGCCACGAGAGCCGCCGTCTGGCCCGCAAAATCACGGGCATGGTGCGGAGTTCGTCCCCACCAACGATACCCTGGCTTTCCAAGTGCTCTTGCGTGACCCGCTCGTTTTCGGCCTCCAACACATCCCTTCGCAGCACCACACCGATCAGGTTTTTGTCGTCGTCCACGACTGGTGCGCCGAAGAGGTTGTAGTCATCAAAAAAAACGATCAGCTCGTCGAGGGGGGCGTTATGGTCAATGTATAAAATATCCTCGATCAGGATTTTGGAGAGCTGGGTGGTGGGAGGGGCGAGCAGGAGGTCTTGTAGTTGCAGCACGCCCAATAATTTCCCGGCAGGGGAAGTGACAAAAACATATTTCAACAAGTAATCCGCATATTCTTCCCGGTTGATGCGGAAGTCCTCGATCACATCGAGTACCGTTTTGTTTTTGGGATAAACAATGTACTCGGTCATCATAAGTCCACCCGCCGTGTCGTATTCATAGGACATCAGTTTCCTGACGTCGGCGGCCTCCTCCGGGTCCATTTTATCCAAAATGGCCTGTGCCTCTTCGTCGTCCATTTCCTGGATCAAGTCGGCCTGGTCGTCGCTGTCCATTTCTTGGAGGATGGCGGCGGCGTCTTCTGATTCCATATCTTCGAAGAGGTCGACGGCTTGCGACTCGGGGAGTTCCTCGACCACTTCCGCAGCGTCTTCTGGTGACAGCATCCGCAACAATTTCATCTGGTGCTCCTTGCTCAGATGGCCCATCAGGTGGACGATCTCCTTGGAGGTGAGGTCGTCCATTAATTCGGTGAGGGCAGCGTGGTCGCCGAGGTTGAGCAGGCGGACTATTTCTTCTTTTGAATGTTGGACATGGGTGGTTGGCATAGATCAGTGGGTTTTTGTGATTCAAAAATCGGCGGCTAGTTAGCGAATAATCTGGAAGTCGGAAAAGCGAAACGGTTTTAAAAAAAGCTTTTCACTGGGAGGATCGACATAAAGCGTTATTTTGGCGGTAATAAATCTGTAACTGAATGAATAACAATGCTACCCGCCGCCTCGCCGCCTTCCTCTTCGCCGACATCGCTGGCTACACGGCCCTGCTGCAAAAGGTCGGTCAAATGGCATCTGTCCTGCTTTGTTATTTTCAAAAAACAATATTTACCAAACAAATTTTTCAAACATGATGAAAAGAACATTTACAGCTGTCACAAGCCTTTTTATTTTGCTGGTTATCAGTGCCTTTACCCTTAGCGAATCCCCCGTTTCTGATAGGACAGACTCACCGACTTATAAAATAATGGAGGTCACTTATCTGTGGGAATTATTAAGCCAGGGATATGAACCCAGCTGGGAGGAAGATGATACTTGGCTGAACGTTGGGTTTCGCTCCAAATATGCCATGACCAAAAAGTACGCCTCCCTCGAAATATTGGAAGCCACTTTTGGCACCAAGGTATTTCTGCGGGGGCCGCATGTCGGCGACATGAACTTCAACTCCAGAACCTCCTTTGGTTATTACAATCCGGAATTTATCAAAGAGGTAAAAGCAAGTGTCGAACAGGTACTGAGGAATCCAATTTATAAAAAAGCGGCAGCTCAGGTCTATCGTGGCCATTTAAAAAGCATGGCAGCGACTTATTTGGACGCCTATCACCATTTGCACAAAGACCCGAAAACGCTGGCTAAACTCAAGACCCAATACATAACGGAAATGGCCAGCCCCGAAGGGATTGATGGTGGTTCGTTTCAGGAAGTTTTCCGCTCCTATGCAGAATCGCTGGAAAGAGAAAAAGGCGCCGACGTTTATGAGGCTTTTACGGCCCCTGCATTTTGGCTGAGACGATCCATTGACGGAACTGCCAATTCACTTTTCAGTTTACTGGAAATGGTGGACAAGGAGCTGCAATGAAAAAATGATTTTCAGGGTTCGAATTAATTTTAATTCGGAGCTAAAAAAGTAGAACTTATAGTAACACCATTTTCAGGCAATAATGGTGTTGCTATTTTTGAAAAGTGACAATATTTTAATTTCCGGAAAAAGCTAAATGGAAAAACCAAACAGAAAACTCGCCGCCATCCTATTCGCCGATATCGCCGGCTACACGGCCATTATGCAGAAGGACGAAGCCACCGCCCGCCAAATGCTGGATAAGTTCCATTTTGCCATCAATACAAAAGTAGAATCACATGGGGGGAGGGTGGTCAACAATTATGGTGATGGTTGCCTGTGCACTTTCGGCAGTGCCGTCGCTGCTGTGCAATGCGCTAAAGAGTTACAGGAGGAATTTCAGTTGCTGCCAAAAGTACCCGTCCGCATTGGCCTGCACAGTGGGGATGTGTTTTTTGAAAAAGACAATGTCTATGGCGACAGCGTGAATATTGCTTCCCGCATCGAATCGCTCGGTGTACCCGGTGCGGTTTTATTTTCCAAAAGAATAAAAAAACATATTGCGAATCAACCAGCATTTAAAGTTGAATTAATCGGTGAATTTGATTTTAAAAATGTGGAAGAGCCAATGGAGGTTTTCGCCTTGGCGAACGAGGGATTTATCATTCCCAAGCGGGAAGAGATGCAAGGGAAAATTAAAACTAAAAATCAAAAAAATATTAAATGGCAAATTCCAACTTTGATCATTTTCCTTTTGGCATTAGCTGGTTTTTATTGGTGGAGCAATAAAGAGAATACAATTGCCATGGGCAATGAAATTCCTTCCATTGCTGTCCTCCCCTTCGATGATATGAGTGAAAATAAGGACCAGGAGTATTTTGCCGACGGTATCGCCGAAGAAATTTTGAACACCTTATCCAAATTAAAAGAATTAAAAGTAGCGGGCCGGACTTCTTCCTTTTCATTTAAAAATAAAGAGGCAACCATTGCTGAAATTGGAAAAGCATTAAACGTCAATCATGTATTGGAAGGAAGTGTGAGAAAACAGGGTGAGAAAATCCGCATCACCGCCCAGTTGATAAAAGTGGATGATGGATTCCATGTTTGGTCGGAAAAATACGACCGGGATTTTGATGACATTTTCGCCATTCAGGATGAACTGGCGCAAAGCATTGGGACAATTTTATTAAATAAACTGGCGCCTGAACAAATCGAAAAATTAAAATCTAACCTTCCACAAAATAGCCAAGCCTATGACTTATTCCTAAGAGGAAAACATATCCATTGGAATGTTTATCGGAGCGGTGGAGCTAAACAAAAAGATTTCGAAAAAAGTGAGCGGCTATTTTTAGAAGCAATAGCCTTGGATTCCACTTATGCATTAGCTCATGCAGGACTGGCTGACCTCTATGATACTTATGTGGGTTTTAATCTTAGTAACAATGGGGATACGCTTGAAATAAGGAAATACACGGAATTAAGCAAAAAAGCCAGTGATTTGGCGTTTCATTTAAATCCTGAATTATCTTATGTAAATACAGTAAGGGGATATGTTTATTCAACTCAAGAGAATTATCGGGAAGCTTTTAAGAGCTTTTTGAAAGGGTACCAGTTAAGCCCTAACAATCCAGATGCAATATTTAGTTTACAATATTTTTATAGAAATATTGGATTATTATACGATGCCATTCAGGTTGGCAATAAGCTCAAAGAAATAGATCCTTTATTTCAAGCAGGATTAGTTGAGAATTTAATTTTAAATAAAAATTTAGGAAATGTTGAACAGGTAATTGCGGACGGCCAATTTCTTTTGGACCTTGATCCTAATAATATGATGGCCTTTAGTCAGTTATTTTATATTTATTTCGAAGCGAATAGAAAAGAAGAAGCATTAGCCACCTTAGAAAAGATTTCTCAAATTGATTCTACCTATAAGGATAAATATTTATTAAAACTTTATTGTGCTCTTTTAGAGGATGATAGAACATATATATCAGAAATAAAAAAGAACGGAAAGCCTTATGATAAATTTATTATCCATAAATTTTATAAAGAAGATAAAAAGGCGGAACAAGCATTAAAATTAGCTGTAGAAGATGGGTTGAAAAATAATAATCGTAATACCGAGATTACCATGCGATTCACTCCTTATTTATACATGGTAGAATCTAAATTATTAGAAAAATATAAGGACAAGGATTGGTATCAAGAAGCATATGCGCCCGAAAAGGCAATATTTGATTATCTGCTCACTCAATTTCCGAGAGCTGAAGAAATATTAGAAAATCCAAATAAAAGCAAATCCAAATGAAAAAACACATCCTGCTTTTTTCAACCTTTTTATTTTGGTTTCCGCTGTTCAGCCAATCCACTTTTATTGATTCTTTGGAACAACTCATCCCCAAGGCAACTTTTTCCGAAAGAGTAAAACTTAAATACGAAACTGAAACCTATTTTGACGACATACTGGATATTAAGAAGCGATTAGAACAAGCACAACGCTATGTAGAGGTGGCCAGCACTTTGGGGGATTCGCTTTTATTGGATCATGCCTACTGGCGATTGGGTGCAGTGTATGGAAATCTCGGAGATACTTTACTGAGTAAGCAGGCACGTAATATAGGAAAAACGATTGCCAGTCAATATGGCTGGTCTTTGGGAGATGGTGGCCCAGACGGGGCAGGTGGCGTAACTTTCGCTTCCGCATTTACCCAAATTTATAAAGACAGCTCCCGGCAAATGAGTTTTGATTCCATTAGGGAGCGTCCTAATATCTTTAGAATTAATAACACCCAAGATGACTTTGACCCGAATGCAGTTTATTGGTGTAAATTCAAATTGAGGGGGCACCCTGAAAAGACCGATGAATATTTATTTCAGGTTTCGTCAGACTATTACGGTGAGCGCAGTTGGAATAACATAAAAGCTTTTCTAGTTCATGCTGATGGACGGGTGGAAACCCAAAAATCAGGTTTTGGGCTCAAAAAAGAAGAAAAGGCCATTCCTTTTCCGGCTAATTTACTACGGATTACCATCGCACAAAATGAAACAGCCGTCTTATATCTTCGATTGGAAGGTGTGCCAGCGGAAAGAAAGCCTACTTTTATTTCCATCAATCTGGTTGGTGATGAGGCCTATCTTGATATGGATGGTGGCTATGAATTTAAAGGCCATTTTTACCGGGATTTTGGTTACCCCCACTTCGTAAGCAATTACATTTTGCATCACGAAATCGTAGTGGATACAGCGGGCACCATGGACATCGAATCCGTTTACAAAAATTGGCAATCGCTGGATCGTAAAGATTATATGAGTGTCAAGCCTGCGGCAGATCAGGTTTATTGGCTAAAAGCCAAATTCATTGGCAGTCCTATCTTTAATGGGGAGCAAGTGATTCATGTAACAAATTTTGCGATAAGTGATCTGCATAGTTTTGATTATGTGGATGCTTATGTGCCAGATGGTGAAGGGGGATTCCATCATCAGCGAACGGGCGATCAGGTGCCACTGCGGGAACGACCTTATGATTTTTGGGCGACCTTCCTGAAAATTGATGTACCCCTGAATGATACCCTGGAGTTATTGGTTCGCCTGGAAGGGGCAGACCCTGGACTATTGCCTGCTAAAATTAAATTAACGCACATTGATGAATCATCAATTTGGCCTGCCCAAATTGATCTGGCTTTATTTGAGGGAATAATTTTGGGTATTTATGCGGTCCAATTCCTATATTTTTTACTCCTATTTTTTGTTGAAAAAGACCGGATCCACCTTTATTTATCTTGCTTCGTTTTAGGTGTTTTTATAGAATCTCTTTTTAGCCCAAGAAATTATCAGGAATTTGTTGCTTTCTCGGCCTGGAAGGATCTGTCTGTTCAATTTTCCTGGATAAGTTTATTTCTCATTTTTTTTGGTTTAATCAAATTTATTCTGCTTTACTTTGATTATCCTAAATCTTCCCGTTTGTCTAAGTGGGTCATCCCCGTGTATTTTTCTCTTTTAGCGCTGACTTCTTTATTTTTTTCCATAAATCAGGAAGTAGGAAATTCTTCATTAAATAACTTATTGTTAGGCTTAACGGTAGGAGGAGGAGTGGTGATCTCGTTATTACTGGTTGTTACTTCAAAAAAACGGGAGCATGTTTCTAAAAGCTTTTTCTTAATAGCATTTTTACCTTTTTTCATGGTTGTTTTTATATCCACAATTATATCTATAATTTTTTATGAAAACATCCTTGATGCTAATTCTACTTTTTATAATTATATCAATTCGAACATAAATAGAATAGATCAAATTATTAATAAAGCCTTTCCATTATCCTTTGCTTTTAGTTTGGTTATGTTGGCGCTTAGTGCAGGCAAACGAACCAACGCCTTAAAAGAAGAAAAGGAAAAAGCCCTCCAAAAAAATCTCGAAGATCAACAGCAACGGTTAGCAGAACAACAGCGTGTCAACAAAGCCATCAGCCGTTTTGTGCCCAATGAATTTTTGCATGCGCTGGGCAAATCCGATATTACAGAAATTGCCTTAGGCGATACCGTCGAAAAAGAGGTAACAGTTTTCTTTTCTGACATCAGGGATTATACGGCGCTTTCCGAGCAAATGAGTCCCGAAGAAAATTTTAAATTTGTCAATGCCTACAATGGCCGGATGGGGCCGATCATTCAAAATAATGATGGTTTTGTCAACCAGTATTTGGGCGATGGCATTATGGCGATTTTCCCTAACACCCCTGCCGACGCCTTGCGAGCGGCGATCCAAATGCAACAGGGTTTACAAAGCTACAACCAGCAAAGAATGACAGCAGGTCGAAGTGTTATCAAAGTAGGGATGGGGTTGCATACTGGTTCATTAATTATGGGTATCACCGGTGATGAAAACCGAATGGATGCCGCTACCATTTCTGATTCCGTCAATTCTGCGGCCCGCATTGAAAGCCTTTCGAAATATTATGGCACTTCCATTCTGCTAAGTGAAGTGACCTTAAAAAAAATAGATCGCCGGGATGAGTTCCATTTCCGTTATTTAGGAAAAGTACAAGTGAAAGGGAAACAAAAACCACTCAAAATATATGAATGCTTTGATGGGGATTTACCAGAAATAGTTGGATTAAAATTGACTACGCTTGCTGAATTCAACACCGGCATCAAACATTATTTCAGCCAATTATTTTCGCAAGCCATTTTGGATTTTGAGAACGTCATACAACAAAATCCAAAAGATAAAACTGCAAAGTTATTTTTACATAAAGCCAAACAATTAACAGAAATGGGTGTAAGCGAGAATTGGACGGGGGTGGAATTGATGGGGCAGAAATAATGATTGTATTAAATGAGAATTGTTGAGCTGTTTATTACTCGATTTTGAAATGTCAGAACAAAAAAGAAAATTAGCCGCTATCCTCTTCGCCGATATCGCCGGCTACACCGCCCTGATGCAAAAGGACGAGACGAACGCTTCGGCCTTGCTCCGCCGTTTTCAAAAAGAAATGGAGGAAAAAGTAGCCGCCCACAATGGCCGTATCATCAACTTCTACGGCGACGGGGCGCTTTGTACTTTCCAAATCCCACTCGATGCAGTGCATTGTGCGATGGAACTACAAATGACGTTTGGAGAAGCGCCCCATGTGCCTGTCCGCATGGGCATACACAGCGGAACGGTGACTTATGAGGGGGATAAAATATTTGGCGACAGCGTGAATCTTGCTTCTCGGATCGAGAGTATGGGCGTACCCGGAGCCATATTATTTTCCAAAAAAGTGAGGGATGATGTCAAAAACCAGCAAGATATTAAAATTGCCTCACTGGGCAGTTTTGAATTTAAAAATGTGGAGGAGCCGCTTGAAATGTACGCACTGGCTAATGAAGGGTTCCCTGTTCCGAAAAAAGAGGAAATGCAGGGCAAGCTGAGAACCGCAGCGGGGGACGCCGGTGGCCATTTTTTTCAAAATATCTGGCAAAAGAAGATCCCTCAAATCCTGGCTGTTTATATCCTGATCGCCTGGCTTGGCCTGAAACTGTTCGACTGGGCGTTGCACCAGTTTGGCATTTCTCCGCTATGGGCGCAGATTTTTTTTATCAGCGTGATCGGGATCATTCCCTCCCTGCTCGTGTACCTCAGCAACCGGGAACGCATCCATCAGCGCCAGTTTAAACGGGTTGAAAAAATCCTGTTTCCTTCCAATGTGATCGCATTGGGGGCCGTACTGTTTTTTATGTTCCGGACAGCCGACCTCGGCGCCACCACCAAAAACATCACCTTCCTGAATGCCGATGGGGTGGAAGAGACCCAAAACATTGTCAAAGAAGCATTTCGCAAAAAATTCCCGGTGTTTTCTTTTGACCCCATGAAAGAAGATAGTGCCAATGCCTGGATCGGGTTGGTGATATGCGATTATATCGGTTACAAGCTCGGTCAAAACAAATATCTGTCGCCAGCTGTCATTCGCCTGCCGGCCAACCGCATGGACTCACCTTTCTCCAAAGTGGAGAAAATTCAACAATCCAAACTTTTCGAAGAACCCTATTACGTAGATGGCCGGTACTCGTTGACGGACGGCCAGTACGAATTCATACCGGCACTGCGCAATAAAAAAAACGGGCGATTGATTGAAGAAAGACGTTTTACAGGTACAGATCTGCTGAGTCTGATGGATTCTATTGGCCGCTACTTGACTGGGACGACCGGCCTTACACCTTCCCAAATAGAAGAGACCCCGGATTTAAGTATCCGGGAGATGGCTTCTGACAACCTGGAAGCCCTAAAACATTATTGCTTGGCGACTTCCGGGTTGGGCAATTTCCGTCGCAACATGGAAAGAGCGCTCGAACTGGATTCTACTTTCGCCATTGCTGCCGCTGCTTATGCGTCAAATCTCCATCATTTTAATGCAGGGAACCTGGAAGCCAAGTGGGCCATAGATATAGCCATGCGTCACCGGAAACGGTTGCCATTGAGGGACCAAATTGCAGTCATGGTGCAAAAACACCTGATCTATAAAGAGTGGGAAAAGGCGGAACAACTGCTCAACGTTCAGTTGGAAATGGATCCCGATAACGAGGCCTATAATAATTCCCTGACCGATATTTATACAGCCACCGGCCAGATTGACAAACTGGCTGCTCACACCGAAGAACGGTTTGCCAGGGATCCGAATCCATCCAACGGGCTACAAACAGTCAGGGTGCAATTAATGAAAGGAAAAACAGACCTGGTCATCAAAAGAGTAAAAGCATTTTTATTGCTGGACCCGCAAAATACATTCGGTTTGCAAATATTGGCAATGGCTCAAATGAATAAAGGTGATCTGGATGCAGCGAAAGAAAATCTGGAAAAAATCATCCTCATTGATCCGGAAACGGAACTGAATATTGCCAAATCACTCGAGGCAATTGCCTATATGCAAACACATCCAGTGGATAATGAACACCTTACCAGATTCGAAGGTGCATATCGTCTCAATGATCGGGAAATGGTAATAGAGCTAAAGATGATAGCCGGCCAGATTTATAGTAAAGCTATCAATCAAGCCGGCTTATTCATGTATCCGGCAGGGGAAAATGTTTTACAAGCAGGGACATTAAGAAAAGGTTTTAAACTGGAATTTCTTTCCAATCAGCCTGGGCAAACCTATGCAATGAAATCAATAGAAAACCTCAGGAAAAATGAATCGTCCGATTTCCTTTGGAAACAAGACTCGACGATTTGGAAAGCGGAAGAACTGCTGCAAAAGCAGGATTACCGCAATGCCCTCGTCGCCTACCAGGAGGCCATTTCTAAAAATCCCGACCATTATTATCTCCAACTGGGAAAAGAACATGTTGAATTTATGCTGTCCCAATCCAAAGAAGACATCCAGGCTTTGCACCAAAAATATGCTGGGGCATACGGTGACGTAAATATCTGGATAGAAAACGGCCAACTCCTCTACAAAAGACCAAGCGCCACCAGAAGAATATTGCTGCCGGTATCTTCCAATCAATTCACGACACTGATGAACTATTCCTTCATCTACGAAATAGTGGAAAAAAACGGGAAAGTAGATGGGGTTCAAGGCCGGCTTTACAATCTGGAAACCAAAGAATGGAATTTGACGGATTCAACTTATTTCGGGTTTTATGCAAGGACGAAATTGTTGGATTAATTTAAAACGGGAATGACCGAAACGCAAAACAGGAAACTCGCTGCCATCCTCTTCGCCGACATCGCCGGTCATACCGCATACAATCTACCTACTAAAACGAACAAGCAATGAAAACGAAATTGCTCATCCTGTTTAGCATCCTGACATGGAACAGTGCTTTTTCCCAAAGGCAACATATCATAGATAGCTTGCAACAAGCCTTGCACCGCGTCGATTCTGACTCTGCAAAATACTTTTTGTTGAATGACCTACTAAGGGAATATTTAGAGTATAAAAATGATTCGGCCCTGTATTATTCTGAACGGTTGATAGAAATGGCGGAGAAGAACAATTGGAAGTTGGCACTGGCTGATGGGTTGGACTACAAGGGATATATTCTAATGAATCTCGGAAAGTATGCTGAATCCTACCGAACGCTCATGAAAGGGAAGAATATAGCAGAAAACCCAGCTAACGAGGCATTTGACCGCTATTCCCCCTCAGACAGGACGCCATATAAAAGTCGGATATATGCACTTGCAAATATCCATCATGAATTAGGCCACTTGATGGGCAAGGTCAACAATCGGGAAAAACAAAAATTCCACTACCTCAAAGCAGAGGAGTTGGCCATAGAAATAGGTGACGAAGAATTGCTGGGATATGTGTATATGAACTTAGGGGGGGTGTATTTACGAGCAGATAACGAGCTGGATACTGCCTTGTCAATGGAGATGAAAGCATTGGCCATTTTTTCGAAACAGGAGGACAAAAAATTTATGGGCACTATATACTTAAACTTAGGTGAGATTTATGAAAGAAAAAAAGAAAACAAACTAGCACTTGAAAATTTTCATAAATCCTTGCAAATCCATAAGGAAGTCAATCACTATCAAGGAATGTATTTGGCTTGCTCTGGATTGGCAAATTTTTACCTTGATGGGTTGAATAGGGATTCCAGTCTTTATTATTCAAAGAAATTAGGAGAGATAATTCGTTTATATCCAACGGGACTTACCGAGAATGCTATCCTGCAATACCACACCTTCCTCTATAAAAGTTATGAACTGAACAACCAGCGGGACAGTGCCTACAAACATTTGACACTTGCTCATTCCATGCAGGACAGCTTTCACCAGCAAGAGATTAAAAACCTGACCAATGTGCAAAACCTTTCTTTTGAGGAACAACTAAGAGCAGAACAACTGAAAAAAGAAAAGGCAGCCCTACAAAGCCGCATCAAGCAGTATGCCCTGTTCGGTGGGCTTGGGATGGTGCTGCTCGTGGCCTTCTTCCTTTATCGCAACAACCGACAGAAACAAAAAACCAATGCCCTGTTGCAGGCCCAGAACCGGGAACTCGCAATCGAAGCGGCGCTGGAACGCGTCAGGGCGCAGACCATGGCGATGCACAACAGTGAGGATGTCGGTAGGTGCATCATCAAACTGTTCGGAGAACTAACTGGCTTGGGGGTCAGTGAAACAACACGTTGTGGGATTGGCATATTTAACCACGACAACGGAAACATGGAACTTTGGACTGCTTCAAAGGATGAAAGGGGGGAGGTCAATATAAACATCGGAAACCTGGACATGACCACGCATCCGTTGCTGCAAAGTGGCAGGAATGCTTGGATGGATAAAAAAAACAGCAATTTCTACATTCTGGAAGGCGAGGACTTATTGGTATATTTTCAGACCATTAATGCTGCTCCCGGTTATTCGGTCAAGTTTGATATTGACAACTTGCCCAAAAGATATTTTCATTACGATTTTGTTTTTGACCAAGGCATTTTGTTCGCCTTCAGCCACGAACCTTTATCGGATGAGTTATCCTCTATTTTCCAAAGGTTTAGCTCACTTTTTGGGCAAACCTACCGACGGTATTTGGATTTGGTAAAGGCAGAGGCACAGGCACGGGAGGCGCAAATTGAGGCTGCGCTGGAACGGGTTCGTGCCCGCACCATGGCCATGCACAAAAGTGGCGAACTGGCGGAAGTGGTGGCCCTCATTTACAAAGAAGCCAAAGAGTTTAAACTGGCAGATTGGGGATGTAATATCCAGATTATTGATGATACGGAGGAGACGGTAGAACTCTGGATTTCTGCGGGAACCCATGACTATCTGCCCAAGCCTTATTATTTCCACAACACAGATCATGAGGATATAAAAAAGCAATTGGATGCCTTCAAAAAGAAAGAAAATTACACGCTCCACTTGCAAGGAGAGGAAAAGAAGAGCTACGATGAATTTACCTTAACACATACCGATTTTAAATATTTTCCTGAAGAAATGAAGGCCGGGATCAGGGCGGAAGACAAGGTGCATTTTACGGCTGCATTTATGAAATATGGCTTTATCGTTTCCGTCAACCTGACATCTCCCCTCAGCGCCGAACAATTTGACCTGCTTAGCCGCTTTGCCAAAGTTTTCGAACAAACCTATACCCGTTTCCTCGACCTGCAAAAAGCGGAAGCGCAGGCAAGGGAGGCGGAAATCCAACTGGCCTTAGAGCGGATTCGGGCCCGGGCCATGGCCATGCACAGCAGTAGTGAATTGGCGGAAACATCAACCATTCTATTTGAGCAGCTGCAGGAATTGGGCATTGAGGTCAGGCGCTGTGGTTTCGGCCTGCCGGATGATGAATTGAAAAAGATCATCATTTGGAGTACCAGAAGGGATGAAAACGACAAGGCAGTTTTGATGTCCATTTACCATGACTACGACCAACACCCCATGTACGAGGATTTGATAAAAGCCTATCACAACAAGGAAACCCGGTACAAACACGAGTTACATGGAGAGGATTTGAAAAATTATTACCGCAGTTGGGAAAAGACTTGGGACGTCCCCAAGTCGTTCAAAGATGCCATCTATAAGAACACCTCCGAATATTACCAGCTTTCCTTTTGGGACACGGGGATGATTTACGCCTTTACCGCCGAGCCATTGTCCGAGGAAAATTTCAAGATATTGGATCGCTTCGCCAAGTCTTTTGAGCTGACCTATCGGCGTTTCCTCGACCTGCAGAAAGCGGAGGCGCAGGCACGGGAGGCGCAGATCGAAGGGGCGCTGGAGCGGGTGCGTTCCCGTTCATTGGCTATGCACAAGACAGAAGAATTAGGAGAGGTTATCACCGTTGTTTTTGAAAGATTAAAAGAATTGGATTTTCCAGTTGATGAAGGTATTGCGCTGATAACTTTTGTGGATGGCTCGAAGGACATGGTGGAATGGATGCACAACCCTGACTTTTCATCTGCCATGAAATTTCACCTGCCCTATTTTGACCATCCCGTCCTTTCCAACTTTTGGAAAGCAAAAAACAAGGGTGATGACTATCTGGTCAAACGGTACACAGTGGAGGAGAGTCGGTCATTTCACAGCCATATTTTCAAGCATACAGACTACAAAAACACGCCAGACGAAGTCAAGGCTGCTTGTATGGCCGCCGAAACCTATTCGACTTCCATTGCCATCCAAAAGAACACGGCCATTTTTATCAATGACTATTCGGGCATTGTCCTTTCGGAAAATGAAGTAGATATTTTAAAAAGATTTTCCAGGGTTTTTGAACAGGCTTACATCCGCTTCCTCGACTTGAAAAAAGCGGAGGAACAAACCCGGGAGGCCAAAATTGAAGTGGCTTTGGAAAAAATCAGGAGCCGCACGATGGGCATGCACAAAGCCGACGAACTGCACGAGGTCGTAACGGTGGTAGTGGAAAGATTAGTGGACTTGGGGATCATCTTAGATGCAAATGGAGTCATTCTGTGCACCTATTTTCCGGATTCAAAAGATGTCCTTCACTGGATTGCATCACCGGATTTCAGCTTTTCCGGTAGTTATCTGGTGCCCTATTTCGACCATCCGATTTTCGAAGCTGCCTGGGAATCCAGGCTTAGTGGTGCCGACTATTTTTCTAAATCTTTTTCAGTAGAGGATAAGAACAGTTTTTTCGAATACGCTTTTGAACATTCCGACTATAAGCATTTTCCTGACGAATTTAAGGAATGGGTTTTTCAAAACGATAAACATTCCCTGTCATTTGCATGGACGGAAAATGCTGCCATCCTGATTCCTTCCCATACCGGGGTCGTTCCCTCAGCATCTGAAATCGAAATTTTAAAGCGATTTGCAAAAGTTTTTGAACAGGCCTACGTGCGGTTTATGGATTTGCAAAAAGCGGAGGAACAAGCGGCTTTGATCAAACAAGAAAAGGAACGTTTGGAAAAAACGCTCCAGCACCTGCAAGCCACGCAGTCCCAACTCGTGCAGGCAGAAAAGCTTGCCTCCCTCGGTGAGCTTACCGCTGGTATCGCCCACGAAATCCAGAACCCGCTCAACTTCGTCAACAACTTTTCAGAACTCAGCGTGGACTTGGCGGAGGAATTACAAGAGGAAATTGGGAAATTGGAAATTGATGGGAAGGACAAAGAATTCATCGATGAACTCGTCGGAGACCTGACCTCCAACCAACAAAAAATCAACCACCACGGAAAGCGGGCCGCCAGCATCGTCACGGGCATGTTGCAACACGCCCGCACCAGCACGGGCACCAAAGAACCCACCGACCTCAACGCCCTCGCTGATGAATATTTGCGCCTCAGCTACCACGGTCTGCGGGCAAAAGATTCTACCTTCAATGCGAAAATGATCACTGATTTCGACCCATCTATTGGCAAGGTGGAAGTGGTGCCACAGGACATCGGACGGGTGTTTTTGAACATCATCAACAATGCGTTTTATGCCACGCAGGTAGGGGCGACCCTTGCGGTCGCCCACGGGGGCGAACGGGAACAGGGCGACCGCAAGTTGGGCGACCGCAAGGGTCGCCCCTACGAACCCACCGTTTCCGTTTCATCAAAAAAAGAAAGCGATCACGTCGTTTTCAAAATCAAAGACAACGGCACCGGCATCCCCGACGACGTGAAGGCCAAAATCTTCCAGCCCTTTTTCACCACCAAACCGACAGGGCAGGGGACAGGGTTAGGGCTGTCGCTGGCGTATGATATCATCTCGAAAGGACATGGTGGAAATTTAGAAGTAGAGACGAAAACAGGGGAAGGAACGGAGTTTATTATTATTTTGCCCACTTCCTGAACCCGGGCTTTGAGGATAAAGACTTTTAGCTTTAATCAATTATGAAAAAAATATTCTCACTTCTAACATTACTTATTGCTGTATCAGCAATGCAAGCGCAATACAAAGTACAGTTTATTTTAGAAGAACAAACTACTATAAAGCACGACAGTATTTATATTGTCGGGACATTCAATAACTGGGACTCGCTCGACAATAAGGATTATCTGATGAAACCCCTCGAAGGGAACCAAAAAACCATAACCCTTAACCTGGAAGAAGGTCCGATAAAGTATAAGTTCCACCGGGGCAATTGGTTGAAGGTAGAAAAACACTACAACAACCGGGAAGTCCCTGACCGGGAAGTTTATGTTTCGCAGGATACCATTCTCATGGACAGTGTGCAGGGCTGGCGGGATGAAATATTCAAGGACAAAAAAGTGGCGTTTGCCCAACAATCCAGCGATTCACTTGCCATCAGCATTTTGGCAGACATCGCCAGGATGTACACCCTCGAAGTGGAATTGTACAATGTTGACTCCGCATTTCATTTTACACGTAAAGCCATTGACGTCCTACAAAATTCAACGGATGCCGGTTTCTCTAATTCTCCCGCTTCTCTAAAACAATTGTTCAATTTAAAAAACATGGTTGCCTCCTTGATGCATTCGCTGGGCAACTATCCCAAGGCATTGGAGATCAGATTGGAAAATGTCAGTCTGGCCGAACGAATACAGGATAAATCCGCCATTACATACGCTCTGGTCATTCTGACAGACGAATATGACGCCATGAAGGACTACGAAAGCTCGCTCCTTTATATTAAACGTGCGGAAAATATCCTTCCATCAATCGACAATGAAAATCCCCAAAAGAACCATCTGACCGGGCGGGTATTAGGGAGAATTTCGGAATCTTATTACAATTTGGGAAAATTAGACTCTGCCTTAATATATGCGGTCAAATGGCAAAACATAGCGAATACAACTGGCCACCCTGTCCAAATAACTTATGCCAACCTTTTGTTAGGCAACATTTATCAGGCGAAGGGAGAGCTGGAGACTGCATTGAACCAGTATGAAAAAACGATTATGAATGCCCCGGACTATATGGGCATTGCCGTTGCCCAGAGTATGGAAGGTATTGCAAAAGTTTACCGATCCAAAAAGGAATTTGAACTGGCTTTGAAACCTGCATTGGAAGCAATGAATTTTTTTCAAAACAACCGGATAGCCGTGCAGAGTTGGGGCGAGAACACGGATACTTATATTGCTGAATTAAGCCCGCTGATTGCAGATTTGTACAAGCAAACTGGCAAACCGGACAGTGCCTATCATTATTTACAACTTTCCATCGCACTAAAAGACAGCCTTTACACTACCGATAAAATACGGCAATTTCAAACGCTCTCTTTCAATGAGACGCTGCGCCGACAGCAATTGGAGCAGCAAAAAAAAGAAGCCCAACAGCAATTTGAAAACAGGATGAAAATATTTGGGCTGATCGGTATTGTGGTAGCTGCATTGATTTTTGCCTTCATCCAGATCAGGAACAACAGGCAAAAACAGAAAGCCAATAACTTGTTGCAAGAGCAAAAAAAAGAAATTGAGCAAACCTTACAGGAATTAAAAAATACCCAGACCCAACTAATTCAATCTGAAAAACTCGCCTCGCTGGGTGAGCTCACCGCCGGCATTGCTCACGAAATCCAGAACCCTTTAAATTTTGTCAACAACTTTTCGGAGTTGAGTGTGGACTTGATTAAGGAGATTCAAGAGGAAAGACAAAAGAAAAAAGATGAACGGGACGAGGTACTGGAAAATGAACTGCTGGACGACCTTGCTTCCAACCAACAAAAGATCAACCACCACGGCAAGCGGGCTTCCAGCATCGTGACCGGGATGTTGCAACACGCCCGCACCAGCACGGGCACCAAAGAACCCACTGACCTCAACGCCCTCGCCGATGAATATTTGCGCCTCAGCTACCACGGCCTACGGGCCAAGGATTCCACTTTCAATGCGAAAATGGTTACAGATTTTGACCCCACTATCGGCAAGGTGGAGGTAGTACCGCAGGACATCGGACGTGTGTTTTTGAACATCATCAACAATGCGTTTTATGCCGTGCAGGTAGGGGCGACCCTTGCGGTCGCCCAACCGACGGGCGAACGGGAACAGGGCGACCGCAAGGGTCGCCCCTACGAACCCACCGTTTCCGTTTCATCAAAAAAAGAAAACGATCACGTCGTTTTCAAAATCAAAGACAACGGCACCGGCATCCCCGATGACGTGAAGGCCAAAATCTTCCAGCCATTTTTCACCACCAAACCGACGGGGCAAGGGACGGGTCTGGGATTGTCCTTATCTTACGAAATCTTGACAAAAGGCCACGGTGGCAACCTATCGGTAGAAACCGAAAACGGGAAAGGCACAACCTTCATCATCCAAATACCAATAAAAAGCAAACTACAATGAAAATGAAAATCTTAGTAGTAGACGACGAACAGGACATTCAGACCCTTTTCCAGCAGCGTTTCCGTCGGGAAATCAGGCAAGGGGTTTTCTCTTTTACTTTTTGTTTTTCTGGGGAAGAAGCGCTGGCCTTTTATAAGGAGCACCCATCCGAAGTCATCCTCATCCTCTCCGACATCAACATGCCGGGCATGAGCGGTTTGGAACTGCTCCGCCAAATTCGGGAAAGCGATCCCGATGCACCGCCCTTTATCATGATGATAACGGCCTACGGCGATGCGGAGAACAAGGCCCAAGCCGAACGTTTCGGTGCCAACGATTTTCTCCAAAAGCCGCTGGATTTCAATATGTTGAAAGATAAAATAAGCAGCTACGCATAAACCGACGGCGGATGGTAGACGGCGGACGGTGGACGGAAAGCGGCATTAGGAAAGCCGTCAACCATCCACCGTCCGCCGTGTACCGTCCACCGTCTACCGTCAAAAAATGAACGCCGAATACAAATTCATCATCGTGGACGATGAGGACGATGTGGAAACCCTCATCCGCCAACGCTTCCGCCGACAGGTCCGCAACGAACAGTATGAATTCCTTTATGCCAAGGATGGCCTTCAGGCTCTTGATCTGTTGGAACAGCACCCCAACACCGATGCTGTTTTCAGCGACATCAATATGCCCCGCATGGACGGACTCACCCTGTTAGGCAGGATCGGGGAATTGAACCCGCTGGTCAAAACGGTCATCATTTCGGCTTATAGCGACATGGAGAATATCCGTACGGCGATGAACCGGGGGGCTTTTGATTTTATCTGTAAACCTTTTGATTTTGAGGACTTTGACCGCACGTTGGCGAAGACCATAAAGGAAGTGGAACAGGTCAGGCATACCATGCAGTCAGTGCGGGAAAACAACATTTTGAAGATGTATGTGGACAACAGCGTGCTGCGGTTCATGAGTAAACAAGGTGCGGAGACCTCCTTATCGGCTACCGAGAGCATCGAGGCGACCATTGCCTTTATTGACCTCTGCGGCTTCACTGCCTTATCGGAACAAGAGCCGCCCGACCTTGTCATCCGTCTGCTCAACAAGTACTTCGATGTGATGGTCGAAGAGATCATCGCTGCCGATGGTTATGTGGACAAGTTTATCGGCGATGCCATTATGGCCGTTTTTAGAAATGATAACCACCTGGAGCGGGCTATCCAAGCGGCTTTGGCCATCAATGAGCGCCTGCTATCCATTGAAGATACCCTATCGGATGGCCAAACATTCGCCCCACGGTTCACCGTTGGCATCAACAGCGGCGAGGTGATTTCCGGCAACATCGGCTCAGCCACCCTGCGCCGCTTCGATTTTACCGTCATGGGCGACGTGGTGAACACTGCCCAACGCCTACAATCCAAGGCCGAACCAGGCCAAGTTTTAATCATTGAAAAAACAAAATCGGAATTGGGTTCCCGTTTTCAATTTGAGAACATTGGTGAGTTCCGTTTGCGGAACAAGGCAAAAAAGGTGGAGGTTTTTGCGGTGAGCAAGGGATAATTTTTACATTTGGAATGACGCCTTTCAAGGCGACCCCTTGTTTGCCCCGATGATCCCCGACCCCCGGTTTGAGAAAATGATAGAATTGGTGGGGGAGGTGCCGCCGATTGATTTTTAATGTGCTCGTATCTCTGAGAAACTTCGTGCCTCCTCTGTGTCTCTCAGTGGTATAGTTTTGTTTTTCCACAGAGAGGCACGGAGAAGTCACGGAGATTTACTGAGCTGTATTGATACTTTTTACAAATTAATTTTAAGCCATTATGAAGCAACTTTATTTTCTTCTGTTTTGCCTGACGTTCGCTGCTTGCCAACAGCCAGTTACTGAAACGACAACGATCAACCCCTTTAACAGTGGGAAATGGATCGACCTCACCCATACCTTTGACGAGAACACCATTTATTGGCCCACGGCCGAAAAATTCTCTTTGGATACAGTATCGGAAGGGGAGACGGAAAATGGGTATTATTACTCGGCCTTCCAGTTTTGTGCTGCGGAGCATGGCGGCACTCACTTGGATGCTCCGGTTCATTTTGCTCGTGGTGCCTGGGCGGTGGAAGAAATCCCCATTGAAAAATTAGTTGGTGAAGTGGTGGTCTTGGACGTTTCCGAAAAGGCGCTTCCCAACCCTGACTATCAAGCATCTGTGGAGGATTTACAAGCATGGGAGCAAGCGCACGGAACAATCCCCGACAACGCTATTTTGCTCCTTCGCACTGGTTACGGAAAATATTGGCCGGACAAAAAGCAGTACATGGGCACCGATGAGATTGGTGCCGAAGCCGTCGCCAAGTTGCATTTCCCCGCGCTCCACCCCAATGCAGCGGCATGGTTGGTCAACAACCGCAAAATAAAAGCTTTTGGATTGGACACCCCCAGCATTGATTATGGGCAATCCAAACTGTTTGAGACGCATCAAACCTTTTTCAAAAACAACATACCGGCTTTTGAAAATGTGGCCAACCTTAGTGAATTGCCCACAACAGGCAGCTATCTCATGGCCCTGCCCATGAAAATAAAAGGTGGAAGCGGCGGGCCTTTGCGCATCATCGCGTGGGTGCCGGCTGGGTGATGTTTCAACTATTTAGAAGCTCTTTTTTTCAAAACCTGTAACCGGGAATACCATTCTCGCTGTCCTTATTGCATCAATCTTTGTCAGCCATTTTTACAAAAATGGAAAAACCAAGACTAAATAAGTCTTCCTTGATCGTGCATTCAACTTTTGCCCAAATCATTGGTCTTTACCCTTATGTCCATCTTTAAAACAGACCTACCTATTCGCAAGCACAGCCATTTAGCAAAGCTTAAAATAGCTGTTCCAATACTGGCATTGTTGCTGGTTGGGGCGGTCGTTGGCTATTTGTTGTCGTGTGCCCAAGGAAGTACGGAAGACAGTGGGTTGCCAGCTGGCATTAAAGAAACCTATGTAGCGGTTGTGCCATTTAAAAATAACACGGGGAAGCCAGAAATGGAGGTGGTAGGGGAAATGGCGGCGGATTGGATCACTTCCGGTCTGCACGAAACCGGGGAAGGGAAAATCCTGTCCGTGGGGGAAGTAAACGACATCCTCAAATCAGTCAATCGCCAACAAATCTCGTTGGACAATTCCATTTCCGAAAAATCAGCGGTGCACTACCTCATCGAAGGCTCCTATTATGAAGTGGACAGTGCGCTGCTTTTTTCCAGTAATGTGAAAGATTTGAAAACCGGGGAAATTGTTTTCTCCTTCCCAATCTTGGAAGGTAAAGTGGATGATTCGATGACCTCCATTGAATTATTGAAACAAAGGATACTGGGCTACTGGGTCACCAAAGACCGGGCAGGTTATGAGCGGAATCCGCCTGTGTATGAAGCCTATCAGGCCTATTTGGAAGGCGGGAAAATATGGTACGACAATCCAGACAAGGCGATGGCATTGATGAAGAAAGCGGCTGAACTGGACTCCAATTTTCATTATGCAACCTTCGGATACATCCACAAGCTCCTCAACAACAGGATAAACGCCAAGGCCGATTCCATGATCACCGCGTTCCAAAATAAGAAAGAACAATTGAACCGGATGGAATTGGAATTTTTGGCTGGTCTGCAAGCTCGAATCACCAAAAACCACGATCTCCAGTGGAAGCACTGGAACTCCCCATTTATGGAAGCCTACTGGGGTAAAAATTTTGTGCTCAAACAAAAAGCGGGTTTGTTGCTGGGGTATTATTACCAACCGGAACGCGTGCTTGAATTGTTACAGGAAGTTGATTTTTCTTCCCTTGATTACCGGGAAGACGCACTGGCCAGAATGTTGTACCTCAGAAAAACAGAAGCACTTGCCTTAACGGGCCAACACGACGAGGCATTGAAAATGTGGGTGAGCCTGCCTTTTGAAAACCACGAAAACCATATCCTCTTTAGGAAAATTATGGGGTTGGCGCAATTGAAAGCCTACCCTGAATTGGATCAGGCAATTGAAAGGTATTCTAATCGGCCGTCCTTGTCCTTCCCCGCTCATTATCTACGTGGATTTGCGATTTTGGGACTGTTGGATAGTGGCGATGATGAGAAGGCAAAAAGCGAAGCGCATGCTTATTTGCGATTTTTGGAACAGGAAAACAAAGACCTCCGACCTACTCCGGGAGGGCATTCTTTGCAGGAAATTCAATGCATCCTCCACCTGGCTTTGGGGGAGCCAGAAAAAGCCACCCCTTTCATTGAACAGGGCTTTGGTCAGGATGATTTGTTGCCAGAAATTTTGACCATCAAAGGGATTTATTATGCCCAAATGAAAGAGGAAGCCGCCGCCCGGCAGATCATGCAAACATTGGAAAAACAAGAAGGGAAATACGATTACGGCAATACTGAAATGATAAAGGCAACCATCGAAACGTGGCTGGGCAACTATGATACAGCCATTTCCCTGCTGATGGAAGCCCGCCAAAAAGGCTGGTCGCTCTGGTATTATTTTTTTGATGGTGCTTGGCGGCTGCGGCCATTGTTCGAGCATCCTGATTTTGGAAAAAAAGTGCTTGCGCCACTCCCTTTGCCCCAATTGGAAAACCCCGCCGCCAGTCCACCAACTGCTGCCAATCATTATTGGTGGTACGTCTTACTGCTGATTTGCAGTGGGCTTGGGTATTATTTTTTCTGGAGAAAATCAGCGCCAACCGATCAGCCAATTCCTGCCCAACCATCCGGCGAAGTGGCCGAGCCAACAGCCGAAGCAGAAGATGCATTTCTCCAAAAATTGAATGAGGTCATTGCTGCCTACATGGGCGATGTAGATTTTGGCCTGCCCCAACTTTGCAAGAAAATGGGAATCAGCCGGGCGCAGGTTTACCGCAAAATCAAAGACCTTACTGGCCAGTCCCCGGCCGTTTACATCCGCAATGTGAAGCTCCAAAAAGCAAAAGACCTTTTGCAAAACACCGACCTCAATGTTTCGGAAGTCGCCTACGAAGTTGGGTTTAAAGACCTTTCCTATTTCTCCCGCTCCTTTTCAGAAGAATTTGGCATTTCGCCCAGTGAGACACGTAAGTGATTGATAGTCAGAATTGTATCCGTGTCCATTTTTTGCCAATGAATCAATAGTTCAAATCTTTTTTACCAGAAGTTCAAACATTTGAATCTTTAGTGAAAGCCTTGGGAGCGCCTCTGCCCACATATTTGATCCATCATCCTTGATGATTTTCTAAAAGGAGTGTTAATAGAAATTTTGACGCTTGTTTTTCGACGCTGATAACGCTGGTTTTTATGATTTTTTATGACAATCAGCCGCCGCCGGCGGCATAAATCTATCAAAAGGATCATCAAAATCAGCGTCAAAAAATCTCTTAACTCCCCTAATTTTCTATTCACCTTTTTAATCAAATAATTAGGATCATGGCTTTACTCAAATGGGTTTTCCTATGCGCATTTTCTGTTCTCACTGTTCAAGCTCACTGCTTAGAAATCAATTTTAATTTCCAAAAAGAAGCTGCAGAAGTGCTGACGATCCCCTTCCATTTGGTCAAAAAACTGGTGGTGGTCAAAGCCATTGTTGATGGGAAAAAAGGGAATTTTATCATCGATACAGGTGCCGAGGCGATGATTTTGCATGACAAATATTTCGTTGGTCAAATCAACACGGGACAGCGGGCAGCTGATTTTGCCGGGTTAAGTATTGCGTTTAAAACGAGAACAGTGAAATTTCAATGGCAGGATAACAAACCAATAACGTGCTCTGCGGTCGTGACTTCCCTTTCCGCACTGGAGCAATTATTAGGGGCGGACATCATGGGCTACATCGGGTACGATATTTTGAAAAACTATGAAGTCGTGTTTGATTACCAGAGTAGGAACATCACTTTGTTTGAGCTTGGCAAACGAGGAAAACGGAAAAGCCCCGAACCCTTACACACCGATGCCTCGGACACCATTTCCCTAAAACCCAACGGCCCGCTTCCGTATCTGACCGTCCAATTGGGAGGGCAAAAATTGAAAATGGGGATTGATAGCGGGGCTTCCATCAACCTGCTGCAAACACGGGCAACCAAAAAACTGAACGATCATTTTGAAGCCAATGGGGTAGAGGCAACAGCGGGCTTTAACGGGGAAGTTACGTTGTCGGAGCAAGGTTATTTGCGGCAGCTGAAAATTGAAAATACGATCTGGTCTTCTATGAAATGCGTAGTCAGCGAGATGAGTGAATTGAACCGGACGGTGCCGACCAGTTTGGATGGTTTGTTGGGATTTGAATTTTTAAAACAGTACAAAGTTTCGATCAATTACCAGCGAAATGAAATGTATGTGTGGCCGTTGGAAAGTGCAAAATTAGAGGCGATTACCGAGCGGTAATCGCCTCTAACTAATTAACTCAGGCTTCGATTAATGGAGCTTCATTAATTTCGGGCCGAATGATGTTCAGATCACTTCGCATCACCCTGCTCGGCCCGGAGGATTTCAAGGGGAAACAGGCGCAAAGCGCCTGTTTCCCCTTGAAATCCCCCGGGCCGAGTAGGGTGATGCGAAGTGATCTTAACACTATTCGGC